>NZ_JAMQGO010000010.1 GCF_023703375.1 Lutimaribacter degradans
CTGATCGCCCCGATCGCCATGGAAGACGGCCTGCGCTTCGCCATCCGCGAAGGCGGTCGCACCGTCGGCGCCGGCGTCGTCTCCAAGATCATCGAGTAAGAAAAACCTTCGGGTTCGACGAGGGCCGGCGGATGGTCTGCCGGTCCTCCTATCAACTCCAAAGCCGCGAAAGGCTAATCAAATGCAAAGCCAGAACATTCGCATTCGGCTAAAGGCGTTCGATTACCGCGTACTGGACTCCAGCACGCAGGAAATCGTGAACACCGCGAAACGGACCGGCGCACAAGTGCGCGGGCCGATTCCGCTGCCGAACAAGATCGAGAAATTCACGGTTCTCCGTGGCCCGCACGTGGACAAGAAATCCCGCGAACAGTTCGAGATCCGCACGCACAAGCGCCTTCTCGACATCGTTGATCCGACCCCGCAGACGGTGGACGCGCTGATGAAGCTCGACCTCGCCGCCGGCGTGGATGTCGAAATCAAGCTGCAGTCGTAAGGAGGGCAAGAAACATGTTGCGCTCTGGTATTATCGCAAAAAAGATCGGCATGACCCGTATCTTCCAGGAAGACGGCAAGCAGGTGCCGGTGACCGTTCTGCAGTTGGACAAGCTGCAGGTGGTGTCGCAGCGCACCGCGGACAAGGATGGCTACAGCGCCGTTCAGCTGGGTGCCGGCACGGCCAAGGCCAAGCGGACCAGCCAGCCGATGCGCGGCCATTTCGCGGCTGCCAAGGTGGAGCCCAAGCGGAAGCTGGCCGAGTTCCGCGTCGATCCGGCAAACCTGATCAACGTGGGCGAGGAAATCACCGCCGACCATTACTTCGAAGGTCAGTTCGTCGACGTGACGGGCACTTCCATCGGTAAGGGCTTTGCCGGTGCCATGAAACGCCACAATTTCGGTGGTTTGCGCGCCTCTCACGGCGTGTCGATCAGTCACCGTTCGCATGGTTCGACCGGCCAGTGCCAAGACCCCGGCAAGGTGTTCAAGGGCAAGAAGATGGCCGGCCACATGGGCGCAGCCCGCGTGACCACGCAGAATCTCCAGGTGGTGCGCACCGATGCCGACCGTGGCCTGATCATGGTCAAGGGCGCTGTGCCCGGCTCGAAAGGTGGTTGGGTGACGGTCAAGGACGCGGTGAAAAAACCGTTTCCTGAAAACGCCATCCTTCCCGCGGCGCTGAAATCGGCTGCCGAGGAAGCCGCGAAAGCGGCTGAAGAAGCCGCCGCACAGGCAGAAGCCGAAGCCAAGGCCGCCGAAGAGGCCGCACTGGCAGAGCAGGCAGCAGCCGAAGAGGCCGCCCTGAAGGATGCCGAGGCGGAAATCCAGGCCGAGAAGAAGGAAGGCGACGAATGAAACTCGACGTGATCAAACTGGACGGCGGCAAGGCCGGGTCCGTGGATCTGTCCGACGATCTGTTCGGGCTCGAGCCGCGCGCCGATATCTTGCACCGTGTCGTCCGCTGGCAGCGCAACAAGGCGCAGGCCGGCACTCACAAGGTGAAAACTCGGTCGGAAACCAGCTACTCGACCAAGAAGATCTACCGCCAGAAGGGTACCGGTGGCGCACGCCACGGCGACCGGAACGCGCCGATCTTCCGCAAGGGTGGTATCTACAAGGGCCCGACCCCGCGCAGCCATGGACATGAATTGCCCAAGAAGTTCCGCAAGCTTGGTTTGCGCCACGCGCTGTCGGCAAAAGCCAAGGCGGGCGAGCTGGTCGTGATCGACTCGGCCGAGGCGGACGGCAAGACCGCCGCGCTGGCCAAGCAGGTCAAGAACCTGGGCTGGAAGCGCGCCCTGATCATTGACGGTGCCGAGGTGAACGAAGGCTTCGCCAAGGCCGCGCGCAACATCGAGGGTCTCGATGTGCTTCCGTCGATGGGCGCAAACGTCTATGACATTCTCAAGCGTGACACGCTGGTGATCACGAAGGCGGGTGTCGAAGCACTGGAGGATCGTCTGAAATGAGCGCGAAGGCAGAACATTACGACGTGATCCGCAAGCCGATCATCACCGAGAAATCAACCATGGCGTCGGAGAACGGCGCGGTGGTGTTCGAAGTGTCGATCGACGCGGCCAAGCCGCAGATCAAGGAAGCGGTCGAGGCGTTGTTCGGGGTCAAGGTGAAGGCGGTCAACACCACCATCACCAAGGGCAAAGTAAAGCGTTTTCGCGGCCAGATGGGCAAGCGGAGAGACGTGAAAAAAGCCTATGTGACCCTGGAAGAGGGCAACACGATCGACGTGACCACTGGTCTTTGATCGGTTGGCGGGCTGAACCCCGCCTTACGAAACCTGCGAAGCCCCTGCCGACAGGCGGGGGCTTTTCCTTTGGGCGTAGGCCGGGAGGGACCGGGCGCCGATAGGCAGGCCTGGCGCCGCATCGCGTGACATTCGTGATTGCCAGGCACAGGGAATTGCCCGTGGGCCTTGACCCCGTGCCATCCTTCCCCTATCAGGCCCCATCGGCACAGCCCCGGATTCGTCCGGGGCTCTGTCTTTGTTCGAAAGAACACAACGAACCGGGCACCTACGGGGGCCTATATCAAAGGCCACCTACGGGGGGCTTACACCCTAGGCGGGGTTCGCCCTGCCGTTTGCTAACGGAAGACAGAAAGCATGGCACTCAAGTCGTACAAGCCGACGACGCCGGGCCAGCGCGGGCTGGTGCTGATCGACCGTTCGGAGCTGTGGAAAGGACGTCCTGTCAAATCCCTTACCGAGGGTTTGACAAAGTCGGGCGGCCGCAACAACACCGGGCGGATTACCTCGCGTCGTCGTGGGGGTGGGGCGAAACGCCTTTACCGGATCGTCGATTTCAAGCGCAACAAATACGATGTGGCGGCCACCGTCGAGCGGATCGAATATGACCCGAACCGGACCGCTTTCATTGCGCTTATCAAGTATGAAGATGGCGAGCAGGCCTATATCCTGGCACCTCAGCGTCTGGCTGTCGGTGACAAGGTTCTGGCCGGCAACAAGGTGGACATCAAGCCGGGCAACGCGATGCCTTTCAGCGGCATGCCCATCGGCACGATCGTTCACAATATCGAACTGAAGCCCGGCAAGGGTGGCCAGATCGCGCGCGCCGCGGGCACCTATGCCCAGTTCGTCGGCCGCGATGGCGGTTATGCCCAGATCCGCCTTTCCTCGGGCGAGCTGCGCATGGTGCGCCAGGAATGCATGGCCACCGTCGGTGCCGTGTCGAACCCCGACAACAGCAACCAGAACTACGGCAAGGCCGGCCGCATGCGCCACAAGGGCATTCGCCCCAGCGTTCGCGGTGTGGTCATGAACCCGATCGACCACCCCCACGGCGGTGGTGAGGGCCGGACCTCGGGTGGTCGTCACCCGGTTACGCCCTGGGGCAAGCCGACAAAGGGTGCTCGCACCCGCAACAAGAACAAAGCGTCGCAGAAGCTGATCATCCGCTCGCGTCACGCCAAGAAGAAAGGGCGCTAAGACATGTCTCGCTCTGTTTGGAAAGGCCCCTTTGTTGACGCTTACGTGCTTAAAAAAGCCGAAGCGGCACGGGAATCGGGCCGGAATGAAGTTATCAAGATCTGGTCGCGCCGCTCGACGATCCTGCCCCAGTTCGTGGGCTTGACGTTTGGCGTCTACAACGGCCGCAAGCACGTTCCAGTGAACGTAACCGAAGATATGATCGGCCAGAAGTTCGGTGAGTATTCGCCGACGCGTACCTACTACGGGCACGCGGCCGACAAGAAAGCGAAGCGGAAGTAAGTCATGGGCAAGGCAAAAAATCCCCGCCGCGTGGCAGACAACGAAGCTATGGCGAAAACACGCATGCTTCGCACCAGCCCGCAGAAACTTAACCTCGTTGCAGCGATGATCCGCGGCAAGAAGGTGGACAGGGCGTTGAACGACCTCACCTTCAGCAAGAAGCGGATTGCGGAGGACGTGAAGAAATGCCTTCAGTCCGCGATCGCCAACGCCGAGAACAACCACAACCTTGACGTCGACGAATTGGTCGTCGCCGAGGCCTATGTTGGCAAGAACCTGGTGATGAAGCGTGGCCGTCCGCGGGCACGTGGCCGTTTCGGCAAGATCGTCAAGCCGTTCTCGGAACTTACCATCACGGTGCGTCAAGTTGAGGAGCAAGCCTAATGGGTCAGAAAGTCAATCCGATCGGCATGCGCCTCCAGGTCAACCGCACCTGGGATAGCCGTTGGTATGCCGACACCAAGGATTTCGGCGATCTTCTTCTGGAAGACGTCAAGATTCGTGAGTTCATCAAGGAAGAGTGCAAGCAGGCCGGCGTGGCCCGCGTGATCATCGAACGCCCGCACAAGAAGTGCCGCGTTACGATCCACACGGCGCGTCCGGGCGTGATCATCGGTAAAAAGGGCGCCGATATCGAGGTTCTGCGCAAGAAACTGGCGGCTATGACCGACAGCGAACTGCACCTGAACATCGTCGAAGTACGCAAGCCCGAGCTGGACGCCGCGCTGGTGGCCGAAAACATCGCACAACAGCTGGAGCGCCGCGTTAGCTTCCGCCGTGCGATGAAACGGTCAGTGCAGAATGCCATGCGTATGGGTGCCGAAGGCATCCGGGTCAACGTTGCGGGCCGTCTTGGCGGCGCGGAAATCGCCCGGACCGAGTGGTACCGCGAAGGCCGTGTGCCCCTGCACACCCTGCGCGCCGACATCGACTATGCTCTGGCCGAGGCATCCACGCCCTATGGTATCATTGGTATCAAGGTCTGGATCTTCAAAGGCGAAATCATGGATCACGATCCCAGTGCCCGTGAACGTCGTCAGCAAGAGCTCCAGGATGGTCCCGCGCCCCGTGGCGCCGGCGGCCGTCGTTAAGGAGGTTTGAGAGATGCTTCAACCAAAGCGCACAAAATTCCGCAAGATGCACAAGGGCCGGATCAAGGGCGATGCCAAGGGCGGCTCTGATCTGAACTTTGGCACCTACGGCTTGAAGGCCGTCCAGCCCGAGCGCGTGACAGCGCGGCAGATCGAGGCGGCCCGCCGCGCGATGACCCGCCACATGAAACGCCAAGGCCGCGTCTGGATCCGTATCTTCCCCGATACGCCCGTGACGTCAAAACCCACCGAAGTTCGGATGGGTAAAGGTAAGGGTTCGGTCGATTTCTGGGCCTGCAAGGTCAAGCCTGGCCGCGTGATGTTCGAGATCGACGGCGTCAACGAAGACATCGCACGCGAGGCCCTGCGCCTGGCGGCGATGAAGCTGCCGATCAAGAGCCGTATCGTGGTTCGCGAAGACTGGTAAGCCGAGGGCAGATTTGCCTGGCTGACAAAACGAAGCCCCCGGCGCGAAAGCGGCGGGGGTTCTTCTATTTGCTTTGGGCACAAGGGGGGCGACAGCCTTGGGGGTGGCACCTACTTGCGTTTCGGTCGGTCCTGCCATCTCGGTCAATTCACCTGGTCTTGACGAGCCGATCCGACGCTTGCGCTAGTTAGAAATGTTTTAACCGGCGTTGGGCCAAATGCGCTGCATCTCTGTCTCGAAACGGGACCAGGTTAAAGTGGCGCGGTTGCCGGCATACCCGTGATAATAGCTTTTTCCGTTGGGCAAGGGCAGGCCGGCCCATATACGCGCCAGGTTTCTCATGAATTTATGCCGGTCGAGCGTGCCGGCCTTGAAGGCACGGAACCCTGCCTCTTCAAGCAGACTGACTGCCATGGCGTCCTGCACGGTCGGAGAGAAAACCGTGTCCGGGCCAAAACCGCGTTCGCGGGCCACACGCCTCAGGGTGGTGGGAATGAATTGGTATCGGCCGATTGCGTGGGGCTGCCCCGGCGTTGCCTGGATCCATTCATGGATCTGGCCCAATGTCATGCGCGTGGGAATCTGTGTGGGCTTGACCTGCGCACCGGCCTGTACCGCGTCATAACCGGCGCGCCCTGCCTCGGCCTTGGCGATCAGCGACAGCAGGTGGGCAACAGGCCCGGAGATGCCCACCCGGGGATGTGCCCGGGTGTTCGGCTCGGGCGAGGCAAACAGGCTGCCAGCGGCCCGACCGGCAAACAGGCTGGCGCTGGTGCCGTTGCTGGCTTGTGTGGAACCGCCCGCCACGAGTGCGGCCTGTTGAAACAACGATGGCACCTCTGCCCGGGCGACGCCCGCCCATAGCAACAGGATGAAGATGGCGTTTCTGCCCATTCGGCGCGATCCCGTTCCGGTTCACGCCGCCCCTTGTGGCAGACAGGGATGAATTCTTCGTTGCTGGCCCCGCTCAATCCCAGCGGTAATTGAAACTGACCGAGATCCGCTCATCCTCGGCCATGTTCATGGGCACCTCGTGGCGCAGCCAGCTTTCCCACAGCAGCACGTCGCCAACGGCTGGTTTGACATAGACAAAGGGTTGTAGCTCGCGCGGGGCATCCTTGCGGCGGGTGGGGGCGGCCATCATACGGGCTGAACGCGGATCTTCGAGTTTTAGCGCCGAGGCCCCATCGGGCATCTGCACATAGGTCGTGCCCGATATCACCGAATGAGGGTGGATATGGCTGGAATGGGTGCCGCCTTCAGGCAAGATGTTGATCCACAGGTCTTCAAGAATCAATTTTCCGTCGCCGAGGTCGAAAGCCAGATCTTCGGCAAAAACCGCGACATGGGCATCGAGCGCGGTGACGATGTCGGCGAAAATCGGAAATCGCCACGGCAGATCGGTCAGCGATGCGTAGGACGTGTAACCGGGATAGCCGTTTTCCTCGCACCAGCTCTGGCCGGCCTCGTCATCCTCGGCGATAGAATAGCAGGCGCCGACCAATTCGGCCGCATCGACCCCGGGGCCGTGATCATTGAGAGAGGCCTGGTAAAGGCGGGTGACGAAAAGCGAGTCGATCTGTGCCATGGGCGCTCCGACGGTGGTGAAATCTGGAAATCAGGCGCATCTTATGGCTATATGACGCAGGAAAGACCATAAAAAAAGCCGGATGCGCGGTGTTTATCCGCGCGCGGAATACCTACTTTGGGATTATTCCAAAACATGAGGTTGATATGCCCAATAATTCCGTACTCAAAGATCTGAACACCGCCCTGCAGATGGAACTTACGGCTGCACACCAGTACCAGTTGCATGCCCACGTTCTTGACGATTGGGGGCTCGATCGGCTGGCCGCGCAGATGCGCGAAGAGTTCGCTGAGGAAAACGAGCATTCCAACCGCTTCCTGGAGCGCATCTTTGACCTGGGTGGTGAGCCGGAGATGGGATTCGCCAACACGCCCAAGATTGCCAAATCCCTGTCTGACATGTTCGAGTCGGACCTGAAGGACGAGAAAGAGGCGGTCGCGTTCTATACCCGCGCCTCCAAGAACGCTTACGAAGCCGACGATCTGGCCAGCAAGGCACTGTTCGAGGAAATCGCCATTGATGAGGTCGGGCACGCCAATTGGCTGGATCAGCAGCTTGGCCTGATCGAAAGGCTGGGCGAAGAGCGTTACGCATCCAAGCAGATTTCGGGCGGCGCGGCTGACGAAGAAGGTTAACTGCCCGGCAGCGGATATCCCATCGCACATCAAAACAAGGCCGCGCCCGATGATCTTGGCGGCGCGACCTTGACGTTAGGCCCGGAAATCGACGGGCAAGGGGTTGCCAACGGCCGGATCGGCGTGTATTGCGCAGCCTTCACCAGAACTCCACCGGAATCGGGGTTACCAAAGGGCCCCCCGGTGATGTTGAGAAAGGACACGGGCGATGAACGCCACCGAATTGCGTGACAAAACGCCGGATCAGCTGCGTGACGAGCTGACCAACCTCAAGAAAGAATCGTTCAACCTGCGCTTTCAGCAGGCAACCGGCGCGATGGAGAACACCGCCCGGATGCGTCAGGTCCGCCGCGACATCGCGCGCGTCAAGACCATGTTGAACGAAAAAGCCCAAGCGGCAGCACAGTAAGGAGCCTGACAGATGCCCAAACGTATTCTCCAAGGCACCGTGACCTCGAACCAGAACAACCAGACAGTCACCGTCCTGGTCGAGCGCCGCTTTACTCACCCGGTTCTGAAAAAGACCATTCGCAAGTCGAAGAAGTATCGGGCCCACGACGAGAACAACCAGTTCAACGTCGGCGACAGCGTCCGCATTCAGGAATGTGCGCCGAAGTCGAAAACCAAACGCTGGGAGGTGGTGGCCCAATAAGGCCCCCGCAACCTGATTTAAGCGAAACCCTGGGGAAACGGCAATAACGCCCCCCAAAGGTCGGGAGTAACCCTATGATCCAGATGCAGACAAATCTGGATGTTGCTGACAACTCCGGCGCGCGCCGGGTGCAGTGCATCAAGGTTCTGGGCGGTTCGCACCGCCGCTATGCGTCGGTTGGTGACATCATCGTTGTTTCGGTGAAAGAAGCCATTCCGCGCGGCCGTGTGAAAAAGGGCGACGTGCGCAAGGCCGTCGTCGTTCGCACCGCCAAAGAGGTTCGTCGCGAAGACGGCACCTCGATCCGTTTTGACCGCAACGCCGCGGTGATCCTCAACAATAACGGCGAGCCGGTAGGCACCCGTATTTTTGGCCCGGTCGTTCGCGAACTGCGCGCCAAGAATTTCATGAAGATCATCTCGCTCGCCCCGGAGGTGCTGTAAGATGGCTGCGAAACTGAAATCCGGCGACAAGGTTGTCGTGCTGTCCGGCAAGGACAAGGGCAAGCAGGGCACCATCACCAGCGTCGACCCCAAGACCGGCAAGGCCGTGGTTGACGGCGTGAACATGGCCATTCGCCACACCCGCCAGAGCCAGGCAAGCCAAGGCGGCCGTCTGCCCAAGGCGATGCCGATCGACCTGTCAAACCTGGCGATCGTCGACAAGAACGGCAAACCCACACGGGTCGGCTTCAAACAGGAAGGCGACAAGAAGGTGCGTTACGCCAAGACCACGGGGGACGTGATCGATGCTTGATACGGCCAACTACACCCCGCGCCTGAAAGCGCAATATCGCGAAACCATCCGCCCGGCTCTGAAAGAAGAGTTCGGCTACAAGAACGACATGCAGATCCCGCGTCTGGACAAGATCGTTCTGAACATCGGCTGCGGTGCCGAAGCGGTGAAAGACAGCAAGAAAGCCAAGTCGGCACAGGAAGACCTGTCGTTGATCGCCGGCCAGAAGGCGCTTGTCACCACGGCCAAGAACTCGATCGCAGGTTTCCGTGTTCGCGAAGGCATGCCCATGGGCGCCAAGGTGACACTGCGCGGCGACCGCATGTACGAATTCCTGGATCGTCTGATCACCATCGCGATGCCGCGCATCCGTGACTTCCGCGGTGTTCCGGGCAAATCCTTTGATGGGCGTGGCAACTATGCCATGGGCCTCAAGGAACATATCGTTTTCCCCGAGATCAACTTCGACAAGGTCGACGAGGTTTGGGGCATGGACATCGTGATTGCCACCACTGCATCCACCGATGCCGAAGCCAAGGCGCTGTTGAAGCATTTCAACATGCCCTTCAACAGCTGATCGCGAGAGGATTGAGACATGGCTAAGAAAGCAATGATCGAACGCGAAAAGAAGCGCGAGCGCCTCGTCGCGAAATATGCCGCCAAGCGCGCGGCTCTGAAAGAAGTCATCCGGGACGAAAGCAAGCCGATGGAAGAACGTTTCCGCGCCTCGCTGAAGCTGGCCCAGCTGCCGCGTAACAGCTCGGCCACCCGTTTGCACAACCGCTGCCAGCTGACCGGGCGCCCCCACGCTTACTATCGTAAGCTGAAGGTCAGCCGGATCATGCTGCGGGATCTTGGCTCGAACGGCCAGATCCCCGGTATGGTGAAATCGAGCTGGTAAGGGAGAGAGTGATATGAACGATCCTATCGGCGATATGCTCACCCGTATCCGCAACTCGCAAATGCGGGGCAAGTCCACCGTGATCACGCCGGGCTCCAAGCTGCGTGCCTGGGTTCTGGACGTGCTTGCGGACGAAGGCTACATTCGCGGCTACGAGAAGGGCTCTGATGCCAACGGTCATCCGACCTTGGAAATCAGCCTGAAATACTTTGACGGCACCCCCGTCATTCGTGAGATCAAGCGTGTTTCCACGCCGGGTCGTCGCGTTTACATGGGTGTGAAGGACATTCCGCAGGTTCGTCAGGGCCTGGGCGTGTCGATTGTCAGCACGCCCAAGGGTGTGATGTCGGATGCAAATGCGCGCGCAGCCAATGTCGGCGGCGAAGTGCTTTGCACGGTGTTCTAAGGAGGAGCTAATGTCTCGTATTGGGAAACAACCGGTCGAGCTGCCCTCGGGTGTCACCGCTAACCTGTCCGGCCAGACCATCGAAGTGAAAGGCCCGAAGGCCACACACAGCTTCACGGCAACCGATGATGTCACCATTGCCATCGAGGAAAATCGCGTGACGGTTACGCCGCGCGGTAAATCCAAGCGTGCGCGCCAGCAGTGGGGCATGAGCCGCACGATGGTCGCCAACATGGTCAAGGGCGTCACCGACGGTTTCAAGAAAGAGCTTGAGATTAGCGGCGTCGGCTACCGTGCGCAGATGCAGGGCAACACCCTGAAACTGTCGCTGGGCCTTAGCCATGATGTCGATTTCGAAGTGCCACAGGGGGTCACCGTGACCTGCCCGAAGCAGACCGAGGTCGTGATCGAAGGCAATGATCCGCAGCTCGTCGGTCAGGTCGCGGCCAATATCCGCGAATGGCGTCGCCCCGAGCCCTACAAGGGCAAGGGCATCAAGTACAAGGACGAGTATATCTTCCGCAAGGAAGGCAAGAAGAAATAAGGACGCGACAGATGGCAAACAGCAAACGAATCCTGTTCCAGAAGCGCCGCCTGCGCGTCCGGAACAAATTGCGGAAGGCAAACGCGGGTCGCGTGCGCCTTTCCGTTCACCGCAGCAACAAGAACATCAGCGTGCAGCTGATCGACGACGTTCAGGGCCGTACCCTGGCCTCGGCCTCCTCTCTCGAGAAGGATCTAGGCCTCGCCGGCAAGAACAACGTCGAGGCAGCTGCCAAGGTGGGCACGGCTATTGCCGAGCGCGCCAAGAAGGCTGGTGTTAACGAGTGCTACTTCGATCGTGGCGGCTTTCTGTTTCATGGGAAGGTGAAGGCTCTGGCCGAAGCTGCCCGTGAAGGCGGCCTGAAGTTCTAAGGAGACGATAGACATGGCAAGACAAGACAACCGCCGCGACCGTCGCGACCGCGACGAAGCTCCGGAGTTCGCCGATCGTCTCGTAGCGATCAACCGCGTGTCCAAGACCGTCAAGGGTGGTAAGCGTTTCGGCTTTGCAGCCCTGGTGGTCGTGGGCGACCAGAAAGGCCGGGTCGGCTTTGGCAAGGGCAAGGCCAAGGAAGTGCCCGAAGCCATCCGCAAGGCAACCGAGCAGGCAAAGCGCAACATGATCCGCGTGGCCCTGCGTGAAGGGCGCACCCTGCATCACGACGTGAAAGGGCGCTGGGGGGCCGGCAAGGTCGTCATGCGCACCGCACCGCAGGGTACCGGTATCATCGCCGGCGGCCCGATGCGTGCCGTGTTCGAGATGTTGGGCGTGCAGGACGTGGTCGCAAAATCGATCGGGTCGCAGAACCCCTACAACATGATCCGCGCCACGCTGGACGGCCTTAAGGCCGAGCAGTCGCCGCGATCGGTCGCACAGCGCCGTGGCAAGAAGGTCGCCGACATTCTGCCCAAGCGCGAAGAAAGCCCGCAGGAAAGCGGCCAAGTGGCTGAGGAGGCGTAAACCATGGCCAAGACCATCGTTGTCAAGCAGATCGGGTCTCCGATCCGCCGCCCCGCCAAGCAGCGCCAGACGTTGATTGGCCTTGGGCTGAACAAGATG
This sequence comes from Lutimaribacter degradans, assembly GCF_023703375.1. Lineage (GTDB taxonomy): Bacteria > Pseudomonadota > Alphaproteobacteria > Rhodobacterales > Rhodobacteraceae > Lutimaribacter > Lutimaribacter degradans. The sequence goes on from NZ_JAMQGO010000010.1 coordinate 11,781, forward strand.
CACAAAACCCGTGAGCTTGAAGACACGCCCGCCGTGCGCGGCATGATCGCCAAGATCCCTCACATGGTCGAGATCATCGAAGAAAAGGGCTAAGCCCGCGCCGGGCTGAAGCCCGGCCTACCCAAATCGAGACGCCCCGGGCGGAAATGGCCGGGGCGTTTCTCGTTTTCGCCGAAATCTGTGCTCTTGAACGCAGGGCGCATCCCGTCTATACGCGCCCGGTGGCCGATTGCGCCACGACTCAGCAACCAAGAAATGCCGCGTCCGGCCCGTTCGCTTCGGGGTCGGTTCCGGCCTAGGAGAAGCGACATGAAACTTAATGAACTGCGCGACAACCAAGGCGCCACGAAAAAGCGGATGCGCGTCGGCCGCGGCCCCGGCTCGGGCAAGGGCAAGATGGGTGGCCGTGGTATCAAGGGCCAAAAAGCGCGTTCGGGCGTGGCCATCAAGGGCTACGAAGGCGGCCAGATGCCGCTTTACCAGCGTCTTCCCAAGCGTGGCTTCAACAAGCCGAACCGCAAGAAATTTGCCGTGGTGAACCTCGGGTTGATCCAGAAATTCGTCGACGAGAAGAAACTGGATGCCGCCAAGGTGACCGAAGACGCGCTGATCGAATGTGGCCTGGTGCGTCGCAAGCTTGATGGTGTTCGCGTTCTGGCGAAGGGCGATGTCAGCGCCAAATTGAACATCGAAGTGACCGGTGCATCGAAATCGGCCATCGCCGCCGTTGAAAAGGCGGGGGGCTCGCTGACGGTCACAACCGCGCAGGCGGCCGAATAACGGGTTGTGGGCGGCGCCCGCGCCGCTTACAAACGTCCCAGTTTTCCTGATAACGCCGCCTGACGCTGGAAAACGCGTCGGGCGGCGTTCGCGCTAGAGAGAGACCGCATGGTATCTGCAGCTGAACAAATGGCGGCGAACACGAGTTGGGCCGCTCTTGGCAAGGCAACCGACCTTCGCAACCGCATCCTTTTTACTCTCGGTCTGTTGATCGTCTATCGGCTGGGTACCTTCATCCCGGTGCCCGGGATCGACGGTGCAGCGCTGCGAGACTTCATGGAAGGTGCCGCGGCGGGTCTGGGGGGCATCTTGTCGATGTTCACCGGCGGCGCCCTGGGGCGCATGGGTATCTTTGCCTTGGGCATCATGCCCTACATCTCGGCCTCGATCATCGTGCAGCTTCTGGCATCCATGGTGCCGGCGCTGGAGCAGATGAAGAAAGAGGGCGAGCAGGGCCGCAAGAAGATGAACCAGTACACCCGCTACGGCACGGTGTTCCTGGCCACGCTTCAGGCTTACGGTCTGGCCGTCAGCCTGGAAACGGGCGACCTGGTGACAGATCCGGGACTGTTCTTCCGCGCATCCTGCGTGATCACGCTGGTTGGTGGCACCATGTTCCTAATGTGGTTGGGTGAACAGATCACCGCCCGCGGGATCGGCAACGGTATTTCGCTTATCATCTTTGTCGGAATCATCGCCGAGCTGCCGGCCGCGCTGGCGCAGTTCCTCAGCCAGGGCCGGTCGGGCGCGATCAGCCCCGCGGTCATCGTCGGCGTCATCGTTATGGTCATCGCCGTGATCGCCTTCGTGGTGTTCATGGAGCGGGCGCTTCGCAAGATCCATATCCAGTATCCGCGCCGGCAGGTGGGGATGAAGGTTTATGACGGCGGGTCCAGCCACTTGCCGGTCAAGGTCAATCCATCAGGCGTTATCCCGGCCATCTTCGCAAGCTCGCTGTTGCTGCTGCCCACCACGATCAGCACGTTCTCGGGCAATCAGACCAGCCCGATCATGTCCACGATCCTGGCGTATTTCGGGCCCGGCCAGCCGCTTTACCTGGCTTTCTTCACGCTCATGATCGTGTTCTTTGCCTATTTCTACACGTTCAACGTGGCCTTCAAACCCGATGACGTGGCCGACAACCTGAAGAACCAGAACGGGTTCGTACCAGGTGTGCGCCCGGGCAAGAAGACAGCCGATTACCTGGAATACGTGGTCAACCGTGTTCTCGTTCTGGGCTCGGGCTATCTTGCCGCCGTGTGCCTGCTGCCCGAGATCCTGCGTAGCCAGTTGTCGATCCCGTTCTATTTCGGGGGCACTTCGGTGCTTATTGTCGTGTCGGTGACGATGGACACGATTCAGCAGGTTCAAAGCCACTTGTTGGCACACCAGTATGAGGGCCTGATCGAGAAATCGCAGCTGCGCGGCAAGGGCGGCAAGAAGCGGAAGAAAGGACCAGCACGCCGATGAACATCATTCTTCTTGGCCCTCCGGGCGCGGGTAAAGGCACACAAGCGCGCATCCTGGTTGATGAGCATGACATGATCCAGCTAAGCACCGGCGACATGCTGCGCGAAGCCAAGGACAGTGGCACCGAGATGGGCAAGATCGTGGCCGACGTCATGGCCCGTGGCGACCTGGTGACCGATGACATCGTGATCGGGTTGATCCGTGAAAAGCTGCAGGGTGACAAGAAGGGCGGTTTCATCTTCGATGGCTTTCCGCGGACCTTGGCGCAAGCCGACGCCTTGACAGGATTGCTGGCCGAGACGGGCGAAAAGCTCGATGCCGTGATCGAGATGCAGGTGGATGACGAGGCGTTGGTAAGCCGTATCACCGCGCGGTCGACCTGCAGCAATTGCGGCGAGGTCTACAACGACCACACCAAGCCCATCCCGGCCGATGGCATTTGCACCAGCTGCGGCCAGAAGGCAGAGTTCAAGCGCCGTTCGGACGATAACGAGGAAAGCCTCAAGAATCGTTTGATGGAATATTACAAGAAGACTAGCCCATTGATCGGTTACTATTACGCCAAGGGCGCGTTGACGCGCGTCGACGGCCTGGGCGATATTGACGCGGTAAAGGCGGAAATCGCTGCTGCGCTGGATTGAACCCGGCCAACAGCACAGTAGGGGCTTGACGCCGGGGGCGTTAGCTCCTAGTCAGCGCTATCCCGGTCTTGCGGGTGATTCCCTGTGGAATCCTGAAATCTCGAACATCAGCTGTGGCCCGCAGGCAACGCCTCGGGCCTCCGTTGTGAAAAAAGGTTCTGGCGTTACGGAACCGCAACGAAAGGAAAGATAACGTGGCACGTATTGCCGGCGTAAACATCCCGACACATAAACGGGTGCCAATCGCACTCACCTACATCCACGGTATTGGCCCATCTGCGGCCAAGGCAATATGCGACGCCGTGAGCATCGACCATGCCCGTCGCGTCAACGAACTGAGCGATGCCGAAGTGCTTGCCGTTCGCGAGCATATCGATGGCAATTACACCGTCGAAGGCGATCTGCGCCGCGAAGTGCAGATGAACGTCAAGCGCCTGATGGACCTGGGGTCGTATCGTGGCCTGCGCCATCGTCGCAACCTCCCTGTGCGCGGTCAGCGCACCCACACCAACGCACGCACGCGCAAGGGCCCCGCAAAGCCCATCGCTGGCAAGAAGAAGTAAGGGAGGCACCGTTCAATGGCACGTGATACCCGTCGTGGGGGCAAGAAAAAGGTCTCCAAGAACATCGCAGCTGGCGTCGCACATGTGAATTCCAGCTTCAACAACACCAAGATCCTGATCTCGGACGTGCAGGGCAACGCCATTTCGTGGTCGTCTGCCGGCACAATGGGCTTCAAGGGCTCGCGCAAGTCGACGCCCTACGCCGCACAGCTGGCCGCGGAAGACGCCGGCCGCAAGGCGCAGGAGCACGGCATGAAGACACTGGAAGTCGAAGTGCAGGGTCCAGGTTCGGGTCGTGAATCGGCGCTGCGTGCGCTGGCAGCCGTCGGCTTCAACATCACGTCGATCCGTGACGTGACGCCGATTGCACATAATGGCTGCCGCCCGCCCAAACGTCGCCGGGTCTGATCCAGCTGATTTTTGCCGGGGCCGTGCAAAATGCGCGGCCCCCGCACGTCAATTTAACCTCGGGCGTTCCGACCTTAAGGACATGGGGACGGAACTGGAATGGAGGGCTACATGATCCACAAGAACTGGCAAGAGCTGATCAAGCCGACGCAGCTGGAAGTCAAGCCGGGCAACGATCCGACCCGTCAGGCCACCGTGATCGCCGAGCCGCTGGAGCGTGGCTTTGGTCTGACGCTGGGCAACGCGCTGCGCCGCGTGCTGTTGTCTTCGCTGCAAGGCGCCGCGATCACCAGCGTTCAAATTGACAATGTCCTGCACGAGTTTTCGTCGGTCGCCGGCGTGCGTGAGGATGTCACCGACATCGTTCTGAACCTCAAGGGCATCAGCCTGCGCATGGAAGTCGAAGGCCCCAAGCGCCTGTCGATCAATGCCAAGGGTCCAGGTGTCGTCACTGCCGGCGATATCTCGGACAGCGCCGGCATCGAGGTTCTGAACAAGGAGCACGTGATCTGCCACCTCGACGAGGGTGCCGATCTGTACGTGGAATTGACGGTCAACACCGGCAAGGGCTATGTCGCCGCCGACAAGAACAAGCCCGAGGATGCCCCCATCGGCCTGATCCCGATCGATGCGATCTATTCGCCGGTCAAGCGGGTCAGCTATGACGTGCAGCCCACCCGTGAAGGGCAGGTTCTGGATTACGACAAGCTGACTCTGAAGGTGGAAACCGACGGTTCGGTTACGCCCGAAGATGCCGTGGCCTATGCCGCGCGCATCGTGCAGGATCAGCTTTCGATCTTCGTGAACTTCGAAGAACCCGAAAGCGCCTCGCGCCAGGATGACGATGACGGGCTGGAATTCAACCCGCTGTTGCTCAAGAAGGTGGACGAGCTGGAGCTTTCTGTACGCTCGGCCAACTGCCTGAAGAACGACAACATCGTCTATATTGGCGACCTGATCCAGAAAACCGAAGCCGAGATGCTGCGCACCCCGAACTTCGGCCGCAAGTCGCTGAACGAGATCAAAGAGGTTCTGTCGGGCATGGGCCTGCACCTTGGCATGGATGTCGAGGACTGGCCGCCGGAAAACATCGAAGACCTGGCCAAGAAGTTCGAAGACCAGTTCTGAGACCAGCGTAGGGCGGGGCTGGCCCCGCCTTCCGCCAAGCCAGGGCCATGGGCCCCAAGGAGAGCCGGTGACACGCATCGCCGGCCGGACAAAGCAAAACCGCCCGTAGAGGGCAACGATTAGGAGAGACACATGCGTCACGCAAAGGGCTATCGCCGCCTCAACCGCACCCATGAACACCGCAAGGCGCTGTTCGCGAACATGGCCGGCTCGTTGATCGAGCACGAGCAGATCAAGACGACCCTGCCCAAGGCCAAGGAACTGCGCCCGATCATCGAAAAGATGATCACGTTGGCAAAGCGCGGCGATCTGCACGCACGCCGCCAGGCTGCCTCGCGCCTCAAGCAAGAGGCCCATGTTGCCAAGCTTTTCGAAGTTCTGGGCCCCCGCTATGCCGAGCGTCAGGGCGGCTATGTCCGCATCCTGAAGGCGGGTTTCCGTTACGGCGACATGGCGCCGATGGCGATCATCGAATTCGTTGACCGCGATGTTGACGCCAAGGGCGCGGCCGACAAGGCGCGCTCCGCAGCCGACGAAATGGCGGAAGACGCGGAATAAGATTTCCGTCATCCAGACGTTCTGGCCCTGCCGCTGCCGCGGCGGGGCCTTTTCTTTTTGGCGGCACCCCACCGGCGCCGGGTTGCAATGCGGCGCGCCTGCGGACATATCCTGTGGCATCAAGACATGGGGCCGATATGCTGCGCAGCCTGCTGATCCTTCTTATACTTGCCATGCCCGTTCGGGCCGAAACACCGCGCGTGCCGCAAAGCCAGGCGGAAATCACGCTCAGTTTTGCGCCGCTTGTGAAACGCGCCACGCCCGCGGTCGTCAACATCTATGCCAAGCGGGTGGTCGAGGCGCGCGTCAGCCCGTTCCAGAACGATCCGTTCTTTCGCGAATTCTTTCGTGATTTCGGGCAGGCCCGACCGCAGGTGCAAAACAGCCTTGGTTCGGGCGTGATCCTGTCCGAAGACGGGTTGGTGGTGTCGAATTTCCACGTGGTCGGGCAAGCTACCGACATTCGGGTGGTTTTGGCCGACCGGCGCGAATACAGCGCGCAGGTGATCTTGGGCGATGAAGAGGCTGATCTCGCCATCCTGAAGCTCGAAGATGCGACCGAGCTGCCAATCGTGCCCCTGCGCGACAGCGACACGGTTGAAGTGGGCGAACTGGTTCTGGCCATCGGCAACCCCTTTGGCGTGGGCCAGACCGTAAGCAGCGGTATCGTGTCGGGGCTGGCGCGTTCGGGCGGGGCGCGTGGCAATGCGCGCGGCTATTTCATCCAGACTGATGCCGCGATCAACCCGGGCAATTCGGGCGGGGCCTTGATCGACACGGCCGGGCGGCTGATCGGGGTGAACACCTCGATCCTGACACGCTCGGGCGGGTCGAACGGTATCGGCTTCGCGATCCCCGCCAACCTGGTGGCGGAATTCGTGCGCCAGGCGCGGGGCGGTGCGGATCGGTTCGAAAAGCCCTGGGCCGGCATCAGCGGCCAGCCGGTCGATGCCGATATCGCGGCCTCGCTGGGGCTCGATGTGCCTGAAGGGATCGTGATTTCCGCCCTGCATCCGGCCAGCCCGTTCCGCGATGCGGGCTTTCAGCCCGGCGATATCCTGACGGCCGTGGATGGCAAGCCGGTGAACTCGGCCGCCGAAGCGGTGTTTCGCATGGCCGTGGCGGGGTTGGGTGGCGAAGCACAGGTCACGCGCCTGCGCGATGGAGCCGAGACCACAGTTACCGTGGCGATGATTTCGGCGCCCGATCAACCGCCCCGCGATCAGCGCGAGATGGGCCAGCGCAGTGTTCTGCCCGGGCTGGTGATCAGCAACTTGAACCCGGCAGTGATAGCCAAACATGGCCTGCCCTTGATGGTCGAGGGTGTGCTTGTCGACGATCCGGGCCGTTACGGCGCGCGCATGGGCTTGCGCGCGGGCGATATCATCCGTGGTATCAACAGCACGGAAATCACCAGCACGGAACAAGCCGACCGTGCGCTTTCCGCCGATATGCGGTCTATCGCGATCGAGGTTCAGCGCGGGTTGCAGCGCCTCGTCATGCGTGCGCGGCTGTGACGTGACCGATCTGTTCGATACCGTGCCCGAAACGGGCGGCGGCGCCAAGGGCCCGCGCCCCCTTGCCGACCGGCTGCGCCCGCAAGCGCTGTCTGACGTGATCGGCCAGGACCAGGTGCTGGGCGCGGATGCGCCGCTTGGGGTGATGCTCGCCTCGGGGGCGTTGTCGTCGATCGTATTCTGGGGGCCACCCGGTGTCGGCAAGACCACCATCGCCCGGTTGCTGGCGCGCGAAACCGACCTGCATTTCGTGCAGATCAGCGCCATTTTCACCGGTGTGGCCGAGTTGAAAAAGGTGTTCGAGGCCGCGCGCCACCGCCATGCCAACGGGCAGGGGACCTTGTTGTTCGTCGATGAAATCCATCGGTTCAACAAGGCACAGCAGGACGGATTCCTGCCGCATATGGAGGATGGCACGATCTTGCTGGTGGGCGCGACAACGGAAAACCCCAGCTTCGAATTGAACGCCGCACTTCTCAGCCGGGCGCAGGTTCTCGTGCTCAAGCGGCTGGAGCTTGCCGACCTGGAATTGCTGGCCCAACGCGCCGAGCGCGAGTTGGAAAAGGCGCTGCCGCTGGATGGACACGCGCGCGAGGCACTGTTGGAAATGGCCGACGGCGACGGGCGCGCGCTGCTGAACCTGGTCGAGCAGGTGGCGGCATGGAAGGTAGATGGAAAGCTGTCAGTAGATCAACTGACCACCCGCCTGATGCGCCGCGCGGCGCAGTACGACAAGTCTGGGGATGCGCATTACAACCTTATTTCGGCCCTGCACAAATCGGTGCGCGGCTCTGACCCGGACGCTGCGCTTTATTGGTATTCGCGTATGTTGGAAGGGGGGGAAGACCCCCGCTACCTGGCGCGCCGCATCACCCGTATGGCGGTTGAAGATATCGGCCTGGCCGATCCGCAGGCACAGACGATCTGCCTTCACGCCTGGGAAACCTATGAACGGCTGGGCAGCCCCGAGGGCGAATTGGCGCTAGCGCAGGCGGTCACCTATCTTGCCCTGGCGCCCAAGTCGAACGCGGGCTACGCCGCCTACAAGGCCGCGCGCCGGGCGGCCAAATCCACGGGCAGCGCACCACCGCCCAAGCACATCTTGAACGCGCCTACGAAGTTGATGAAAAACGAAGGCTACGGCGCGGGCTATGCCTATGACCACGACGCCGAAGATGGCTTTTCAGGCCAGAATTACTTTCCCGATGACATGAAGCGCCCGGTTTTCTACCAGCCGGTCGAACGTGGGTTCGAACGAGAACTTAAAAAGCGGGTCGACTGGTTCGCCAATCTGCGCGCCAAGCGCGGCGGATAGGGCGCGCGGGCTTGACTCTCGGCGACCCTGGGCACACAGAACCGCCCATGATCCAGACACTTTTCCAGGTTGCCCTTGGGGGCGCGATTGGCGCCTCGGCCCGGTATTTGACCGGCGTGGTCACCATGCGCATGATGGGGCCTGGCTTTCCTTGGGGGACGCTGGCGGTCAATGTCGTGGGCTCGTTCCTGATGGGGGTTCTGGTCGTGGTGCTGGCGCATAAGGACTCAACGCGGCTGGCGCCGTTCCTGATGACCGGTGTTCTGGGCGGGTTCACCACTTTTTCCGCCTTTTCGCTTGATACCGTCGCGATGCTGGAACGGGGTCAAACGATGTGGGCGGCGTTCTACGTGGGCGCCTCGGTGATCCTTTCACTGGGGGCAATCGGGCTGGCGATGGTGCTGGCGCGCGGGGTATTTCAATGAGCGGCGTGCAAACCTTGACGATCGGTGTGGACGACGCCGACCAGCGGCTGGACCGTTGGTTGAAGCGCCATTTTCCGCAGGTGACCCAGGGCATGGTAGAAAAGATGTGTCGCAAGGGCGAACTGCGCGTGGATGGCGGGCGGGTCAAGGCCAGTACCCGCGTTCAGCCGGGCCAGCAGGTGCGTGTTCCGCCGCTGCCCCACCCCGGCAGCAAGCCCGCCTCGCAGCCCAGGTCTCGGGTGTCCGAGGCTGACGCCCGCATGATCCGCGATTGCGTGATCTACATGGATGACGACATCATCGCGATCAACAAGCCGGCGGGCCTGCCAACCCAGGGCGGCAGCAAGCAGACGCGCCATGTCGATGGCATGGCCGAGGCGCTGCGCTTTGACGCCGAGGACAAGCCACGCCTGGTGCATAGGCTCGACAAGGACACATCGGGTGTGCTGCTGTTGGCGCGCAATCGCACGACTGCGCAGGCGCTGACGGCGGCGATGCGGCACAAGGAAACCCGCAAGATCTACTGGGCACTGGTGGCGGGCGTGCCCACGCCCTACCTCGGCGAAATACGCTTTGGGCTGGTCAAGGCCAAGGGCCACGGCAAGGCGGGCGAGGGTGAAAAGATGCTCTGCGTGCATCCGCGCGACATGAACAAGACACCCGGCGCCAAGCGTGCGCACACGCTTTATGCAACGTTGTATCGCGTGGCCAGCCGCGCCTCCTGGGTTGCGCTGGAACCGATAACCGGCCGTACGCACCAGTTGCGCGCCCACATGGCCGAAATCGGGCACCCGATCATTGGTGACGGCAAATACGGCGGATCGGGCCAGGAGAACCTGGGCGATGGATGGGGCGCGCAGTTGGGCGGGATCATCTCGAAGAAACTGCACCTTCATGCCCGCATGATGCGCCTTGAACACCCGGTGACGCGGCGGGAACTTACCATCACCGCGCCCTTGCCGGATCACATGAAAGACAGCTGGGACACGTTGGGCTGGGCCGAGGATATTGCCGCCGAAGACCCGTTCGAGGCCATCCGATGAGCGCAGCCCTGCGCCTGGTATTGTTCGACGTGGACGGAACACTGGTCGACAGCCAGGGCGATATCGTCGCGTCGATGACCGCGGCCTTCGGCGCGCTGGGGCATCCGGTGCCGCCGCGCGACGCGGTTTTGGGCATTGTCGGCTTGTCGCTGCCCGAAGCGATGGCGCGGCTGGCGCCCGGCCTTGGCCCCGACATCCACGCGCAAATGGTCGCGGCCTACAAGGACAGCTACGTGGCTCTGCGCGCGACCAAGGGAGTGGCGTCATCCCCGCTTTACCCGGGGGCGCTGGCGGCCTTGCAGGCGCTGGCGGGGCGCGACGATGTGCTGCTTGGGGTGGCCACGGGCAAATCGCGGCGCGGGCTGGATGCGCTTTTTGACAGTCACGGGCTGCGCGGCACCTTCGTGACTGAACAGGTGGCCGACCACCATCCGTCGAAACCGCACCCCTCGATGGTGTTGACGGCGATGGCCGAAACCGGGGTTGAACCGCGCGATACCGTGGTGATCGGCGACACGGTATTCGACATGGAAATGGCCCAGGCCGCGGGGGTGCATGGCATTGGGGTTGGCTGGGGCTATCACCCGCGCACGCAATTGCAGGCCCGTGCGGCCAGCGTGATCGACGGTTTCGACGCGCTGCCCGCGGCGCTGGATCGGATATGGGGAGCAGGCGCATGAGCGTTTGGAAAGCCAAGCGATTCTGGAAAGAGGCCCAGGTGGTCGAAGAGGGCGACGGGTTCACGGTGCGCCTTGATGGGCGGCCCGTGCGTACCCCCGCGAAGGCGCCGCTTATCGTGCCAGGGCATGATCTGGCCGCCGAAATCGCTGCGGAATGGGATGCGCAAGAGGGCGAGATCGACCCAAACACCATGCCCTTTACCCGCTCGGCCAACGCGGCAATCGACAAGGTGCGCCTGCAACGGGCCGCCGTGGCCGACATGCTGGCTGATTACGGCGACAGCGATCTGCTGTGCTATCGCGCGGCTAGCCCCGATAGCCTGGTGGCCCGCCAGGCGGAAAACTGGGATCCGCTGCTGGATTGGGCCGAATCCGAATTCGGCGGCCGGCTGAGCGTGGTAGAGGGCGTCATGTATGCCGCGCAACCAAGCAAGGTTATGGCCCGCTTGCGCAGCGAAGTGCACAAATTCGAGGCTTTCAGCCTGACCGCCTTTCATGACCTGGTCAGCATCTCGGGGTCTTTGATTTTGGGGTTTGCCGTTGCGCGCGACCGGCTGGAGCCCGGCACGGCATTCGATATTTCGGTGATCGACGAGACATGGCAGGCCGAGCAATGGGGCATTGACGACGAGGCCGCCGCGCAAACCGCGCATAAGCGCGCCGCGTTTCTGCACGCCAAGCGGTTTTTCGACCTCGCCGGTGCCGAAAAAATTTGCAAAGCGTCCGGCAATGCCCTTGGGTAAGCCGGAAAGCCAAGGCAATTAATACTACAGTTGACTTGACCTCGGGCGCTGAATCCTTCCAAACTTGCAGCACTGACGGGGGGATCCCCTCCCTTACAGTTTCGACTGCGTCCTGATTGAATGATCGGGAGGCATCAACCGCCTTGTTAAACGGGCGGATAATCAGGAAGAGGTAAAGATGAAAAAATCCGTATTTTTTGGCGCGCTGACGGTGGCTGGCCTGACGGCTGGTGCAGCCGCCGCCGCGACGCTGGATGACGTGAAGGCGCGTGGCCAGCTCAACTGCGGCGTGACGACCGGCCTGGTGGGCTTTGCCGCCCCCGATGCGAACGGCAACTGGGAAGGTTTCGACGTGGGCGTGTGCCGCGCAGTGGCTGCGGCCGTTCTGGGCGATGCCTCGGCCGTCGAATTCGTGCCGACCACCGGCAAGACGCGCTTTACCGCCCTGGCATCGGGCGAGGTCGATATGCTGGCGCGTAACACCACCTGGACCTTCTCGCGCGATGTCGACCTGAAGTTCGAGTTTACCGGTATCAACTATTACGATGGTCAGGGCTTCATGGTGCCCAAGGCGCTGGGCGTGTCCTCGGCCAAGGAGCTTGATGGTGCGACCGTCTGTATCCAGACCGGCACCACGACCGAGCTGAACCTGGCGGATTACTTCCGCTCCAACAACATCAGCTACGAGCCGGTTCCGATCGAAACCAACTCCGAGGCGCAGCCGCTTTACCTTGAAGGCGCCTGTGACGTGTACACCACCGACGCTTCGGGCCTGGCCGCAACGCGTGCCGCGTTCGAGAACCCCGGTGATCACGTGATCCTGCCCGAAATCATCTCGAAAGAGCCGCTGGGCCCGTTGGTGCGCCACGGTGACAACAACTGGGGCGACGTTGTCCGCTGGACGCTGAACGCGCTGGTCGCCGCCGAAGAACTGGGCGTGACCTCGGCCAATATCGACGAGTTGGCCAACGGTACCAACAATCCCGAAGTCAACCGCTTGCTGGGGACCGAAGGTACCCTGGGCGAGATGCTGGGGCTGGATTCGGACTGGGCCATGCGCGCCATCAAGGCGGGCGGCAACTATGGTGAGCTGTTCGAAAAGAACATCGGTGAGAATACACCGATCGGTCTGGCACGCGGGCTGAACGCCCAGTGGACCGATGGCGGCCTGCTGTATAGCCCGCCGTTCCGTTGATCTGATTGTGAAAGGGCGCGGTTCTGCCGCGCCCTTTCGATTTCACGTTCAATAAGTATAAGTTCCGTCCCTGCCGTTTCGACAAGACGCAGAAAACTGTGCACGCAGGAGCAAGGCGGACAGTCCAGGGAAAAAAACATGGCGACGTATTCAGACCCGCCAGCCGAGTCATTCCGGCTGTCGCAGTTGATCAGTGATACGCGATACCGCTCCTATACTTTTCAATTCGTTGCACTGATCGCTTTGTTTGCGCTGGTGGGCTACCTGCTCAGCAATCTGGCGCAGAATCTGGCCGAGGCCGGCCTGAACATATCGTACGCGTTTCTCAGGGAACCCGCAGGATATGACATCAACCAATCTTTGATCGACTATAACAGCCAATCCACGCATTTGCGCGCAGCCGTCGTGGGCGTTCTCAACACGCTGTTGGTGGCCGTTTTGGGCTGTGCGATGGCCACGGTGATCGGTGTCGTCGTGGGCGTGCTGCGCCTGTCGCCAAATTGGCTGATCCGCAAGCTGATGGCGGTGTATGTCGAAATCTTCCGCAACGTGCCCGTGTTGATCTGGATCCTGATCATCATGGCGATCTTTACCGCCGTGCTGCCCCAGCCCCGCGATTTCCGCGGAGACAATGCCGAGGCCAGCATGCTGTGGGACATGTTCGCCTTTACCGGCCGGGGGTTCTATTCTCCAAAACCGCTGTTCGGGCCCGGCTCGGCGGTGGTTGTTGCGGTGTTCTTTGCCTCGATTGCGGGCATTTTTGCCTATCGCAGGTACGTCAAGAAAAAGCTGTTCGACGAGGGCAAGTTGCTGCCGATGTTCTGGCCTTCTGTTGGGCTGCTTTTCATTCCGGCGATCGTGGCGTTCTTCGTCATGGGGCGCCCGATCACGATGGAATACCCTGAACTGGGCGGTTTCAACTTTCGCGGCGGTATCTTCGCGCGAAATTCGCTGATCTCTCTTTGGTTCGCGCTTTCGATCTATACGGCGGCATTCATCGCCGAGAACGTGCGCGCGGGTATCCTGGCCATTTCCAGGGGGCAGACCGAGGCGGCGGCGAGCCTGGGGCTGCGCCCCAACCGCATCATGAGCCTGGTAATCCTGCCGCAAGCGCTGCGCGTGGTGATCCCGCCTGTGATCTCGCAATACCTGAACCTGACCAAGAACAGCTCGTTGGCGATTGCCGTGGGCTACATGGATCTGACGGGCACCTTGGGCGGTATCACGTTGAACCAGACAGGCCGCGCGATCGAATGCGTGCTGCTTTTGATGCTGTTCTACCTGACGATCAGCCTGGCGATCTCGACCATCATGAATGCCTACAACAACGCCATGAAGCTGAAGGAGCGCTGAGATGTCGGACACGCATGCACAATCCGTTGCCTTCGTGCGCGACACGATGCTGCCCGAGCAGGCGCCGCCCGTCTCGGAGGCGGGCGTGGTCAAATGGATGCGGGAGAACCTGTTTCCCGGCCCCGTGAACGCGCTTCTGACGATCTTGGCAATCTACTTTGTTTACAAGATCGTTGCAGGGGCTTTGCCCTGGTTCTGGAACGGGGTCTGGACCACATCCAGCCTGGCGGAATGTCGCGAGGTATTGAACGGTGCGACGGGGGGCTGCTTTTCGGTTCTGACCGAGCGATGGAACCAGCTCTTGTTCGGGTTCAAGTACCCGTCCGAACAGTATTGGCGACCGCTGAGCGCATTCATCCTGCTTGTTGTGGCGGTGGCGCCTGTTCTGTTCTTCAGTCTGCCGCGCAAGATGCTGATCTTTACAGGGCTTTACCCGTTCCTGGCCTATTGGCTGATCTGGGGGGGCACGATCCTGGCACCGCTTTTCGGGTTGATCGGCCTAGTCGTTGCTTTCATGGTGTTCCGCCGGGTCGAAGGCCGTGGCTTTGCCACCGCCGCCCTTGCCGGGCTGGTAACGGCCGTGGTGGTCTGGTGGCTGGGCGGGCTTTTGGCCGCGGCTTTGCCGGGCGCCCTTGCGCTTGACCCCGTGCCCAGCCGCGACATGGGTGGGTTCATGTTGAACATGATCCTTGGCACGGTCTGCGTTTCGCTGTCACTGCCCATCGGAATCCTGTTGGCGCTTGGCCGGCAAAGCCACATGCCGATCATCAAGTGGATCTGCGTTGTTTTCATCGAGTTCATCCGCGGCGTGCCGCTGATTACGCTCCTTTTCGTGGCCAACGTCGTTCTGTCCTACTTCTTTCCGCCGGAAACCAATCTTGACCTGATCATCCGCGTAATCATCATGATCACAGCCTTCGCCAGCGCCTATATCGCCGAGGTGATCCGAGGCGGGCTGGCGGCGTTGCCACGCGGCCAGTACGAGGCGGCGGACAGCCTGGGCCTGGACTACGCCCAGTCCATGCGGCTGATCATCCTGCCGCAGGCGCTGAAGATCTCGATCCCCGGTATCGTGAACGTGGCAGTGGGCCTGTTCAAGGATACCACGCTGGTTTCGGTGATCTCGATGTTCGACCTTGTCGGCATGATCCGTGGCCCCATCCTGGCGTCGACCGAATGGAATGGCGTCTATTGGGAACTGTGGGGCTTTGCTGTCGTCACCTTCTTTGTCGTTTGCTACGGCATCTCGCAATATTCGCAATGGCTGGAGCGTCAGCTGCAGCGCGACCATCATTGAGGAAAGGTCTGTCCCATGGCTGAACAGGCACAAATGCAAGTCTCGGACGAAGTGGCGATTGCCATCGAGAACATGAACAAGTGGTTCGGGTCGTTTCACGTGCTGCGCGACATCAACCTGACGGTGAACCAGGGTGAACGGATCGTCATTGCCGGGCCGTCAGGGTCGGGGAAATCGACGCTGATCCGGTGCATCAATGCGCTGGAAGAACACCAGAAAGGCAGGATCGTGGTGGATGGCACGCTTTTGTCGAGCGATCTCAAGAATATCGACAAGATCCGCTCCGAGGTCGGGATGGTGTTCCAGCACTTCAACCTGTTTCCGCATCTGACAATTCTAGAGAACTGCACGCTGGCGCCGATCTGGGTTCGCAAGATTCCCAAGAAGGAAGCCGAGGAAACGGCGATGCACTTCCTTGAAAAGGTCAAGATTCCCGAACAGGCTGACAAGTATCCCGGGCAGTTGTCGGGCGGACAGCAGCAGCGTGTGGCGATTGCCCGTTCGCTATGCATGCGCCCGCGTATCATGCTGTTCGATGAACCGACGTCCGCCCTTGACCCCGAGATGATCAAGGAGGTTCTGGACACGATGGTCAGCCTTGCCGAAGAAGGGATGACCATGCTGTGCGTGACGCATGAAATGGGCTTTGCCCGCCAGGTGGCAAACCGGGTCATTTTCATGGACCAGGGCCAGATCGTTGAACAGAATGAACCCGAAGAGTTCTTCAACAACCCGCAAAGCGACCGGACCAAGTTGTTTCTCAGCCAGATCCTGGGCCACTGAGCGGCTACACCCAGACGCGCCGCCGGTCTTCCAAGAATTGCACCCGGCGGCGCAAATCGTCTGGTATCGGGCCGGGGCGGGGCGCGTCGCGCATGGTGTTGAGCAGGTGATCTGGTCGTTCACCGCGTCGGCGCGTCCAGCCAAGCCCCTCCAGCACCGCGCGGGCCGCTCCGGGCAGACGGTCGGGCATATCGGCTCCGTTCAACGTGGCCCAGACACCGGCCCATAACCGCCCAACCGTCCAGGGGTTGTAGCCGCCCCCGCCCAGAACCAGCAGCCGCGGCGCCATGCCCTTCAGTGCCGCAACGCAGGCCCAATGCGCGTTGTTCGACATCGCAAGGCGCGACAGGGGGTCTTCGGTCACGGCATCTGCACCGCATTGCAACACGATCGCTTCGGGGCGCTGCGCCTGAACTGCGGGCAGGATCACCCGTTCCAGCGCCATGGCAAAACCGCTGTCATTGGTGGCGCGCGGCAGGGGCAGGTTGATCGCGTTGCCTCCCGCGTCATCATCCAATGTGCCGGTGAACGGCCAGCGTTTTTCTTCATGCGTGGAAATCATCATTACCCGCGGCTCACCATGAAACGCGGCCGCCACCCCATCGCAATGATGCGCGTCGATATCGACATAGGCGATGCGCGACAGCCCCTGGCCCAGCAGCGCCTTGATCGCCAGCACCGGATCGTTCAGGTAGCAAAACCCGCCTGCGCGGTCTGCCATGCCGTGATGCGTGCCCCCACCCGGATTATAGACGACACCGCCCGGCGCGATCAGCTCGGCCGCCAGAAGCGAACCGCCGGCCGCAGTTGCCGGCCGGCGAAAGATCTCGGGGAAAACCGGGTTCGACAGGGTGCCGATCTGATGCCTTTTCCGGGTTTCGGCATCGACCGCGCCAGTGGCCTCGGCCCTTTGAAGGGCCTCGATATAGGTTGGCGCATGAAAGGCGTGCAGCGCCGCCGGTTTCGCGCGCGGGCTGGTGCGATATTGTTCCCGCGGCAACCACCCCATCGCGCGGCACAGGTCGATCACCGTCGGCACGCGCGGAATGGCCAGCGGGTGCTGGGGACCATAGCTTGATCCGCGATAGATCTCGGAGCCGATGAAAAGGGGCGTACTCATGCCCTTAGGGTAGGGCCCGCGCGCGGGTGGGAAAGGGGCCTCAATCGACGAGGTCGCGCGGCACGATGAAATCCACCACGCGCGCCATACCCGGTTGGACACCGCGCCAATCCGCACCGTCGAAATCGGCAACCAGCGTGGCGCAGGTCGGGTAGGCGGCAAAGCGCGGGTGGTTCGGGGCGGCCTCTACGATCTCGCTTGCGAATTCACCGATGCCGGGGTTGTGCCCGATCATCAGCACCGTTGGCGCAGCAGCCCCCCGCAGCGCGTCCAGCATATCCCACGGCTCAGCGTGGTAAAGCGCGGGCAAGTAGTCAACTGGGGCATCCAGCCCCAGGTTGGCCAACGTGTCGCGCGTGCGGGTTGCTGTCGAACACAGCACCTGCCCGGGCGCATATCCATGCAAGCGTAGCCAGTCGCCCATTGCCCGGGCCGCGCGGGTGCCGCGCGGGTTTAGCGGCCGATCATGATCGCGCGTCGTGCCGCTGGACCAGTCGGATTTGGCGTGACGCATCAGGATCAGGCGCATCGGCTTACCCTTTCAGAAAAGCAGTCATGTGAAAGCCCGATTGTGCCGTATCGCGGCCAAAACTTTGTGACACGGGGCAGGCCCTGCGCACAAGGCAGCCATTTTCCCGGCAGTCGCTGCCAGCGGGGCTGGCGATATGCGCCTTGCAGGCGGCAACATCGTAAGGCGCGTCGGTGCGCAAGGCGCCCACCGGGCAGGCCGATACGCAGGGGCGCGCACAGCCCGTGCAGGGCGAAGGCGCCGGGTCGGGAGGATTGGCGAGCCCCGGCAGGATAAGCCCACACCGGAACGAGATCATCATGCCGGCCACGTCATGCACCAGCATCCCCACCGGGCTTTGATGGCAACGGCCACTATCCAGCGCCCATTTCAGAAAGGGTTCGTAAGGCGGGCCGCCAAAGGGAAAGACCACCTCGGCCCCCAGCGCGGCGGCCAGGTCGCCCAAAACCCGGCCCGACCAACGGTCCAGCGGGTCGGGGTAGTCATCAAGATATTCCGGGCTGGCGGTGAAAACCGGCCAGAACCCGGGCCCCGCCCCGACAAGAAACAGGGTGCGGGCAGGGGCTTGAAACGGCACATGACCCATCTCGATCAGACCAAGAGGCGCTAGTGCCGCGTCAAGCTGGTCAGGCGGCATCACCGGCGCGGCGGCAGGTTGCGCGGCTTGATGAGCGACCCCGAGCCATGCTCGGTGAACAGCTCCAGCAGGCAGGCATTGCGCACGCGCCCGTCGATGATGACCACACCGCGCACACCGGCGGCAATCGCGCTGAGCGCGGTTTGCGTCTTGGGGATCATGCCGCCGGCAATCACGCCCTCGTCGGTCATTCGGGTGACTTCCTCGGGGGTTAGCTCGGTGACCACCTCGCCCTCGGTGTTCTTGACGCCGGGCACATCCGTCAGCAGCAACAAGCGGTCGGCCTTGAGCGCTCCGGCAATGGCGCCTGCGGCGGTATCGCCGTTGACGTTGAAGGTTTCGTTCTCGCCGAATCCGGCCCCCAGCGGCGCCACCACGGGAATTATGTCCGACGCGAACAGATCGTGCAGCACCTGCGGGTTCATCTGCACCGGCCGGCCGACAAAGCCCAGCTCGGGGTCATCGGGTTCGCACATCATAAGGTTGGCGTCCTTGCCGCTCAGCCCGACACCGCGCCCGCCCTGCTGGTTGATGGCCTGGACGATGCGCTTGTTTACCAGCCCGCTCAGAACCATTTCCACGACCTCGACCGTGGCCTTGTCGGTCACGCGCTTGCCGCGCACGAAGTCCGATTCTATGCCCAGCCGGCCCAGCATTTCGTTGATCATCGGGCCGCCGCCATGCACCACGACCGGGTTCAGCCCCACCTGTCGCATCAGCACGATGTCGCGTGCGAACTCGGCCATGGCATCATCATCGCCCATGGCATTTCCGCCAAATTTCACGACGACAACAGCCCCAGTGTAGCGTTGCAGGTAAGGTAGCGCCTCGGACAGGGTGCGGGCGGTGGCGATCCAGTCGCGGTTCATGCTTTGCTTTCTCATCAAGGGTGTCCCTTTTGGCAACGGGTGTTAGCGGTTGACGCGGCCAATGCCAAGTGCGCGTTGCAAGCGCCCGGCGCAGTGCTAGGGTATTGTTCATCTGCGAGGGAGCGCCAGCCATGACAGAACGGCAAAAAACACTTCTCTTGACTGGCGCAAGCCGGGGTATCGGCCACGCCACCGTGCGACGCTTCAACCGCGAGGGGTGGCGCGTCATAACCTGTTCGCGCCAACCCTTTCCGGAGGAATGTCCATGGGGCGGGGGCGAGGAAAACCATGTGCAGATCGACCTGGCCAACCCCAGCGACGTGATTGAAAAGGTCGAACACATCCGGGAAAAGCTCAACGGGCGGCTGGACGCGCTGGTGAACAATGCGGGCATTTCACCCAAGGGCCCCGAGGGCGAGCGGCTGAACACCATCGGCACCGACCTGAAAACTTGGGGGCATGTCTTTCACGTTAACTTCTTTGCCCCGGTCGTGCTGGCGCGCGGCCTGAAGGAAGAACTGGCCGCAGCCCAGGGCGCGGTGGTCAATGTCACCTCGATTGCGGGCAACGAGGTGCATCCATTTGCCGGGGCGGCCTATGCCACGTCGAAAGCTGCGCTCAAGGCGTTGACGCGGGAAATGGCGCATGATTTCGGGCCGATGGGGGTGCGCGTGAACGCCATTGCCCCGGGCGAGATCGAAACCGCGATCTTGTCACCCGGCACCGATGCGTTGGTGCAACGGCTGCCCTTGCGCCGCCTTGGCCAACCGGAAGAGGTGGCCGCCACGATCTTTTTTCTGTGTTCGCCGGAAAGCGGGTACATTTCCGGAACCGAGATCGAGATCAATGGCGGCCAGCATGTGTGATGCGCGTCAGGCCACCTGGGCCTGTGCCGCGGCGTCGGCGACCGGGCGGAAAACGCCCCCTTCGTAGCGATCGACGATCAGGCCGGCATCGTTCATCCTGAGCAGCGCAAGCCAGCCGTTGTCGAACAACGCGCGCAGATCGGCATGTCGTTCAAGCACGGCCATTATCGCCTGGCGCGGCGCGGCCAATACCACGCTTAGCCGCTCGGGCGCGTGGCGTGGCCCGTCACCGTCATGCACCGATTGCAGGGGCAGGCCGGCGCGCAACATGCCGCCATTGCCCTCGACCACGCCGATGCCGCCGGTGACATTGTGGATCAGCTTGTTGCCCGCGCCAAAGGCGTCATGCGCCACCGACGATCCGTAATATTGCAGCGAGATCCAGCTTGCCACGACCACCGGCGCGGTCATGATCAGCTCAAGCGTGGCAAAGTCGCGGTCATCCTGCCAGTCGTAGTCATGCAGGAAAACGCGCCCGCCCAGATCGCTGCCCGCGGTGGCGCGGCGCGGCGCGGCGATAAAGGCGTTGCAGCCCGCCAGCCCCCATTCCGGGCGCAGCTCGGACCAATCGCCGCCACGGCGGGCCAGTGTATCGGCGGTGCCACGCGGCAAGGTCCTGGCGCGTTCGGCCCGGGCGGTCTGCCCGGCAAGCGTCAGCGCGCTACGCAGGCGTGCCAGGTCGGCGGCATGATCTCCAGCCTCGGGAAGGTCGAACAGCGTCAGCCTGTCGGACACGGTATCATGCAGGCCCGCCACGAACAACGTGTCGGCCGGCACCTCGATACCCTGTTCGATCAGCCCGGCGCGTAGCTCGGTATCGTTCAGCAGCGCGGCCAGCAGGCGGGCGTTCACGTCGCCCGCGTGCCCGCCACAGGCGCCGCATTGCAGGGCGCTGGCATGTGGTGTGTTCGTCACCGTGGCGCCATGGCCGGCGATCAGCACCAGCCGTGCGAAACCATTGGTCAGCGACATGGCTCGTAACACCTGCGCCGCGGCGGCGACACGGTCGTCAAGCGGCAGATCGAGCTGCGGAGCAGGATCGACAGGCGCCGTCCTGGCCCGTGCCAGCGCATCCTTGACCAGTTTGCCGATGTAAAGCGGACCCGCCGCCTCGACAAAGGCAAAGGCCGATACGGCGGCCATCTTGAACCGTCCCCAGGCGCGGGTGCCGCGCCGGGTGATCCGCGTGGCGGTCTCCAGGACGCTGTCGCTGGCGTCGCTTTGCAAAGCGGGGTTCAGCAGCACGGGGGCGCGGGCCTCGGCCACGTCCGAGGCGTGGGCGCGATGCGTGACCGCCAGTCCGAAAAAGCCGGCAAAACCCTTTGTGCGGATGCCGCTATCGGCCTGCTCCAGCGCGCGGCGAAACACCTCCGAGCGCACATCGATGCAGAACGTCGCCTGGATGGCGGGCCGCGAGTCATCGACCGGGGCAGGGGCGATGGTCCCGATCAGCGCCTGTTCGGCGGCCCGGTCTGCGGCATCCTGCAAGGCCGCGTCCAGAAGATCGTCCGCCGAAGGAGCCAGCGGTTCGGCATACCGCGCCAACGCCTCGGTCCAGGTATCCGCGATCTCGGGGCCGAAATGTTCAAGCAGGGCGGCATCCCAGGCCAGGCGGATCGTCAACATCTGCACCAGCGTGTCATCCTGCCCGCCGTCGCGCTCGGCCAGCCAACCGAGGTGGCGGGCGTATTGCCCCCAGCCCTGCAGCGTCATCAACAGGCGGTGGAAATAAAGCGGTGCTGCCTCGGGCGTCACCCCCAATTGCGCGCAGGTGCGCAGAAAGGCCAGGCGCGGCTCGTCCGGCAGGGCGGCGACACGACCGGCGAACCCTGTCAAACCCGCGATGCCCGGGGTCAGGTCACGGCTGGCAAAAGCCTTCCACGCGGTATAGGCGCGCTGGTCGGGTGCGGGCCAGAACGCCTGGCCCTTGTCGAAATGCACTGCCGCCCAGGCGCCGATACGGTCGGCGAGGAATTCGGGCCAGCCGATCCCGGTGGCCTGTGCGGCAAGGTCGGTCACCGTGGGCAGCGCGTCGGGCATGGGCGCAGGATGCCGGGCTGCGTCGCGCAGGGCAGATACTGTCATGCCATTGGATGTTGCGGCGCTTTCAAGCGCCTCGACCGGTATCTCGCCGCGGGCTATCCGGTTGGCGATTTCATCGCGTGCCGGAAAGATCCGCAAACCGGCCACTTTTGCCATACGTGCCGCGGTCAGCCCGCGCGGCTCGCCGGTTTGACCCAGGAAAGGGTTGACCGCCACGGTGGCCTCAAGCGGAAAGGCCGGGGGGATCTGGCCTACGGCCTGGTTTGCGGCGGCGAAAAGCTCCAGCGCGGGGCCGGTGAAATGCAGGTTCGGTGCAGACATTGATCTTATCCTTTCGTTGCGCGCCAATGGCCGGTCAGCCGATCGGTCAAAGCGTTGAAATAAAGGCCGTTCATCAGGTGTACGCGCAGTCCGGCCGCGGCGGGATGCCGGGCCCAAAGCGGAAATGTCGCTTGTGCCACGGCCGCCAGGGCAAAGCTGCTGACTGCCAGAACGATCGCCGCCCAGATCAGCCCGTCGGGCTGCGGCGGGGCGGGCAGGGTGCCAGACGAAAGCGCCACCGCCCCGGTTTGCAGCGTGAAGTAGGCCAGCGTCGCGGCCAGAGACATTGCCGCCGTGCGCCATGTCAGCGGCCAGGGAGCCATGTCGGCCAGGCCTTGCGCGATCAGGTATGCGACGCCCAGGATAAGGATCGCCCCAAGTGCCACCATCTGCGGCGGTTTCGACCAGAACCCAAATCCAAGCCCGACCAGCACATAGATGCCGATGGCGATGGCAAAGGCCCGGCCTACCGCGCGCAAGTTTGGCACGGCAACGGGGCCGGGGCGGCGGATGGCGGCCACTTGCTCTACCGCGCCGCCCGACGCCAGGAAGGCGTGTGCCTTGTAAAGCGAATGTGCCACGATATGCAGCAACGCCAGCGGGAAAAGTGCCAGCCCGCATTGCAGCACCATGAACCCCATCTGCGCACAGGTCGACCAGGCAAGCGCGGTTTTCACCGCCGGTTGCGTCAGCGCGACGGCGGCGCCCACCAGTGCGCTGAACCCACCGATAAGCGCCAGCAAGGCCAGCACGCCCGGTGTGGCCA
The DNA here is from genome assembly GCF_023703375.1 of Lutimaribacter degradans. GTDB lineage: Bacteria > Pseudomonadota > Alphaproteobacteria > Rhodobacterales > Rhodobacteraceae > Lutimaribacter > Lutimaribacter degradans. The sequence continues at coordinate 34,831 of NZ_JAMQGO010000010.1, forward strand.
GCAGAACATCGGCAAAGCGGATCAACAGGAAACCGCCCGCGTTCACAACGCCGGCATGCAACAGGGCGGAAACGGGGGTGGGGGCCTCCATCACCTCGGTCAGCCAGCCATGGGTGGGGATCAGCGCTGATTTGAAGACTGCGGCCACGGCCAGCAGCAGCGCGGCGACCCACAGCAAGCCGGGCACCTGTCCCGCGCGCGCGGCCTCGGAGATGGTGGCGATGTCGGCGGTGCCATAGCCCGCGATCAGAAGGCCGGCCGCCCCCAACAACGCGCTGCTGCCGATGATGCCGCTGACGGTTTTCTTGCGTGCGGCGCGCTGGGCGCGTGGCCGATCGGGATAGAACAGCAGCAGTCGGTGCAGCCCCACGCCGACGGCGACCCAGGCCAAGACCAGTTGCACCAGGTTGCCGGCGCTGACGAGCAGCAAAACACAGGCCAGCGTGGCCGACATGGCGGCCATGAACCGGCCCTGGCCGGTCTCGCCATCCAGCGCGGTGCGGGAGAACCGCAAAACGACCCATCCCACGAAGGACACGGTCAGCAGCATCGCGACCGAAACAATGTCGATCCGCACCGAAAGGCCCAGCCCGCCCAAACCCAGCACCGGGCTTGTCACGGGGCCAGAGATGGCCATCAGCGCCGCACTGGCCAACGCGGCGATCACGGCCAGCAACGCGGCGATTTCAGGCAGGCGAAACCGCGTGCTGGCACGGGGAACGGCGCGCAGGCCCAGATCCAGCGCGATCACGAACAGCGCCAGCGGCGCGAGCAGGGAAAATAAACTCATGACGTCCCTCCGGATTGACGATTTCCCAAGGGCGTAGCTGCGCTGCGGCATAAATAAAATTACATTGTTTCTCAGTAATCGTTCTGTTTTATGGATGCATGAGCCAGATCAACTATAACCACCTGCGTTATTTCCGCGAGGTCGCGCACGAGGGCAACCTGACCCGCGCAGCCCGCCACCTGAACCTGTCGCAATCTGCCTTGTCCACCCAGATCAAGCAGTTGGAGGCACGGCTGGGCCATGACCTGTTCACCCGCACGGGCCGGACGCTGGAATTGACCGAGGCCGGCCGCATCGCGCTGGATCACGCTGACCGCATCTTTCGCGCCGGTGACGAGCTTCTGGCGACGCTCGAGCAAACCGGGGACAGCCTGCCGCCGTTGCGCGTGGGCGCCTTGTCGACCCTGTCACGCAATTTCCAGCTACAATTCCTGCGCCCCGTTCTGGCCGATGGCAGCGTTGACCTGCTTCTCAGCTCGGGCAGCGGCGCGGTCTTGCTTGAGGCGTTGCGGTCGCTCGCGCTTGACGTGGTGCTGACAACCGAACCGCCCCATCGCGACAGTTTTTCGGAACTCGTGGCCCACCGGCTTGATGAGCAACCCGTTGGCCTTTACGGCACCGCCGCTCACCTGGGCCATGCCACGTTGGCCGAGACGCTGGCCAATGCGCCGGTGATCCTGCCCACCGAAAGCTCGATTCGCACCGGGTTTGACGGGTTGGTCGCACGGTTGGGCGTGGCCCCGCGCATCGCCGCCGAAGTCGACGACATGGCGATGGTGCGCCTGCTGGCCCGCGAGGGCGTGGGCCTTGCCATTGCGCCGGCGGTGGTTCTGGATGACGAACTGGCGGCGGGCTTGTTGCAACCCGCGCCTTTCGATCTGACGATCGTGGAAAGTTTTTATGCCGTCACCCTTCCGCGCCGGTTTCCGCATCCCGCGCTGACGCAGCTTTTGCCCGGCTGAGCGTCAGGTCAGGTTGGCGATGATAGCCCGCAAAGTGGCGATTCCATCGCCCTTTTCCGACGAGGTCAGCACCAGTTCGGGGTAGGCAGCGGGATGGGCCGACAGCTTTTCACGCACCTGCGCCAGAACTTTCTCGCGCTCTTTTTCGGGCAGCTTGTCGGCCTTGGTCATGACCACCTGGAACGTTACCGCGGCGCTGTCGAGCAGGCTCATGATTTCTTCGTCCACGGATTTCACGCCATGGCGCGTGTCGATCAGCACGAAGGCGCGGCGCAGGGTCTGGCGGCCCGACAGGTATTGCTTCAGCAGACGCTGCCACTTTTCCACGACAGGCAGCGGCGCGTTGGCATAGCCATAGCCCGGCAGATCGACCAGGTAATGCTCGAGGCCAATCGTGAAAAAGTTGATTTCCTGCGTGCGGCCCGGCGTGTTCGAGGCCCGCGCCAACCCCTTGCGGCCGGTCAGCGCATTGATCAGCGTCGATTTCCCGACATTCGAACGCCCGGCGAAACAGACCTCGATCCGGTCGGCGGGGGGCAGGCCCGACATGGCGACCACGCCCTTGACGAACTCGGACTGGCCGGCAAACAGCTTGCGGCCTTTCTCGGCGGTGGCCATGTCGGGCGTTTCGGCCAGCGGAAAGGGCAGGGTCATGTCAAACCACCTTTGCCATGTCTCCGGCGCGGATCTCGCCGGGTTGCGTGATGCGGGCGTAAACCCCGAAATCGTGATGGCCCCATTCTTGGTCCAGCATTTTCAGGGTGGCCGCGTCGCGCAGGCCGGTTTCGGGGCTCGTTTCGGTTGCGCGACAGCGGGTGATGCGTTTTTCGATCTTCAGGCGGGCAGAGCCAACCGTGATCTCGTGGCCCACAAGGTCGAACTCGCCCCACGGGGCCAGGCCCTCCAGCCAGATATTCCCGCGAAAGCGGCGCGGGTCCAGGTCCTGGCCCAGCTTTTGCGACAAGGTATGCAGGCTGGCCATGTTCAGGATGGATACCGACGGGAACGGCACGTCCGACATGCCAGCGGCGGGCGCCGGCACAACGCGGGCGGGTGCGGGCCGGTTTTCCGGCCACAGCGGCACGACCCAATCCAGCAGGCTTTGCGGCACCTTGGCGGGATCAATCGTCAGCGGCGCCATGTCGGGATGGCGCAGGGTGATTGTGCCATCATTCCGGGTCTCGGCCATCACCTGCATGAGGTGCGGGCCGCTTGCGCCCCGCAGGAACTCGCGGCAGGGGCGCCAACCGTGCGTGGCCTCGGGCGCGGCCGCATGGTGCACGGCCCAGGCCCGGTCGCCGGGCAGGGGGCGGTCGGGCTGCACGGTGACCGCCCGCAATGGCTCGGCCCCGATCCCCTTGATCGGATAGCGCCAGAGCGCGGTCACCTGCACCGTCATTTCGCCTTGTCCGACCCGCTGCGGTTAAAGCTGGCGCGGATATTGCCGAAGACGTCCGGCTTGTAGCCGTGGCGCCGCATGATCAGGTATTGCTGGATGAAGGTGATCGTGTTGTTCGCGATCCAGTAGATCACGAGACCGGAGGCAAACCCGCCAAGCATGAACATGAACACCCAGGGCATCCAGGCAAAGATCATCTTTTGCGTGGGGTCTGTGGGCGCCGGGTTCAGCTTTTGTTGCAGCCACATCGTGACGCCCAGCAGGATCGGCAGCACCCCGATAAAGATCAGCGCGACGAAGGATTGCGGATCGGGCGCGTCCCAGGGCAGCAAGCCAAACAGGTTGTAGAGCGAGGACGGGTCAGGTGCGCTGAGGTCGCGAATCCAGCCGATGAAGGGCGCGTGGCGCAGTTCCAGCGTGACAAAGATCACCTTGTAGAGCGAAAAGAAGATCGGGATCTGCAGAAGGATCGGCAGGCAGCCCGAGGCGGGATTCACCTTTTCCTTCTTGTAAAGCGCCATCATCTCTTGTTGCAGCTTCTGGCGGTCGTCGCCGGCGCGCTCCTTCAGCTCTTCCATCTTGGGCTGAAGCTCTTTCATCTTGGCCATGCTGGCGTAGGACTTGTAGGCCAGCGGAAAGACGACTGCCTTGATGATCAGTGTCAGCGCGATGATCGCCCAGCCCATGTTGCCGATGACGATGTTCAACTCGTGCAGCAGGAAGAAAATCGGCTTGGTCAGGAAAAAGAACCAGCCCCAGTCGATCGAGTCGATGAACCCGTCGATGCCGCCGGGCAGTGCCGATTTCAGGCCCAGGCCATACATCAGCGAGTCACCAAAGTTGTCCAGTTCCTCGCCCGCTTCGTAGTTGCGGATGGTGTCCCATTCCTTGGGGCCCGCGAACATCTGCGAGGTGACCGCTACGCTGGCACCGGGAGCCAAGGTTTGCGTGGGCTGGCGCATCGTGGTCTGGTAGATATCGCGCTCGGTGTCGTGGAACGCGTTCAAGCGGACGGCCGTGCCCTCGGACGGGATCATGGTGGACATCCAGTAGTGATCGGTGAACCCGATCCACCCTGATTGCTCGACCGTGATATCCTTGTAGTTCGTGGCCGGGTCGAGATCGTCATAATCGGTCTCGGTCAACTCGCCATCGGCCATGGCGATCATGCCTTCGTGCAGGATGAAGAAATTCTTCAGATCCTGCGGCTCACCATGCCGGGCCAGGATGCCGTAGGGGGCCAGCGCCGCGGTGTCGCTGCCGGTGTTCTGCACCGTTTGCGTGACCGTGAACATGTAGTTGTTGTCCAGCGCGATCTGGCGGGTAAAGACCAGCCCCCGGCCGTTATCCCATGTCATGCTGACAGGGCTGCCGGGTGCAAGCGTCTGTCCCGGTTCGGCCTGCCACATCGTGTTGGGGCCGGGCACCATCTCGGGGCTCAGCCCGCTGCCCGGGGCCCAGCCGTAAAGCGCGTAATAGGCATTCGCACTGCCAACTGGCGCCAGCATCGTCACGATGTCGGAGTCTTGCGCCAGCTCTTCGCGGTAGTTTTTCAGCGAGAGTTGGTCGATCCGACCGCCCAGCAGCGAAATGGCGCCGGTGACCGTATCACTTTCGATCGACAGGCGCGGTGCGTCGGCGTTTTCCGGCGCCGGTGCGGGGGCGGCGTCGGCCGGATCGCCCGTGGCGGCCTGCGGCGTGCTGGCAATCGGTGCGCCGCTCGGGTCCGTCGTGGTCTCGGTGGGCGTCACGGCATTCGGATCTTCGACCGGTTCAGGCGGCGGAAACAGGAGAAACCAGACCAAAATAACCGCAAAGCTGAGTGCGGTGGCCAAAATGAGGTTCTTGTTCTGATCGTCCATGTGGGGCGCTACCTGTCCTGATCGTGTCACGGGGGTTCAACAGAGTAGCGCCCCAAAGGTCAAGGGGGATATGGGAAAACGGGCGTTTTCGGCGCGGCACGCGGGCGTCAGGCGGTGCCGCGCCCGATTCGGGGCGGTTCGGCCAGCTTGGCGTGGTGTGCGTGCAACCATTCGGCAGTCCGCTGTAGCGGCATCGGGCGGGCGATACCAAAGCCTTGCACATGGTTGCAGCCAAGCTGCGCCAGCATGGCGTGCTCGCCCGCGTTTTCCACCCCTTCGGCCAGGACATCCATGTTCAGCCGGTCCGCCATTGTCAGGATAGCGGCAACCATGCGTTGCTGTTCGGGGTCACGGTCAACCTTGCGCACGAATGAGCGGTCGATTTTCAGACGGCTGACGGCAAACCGGCGGATGGAGCTGATCGAGGCATGGCCGGTGCCGAAATCATCGAGGTCGATCGAGCAGCCCATTGCGGCCAACCCGTTGATGTTGCGTGCGACGATATCGTCGGGCGAGGCCGCCACCACGGTTTCCAAAACCTCGATACACAGTCGGCCCGGCGCCAGGTCGAAGCGGTCGAGCTCCCAGCGGATCTTGTCGACCAGTTTCGGGTTGCGCAGTTCGGCCCCGGAAAAATTGACCGCAACGCATGGCACGTCAAACCCTTGGTCATCCCAGTTCCGCAAGGCCCCGAGCGCGTGGTAAAGGATGATCTCGCTCAACCGTTCCAACTGGTCCGAGCGTTCCATGGCCGGCAGGAAATCCGCAGGCGCGACAAGGCCGCGTTCAGGATGCTGCCAGCGGGCCAATGCCTCGAACCCCGATACCTGGCCGGTATCGGTGGAAACCTGCGGTTGGAACCATGGGGTGATCTCGCCATTTTCCAATGCTTGCGCCACTTCGTCGGCCAGCGCATCGGGTGTGGCAGGCGTGCACGCCATATCGGGCCCATAGGCGCGGATGGCCGATGGCGCATGGGCGCGGGCCACCTCAAGCGCGGCAGCGGCTGCCTGCAGCATCCTGGGGGCGGTCGCGTCGCGCAACTGGGTGTCCAGCGCGAAGCCGACCGAGCAAGAGGCATAGATGGCCTGGGCATCGATCGAAACGGGCTCCTCCAGCCGTGTTTGCAAACGGCCCGCCAGTTGAATCGCGATTTCGAGATCCAGTTGCCGCTTTGGCGCAAGCACCACGGCGAAACGGCCGGGCTGCAGTTGCGCCACGTGGTCGCTGTCGCGCGTTGCGCCGTGCAGGCGATCGAGGCTGCGCGCGGCGATCAGGGCCGCGCCAGCGCTGCCCAATTGCGCGCGCAACCGGTCGAAATCGTCGATTTGCACGATAATGCAGGCCGTGTGCTGCCCGGTTGCGGCTGCCCGTTGCAAGGCGCGATCCATCGCGGTGGAGGTGTTGGGGCGCGCAAGATTGGGGGTTGCATCCGCCCGCTCGAACAGGCCAAGCGTGGCGAAAAGCACCGGCAGGCCAAGCGCCAGCGCCACCAACCAGCCTTCGCCGCCCAGCCAGAACGCCGCAAGGATGGCCGCCGGCATGAAGGCCAGCGCCGGTGGGCCGGCCACCACATGGCGCGCCCGGTTGCGCAGGCTGTGAAGATGCTGGGCGATGGGGGGCATGTCTGCGTCCTTCTGCAAGTCGTGTTGCAGGCTACGAACGCAGGTTGAACGGATCTTTAACGCAGCGCGGGAATCCCGTCGGAATCCGCATCATTTTTGGCAAGATCGATATTCAGCCCCGCGAAATCGAACAATGCCGGGTCCAGCATGTGCGAGGGCCGGATGTTCATGAGCGCGCGGAACATCTTTTGCCGCCGGCCCGGGTGGTTCTTTTCCCACTGGTCGATCAGCGCCTTGACCTGCTGGCGTTGCAACCCGTCCTGGCTGCCGCACAGGTCGCAGGGGATGATGGGGTATTTCATCGCGCGGGCGAATTTCTCGCAATCCTCTTCGGCCACGTGGGCGAGGGGGCGATAGACGAACAGGTCACCCTCTTCATTGACCAGCTTGGGTGGCATCGTCGCCAGGCGCGATCCATGAAAGAGGTTCATGAAAAACGTTTCAAGGATGTCATCGCGGTGATGGCCCAGCACCACGGCCGAACAGCCCTCTTCGCGGGCGATCCGGTACAGGTTGCCACGCCGCAACCGCGAACACAGCGCACAGAATGTCCGGCCCTGTGGCACCTTGTCGACGACGATGGAGTAGGTGTCCTGGTACTCGATGCGATGTGGCACGCCCATCCGCTCCAGGAATTCGGGCAGAACCGTCGCGGGAAAACCCGGTTGGCCCTGGTCAAGATTGCAAGCCAGCAGTTCGACCGGCAACAGCCCGCGCCATTTCAGCTCGTGCAGCACGGCAAGTAGCGTGTAGCTGTCCTTGCCGCCGGACAGGCAGACCAGCCACTTGGCGCCGGGTTGCACCATGCCGTATTGTTCGACCGCCTCGCGCGTGTTCTGCACGATGCGTTTGCGCAATTTCTTGAACTCGGTGCTTTTGGGGGCACCGTGAAACAGCGGGTGAATGTCGTCGTTGTCATCAAGCATGGCTGGCCTCGCGCGGTTCGGGGGGTTCTATCGCGGCTGGGGCGCAACGGAAAGGGCCGGTTGCACATCACGGCCCACCCGCGTGGCAGCCATGCGCTTCAGCGAAACCACCTGTCCCAACCATCAAGGTAATATCCAAGCAGTGCGTGCGACTGGATGTCATTTACCGCCACGTCGCGCCGGGCGGTCTCGGGGTCGAATACCTGCGCGGCGTGCCACGTGTCCTGCGTCAAAAACCGCAGGCCCGCGGGCAGGGTCAGGGGGCGGTCCATGCGCAGGCCCTGCGTGGCCATGGCAAAGCCCCAGTCACCGAAACTGGGCACATAGGCGTGATAGGGGGTCACGCGCAGGCCGTCGCCGGGCGCGGAGGGGTTGCGCGTCGATTCAAGCGTCTGCACAACCGACCAGAAGGCCTCGGGCGCGAACAGCGGCGAGCCGGCCTGCGTCACCAGAATGCCGCCCGTGCCCAACCGTTCCAGCAGCAGGGCATAGAACTGGCGGGAATAGAGCTTGGACAAGGCGATGGTCTTGGGGTCGGGCAAATCCAGCACGATGACGTCAAACGCTTGGTTGGCGGATTCGACAAAGCGCCAGGCATCTTCGTTGATCACCCGAACCCGCGCGTCGCGCAGCGCGAAATCGTTCAACGGGGCCAGTTGCGGGTGATCGCGAAACAGGCCTGTCACGCGCGGATCAAGGTCGACCAGCGTGATCTGTCGCACGTCTGGCCAGCGCAGCGCCTCGCGCGCGGCCATGCCATCGCCCCCGCCGAGTATCAGAACCTGCGCCCGGCGCGGGGCCAGCGCCATCGCCGGGTGAACCAGCGCCTCGTGATAGCGGTGCTCGTCCAGCGTGTCGAACTGTATCGAGTGATCGAGGAACAGCCGCGTGCGCTCGCGGAACCGGGTGACGGTGATCTTTTGATAGGGCGTGGCCTCGGACAGGATCACGTCGTCCTCGAACAGCTGCGCCTCGGTGACCGAGACCAGCCGCTCGGCCATCGCCAGCGCGGCCAGCGAGGCCGCCAGCGTCAGCGCCCAGGCGCCCCATTGCATGCGGCTGGCAAAATCGCGAAACAGCCATAGCGACAGGCCCGCCACCAGAAGGTTCAGACAACCGAACACCAGGCTGGCCGACATCAACCCGAGATGGGGAATGACCAGCAAAGGAAAGGCGACCGAGGCCGCCAAGGCGCCCACGTAATCGACCGTCAGCACGTTTTCAAAGCGAAACTCGGGGGCGCCGATCTGCTTCAGCACCCGTGCGATCAGGGGAATTTCCATTCCCGACAGCACGCCCACGGCCATCAGCAGCGCATATAACGGCACCGCTACCGCGCCCGTCCAGCCATAGGCGAAAAACAGCGCCGGCGCCATGAAGCCGCCCACCACGCCAAGCGCGATCTGTGCCCAGATAAAGCCGCGCATTGCCTGCCCCACGAAGCGCGACAGATACGCGCCCAGCCCCATCGACGACAGGAACACGCCGATCACCAGGCTGAACTGCCGCACGCTGTCGCCCAGAAGGTAACTTGAGACGGTGGCCGCGATCAGCTCGTAAATCAGCCCTGCAACGGCGATCAGGAAGGTCGCCGTCAGCAGCCAGACCTCGCGCGCCCGTGTGGCGGCGGGGGCTGTCACGACAGAATGACAGCGGCGATGATGATCGCAAGGGCGATGAAGACAGACCCGATCAGCACGGCAAGCGCGATGTTCTGGTCTTCTTCGATCTCGCGCACCACCGAGAAATGTGTGGCCCGGTTGATCACCCACCAGCACAGCGCCATCAAGGCGACGCCCAGAAAGGTGTAAAAGACAGTGCTGACAACCTCGGCTACCTGGATTGATATCAAGCTTTCCATGTCATTCCCCTTTGTTCATTTCACGCGTCCCCCGGACATGACTTTGTTCATTTCACGCGTCCCCCGGACATGACGTTGCCGCCGCTGCCCACCCGGACCGAGCGTTGGGTGTCGGTGCTTTCACGCCCCATGCCATAAAACGAGACATAGGTTGTGCCTGCAATGGCCGCGACGGCCAACACGACAAAGGCAACGCGCAGTATCATTCTTCACTCCAGTCGCCATGCGCCCATCGGCGTTTCTTGTGCACAAAGGCCCGCCCGTAATGCCACAGCGCGACAAGCCCGAAACCCAGTGCCAAACCCCACATCCAGAACCCCGAGGACAGGCCGCTGCGCGCCCAGAGCGTCACCTGCGACGGCAGCCGCGATTGCGTTCCCCAGGCGCCGGTTTCCGGTGGGTGAAGCGTGACCTGGTAGTCGCCTGCCACGGTTGGCCGGAAGAACAGGCTGTCGCGGCGATTCCCCTCGCGCCAGCTTTCGTTGTCTTCGCGGCCGAAATAATATTCCAGCGTGCGCCCGGTTTCGAACAGGTTGGTGCCATCCGGGGCCGTCACTTCCAGAGGGACATAGGCCCAGCTGTTGGACACATCGCTTTCCATGTACAGCCCCGCAAGACGCGCGGTATCGTCGATGGGTATGCTCACGCTTTGCGGCAATTCCGCGAATTGAAATTGCGTGGGTTCCAGCGCCGCTCGGCCCGGCATCAGGTGAAAGATCGCGCCGATCAGAAGGCAGACCATCGCCGCCAGAATCGCCGTTTTGCGCAGGAAGACACTGTGCGGTCCGGGAATATAGGGTTCAAGCGGGTGCACGCCGACCGGGCGCAGTGCGTCGTGTGGCAGGCCGAAGGCGGCCAGCGCGTCGGCGGCAAACACGTAGCTGCTGCGATAGATCTCGCGCTCGGTCCCGGTTTGCGAGAAATCCAGCATGTGAGCGCGCGACATGGCCGAGATGGTGGTGCTGGACTGTCCGATCTCGGGTGACCAGGTAAACTCGCCCTCGGCAAAGGTGATCTGGCTTTTGCTGGTTTGCAGATAGACATACCGCTCGCCCCGGCACATCACGGTGGGCGGATGCTCGGCGGTTTCGACCCAAGTTTCTCCCATCCAGGCAGGGCGCACCAACCCCCGGAACCGGCGCGAGAACGTGACATGCCCGTCTTCGACCGTCAGCCAGGCATAGCCATGCGTGGGCGAATAAAGCTGGTGATCGACCCATCGCCAGATCTTGCCGGCCCAGCGTTCTTCGTGGCCCAAGGTGCCGATCACCGTCCAGTCTACGCCGTAAAGCTGGCCGGTCATGCCGATGCGAAACGGGCTATCGGGTCGCTCGGCATTGGCGAATGTCTTGAGCACGGCGTAGTCGTGCTGCGCGTCCAGCTCGGACCCGCAATAGGGGCAGATATGTGTGGTCACGCGCCCGCCGCCCAGCACATCCAGCCCGGCACCGCAATTGGTGCAGTTGATCGCGGTCAGCCCGTCGGCACGCGTCATGACGGGTGCCCCGCGATATCGAACGGATCGAACCAGCTGCCAAGGAACCAGCTTTCGCCACCCGCCCAGAACTCGCCCGACAGCAGATCGCCGTCATCGGTTTGCACGTTGACGAAGCTGTATGTATCTCCAACGCTCAGGCGTTCGCCGAACGACCCGCGCAAGCCGATGCACTCGGCCCGGTCGGTCTCGATCACACGCGCGTCGTAGCCGCGATACTTGAACCGCAGGCCCACGGGCGGGTCGCGCTCGACCCGGGGCCAGTCATCGGCGGGAAGCGGGTATTGCAGCACCAAGTCGCCCTCGTCGATCGACAGCCAACAGCCGCGATCGCGGGCGTCGATACACCAGAACTCATCCCACCAGCCCCGGCCATAGGAAAACCGCGCATGTCCCAGCGCGGTGATCCGGGCGTGGCCCAGCGTCACGGTTTCGCCCAGGTGGATCAGGGCGGGGGCGTCGTGCATCTCGCCGCTTTGGCCCGCGGTCAGCAGCCGGTCATCTTGCAGATACAGCGTGGTGTCGCAAGATCCACAGGTCACCATGGTGATCTGTGCAATCTGGGGCGGCACCGAGGCACCGCAATTGGGGCAGGTCATCGCGGGCATGTGCCAAGATGTGCAAAGAGCCGGGGATGTTTGCAAGCATCAAGAAAACCGGCGCCACGATTTAGCTGTCGGCCGTGTCATCCTTGCCCGGTGGCACCGGGTCATAACCGTCGCTGCCCCAGGGGTGGCAGCGCCCGATCCGTCGGGCCGCCAGCCAGCTGCCTTTCAGCGCGCCGTGCTTTTCCAGCGCCTCAAGCGCATAGGCGCTACAGGTCGGTTGGTAACGGCAGTTATGGCCCACCCAGGGCGACCCGAGCAGGCGATAGGCCCGGACGGGCAGGGCGACGATGTGGGCAAGCGGGCTCATGTATCACCGTGCAGTTTGGACAGCCCGAAGACAAGGTCACGTTTGAGCAGCTCAAAGGGGCGCTGGGCGGTTTCCTGTGCACGCCCGATCAACACGTAATCCCACCCGGGCCGCCCGTGCAGGGGCAGCACGGCGCGGGCGGCGGCGCGCATGCGGCGCTTGGCGCGGTTGCGAGCCACGGCGTTGCCGACCTTTTTCGAACAGGTGAATCCCACGCGGATGGCCTGCGTGCCATCGCGCCGATCGCGGGCCTGCACCATCATCGACCCGACACCGCGCTTGCGCGCCTGCGCCGCGCGCAGGAAATCGGCACGCTTTTTCAACGTGACGAGCCCCGATTTGTCGACGGGTCCGTGGTCTGGGCAAACGGACGCCGCCGGAGGCGTGTTCCCTTGGGGCGGTTTCGCGTCCCTTGGGGCCTCCGGCGGTGTCATCGTTGCAGTCTGATCGCGGTTGATCAGGCGCTCAGGCTCTTGCGGCCCCGGGCACGGCGCGCGTTCAGGATCTTGCGGCCGGCCTTGGTGGCCATGCGCGCACGGAAACCGTGGCGGCGCTTGCGAACCAGGTTCGAGGGTTGAAAGGTGCGTTTCATCGCTGCCATCTCCGAATGATTTGGCCCCGCGACGCGGATTCGCACGAAGCCCTTGATCTGAAGCCCGGTCTATAGGCGCGGCGTTGCCGCATGTCAAACCCGTGTCGCGCGGATTGAAACAAAATATGCCGAAAGGTTCACCGCGATTGTTACAACCGCGCGATCCTGGGCGCAAATCGCACGGTTTCGCGTCACCTGTGATCAAGCGGGCGTGAGGGGGGTGTCAAATACCGCCCGGCCCCCGCATGTTGGGTCGCAGATATTGGATCGGACAAAAAACATGAGCGAACAGAGCAGCCACGACTCTTTGGAGAAATCCACCTTGCGGCGGAATGTGCCACTGATTGCAATCCTGACGGTCGCCGCCATCGGTGCCTTTACCCTCCGCGACGTGCTGAGTTTCGATACCCTGCGCGACAACCGCGAGGCGCTTTTGGCCTTTCGCGATGCCAATTATGTCATCACCGCGCTGGGTTTCATGGTCATCTACGTCCTGATCGTGGCCTTTTCTTTGCCCGGCGCCACGCTTGCCACGCTGACCGGCGGTTTCCTGTTCGGCACCTGGATCGGTGCGGCGCTCAACGTGACGTCGGCCACCATTGGCGCCATCGCCATTTTCCTGGCCGCGCGCATGGGGTTGGGGGAACGCCTGGCCGCGCGGATGGAAACCGGGACCGGAACGATCAAGCGCATCAAGGACGGGATCGACGAGAACCAATGGTCGATGCTTTTCCTGATCCGGCTGGTGCCGGCAGTGCCCTTCTTCGTGGCCAACATCCTGCCCGCGCTGGTGGGTGTCAGCCTGTTCCGGTTTGCCGTGACCACGTTTATCGGCATCATTCCAGGCGGGGTGGTATATACCTCGGTCGGTGCCGGGCTGAGTGACGTGTTCGCGCGCGGCGACTCGCCCGACCTGGGTATTCTGTTCGAACCCTATGTTCTGGGCCCGATCCTTGGGTTGTGCGCCCTGGCGGTGTTGCCCATCGTCATAAAGGCCGTGCGCGGCAAGAAAGGCATCTGAGACATGGAAAGTATCAAGACCGATCTGCTGGTCATCGGGGCCGGTTCGGGCGGGCTGAGCGTGGCGGCCGGCGCCGTTCAGATGGGCGCCAGCGTGGTGCTGCTGGAAGGGCACAAGATGGGGGGCGACTGCCTGAACTATGGCTGCGTGCCGTCCAAGGCCTTGCTGGCGGCCGGACAGGCGGCCCACGCGATGCAGGCGGGCGCCGCGATGGGGGTAACGCCCGTGGCCCCCGACGTGGATTTCGCCGCGGCCAAGGATCACGTGCAAGCCGTGATCGACACGATCAAGCCCGTCGACAGCCAGGAGCGGTTCGAGGAGCTGGGCGTGCGCGTGATCCGCGAATACGGTGCTTTCACCGGGCCGCAGACCGTGCAGGCGGGCGCTCACGAGATCACCGCGCGGCGCATCGTGATTGCCACCGGGTCGTCACCCTTCGTGCCGCCCGTTCCGGGGCTTGAAGATGTGCCCAGTTTCACCAACGAAACCATATTCGATCTGCGCGAGCGTCCCGAGCACCTGTTGATCATCGGTGGCGGACCTATTGGCATGGAAATGGCGCAGGCTCACCGGCGGCTTGGCTGCAAGGTGACGGTGATCGAGGGGCAAAAGGCGCTGGGCCGCGATGACCCGGAAATGGCGGCCATCGTTCTGGATCGACTGCGTGCCGGGGGGATCGTGATCGAAGAAAGCGCCACCGCGGAAAAGGTCAGCGGCAGCAACGGAAATATCGAGGTCGTCGCCACCGACGGTCGGGTGTTCAAGGGCTCGCACCTGCTGGTGGCGGTGGGGCGCAAGGCCAATACAGATCGCCTGAACCTGGACGCGGCCGGGATCGAGTCCTCGAAAGCCGGCATAAAGGTCGATGCCCGCCTGCGCAGCACCAACCCCAAGGTTTATGCCATCGGTGACGCGGCGGGGGGGATGCAATTCACCCATGTCGCGGGTTACCACGCCGGGCTGATCATCCGCGAGGTGTTGTTCGGGCTGCCGGCCAAGGCGAAAACCGTCCACATCCCGCGCGCCACCTATACCAGCCCGGAGCTGGCTCAGGTCGGCTTGACCGAGGTCGAGGCGCACAGGAAATACGGGGTAAAGCTGGAGGTCGCGCGGTTCGACTATCACCATAACGACCGAGCCATCGCCACCGGCCATGTGACGGGGGCGATCAAGGTCATGGTCGTGGGCGGCAAGCCCGTGGGCGCCACGATCGTTGGCCACCAGGCAGGCGAGTTGATCGCGCTGTGGTCACTTGCCATTGCCAACGGTCTGAAAATGTCGGCCGTCGCGAACATGGTTGCGCCCTATCCCACCTTTGCGGAAATCAACAAGCGCGCGGCGGGGGCCTATTTCTCGCCCCGGCTATTTGATAATGCTTGGGTGAAACGCGTGGTTCGGGCAGTACAACGCTGGCTGCCGTAACGCGAGTTCTAAAAGGTTACCGTATGCTGCGCACGCTGTCCGGGCGATTCCTGATCCTGACCATCATCTTCGTGATGCTGGCCGAGGTGTTGATCTTCGTGCCGTCCATCGCGCGCTTCCGCGAGGATTACATGCTCAGCCGGCTGGAGCGGGCGCAGATCGCGTCGCTTGCGCTGCTTGCCGATGACATGATCGACCCTGACTTGGAAGAAGAGCTGTTGCGCAACGCCGAGGTGTATAACGTGGTTCTGCGCCGCGACGAAGCCCGGCAACTTATCCTGCAATCGCCGGTGCCGCAGCCGATCAACGCCACTTACGACCTGCGAGACGCACCGGCATTGACCCTGATCCGCGACGCGATGGCGCGGTTGGCCGAGCCTGAGCCGCGCGTGATCCGCGTGATCGGCAACCCGGTGCGCGAGGCGGGTTTGTTGATCGAGGTGACAATGGATACCGCGGGCCTGCGCGCCGCGATGATCGACTATGGTTTACGTATCCTGGTTCTGTCGGCGGTGATCTCGATCTTTACCGCGACGCTGTTGTTCGTGTCGGTGCGGGCGTTGCTGGTCAAACCCATCAAGGGGGTCGTGTCCGCGATGCAGACCTATGCCGCCAACCCCGAAGACGCGCGGCGAATCCTGACGCCCACGGCCCGGGTGACCGAGCTGCGCGAGGCCGAAGAGGCGCTGGCGAAGATGGAAACAGAACTGACCAGCGCGCTGAAACAGAAAGAGCGACTGGCCCAGCTTGGCAGCGCCGTGGCCAAGATCAGCCATGATCTGCGCAACATACTGACCTCGGCTCAACTGTTTACCGACCGTATCGAGGCAAGCGAAGACCCCGGCGTGCGACGTATGGCACCCAAGCTGGTCAACTCGATCACACGCGCCATCAACCTGACCGAAGCCACCCTTGCTTTCGGCAAGGCCGAAGAGCCGCCGCCCCAGCTGGCGCGCGTCCCGCTGGGCGATATCGTCGAGGATGTGCTGGACAGCGAACGCCTGGCCATCGGCGACGATGTCGATATCTCGATGTCGCTGGACGTGCCGACCGACATGGTCGTGCGCGCTGATCCCGAACAGCTTCACCGGGTGGTATCGAACCTTGTGCGTAACGCGCGCCAGGCGCTGATGCATCTGGGCAAGGGCGGTGAAATCAGCGTTCACGCCTTCGAAGAAGAAGACGCCTGGGTCATCGAAGTCTCGGATACGGGTCCGGGGCTTCCGGAAAAGGCGCAGGCCAATCTGTTTACACCGTTCCAGGGTGGCGCTCGAAAGGGCGGGTCGGGGTTGGGGCTGGCCATAGCGGCCGAGCTGATCCGCGGTCATGGCGGTCGCCTGACATTGCAGCGCACCGGGCCCGACGGCACGGTGTTCCGCATCCTGCTGCCGATGGGGCATGCGGCCTAGGCGGGCAAGCCCTGCCCGGCGGCGGACCAACCGGGGCAGAGCGCAAAAGCCCCATACGCGCCATATTCGTGCCCTGCATCGGCCCCTGTTGCCTGGCATCAAGACAATGACATGTCGAAAAGGGAGGTCGCTGCCATGGTCCTGTTGAATGCCATCACCCGGGGTGCCGTCGCATTCGTGGTGATAATGTCCCTTGGCGCTGGTGGGCTGATGCTGCGTGACGGGGTCGACATGGGCAGCGTCAGCAGCCTTATGGACGACCTGCCCGAAAGCGGCGGCCTGGAACAAACGATCGACGGGTTCAAGGCCTCGTTGCAGCGTAGCGTGGACAACCTGATGTAACCTCCGTTGCGGCAGCCGCATCGCGGGCACCGTCACGAGGCGGCAAAAAATCGTCATTTTGCCCTTGCAATGCCCCGGCATGGCGTCTAAATCCCGCCCTCACGGACTGGTAGCTCAGTTGGATAGAGTACTTGACTACGAATCAAGGGGTCGGGGGTTCGAATCCTCCCCAGTCCGCCACTTCACCCCTGCAACATTTTGTTTCTAAGAAGAATTTTGGATTGTTGAGGGATCCGGTCCCGGTGTTGTCTTTTCGCAGGGCTTCGCTTGAACCGGAATACCCCGGACGCGTCTTGGCCTTGCCTTGCGGCATCGGACGATGTGTGCAGCCTCCCCGATCTTTCGTCTCCGCCTCTATCCGGGCCACGTCTCTGGCAGGGGGCCCTTGGTTGGTGCGAACAAAGTTACTTGGTCGACCGTGAAATCTTCCGCGTTCTGGCGATACTTGGCGGCAAGGCCATTGATATGGCCCTTTCAGAATACCACTTGGCGCTTGTGGGCAGGTATGGCCGGTACATGCTTGTTCCACGTCCAATCGGGTTTCCGTGCCTATACAAACCCTCCTTCAACAGATATTGCGTGATAATTCCGCTTGAACGACATGACGTTCGGCCCAAACTCTTTCCCCAACAAGAGAACCAGAACCTTGAAGAAAACGATTGCAGACGCGTTGGCCCGCAAGGGTTATGATGTTTTGACGCCTGTTCAGAAGGCCGTCACCCAATCGGAACTGGTTGGGCGGGACCTCCTGGTCTCGGCGCAAACCGGTTCCGGCAAAACCATCGGCTTTGGGCTGGCGATTTCACCGACTCTGCTGGACGAGAATGACAGTTTTGGACAGTCAGGCGCGCCCTTGGCATTGATTATCGCACCGACCCGTGAATTGGCGATGCAGGTCAAACGAGAACTCGGTTGGCTCTACGCCGAAGCGGGGGCGGTTCTGGCCTCTTGCGTTGGAGGCATGGACATGCGCGATGAACGTCGCGCATTGGCGCGCGGGGCCCACATTGTTGTCGCCACGCCGGGGCGGTTGCGCGATCACATCATGCGCGGCTCTATCGACCTTGCCAGTGTTCGTGCCGTTGTGCTGGACGAAGCAGACGAAATGCTGGACCTCGGTTTTCGGGAGGATCTCGAGTTCATCCTTGAGGAAACACCAAAGACGCGCCAAACGCTCTTGTTTTCCGCCACGGTTCCAAACGCCATTGCCAAGCTCGCACAGAACTACCAGCGCAATGCCGAGCGGATTTCGACCGTTGGCGAACAGACGCAACATGCCGATATCGAATACCGGGCCATGATGGTGGCCGCGCGCGACAGCGACAACGCCGTCATCAACGTGCTGCGCTATTACGAGGCGCCGAATGCCATCGTGTTCTGCAATACCCGGGCCATGGTCGCGCGCCTTACAACGCGCCTGTCAAACCGCGGTTTTTCGGTCGTGGCCTTGTCGGGCGAGCTGACACAAAGCGAACGCTCCAACGCGTTGCAGGCCATGCGGGACGGTCGCGCACGTGTCTGTGTCGCAACGGATGTTGCCGCCCGCGGTATCGACCTGCCCAACCTGGACCTGGTGGTTCACGCCGAATTGCCCAGCAGCCATGAAACCCTTTTGCACCGGTCGGGCCGCACGGGGCGGGCTGGGCGAAAAGGGGTCAGCGCCTTGGTTGTTCCGCCCTCTTCCCGCAAGAAGGCGGAACGCATTTTGAAATTTGCCAAGCTGACGGCAGATTGGGGCTCTGCGCCGTCAGCGGCGGATGTTGAAGAGCGCGACCAGGTGCGCATGTTGGCCGCCGATGATTGGCAGGCCGAGATTACCGAGGGTGAGCGCGCGTCGGTGGATCAACTTGTTGCGACATTCACGCCAGAGCAAATCGCTGCCGCCTATTTGCGCCAGTACAAGATGCGCCATTCCGCTCCCGAAGAGCTGAGCCCGATCAATACAGAAAAGCCCGCGCCGCGCGCCGCCTTTGGCCCCAGCGTGTGGTTTTCGCTGCCGGAAGGCCGCAATCAGGGCGCCTCCCCGCGTCACTTGCTGCCGATGATCTGCAAGGCGGGCGACCTGACCAAGGATGACATCGGGGCGATCCGTATAACCGATGACCTGTCTTATATCGAGATTAGTGAAGCCAGTGTTCCCGGGTTTCTGGCCGCAATTGGCCCGGACATGAAGATCGAGGGGAACAAGCAGCTCCTTCGCCTCGACAAGGCACCGGAGTTGCCGGCCTTCAAACATACCAGGCCCGAGCGGGCGCCCAGCGTGAAATCAGGACAGGGCAAAGGCGACACCAAGCCGGTCGATTGGAACGATGCGCCCGAACCCCGTCGTCGCAAACCCAAGCCCGAGAATCGAAAAGACGCAAAGCCGGCGGCGCGAAAGCCCAAGGCAGACGCAGCGGACACCGCGGCGCATGCCCCCCTGGGTATCCAGAAGCGTCGGGTGCGAGGCGACAAGCTCACGTTGAAGGATCACCCCAGGGCTGGGCAGGAAAAGGCTTCGGGCAGTTCCGCTGGCAAGAATGATTTCGACAAGACGCGTCGCGCTTCCGGCAAAGGGCCAACGCCGCCGAAAGGCAAGCCCAGCAGCAAGAAAAACCGCGCCCGCGCGGCTGCCAACAAAGCTGGCAAGGGTGGAAGCTCGGTGCCGAAACGGCGATAACGACCCGGCGGGCGTGCCTGTCAAGGGATGGACCGGACCTTTCGGGGTGTCAGAAGACCCGCACCGAGCAACAATGGTAACAACTTGGTTGGTTCGCGGTCGAAGGGGTGGCGGTTTTCCTTTCCTCGGTCAATACTTCGAACAAGATACTGTTGTCGCGACGCGATGAGGAGGACACCACCATGCTGACCCGGCGCCATTTCATAGTGACCAGCGCGGCGCTCTTTTCGGCGCCGCTTGCGACGCCGGCTGCCGCGCGGCCTAGCAAGGCCCAGATGGAGGCGTGGGATGCTCAAGTGACGCCCGTGGGGTTCGACCCGGCAACCACCAATCCCTGGGGGCTGCACCCGCGTTTCCTGCCACAACAGGTTGAAGCCAGGGACGGGCTGGAAGCAGGCAGTATCCATGTGGATGCCGTCGCGCGGTACCTGTACCACGTTCAGGGGGATGGCACGGCCATGCGATACGGTGTGGCGATTGCGCGGGGCGAGCTCTACACTCCGGGGCGCTACACGATACGGTACAAGAAGAAATGGCCAAGCTGGACACCGACGCAGGCCATGATCGCCCGTGACCCCGAGCTATATGCCCAGCACGCAGACGGGATGTCGCCGGGCCCGAATAACCCGTTGGGGTCGCGTGCATTTTATCTGTTTCGCGGGCAGCGCGATACCTATTTGCGGATTCACGGCTCTCCAGAGCCGCGTTCCATAGGTGGGCGGGCCAGTTCGGGTTGCGTGCGGATGGTTATGGCGCATATCAACCAGCTATACCCCAATGTCGAGCACGGCTCGACCGCGGTGCTTTACCCGCCCGAACGGATCACCGCGCAAAGCTGACCCTGGGTCAGGTTGCCGCAGCGCGCGTGCAGATCGGGTTGCCACCCGTGGTGCGCAGCGGCAGCAGCGTTGTTTCCACCGGGCCTTCGTGCACATACCAGTAACACCCGTCCTCGGGCCGCAGCCGTGCCGATGACAGGTCCTGGTTGGGGGCGGCCAGTTCCAGCACGGCATCGGGCAGGGCTGGGGCGTCACTCGACCCTGATGGTGGTGCGCCACAGGCGGAAAGGGCCAGTATGCTTCCCGCTACCATCATGCTGCATTTTTTCATGGTCAGTCTTCCCCGCGCCAGTTCACCGTCTCAAGGGGCAGTTTGGCCGGTTGACGGCCCAAGGGCAATCATCGGAAACGATTTCTTGATTTACCCTGCTTTTGCGATCCGTACTGTGGCGCCGCAGCACTATGCAGCCAACCACCGCGCGGAGGAAAGCGATGTCAGAGCCAAAAAACATTCTGTTCATCATGTTCGATCAACTGCGTTGGGATTACCTGAGCTGCTACGGGCATGAACGGCTGCACACCCCAAATATCGATTGGCTTGCCAGCCAGGGCGTCCGGTTCGACCGTGCCTATATCCAGTCGCCGATCTGTGGCAGTTCGCGCATGTCCACCTATACCGGCCGCTACGTGCACAGTCACGGCGCAAGCTGGAACGCCATCCCCCTGAAGGTGGGCGAGATGACGATGGGTGACCACCTGCGCGCTGCGGGCCTGGATTGCTTTCTCGTGGGCAAGACGCATATGCGCGCCGATGCCGAAGGCATGGCGCGGCTGGGGCTGGAGCCCGACAGCCTGATCGGTGCGCGGGTCAGCGAATGTGGCTTTGACGTGATCGAGCGTGACGACGGGATGTTGCCCGAAGGCCCGGATGGCTATTACGACCCGGACGGTGCCAAGGAATACAACAAGTGGCTGCGCGAAAAGGGCTATGAAAGCGATAACCCGTGGCACGACTTTGCCAATTCCGGGCTCGATGCGGATGGCAACGTGCTGTCGGGCTGGTTCCTGAAGAATGCGCCCGAGCCGGCCAATATCGCCGAGGAAGACAGCGAAACCCCTTATCTGACCGGCCGGGGGATCGAATTCATGCAGAACCACGCGGCGCCCTGGTGCTGCCACCTGTCCTATATCAAGCCGCATTGGCCGTATATCGTGCCCGAGCCTTACGCCAGCATGTACGGCCCAGAGGACGTGAAGCCGGTGATCCGGTCGGACAGCGAGCGCCAGAACGCGCATCCGATTTTCAAGATGTTCATGGACACCAAGATCGGAGAAACCTTTTCGCGCCAGGATGTGCGCGAAGCGGTAATTCCCGCTTACATGGGGCTGATCAAGCAGGTGGACGACCAGATGGGCCGCTTGTTCGACTGGATGCGCGAAAGTGGCCGGATGGAGGACACGATGATCGTGCTGACATCGGATCACGGCGATTTCCTGGGCGATCACTGGATGGGGGAGAAGACGTTTTTCCACGACACAAGCACCAAGGTGCCGCTGATCATCTATGACCCCTCGCCTCTGGCTGACGCGACGCGCGGCACTGTCAGCGATGCGTTGGTCGAAGCGATCGACCTGGCGCCAACATTCGTGGATGTGGCTGGGCAACGGCCTGCCTATCACATCCTTGAGGGCGAAAGCCTGCGGCCCATCCTGCATGGCGAACGCACGGAAACGCGGCGCGATTATGTTATCTGCGAATATGATTTCTCGGCCACGCCCGTGGCGCATATCAACAATATCGGCGTGCGCGATGCGGTGATGTTCATGGTGGCCGACAAGCGGTGGAAGATGATCCATTTCGAAGGCGGGTATCGGCCCATGCTGTTCGACCTGGAAAACGACCCAGACGAATTGGTCGACCTCGGCGGTAGCGCGGACCATGCCGATGTGATTGCCGCGATGTATGACAAGTTGTTTGCCTGGACGCGGCGCCAAAGCCAGCGGACCACTCGCAGCGAAGAACAGTTGATCGAAATGCGGACCAAAAGCCGGGGCCGGGGAGTCGTACTGGGCGTTTACGATGAAAACGACACGCCGCTTGAATTGACCGTGAAATATCGTGGTCGCAAGGCCCCCGACATGAAGGGCGGGCCGCGCTGACCAGTCAGATTCGTCTGCGCCCGATGTGCAGGTCGCCCGTTGTCAGCACCGGGGCGGCGTCGATCTCTTCGGCGTCCAACATGCTGGCAACGCGTTCGAGCGCGGCCACCAGCATCGCCTGTTCCCATTCCTGCAGACCTTCGAACTCGCGTACGAATTTCTGCTGCAACGCATCGGGGGCGTTTACCAGTGTTTCATGCCCGCTTTCGGTGATGGTAACATTGGTTTGCCTGCGGTCGGTTTCCGAGGGTACGCGCCGAACCTGGTCGCGGCTGACCAGCTTGTCGACCAGCGTGGTGATGGTGGCCTGACTCACCCCCATTTGCTTGGCCAGCGCCTTTGGTGTCGCGCTGCCCTTTTCATCGACGATCTGCAGAACGCGCAATTGCGCCGGCGTCAGCCCGGCTGAATGTGCCAACTCGCGCGCGTAAAGTTCGGTCGCGCGCATGATGCGCCTCAGGGCGATCAGGCTGTCGTCTGTTCTGTCCATCACGTCCTCAATCCTGAGCGGTATCATGTCAATCTTTGCCATATACTTCAATCACCTAAGCACTTGGTCCTTTAGACCTCAATTCATACGCATATCAAAACTATAATATTAGCTTCAACAAAGCAAATCAGGGCATTTTGCGGCAGAATTGCCCAGATCTACCTAATTTTACTTTATACCTTGAAATATCTGGGGGCGCTGTTATTTTAACGGTCGAAGCAAACAAGCGAGGATTACG
This sequence comes from Lutimaribacter degradans, assembly GCF_023703375.1. Classification (GTDB taxonomy): domain Bacteria; phylum Pseudomonadota; class Alphaproteobacteria; order Rhodobacterales; family Rhodobacteraceae; genus Lutimaribacter; species Lutimaribacter degradans. The sequence goes on from NZ_JAMQGO010000010.1 coordinate 57,778, forward strand.
ATCCAATGCCGAAAGATGTGACACCGCCCCGACCGCCTATGCCCCTGCTGCGCAAACCTGAAGCGACGGACGGGGCTGCAATCTGGGAACTGGTGCGCAGTTGCAAGCCACTCGATGAAAACTCGATGTACTGCAACATCGTCCAGGCCGAGCACTTTCGCGACACGTGTGTCGTGGCCGAGCTCGACGGAGAGGTCGTCGGCTGGATCTCGGGCCACATGATCCCCAATCAGGATGCGTTTTTCGTATGGCAGGTTGCTGTTAGCGAAAAGGCCCGTGGTCTTGGTCTTGGCAAGAAGATGCTGCACCATCTGATCGAGCGTGAAGAATGTGACGAGGCGGCTTGCCTCAAGACCACGATCACGCGTGACAATGCGGCAAGCTGGGGCCTGTTTCGCAGTTTTGCCCGGATGATCGGCGGCGATCTGAGCGATGAGCCCCACTACATCCGCGATGAACATTTCGATGGCAAGCACGCCACCGAACACATGGTTACGATCGAATTTCCCGAAGAGCTGGCAAAAGCCGCCTGATCGCGACCTTTATACAAACATACGAGGAATTTTCCCATGCCGACTGATACGTCAGCCGACAAGACAGCTATTTTCACCCGCCGCGAAAGTGAGGCACGCTCCTACTGCCGCGGCATGCCGGCCATCTTCACCCGCGCCCAGGGCTCGGAAATGTTCGATGCCGACGGCAACCGCTACATCGACTTTCTGGCGGGCTGCTCGTCGCTGAACTATGGCCACAACGACCCGGACATGAAGGCCGCGCTGGTCGAGCATATCCAGAACGATGGCATTGGCCACGCGCTGGACATGCACACCGAGCCCAAGGCCGCCTTTCTCGAGGCGTTCGAGCGTATCATCCTGAAGCCGCGCAATATGGATTACAAGGTAATGATGACCGGCCCGACCGGCACCAATGCCGTGGAATCCGCGATGAAGCTGGCGCGCAAGATCACCGGCCGCAAGAACATAATTGCCTTTACCAACGGCTTTCATGGCATGACCATGGGCGCATTGGCCGCGACCGGCAATCTTGGCAAGCGCGGTGGGTCCGGCATGAGCGCGCTGGACGGTGTGACCCACATGCCGTTCGAAGGTGCCTTTGGCGAGAGCGTCGACAGCCTGTCGCTGATCGAACAGATGCTCGACAACCCGTCGAGCGGCGTTGACGCGCCTGCGGCCTTCCTGATCGAGCCCGTTCAGGGTGAGGGCGGTTTGAACGCCGCCAGCCCCGAGTTCATGCAAGGCATTGCCCGGATCGCCAAGAAACATGGCGCGCTGTTCATCGTCGATGATATCCAGGCTGGCTGCGGCCGCACCGGCACGTTCTTCAGCTTTGAAGAAATGGGCATCGAGCCCGACCTGGTGCCGATGGCGAAATCCTTTGGCGGGATGGGCCTGCCCTTTGCCGCGCTGCTGATCAAGCCTGAGCATGACATCTGGAAGCCGGCCGAACATAACGGCACCTTCCGTGGCAATACCCACGCCTTCATCACCGCGCGTATCGCGCTGGAAAAGTTCTGGGCCGATGACGCGTTCCAGAAAGAGCTGGCGGAAAAATCGGTCATGCTGACCACGGCGCTTCAACAGATCGCCGAGATGGTGCCCGGCGCCACCCTGAAAGGCCGCGGCCTGATGCAGGGTGTCGACGTTGGCAGCGGTACGCTCGCCGGAGATATTTGCGCCCGCGCCTTTGAAAAGGGGCTGGTGATCGAAACATCGGGCGCACATGACGAGGTGGTTAAAATCCTCGCGCCGCTCACAACGACGCCTGCGCTTTTCCGTGAAGGGTTCGACATCCTGATGGAAGCGACGCGTGAGGCAATGACAAACACCAAGATGGCTGCGGAGTGACACCATGATTGTTCGCGATTTCGACGAAATTTCCAAAAATGAACCCAAACGCGTTGTGACAGACGCCCAGTGGACATCGGTTCGGATGTTGCTGGCCGAGGATGGGATGAACTTTTCGTTCCACATCACCGTTCTCGAGGCAGGGTCGGAGCACACGTTCCACTACAAGAACCACTTTGAAAGCGTCTATTGCATGCAGGGCAAGGGGTCGATCACCGACCTGGCCACTGGCGAGACGCACCAGATCAAGCCGGGCACGATGTATGCGCTGAACGAGCATGACAAGCATACCCTGCGTGCCGAGGAAGAGCTTTGGATGGCTTGTTGCTTCAATCCGCCCGTGACGGGCAAAGAGGTGCACCGCGAAGACGGCTCTTACGCGGCGCCCGAGGAATTGGTGGACTGACCCATGACCCATACCGTTGAGAAAATCGGCGGCACTTCCATGTCGCGTGTCAACGCGCTGCGGGACACGTTGTTCATAGGTGACCGCGAGGGCGACGACCTTTATGGCCGCGTCTTCGTGGTGTCAGCCTTCGGCGGCATTACCAACCTGCTGCTTGAGCACAAGAAATCGGGCAAGCCCGGCGTCTACGCGCAATTTGCCAGCGCCGACACCGATCATGGCTGGCACGAGGCGCTTGACCGCGTGGCCGATGCGATGATCGAAGCGCATGGCGCCGTGCTGGACAATTCCGCCGACAAGGAGCGCGCGGACGACTTCGTGCGCGACCGGATCGAAGGCGCGCGCAACTGCCTGATCGACCTGCAGCGCCTGTGTTCGTACGGCCACTTCCGCCTTGGTGAGCACATGTTGCAGATCCGAGAGCTTCTGTCGGGCCTAGGCGAGGCGCATTCGGCCTTTGCCACCGTGCTGCTGTTGCAGCGCGCGGGCGTCAATGCGCGCCTGGTTGACCTTTCGGGGTGGCGCGACGAAGGCAACGTAACGCTAGAAGAGCGTATCGAAGCCGCCATGGCGGGTGTCGATCCGGCGACGGAAATGCCCATTGTCACGGGCTACGCGCAATGCGCCGAAGGGCTGATGCGCGAGTTTGACCGCGGCTATTCCGAAGTTACCTTTTCGAAGCTGGCAGCCCTGACCGGCGCGCATGAAGCGATCATCCACAAGGAATTTCACCTGTCCTCGGCCGATCCGAAACTGGTGGGCCAGGATGCCGTGCGCAAACTGGGGCGCACCAACTACGATGTGGCTGATCAGCTGTCGAACATGGGGATGGAGGCCATTCACCCCAAGGCGGCCAAAACGTTGCGCCAGGCCGATGTGCCGCTGCGTGTCACCAACGCGTTCGAACCGCACGACCCCGGCACGCTGATCGATGATCAGCCTGCGGATGAAGCGGCTGTCGAGATCGTGACCGGCCTCGACATCATCGCGCTTGAAGTGTTCGAACAGGACATGGTGGGCGTAAAGGGCTATGACGCCGAAATTCTGGATACGCTCACGCGCCATGACGTGCGCATCGTATCGAAGGTTTCGAACGCCAACACGATCACGCATTACGTCGACAGTTCGCTGAAAGCGATGCGTCGCGTCGAAAAGGATCTGGCGGCAAAATACCCGTCGGCTGAAGTTCGGTCGCGCACATTGTCGCTGGCCTCGGTCATCGGGCGAGACCTGCGCGGGCTGTCCGTGCTGACGCGGGGCCTGCAGGCCATTGCCGATGCTGGTTTTGAATCGATCGGGGCCACCCAGGGGCCGCGTAACGTGGATGTGCAATTCATCCTCGATCGCGATGACCTGAAACCGGCAATCAAGGCGCTTCACAGTGCTTTTATCGAGGATGAGGCCCGGAAATTGCCGCGCGTCGCCTGATACGGACGACAACTGAGCATTTTAGCACCCCGGCCCCTTTTGGCCGGGGTGTTTTTGTTCCGGCAGGTCGCGCGGATGCGATTGACCGCGCCGGATTGCTGTTGTTTGGTTGCAGCGACCATAGGGAGGATGACCAATGTTGAACGCTTTGAAATGGGCCGCAGGGGCAATGGCCGCGAGCGCCATGCTGGCCGCACCGGCCTGGGCGGAAACCCGCGTGACCTATAAATCCGCCAAGGCGGGCACGTCCTATTACCAAATGGGTGTGCAGATTTCCGAGGCGATGAAGGCCGGATCGGGCGGTGATATCGTCGTGACGGTGGAAGAGGGGCAAGGTTCGGTCCAGAACGTGATGGAGGTGCGCGCGCGCGGCGCCGATTATGTCTTTACCACACCGCCCAGCCTTGTCGGGCTGGCGCAGGGCGGAAAGGCCATGTTCGAGGGCAAGAGCGACCCTGCCTTTGACGAGATCCGGGCCCTCTTTCCCATCCCGTCGTTGACCATGCATTTCGTGATGTCCGCCGATAGCGGCGTCGAAACCTTTGCCGACATGGAGGGCAAGACCATCCTGTTGGGCAAAGGCAGTTTCGGTGCGCGCGAAGGCGAGAAATACCTTGGCCTGTTCGGGCTTGAGGGCAAGGTGACCATCGCCGATGCCGAATTGTCGAACGCGGTTGCCGCGCTCAAGAACGGGCAGATCGACGGATTTGTAACGGCCGGCAGCTGGCCCGCACCAAACGTGGTCGAAGCCGCGGCATCGACGGGGGTCACCGTGCTGTCGCTAAGCGACGAACAGGTGGCAGAAACCAAGCGCACGCGTCTTGTCATCCCGGCGGGCACCTATGCCGGGCAGGGTGGCGACATCGTTACCACCTCGTTGCCCGTGGTCGCCTACACCACCACCAAGATGGATGACGACACGGCCTATGAGCTGACCAAGACATTCTGGGAAAGCAAGGGCCGGATGGCCGAAAGCGCCGCATGGTGGGCAGGCGTTGACGCCGCGCTGATGAGCACCATCACCGGCAAGCTGCACCCGGGCGCGATCCGCTATTACCAGGAAGCGGGCATGCCCGTGACCGAAGACCAGATGTAAGCCAGGCGGATTGGCAATTGGAAACGGGGCCGGGCCGGTTTGGCCCGGCCTTTCACGTCACGGGGGGCGTAGATGACGGCGCGACAGGATTTGCCGGAAAACCGGCTGGCACAGGGGCTTTGGTTGGGGTTGGCCGCCGTTCTGGTTGCCTTTCACATCGGCCTGATCTTTTCCGGGCTGGTGCCCAACCTTGTCAGCCGCCCGCTGCACATGGCGCTGATCCTGCCGTGGGTTTTCCTTTACGGCGCGACGGGCCGGCGGCTGGGCACGGGCGCGGCGCTATGTGCCGTTGGCGTGGCGGGCAGCGTCTGGATCGCCTGGAATGCCGACAGTCTGAGCGACCAGTACGGCTTTCTTGAAAGCCGGTTCCAGGTCTGGCTGGCGTTTGCCCTGCTGGGCGTGGTGATCGAGGCCGCGCGCCGCGCCATCGGCTGGCCGCTGCCGATGGTGGCGCTGGCCGCGTTGCTCTACGCGTTCTTCGGCCAGCACATTCCGGGCGAATTCGGCCATTCCGGCACGCCGCTGCGGTCGTTCCTGGGCACGATGGTGGTGGCCGAGGGCGGCATTTGGGGCAGCCTGACGGCCGTGTCGGTCGGCGTGGTTTCAATCTTTGTCATCTTCGGCGCAGTGCTGAACGCGGGCGAGGCGGGGCAGGGCTTCATGAACGTGGCCGCCGCGGCAGCCGGGCGGCTGAAAGGCGGGGCTGCCAAGGTGTCGGTGCTGTCCTCGGCGTTGTTCGGGTCGATCTCGGGCTCGGCCAGTGCCAATGTCGCCTCGACCGGCGCGATCACGCTGCCCGCGATGGCCAAGCTGGGCTACCCGCGCCGCCTGGCCGCGGGCGTCGAGGCTGTGGCCAGTTCCGGTGGGCAGATCATGCCGCCGCTGATGGGCGCGGGGGCCTTTGTCATGGTCGAGTTGACGGGCACACCCTACACCCAGATCATCGCGGCCGCCTTCCTGCCAGCTATCTTGTATTTCTGGGCGGTGTGGGTTGGCATCAACGCCTATGCCACCCGCTTTGACCTGCGCGGCATCGACGCGGCAGACCGCCCCGTGCCGCGCGACGTGATGGTGACGGCGCTGTTTTTCCTGATCCCTTTCGCAGTGCTTTTGCTGGGCATGTTCGTTTTGGGGTACACCCCGCAATATGCGGCCTGCCTTGCCATCATCGCGGGCGCGGTTTTGTTGCTCACGGGGGCCGACCTGCGCCTTGACGCCAGGCGCACCGGAACCCGCGTGGTCGAGGCATTGCTGACCGCATCGAAACAGGTTGCGATGATCGCGTCGATCATCTTGTGCGCATCGATCATCATCGGCGTTCTGGGGGTGACGGGGCTGGGCGTGAAAATCACCTCGGTCATCCTTGAAGGGTCGGGGGGGCTGCTTTGGGCCTCTCTCTTGCTGACGGCGCTGGCCTGCCTCGTGCTGGGAATGGAGGTGCCGACAACCGCAGCCTACGTCATTTGCGTATCGGTTGCGGGGCCTGCGTTGATCGAGCTGGGGTTGGAGCCCTTGCAGGCGCATTTGTTCGTGTTCTGGTTCGCGCTCTTGTCCACGATCACGCCGCCGGTTTGCGGCGCGGTGTTCATCGCGGCGGGCATGATCGGGGAAAACTGGTTGCGCGTGGCGGTAACGGCCATGGCGCTGGGCGTGGGCCTGTATCTGATCCCGCTGGGCATGATCGCGCAGCCGGCCATCATCGGGTTGGCCCAGGCGCCGGGTGCGGCTCTGATGGCATTTGGCTTGATCGGCGCGGGGCTGGCGGCGATTTCATTCGCGTTGATCGCGCGGGCACCCGTGCTGTTGCGGGCGCTGTTCGCCGGCCTCGGTGTCTTGTTGATTTTCGGGCCGGCTGTGCTGTGATCTGCAAGATATCGCGTTCTGCATATCGCGTCGCCTTGTCGCAACGCGTGGTCCCGCACGAGATGTTATTTATATTCCAAGTTTATGATGTAACTTTAAGGAGACTTGGATGAAACGTATTCTCACCGCTGCAATCGTTGCCGCTGCCGCCCTTGCGGCCCCAATGGCCAAGGCTGAAGCCCCTTCGAAACTGGTGACCGTGCTGACCGCGCCGGAACCGCAGACCCAGTTGATGGCGATGGTTCTGACCATGCAGGCCGTGGCGCAGGGCAAAGAAGCACATATCATGCTTTGTGGACCCGCTGGGGACCTGGCGTTGAAGGATGCGCCCGACAGCGCAACCGAAGGTCAGCCGCCCCGCGACATGAGCCCGCAGGGCCTGATGCAGCAGATCATGACCAAACCGGGAACCAAGGTCGAGGTTTGCGCGATCTACCTGCCGGGCAAGGGCGCGCAGGCGGATGTGCTGCTGGACGGTGTCACCGTGGCCAAGCCGGACGAGATGGCCGGATCGATCATGGACGAGAATGCGCGCGTCATGAGCTACTGATCTGCGCCGGTTGAAACCGGAACGAGATCATGGGCGCGGCGGGCTATCCTGCCGCGCCCTTTCATTTGCACGGGACGCGCCTTTCGGTTGCCGTTGTTCAAGGGCCTCGGGCAGGGGTGTTTTCGGAGATCCGAAGCAGGCGCCACCGCATTGCCCCGGGCGCGCACCCCATGTATCAGGGGAAAAATTTCGGCTTTCCCATAAGGAGCAGCGCATATGGCGTCGTATCAGTATGTCTATCACATGCAGGGGGTGTCCAAGACCTACCCGGGTGGCAAGAAGTGTTTCGAAGATATCCACCTGAATTTCCTGCCCGGCGTGAAGATCGGTGTCGTCGGTGTGAACGGCGCGGGCAAGTCGACGCTTTTGCGGATCATGGCAGGCATCGACACCGAATTCCAGGGCGAGGCATGGGCCGCGCAAGGTGCGAAGGTGGGGTATCTGCCCCAAGAGCCCGAACTTGACCCGAACCTGGATGTACGCGGAAATGTCATGCTGGGCGTGGCCGACAAAAAGGCCAAGCTTGACCGGTTCAACGAACTGGCGATGAATTACAGCGACGAGACCGCCGACGAGATGGCGCAGCTGCAAGACGAGATCGACAGCGAGAACCTGTGGGACCTGGATAGCCAGATCGACGTGGCGCTCGAGGCGCTGCGCTGCCCGCCCGACGACGCGGATGTGACATCGCTTTCGGGAGGTGAAAAACGGCGCGTGGCGCTGTGCAAACTTCTTTTGGAAGCGCCTGACATGCTTCTTCTCGACGAACCGACCAACCACCTTGATGCCGAGACGATTGCCTGGTTGCAGCAGCACTTGATCGACTACAAGGGAACCATCCTGATCGTCACACACGACCGTTATTTCCTGGATGACATCACGGGCTGGATTCTCGAACTCGACCGAGGGCGGGGTATTCCTTACGAAGGGAATTATTCAAGCTGGCTGGAGCAGAAGGCCAAGCGACTGGAGCAGGAAGCCCGCGAGGACAAGTCGAAGCAGAAGACACTGGAGCGCGAGTTGGAATGGATGCGTGCCAGCCCGCGTGCGCGGCAAGCCAAGTCGAAGGCGCGGATCAACGCCTATAACGATCTGGCCAACCAATCCGAACGCGAAAAGATCACCCGCGCGCAGATCGTCATCCCGGCGGGCAAACGCCTGGGTGGCAAGGTGATCGAGGTGAACGGCCTGAAAAAGGCGATGGGCGACAAGCTGCTGATCGAGGATCTCTCGTTCTCGTTGCCGCCCGGCGGCATCGTGGGGGTGATCGGGCCGAACGGCGCGGGCAAGACCACGCTGTTTCGCATGTTGACCGGGCAAGAACAGCCCGACGAGGGCAGCGTGGAATACGGCGATACGGTTGAATTGTCCTACGTTGACCAGACGCGCGACGCGTTGCCCGCGGACAAGACCGTGTGGGAGGTGATCTCGGGCGGGAATGACATCATCCAACTGGGCGATGCCGAGGTGAACAGCCGGGCCTATTGCTCGGCATTCAATTTCCGCGGCGGTGACCAGCAAAAGAAGGTGGGCGTGCTGTCGGGCGGCGAGCGAAACCGGGTGCACATGGCCCGGCTGCTGAAATCGGGCGGCAACGTGCTGCTGCTTGACGAACCGACAAACGACCTGGACGTGGAAACGCTGCGTGCTTTGGAGGATGCGCTGGTTGATTTTGCAGGCTGCGCCGTGGTGATCAGCCACGACCGATTCTTCCTCGACCGTATATGCACGCATATCCTTGCCTTCGAGGGCGAGGCGCATGTGGAGTGGTTCGAGGGCAATTTCGAAGATTACGAGGAAGACAAGAAACGGCGCCTGGGTCCTGACGCGATGGAGCCCAAGCGCATCAAGTACAAGAAATTCGCCCGCTAACCGCGGCAATGCCCGCTTCCACGGCCCGTGCCGCATTTCGCGGCGCGGGCCGTTTTTCGTTTTCTCGCTTGTCTGCGGCGTTGTTCGTTCCCATCTCGGGTACACGTTCAAAACAAGGAGACTGCCATGCAATGCCCGATCGACGGAAACACGCTGCAAATCGCCGAGCGCAATGGGGTGGAGATTGATTTTTGCCCACAATGCAGGGGTGTCTGGCTGGATCGTGGCGAACTGGACAAGATCATTGATCGCAGCATGACTGAGGCAGTTCCCCCCGCGCACGGCAGCCATGACGAGAGGCCGCGCAAGAAAAAGCGTGAAAGCTTTTTGTCCGAACTTTTCGATTTCTAGGCAAGCCCGATGACGGGCTGGTGCAGCAAACTGCACCGGCTCTCGGTGCAGAGACGAATCGGCAAACCGGGCCCGACGTGATTGTTATCACTCCCGGGACCGCAAGATGCTGTTGAAACTTTCGCCCGCCTGCGGGGGCGATTTCTGGACTTTGTCGCAGGCAAAGCCAACTTCATTCGAAGGATCTATTTCACCGTGGAGCTGAGAATGACCGAGCAAGAACGCCAGAAGCAGGTTTACGAACAAGCGATGGCAAAGATTCGCGAAAAAGAGCGGGTAGAGCAGGGATTCGCAGGCGGCTTGGTGGCCGTGGCCCTTGGCATGCAAGAGATCGACAAGCTGGAAAGCTGGGGTGAATGGGCGCGCACCTTCTGTTTCCTCTTCGCGATGGCGCTGCCACCCTTTTTCGTGTGGGCGGTTTTGCTGGAGTGAGGGTTTTGCTTGCTATCGGCAGCGAAACCTGTCATACGCAATTTGCTAAGACCATCTCTACGATCCTTCTGTTTTCCGACCACCGGCACGCAGTCTTCGATCCAGACGTGACTTTGCCGGGCCGCTGCATGTTGCGAGCGGAATGAAAACTGAAAGGAATCTCACATGGCTAATGGCACTGTGAAATGGTTTAACACCACCAAAGGCTACGGCTTCATCGCACCGGAAACGGGCGGCAAGGACGTGTTCGTGCACATCTCGGCTGTCGAACGTTCGGGCCTGACCGGCCTGGCCGATGACCAGAAAGTCACCTTCGACATCGAAGCTGGCCGTGACGGTCGCGAAAGCGCGATGAACATCGCGCTGGCATAAGCCACGCCGATATCGAATTTCAAGGCGCGGTCCCGGAAACGGGGCCGCGTCTTTTTTGTTCATCGCGCTTTGACTGGTACCGCGCATTGGGGCTAGGCTGATCGCGACCTTGAGGAGGGGCCCGGCATGAAATTCTTGTGCGCCTTGGCGGCACTTTGCGTTCTGGGCGCCTGCGGCGTGCCCTTCGTCCCCTTCATCTGACTTCGACCCAGCTCGAAAAACAAAAAGGGAGCAATGAAATGCGTATAATGGCAATCGCTTTGGTAATGGCCGCGGGAATCGCCCAGGCCGACGAGGTGGCGATCACGAAGGGGCAGATGTCTGTGACGGTTGAAACGCCGCAGGGACAGCAAGTGATCGAACGTATCCAGGACACCGAGAACACGATTACCGGTGAATGGGCCAAGACATCGCGCCCATGCCCTAATTTCTGCATCCAGCCAATCGTTCCGGCGCCCGGCGTGACGCCAATCGGCGAGCTGGAGTTGATGGAATTTCTCAACGACCCTGAGGTGGTGGTCATTGATGGCCGCGTACGGCGCGATTACCAAACCGGGTCAATCCCCGGCGCAATCAACGTGCCCTATACCGAGGCCGCCGACCGACTGGGAGAGTTGGGATGCGAGATTGATTTCGACGGTTTCATCTGCGACGGCGACAATGTGAAAAGCGCGGCGCTTTATTGTAACGGGCCTTGGTGCGGCCAGTCGCCCACCGCGGCGCGCCGTATGATCGAGGCCGGATTTCCCGCCGAAAAGATCTATTACTACCGTGCGGGTATGCAGGGCTGGCGGATGCTTGGGCTGACCGTCACGGGTGAGTGAATGAGCGACCTGCCCGTCATCGGGGCGCAATTGTCGGTGCTGGATCTTGACCGGCACCGCGACTGGATTTTCGAGAAAGACCGCGACATCGAGCTGCCCGAGTTCTGCATGGCCGATATTCTGGCCAAGCCCGAGCCGTTCATCGCCATGGCGCTGGACAAGCTCCGGGGTTGGAACGGTCGGCTCGGCATCCACGGGCCGTTTTCGGGCTTTGAACTGGATGTGAAGGACCGCGATATTCGCAGCATTGTCCAGGCGCGCCTGGATCGTGCGCTAGAGGTCTGTGCCCGGTTGGGGGCCCGGCAGATGGTGATCCATTCGCCCTATGATCCGTGGGATGCGCAGAACCTGGATAATGCCCCGAGAGGCCGCGCGAAATCGGTAAGCCAGATACTCGACACGCTGGCGCCGGCCCTGAAACGCGCGCAGGCCGAGGGCGTTGAAATGGTACTGGAGAATATCAAGGACACCGATCCGGGCCTGCGTCGCGCGGTGGTCGAGGCCGCCGACACCCCGGCCCTGCGCCTGTCGGTCGATACTGGCCATGCGCTTTGGGCGCATGTCTCGGCCGGTGCGCCGCCCGTCGATCGCTTCGTGCAGGATGCGGGCGCGTTGCTGGGCCACGTTCACCTGCAAGATGCGGATGGCTATGCCGATCGCCACTGGGTGCTGGGCGAGGGTGACACGAATTTCCACCCCATTTTTGACGCGCTGCGCGGGCTGGAGGCAAGACCCCACCTGATCGTCGAAATCAACGACTTCTCACGCGTGCCGGAAAGCGTGGCGTATTTGGAGCGGTTGGGGCTGGGAGCATGAGCGTTGTGCGCGGCGGCTCATTTCTTTCGCCGCTTCACATTCCCACCCCTTTGCCCGGGCCTGCCCGCGGTTGATCGACCGCGCGATTTCGTGGCCTGTTCGCTCGCCCTTTCGACTGCCTGCTGGCGGGCCAACGGGTCGTCGTGCACAGCCAGGTCCACGGCTTCCAGCCGTTTGACCTCGTCGCGCAAGCGGGCGGCTTCTTCGAATTCAAGGTTCTCAGCGGCCTTGCGCATATCCAGGCGCAGGCCATCAAGCACTGCCTGCATGTTCGAGCCTTGCAGCTTTTCGTCGACCGTCGCGGTCACGCGGTTCAGGTCTACATCGCCCTTGTAGAGGCCCTGCAGGATGTCATCGACGTTTTTCCTGATAGTCTCGGGCGTGATCCCGTGTTCCTCGTTATAGGCGACCTGCTTGGCGCGGCGGCGGTCGGTTTCGGCCAGCGCACGTTCCATCGAGCCGGTGATACGGTCGGCATACATGATGACGCGGCCCTCGGCGTTGCGCGCGGCGCGGCCGATGGTTTGGATCAGCGAGGTTTCCGAGCGCAGGAACCCCTCCTTGTCGGCATCGAGGATCGCCACGAGCCCACATTCGGGAATATCCAGCCCCTCGCGCAGCAGGTTGATCCCGATCAGCACGTCGAACGCGCCCAGCCGCAGGTCACGGAGAATCTCGATCCGTTCGATCGTGTCGATATCGGAATGCATGTAGCGCACGCGCACGCCCTGCTCGTGAAGATACTCGGTAAGGTCTTCGGCCATGCGTTTCGTCAGCGTTGTGCACAGCGTGCGATACCCGTCGGCCGACACGCGCCGCACCTCGTCAAGCAGGTCGTCGACCTGCATTTCTACGGGGCGGATTTCAACCTGCGGGTCCAGCAGGCCCGTGGGGCGGATGACTTGTTCGGTGAACACGCCGCCTGTCTGCTCCATCTCCCACGATCCGGGGGTGGCCGAGACGAAGATGGATTGCGGGCGCATCGCATCCCATTCCTCGAATTTCAGGGGGCGGTTGTCCATGCAGGATGGCAGTCGGAAACCGTGTTCAGCCAAGGTGAATTTCCGCCGATAGTCGCCCCGATACATGCCCCCGATCTGCGGCACGCTGACGTGCGATTCATCGGCGAAAACGATGGCGTTGTCGGGGATGAATTCAAACAGGGTGGGGGGCGGTTCGCCCGGTGCGCGCCCGGTCAAGTAGCGGCTGTAATTCTCGATCCCGTTGCAGACGCCCGTGGCCTCAAGCATTTCCAGGTCGAAATTGGTGCGCTGTTCCAAGCGTTGTGCCTCTAGCAGCTTGCCTTCGCCCACCAACTGGTCAAGCCGCTGGCGCAGCTCTTTCTTGATGTTGATGATGGCCTGCTGAATGGTCGGCTTGGGCGTTACGTAATGCGAATTGGCGTAAACGCGCACACGCTCCATGCTTGCCGCTTTTTCGCCGGTCAGGGGGTCGAACTCGGTGATCGCCTCCAACTCTTCACCGAAAAATGACAGCTTCCAGGCCCGATCTTCAAGGTGCGCGGGCCAGATTTCCAGGCTGTCGCCGCGCACGCGGAACGATCCGCGCTGGAACGCCTGGTCATTGCGGCGGTATTGCTGGGCTACCAGATCGGCCATGATGGCGCGTTGGTTATACTCTTTCCCGACCTCCAGGTCCTGGGTCATCGCGCCGTATGTTTCGACGCTGCCGATACCATAGATACAACTGACCGAAGCCACGATGATCACGTCATCGCGTTCCAGAAGCGCGCGCGTGGCCGAGTGGCGCATCCGGTCGATCTGTTCGTTGATCTGCGATTCCTTCTCGATATAGGTGTCGCTGCGCGCCACATAGGCCTCGGGCTGGTAATAGTCGTAGTAGCTGACGAAATATTCGACCGCGTTTTCGGGAAAGAAGCCTTTGAATTCGCCGTAAAGCTGCGCTGCCAGCGTCTTGTTCGGGGCAAGTATGATCGCCGGTCGCTGCGTTTCCTCGATCACCTTGGCCATGGTGAAGGTCTTGCCGGTGCCGGTGGCGCCCAGCAACACCTGGTCCCGCTCGCCCGCGTCGATGCCGCCCGAAAGCTCGGCGATCGCCGTGGGCTGATCGCCCGACGGGGTGAACTCGGTATGCATGATAAATCGTTTGCCCCCTTCCAGCTTTTCGCGCGCCTTCACGTCGGGGGCGGGCGAATGAAGGAGCGGCTCCGACTTGTCGGAATGGGCGTATGGCATGAGAATCTCCGGCAGCGTTGTTTCAGATTTGATCTGTTTTTGTTCCAGTTCAACCCCGTAACCCTGACAGAGGGGGCCACCCTGCGTGAAATGCCGAGCACCGGCTTTGTCGTTCCGGCGCAATCTCTTACCCAGCCTGCTTAAATTGAGCATTCGCAGAAATACATTTCAAACTCATCTATTTGTTGCGTGGTTTCGGGCTGTGTTGCTACGCTGATAGGGCAAGCAGTGTGCTTTGTCGCGCCTTTGGCTGCACACCCACCCCTCGCTCCCCGTAGTCTGGGCGCAATCAAGGCAACTGTTTGCACCCTTCCAATATCACCCTCAACCCCTTGCCCATCGGGCTGATTTCAAGGATAACACCCGCAAGGACTGAAGCGAGAGACATTCATGCGCGCACGTATCTACAGACCCGCCCGAAACGCAATGCAATCCGGCACCGCCAAGAGCAAGCATTGGGTTCTGGAATATGCGCCGGCGTCTCGGCGCGAGGTTGACCCGTTGATGGGCTGGACTTCGTCAAGCGATACGCAGGCGCAGGTGAAGCTGCAGTTCGCTTCGAAAGAGGCTGCGCTGGAATACGCCGAGGCGCATGGTATCGACGCCATCGTGATGGAGCCCAAGACGCGCAAGCCGAACGTGCGCCCTGGCGGCTATGGCGAGAATTTTGCCACCAACCGGCGTGGTTCCTGGACGCACTGACAGTAATTTTTGACGGAAGGATGTGTTCGCGACGACGCGGTGTTGGCCGCATCGTACCGTTTGGCGTTTACACTGCGTAGTGCTGATCCATCGCCGCTTTTACACCAAGCCAGAGGCTGGTTCGGCTGACGGGTTTTTTCAGGACAACATCGCCAGGCGCTCCGGGTAGCGGCGTGAACCTGTTGATTGATGCGTCGCTGCTTAGCAGGATGACCGGCCTGAGAGGGAAGGAGCGTTTGACTGCTTCATTGAATTTGCCAAGCAATACTTGATCAGACTCGAAACTGTCGGCATCGACGATGAACAGGTCCGAGGTCTTGCCGCATTTCAATAGCCACTCGTGGTAGCCGACTCTGTCATGAACATTGACCACCGTCAGGCCGTAAAGCTCTTCCAACCATGTCCTGGTGTCACTGGTTGCGAAAGAACTGTCCGCAAATAGCATTGCCTGGCCAAGCGGAAGTTGGCCGCGGGCGGATAATTCCCGGCGATCATTCGCCGGTGTGGGCGCAGGGGTAGAAATGCGTCTTTTCGGCACATCCTTAACGTGCGATACTTCGGGTAACAGGCGCTGAACGTACCGTTTGCTCTGGCCTTTCAGCCAGTCCGGTAATAAAGGGTTAGCCTGCTTTTGAGTTAGCGTGGAAGTAGTAAAAAATTGCCGCATTGTGATGTATCCACTGTTTTTTTCACGATAACTGTGATAAAAAACAGATGTCAATAGAACAATCTGAGGGCGTCGCTGTCGTATCGGCAGGTTTGGAGGAGAGGAAATGCTGGCGAACGGGCTGGTATCAAGGGTGAGTTTGTCGCCGAAGGTTACGCCTTCGACGTCTCATGCTTGGCACCTTGAACTTGGGCCATAGCCGGAAGCGCTTGATTGCGGCGTATAGCCGACTGACGTGAATTTATGGGAGGGGGCGCCGCACTGGCTTCGGCGCTACTTTGAAAGCCACCAGACGAACCGAGGCGATTGATGAGAGACATGGCGGGAATCAAAGTGGTTGACTTTGGCAACGAAGAAGGTAACCACGCCGCGTTGGAAGAACTGGTAAAAGAGCTTCCTTCGGATCAGGCGCGGCTTTTTCTGGCCTTGATCAGATGCGTCGGTTTGACAGAGATCTTAGAAAATCCAGGAGTTTATCTTGATCTTCTTGAGAAAGCGCCCCGAGATAGTTCAAAAGGGAACCCTTGATGTTCGTCTCGGGCGAGATCCCCAGAAGGGTGCCTGGCAAGACGTCCAGCGCATTTTCCAGGGAAATCACCGTGGAAACGCGTGGGTTCTTCACGCGGCGCTCTTCTATGTCCTTCACCGCCCGGGGGTTAAGCCCCGCTTTCACGGACAAGGAATGAGGGCTTAGGCCCTTTTCTTTCATGATACGCAGAAGTTGACTGCGAAATTCTTCAAAATCGAAACCCGTTGAAACATCAAAACTCACAGCATCACACTCCGCACTCGGTTGCTTGGGTAACGCACCCATACACAGGTACCCTCTTTTAGTGGTTTATACTTCCCGACGCTTACTTAAAGCGATTGAAGGAACGCATCAAGATATTGCATGTGGTTATTGAAGATAGTCAAGCTATTCCTTAAGGCTTGCAAGGTTAAAAAGGGTATTGCATAGGTCATGTGCGCGTGCGCACTGCGGTCCCATAGCTCAACAGGATAGAGCAGCTGACTTCTAATCAGCAGGTTCGGGGTTCGAGTCCTCGTGGGATCGCCACTCGCGGCCCAGCAAGGTGCGGGCCGCAAATGGCAGGTGCCATAATGTCAGTGACGTGGCAAAAGGCGGTCCACCAGCCCCAGCCAATACCCCACGCCAACCGGAATAGCGGCATCGTTGAAATCGTACGTGGGGTAGTGGACCATTGCGTTGTTCCTGCCGGGCTGATCGGTGCCCATCCAGATGTAGTTGCCCGGACGTTCGTTCAGCATGAACGAGAAATCCTCGCCCGCCATACATGGCTCGTGTTCGCGCAGAACACCGCTCTCGCCAACCAGCGCCGCGGCGGCCGCGGCGGCTTCGTCGGTTTCGGCGGAATGGTTTACCGTAGGCGGGTAGTTCTTGCGATAATCAATGATCGCCTCGGCGCCAAAACCGGATGCGACCCCTTCGGCGAGGCTGCGAATCCGCGCCTCGGCCATGTCGCGCGTGGCGGCATCGAAGTACCGGACGGACCCGCCGATAACGGCCTCGTCGGGCATTACAACGTAGGCATCCGACCCCTTGAACATCGACACGCCGATCGTGGCGGTGTCGTGGGGCGAGACATTGCGCCCCGGTACGCTTTGAATGGCAGTCACGAGATGGGCGGCTGCCAGAACGGTATCAACGCCCAGATGCGGCAACCCCGCATGGGTACCTTGGCCCCGGATGGTGATGTCGAAGTAATCGATGCCCGCCATGATCGGCCCGGACAGTGCGCAGAACTGGCCCAGCGGTAGTCCGGGCCAATTGTGCAAGCCCCAGACCGATTGGCAATTCGCGCGTTCGAACAACCCTTCGCGCACCATGATGCCACCGCCACCGCCGCCTTCTTCGGCGGGCTGGAAAATGAGGGCGACAGACCCCGCGAAATCACGCGTTTCGGCCAGGATCTTTGCCGTGCCCAACAGCATCGCTGTGTGCCCGTCATGGCCACAGGCATGCATCGCGCCGGGGTTGACGGACTTCCACGGCACATCTGTATGTTCCTGCATTGGCAGCGCGTCCATGTCAGCGCGCAGTCCGATCATGGGGCCGTCCTGTTCGCCGTGGATAATGCCGACGACGCCGGTGGTGGCCATCCCGGTGATGACCTCGTCAACACCGAACTCGCGCAGTTTCTCGGCGACGATCCCGGCGGTGCGGGTCTCCTCGAACCCGATTTCGGGATGCGTGTGCAGATCCCGACGCCAGGCGGTGATCTCTTCGTGCAGGTCGGTGATGCGATTGTGGTGACGGGATTTGAGTGAGGTTTCTGCCAAGACGGAACTCCTTTTTTGCGCCGCTCAAGAGATAACGAATAAGTCAACAAAGTGCGAGGCACTTGATGGAAAGGCCTCGCCGCGAACGAAAAAA
Organism: Lutimaribacter degradans; assembly: GCF_023703375.1. Lineage (GTDB taxonomy): Bacteria > Pseudomonadota > Alphaproteobacteria > Rhodobacterales > Rhodobacteraceae > Lutimaribacter > Lutimaribacter degradans. The sequence goes on from NZ_JAMQGO010000010.1 coordinate 75,633, forward strand.
GGGGCGCCAAACGGCGCCCCTTTTCGTCTCTCCCGGTGGTGGCTACTGGCGAGCCAGAAGCTTCCACTTGCCATCTTCTACGACCGAAATGGTGATTTCGTTTGCACCCTGGTGGTCGCCAGGCCCGTAGCTGATCTGCGTATCCAGAAGCTCGGAATAGTAGTCGACCGACTCCATGGCCGTCTTGAAGGACTCATGCGTCAGGTCGGGCCCTGCGGCCTCAAGCGCCATGATCAGCGTTTCGGCGGCATTATAGCCAAGCATGGCAAATCCGCCGGCGGGCTGACCGTATTCCTCTTCATAGGCCTCGATGAAGGCAGCAGGCACCGGGTCTTCGGCGCGCGCGGCCAGGTCAACCCAGCCCGCGGCGGCGTAAAGACCATCGGTCACGCCGTTCGGCACGGCGGCCACGGGCTCCAGGAAACCGGCCGAGGTGTTGAGGAACTTGGCCTCGGTCCAGCCCAGTTGCTTGGCCGTGCCGACAACCGTGATGCCGGCGCGCACACCCAGCGCCATCACGATGGTTTCGCAGTTCTCACTGCGCAGCTTTTGAACGGCGCCGACGAAATCCTGCTCATCCGGCTTGTGCGTGGTTTCCGCGACAAAGGTCGTGCCCAGGTCTTCGGTGCTTTCCTTCGCGGCGCTTGAGATCTCGATGCCGAAATCGGTGGGCAGATACATCGCGCAGACATTCGTGTACCCGAACTCGTCTTTCAGATACTCGATACCCGCGATTGCCTGGTCGTAGTAGCTTGCAAATCCAGTGTACTTGTTGTCGATCGGTTCTGCCAGCATCTCGCGCGCTGCCGAAAGCGGGTTGAGGTTCGGGATGCCCTTGGGGTCCATGATCTTGAAGCCCGCCAAGTTGTGCGGCGTGCCCAGGCTGAGCATCATCGCGAACACGCCGTCCCGGTTGACCAACTTGTTGTAGGCCTGTGCGGCCTTGGGCAATTGATATGTGTGGTCCTCGACCACGAACCGGATCTTGCGGCCATGCACGCCGCCGGCCTCGTTGACCTCGTCGATCTTGAGGTTGGCGCCGTTGATCGCAGGCACGCCGATTGCGGCAAAGATGCCGGACAGATCGTTGACCGATCCGATAACGATTTCATCGTCGCTCACGCCTTGTGTCTGGGCCCAGGCGGCCTGCGTCATGCCCAGTGCCAGCGCACTGCCCAGGACGGATTTCATCAGGGTATTCATCGTGGTCTTTCCTCCCTTGGTCTCGCCCCGTTCTTGCAGGGCTTGGTCAATACATATCATCAATCAACGCCTTGTGGCGCTTTTCCACAAAGCCGCGCTTCAACTTCATGGTTGGTGTCAGTTCCTCGTCCTCGGCGGTCAGCAGCACGTCGATCAGGCGGAAATCCTTGATCTGCTCGACGCGGGCGAATTCGGTATTCACCTGCTTGATCTCGGCGCCGATCAGGTCTTGTACCTCTTGCGCACGGCAAAGCGAGGCGAAATCGGAAAACGGCACCTTGTTCTCTTGCGCATATTTCTCGACGTTTTCCTGGTCGATCATCACCAGGGCGGTCAGATATTTGCGCTTGTCGCCGATGATCACCGCGTCGTTGATGTAATGGCTGAACTTCAGCCGGCTTTCGATTTCGGCCGGCGTGATGTTCTTGCCGCCTGCCGTGATGATGATGTCCTTTAGTCGCCCGGTGATGGTGACATACCCATCATCGTCGATCCGCCCCACATCGCCCGTGCGCAGCCAGCCGTCATCGGTATAGGTTTCGGCCGTCTTTTCGTTGTTGCGCCAATAGCCCTGGAAATTGTTCAGACCCCTAGTCTGAATTTCGCCATCCGCGGCGATGCGCACATGCACGCCGGGGACGGGTTTTCCGATGGTGCCCACCTTGTTCTCGGTCGGGGTGTTGATCGTGGCGATGCCGGCTGTTTCGGTCATGCCGTACCCTTCGACCAGAGGCACGCCGATGGACCAATACCATTTCAACAGTTCTGGCGATATGGGCGCAGCGCCGGTGCCGCCCCGGCGCATCCGGTCAAACCCCAGCATGCGGCGCAGGTTCTTCAACACCAGGTGATCCCAAAGCCAGAAATTCAACGCCGTGGCGGTGGGCACATTGCCGGTTTCCATCAGCGCCTTTGTGCGTTTCTGCCCCGCCTGTAGCGCCATCTTGAACGACATGCGGCCAATCCACGTGGCCTCTTGCGCCAGGATCAGCACGCGGGAGTATATTTTCTCCCAAACGCGCGGCACGGCGGTAAAGGTCATCGGGCTGACCTCTTGCAGGTTGTCGAACACCGTTTCGGGGCTTTCGGCAAAGTTGACCGTGCATTTCGCCGCCAGCGGGAAATAGATCGACACGTCACGTTCCAGGATGTGGCACAGCGGCAGGAAACACAGCTGTTCGTCATCCGGTTCGGCGGGCAGCCCGTGGGCACCGGCGGTGATGGCGGACATGATGTTTTCGTTCGACAGCATCGCGCCCTTGGGCATTCCGGTGGTGCCCGAGGTATAGATCAGCAGCGCGGTATCCTCGGGGCGAGATTGGTTGATCTCGGCTTCGAATTGCCCGGGCTCGGCCGCGTCGACCTCTTGCCCGACCCGGTAGAACTCCTCGATGAAGATGCACCGATCATGTTCGAGATCGTGCAGCCCCTCGTCTTCGAGGATGATGACCTTGAGAAGATCAGGCACGTCGCTCTCGATCTCGAGGAACTTGTCCAGTTGTTCCTCGTTCTCGACGACCAGGAACCGCGAGCCGCTGTCGCGCAGCAGGTACGAAAGCTGATTGGCGCTATCTGTCGTGTACACGCCAGAGGCGATGCCGCCGACGCACTGGATGCCTAGGTCGAAATACGCCCATTCCTTTCGGTCCTCCGAAAGGATCGACACGCATTCACCGCGTTCGAGCCCCAGCTTGCGCAGGGCCATGCCGATCCACTTGGCATGGGTCCAGTAATCGGACCACGTGTAGGCCTGCCAGATGCCCATGTCCTTTTCGCGGTGGGCGGTGCGACTGCCCAGCTCCTTGCAGCGGGCGGCAAACAGTTTGGCGATTGTATCCTGCCCGTCGACCGTGACGGGCCGCGCGTCGGGCAGGGCGTTGAACACGACGCCGTTGATGGTGATCTTGTCCGATGCGGCATTGGCGTTCATCGCATCACCTCCATGTCTTCTTGCGCTTCCAGCGTTTTTCGCCGCGCGCGCCTTCGTCTGTGTGGCCAAGGTAGAAGCTCTTGATGTCTTCGCTTTCCTTCAGCCGGTCGGACGTGTCGTTCATCACGATCCGCCCCAGTTCCATGACGTAACCCTGGTCGGCCAGGTTCAGCGCGGCATTTGCGTTTTGCTCGACCAGCATCATGGTCACGCCCACGTCCTTGTTCAGCCGCTTGAGGATGCCGAAAATCTCCTGCACCAGCAGCGGCGACAGCCCCAGGCTGGGTTCATCAAGCAGCATGATTTCCGGGCTCAGCATCAAGCCGCGACCAATGGCCAGCATCTGCTGCTGACCGCCCGACAGCGTGCCGGCCTCCTGGTTGCGACGCTCTTTCAAAATCGGGAAATATTCGAACACCAGGTCGCGGTCACGCGCTATGGCCGCCTTGTCATTGCGGGTATAGGCGCCGAGGTTCAGGTTTTCCTCGACCGTCAGCAGGGGGAAAACTTCGCGTCCTTCGGGGACGTGCACGATGCCCGCCCGCACGACCTTATGCGGCTCCCATCCCTGGATCGGCTGCCCCTTGAAAAGGATTTCGCCCTTTTCCGGGTCCATGATGCCCGAGATTGTTTTCAAAAGGGTGGTCTTTCCCGCGCCATTCGCGCCCAGAACCGTGACGACCGAGCCCTTGTGCACCTCGAGGCTGACGCCGCGAATGGCCATGATCGGGCCGTAAAAGGTTTCGAGGTTGCGCACCTCCAGCAGGGGTTTGTCGCTCATGCCGCGTCCCCCGTGCCAAGGTAGGCCGATATCACGGCCGGGTGGTTCTGCACCTCTTCGGGCGTGCCTTCGGCCAGTTTCGCACCGTCGGCCAGCGCCAGCACGCGGTCGCAGACCTTGCTGACCAACCCCATGTCATGTTCGACCATCAAAACCGTTATCCCCATGTGGCGGCGGATGTCGTCGATCCACCAGCGCATGTTCTGCGTTTCCTCGACCGACAGGCCCGAGGCCGGTTCATCAAGCAACAACAAGCGTGGCTTCGAGGCCAGCGCGCGGCCCACCTCGACCACCTTGCGCACACCGTAGGGCAGGCCCGCGATGCGCTTGTTGCGGTAAGGCTGAAGATCAAGGAAGTCGATCACCTCTTCGACCGCCGCGCGGTGTTCGCGCTCTTCGCGGCGCACCGATGGCAGGTGAAGCATCTGCTCCACCAGATTGGTCTTGCGCAGACGGTGACGACCCACCAGCAGGTTGTCCAGAACGGTTGCCTGATCGAACAGTTCGATGTTCTGAAACGTGCGTGCGATGCCAAGGCTGGGCACCTCGTCGGGCGGCAGTTTCAGGAGATCCTGCCCGTCGAACGTGATCTTGCCTTCGAAGGGCGTGTAAAACCGAGAGATCAGGTTGAAAACCGTCGATTTGCCGGCACCGTTCGGCCCCACAAGGGCGAAGACCTCGCCCTCTTTCACGTCCATGCTCAGCTTGTTCACGGCTGTCAGGCCGCCGAATTTCAGGGTCACGTTCTCAAGCGTCAGAAGACTCATCTCAGCCGCTCCGTTTTCAGATAGGATTTCTGACGGCGGAACATGTCTTTCCGCGCGAAGGGGAAAAGCTCCAGGAAGGTGCGGATCTTGAGCCATCGGCCATAAAGACCCATCGGCTCGAACAGGATGAACAGGATCATGATCACCCCGAACACCGCCGTTTCCAGGCCGGGGATCGCCACGTTGCTGCCCATGCTGTCGCTCACGATCGACAGGAACTGCGGCAGGAAGGCGATGACGATTGCCCCCAGAAAGGCGCCGTGAATAAAGCCAAGCCCGCCCACGACGATCATCATCAGCAGTTGGATCGAGATGATGAAGGTGAAGGTCTCGTTATTGAAGATCTCGGAGAAAAGCCCCATCAGCGCGCCGCCCAGCCCCGTGATGCCGGCCGAAAGGCCGAAGGCCAGCGTCTTGGTGCGCGATATGTTCACGCCCATCGCCTGTGCCGAGATTTCGCTGTCGCGCACGGCCGCAAAGGCACGGCCCATCGGCGCGCGCAGCAGGTTGCGGTAGAACAGCGTCACGATCAGCACCACGACCAGCGCCATGTAGTACCACGCGACCGGGCTGGACCAACGGTTGATCTCCAGCCCGAAAACAATGATCGGCGGCGCGTTTTTCCCCCCGACGCCGCCTGTCCAGGGCTCAAGCATCACGATCAGGTCGTCTGTCAGGATCGCCAGCGCCAGCGTGGCAATCGCCAGGTAGACCCCGTGCAGTTTCAGCGCTGGAATGGCGATCAGCGCGCCGATGACGCCGGTGATGACCCCGCCCAGCGGAAACGCCAGGATGAAGGGCACGCCGGCCTCCATCAACAGCACACACGTGTAACAGCCCAGGGCCATGAAGGCCGAATGGCCCAGGCTGGCCTGGCCGGTCTGCCCGGTCAGCAGCATCAGGCCCAGCCCGCAGGTGGCCCAGATCAGCACGTTCGTCGCCTCGCCCAGGAAGAAGTCGTCGATCAGAAAGGGCAGGGCCACCATCAGCGCCAGCAGCGCGGTGTAAAGAAAGGCCTGCCAACCATCCTGGAACAGGCGAATGTCGTGATCGTAGCTGGTTTTGAAATGGATGCGCATGACCTCAGACCTTCTTGACGCGAACCTGCGCGAACAGGCCGTGGGGACGGAACAGAAGCACGCCGATCAGCAGCGCATAGGGAGCGATCTGGCTGTAGCCGGGCGGCAAGTACCGCGCTGCGAAGGGTTCGATGATCCCCACGATCAGCCCGCCCATCAGGGCGCCGGGCAGGCTGCCGAAACCGCCGATCACGGCTGCGGCGAAGGCCTTGATCCCGATGAAACCTGCGTTGGGGTCAATCGCGCCCTTTGATGCATACAGAATGCCCGCGACCGCCGCGACGATGCCCGCCAGCGCCCAGACAAGACCATGGATGCGCTTGACCGGGATGCCCATGTAATAGGCCGCCATCTGGTTCTGGCTGGCTGCCTGCATGGCCAGGCCAATCTTGGTGCGCTGAAAGAACTGCCACAGCAGCAGTGTCAGCACGAACGTGGTGATGATGATCGCCACATCGGCCATGCCCAGCACCAACTCTCCCATGCGCAGATCACCGAGCGCCAGCGGCGAATGCAGCGACAGCGGCTCGTGCCCCCAGATCAAGCCCGCGACGAACCGCAGGACGAACCCCAGTGAGATTGTCAGAATGATGACGGCCACCTGGTTCTGGCCGAACACGGCACGTAGCACGATCACGTCCAGCAGGTAGCCGAAGGTTCCCATGACAAGGAACACAAGTGGCAGCGCCAGCCAGAACGGGATGCCCATGAATTCAGGGTTGACGAAACCAAGCGTCACGAAGGCGCCCAGCATCATGAAATCGCCCTGCGCGAAATTGACGGCCTCGGTCGCCTTGTAGATGAGTACGAAACCCAGCGCGACAAGGCCATAGACACAGCCATTGGCCATGCCGCTGATGAGAAGCTGAAGAACTTCCACCACGATCCTCCCTATATGGTGCAGGCCGCGATCTCTTGACGCCCCGGTCCTGCCTGCGCCGACCCTCCCGCCGACGCGCGCCAGCCCTTGCAGGCTGGTGTGCTGATCCGGACATAATTTGCCACACGGGTCAACTATAAGTGTAAAGGTGACGTTGCGGAAGGTGCGACCGCTATGCGGAAATTCATGGGAATCGACTTGCGACGCAACGATAGTCTGGACGCGGCCGTCCCGGCTTTTGCATGGTGGCGCCAAGCTGCATCACGGGAGAGAAAGAATGACGCTTTTCACGCCAACGGCAAGCTGGGTCATGGACGAACACAGGATGTTCGCCGACGCGGCCAGCCGTGTCTATGCCGATGAACTGGTACCGAATATCGAGAAATGGAACGAACAGGGCCGGGTTGACCGCGCATTCTGGAAAGTCGCTGGCGACCAGGGGTTGATGGGCGGTTCCGTGCCCGAGGAATATGGCGGTGCAGGTGGCGGCATGGGGTTTGACGCCATCACGATATACGAGCAGGGCGCAGTGGGTGATAGCGGCTGGGGCTATTCGATCCAGTCGATCGTTCTGCATTACCTTCTGGCCTATGCCAGCGAAGAGCAAAAGCAACGCTGGGTTCCGGGGCTTGTGTCGGGCGAGCGCGTGGCGGCCATCGCGATGACCGAGCCGGGCACCGGATCCGACCTTCAGTCGGTCAAGACCACGGCCGAAAAGGATGGCAACCATTACCGTATCAACGGCTCGAAGACCTTCATCACGAACGGGCAGACCGCCGATCTGATCGTGGTGGTTGCCAAGACCGACAAGAACGCGGGCGCCAAGGGCGTTTCGCTTATCGTGATGGAATCCGAAGGCACCGAGGGCTTCCGCCGTGGGCGCAATCTGAAAAAACTGGGAATGAAGGCCAACGACACGTCCGAGTTGTTTTTTGAGGATGTAAAAGTGCCGCAGACCAACCTGCTGGGGGATGAAGAGGGGCAGGGGTTCTACCAGTTGATGCGGCAATTGCCGTGGGAGCGGCTGGCCATCGCGCTGACCGCTCAGGGCTGCATCGATTTCGCGTTGAAGGAAACCATCGCCTATGTGCAAGAGCGCAAGGCCTTCGGTCAGCGGGTAATGGATTTCCAGAACACGCGCTTCAAGCTGGCCGAGATGAAAACCAAGGCCGAGGTTCTGCGCGCTTTTGTCAACGATTGCATCGCCCGCGCCGAGGACGGCACGCTGGATGCCGCGACCGCGAGCATGGCCAAGTACTGGGGCAGCCAGACCCAGAACGAGGTGATGCATGAATGCCTGCAGCTATTCGGTGGCTATGGCTTCATGATGGAATACCCTATCGCTCGTCTTTACGCGGATGCGCGGGTGCAGATGATCTATGGCGGCACCAACGAGATCATGAAGGAACTGATCGCCCGCTCGATCGACGTTTGAACAGCGGCGCGGGCGCACTGCCCGCGCCGATCGTTTTGCGCTCACGCCAAAGCGGTGCATGCCAATCTGCGGCGGAATATTGCAGTCGCAAGATCCCGTTGTAGGGCTGAAATCGACCGCATACTTCAACCTTAAAATATTTGTCCTTGAAATAATTCTTGCCTGCGTTACCGTGTTACCAAGCATGGATTCGAGGAGGCGAGAGCATGAAGATCGCATGTCTTGGTGGTGGGCCCGCAGGCCTTTATTTCGCGATTTCTATGAAGCTGCGGCAGCCCGATGCCGAAATCACGGTGTTCGAACGCAACAAGGCGGATGATACGTTCGGTTGGGGTGTCGTGCTGTCTGACGACGCGCTGGACAACCTGCACCGGAACGATCCGAAAAGCGCCGAGGCGATCCGCGAGAATTTCGCCTACTGGGATGACATCGCCGTGGTGCATGACGGGCACCGCACGGTGTCGGGTGGGCATGGTTTCGCCGGTATCGGACGCATGAAGTTGCTTTTGCTGTTGCAAGAGCGCGCGCGTGAACTGGGCGTGGACCTGCAATTCGAAACCGATGTTGGCCCGGTCGAGGATTACTCGGAAAAATACGACATGGTCGTGGCCGCCGATGGTCTGAATTCGCGTGTGCGCGAAGCCTGGGCCGAGCATTTCAAGCCAGATATCGATACCCGTCTTTGCAAGTTCATCTGGCTGGGCACGCACCAGAAATTCGACGATGCCTTCACCTTCATCTTCGAAAAGACCGCTCATGGCTGGGTCTGGGCGCATGCCTACCAATTCGATGACAACACGGCGACGTTCATCGTCGAATGCACGCAGGAAACCTGGGACAAGTGGGGTTTCGAAGGCATGTCGAAAGAAGAGATCGTCGAGACCTGCCGCCAGATCTTTGCCGATCACCTTGACGGTCACGAGTTGATGTCGAACGCCAAGCATCTGCGTGGTTCGGCCGTCTGGATCAACTTCCCCCGCGTGAATTGCGAAAAGTGGCATCACAAGAATGTCGTGCTGATGGGCGATGCAGCGGCGACTGCGCATTTCTCCATTGGGTCGGGCTCGCGCCTGGCATTCGACAGCGCGATTGCCCTGGCCGAATTCGTGGATACCGAAGCGTCACTGAAGGACGCCTTTGCCAAGTACCAGGACGAGCGGCGGCTGGACGTGCTGCGCCTGCAATCGGCCGCACGCAACAGCCTTGAATGGTTCGAAGAGGTGGAGCGTTATCTCGATCTCGACCCGGTGCAGTTCAATTACTCGCTGCTGACGCGGTCGCAGCGGATTTCCCATGAAAACCTGCGCCTGCGCGACCCGGAATGGCTGGAATCGGCGGAAAAGTGGTTCCAGGTTCAGTCCGGTGTATCGGAAAACGCGCCCGTTCGGCCGCCGATGTTCGCTCCGTTCAAGTTGCGCGACATGGAGCTGAAGAACCGCGTCGTGGTAAGCCCCATGGCACAATACAAGGCTGTCGATGGCTGCCCGACGGATTGGCACCTTATCCATTACGGCGAACGGGCCAAGGGGGGTGCCGGCCTGGTTTACACCGAAATGACATGCGTCAGCCCCGAGGGCCGCATCACGCCGGGCTGTCCCGGGCTTTACACGCCCGAACATGAGGAAGCGTGGAAGCGCCTGACCGATTTCGTGCATGCCGAAACCGAGGCCAAGATTTGTTGCCAGATCGGACATTCGGGCCGCAAGGGCTCGACCCAGGTGGGGTGGGAAAAAATGGACGCGCCGTTGCCCGATGGAAATTGGGAACTGGTTTCGGCCTCACCTATCCCCTGGTCGCCGGAAAACGCTGTCCCGCGTGAGATCACCCGGGCCGAGATGGACATGGTGCGCGATCAATTCGTGGCATCCGCGGAAATGGCCAAGCGCGCTGGCTTCGACATGATCGAACTGCACGCGGCGCATGGTTACCTGCTGTCGTCCTTCATCAGCCCAAAGTCGAACATCCGGCAGGACGAGTACGGCGGCAGCCTGGAAAACCGGATGCGCTATCCACTTGAGGTGTTCCAGGCCATGCGCGCGGTCTGGCCCGAGGCCAAGCCTCTGGCGGTTCGCATCTCTGCCAATGACTGGGTTGGCGACGATGGCGTGACGCCCGACGAGGCGGTTGAAATCTCGCGCATGTTCTGGGAGGCGGGTGCCGATATTATCGACGTGTCGGCCGGCCAGACCAGCGTGGATGCCAAGCCCGTTTACGGACGCATGTTCCAGACGCCGTTCTCGGATCGCATCCGCAACGAGGCCGGCATTGCCACAATGGCGGTCGGCAACATCTACGAGGCCGACCACGCCAATTCCATCCTGATGGCGGGGCGGGCCGATCTCGTGGCGGTCGCGCGTCCGCACCTGGCCGACCCGTATTGGACGCTGCACGAAGGCGCCAAGATCGGTGATCGTCTGGCGGAATGGCCGCTGCCTTACCTGCCGGGCCGCGACCAGATGTGGCGTCTTGCAGACCGCGAGGCCGAGATGATGCAGGTGCGGGTCTGATGGAGTACCGGCACGTCATCATCACGGGTGGCGGCACCGGCGTTGGCGCCGAGATGGCCCAGACCTTTGCCCATGCGGGGGCCAAGGTCACCATCCTGGGGCGCCGCGAAGGGCCGTTGCGCGACGTGGCCAAGCAGCACAAGTTCATTGGCTGGGTCACCTGCGACGTGACCGATGGCGCGGCCGTGCGCGATGCCTTTCGCCAGGCGCGTGGGCTGAACGGTCCCGTCAACGTGATCGTGGCCAATGCCGGCGCCGCCGACAGCAAACCGTTCGAGGCGATGAACGCCGATGACCTTGATGCGATGTTGCAGGTGAACCTGAAGGGCGTGTTCCACAGTTTCCAGGCCGCGCTGCCCGACATGAAGGCCCAAGGCTGGGGGCGTATGATCGCGGTCGCGTCGACCGCCTCGCTCAAGGGGTACCCGTATGTTGCAGGCTATGTTGCGGCCAAGCACGGCGTTCTGGGGTTGGTGCGCGCTCTGGCTGTTGAACTGGGGCGCACCGGCGTGACTGTAAACGCGCTGTGCCCGGGCTTCATCGAGACGCCTTTGCTGGATCGATCGATTGCCAACATCGTCGAGAAAACCGGTATGAGCCAGGAAAAGGCGGCCAAGTCGCTGCGCGCGGGCAATCCGCAAGGCCGGTTCATCCAGACCGACGAAGTGGCCGGCGCGGCGCTTTGGTTGTGTTCGGAGGCAGCGCGTTCGGTCAACGGGCATGCGCTGGGCCTAACGGGGGGCGAGATATGAACGCCCCCGCCGAATCCACACGCAGCACGCCGCAATCCAAGGCGCGTCTCAGGCTTTGGTTGCGGCTGTTGGGCGTCACTCGGAAAATCGAGAACGAGCTGCGTGACAAGCTTCGGCGCGAGCATGACACCACGCTACCGCGGTTTGACGTCATGTCGGCGCTGCACCGTCATCCCGACGGGCTACGCATGTCCGAGCTGTCGGGCGTGTTGAAAGTATCGAACGGCAATGTCACCGGCATCGTCGACCGGCTGACCGAAGAGGGCCTGGTGGAACGCGTGGCCGTGCCAGGGGATCGGCGTGCGATGATGGCACGATTGACCGAACGTGGGCAGACCGTCTTTATCGGGCAGGCGGCCGAACACGAGGCATGGATCGACGGGCTATTTGCCGAAATGGATGCCGACGAAGCCCGGATATTTGCCAACCGGTTGGGTGAACTGGCCGAGCTTTTGGAGACTAGGGGAGAAACGCAATGAACGCGATGCGCACCGACGTGAAACATTTTCTGCTGACGATCGAGGACGGCATCGCCACGGTGCGGCTGGACCGGCCCGAACGAAAGAACCCGCTGACATTCGACAGCTATGCCGAGCTGCGCGACTGGTTCCGCGATCTGCACTATGCCGATGATGTGAAGGCCGTGGTGTTCGCATCGAATGGCGGAAATTTCAGCTCGGGCGGGGACGTGCATGACATCATCGGGCCCCTGACGCGCATGAACATGAAGGAACTGCTGGCATTCACCCGGATGACCGGGGACCTGGTCAAGGCCATCGTGAATTGCGGCAAGCCCGTGATCGCCGCGATAGACGGGATTTGCGTAGGGGCCGGTGCGATCATTGCCATGGCCAGTGATCTGCGTATGGGCACGGCCGACGCCAAGACGGCCTTTCTGTTCACCCGTGTCGGTCTTGCCGGTTGTGACATGGGGGCCTGCGCCATCCTGCCGCGGATCATCGGGCAGGGCCGCGCGGCCGAGCTTCTTTACACGGGCCGCGTCATGACCGCCGACGAGGGCGAGCGCTGGGGCTTTTTCAACCGGTTGGTCGATGCCGAGACCCTGGAAGCCGAGGCGCTTGCCCTGGCCGGGAAAATTGCCGACGGTCCAAATTTCGGCCACATGATGACCAAGACGATGCTGGCGCAAGAATGGTCGATGTCGATCGAACAGGCCATCGAGGCCGAGGCCCAGGCGCAGGCGATCTGCATGCAGACGGGCGATTTCGAGCGCGCCTATAACGCCTTCGTCAAAAAGGAAAAGCCGGTTTTCGAAGGAGACTGACAGCGGCGCGGACCGAAAAACCGGAGGCGGTTTTTCACAAAATTCGTGAACGAATTTTTATCTCTGGCGAAGATATTTTTGGAGAGAGGAAACAGGGGGCACAATGGCGGACAAGACTTTCCTGACATGGCCGTTTTTCGATGAGCGGCATCGGGCTTTGTCAGATGACCTTGAGGCGTGGTGTGCCGGGCATCTGGGGCAGATCGACCATTCCGATACCGACGCGGCCTGCCGGGCGCTGGTGGCCGGGCTGGGCGAGGCCGGGTTTCTTCGTCATTCTGCCGTCGATCCGACGGGCAGCACCGGGTTGGATGTGCGTTCGCTTTGCCTGATCAGGGAAACGCTGGCCCGCCATGACGGGTTGGCGGATTTCGCCTTTGCCATGCAGGGCCTGGGCACCGGTGCGATTTCGCTTTTCGGAACCGAGGAGCAGAAAAGCCGCTGGCTGACCCAGACGCGTGCCGGCGCCGCGATTTCGGCCTTTGCCCTGACCGAGCCGCAATCCGGGTCGGACGTTGCCGCCTCGACCCTCACGGCCGAGGAAGACGGCGATGATTTCATACTCAACGGCGAGAAGACCTGGATTTCAAACGGTGGCATCGCGGATGTTTACACGCTATTCGCGCGCACCGGCGAAGGGCCGGGGGCCAAGGGGCTGTCGGCGTTCATCGTGCCCGCCGGGTTGCCCGGTTTCGAAGTGGTCGAGCGGCTAGAGGTGATCGCGCCTCACCCGCTGGGCCGGTTGCGTTTCACCGATTGCCGTATCCCCAAGGACGCCTTGCTGGGCGCGCGCGGGCAGGGTTTCAAGATCGCGATGTCGGTGCTGGACGTGTTCCGTTCAACCGTGGCGGCGGCGGCGCTGGGCTTTGCTCGCCGGGCGTTGGACGAGGCGCTGACGCGGGTGACCGAACGCGAGGTTCAGGGCGCGCCGCTGTTCGACTTGCAGATGGTGCAAGGGCATATCGCCGACATGGCGCTGGATGTGGATGCCGCGGCCCTGCTGGTATACCGCGCCGCCTGGACCAAGGATTCCGGCGCCCCGCGCGTGACGCGCGAGGCGGCAATGGCCAAGCTTTTTGCAACCGACCAGGCGCAGCAGGTAATCGACCGGGCGGTGCAATTGCATGGCGGCGACGGCGTGCGCAAGGGCCAGAAGGTGGAAGAGCTGTACCGCGATATCCGGGCTCTGCGCATTTACGAAGGTGCATCTGACGTGCAGCGAGTCGTCATCGCGCGGCAGGCGTTGGGAATGCATAAGGGAGGCTGACATGCTGGGACCGAGCGCACATACAGATACGTTCACGCGGGATAACCTGCCGCCCGAGGACCAGTGGCCGGACCTTTTGCTGGAGGGCTTTGATTATCCCGAGCAGTTGAACATCGGGGTCGAACTGACCGATGCGATGGTGGAAAGGGGTTTTGGTGACAGCACCGCGCTGATCGGCAATGGCCGGCGGCGCACCTACAAGGAACTCGCCGACTGGACCAACCGCCTGGCCCATGCGCTGGTGGATGACCTTAAGGTAAAGCCGGGCAACCGAGTGTTGATCCGCTCGGCCAACAACCCGGCGATGGTGGCGGCCTGGCTTGCCGTGACCAAGGCGGGTGGCGTGGCGGTAAACACCATGCCCATGCTGCGTGCGGGTGAACTTGCCAAGATCGTCGACAAGGCCGAGATCACCCATGCGCTGTGCGACACGCGGCTGATGGACGAGATGACGGCCTGCGCCAAGACCTCGGATTTCCTGAAAACGGTGGTGGGTTTCGATGGCACATCGAACCACGATGCCGAATTGGACCGCCTGGCGCTGGAAAAGCCCGTGCAGTTTGACGCCGTGCGCACGGGCCGCGATGACGTGGCGCTTCTGGGTTTTACCAGCGGCACGACCGGGGCGCCCAAGGCCACGATGCATTTCCATCGTGACATTCTGATCATCGCCGATGGCTATGCGCGCGAGGTGCTGAACGTGCAGCCCGATGATGTTTTCGTGGGCTCGCCGCCGCTGGCCTTCACCTTCGGGCTGGGCGGGCTTGCCGTGTTTCCGTTGCGTTTCGGCGCGGCGGCGGCCTTGCTTGAAAATGCCTCGCCGCCCAACCTGATCGAGATTATCCAGAAATACCGTGCCACGGTCTGTTTCACGGCGCCCACCGCGTATCGTGCGATGATGGCGGCGATGGACGATGGGGCGGATCTGACGTCTTTGCGCGCGGCCGTGAGCGCAGGTGAGACATTGCCCGCCCCGGTGTACGAGGAATGGATTGAAAAGACCGGCAAGCCGATACTTGACGGGATCGGCGCGACCGAGATGTTGCACATATTCGTCACCAACCGTTTCGACGATCACCGGCCAGCCTGCACCGGAAAGCCGGTCACGGGATACCAGGCAAGGGTGATCGGCGAGGACGGGCAAGAAGTGCCGCGCGGGCAGGTGGGCCGTTTGGCTGTTCGGGGTCCGACCGGATGCCGTTACCTGGCGGATTCCCGACAGGCCGATTACGTGCAGGATGGCTGGAACGTCACGGGTGATGCGTTTTCGATGGACGATGACGGCCATCTGCATTTTGCCGCGCGCAACGACGACATGATTGTCACTTCGGGCTACAACATCGCCGGCCCCGAGGTCGAGGCCGCCTTGCTGGCCCATTCGGACGTGGCGGAATGCGCGGTGGTGGGGGTGCCCGATGCGGCGCGCGGGCAGATCGTGCAGGCGCATGTTGTTTTGCGCGATACGGCGCAGGCATGCGATGCGATGGCAAAACTGCTGCAGGATCACGTCAAGGCGACGATTGCCCCTTACAAATATCCTCGTTCGGTGGTCTTTACCGATGCGCTGCCAAAAACCGAGAGCGGCAAGATCCAGAGGTTCCGCCTGAAAGAGGAGTGACATCATGCGCGCCACATTCGTACAACTGCGTTGCAAGCCCGGCCAGACCTACAAGGTGGCCGAGCAGATCATGCTCAAGGAACTGCATTCCGAGCTTTATTCGACCAGCGGTGATTGGGACCTGTTGATCAAGCTGTATATCCCCGAGGATCAGGATATCGGCAAGTTCATCAACGAAATGCTGGTAGATGTGGCCGGGGTTGAGCGCAGCCTGACCACGCTGACCTTCAAGGCGTTCTGAGCAGTCGAATGGCGTTTACATACAGACAAGAGGTGATGTTTCGGCATTGCGACCCGGCCCGGATCGTTTTCTATCCGCGCTATTTCGAGATGCTGAACGACGTGGTCGAGTCCTTGTTTGCCACGATCCCCGGGCACACGTTCGCCGATATGCATGCCGACCGGGCCGTGCCTACCGCTCGGATCGAGACCGAGTTCCTGGCCCCGAGCCGTCTTGGTGACGTGCTGGAGTTCACCTTGTCATTTCCGCGTGTTGGACGCAGCAGCCTTCACACGCGTTTCGTGGCCCGTTGCGGCGAAGAAATTCGGCTGCGTGCCTCGTCTGTCATCGTGCATGTCGGCACGGGGTTGCGCCCTGCGCCCTGGCCCGACGATGCCCGCGCTGCCCTGGTGGCCCATCTTGAGGAGACATGAAAATGACCAATCGCATCATACACCCCGAAGGCTGGGCACCCGCCAAGGGCTATGCCAACGGTGTTCTGACCGAGGATGGCACGCTTTACGTTGGCGGGCAGATCGGCTGGACGGCCGAACAGAAATTCGAGGCGCATGACTTCATCGGCCAGATGGAGCAGGCGCTCAAAAACATCGTCGCCGTGATCGAAGCGGCGGGCGGTGGCCCCGAGCACCTTGTACGGCTGACATGGTACGTGACCGACAAGCAAGATTACCTGGCCCATCAGTCCGAGATCGGCAAGGTTTACCGCAACGTGCTGGGGCGGAACTTTCCGGCGATGACGATGGTTGTCGTTCAGGCGCTGGTGGAGGATGAGGCGCTGCTGGAGATCGAGGCGACGGCCAAGATCCCGCAGGGCTAAGTATTTCGCAGGAATCGCGTGCCCGTGGCACAGGCACGGCGCGCGGGCGGCACCGTTGACCGGGCGCAAACGCCCCGCGCTGCTGTTGGGTGTTCCAGACAGGTGTTTGCGGGCAAGGTGAAGGGGCAGGGTGGTTCCGCTTGACGCTGTGGGCCGCTTGTCAGACTGTCCGCGCCATGACCGAAACTTCCCGCGCGTTGCGCCCCGTTACCGAAATACCCGACATGCGTATAACCTTGTCCGATGGCTGCCAGCTGTCGGCGCGTGTCTGGATGCCCGAGGATGCCGCCAGCGACCCGGTTCCGGCGATCCTCGAATACTTGCCCTACCGCAAGCGTGACGGCACAACCGCGCGCGACGCGTTAACCCATCCCTGGTTCGCGGCGCGTGGGTATGCCTGTATTCGCGTCGACATTCGCGGCAATGGCGACAGTGATGGCCTGATGTCGGACGAGTATAGCGAGCAAGAGCTATCCGACGCCGTCGAGGTGATTGAGTGGCTGGCCGCCCAACCCTGGTGCGCGGGCACGGTCGGCATGATGGGCATCAGTTGGGGCGGGTTCAACGGCCTGCAGGTGGCCTATCGCCAGCCCGAGCCGCTGAAGGCGGTGATTACCCTGTGCTCGACGGTCGATCGTTTCGCTGATGACATCCATTACAAGGGCGGCTGCCTGCTGAACGAGAATTTCGCTTGGTCCTCGGTCATGTGGTCCTACTCGTCGCGCCCATCCGATCCGGCGCTGCGCCCTGACTGGCGCGAGATATGGCTGAAGCGGATTGAGAACGAGCCGTTCCTGATCTCGACCTGGCTGCGCCATCAACGGCGCGATGCCTATTGGCGGCATGGCTCGATCTGCGAGGATTACAGCCGTATCAAGGCCAAGGTGCTGGCGATCAGCGGTTGGGGCGACGGATATCTGAACACGGTCGCGCACATTGTAAACAACATACCCGGCGCCAAGGGGATCAATGGCCCATGGGTACACAAATATCCGCATTTCGCCGTGCCCGGCCCCCGCATCGGGTTTCTGCAAGAGGCGTTGCGCTGGTGGGACAGGTGGCTCAAGGATATTGATACCGGCGTCGAGGGCGACCCGGCCTATCGGCATTACCTGATGGATTCCGTGCCGCCCCGTCGCCGCTATGATCACCGGCCGGGGCTGTGGCTTGCGGATGACACGCTTGATTGGGCCACGGAAACCTGGCCATTGGCGCCAGGTCGCTTGGGTGGCAAGGCCGAGCCATTGCAGGCGCGTGTTGCCTCGCCCCAGCATTGCGGGCTTGAAGGCGGCGAATATTACGGCGGTTCGGACGGGCCGGAATGGCCTGGCGACCAGCGCGTGGATGACGCCTTGTCGGCCTGTTTTGACAGCACGCCCTTGCAGGACGCCGCAGATATCGTTGGCGCGCCGCTGGTGCGCTTGCGCGTTTCCGCTGATCGCCCCTGGGCACAACTGGCGGTGCGGCTGTGTGACGTGGCGCCCGATGGCAGCAGCCAGCGGATCACCTGGGGCATGTTGAACCTGACCCATCGCAATGGTCATGACGCGCCGGAACCGTTGGTGCCGGGCCAGTCGGTCGATGTGGCAGTGCGGCTTGACCACATCGCCTACCGGGTGCCCGCAGGGCACCGGCTGCGCCTTGCAATCAGCACCGCCTATTGGCCGATGGTCTGGCCCATGCCTGCCGCCGCCGAGGTGACAGTGCACGAAGGCGCGCTGGACGTGGCGGTGCGCCCCACCGCCCAGGGTGACGAGTGGCGGTTTCCGCCGCCCGATGCTGCGCCGCCGCAAGAGGTTGAAGAGCTTCGCCCAGCCGTCGAGCGCAAGGAGGTAACCACCGACATGGTCAGTGGCACGATCACCCAGTATGTCGAGCGTGACGAAGGCAAGCAGCGCGACGTGGCGCACGGGCTGATATCTGGCAGTGTGGCGCGCGAATGGTGGACGATTCACCCCGATGACCCGCTAACTGCGCGTGCCCGCACCCATTGGACCGAGGAGGTCGAACGCGACGATATTCGCACCCGCACCGAAACCTTTGCCGAAATGTGGTCGGACGCGACGCATTTCCATATGTCAGGTCGGCTTGAGGCCTATGAAAACGACAAGTTGGTGTATGCACGGAATGTGACTGACAAGGTTTCGCGTGACCACATGTAACCGATAGATGTCGCGCATAGACGCTTCATGTCGCAAAAAGAAAATTTTTGCTTGAAGCGATGGGCGCAATCGGCATTCTTGACTCGAGAGTCAACAAACGGTGCGGCATCCTTTCCGACACCGGAAACAGGGGGAATTTCGAATGAAAGACCAGATCGACTATCTCAAGGTGCGTGCTGCGCTGGGCAAGATCACGCGCCGCGAGTTCATGGGTCGCATGGGGGCGCTTGGCGTCTCGGCAGCGCTGGCCAACACGATGCTGGCAGACGCGGTGCACGCGGCCGGACCTCAGAAGGGCGGAACCATGCGGGTCGGCATCCAGGGCGGCGCATCTTCCGACAGCCTTGACCCGGCGCTTGCGGCCAATTCGGTTTCGACCCAGGTCAACCGTCTGTGGGGCGAGCCGCTTGTCGAGCTTGCGCCGGAAAGTGGCGTCGAGGGCAAGGTTGCCGAAAGCTTCAGCTCGTCGCCCGATGCGCGGATTTGGACTTTCAAGATCCGTCAGGGAATCACTTTTTCGAACGGCAAGACCGTCACCGCCGACGACGTGGTTGCCACGATCGAGCGCCACTCCGGCGAAGAAACCAAGTCGGGCGCGCTGGGCCTTCTGCGCAACATCCAGAATGTGAGCGCCGATGGCGACAGCGTCGTGATCGAGTTGGACGGCCCGAATGCCGACTTGCCGTATTACATGGCTGACTACCACCTGATGATCCAGCCGAACGGCGGCAAGGACGATCCGACCGCGGCCATCGGCACCGGCCCCTATATCCTGAAAGAAGTGGATATGGGCGTGCGCTTTATCGCCGAGAAGAACCCCAATTACTGGGGTGATCTGGGCCACGCCGACACCATCGAGGTGCTGGTAATCAACGACAACACCGCGCGTGTCGCGGCGTTGCAGTCTGGCCAGGTGGATATGATCGACCGCGTGCCGCCGCGCACCGCCGGGCTGATCGAGCGCGCGCCGAATATCACCGTGCGCACGACATCGGGACCGGGGCATTACGTGTTCATCATGCACTGCGACACCGCCCCGTTCGACAATAACGATCTGCGCCTTGCGCTGAAATACGGCATGAACCGGCAGGAAATGGTCGACAAGATCCTGTTCGGCTACGGCTCGGTCGGGAACGACACGCCGATCAATGCGTCCTACCCGCTGTATTCGGAAATCGAGCAGCGCGAATATGACCCCGACAAGGCCAAGTTCCACCTGGACAAATCGGGCTTTGACGGCACGGTTTTGTTGCGCACTTCCGACAACTCGTTCCCCGGGGCACCGGACGCGTCTGCGTTGTTCCAGCAAAGCTGCGCGGCGGCTGGCATCAATGTCGAGATCAAGCGCGAGCCGAACGATGGGTACTGGTCCGAGGTCTGGAACAAGCAGCCCTTCTGCACCAGCTACTGGAGCGGTCGTCCGACGCAGGACCAGATGTATGCCACCGCCTACCTGTCGACCGCCGACTGGAACGACACGCGTTTCAACAACGAGAAGTTCGACCAGCTTCTGGTCGCCGCCCGTGCAGAACTGGACGAAGCAAAGCGCACGCAGATGTATGCCGACATGGGCACGATCGTGCATAACGAAGGCGGGCTGATCTGCCCGATGTTCAACGACTTCGTCGAAGCCACCAGCGACCGTATCGCTGGCTGGGTGCCGGGGCAAAAAGGGTTCGGCTTGATGAACTTCTATGCCGCCATGAAGATGTGGGTCGCGGCCTGATATGCCCCTGCTGGCAAAATTGCTGGTCCAGCGCATCGCGCTGGGCCTGCTTCTTCTTTTCCTTGTCTCGATCCTGATCTTCGTTGGCACGATTGTCCTGCCCGGCGACGTGGCGCAATCCATCCTTGGTCAGTCGGCCACGCCCGAGGCTTTGGCAAACCTGCGCGCCGAACTGGGGGTGAACGATCCGCCCGTGGCGCGCTATTTCGCGTGGCTGGGCGGCGTACTGACGGGCGACCTGGGCACCGCGCTGACCAGCGGGCTGGATATCGCGGAAAGCCTGGCCTCGCGTCTGCGCAACACGTTGTTCCTGGCGTTCTGGGCGGCGGTAATCGCCGTGCCGCTGGCGATTTTCCTTGGCCTGCTGGCCGTGCGCTATCGCGAACGCTGGCCTGACAAGCTGATTTCGGCGGTCACGTTGGCGTCCATCTCGGTGCCGGAGTTCCTGATCGGATATGTCCTGATGTTCTTTGTCGGGGTAAAGCTGGGGCTGTTCCCATCTACGGCGGTTTCGTTTCGCGCCGATGCCAGCCTGGACGACAAGCTCGAGTCG
Organism: Lutimaribacter degradans; assembly: GCF_023703375.1. Lineage (GTDB taxonomy): Bacteria > Pseudomonadota > Alphaproteobacteria > Rhodobacterales > Rhodobacteraceae > Lutimaribacter > Lutimaribacter degradans. The sequence goes on from NZ_JAMQGO010000010.1 coordinate 96,636, forward strand.
ATTGCCCTGCCCATTGCCGTTCTGACCCTGGTGGTGCTGGCACACATGATGCGGATGACGCGCGCCGCCATCCTGAACGTGATGCAATCGGCCTATATCGAGACGGCCGAGTTGAAGGGCCTGAGGATGTTCACGATCATCAGGAAACACGCGCTTCCAAACTCGATCGCGCCCATCGTCAACGTGGTGATGCTGAACCTGGCCTACCTGGTGGTAGGCGTGGTCGTGGTCGAGGTGGTGTTCGTTTACCCCGGAATGGGCCAGTACCTGGTCGACCACGTTTCAAAGCGTGACGTGCCCGTGGTGCAGGCCTGTGGCATGGTTTTTGCCACCGTCTATATCGGGCTGAACATGGTGGCCGATATCGTGTCGATACTGGCGAACCCGCGGTTGAGGCACCCAAAATGAAGAATATCACCTTTGCCGCGGGCATCGGCCTGTTTTTCACCAGTCTCTATTTCCTGATGGCCATCCTGGCGCCGCTGATCGCACCTTACGGCATGGCCGAGGTTGTCGGCGGCGTATGGGAGCCGCCCAGCCCCGAGCACCTGATGGGTACCGACAATATCGGCCGCGATCTGCTGACGCGGATGATCTATGGCGGGCGCACCACGATCTTCATCGCCACGGCGGCCACCATCCTCAGCTTCACCACCGGCACGGTGTTCGGCCTGCTGGCCGCCGTGATGGGGGGGTGGGTCGACCAATTGATGAGCCGCTTTGTCGACCTGCTTATGTCGATCCCGTCGCTGATATTCGCCTTGGTGGTTCTGTCGGTGATGCCGGTGACCATCCCTGTGCTGATCGTGGTGATGGGCTTGCTCGATTCCACGCGGGTCTATCGCCTTGCGCGTGCCGTGGCCGTTGATATCAACGTCATGGATTTCGTCGAAGCCGCCAGGCTGCGCGGCGAGGGGCGGGTCTGGATCATATTTCGTGAAATCCTGCCCAATGCGCTGTCGCCTCTGGTGGCCGAAATGGGCCTGCGGTTCATCTTTGCCGTGCTATTCGTATCCACCCTTTCCTTCCTTGGCCTGGGTGTGCAGCCACCCGCCGCCGACTGGGGCGGGATCGTCAAGGAGAACTCGGATGGTATCGTTTATGGTATCGGGGCCGCGCTGTGGCCCGCCGTGGCCATCGCTACCCTGGCGATCAGCGTGAACCTTGTGGCCGATTGGGTGCTGAACCGTACCACCAGCCTGAAAGGAGGTCGGGGATGAGCGATGACACGCTGCTGAAGGTGCGCGGGCTCAAGATCGGGGCCACCGTCTATCCGCCGGGTGAGCGACCCCATGACATCGAGATCGTGCATGGTGTCGATTTCGACCTGGAGCGTGGCAAGGTTCTGGGGCTGATCGGCGAATCCGGTGCCGGCAAGTCGACCATTGGCCTGGCAAGCATGGGCTATGGCCGGGGCGGCGTGAATATCACCGGAGGCGAAGTCTGGGTGAACGGGCGCGACATCCTGAAATCGAGCCTGTCCGACCTGCGCGCCTTGCGCGGGGGCGAGGTGACCTATGTCAGCCAGTCGGCGGCGGCCAGTTTCAACCCCGCACGGCCGATCATGGAACAGGTGACCGAGGCCGCGATCCTTCATGGCAAGTTCTCGACGAACGAGGCCGAAGCCCGCGCCGTGGCCCTGTTTCGCAAGCTTGGGCTGCCCGACCCCGAGTCCATCGGCAACCGGTATCCGCACCAGGTGTCTGGCGGACAGTTGCAGCGCTGCATGACGGCGCTTGCGTTGTGCCCCGAACCTGACCTGGTCGTGTTTGATGAACCCACCACCGCGTTGGACGTGACCACGCAGATCGACGTGCTCATGGCCATAAAGGAGGCGATCCGCGATACCGGCGTTGCTGCCATCTACATCACCCATGACCTGGCCGTGGTGGCGCAGGTCAGCGATGATATCATGGTGCTGAAACTGGGCGACATGATCGAATACGGCAGCGCCGACCAGATCATCAACGAACCGCGGGAAGACTATACCAAGGCGCTGGTTTCGGTCAGGTCGATCCGGCACGAGGAAAAATCGCCCACCGGCACGCCCCTTATGTCGGTCGAAAACGTGACGGCGCGTTACAAGGGCACGAAGTTCGATGTGCTCAAGGATGTCAGCGTTGACCTCTACCCCGGTCAGACTCTGGCGGTTGTGGGTGAAAGCGGATCGGGGAAGTCGACGCTGGCGCGGGTAATCACCGGCCTTTTGCCCCCGCGCGAGGGGAAGGTCAGTTTTGACGGGCGCGACTTGACGCCCGACCTGCCATCTCGCCCGCGTGACGATCTGCGCGAGTTGCAGATGATCTACCAGATGGCCGATGTCGCGATGAACCCGCGCCAGACCGTGGGCACCATCATTGGCCGACCGCTGGAATTCTATTTCGGCCTGAAAGGCCAAGAGAAGCGGCGCCGTATCCAGGAATTGCTGGACGAGATCGAGATGGGCGAGGGTTTCATCGACCGCTACCCGGCCGAACTGTCGGGTGGGCAGAAACAGCGTGTCTGCATCGCGCGGGCGCTGGCGGCCAAGCCAAGGCTGATCATCTGCGACGAGGTGACAAGCGCGCTTGACCCGTTGGTTGCCGACGGGATCCTGAAGCTGTTGTTGAACCTGCAAAAGGTCGAGGACGTGGCATACCTGTTCATAACCCACGACCTGGCCACGGTGCGCGCCATCGCCGACAGCATCGCCGTGATGTACCAGGGCAAGGTCGTCCGTTACGGCACGAAGTCGGAGGTTCTCAATCCGCCTTTCGACGATTATACCGACCTGCTGCTCAACTCGGTGCCCGAGATGCGCCTGGGCTGGTTGGAAGACGTAATTGCCAATCGCAAGATGGAAAGCGCCGGCAACTAGAAACCATCGGTTTCGGACCGCGCATGGCGCGGCCCGACCGGCTGGGGGGCGCTGCCCCCCAGACCCCCCGGGGTACTTGAGGCAAGAGGAAAGGGGCCGGTGCGCGGCATCGGTGGAATGGGGCGGACATGAATCGTAAACTGCTTTTGATCATCCTGGACGGTGTTCCGCTGCGCAATTGGACGCGGCTTTTCGGAAACCTCGAAGGTTGGGTGCAATCGGGTGCGGCGCGGCGTTGGACCATGCGGGCTGTTCTTCCGTCGATCTCGGCGTCGTGCTATGCCTCGATCCACACCGGCGTCACGCCGCAGGTGCATGGCTGCACGGGAAATGGCAACGTGTTTCGACTGGACCAGCCCGATATATTCAGCCAGGTGCGCCGGTCGGGTGGCGTGACGGGTGCCGTGGCCCATTCATACTGGTCGGAGTTCTTCAATCGCGCGCCGTTCGATTTCGTGCGCGATATCGAGTATGACGAGCCCGAAAGCGACACGATCAATCATGGCCGTTTTCACACGATGACGGGCTACGGGTTGATCAACCAGATGACGCCGTCGGATGTTGACCTGTTCGCGACGCTGACAAATCTGTGCGGCCGTTTCGGGTTGGATTACGGGGTGTTGCATACCTGCACGCTGGATAGCATGGGGCACCGATTTTTCCACGATTGCCAGGAAATGGACCACGCCTGTGCCGTGATGGATGAAATGCTGGCGCCGTTCATCCCCAAGTGGCGTGCCATGGGCTACGAGGTGATCGTTACCGCCGATCATGGCCAGGACGCGCGCGGACACCATGGGGGACATGATCCGCTGCAACAGGATGTGGCCTTGTATTATTTCGGTGATGCCGAAGGGCCGGAAACCGACAGGTTGCTGGGCCAGCTTCAACTGGCCCCGACGATCTTGCGCCGTTTGGGCGCGGAGGTGCCCCCGAGCATGCAGGCCGAGCCATTTTTGACCTGAGCGTTGGGCGCAACCTGCCGGGCTTGCCGATCAACGCGGCTGTAGCCTAATGCTCGATCCAGATTGTCACCGGCCCGTCATTGAGCAAATCGACCTTCATGTCGGCGCCGAAGCGCCCTTTTTCTACCGGCACGCCCTCGGCTGCCAGCCGGTCGGTGAAATAGTCGTATAGCCGTTCACCGTCGGTCGAGTTGGCCGCGGCGGAAAAGCCGGGGCGATTTCCACCCGCGGTGTCGGCGGCCAAGGTGAACTGGCTGACCACCAGCGCGCTGCCCCCGATGTCGCGGACCGAGAGATTCATCTTGCCCGCGTCATCCTTGAAGATGCGCAGCTTGGCGATCTTTGCGGCCAGCGTGTCGGCCTGCGACTCGCTGTCGCCTGTCATTGCGCAGATCAAGACCAAAAGGCCTGGCCCGGTCTGACCAATCGTTTCACCATCCACGGTCACGCTGGCATGGGCCACCCGCTGCAGCAGCGCGCGCATCAGGAGGCCCCCGGTTTCAAGCGGTTGACATGGCCCATCTTTCGGCCCGGTTTGCAGGCGGCCTTTCCGTAAAGATGCAGGGCGGCATGGGGTTCGGACGCGATTTGCCGCACCCGGTCGACATCGCTTCCGATCAGGTTTTCCATCACCACGTCCGAATGGCGTCTGCCATCTCCCAGCGGCCAGCTGGCCACGGCGCGGATATGCTGTTCGAACTGGTCCACGGCGCAGCCGTTCTGCGTCCAGTGCCCGGAATTGTGCACGCGCGGGGCAATCTCGTTCACGATCAGCTCGCCGGGCGTCACGAACAGTTCGACCCCGAGAACCCCAACGTAGTCCAGCGCGTTCAGGATATTGGCCGCGAGCAACACGGCGTCACTGCGCTGTGTGGGGTTGAGACGCGCGGGCACGGTGGTGGTGCGCAGGATGCCGCCCTGGTGCACGTTTTCGCCGGGGTCGAAACAGGATATCGACCCATCCGGCGCACGTGCGGCGATGACCGAAACCTCGTGGCTGAAGGCGACGAACCCTTCCAGCAGTGCCGGGGTGCCGGCCATTTCGGCCAAGGCCTGTTCGGCGTCACCGGAAGTCATGATCCGGGCCTGCCCCTTGCCGTCATAACCGAAACGGCGGGTTTTCAGGATCGCGGGGGTGCCGATCTGGTCAAGCGCGGTGGCCAGGTCATCGCCGTTGTCGACGGCGGCAAAGGGCGCGGTTTTCAGGCCTAGCTTGGTCAGGAATTCCTTTTCGGTCAGCCTGTCCTGGCTAATGCGCAAGGCTTCGCGGCCGGGGCGGATGGGGCGCAGCGTCTCGATAATATCGAGCGCAGATGTCGGGATGTTCTCGAACTCGTAGGTTACCACGTCTACGGCTTGCGCGAAGGAGCGCAGCGCGTCCGGGTCATCGTAATCGGCCTTGACGTGATAATTGGATACGTGGCTGGCGGGGCAATCCCCATCGGGTTCGAACACGCAGGTCTTGAACCCGAGGCGGCTTGCGGCAACCGACAGCATCCGGCCCAGCTGCCCGCCGCCGAGTATGCCGATGGTTGCGCCGGTGGTCAGGGGCTCAGTCATCCTTGGGTTCCTCCGGGATCGAGGCCGACAACGCCGCCCGCCATGCATCCAGCCGTTGGGCCAGCGCGGGGTCGTTCATGGCCAACATCTGTGCTGCCATCAGGCCAGCGTTCCGGGCGCCCGCGCCGCCGATGGCCATTGTTGCCACGGGAAAGCCGCGCGGCATCTGCAGGATGGAATACAGGCTGTCGACGCCTGACAAGGCCTTGGTCTGCACCGGAACGCCGACAACGGGCACGCGGGTTTTAGACGCCATCATGCCCGGCAGATGCGCCGCCCCGCCTGCACCGGCAATGATCACGTGCAGGCCCCGTTCAACGGCTGTCTTGCCATAGTTCCACAGACGATCAGGCGTGCGGTGCGCCGAGACGATCCGTGCCTCGTAAGGCACCTCTAATTCATCCAGAACCTCGGCCGCTTCTTTCATGGTGGGCCAGTCCGACTGGCTGCCCATTATGATTCCGACTTTCACCTGTGCCATTGCGCCTGCACCTTTGCCCGCCATCTGAAAGGCGCACTATACGACCCGCGCGGGGTTACGCAATGATGTCGGGTGTCAGACGGTCCTCGATCATCGCGATACGGTCTTTGAGTTGCAGTTTCTTCTTCTTCAGGCGCTGCAACGTAAGCTGATCGGCGGTGCCACGGTCCTGCAAGGCCCGGATCGAGTCGTCGAGGTCGCGATGTTCCCGGCGAAATACCTCCAGCTCGACGCGCAGCACGTCGTCGGTTTTCATCGCGATCTCGCTGGAGAAGTCGGACTGGGCATTCATGACAAGTGATTCCGTCGTTGCATCCGGGTCTTCAACATACTGATAAACAGCATTTTCGCAAAGCCCTTGCACGGGTGCGCCTGTATTACCATATTTGTTTCAATGGCATTGCCGCGAACGGGATGCCTTGGACTGTCGCTTGAACAAGGACGTGTCGATGACAAAACTTACCTTGGGGTCACACCCCTATCTGCTGGGTTTTGAGCAGCTTGAGCGGCTGTTGGAGCGCAATGCGAAATCCGGCAACGAAGGCTACCCGCCGTTCAATATCGAACAGACATCCGACCATTCATATCGCATCACGCTTGCGGTGGCCGGATTTGCCGAATCCGATCTGAGCATTACCATCGAAGACAGGCAGTTGGTTATCCGGGGCCGGCAGGCCGATGACAGCGCCGAACGCGTGTTTCTGCATCGTGGTATCGCCGCGCGGCAATTCCAGCGCAGTTTCGTGCTGGCCGATGGGGTCGAGGTAGGCGAGGCCGTTATGGAAAACGGGCTTTTGCATATCGACCTGACACGCGCACAGCCCGATACTGTTGTGCAGACGATCAAGATAAACAGGGGGTAAGCGAAATGGATGTGAAATACGACTTTGGCGCAATCGGCGATCAACGCATTGTCTACGTGCGGTCCGTCGAGGTGGCGGACCTGCCCAAAGAGGTGCAGGACCAGGTGGGCGACACAAAGACGCTTTATGCCGTGCATGATGAGAACGGCCAGCAATTGGCGCTTGTTGCGGATCGCAACATGGCCTTCGTTCTGGCGCGCCAGAATGATTTATCGCCGGTCACCGTACACTGATACGCGCTGCGGTATGCGATTTGAAAAACGAAACAGCCCCGGAATTGACGGGGCTGTTTGCGTTATGGGGACAGGCTTTTTGCCTTAGACTCCGGCGATCAGGCCCATCGACTCGAGCGTCAGGATGACCTGATGCGCACAGTTGTCGACATCGAGGTTCTCGGTCTCGACGCGCAGCTCGGGATCCTTGGGTTCTTCATAGGGGTCCGAGATGCCGGTGAACTCCTTGATCTTGCCCTCGCGTGCCAGCTTGTAGAGCCCCTTGCGGTCGCGGCGTTCGCATTCTTCCAGGCTGGTGGCAACGTGGACTTCGACGAAGGCGCCGTATTGCTCGACCATCTCGCGCACAGTGCGCCGGGTCGCGGTATAGGGCGCGATCGGGGCACAGATGGCGATACCGCCGTTCTTGGTGATCTCGCTGGCGACATAGCCGATACGCTTGATGTTGAGGTCGCGGTGCTCTTTCGAGAAACCCAGCTCGCTTGACAGGTGCTTGCGCACCACGTCGCCATCCAGCAGCGTCACGGGGCGGCCGCCCATTTCCATCAGCTTGACCATAAGGGCATTGGCAATCGTCGATTTTCCGCTGCCCGACAGGCCGGTGAAGAATACCGTAAAGCCCTGTTTCGACCGCGGCGGCGAGGTGCGGCGCAGTTCCTTGACGACCTCGGGGAACGAGAACCATTCGGGAATTTCCAGCCCCTCGCGCAGGCGGCGGCGCAGTTCGGTGCCCGAGATGTTCAGGATCGTGACATTGTCGCGATCCTCGATCTCGTCATTGGGTTCATACTGCGCGCGTTCCTGAACGTAGACCATGTGTTTGAAATCGACCATTGTGATGCCGATCTCTTCCTGGTGCTCGCGGAACATTTCTTGCGCGTCATAAGGGCCATAGAAATCTTCGCCCTGGCTGTTCTTGCCCGGGCCGGCATGGTCGCGACCGACGATGAAGTGCGTGCAGCCATGGTTGCGACGGATCAGGCCGTGCCACACGGCCTCGCGCGGGCCGGCCATGCGCATGGCCAGGTTCAACAGGCTCATCGTGGTTGTGGCCTGCGGATACTTGTCCAGCACCGCTTCGTAGCAGCGCACGCGGGTGAAGTGGTCAACATCGCCCGGCTTGGTAAGGCCCACGACCGGGTGGATCAGCAGGTTGGCCTGTGCCTCTTTCGCGGCCCGGAAGGTTAGCTCCTGGTGCGCGCGGTGCAGTGGGTTGCGTGTCTGGAACGCTACGACCTTGCGCCAGCCCAATTTGCGGAAATAGGCGCGCAATTCGTTGGGTGTGTCGCGACGACCGCGGAAATCGTAATGCACGGGCTGCTGGATGCCGGTGATCGGGCCACCAAGGTAAACGGTGCCGGCGTGGTTGTGCAGGTAGTTCACCGCCGGGTGGGCAAGGTCATCGGCACCGAAGACCTTCTCGGCCTCGCGCGATTTGTTCGGGGTCCAGCGGTCGGTGACCGTCATGGTGGCAAGGATCACGCCTTCCTGGTCGCGCAGCGCGATGTCTTGGCCCAATTCAATGCTGTCGGCAAAATCTTCGGTCACATCCAGCGTGATCGGCATCGGCCACAGGTGACCGTCGGCGGTGCGCATGTTCTCGACGACGCCGTTGTAATCGTCTTCGCTCAGGAAGCCCTTCAGCGGGTAGAACCCACCGTTCATCAACAGTTCGAGGTCGCAGATCTGGCGCGGCGTCAGATCGTGCGAGGTAAGCTCGGCAGCCTCGACCTTGAGTTTCTGGGCGCTCTCGTAAGACACGTAAAGCTCGGGGATGGGAGCAAGGTTATTCTGCATGAGTTCCGTCCTATGCTTGATGGGAACAAGGCCACTGGTCGTGCCGGTCAATTCGGCGTGGAGTGCGTCATACTCGGCAAATTTGCGCGCAAGAAAGCTGTCGGTCAGCCGGTTTTTCTCGGCGGCGCCGCGCGAAGTCAGCGCATAGGCAAAGCGTTGGCGCCGGTCTGGCCCCTTGCGCTGCGTGACCTTGACCAACCCGGTCTCGGTCGCGTTGCGCAAATAGGCGTTGAGCCGGCCCAGCGAAATGCCGATCGCTTTTGCCATCTCCCGTTGGGATGCCTCCGGTGCCCGGTCAAGCTGCCGCAGAAGACGAAACATGTCGTCCTCGTCAGGCAGGTTGGGCTTGTTGTCGGGAATAGGCATCGCGGGGACTCGAAAAGTATGTTCAGCGATGAACGAATCACATATTTCGCGCTTGCGGAAAACCCTGCAAATCCGGCTTGCGTGATTTGTTGCCGAAAAGTCGCTAATGGGCGGGGCAATGCCGTGCCGCGTGGCTGGCGGCTCGGTCGGGCAGGGCGTTGGTTCCGGCTGCGCAACGAAAAAGCCCGGCGCGCCACGCCGGGCTTTTCCACCTTGCATGACACGTCGCGTCAGGCGCTTTCAGGCTCGTTGGCGGCCTGTGGGTCGGGTTCTGCCGCATCGCCATGCTCGGCCAGCCAACGTTCGGCCTCGAGCGCAGCCATGCAGCCCATTCCGGCGCTGGTGACGGCCTGGCGATACTTGTGATCGGTCAGGTCGCCTGCGGCAAACACACCGGGTATCGAGGTTTCGGTGCTGTCGGGCTTTGTTTTCACATAGCCGCCCATGTGGGTTTCCAGCACGTCCTTGACCAGTTCGTTGGCGGGCGCGTGGCCGATGGCGATGAAAACGCCCTTGCAGGGAATTTCGGAGATTTCGCCCGAATTCACGTTCTTGACCTTCACGGCGGTAACGCCCTTTGGATTGTCCTCGCCCACCACTTCTTCCAGTTGGTGATGCCACAGCGTTTCAATCTTGGGGTTCTTGAACAGTCGGTCCTGCAGGATCTTTTCGGCGCGCAACTCGTCCCGGCGATGGATCAGCGTGACCTTGCTTGCGAAATTCGTCAGGAAAAGAGCCTCTTCCACGGCGGTGTTGCCGCCACCGATGACAACGATTTCCTGCCCGCGATAGAAAAAGCCATCGCATGTGGCGCAGGCCGAGACGCCAAAACCCTTGTAGGCCTCTTCGCTGTCCAGCCCCAGCCACTTGGCCCGCGCGCCCGTGGCCAGTATCACCGCGTCTGCCACGTAAGTGGTGCCGCTGTCGCCCTTGGCCACGAAAGGCCGCTGCGACAGGTCAAGCGAGGCGATGATATCGCCGATGATCTCGCAGCCCATTGCCTTGGCATGGGCCTCCATCCGCACCATCAGGTCGGAGCCCTGAACCTCGGTGTCGCCGGGCCAGTTCTCGACATCGGTTGTGGTGGTGAGCTGGCCCCCCGGTTCGATCCCCTGTACCAGGATCGGCTCCAGCATGGCGCGGCTTGCGTAAACCCCGGCGGTATAGCCCGCGGGCCCCGAGCCGATGATCAGAACCTTCGTGTGGCGCGTGTCGGCCATGGTTGTGCCCCCTTTGTTGCGCATCATATCCATTTACGGCGATATAAGCGGGACGCGCCTGCGGGGAAAGGGCCGAGAGGCCTACGGGGCCTTTGCCTGCGAATTCAGCAGCAAAAGCGAAACGATATTGCGTGTTTGCGAAACTTTATTGCGTGCAGCACAGGCGCTGTTATAAGAAACTGCCGCTTCAGGAGGACACAGATGGCAGGTTCGCGACTCGATCCGATCGATAGGAAAATCCTGGCCGAATTGCAGGCCGATGGGCGCATGACGAATGTGGAACTGGCCAAGCGCGTCGGCATTTCCGCCCCGCCTTGCCTGCGTCGCGTGCGCACCCTGGAAGAGGCCGGTTACATCCGCGGATATCACGCCAAGGTCGATGCGCGCGAACTGGGATTCGAGGTGCAGGTCTTCGCGATGGTCGGTCTGCAAAGCCAGGCCGAGGCCGATCTGTCGGCGTTCGAGCAACGCTGCCGCGACTGGCCGCTTGTGCGTGAATGTCACATGCTGAACGGCGAGGTCGATTTCATCCTGAAATGCGTGGCCCCCGACCTGAGCACTTTCCAAAGTTTCCTGACAGAGCAACTGACAGCGGCCGAGAATGTTGCAAGCGTCAAGACATCGCTTGTCATTCGTGGTGCCAAGGATGAACCTGGCGTGCCCTTTGACGTGCTTGAACAGCGGCTGGCCCGCAGCGCCTGACGCGGGCGTTCAGGCCACTGGCGCGTCTTGCAGGGCCTTGCCCGGCAAGCGCGGATAGGACAGCGGGCCGAAATCGCCCGGTTGGTCGATATACGGGAACAGCGCCAGGAATTGCGCCAACGCGCGGCTATCGGGCAGCGTGCTGCGCAGGCTGATGCCGGGGTGACAGCTTTCCATATCCAACCCGCCGGCGCGCAGCACGGCATGCACAGGCAGGCAAAGGTGGTAAAGTTGCGCCGGCCCGGGCGGCGAAACGGCAATCACGGAAGCGCCATCCTGCAAGGACGAGACGGACACCAGCGCCTGCGCGCACCCGGCGCCCGCCAGCCCCCGTGGGGCCTGCCGTAGAATACGGCCGCCAGGGCCGATCAAAAGATCGCGCGCCGGCCGCCCGATACCGAAGCCGTCGGCGGTGACGCGGGTCAGACTGCGGCAGCGGTCTTGGTTGCTGGGCACGCATGTCAGGCTGCCCCGCCACAAGACGGGCTGGGTGCCGTGGTCAAGCGTCAACACCTGGTCGCCCGGCAGGATATCCTCAATCGCGACTGGCCCAAGTTGTGTCTGGATCAGCGTGCCATGCGCAAAGGCGGCAAAGCAATCTTCGAAGATGGGCACCGCCGGTATCGCCTGCGTGGCCAGGGCGATATCGCCGTTGCGGCGCAGCCACGCGATATCGACCCGGCGGCGCGGGGCCTCCTGTCTGACCTGGTGAAAATCCGCCATCTGTGACATGGTGGGTTTCGGGCGGGCGCGTTCCATCGTCACTTGTTACCTTGACCAAGGGCGCGTCGCAGGCCCCCACCTGACACGACGCGGAAAAAATTGATGACGCTTGGTGCACCGGCGCGGTGCAGCCTGTCAGAAAGTCCGGAAAACTGTCGGGCAAGGCCGATCAACCGTGCGGCTGTCCATGGCAACCCGCGCATCAAGCGTGGCGCCGCTGCTGCGCGGTGTCACGGGCATTGCGGCGTGCGATCATCTCGGCGCGGCGGGCACCGCGCTGCCACGGCATCGCGGGCAGATCAGATGCTTTCGCCGTTTCTGTCACGCTTTTGATCCAGCGGGTTGTCTTTGTCATGCTCGGTCTCCTGGCCGGCCCTTGATGGGCCTATTGCGGTGTCGAGAAACAATATGACCGGCATTTGGGGCATTGTTTTGGCCACAAGCGGAAAATCCCGAGACAAGTTTGGCCTCATGGATTTCAATCATGGCGGATGGGATGTGCTAAGCCATATCCCTGAAACAAGGGGAAAAATTACCGTTTTACCCTGCCCATCTGCGGGGAATTCGCCAGCCCTTTCCACGAAACCGGGCGGTTTCGTGGCAGGGTGTGCCCTGTTTGCGTGCGGATTACAGCCGGATCACCGAGATCAGGCGGCCATAATCGGCCGCGCCGGTATGCGTGGCGCGACGATAGGAAAAGAACCTGCCGGGGTCGGAATAAGTGCAGTGACGGGTCCATTCTGCGTGGCCGACCCCGGCCTCTCGCAGGCGGTGCAACCCGAACGCGGGCAGGTTGAACAGGTATCGGTCACCATCGCCATTGGCGAAAAAGCGGTGGTTGTCCGGATCATCGGTCATGAACTCATCCAAAAGTTCGGGGCCAACCTCGTAGGCGCGTTGGCTGATCGTCGGGCCGATCACCGCCGTGATGGTATCACGCGCCGCGCCCAGGCTTTCCATTGCGTCGATCGTCGCCTCAAGCACGCCATCCAGCGCGCCGCGCCAGCCGGCATGTGCCGCGCCGATCACGCCGTTGTCGGGGTCGGCGAACAACACCGGCTGGCAATCGGCCGTCAGCACCCCCAGGGCCAGGCCCGGCGTGGCGGTGGCCATGCCATCGGCCGCGGGGCGCGGGTCAGGCGGGCTGTCGAGTGCAAGGGCACGGGCCGAATGCACCTGGTTCACGGTCACCAGCCGTTCGGAGGGTACATTTACCGCGGCCGCCACGCGGGCGCGGTTGATTGCAACGATTTCCGCCTGGTCCGAACTGCCTTGCCCGCAGTTCAACCCAGCGAACACGCCCGAGGACGCGCCGCCGCCACGGGCGAAAAACCCGTGCTGCGTGCCACGCAATGCGTCCGAGGTGATGATGTCCAGCGTCATGGCTCTAATCCCGTTGGTGGCGGGGCGGTTCCTGGATAGACCCCAAGCACCTTGAACAGCGAACCCATTTCATCCGGGTGCGTCAAGCGCCGATGTGCCGCGACATGCGCATCAAGAGCCGGTCCGGTCAGCGTGCGGGCCAGCGCCTGAGCGCGCTGCGTGATGCCCAGCCGCTCTAGGAATACGCCCTGGGTGGTCAGCCGCGTATGCGCGGCGGGCCCGGCGGCGCGGGCCAGCGCCTCGAAATCGACATGCGCGGTCAGGTCGGCCTGCCCCGGGCAGGCCAGCGGGTCGACCGGATCGTGCCCTTGCAACGCCTGGAATGTATCACCCAGGCTGCGCCAATCGCCGTAGTCCAAGATCAGCGCGGCGCCACCCCGCGCAGCGATACGCGCGCCGATGGCGGCCATTACCGGCGGGGCGGCCGCGCAGTGTTCGACGACGTCACCCGGGCGGGTGTCGTCCAACCTATGCGCCAGCGCGGGCTGGTCGGCCTCGGCACCGAGGCCCAAGAAAAGCGCGCCATCGCGGGCCCCCACCTGTCGCTCGGCCCATCCGGTCGCGCCGCGTTGGAATTGGCGGATCGGCAGGGCGTCGAAAAACTCGTTCGCGATCACGAAGAGCGGTGCGTCGGGCAGGGCGTCAGCGGTATCGAGATGCGTGACCTCGAAGCCCTTCAGCGCGCGCTGCTGCGCGGCGCGAAACGTTGGCGAGACTTCGACCAAGTTCAGCCGTGCGGCGGCGTGAAAGCCCGGCACGCCCCGCGTGGCGCGCAGCGCGTCGGCCATAAGCGTGCCCCGGCCCGGGCCGAGTTCGGCCAGGGTGATTGGCGCGGGCGCGCCTTGGTCCAGCCAGGCTTGCGCCAGGGCCAGGCCCAGCATCTCGCCGAACATCTGGGATATCTCGGGGGCGGTGATGAAATCACCCTCCGCGCCCAGCGGGTCACGCGTTGTGTAATAGCCCAGCGTGGGGTGTAGTAGCGCCTCGGCCATGTAATCGGCCAGGCTGATCGGGCCGCTTGCAGCGATCCGCTCCAGCAGGCGGTCGCGCAAGGTCATACACGCACCCGGGCACGTGCGTAAAGGATGAGACCCACACCCACCACCACCATCGGCAGTGACAAAATCTGCCCCATCGTCAGCCCCAACTGGCCCGATCCGATGACGAGACCCAGCGGATTGTCGGGCGTGATGAACTGGGCGTCGGCCTGCCGGAAATATTCAACCACGAATCGCGCCAGCCCGTAGCCCGCGATAAAGACACCGGTGATCTGCCCCGGCACCTTGAGCGCCCCGCGTTGGTAGGCCAGCCACAGCATCGCGCCCAACAGCACCACGCCTTCTAGGGCCGCCTCGTAAAGTTGCGAGGGATGGCGGGCGCAAAGCCCTGCAACATTCGGGCAATCCTGCGCCAGCGGATGCGGGAAGATGACGCCCCATGAGGCCTCGGTCGGCCGGCCCCACAGCTCGCCATTGATGAAATTTGCGATGCGCCCCAGCATCAGCCCCACCGGCACGCCAAGCGCGATGGCGTCGCCCGCCGCCAGCCGCGGGATGCCTTGCGCCCGTGTATAAAGCCAGCCGGCCACCACGACGCCCAGGAACCCGCCGTGAAAGGCCATGCCGCCTTGCCAGATCATGACAATCTCGGCAGGGTTCTGAAGGTAGTAGGCCGGTTGATAGAACAGCACAAAGCCCAGGCGCCCGCCCAGAACGATGCCGACGATGATCCAGGTCAGCAGGTCTTCGACCTGGGCCTTGGTCATCGGCGGGATGTCGTCGCGCCACAAACCGGGGCGTGCCAGCGCGTGCAGCGCGATGCGCCACGCCACGAGGATGCCGACGATATAGGCCAGCGCGTACCAGCGCAGCGCGAATTCAACGCCGAACAGCGTGATGGTGAAAATCTCGGGCGAGATGTCGGGAAAGGGAATCGCGGCTTGCATATGCGTCGTCCTGCCTCTGGTCTGCGGGGTACGTCAACCTTGTGGCCGCGCCCCTCGTGGCCCATATAGAACATCAACGCAACGGTGGAGAGCGCAATGCAGACCCGCAACAAGATTTTTGACGACCTGTCGCAGTTGATGACCAACGCCATGGGCGTGGCCCAGGGCGCGCGATCCGAGGCCGAGACCGCGATGAAAAGCATGATGGATCGTTGGCTGGCCGATCGCGATTTCGTGACGCGCGAGGAATTCGACGCCGTGCGCGCCATGGCGCAGAAAGCACGCGAGGAGAACGAGGCGCTCAAGGCGCGCCTCGATGCGCTGGAAGGTAAGTCCTGACAACGCGGCGGTCTTGGCTGCGCCGCTTTGGCGCGTGACCGCGGGCTGGTGTTGGGAAGGCGCCGTGGTGTGACCTTCTCGGCGTGTGAAAGGTGCGGGGCCGGCGGCCCCGCGCAGGTTTTGCGCGGCCCTGCGGGCCACGCGTGGCAAGGGGGCGTTGCCCCCTCGGCCTTGCGGCCTCACCCCCAGGGTATTTTTGGCAAGAGGAATAGTGGCGGGTCTGCCTTGCCGGTGCGGGGCCTGATAGGGCGACAGGCATGGTGTTTATCTGCATGCAGCGATCGAGACCCGCAGATCTGCTTTGTCGGGCAAGAAAGTCCCATGGTCCGGACCACGGGCGCGATCGGGGTGACACACCGACGGGCCGGCGCGGCGATGCCCCGCGCCGGTGCGATCACGCGTGATTGACCGGGCCGGGAAAATGGCAGGCGGCCTGGTGGCTGGACACGGTTTCCAGCTCCGGTTGCACCTGGCGGCAGACATCCTGCACACGGGGGCAACGATCGGCGAAGGCGCAGCCCTTGGGTGGATTGAGCGGGCTGGGCGGATCGCCCGATATCTTGAGGGGACGCACGTAGCCACGCGATTTGCGTCGCGCCAGGCTGGGCGCGGCGGCCAGAAGCGCTTGGGTGTAGGGGTGCTGAGGGTTGTCGAACAGCGCGTCGCGACTGCCCATCTCAACGATCTTGCCAAGGTACATCACGGCCACGTCGTCGCAGACATGGCGCACCACGCCAAGGTCGTGGCTGATGAAGAGATAGCTCAGGTTGAGCTCGGTCTTGAGGCGGGCCAAAAGATTGAGGATCTGGGCCTGGATCGCCACGTCAAGCGCGGATACCGGCTCGTCGCAGACCAGAAGGCGCGGATTGGTGGTAAGGGCGCGGGCGATGGAAATGCGCTGCCGCTGTCCGCCCGAGAACTGGTGGGGAAACAGTGACAGCTGATCGGGCCGCAGGCCCACGAGCTTGAACAGCTCTTCCACGCGGTCGTGCCGTTCGTCGGCTGTGCCGATCTCCATCAGGTCCATCGGCTCGCGCACGATATCGGCCACGCGGGCGCGCGGGTTGAGCGAGCTGTAAGGATCCTGGAAGATCAATTGCACGTCGCGGCGTCGCTGGCGCATGTCTTCGTCCGACAGTTGCAGCAGGTCCTGCCCGTCGAACACGACCTTGCCGCTGGCCGCCTCGACCAGGCGGATAGCGGCCATTGCGGTGGTGGTCTTGCCCGAGCCGCTTTCGCCGACGATTCCCAGCGCGTGCCCGGCCTCTAGCCGGAACGAGACCTGGCGCACGGCCTCGAGATAGGGCCGGGGCGCGAAAAACGAAGGCCTGGGCATGGCAAAGCGGACGGTGAGATCCTGCACATCGAGCAAAGCGGTCATATCCGGCCCTCCTCGACAGCGTGGCAGGCGGCCGGGTGGTGGCCGTGGTTCACAAGCGCGGGTTTTTCGCGGCGGCAGCGCTCTTGGGCGTAATCGCAGCGGTCGGCAAAGGCGCAGCCCGCGCCCAGCATATGCAGCGGCGGCACGACCCCCGGGATTTCGCGCAGTTCGGTATCGTCCTTGCCCAGCGCGGGGATGCAAGAGATCAGCCCGCGCGCGTAGGGATGTTGCGGCGTGTCCAGCACGTCATCGGCGCGGGCCTCTTCGATCACACGCCCGGCATACATGACTGCCACCCGGTCGGCCATTTCGCTGATCGCGCCCATGTCATGCGTGATCATGATGATCGCGGCGCCGAAATCACGCTGGATCTCATTGAGAAGGTCGAAGATCTGGGCCTGGACGGTAACGTCGAGCGCGGTCGTGGGTTCATCGGCAATCAGCACCTTGGGGCGGCAGCTCACGGCCATGGCGATCATCACGCGCTGGCGCATCCCGCCTGAAAGCTGGTGCGGATAATTGCGGGCGCGGCTGTCGGGGCTGGGGATGCCGACGCGGTCGAGCAGGGCGACTGCATCCTTGAACGCGCGGTCGGCACTCACATTCTGGTGGAGCATGATCGCTTCGGCGATCTGGTCGCCGACGGTAAAGACGGGGTTCAGGCTGGTCATCGGTTCCTGGAAGATCATCGCCACTTCGGCGCCGCGCAATTGGCGCATGCGCGCGTCGGATGCCGTGACCAGGTTTTCACCGTTCAGCCGGATTTCGCCGCCCGCGATGCGCCCCGGCGGCATCGGGATCAGCCCCATGACGGAAAGCGCGGTGATCGACTTGCCACAGCCGGATTCGCCCACCACGCCCAGGGTTTCCCCCGCATTCACGTGCATCGACACGCTGTCGAGCGCGGTCACCTTCCCGTGGCGAGTGTTGAAGGTGACATTGAGGTTCTCGATTTCCAGGAGTGCCATCAGCGTTCCCTCAGTTTCGGATTGAACGCGTCGTTGAGGCCATCGCCGATAAGGCTGACCGAAAAGACGGTGAAGAAGATGGCAAGCCCCGGGAAGGTGACGGGCCACCAGGCATCGAGGATGTAATCGCGATTGGCGCCGATCATCAGGCCCCAGCTCATCACGTTGGGGTCGCCCAGACCCAGGAAGCTTAACCCGGCCTCGAACAGGATCGCCACCCCGATGGTCAGCGTCGCCGATACGATCAGCGGTGGCATCGCGTTGGGCAGGATCACCGTCCAGATGATGCGCTTGTTGCGCGCGCCGATGGCGCGGGCGGCGGTGACGTATTCCAGTTCCTTGATTTTCAGGAACTCGGCGCGAGTCAGGCGGGCGGTTTGCGGCCAGCTGACCACGCCGATGGCAATTGCGATCGTCCAGAGCGAGGGCGAGAAAAGCGTGACCAGCACCATAGCGAACAACAGTGCGGGCAGGACCTGGAAGAACTCGGTAAAGCGCATCAGAAGGTTGTCGACCCAGCCGCCGTAAAAGCCCGATAGCGCACCCAGCGTGATGCCGATCAGCATGGTGATCGCCGCTGCCGCCGCGCCCACGGCCAGCGTCGGGCCGCCCCCTGTCAGGATGCCGGCCAGCAGGTCGCGGCCAAGGTAGTCGGTGCCCAGCGGGAAATCGGCTGTCGCGCCGGGCGGCTCATGTGGCGCCCAGACAATATCGAACGGGTCGCCGTTGTACAGGAACGTGCCGTAAAGCGTGGCCAGAACGATGATCGCCAGCATCACCGTGCCCGCAAGCGCGGGGATGTTGCGACGGAACATGCGCCACGCCTCGCTTGCGGGGCTTTGGGCCTTGTAGCGAGTTATCAGGTCATCCTGCGGCTCGGCGCCTTCGGATGCGGGAACGGTGGTCGGGTCTTTCATCATTTGCCTCTCAGGCGCGGATCGGCCAGCCGGTAGCTGAGATCGGTGAGAAGGTTGGCGACGACCACCATGGCGGAGGCGAAAAACAGCACGCCCATGATGGTGGGGTAATCGCGGCGCAGGATGGAATCGAAGGCAAGCCGCCCCATGCCGGGCCAGTTGAATACGGTTTCCACCAAAAGCGCGCCCGAAATCAGGTTGCCGAATTGCAACCCCGCCACCGTCAGGATGGGCAGGGCGGCGTTGCGCAGCGCGTGCTTGAACAGGACCGAGCGTTGCGAGGCCCCCTTGGCGCGCGCGGTGCGTATATAATCGGACCCCAGAACCTCGAGCATGGAGGCGCGCGACAGGCGCGCGTATTGCGCAAGATAGATGATGGCCAGCGTAAAGGCGGGCAGAACCAGATGATGGGCGATATCCAGGGCCTTGGCCAGCGGGCCGGCATCACGCAGGCGCACCGATTGCATGCCCTCGACAGGAAAGATCGGCAAGATGCTGGCAAAAAGGATGATCAGCATGATGCCGGTCCAGAATACCGGGACCGCGTAGCCGATGGTGGCAAACACCGAGACGAAACCCGACATCAACCCATTGGGCTTGCGTGCCGCCAGCACGCCCAGAACCACGCCGATGACGATCGACAGCACCTGCGCCACGATCACCAGAAGAATGGTCGGCCCGACGCGTTGTGCGATCAGGCTGGCCACGGGCTGGTCGAAGAAAAAGCTTTGGCCAAGATCACCCCGCGCCACGTTGCCGACATAGATGGCCAGTTGCGTCAGGACGGGTTTGTTCAGGCCATATTCCTCGCGGATGCTTTCCAGCATTTCCTCGGTCGCGCCGCCCATTTCGCCGGCGATCACCATCGCCGGGTCGCCGGGTGCCAATCGGATCAACAGAAAGTTCAGGATCACCACGCATAGCATGAGCACAAGGCCGTAGCCGATGCGGCGCAGAAGGTATGATGAATTCATGATGGATCAGCCCCGGTGCGCGGGGGGCCGGGCCACGCAGGGCGGCCCGGCCCGGTTTCAAGCGATCACTCGGACCATTCGATCATGTCCATCGGGTGCATCGCGCCCCAGATGCCTTTTGGCGGGTTGATCAGCCGCTTGTCATAGGCAGTGTGATAGGGGGTCGCGTTGATGTAATAGATCGGCACGTCCTGCGCGATGATTTGCTGGAACTCGGCATATAGAGCTTTACGCTTTTCCTGGTCCTGCTCAACGGCTGCGGCGTTCAGCAGGCTGTCCACCTCTTCGTTGCAATATTGCTGGGTATTCGACCAGATCACGCCCTCGCGGATGTTCGAGCAAAGATAGGTCCGGTGCACGCCGATCACCGGGTCGCCCCAGTTGAACACCACGTCCATCGTCATTTCGAAATCATGCCCGCCGACGCGGCCTGCCCAGGTGGGGAAATCTGGCGCGGCGCGCACGGTCACGTCGATCCCGATCTTTTTCAGCTGCGATTTCATGTATTCGGCGATTGATTGCTGCTGTTCTTTCGGGCCGGGGATGTAGTCGATGGTCAGTTCCATCCCGTCGCCGTAACCGGCCTCGGCCATCAGCGCGTTGGCGCGTTCCAGATCGGTATCGTAGGTTTCGATATCGGCGGTGAAATAGGGCGAGCTTTCGATGATGGGCCCCCGCTGTGGCTGGCTGACGCCGCGATGCAGGGCCTTGGTGATGAAATCACGGTCGATGGCATAGGCAATGGCCCGGCGCACGCGCACGTCCGAGAGCTTTTCGTTGGCGGTGTTGAAGGCCAGCCAGTTCAACGGGCCTACGGCAGCATACCCCTCATCGGTGACCTCCAGGTGATCGGCTTCCTTAAGACGGCGGATCTCCTGGCTGCCTGCCATGAATGGATACATGTCGGCATCGCCGTTTTCCATCGCGATCAGCATCGAAGACGGGTCTTTGACGATGCGAATGATGATCTCGTCCAGCTTGGGCCGGCCTTCGATGAAGAAATCGGGATTCTTCTTCAGGATCGTGGCTTCGGCCGGGGTAAATTCCTCAAGCATGAAGGGGCCCGACCCGACGACATCGGTGGTGTTGCGCGGGTGTGACTTCACATCCTGACCGTCGCCGTAAATGTGCTTGGGCATGATCGGGGCCAGCGCGGGCGACAGCGCCAGCAGCAGCGCGGGGTGTGGCTGGCTGAGATTGATGACAGCGGTATGCGCGTCGGGTGTGTCAATGCTTTCAACAGGGGCGAACATGGACTTGAAGGGGTGATTTTCCTTCGTGGTCATGATCGAAAAGGCCACATCCTCGGATGTGATAGGCTGGCCGTCGTGAAAGGTGGCGTCCTGCACAAGGTTCAGCGTCACGCTCATGCCGTCATCGCTGACGCTCCAGCTTTCGGCCAGGTAGGGCTGCGGTTCCCAGTTTTCGTCATACCGCAGCGGCGAGGCGAATATCTGTGTCGAGGGTACGGCCGTGGCGATGCCTGACTGGACCCCGCCATTCATGTGTCGTGGTGTCTGGTTCGAGACGATGACAAGCGTTCCGCCTTCGGCCATCACTGGTGCGGCGGACATGGCACTGGCGGCGAATGCCGCGGCCCCCAGCAGACGTGGAATGAGTTTCATTGGCAAGCTCCCTGTGGTGACGGTTCTGGTTTTTATTGGACCAAAGGCTAACGATGCGCCTAACCACAGAAAAGCGTGTTTAATGGGCTCAAAAAAAGTATTTAATGAATTAAGGGTTTAGCACGAGGTCGTCGAACATACCCTGCGTTGAAATATTTTCGCAGATTTCCAGCATCGCTTGCACCAGCGAAGATCGCCGCGCCGCGTGCGTATAGGCAACGCCGAAAAGCGGTGATTGCACCTGGCCCTTGATGGGGCGTGCGATATAGCCCGCGCCGCCCGTCCGGTCGAGCGGGCTGCATATGTTCAGTATGGCATTGCCGAATCCGGCTGCAACCAACCCGCGAAGAACCGACGAGGACTTGGTCGTATGTGCCACCTGGAGCGCAAGACCCTGATCGGCGAAAATCTGGTGGAAGTAGCCCATGGCCGAGGGCAGGTCCAAAAGTACCATTGGATGTTGCGAAAGATCTTTCAGCGTAACGTAGGGTTGTTGCGAAAGCGCGCTGTTTTCCCGAAGCAACGCGTAAGGCCTTGCCCGAAAAAGAGGCAAGAAGGGCATGGCATCGGGTAATGTACGGCGATAGGTCAGCGCCAGGTCTATCTTGCCTTCGTTCAACAGGCGGGGCATCGCGCCCAGGTCGGTTTCGATCAGTTCCATGCGAATCGCGGCATGATGTTCGGCGACGATTTTCATCAGGCGGGGCAACACGTGGGGGGCGCTGGGGGCGTAGCAGCCAACATGCAGCATCCCTGTCGGATTCCCCGACATCGACATCAGGTCGGATTCAAAGACCCGCGCCTGTTTCAGGAAGGCTGCGATGCGGCTGCCCACCTCTTGCCCCATGTCGGTGGGCTGGATTCCTTTTGCCGGCACGCGGCGGAACAACTCCTGGCCCACGGTTTCCTCGATCAGGTCCAGCGCCGCGGTGATCGAGCTTTGCGATATGTTCATCTCGATCGCCGCCTTGGCGATCGAGCCGGTGCGCAACGCGGCATCATAATAACGCAATTGTTTGAGGGTAAAGCGCATCCGTAAATCCAGTAAATGTTGTTTCGATCCACAGTAAATCCATTATGCGCGATTACAATGCTGCGCTACCCCTGAAAGAAAACTAAGGGGGGCAGGATTTTGTCCAGCATTACGGTTTTCAAGGCGCGCAATATCATCACGATGGACAGGAACCGGCCGCAGGCCACCCATGTGGCCGTGCGCGAAGGGCGTATCCTGGCGGTGGGCGGCGTGGATTGTGCCGACCAGTGGGGCGCTGTCAGCCATGATGACAGCCTGGCCGACACCGTGCTGATGCCCGGCTTTGTCGAGGGGCATTGCCACATGGCCGAAACGGTGTTCTGGGAATGGGCCTATGCCGGGTATCACGACCGGACCGACCCTGACGGGCGGCTTTGGCGCGGCAAGACCGATATCGAAACGGTGATTGCAGATTTGCGCGCGCACCTTGCCACGTTGCCCGACGATGCGCCCCTGATCGCTTGGGGGTTCGACCCGATCTTTCTTGAAGCCGAGCGGCTCAACCGCTCTCATCTCGATGCGGTCAGCGACACGCGACCGGTGGTGGTGCTTTATTCCTCGGGGCACTTGATGTGCGTGAATTCGCCCGCGCTTGCGGCTGTCGGCTACGAGCGACACAGCAATATCGAGGGCGTGATGCGCGGCTCCGACGGCGAACCGAATGGCGAGTTGCAGGAAATGGCCGCGATGTTCCCCGTGATGCGGCGCATGGGGATGGACACACGCACCCGCAGCCACCGCCCCGATCATGTCCGCGCCTTTGGTCGTATCTGCCAGCGCGTGGGTGTTACCACGGCGACCGACCTTTTCGCACTGCTGACCGATGAAACCGCGCAGACCCTGTCGGCTACCACGGCCGAGCCCGGCTATCCGGTGCGCGTCGTCCCTGCTGTCTCGACCATCCACAGCAGCCCCGAGGAGGTGCGCGCACAGATCGCCGATCTTGCACGGTTGAACCATGACAATCTGCGTATTGGGCCGGTCAAGCTTATGACCGATGGCTCGATCCAGGGCTTCAGCGCTCGGGTAAAATGGCCGGGCTACGTGGGTGGGCAGCCCAACGGTATCTGGAACATGGCCCCGGACGAGATTTTCGCAACATGCGAGTTGATGCAGGCCGCGGGCATACAGATGCACATCCACACCAATGGTGACGAGGCCAGCGAACTGGTGCTAGACGCGCTGGAGAGGGCGGCACGCAAGCACCCCTGGCCCGGTGCGCGGCACGTGCTGCAGCACGCGCAGATGATGGGCCCTGCGCTGTTCGCACGCGCCGCCGAAATGGGGGTTTGCGTCAATCTGTTTGCCAATCACATCTGGTATTTCGGCGACCAGCACGCCGCCCTGACGATTGGCGAGGATCGCGCCGCGCGAATGGATGCCTGTCGCGCGGCACTGGATGCAGGCGTGCACATGGCCATCCACTCGGATGCCCCGGTCACGCCGATGAGCCCGCTCTTCACCGCCTGGTGCGCAGTGAACCGCCAGACCATGTCGGGCCGCACCCTGGGCGCGGCGCAGTGCATCTCGGTGGAAGAGGCTCTGCGCGCCATCACCCTGGGCGCGGCGCACACGTTGAAGATGGATGACGAGGTCGGCAGCATCGAGACCGGAAAGCGTGCCGATTTCGCGGTTCTTGGCGATGATCCCACATTGGTCGATCCAGCCACCTTGCACCACGTGCCGGTTCTGGGCACGATGACGGGCGGGTATCTGAACCTGTTGTAACAACTGACGAAAGGGGCACGCATGTCGGCCATTACCGTATTTCGGGCAAGAAAAATCATAACCATGGACCCGAATCGCCCCGAGGCGACCCACGTGGCGGTGCGCGACGGGCGAATCCTGGCCGTCGGTGACGCGACCTGTGCCGATCAGTGGGGGGACGTCACCCATGACGACAGTCTGGCCGACAACGTGTTGATGCCTGGCCTGGTCGAAGGCCACGCCCACATGATGGCGGGCGCGATGTGGAACTATGCCTATGCGGGGGTTCACGACCGGATGGACCCCAAGGGCAACTGGGTCAAGGGCAAGCCTGACATTGCCACGGTGATTAGCGAC
Organism: Lutimaribacter degradans; assembly: GCF_023703375.1. Lineage (GTDB taxonomy): Bacteria > Pseudomonadota > Alphaproteobacteria > Rhodobacterales > Rhodobacteraceae > Lutimaribacter > Lutimaribacter degradans. The sequence continues at coordinate 121,032 of NZ_JAMQGO010000010.1, forward strand.
CTGTCCGAGCAGGAAAAAAGCCTGCCCGAGGGCGCGCCGTTGCTGGGCTGGGGTCTGGACCCGATCTTTTTCGAGGGCGAACGCTTGTCGCGCCGCCACCTTGACCAGATCAGCAGCGAACGCCCCGTCGCGATCATGTTCTCGAACTTTCACCTGATGTGCGTGAACACGAAGGCGCTGGAACTGGCTGGCTATGATCGCAGCACCAATGCCGAGGGCGTCGTCAAGGACGCGCAGGGCGACCCCACCGGCGAGCTGCAGGAAATGGCCGCCATGTTCCCCGTCATGCGCCGGGTCGGCATGGATTTCCGTGGCCTGACGCAAAAGCCCGAAACGATCCGTACCTATGCCGAGGTCTGCATGCGTGCGGGCGTGACCACCACAACCGATCTTTACGCGCAGATGGAGGGCGACGATGTGGAAACCCTGCTGGCCGTCACGTCCGAGGATGCATTCTGCACCCGGCTGGTCAGCGTGATGGGTGTGGCGGGCACCGATCCCGAGCAATCGGCGGCGCAGGCGCTCGAGATGCGCGAGCGGTCGACCGACAAACTGCGGCTGGGGGCAGTCAAACTGATGACCGACGGCGCGATCCAGGGGTGGACCGCGCGGGTGAAATGGCCCGGCTATGTCGGCGGGCAACCCAACGGCATCTGGAACATGGCCCCCGCCGAGATTCACCGCATGGTGGCGGAAATGCAAAAGGCGGGTGTGCAGATGCATATCCACGTCAATGGTGACGAGGCCAGCGAGGTGGCAATCGACGCGCTGGCGGCCGCGGCATGTACGCATCCCTGGCCGGGCGCGCGTCATGTGCTGCAACATTGCCAGTTGATGGGGCGCGACCAGTTCGAACGCTGCGTCGAGCTGGACGTGTGCTGCAACATCTTTTCCAACCACATCTGGTATTTTGGCGACAAGCATGTCGAGCAGACGATCGGCGAACAGCGCGCCCTGCGCATGGATGCTGCGCGCACCGCGTTGGATACCGGCGTGCACATGGCCATCCATTCCGATGCGCCGGTCACCCATCTCGGCCCGCTGTTCACCGCGTGGGTCGCGGTGAACCGACAGACCATGTCTGGCCGTGTACTGGGAGAGGCGCAGCAGATCACCGTGCCCGAGGCGCTTCATGCGATCACCATGGGGGCGGCCTATACCCTGAAGATGGATTCCGAGATCGGCAGCATCGAGCCTGGAAAACGCGCCGACCTCGCGATCCTTGGGGACGATCCGCTGGCGGTTGACCCGGCGGCGCTGAAGGATGTGCCGGTTCTGGGCACGGTGTTGAGCGGGCAGGTGACGTTTGCATGAGCGACCTGCCAAGGCTGCCGCTGACCGTCATCGGCGGTTACTTGGGGGCGGGAAAGACCACGCTGCTGAATCGTCTGCTGGCCGAGGATCACGGGCAACGCGTGATGGTGATGGTTAACGATTTCGGGGCCATCAACATCGATGCCGACCTGATCGAAAAGGCCGAGGGTGACACGATCAGCCTGACCAATGGCTGCGTGTGCTGCACCATGGGCAACGATCTGTTCATGGCATTGGGCGATGCGCTGGACCGTCGCCCACGCCCCGACCACCTGGTGGTCGAGGCGTCGGGCATCGCCGACCCGGCCAAAATCGCCATGGCCGCGCGGGCCGAACCCGAAATGGCCTATGGCGGGATCGCCGTCGTGGTGGATGCGGTGAACTGGCCCGCCCTGGCCGATGATCCGCAGATCGGTGCGCAGATGCAGGGGCAGGCGGCGGTGGCCGACATGCTGCTGGTGTCCAAGGCCACAGACGGCCTGCCCGCCGGGCTGGAGGCGCGGCTGGCCGCGCTGTCACCCGCGCCGGTGGTGGACCTGGCCACGGTTGATGCGGTGGCACCGCTGCTTTTGGGGGGCATCACGCCCGGCGCGGCGCAAGCGCCCAGGCGCGCGCATCCGGGCTACGTGGGCTGGGCGCATGACGGGACCGAAGTGCTGGACCGCGCCGCGCTGGAGGCATTGGTGGCCGCGGCGCCCGAAGGTGTCTACCGGATCAAGGGCAAGGTGCTGGGCCCCGAGGGCGCACACGAGCTGCATGTCGTGGGTCGCACGGTCGACATCAAGCCCACGACTGCTGCCCGCACCACGTTGGTGGCCATTGGCCTGGACGGTCGCGTGACGCAGGGCGATATCGCCGATTGGTGGCGGGACGCCGTGGGCTGATTGCGGATCGGGACGCCCCGTTTCGTGCGCTGCGGCAAGCCGCAGGGCAGGCGCCCCGAGGCGTCAAAAACTTTCGGATTAAATTGCCCGCCGATCACACGTTCTGTCATAGCGTTTCAGCAAGGCAGGCCGAATGCCGCGCGTTGACCCGCCTAGCAGGCGAATTCGCCTTCAATCCTGATCGGTCGGGCCGCAAAACAGCCGATAGAGCAAGCCGATCACCTCGTAGGTGTTCTGGTCGGCCAGGCTGTAATAGATGGTCTTGCCCTCGCGGCGGGTGGTGACCAAACCCTCTTCGCGCAGGCGGGCCAGCATCTGGCTGACAGCGGCTTGGCGTATCTGTAGCAGCTCTTCCAGCTCGCCCACGGATTTCTCGCCCGAACCGAGGTGGCACAGGATCATGAGCCGGCCTTCATGCGCCAGCGTTTTCAGATAGGCTGCTGCCGCCTCGGCGCTGCGCGCCATTTCCGAAGGCGGGGCAGGAGGAGCCTGTGTCGTCAAGTCGTCGATCCGTTTGTTTTGAACGTTCATAGCATGACCCATCAGGAATTGCGAGATCACCGTTCGCCCGCGGGGGCGCCCCCTTCAAAATGGTTCCCATTTGCATAATCGCAAGGCTCTTGCTGCATTTGCAGGTGCAGTCCCGTACCCGTGTAGGGGTGCGCGCGGGCCAGTTCCTCGTCGATCTCGATGCCGAGGCCGGGCGCGTCGGACAGTCTGACAAAGCCCTCTTCGGCCCGGATCGTCCCCTTGATCAGATTGTCGTGAAACGGGGTTTCGATGGTTTCGGCCATCAGCAGGTTGGGAATCGACGTGGCAAGGTGCAGGTTCGCCGCCCATTCAACCGGGCCGGCATAAAGATGTGGGGCCATCTGCGCGCCGAAGGCCTCGGCCATGCCCGAGAGTTTCTTCATCTCCCATATGCCGCCGGCGCGCCCGAGCGCCGGCTGCAGAATTTCTGCCCCGCCGGTACGTAACAGGGTCGCGAACTCGGCCTTGGTGGTCAGCCGTTCGCCGGTGGCGATCGGGATGCGCACGGCCTGGGCCACGCGTGCGAAATCCAACGGGTTGTCCGGTGGGATCGGCTCTTCGAACCAGAGCGGGCTGTAAGGCTCCAGCGCCTGGCCCAGCCGGATCGCACCCGCCGGTGTGAACTGGCCATGGGTACCGAAAAGCAGGTCGGCGCGGTCGCCCACGGCCTCGCGGATCGCCTTGCAGAACGCGACCGACCGGGTGATGTCGGACATCGCGGGCATATGCCCGCCGCGCATCGTGTAGGGGCCCGCGGGGTCGAATTTCACCGCTGTCCAGCCGCGCGCCACGGCATCGGCCGCCGCCTCGGCCGCAAGGTCGGGGGATACCCAGAAATCGGTCAGGTCATGCTGCGGCAGCGGGTAGAGATAGGTATAGGCGCGCACCCGGTCGTTCATGCGGCCGCCCAGAAGGGCGTGAACGGGCCGGTCGCGATCCTTGCCCAGGATGTCCCAGCAGGCAATCTCAAGCCCGGAAAAGGCGCCCATAACCGTCAGGTCCGGGCGCTGGGTGAAGCCCGAGGAATAGGCGCGGCGGAACATCAGCTCGATATTCTCTGGGTTTTCGCCCTCGACGTGGCGAGCAAACACGTCGCGGATGACGTGTGTCATGGCCTCGGGCCCGACCGAGGCGGCATAGACCTCGCCCCAGCCGGTGATGCCGGTATCGGTGGTCAGCTTTACCAGTATCCAGTAGCGCCCGCCCCAGCCAGGTGCGGGGGGCGATGTGACGATGATATCGAGATCGGTCAGTTTCATGCGCGCGGTTCCTTGGTTTCGTGGTGTCGGATCGCGATGCGATCCGACCGGTGGGGGGGCGGTTCCCCCCCGCGCGCAAAGCGCCACACCCCCCCCGGGAT
>NZ_JAMQGO010000011.1 GCF_023703375.1 Lutimaribacter degradans
CAAACGATCCAAACAAACCTCCGCGGGGTGGAGCAGCCCGGTAGCTCGTCAGGCTCATAACCTGAAGGTCGTAGGTTCAAATCCTACCCCCGCAACCAGCTTAATTTGCATGAGGTCGTCCGGCGAAAGCCCGGCGGCCTTTTTGCTTGTCTGGCAGAGGCTTAGAATACCTGCCAGATCACCCTCGATATCGGTCCTGTGTCAAGTGGGCTCGACATGAGGCGGAAACCAAAACTCAACGCCCCGGTTCCGCGAAAGGCGCCGGCGCATGGAACCTGGAGGTCACGCGTCTGGAGCACGCAGAGCCAGGGGTTCACCAAGCCCGAAAGGTTATGGCTACCTTGAACCCGAAACGGTTCAGGGTTCTTCCACGTCCAGAACGAAGGTTCCAGGGTCCAGGCTGTTCTCGATAAGCGAGAGTATCTCGGATCGTATCAACCCGTCCTTCGGATCGTAGAGGCCGGTGCGTTTCAGTGCCTCGCGCACATTGATGTCGCGACCAAGGTATTCCAGTGCAACCTTCGAGGCGCCGGGCTTGCGGCCGCGTCGTGTCGGGCCGCCCGTTTGAATGCCAAGTAGAACCCCGATCCTGCTACGATGGCTGGGGTACAGCGTCGCTTGCGTGATGGTGTTCACTTCGATCGTTTCGTATTCGATGACGTGGAGACGGTCGGCAAGATAGAACAGCACGCCTTCGTACTTGTTCAACCCGCTGGTGCGCCCGGTCATGGGATCGCGCAGGATTTCGATGTTCTTCCAATAGTACTTGTCATCTTCCTTGTAGACGACCGCGAGCGAACGGATGACCTTTCCCCGGTTTCCAAACGAATAGAAGTATCGAAAATAGTAACCAACGTATTTCTCAAGCTCCTGACTGCGTTGATACAGCTTTTCGAGATGACGCAAGGGTTTGCTGAGGGCTTGTTGTTGCGGGGGTTTGCGCTTGAGTGCGACGATTTCTTCGAACTGTTGCGGCTCCATCAAAAGCTCGGATTCGGAGACGCCGAAAAAATCGCAGATACGGCGCATGTTGTGCCGCGATGGATGCGCATTGCCCGCAAGATACTTGTTGAATTGCTGCCTGTTGATGTCGAGCTTGCGACAAACCTCGGCAATGGACGGAAAGTAGCTGCATAGCAGCGTGAGGTTTTGGCGCAGTTCTTCAGACATGTTCTTACGTACAATGAAGCGAAAATCGCATCAATTAGCGAAGCTGCGCGAAGTTGCGCGCCGCGCTGAGTGACGTAGGCTTTCGGGACAGCAAATACCCGCGATTACAAGCAGCCCGGAGGCAAGCGTATGAAGCACGTGGACGAATTCCCACATGAGATAATGGAAATTCACCACGCCGAAATTCCAATGCCCGACGGTTGCACGCTCGCCGCCCGTATCTGGATGCCGAAAGATGCAAGGGGCGCGCCGGTTCCCGCGATTCTCGAATACCTGCCCTATAGGAAGAATGATTTCACCACGGGGCGCGATGCCTCTATGCAGCCTTACCTTGCCGGTCATGGGTATGCGGTCATCCGGCTTGACCTGCGCGGTGCCGGGGATTCCGAAGGTTTGATGGTAGATGAGTACCTGCCGCAGGAATTGCAGGACGGGTGCGACGCCATTGCCTGGATCGCTGAACAGCCATGGTGCGATGGTAATGTCGGGATGATCGGCATTTCCTGGGGCGGGTTCAACGGGTTGCAAATTGCGGCGATGCAGCCGCCCGCACTCAAGGCGGTTGTGACGCTGTGTTCCACCGATGATCGCTATGCCGATGATATTCATTACATGGGCGGCTGCCTGCTGGGCGAACAGCTTAGCTGGGCCTCCATCATGTTTGGCCGCAACACCTTGCCGCCAGACCCGGCGAACGTGGGGGACAAATGGCGTGACATGTGGCTGGAGCGGCTGGAGGGCAGTGGTTTGTGGTTGAAGAACTGGCTGCAACATCAACGGCGCGACGCGTTCTGGCAACATGGTTCCATCTGCGAAGATTGGTCGAGTGTTAAGGTGCCCGTTTACGCGGTTTCCGGCTGGGCTGATGGATATTGCCGAAGCGTCTTTCGCCTGATGGAGAACCTTGAAGGGCCCAGGAAAGGCCTGGTGGGCCCCTGGGCCCATCGCTATCCCCACATGGGTGAACCCGGTCCGGCAATTGGGTTTCTCCAGGACGAGCTACGCTGGTGGGACCACTGGCTCAAAGGACGCGATACAGGCATCATGGATGAGCCGATGTTGCGCCTTTACATGCAGGACAGCGTTGCGCCCAAGGGCCACTACCAGAACCGCCCCGGTCACTGGATCGCCGAGCCGGGCTGGCCGTCGCCGCAGGTGACGCGAACGCTGTTTCACCTGACGTCCGAGGGGGAATTGAGCCGGGAGAAACCCGGTTCAGGCGCCGAACTTGTCCATCAAAGCCCGGCCGATGTTGGCATGGCTTCGGGCAAGTGGTGCGGATACAGCAAACCGGGCGATGCCCCGGTTGATCAACGTCGCGATGATGCCGGCAGCCTGTGTTTCGAGATCGCCATACCAGAGGGTGGCCTGGCTTTTGCTGGTGACGCCAATGTGCATCTGCGCCTGAGCGTGGATCGGCCAGTGGCACAGATTGCCGCGCGGCTGGTAGACGTGCACCCCGATGGCCGCGCAACGCGTGTTTCTTTCGGCGTATTCAACCTGAACCACCGCAAGGGCCATGACAAACCCGAGATGTTGCAACCGGGTGAGCTGTATGACGTGACCATCCCGATGAAACATGTCGCGCAATCCTTGCCCGCCGGACATCGGCTGCGACTGGCCCTGTCGAGCAGCTATTTTCCCATGATCTGGCCAACGCCCGAGCCTGTTACCCTGACCGTCCATACCGAGGGCAGCGCGCTGGAATTGCCGTTGCGCCCGCCTTCGCCGCTGGACGATACTCTGGCCGCGTTCGGTCCTCCGACGGCAGGCCCGCCACCGCCAACCGAGCAGATCGCCGGGCCGGATACATGGTTCCGCATCACCGAGCATGCCGCGACTGATGAGATCGAGATGCAGATTGCCGATGGCATCGGTGTCATGCGGTTGCTCACCAATGACATCACGCTGCACAAGCAGGGATACGAGACATACGGCGTCAAACTGGACGACGTGACATCGGCCTGGGGGCGCGCAGAATGGCATTACGCGCTCAGCCGTGGCGATTGGGCCGTACGGTCCGAAACCTGGACCGAGCTGCGCACCGATGACCGCGATTTCATCATCACGGCTGAATTGCGCGCCTGGGAAGATAACGCGTTGGTTGCTGAAAAACGGTGGGAGGAGCGCATTCCGCGCGACCACATGTAACCCGAAAAAGGTGGTCTGCGCGTCACGTCGCAAGGGAAATCAAGTTTGACCGATGCCATCGCCAAGCAATGCCGCGGTCAGGAAACATCCACAGAGGAGAGAATCATGAAACAGACAGGACTAAGCCGCCGAGGCTTTCTCGGCACGACCGCCGCACTGGGTGCCCTGGGGCTGACCCCGGGTTGGACAACTGCGGCTTTCGCCCAGACGGGTGGCACGCTGCGCCTTCGGATCGACGGCGACAACGACGTGCTTGACCCGGGGTTCATGACCGGCGGCACCGAGATCGAGGCGCAGAAGCAATGCCTTCCATTTCTAGCGCAATACGCGCGGGATGGTGAGACCTTCACCTGGGAGCCGAGCTATTTCGTGACCAAGCTGGAACAGCGCGACGCAACCCATATCGATTTCGAACTGGCCGAGGGGCTGGTGTGGTCGAACGGCTATGGCCCGGTTTTGGCCTCGGATGTCAAGTTTTCCTATGAACGGATGAAAGACAGCGACTGGTCGGGGTATTTCGAGGCGCTGGACCATGTCGAGGTGACGGGCGATCGCACCGGGACGATTGTTCTTGGCAAGCCGTTTGCGCCCTTCATCATGATCACTCTTTGCCACGGTCCGGGCGCGGTGTTGAGCGAAAAGGCCATGGCCGATGTGGGTGATCGGTTCACCACGCAGTTTCCGGCGGTCTGCGGCCCCTACACCTACGAGGCGACGCCAGGCCAGCGCGCGGTTTTCACCGCCAACCCCGAATGGACAGGGCCGAAACCGGCGTTCGACCGGGTGGAATGCAATGTCATCACCGAGGTGAAGGCGGCCGAACTTGCCTTTGAAGCCGGCGAACTGGATTGCACCGAGGTTGGCGCCGACACGCTAGCCCGGTACACCAAGAACATGCCCGATGGCACGGCAATCGCCGTGGCGGGTGAACTGCAGTACATGTGGATGGGCATGAATACCGAACATCCCAAGCTGCAGGACATCCGTGTGCGCAAGGCGATCCAGCATGCCGTGGATGTTGATACGATCCTGCAAGGCGCCTATTCCGGCACCACGGCGAAATCTCACGGCATCATCTGCCCGGGCCTGACCGGACAGCGCGACAGCGCGGGCTACGGCTATGACCCGGCCAAGGCCCGCGACCTGCTGGCCGAGGCGGGGGTGTCGGGGCTGCAATTGACCCTGCGCACGCTGAACAACCAAGAGCGCATGCTGGCCGCACAGATCATCCAGGCCAACCTGATGCAGGTGGGGATCACCGTGAAGGTGCTGCCGCTGGACAGCGGGCCCTTCTGGGAAATGGGACAGGAAAGCAAGGGCGACACATGGCAGGACCTGGAGCTTTGGCTTATGCGGTTCGGCACCACGCCCGACCCTTATGAAGCGACCCAGTGGTTCACGTCAGACCAGGTCGGCGTCTGGAACTGGGAGCGCTGGACGGACGAGGAGTACGACCGCCTGTATGAAGAGGGCATCAATGAAACCGATCCCCAGAAGCGCCACGACATCTACGTGCGCATGCAGGAAATCATGGAAAACACCGGCGCTTATGTCTGGATCAACCATGAACCGGAAGCCTTTGTTCACAGCACCGAAATCGGCGTGAATGCCGCGCCGTCCGGCGAACTGAACTACCGGCGCTTTACCAAGGCATAAAACCGCCTGTGCGCAAACCGGCCGGACCGTTTCGCTTGATATGCAAACGGTCCGGTCCTCGATGCGGCGCTGCAAAGGAGGAAGGCACCCTTGCTATACTATCTCACGAAACGGCTCGGCCTCTCTGCGGTGGTGGTCTGCCTCGTCGTACTTGTCCTGTTTTCGTTGCTGCATCTCATTCCCGGTGACCCGGCGACGATCGCACTTGGGCCGCGCGCCACGCCCGAGGCCATCGCACGCTATGCCGAGAAAATGCACCTGGATGAACCGGTCTGGCGGCAATTCATGATCTATGTCGCCAACGCGGCGACAGGCGACCTTGGGCTTGACGTGTTCTCTGATCGGCCGGTCACCGCGATCATCATGGAGCGGATCGGCTTTACCCTTGCGCTTGTCGGTACGGGTATGGGCTGGGCCATGTTGCTGGGTATTCCGCTGGGCTGCCTTGCGGCGGTCAAACCCAACAGCTGGCTCGACCGCATCACCGGGGTGTTTTCAGTGGGCACCATTGCGGTTCCGTCGTTCCTCGTGTCGATCTGGGCGCTGTTGATATTCGCCGTGCATCTGCGCTGGCTTCCAGCCATTGGCGCGGGCGAGCCTGGCGATCTTGGCGACCAGGTCAGCCACCTGATCCTTCCGGCTTTTGCCATCGGGTTGAGCTGGGTTGGATATCTTGCGCGCATGGTGCGGGCTTCGATGCTCGAAGTGATGGGCGAGAACTATATCCGGTCCGCCCGGGCCTTCGGCCTTCGGCCAAGGCGGGTGATATTCGGTTACGCGCTGCGCGTTGCCATCCTTCCGACCATCACGCTGATCGGCATGGGGTTTGGGGGCATGATCTCGTCGACCGTATTTGCCGAGATCATCTTTGCCCGCCCCGGTATCGGCAAACTGATTTTCGACGCCGTAACGGCGCGCAACTTCCCGATCGTACAGGGCGCGGTTCTGGTGGCCACTGGCCTCTATATCCTTGTCGTCCTGATATCTGACATCCTCATAGCCTGGTTTGATCCCCGTGTCCGAGAATCCCTCTGAATCCGAAACCGGTGAACCGGCAGTCGATGCATCGGGACTTCCCGACCATGTCACAGATGCCGATATCCGTGAATCCGCCGCGCGCGAGCGCCGCGAAAAGCTGCGCATGTTCCTGACCAATTGGCAGGGAGTGACCGGGCTGATCCTTGTTACCCTGTTCTTTGCCAGCGCCATATTTGCGCCTTGGCTTGCGCCCTATGACCCGAACGCGCTGGACGTGCCGGCGCGCCTGTCTGGCCCGACATGGGATCATTTGGCAGGCACTGACCAATTGGGCCGCGATACGCTGTCGCGCATCTTGTATGGGGGGCGCGTGGCCCTGAAAATCGCGGCGATCGGCGTATCCGTTGCGCTGGTCGTGGGGCTGATCCTGGGCATGATTGCCGGGTTCGGGCCGCGCTGGCTGGACAATCTGCTGCTTTTGGCCTTTGACACTGTCCGCTCGTTTCCGACCATCGTCCTGGCGCTGGCCATGGTGGCGCTGACCGGGCCGAGCCTTGGCATGGTGCTGGCCATCGTTATCATCACGTCCATTCCCCAATATGCGCGCGTGGCACGCACCGCCACGCTGACGCTGAAAAACACCGATTTCATTCTCGCTGAGCGGTCGTTGGGCGCCAGCATGGCACGCATCTTGCTGCACCATGTCATGCCCAATGTTGTTGGCCCGCTGCTGATCCTGGCGGCGATGGACGTGCCGGTTGTCGTTACGGTCGAAGCCGGGCTTAGCTTCCTGGGGCTTGGCGTTTTGCCGCCCACCGCAAGCTGGGGAACGATCCTGAACGAGGGCTACCTGGTGATCCGCGATGCGCCCTGGATGGTCATCGCCGGGGGAATTCCGCTGATCCTGACCACGCTGGGCTTTACCTTTCTCGGCGAGGCGCTGCGCGATATTTTCGATCCACGCATGGGGAAAGGACGCTGACATGCCGAAGGATGCAACACATGCCCCCGACACGCTGTTGGACGTTCGAAACCTGTCGGTCGACTTCCGCACGCCCCGCGGCCGGGTGAAGGCGCTGCGCGATATTTCCTTTCCGATCCGCAAGAACCGGATCATCGGTATCGTGGGTGAAAGCGGATCGGGAAAATCAACGGTTCTTTGGGCGCTACTCGGTCTTCTGGCCAAGAACGCCGAGGTGACGAGCGGTGAAGTTCGCTTTGGCGACCGTGACCTGCTGCACGCAAGCGAGGCGCAGCTGCGCGCCACGCGCGGCGAAGAAATATCGGTGGTGTTCCAGGATCCGATGACCAGCCAAATTCCGGTGCTGACCTATGGCCGGCAGATGCGCGACATTCTCTATCGGCGGCCCAATGTGACGACCGTCGAGAAACGTCGTATGGCTGTTGAAATGCTGGGCAAGGTCGGCATCCCCGACCCCGACAAGCGGATCGACCAGTATCCGCACCACTTTTCGGGCGGGATGCGCCAGCGTGCCGGTATTGCCATGGCGCTGCTAACCGGGCCGCAGCTTTTGCTGGCGGATGAGCCGACCACCGCGCTGGACGTGACGATGGAGGCGCAGATCATCCACCTGTTGCAGGACCTTCAGAAAGAGCTTGATGCCACGGTGGTCGTGGTTTCGCACAATCTCGGGCTCATCGCCGAGCTGTGCGACGATGTCGTTGTCATGTACGCGGGCGAGGTTATCGAGGCGGGCGAGGTGCACGAGATTTTCCACAACGCGCAGCACCCCTATACCCGGGCCCTGCTGGAATGCGATCCGGCCCGGATCGACGATGTTTCGCGCAAGCTGCCCGTCATACCCGGTGATATCCCCGACCTCACGAAACCGCTTTCGGGCTGTATCTATGCATCGCGCTGCCAGCGGGCCATGCCGATCTGTCGCCAACAGACGCCCCCCACCATAACCCGCGGCGAGATGAGCCTGGCGCGCTGTCACCTGCTGGATGGGCCGCACCACGATCCTGACTGGCCGCCGCCACTGGATGTCATGACCGTGGGAAAGGGAGAGGCCGGTGCCCGCAAACCCGCGCGCGTCAAGCGCGACGATCCGCTGCTGGAGGTATCCGACCTGAACGTGCAGTTCGAAACCGTCGGCCCCCTGCGCGCGCGGCTGAAAGGCATCACCCAACGGCATGTGGACGCGGTGCTGGATGTCAGCCTGTCGGTTGCTCCTGGCGAAACCGTGGGGCTGGTTGGTGAAAGCGGCTCGGGCAAGACGACGCTGGGCCGCACGGTGCTGAACCTCGTCCCCGCACGGAGCGGCAGCGTGAAATTCGAGGGGCGGGAAATTCGCAACATGCCGGAAGGCCGGTTCAAACCGTTGCGCCGTGACATGGCAATGATGTTCCAGGATCCGGTCGGGTCGCTTTCCCCGCGCAAGTCGGTGCGTGCCCTGATTACCGAACCGTTCCAGATTCATGGCATTTCCGGGGTAAACTTGGATGACGAGGCAGAGCGGCTGGCCGACATGGTGCGGTTGCCCAAACCCTTCCTGTCGCGCTATCCGCACGAACTGTCTGGCGGTCAGGCCCGGCGTGTCGGCGTGGCCCGCGCGCTGGCGCTGAACCCCAAGCTGATCATCGCGGACGAACCTACTGCTGGGCTCGATGTGTCGGTGCAGGGAGAGATTCTGAACCTGATGACCGACCTGCAAGCCGAACACGGGTTGGGCTATCTGGTGATCACGCACAACCTGCCCGTGGTGCGCCATATCGCCGATCGGCTGGCGATCATGTATCTTGGCCGTATCGTCGAGGAGGGCAGAACAGCCGAGGTGTTCAACCGCCCGGTGCATCCCTACACGCAGGCCCTGGTCGAAGGGGTGCCGCAACCCGACCCTGACCGCCGCCGGGTGCATGTATCGATTTCCGGCGAGGTTCCCAGCCTTCTCAATCGTCCGAAAGGCTGTGATTTCGCAACGCGCTGCCCTTATGCGCAAGATCGCTGCCGGGCCGAAAAACCACCTCATGTGACCATGGCGGATGGCCGGCGCCACGCCTGTCATTTCCCGCTCGGTCAATAACTGCGGACATCACGTAAAGAGAAAAAGAATGAGCTACGGTATATATATTGGGCGTAACCTGACTGCGGACGGGGTCGCCTACATGGCCGGCTATGGCGATGAGCCCAGCAGCCACTGGCTTGAAATCAACCCGCGCGCAATCCATCGCGACGGATCGACCGTCACCGTTGGCGTGACCCCGCAGGCGGATATGCCCGGCCATCTCAGCGAGATTCCGCAGGCGCCGCAAACGTTGCGCAACATGCGCGTGAACTACAGCTACTACCTTGGTGTGCCTGCACCGCTGACCAATGGCGGGTTGAATGAATGTGGGGTTGCGGTGCGCGACATCTGGTCCACCTCGCGGGACGATGTGATCGCGATGACACCGAAAGACCAGAGTGGTCCGAACTATTCCGACCTGGCACGTCTCGTCGTGGAGCGGGCCCACAGTGCCCGCGAAGGCGTAGAATTGATCGGTCGTCTGATCGCGGAACATGGCTATTCCACATATGGTGGCAATTCCCACATGATCGCCGACCCCGACGAGGCATGGGTGGTAATCGAATTTGCCGGCGGTCGCGGGCTGTGGTGCGCCGAACGGCTGGGCCCGGATGATATTCGCGCTTCGCGCCCCGGATATATCGGCGAGATCCCGGAGGCGCCGAACGAGGATTTCCTTTTTCCAGCACATTTTTTTGACACCGCCCGCGAAATGGGCTGGTGGTCGCCGGAAGACGGGCCGTTTCACGTCAACCATATCTATGGCGATGGAAAGCACCGCTGGGATGGCGTGGCGTGGATCGAGGATGAGATGCGCAAACGCGCCCAGCGACCCGGCAAGATCGCGCTTGAAGATGTGTTCTGGTCAATCAGCACCGACCGTCTGACGGGTGATACCGCCGGATACGGGCAGGTCGTGCCCCTGACCCACCCCGCGCATGACGCGCTGCGCATGATGTGGCACGCGGCCGTCGGCCCGGTCACGGCGCCACTGATGCCGGTCTTTCTGGGCCAGTCTTCGGTGCCGCCCGCATGGCAGCAGCATCGCTATCTGACAACTGGCGAAAGCCACCGCTTTCTTGATTGCCGCAAGAAGGACAAGGACCCGGATACGGTATCCCTAGTTCCCCAGGGAATCGAGAGCGGCATTTCTGCCTTTCACGAATTCAAGCGCCTGATGCACCTGGCCTTTCAGAAACCCGACCCGATCCTGGCCGAAGTCTGGACGCATTGGCGGGCCATCGAGGCGCGTACAAATGCCGAAGTGCCCGATGTGTTACGTGCGGCATCGCTGTTGTTGGATGCGAATGAACAGGCGCTTGCGTCGCAGGTGCTAACCGAGTTCAGCCATGCCCGTTTCGCCGGCGCGTTGGCCGAGTGCAGGGCGCTGGCGGATGCGGCCCATGCCAGGCTCAGCGCATTGAATGCCTTGAACATGACAGCAACGCCACTGTCACCGGATCAGATCTGGTAATGTCGCACGGCCGGTCAGGCCAATGATCTGCTTGACTCAATAACGCGGCGGACACCCGTATTTCACGATGTTCGCCGCCGACGTAATGCCCGTACCTGTGCGTTGAACGATGTGTCCAATGGTCCCCCAAGGGGCCGGTCATGCGTTCTGGGGGCGATAAACGCAGTCGGCAAGCGTGCTGGTGTTCAGGTCGTCGATAAAGGCCGCTTGGGCATGGGCCAACCGGGCTTTCAGGCGGCAACGGGGCGCCAAGGTACACGAGTGCCCGCCAGCCGCAAAACATTCGACCAGCGCTTGGCCCTCCTCAAGCGCGGCCACCACGTCGCCCAGGCGCACATCTTCGGGCGCGCGGGCCAACATCGAACCACCGCCACCACCGCGCCGGGTGACCAAAAGCTCGGCCGCTGCGAGCGCGGATATCACCTTGGCCAAGTGATTGCGCGAAACCGTGAATTCCGAGGCAAGCTCTGCCGTGGTGAAGGGCCGCTCAGGCTCTCCAGCCATGCGCATCAATACGCGCATGCCGTAGTCGGTGAAATAGGTGAGACGCATGGTTGCGCTCCTGATTTGGAATTTGCACTGAATGTCGGTGAAATTTATTTGGCAATTGAAATGCCAATTTGCTTGCCGGAAGGCAATGTGATCGACAGGACATACTTGAAAGATGACAACGCGCTGGATGTTGTTCAAGACGCCACGCCGGGGGATCGTTAATGAAACAAGCCGCGACCGATACGCCGACATCTGCTTGGATCGAACACATCCGGGCGCGGGTTCTTGCCGCAAATTGCCTGGCGGCACCCGAATTGGACGCACTTGCCTATAAGATCGGGCTTGCGCTGGGCAAGCCGGGTGCATGTTTGCCCTTTCTGCTCGGGATGCGCCGATGAAGGGCCGGCGCACATACGCCTCGCCGCCCTGCCTGGCGGCCGAGATCGATCCGGCCTATTTCGACCCGCTGGCCAGGGACCCGGAACAGGCGCGCGATGTTGCCCGCTGGCGCCGGGCCGAAAGAGCACGTTTGGCCGACCTGCGAAAGGCGCTTGGCCAGGAAGGGCGCGCACGCGCCAGCCGCGCCATTGCCGACCACCTGGAGCAAGCCCTGTCGGCGTGCAATACGGGGCACGGCACAATCCTGGCTGGCTATTGGCCGATCAAGGGAGAGCCTGACCTGCGCCCGTTGCTGGAAAAGCTGCACGAGGCAGGCGTGACAATCGCCCTGCCGGTGGTCGAAACCCGCGCCGCCCCGCTGGTGTTTCGCCGCTGGGCGCCGGGTACGAAAATGGTGCGCGGCGACTGGAATATTCCGGTGCCGCCACACGATGCACAGGAGTTGACACCCGATGTGACGCTGGCCCCTTGTCTGGGCTGGGATGGCGATTGTTATCGGCTCGGCTGGGGCGGCGGGTATTTCGACCGGACGCTGGCAGCGCTGAGAGCACGGCCCCTTGCCATCGGCATCGCGCTGGCCGACGCACGGCTGAAAACGATCTATCCGCAGCCCCATGACATACCGCTCGACCTTATCGTGACCGAGGCCGGGGTGCTTGCAAGGCGCAGCGGCTGAGCGGAAGCGGCCGGTCTGTTTTGCGCGTGGGTTGCTCGAACCCCGGGAGCGATGGCGGCAATGCCCTTTTCCACGCGGTCTGGTGCGACGGTTGGCCGTGTGATCACCAATACCCGCCCTTGCACGATACCGACTGCCGAAACAGACATCGCCCCACCCGCATGTGGGCGAGGGGCGATGCGCAAACCAATGGACGTTTGAGGTTTCTTGCCTATCGCATGATCAGAACGGGAACGCGGCAGGACCGGATCATTTCTGTCGTGGTCGACCCGATAAGCAGCGATCTGATGCGGCTGTGCCCATAGGCGCCCATTACCAGCAGTTCGTGACCGTCCTTGGCTGTCAGTTGCGACAGAACTTTTTCGGGCTCGCCGCTTTGCACCATCGTTTCCGCCTCGATCCCGCCGGCCTTTAGGGTCGATACGGCGTTTTCCAGCGATTTCGTGATCTCGGCTGTTTCCTTGCCCGCAAAGACCAGCGCAACCTTCAGCCCTGCGAAAAGGGGGCTGCGTGCGATGAAGTCAACCGCCTTGAGCGATGAAGCCGCGCCGTCAAAGGCAACCAGCACCTTTTGAATCGGCTTGAAAGCCCGATTGGCGATGAAAACCGGCTTGTGGCTGGCACGCACGATCCGTTCGAGGTTTGACCCCAGGTGTTCCGAGGCAAGGCCCGCGGCCTCGCCCCGTTTGCCGATGACGATCATGTCGCCGTTTTCCTCTTTGGCGGTCACCGTTTCGACAAGGTCGCCCTGCCGCAGGCGGGTTTCCACCTCGATATCGCCGTCACCCCTGATCAGCGCCTTTGCGTCGTCAAGAATCGCGCGCCCATGCGCATGGGCCAGTTTCGAACGCTCGGCATCCAGCTCGGACAGTTGTTCAAGCAGTTCGCTGCGCGCGCCCAGCCGGATCGCCCCGGACAGATCCTGTGCCTCTCCGGCATCGCGGCGCCCCATGACGTGGTAAAGCTTGACCTTCCACTTGTTTTTTTGCGCGATCCAGGCCGCGTGGTGGCACACGCTTTCCGAATAGCCAGAGCCATCGACAAGGGCGATAAGTGTGTCAGTTGTCATGTCCGGTCCTCCCTCAGTGGCCCATCAATTGATCCATCGCGCCGGGCTTGTCATGGATGGCAAGCCTGTCAACGATGGTTTCCGAGGCTTCATTGAGCCCGATAATCTCGACCTCGGCGCCTTCACGACGGAATTTGAGCACGGCCATATCAAGGGCCGCAACAGACGAAATATCCCAGATATGGGCGCGGCTGACATCGATCGTGACCTTTTCCGGCGCTTCCTTGAAGTCGAATGCCTTCATGAAATCCTCGGAGGAGGCAAAGAACAACTGCCCCTCGATGATATAGGTGCGGTGGCTGCCCGATGGCGTGATCTCCGAGCGGACGCGGAAAAGCTGCGCAATCTTCCAGGCAAAGAAGATGCCCGACAGCAGAACGCCGACCAGAACGCCGATGGCGAGGTTGTGGGTGTAGACCACGAAAAACACCGTTGCCAGCATCACGATTGACGAGGATTTCGGGTGCTCGCGCAGGTTCTTGATGGACGACCAGGAGAACGTGCCGATGGAAACCATGATCATGATGGCAACCAGCGCAGCCATCGGGATCATTGCCACGATATCGCCCAGTGCCACAACCATGATCAGAAGGTAGACGCCCGCGGCAAGCGAAGACAGGCGTCCACGGCCACCGGATTTCACGTTGATGATGGACTGGCCGATCATCGCGCAGCCCGCCATGCCACCGATAAAGCCGGTCGCGGTATTCGCGATGCCTTGGCCGACGCATTCCTGGTTTCTGTCCGAGGTTGTATCGGTCAGGTCGTCAACGATCTGCTGGGTCATCAGGCTTTCCAGCAGGCCCACCACGGCGACCGCCACGGAGTAGGGAAAAATGATCGCCAGCGTTTCGAAATTCAACGGGATGTCGGGGATCAGGAATACCGGGAGCGTATCGGGCAACTGGCCCATATCGCCCACTGTACGCACGTCCCACCCCATGAAAACGGTCAGCACCGTCAGCACGACGATCGTGACCAGCGGAGATGGCACCGCCTTGGTAAGGCGTGGGAAAAGATAGATGATCGCCAGGCCGCCCGCGACCAGCGCGTAGGTCAGCATGGGCACCTTCGACGGATCAAGCTCGGGTAGCTGCGCCATGAAGATCAGGATGGCCAGGGCGTTTACAAAGCCGGTCATCACCGATTTTGAAACGAACCGCATGACATAGCCCAGCCCAAGCAGGCCCGCGCCGATTTGCAGCAGGCCGGCCAGCACCGTTGCCGCCAGCAGATATTCCAGCCCGTGATCGCGCACCAGCGTAACCATCAAGACGGCTGTCGCCGCCGTGGCCGCCGAAATCATGCCCGGCCGTCCACCCGTGATCGCGACGATCACCGCGATAGAGAAAGAGGCATAAAGCCCTACCTTGGGGTCCACCCCCGCAATGATGGAAAAGGCAATCGCCTCGGGAATGAGGGCAAGAGCCACCACCAACCCCGCGAGCAGGTCGCCACGAATGTTGTGCGTCCATTGACGCCGATATTGAGAAAGAGAGATCATGAACAGTTCGGTATCCATAGGCCGCCAGCGAAAGCGTGCGGTCTTGTTGATGTCATCTGCTGATGGGTTATCCGGCGGATAGGCGGCCGGAGGAGCCAGCCGGGAATTTCACCCGACTCCATGTTCGCTGACCGTGCCTTTAGCCGGTGTTGCCGAGAATGCCAACATTGTTGACGCAAATAATGATGCTTGGAGGTGAAAGGGTTAATAAACAGGCACACCACAGGGGGTCCAGGGCAAGGTAGGGTCAGAAATGCCCTTACGCAAAACAGGCTTGAACCTGGATCTGATCATACATATCGTCAAACGACGATATTCGATATGGCGAGAGGCTCCGAATGAAAGACACCGAAGAGGATCAGGCGGACAAGAAGATGGCAGCCGTGGCCAAGGCCTTGGGGCACCCGGCGCGGTTGCGGATCCTACGGCTGGTGGCGCGCACGCCGGGCTGCATCGGTGGCGACATAGTCGATGTGATCGGATTGGCGCAATCCACGGTGTCCGAGCATCTGCGCATCCTCAAGGACGCGGGCGTGATCGAAGGGCAGATTGATCCACCCCGGGTCTGTTATTCGCTCAGCCCCGGTGCCCTTTTGCCCCTGTCGTCATTGATCGACGAACTGGACGTGGCCCACCGCGAAAACATGTGCTGTGTGCCCCCGTCCGCAGCTGAAAGATGATCCATGTCACTTTTCGAACGCTATCTTTCCATCTGGGTTCTCCTGTGCATCGTCGCGGGGATCGTGCTGGCAACCCTGCTGCCGGGGTTGTTCGGGGCTCTTGCCGCGCTTGAATACGCGTCGGTGAACCTGGTCGTGGCCGTGCTGATCTGGGCCATGGTCTATCCGATGATGGTCGCGGTGGACCTTGGCGCATTGAAAGGGGTGGGGCAGCGGCCAAGGGGCCTTGTCATCACCGTTATCGTGAATTGGCTGATCAAGCCCTTCACCATGGCGGCCCTTGGCGTTTTGTTCTTCGAACATGTCTTTGCCGGGTTGATCGACCCGGATGACGCGGGCCAATACATCGCGGGGTTGATCCTGCTGGGCGCCGCACCCTGCACGGCGATGGTGTTCGTCTGGTCGCAACTGACGAAGGGTGACCCGAATTACACGCTGGTGCAGGTGTCGTTGAACGATGTGATCATGGTCTTTGCCTTTGCGCCCATCGTCGCATTGCTGCTGGGCGTGACTGACATCACCGTTCCGTGGGAAACGCTGGTGCTTTCCGTGGGTCTTTATGTCGTGCTGCCACTGGCGGCAGGCGTCATAACCCGTGCGCGGCTGATCCGGCAGGGGGGCGAGGCGGCCGTGACGGCCTTCACCGCGCGGGTCAAGCCTGCTTCGGTTCTGGGGTTGCTGTTGACCGTGGTGCTGCTGTTCGGATTCCAGGGCGGTGTCATCCTGGAAAACCCGTTCCTGATCGTTCTGCTGGCCACACCGATCCTGATCCAGTCTTACGGGATCTTTGCCATTGCATATGCCTGGGCGTGGGCGTGGCGCGTTCCGCACAAGGTTGCGGCCCCCTGTGCCCTTATCGGCACGTCGAATTTCTTTGAACTCGCGGTGGCAGTGGCAATCGGCCTGTTCGGCCTGAACTCCGGTGCGGCCTTGGCAACGGTCGTCGGCGTTCTGGTGGAGGTGCCGGTGATGCTTTCGCTTGTGTGGTTCGCCAACCGCACCCGGGCGCGCTTTCCGGCATGAATGTTGGCGCCTGTCCAGTGGCTGACCCTGTCCCGGTTCGCCAGCCATGAACAAACAAGGAAACTGAATTGACTGATACACTGACCAACCTGTCCACCCCGCAAATTGACGAGGCGCGCTTTGCCGAGATCGACCGGGACCGCCTGTTGTCGCCCGCTATTGCCCCGCATCCACCCCGGATCCTTATCCTTTACGGGTCGCTCAGGCCCCGGTCATTCAGCCGGCTGTCGGCCGAAGAGGCCGGGCGCATCCTGGCAAGGTTCGGGGCCGATGTCCGGTTTTTCAAACCGTCCGGGCTGCCGCTGGTCGATGACGGGGTGGATGCCACGCATCCGAAGGTGCGCGAGCTGCGCGACCTGGTGGCGTGGTGCGAGGGCATGGTCTGGTCAAGCCCCGAAAGGCACGGTGCCATGACCGGGTTGATGAAGACGCAGGTTGACTGGATACCGCTGACCGAGGGTGCCGTGCGCCCGACGCAGGGCAAGACCCTGGCGGTAATGCAGGTTTCGGGTGGCTCTCAAAGCTTCAATGCCGTCAACCAGATGCGCATCCTCGGGCGCTGGATGCGGATGCTGACCATCCCAAACCAATCGTCTGTCGCACGGGCATACCAGGAATTTGACGAGGCCGGCCGCATGAAGCCGTCGGCCTATTACGACCGCATCGTCGATGTGATGGAGGAACTGGTGAAATTCACGCTGCTGACCCGTGACCGAGCCGAGTACCTTGTCGATCGCTACTCCGAACGCAAGCAAGGCAGTGCCCAATTGACCGCGCGGGGCAATCAATCAGCCATTTGATTTTCGCGGACGGTCTGGATCGTGGCCAGGGGAGGGCCAGGGATCATGGAACATCTCATCAAGCGGCGCACTCTGGTCCAGGCAGGGATTGCCGCGTTGGTCATGGGGCAGGCACGGGCGCAGCCGGTGTTTCGTCTTGGGCTGACGCCGGTGTTTCTGGACAACGACGCCGTCGTGATCGACGGTTTGCGCCGCGTGTTATCGCGCGGGATGGGGCGCGAGATCGAGCTGGTGCAACGGCGCACCTACCAGGAAATCACCGGACTGCTGCTGGAGCGCGGCGTCGATGCGGCCTGGCTTTGCGGATATCCCTTTCTGCAACATGCCGACCTTCTGGATCTTGTCGCCGTGCCGGTTTGGCGGGGCGGCCCGCGATACCAATCCTACCTGATTGTTGCGGCCGAAGACCCGGCTGCGGGTTTGGCCGACCTGCGCGGTGGAACGCATGCCTTTTCCGACCCGGATTCGAACTCGGGCTATCTTGTCACCGCAACCGACCTGCGGCGCATGGGCGAACGGGCCGAAACCTTTTTCAGCAGGTCGATCTTTACCTTTGGGCATCGCAACGTGGTGCGCGCCGTGGCGGATGGCCTTGTTCGGTCGGGCAGCGTCGACGGGTACGTGTGGGAGGCGCTTGCCGAGATCGAGCCAGACCTGACCGCGCGGACGCAGGTGATTGCCCGGTCGGAATGGCTGGGTTTCCCGCCGGTCTGTGCGCGGCGTGACAGTGTCGGGGCCGAGCCGGTTCAGGGCCTGCAACGGGCCTTGATGGGGCTGGAAGCGACCGAGGAAGGCCGGCGTGCGCTTGCGTCGCTGCAACTTGACGGGTTTCAGCGCGCGACGCCCGACCTGTTCGACGGGATCGCAGACCGTATGCGCGATCTGGAGGAATAGCGCATGAAGCCGTTCGCCCCGATGCCTTTGTCGATCAAACTGCCGCTTCTCGCTGCGGCAATGATGATCCTTGTGGGCGCGGTGGCATCTCATCAGGTATTGCGGTCGTTGGCCCGGGTTCAGGACGCGCGGATTCAGGAATTGGCGCAGATGCATGTCGAGGGGTTGTCGGTTGCCCTCGGGCCGCTCGTGCTGCGGCATGACGTGTGGGAAGTATACGACACGCTCGACCGGGCGGCGCAGGGTGGCGAGGGGCGGCGGATGATATTGACCGCCGTGGCGGATGACCGCGGCCGGGTGCTGGCCGCGACCGACCCCCGACGGGTACCCATGGACAGCGATATCGCCGAACTTGCAGGTGATGCCGTGGCGCTTGAGAACCTGTCGGTGGACGGGTCGCGCCCCGTTCTCAGCCTACTGGCGCCCTTGATCTACCAGGGGCGCATGGTGGGGCAGATCGCAACCGAACTGGATGTATCCGACCTGCTGACCGAGCGACGCCGGGCCGTTCTTATCCTTATCTTTGGCAATGCGGTTGCCATCGGTCTGCTGTCGCTGGCGGGATTTGTGGCCATGAGAACCATGCTTCGCCCCGTCACGACGCTGGCACGACAGATGACCGAGACACAGGGCGAGCCGCATCAGATACCGATCGCGGAAATCCCGCGGGGCGATGGTGAACTGGCCAGACTGGCGCATACCTATAATTCGATGGTCGATGCCGTGGCCGCCAAGGCCGAGGCCGAGCGGCGCCTGGCCGAGCGCGAGCGGTTCGTGGCCCTGGGTCGATTGTCTTCGTCGCTGGCGCACGAGATCAACAACCCGTTGGGCGGGCTGTTGAACGCAACGGACACCATCCGCGCTTTCGCGGATCGGCCAGATGTGGTGCGGCGGTCTGCCGACCTTGTGGAACGGGGCCTGCGCCATCTGCGCGATGTGACGCGCGTGACACTCGACCAGAACCGGATCGACACTACAGACCGTGACCTGGGGCCGGATGATTTCGAGGATCTGAAGCTTTTGATCCAGCCCGAGGTGTCACGCCATGGGCTTGATCTTGAGTGGTCCGTTGACCTGACAGGGGGGGCTGAGTGCAAGATGCCCGCCGGGCCGGTGCGACAGATCGTGCTGAACCTCTTGCTGAACGCCTGCGCCGCCTCCGGTCAATCCGGGCGCGTCGGGTTGCGCGCCCGTTCAGGTGTTGAGCAGCTGACCCTGCAAGTCACGAATACCGGGCCGGACATGCCGCAATCCGCGCTGGACCGATTGCTTGATGATGGCCCTCTGTTGCCAGGTGGGGGCGTCGGGCTGCGCCTGGTGCGCGAGCTTGTAAAAGGCCTTGGCGGCTGGATCGCGCATGCCCATGAGAATGGCGTGACCCGTATCACCGTCGGCTTGCCGATAGTGCGAGAGGCTGCAAATGCTCAGGAATAGGCACATCGTACTTGTCGAAGATGACGAGATCATGGGTGGGTCGCTGCTGCAGCGGCTGGAGCTGGAAGGCGCGCAGGTTCTTTGGCTGAAGCAGATGGTACGGGCGCTTGGTGCGATCCGAACACCGCAAAAACCCATCGACGCCGTGATCTGTGATATCGGTCTGCCCGATGGATCAGGCGAAGAGCTGTTTTCAACCCTGGTCCGCACCGGAACGCCGCCGCCCTTCCTGTTCATCACGGGGCAGGGCGGGATCGGTCAAGCGGTGCGGTTGATCAAATCGGGCGCGGCGGATTACGTCACCAAGCCCTTTGACATGTCCGTTTTTCTTGAAAGGCTCAGCCTTTTGGTGAGCGATCGGGACAAACCGTTTGCCGATGATGACTTTCCCCCGTTGCTGGGTGTCTCGCCCGCGGCCCGAAAGATCGAGGGGCTGATTGCCAAAGCAGCGGGTGAAAGTCATGCGGCACTCATCCGTGGAGGGCCGGGGACCGGCAAGGATCTTGTCGCCCGTCGCATCCACGATTTGTCCGACCGCTCTGCGGCGCCATTCGTTGCCGTGAATCTCGCGCGGGAAGCCGACGCTGAAATGGCGTTGTTCGGTTCCGATGGCGCGTTCGAGGTGGTGAGCGAAGGCACGCTTTTCATCAACGCGGTCAGCAAGATGGGCGCAAAAGCGCAATCACGTCTATTGGAGCGGCTGGATGGCCGGTTCGAAGGGCGGCTGATCGCGGCCTGTGGCAATGATCTGGAAGATCTGATCGCGCAGGGGCGGATCACGTCTGAACTGTTTTACCGTTTGGCACAAACCGAGATTCCCATTCCCCCGCTGAACACGCGGCCGGATGATGCGATCTGGCTCATGCAACAATTGTTTCGCAAATTGGCAGCGCGGCACGGACCGGGCATCGAAGGGATCAGCGTGCTTTGCGAAGATGCGGTTCGGGCCCATGACTGGCCGGGTGGCGGGCGCGAGCTTCGCGCACGGTTGCTGCGTGGCCTGACCATGGCGACAGGGCCGCTGTTGCAGCCATCCGACCTGTTTCCCGAACGCCTTGCCGATCCGGATGAAATCATGTCTCTCGTCGAGGCGCGCGAAGCAGCCGAAAAAGCGCAGATCATCGCGGCCTTGGACCGGACAGGTGGCCAGATTGGCGAAGCTGCAAGGTTGCTGCGCATCGCCCGCACGACGCTGTGGGAAAAGATGCAAAAACTCGGTCTGTCCGGCCCTTGATAGATCGGCCCGCATGTTCGGATTTCCGAACATCAAGATTTTATATTCAAAAACAAGGCGTAGCTGCGGCGCGGCACACGCGTTGAGCCCATCGCACGCGCCCGCCTGCGATGGCTAAGCTGTTGGCGATTTTCCATCACTTGATGAGCCAGGGAGGAGTTCAGCCAATGAAGTGCAACCGATTGGTCGACGCGGGGCGTCGGCAGTTTCTGAGGGGCGGCATGATGGCCACGGCGGGTGCCGTTGCATCGACGGTCATGACGCCGGAGCAAGCCAAGGCGCAGGCTCAAGGGCTGGCCAGGGTCGACTACCCGGCGAACCGCCTTGCCAATGTCGCCGATCTGGAGGTGAACGAACCGCTCGACGTTTCCTACCCCGACCCGGACAGCCCCGGTGTCCTGCTCAAGCTTGGGCAGGCGGTCGAAGGGGGTGTCGGGCCGGATGGTGACATCGTGGCGTTCTCGGTGCTCTGCCCGCACAAGGGGTGGATGATGAGCTATTCGGCCGACGACAAGACGCTCAACTGCCCCGGCCACCATTCCCGCTTCGATTGCGAAAGCGGCGGCCAGCAGATCTGGGGTCATGCCACCAGCAATCTGGCCCAGTTCCAGCTGAGCGTGGACGATGACGGCGAAATCTTTGCGAACGGGGTCGATGAGTTGATCTACGGCCGCCTGTCCAACGTGCTGTAAGGGGAAAAGACACATGGCTTACAAAAGACAAATCGACCGTCTTCCGATCATCCCTGCCGATGCGGACGAGTTCAACGTTTCCTGCCACTATTGCATCGTCGGGTGCGGCTACAAGGCTTACACTTGGCCGATGAACAAGCAGGGCGGCACGGCGCCGAGCGAAAACAAGTTCGGCGTGGACCTGAGCGAACAGCAGTTCATGGAAAGCGAGGCGTGGTACGCGCCTTCGATGTACAACATCGTCAAACAGAACGGCCGGGATGTGCACCTGGTGGTCAAGCCTGACGCGAATTGCGTGGTCAACTCGGGCCTCGGCTCGATCCGCGGCGCGCGGATGGCCGAAAACCGGCCCTCTCGTGTGACTGGCACACAGCAACAGCGCCTGTCCGATCCGATGGTCTGGCGCAACGGTGTCTGGCAGCCCACCTCGTGGGACGATGCGCTGGATCTGGTGGCACGGGTGACAGCCAAGGTCGTGATGCAGGGCTCGGAAGATGACATCGTGGTGTCGATGTTCGACCACGGCGGTTCCGCAGGCGGCTACGAGAATACCTGGGGCACCGGCAAGCTGTACTTCGACAGCATGAAGATCAAGAATTGCCGAATCCATAACCGCCCCGCCTATAACTCGGAGGTTCATTCGTCGCGCGACATGGGTGTGGATGAATTGAACTATGCCTACGAAGATTACACGCTGACCGATACGATTTTCATGGTCGGCGCAAACTCGATGGAGACGCAGACAAACCTCTATCTCAATCATATGGTTCCCGGCCTTCAGAACGGTGCGAAGATGATCGTGGTCGATCCCCGGCGCACGCTGACCATTGCATCGTCCGAGCAATATGCCGGGCCGGAAAACGTGCTGCACCTGGCGATCAAGGAAGGCACCGATATGGCGCTTTTCAACGCCCTTATGACCCACATCGTCGATCAGGGCTGGGTCGATTCAGACTTCATCACCAAGTCGACCTTTCAAGGTGGCGAGGCCGTGGAACAGGATGCCGCGCACCCGGCGGGCCTGGGCAGCCTGGACTACGCGATGCAGACCTGCCGCACATCGTTGGACGAGGCCGCAGAGATATGCGGCGTGCCGGCCGCCGACATCCGACAGGCTGCTGAATGGATCGCCCAGCCTCATGATGATGGCAGTCGCCGCAAATGCGTGACCTGTTATGAGAAGGGCATCATCTGGGGCAACGACAACTACCGCACCATCGGCGCCTTGGTGAACATCGCGCTGGCGACGGGCAATGTGGGCCGCGAAGGCGGCGGCGTTTGCCGTCTGGGCGGCCACCAGGAAGGGTATTTCCGTCCCTCCGAAGCCCATGTGGGCCGACCGGCGGAATATATCGACCAGTTTCTCATCCGTGGTCTGGGCGGCGTTCACCACATCTGGGCCTGCGACCATTACAAGACCACGCTGAATGCCTCCGAGTTCAAGCGGGTGCACAAGCGGCGTTCGGACATGGTGAAAGACGCGATCGACATGGCCGCGGGTGGCACACGTGAACAGGTGGTCGATGCCATCGTATCGGCGATCAACGCGGGTGGTCTGTTCGTGGTCGACGTGGATATCATCCACAGCCAGATCGGGCAGAACGCCCATGTCATCCTGCCCGCCTGTGAGTCGAACGAAATGAACCTTACCTCGATGAACGGTGAGCGCCGGTTGCGGCTGTCCGAGAAATACATGGACCCGTTTGGAAACTCGAAACCCGACGCCCTGATCGCGGCGGGCATCGCCCAGCACATGGAGCGTGTTCTGCGCGAGATGGGCGAGGATGCCTATGCCGATCAGTTCAAGGGCTATGATTGGGAAACCGAGGAAGATGCTTTCATGGACGGCTATGGCTCTGCCCATACGGACGTGACGTACGAGCGTTTGCGCGCCGCTGGCAACAACGGGGTGCAAGAGCCTGTCTTGGGCTACGAGGACGGCCAGCTTGTCGGCACGCCGCGGCTTTATACCGATGGCGTCTTCACCCGCCACGGGCGCGAGGACGGCAAGGCGCTGTTCTGTGCCGCGGGCTGGCGCGGCTGGCAGGCCCCCGGAAAGGCCCGGGAACAGGCCGCACACCGGTTCTGGATCAACAACGTCCGGGCCAATATCTTCTGGCAGAACCAGTTCCTGGACCAGGACAACGATTTCGTCCAGGACCGCTATCCGCATCCCTTCGTCGAGATGCATCCCGATGACATGGTCGACCTGGGCCTGAACCCCGGCGATCTGCTTGAGATCATCAACGACAACGGTGTCACACAGGGCATGGCCTATCCGATGCCCACGCTCAAGCAGAACACCGTGGCAATGGTCTTTGGTTCGCCTGCGGGCAGCCAGGGCAATGTCGTGAACCCGGGCGTGAACGAGTTGGTCCTGCCGGACTACAAGCACTGCTGGGGCGATATCCGCAAGATATCGGACGCGACAGAGCAGACGCGTAACATCTCGTTCAAATCGCACGAGATCATGCTTTGATCCAACAAGGTCGACCCGCCCCCAGTACCGGGGCGGGTCTTTTCAAAGGGGGCAACATGGCCGGTCTTGCAGCCTGTTCCACGGGCAAACCCGGGCCGATCCTGTCGGTCGACGCCGCGCGGTTGCGCGCGGTCACTGCCGCGTGCCCTGTAACGGGGCTCGAAACGCTTTCGCTTGATGCTGCGGTTGGCCGCGTGACAGCAGGTTCGACTACGGCGGCATCTGCATTGCCGCCTTTCGACAATTCCGCCATGGATGGTTATGCCCTGTGCATGTCCGACCTTGCCGGCGATGGCCCGTGGCGCCTGCCAGTGTCGGCACGTATCACGGCTGGGGATGGGCGAGCCTTGACTCTTTCAGCAGGGTCGGTCGCGCGTATCTTTACCGGCGCGCCGGTGCCCCTTGGGGCAGATGCCGTCGTGATGCAGGAGCATGTCACGCGCTCGGGCAACATGATTACGGTGTCGCGGCCCCCACGATGCGGGCAAAACATACGCCGCCGGGGCGAAGACGTGGCGCAGGGTGCGCTTGCCCTGGGCGCTGGCCGCGCGCTCACCCCACAGCGTCTTGCCTTGTTGGCGGGGTGTGGTGTGGCATCGGTTGCCGTGCGTGCCCGTGTGCGCGTGGCCATCCTCTCGACCGGAAATGAACTGGCCGAACCGGGCCAGCCACGCGGGCCGGGACAGATCTACAATTCAAACCGCGTATTGTTGCGCGCGACGTTGTCACGCCTTCCCTGGGTTGATCTTGCCGATCTTGGTATTCTGCCGGATGACCCCGGCAGCATCCGTGGCGCGATCCGCTTGGCCGCGAAATCGAATGACGTGATAATTTCCTCGGGTGGGGTATCGGCGGGTGAAGAAGATCACATTCTTGATGCGCTGCGCGCCGAGGCGGCCGAGCTTGACGTGCTCAAGGTTGCGATCCGCCCGGGCAAGCCCCTGACGGTGGGCCGGCTTGGGCAGGCGCTCTATTTCGGACTGCCCGGCAATCCCTATGCCGCCGCCATCACCCTTTCCCAGATCGCGCGGCCTGCCCTGAACCGTGTGGCCGGGCTGACGGAAGGAACCGACGCGTGGCTACCGGCCGTGGCTGGCTTTACCTACAGTCGCAGAACGGGGCGGCGAGAATATGTGCCGGTCACCTGGTCCGGCCGTGATCCGCTGGGGCGGCCGATCATCGCGCGCCTGGGACAGGGTGCCTCGGCCTCGCTGTCGCCCATTGCCCAGGCCATGGGAATTGCCGTGATACCCCAGGACATGGATGTGGTCAGACCGGGGCAGCCCTTGTCGGTCGAGCCGCTTTCCGAGTCTGCGTTGTTCTGACAGTCGCCGGCGTCTGTTGCGCGGCGCGATTGCGAAAGAAAAGCGAGACTTTGTCACGTGGGCGTCTTGCGATTCTTGCACCATTGGGTCATCGCCGCCCGCATCCGCGCAAGCCGTGCCTTCGACATGCGGGTGAATGTAACGGTCAGACTGCGCCTTGTCGGATGAGCGTGGTCTGTTGTCGCGTTCCGCCCAGGTCAGGGCGCGCGACCGGCAAGGCGCGGTCAAGAAGATCCGCAGAGGCCCGAAGGCGGCGGTTGTTACATAAGTGTCATATAATTTTTGCATAAGCATCACAGAATCTCTTTAGCGACGCGTCTGAGGCCGACTGCTCTGGCCCGAATTGAAACAGGAGATACCATGTCTTTCACCAAGCTTTCCGTGTCGGCACTGGCGCTCGCCGCCGTGTCCGCCACCGCCGCCGCCGCACGTGACGAAATCCGTATCGTCGGTTCGTCGACCGTGTTCCCCTACACGCAAGCTGTCGCCGAGCAGTTCGCCAACAACACCGGCGCGCCTTCGCCGATCGTCGAATCCACCGGCACCGGCGGTGGCATGAAGATTTTCTGCGGTGGCATCGGTGAGCAGCACCCCGACATCACCGGCGCGTCGCGCGCGATGAAGGCATCTGAATATCAGCTGTGCCAGGAAAATGGCGTCACCGAGGTATCCGAAGCCCTGATCGGCTTTGACGGTCTGTCGCTGGCCATTTCGCGCAGCAACGATTTCGCATGGGACTTGACCCTGACGGAAATCTACCTCGCGCTGGGCGCGCAGGTTCCCGTCGATGGCGAATGGGCCGACAACCCTTACACGACCTGGGACCAGATCAACCCCGATCTGCCGGCCGTTGAAATCCTGGCCTATGGCCCGCCGCCGACTTCGGGCACCCGTGATGCCTTTGTCGAACTGGCGATGCACGCCGGTTGTGAAGAGCTTGACTATGTCAAGGATGGCGGTTTCGACGGTGACTGGGTCAAGGAAAACTGCTCGCGCATGCGCACCGACGGGCCTTTCGTCGAAGCCGGTGAGAATGACAACCTGATCGTTCAGCGCCTTGAAGCAGACTCCAACGCCATGGGCATCTTTGGCTACTCGTTCCTTTACGAGAACCTGGACAACCTTAAGGGCGTGATGATCAACGGCGTCGAGCCGTCGACCGACACGATCGCCGACAAATCCTACCCGGTGTCGCGTCCGTTGTATTTCTACGTCAAGAACGCGCACCGCGGCGTTATCCCCAACCTCAACGAGTTCATCGAAGAGTACATGTCGGACGACGCGCTGGAAGCCGGCGGCTACCTGTCAGAGCGTGGCCTGGTTGCGCTGGCCGATGATCGTCGCGCAGCCCTTCAGGACGCTGTCCTGAACGGTGAGCCGATGAGCGCCCCGGAATAAGATCTGCACCTGGATCAATTGCCCGGGGCGCTTGACTGCGCCCCGGGTGTTTCTTTGGAAAGAACAGGCCGATGACAGCACTCCCCTTTCTCTTGCTCATTCTTGCGGTCGTCGCTGGATACGTGGTCAACCGTCGCGCGGCGCGCCTGATCCGTGACGGAGGCAACAGGCTGCACTCGATGACATCCTATCACGGGATATTTTCTGCTTTGCTGATCCTTGTTCCGGTTCTGACCTTCACGTTGCTGTGGCTGGTTTTCCAAGGTCCGATCATAGACCGGATCACCATGGCCAGCTTGCCCGAAGGTGTTCTGGATGGGCTTGATTCCGGGGGCGTTCAGCTTGTGCTGGCTGAAATCAAATCGGTTTCCCGCGGGCAGGTATTCGGAACGCCGGAAGATTGGAAGATAGCCGCAGCCGACCGTTTTGTCATGCTGCACGACCGCGCGGACTGGTGGCTGGTAGTTGCGGTTTGCATCTTGTCGCTTGGCTTGCTTGCTTTCGCGCGATCCCGGGTCGCCGCCGATTTCCGGGCCCGTCAGGGTGTTGAGGGTATCGTGTCGGGGCTGATGATCTTTTGCTCGACCGTTGCGATCTTTACCACGGTCGGGATCATCGTGTCCCTTTCTTACGAGACCATGCGCTTTTTCGATCGCGTGCCGGTGGCCGATTTCCTGTTTGGCCTGAACTGGGAGCCGCAAATTCCGCTGCGCGAGGACCAGATCGCCGCCGAAGGCGCTTTTGGTTGGCTTCCTGTCATCCTCGGGACGATTGTCATCACCGTCGTTGCTTTGATCGTGGCAGTCCCGGTCGGGCTGTTCTCGGCAATCTACCTGAACGAGTTCGCGCCCAAACGGTTGCGCTCTGTCGTGAAGCCGGTGCTTGAGATCCTGGCCGGCGTGCCGACCGTCGTATATGGCTTCTTCGCCATTCTTGTTGTCGCACCGGCCATTCGCAATTTCGGACAATCCCTGGGTCTTGATGTCGCCCCGAACACCGCGCTGGCCGCCGGTGGGGTCATGGGCATCATGTTGATCCCGTTCATTTCATCTTTCGCAGATGACGCCCTGTCTGCCGTTCCGCAAGCAATGCGCGATGGTGCGCTTGGCCTTGGATCGACGCGTGGTGAAATGATGACGACGGTTCTGTTTCCCGCGGCACTTCCCGGTATTGTCGGCGGTGTTCTTCTGGCGGTCAGCCGGGCGATCGGTGAAACCATGATCGTGGTCATGGCGGCCGGTCTTATGGCCAAGATGACGATCAACCCGCTGGACAGCGTGACAACGGTTACGGTCCAGATCGTGACCTTGCTGATTGGCGACACTTCTTTCGACAACCCCAAGACACTGGCAGCCTTCGCCTTGGGCATGATGCTGTTCCTTGTCACCCTTATCATCAACATTTTCGCGCTGCGCATCGTGCGCAAGTACCGCGAAGCCTACGATTGAGGCCGAGGACATGACAGATATCACGAACGCGCCTGCCGGCCCCCGCAAGGCCACGTCAACAGAATTGGTGGCGGCATCGCTCAAGCGCCGCCGCCGCAAGCAGATGCGCCTGCAATGGATCGGCCTTGGGGCAATTTCGATTGCCTTCCTGATGCTCTTCATTCTCGTTGCCTCGCTCGTGTCGACAGGTTGGCAGGCCTTTACCCAGACGCATTTGACGCTTGAGGTTTATGTCGATCCCGAGGAAATCCCGGAGGAGCGCTTGCCGCGCGGTGGTTTCGACGATGCGTTGGCGGCATCGCTTGGTCAGATGCTGCCCGGTGTCGATATGAGCGACCGGGCAACAGCCCGCGCTGTCGAGGGCATTTTGTCTAATGGCGCGCAGTTCGAACTGCGTGATCGCGTGGTGTCGGATCCTTCGCTGATTGGCCAGTCGGTCACCATGACGGTTCCCGTGTCCGACCCTTACGACCAGCTGAACAAGGGCCTGATCGAGCGTGCGACACCGGAAGTGAACCGCCGCGTGAAAGACAATGAAATCGCTTGGTTCGACACCTTGGCGGAAAACGGTGCGATCTCGAAGCCGTTCAACTTTGGGCTTTTCGCCAATGCCGATTCGCGTTTTCCGGAGTTGGCGGGGCTCAAGGGGGCCCTCGTCGGGTCGTTCTGGGCCCTGTTGACCTGTTTCGTCATTTCGTTCCCACTTGGGATCGGCGCTGCGATCTATCTTGAAGAGTTCGCCCCGAAGAACAAGCTGAGCGACTTTATCGAGGTGAACATCAACAACCTTGCTGCCGTTCCCTCGGTGGTGTTCGGCCTGTTGGCCTTGGCGGTTTTCATAGGTTGGTTCGGCCTGCCACGATCGGCCCCGTTCGTTGGCGGCCTGACATTGGCATTGATGACGATGCCGACGATCATCATCGCGACGCGGGCCGCGTTGAAGGCCGTGCCACCTTCGATCCGCGAAGCGGCGCTAGGGCTTGGCGCATCGAAGCAGCAGGTCGTGTTTCAGCACGTGCTTCCGCTGGCGATGCCCGGGATTCTTACCGGCACGATCATCGGGCTGGCGCAGGCGCTGGGCGAAACCGCGCCGTTGCTTCTGATTGGGATGAACGCGTTCATCACCTCGGCCGCGAGCAGCCCTTTCGACAGCTCGACCGCCTTGCCCACCCAGATCTTCATCTGGGCCGACAGCCCCGAGCGTGGCTTTGTTTCGCGGACTTCGGCTGCGATCCTCGTCCTGCTCGGGTTCCTCGTCATGATGAATGCCGTCGCGATCTACCTTCGGCAGAAGTTTGAACGCAAATGGTAAATGTCCCGACAAAAGGAACCGAGAAATGAACGACATGCGAAAGATCGAGCGGGACGCAAACATGACCGACACCAAGATCACGGCACGCGGCGTCAATGTTTATTACGGCGATACTCATGCGATCAAGGACGTGAATATCGAGATCACGGACAAGACCGTAACCGCGTTCATCGGGCCGTCGGGATGTGGCAAATCGACATTCCTGCGCTGCCTGAATCGCATGAACGACACCATCGACATTTGCCGTGTCACGGGCGAGATCAGGATCGACGACCAGGACATCAACCACAAATCGGTTGATCCCGTCCAGTTGCGCGCGCAGGTGGGCATGGTGTTCCAGAAGCCCAACCCGTTTCCCAAGTCGATCTACGACAACATCGCTTATGGTCCGCGCATTCACGGTTTGGCAAAGTCCAAGGTGGAGTTGGACGAGATCGTAGAGAAATCCCTGCGCCGCGGTGCCATCTGGGACGAGGTCAAGGACCGGCTTGACGAGCCTGGCACCGGGCTTTCGGGTGGGCAGCAGCAACGCCTGTGCATCGCTCGGGCCATCGCAACAGAGCCCGAAGTGCTGTTGATGGATGAGCCGTGTTCGGCGCTCGACCCAATCGCCACCGCGCAGGTCGAAGAATTGATCGACGAGCTGCACCGGGATTACTCGGTGGTTATCGTGACCCACTCGATGCAGCAGGCGGCGCGTGTCAGTCAGAAAACCGCCTTCTTCCACTTGGGTAATCTTGTCGAGTTCAACGACACCAGTGAGATTTTCACCAACCCCACCGATACCCGCACCGAAAGCTATATCACCGGCCGGATCGGATAAGGACAAGACCATGAACGACAAACACATCGTGTCCTCGTTTGACCGCGATCTGGAAAGCATCCAGGCGACGGTCATGAAAATGGGCGGGCTTGTTGAAACGGCGCTTTTCGACGCGGCCAAGGCGTTGAAAACCAGGGATGTCGAGTTGGCCGAGGCGGTCCGCAAGGGCGACAAGATCGTTGATGACCTCGACCTGACGATAAAGACAGATGCCGCCAGGCTTCTGGCTCTCCGCTCGCCCACCGCCGGCGATCTGCGTACGGTCTTGTCCGTGATGGAAATATCGTCGCATCTCGAACGCTGCGGGGACTATGCCAAGAACATTGCCAAACGCACCATCGCCATGGCCGGAAGCGGCGAAATCAACGGGTCCCTGACTGCGTTGGGCCGCATGTCGAAATTTGTCGAGTCGATGGTGCGGGACTCGCTGGATGCCTACATCCATCGCGACACTGAAAAGGCCGGCGAAATCATCGAGCGGGATCTGGAGGCAGACCAGATCTACAACACGCTGTTCCGGTCGCTTCTGACCCACATGATGGAAGATCACCGCAATATCGCGGTCGGCATGCATTTGCATTTCGTCGCCAAGAACATCGAGCGCGTCGGCGACCATGCCACGGGCATTGCCGAGCAGACCATCTACCTGGTGACTGGTGAGTTGCCCGACGATGACCGCCCGAAGAAGGATAGAACGTCACTGGATTTTCAAGAAAGTGAAGATTGATGTCCGAGATGCAGCCATCCGTTCTGGTGGTCGAGGATGAACCTGCACAAAGGGAAATCCTGACCTATAACCTCGAACACGAAGGTTTTCGTGTGATCAAGGCTGAAGACGGCAACGAAGCGTTGCTGTTGATCGAGGAGGAAGAACCCGACCTGATCCTGCTGGACTGGATGCTGCCGGGCATATCGGGCATCGAGATTTGTCGCCGGATAAAGCTGAGGCCCTCGTTGCGTTCCATACCGTTGATCATGATTTCGGCGCGCTCAGAAGAAGTTGACAGGGTGCGCGGCCTTGAGACGGGGGCGGACGATTATATTTGCAAGCCTTACTCGGTCGTCGAAATGATTGCCCGCGTGAAGGCGCATTTGCGGCGGTCCAGGCCGGCGTCTGTCGGCGTAAGACTGACCTTCGATGACATCTTGCTGGATGCCGAAACGTACAAGGTGTTCCGGGGCGACCACGAAGTGAAGCTGGGGCCAACCGAATTTCGCCTTCTGACGACATTCATGGAAAAACCCGGACGTGTATGGAGCCGTGAACAATTGCTGGACCGGGTTTGGGGGCGCGAGATCTACGTCGACACGAGAACGGTGGATGTGCATATCGGTCGTCTGCGAAAGGCGTTGAGCCGCCATGGCGGCGATGACCCGATCCGAACGGTTCGCGGTGCAGGATATGCTTTGGGATAAGGCAGGTCTTGAACCGGTTGAGCAGGTACCAGGCAACCGCGGACTGGCTTTGGCGCTGACATCCTGTGGCGTGCTGATAGGCAGGCTGAACCGCGCCATGGAGCTAGCCGGTCTGACCCTTGTCACGATCGAGGATGTCGAAAGATGCATCCGGGCGGTGGCATCGCAAAAGCCTGACGTCGTGTTTCTGGATGAGCGCATCACGGCAGGGTCGCCCGAATTTCGACGCAAGCTGAGGCAAGCGCGCGTTACCGAGACTTTACCGATCCTTCCAATTCTCCTTAAAGAAACCTTATCGGTGTCGATCGGTTCGAAAAGTCCCGAGAGCGAGATATTCATGAAAACGCGCGCATTACTGCGGCGAGAGCGGCCTTTCGCCTTGCGCGGCAAAAGGCACAGCGGCGCGTTTGTCCTGGATGAATCACGGTTCAAACTGTATTTCGCTGACCGGGTTGCAGATCTCAACAAGACCGAGCTGTGCCTGCTTGGCCCGTTTTTCGACATGGTCGATGTCGTGCTGGGGCGGCAAACCCTGGAACAGCTTGCCTTGCCCGAGGGTGGCAGGAAGGTTGGCAGCCGTACGGTGGATTTTCAAGTCAGCCGAATGCGGCGACGCGTAAAGGCCCAGCTTGGCGTTGATCCGTTTCGCGCGGTGCGTGGAATTGGGTACGCCCTCGCCAGGGTCTGAAACAGGCTTGTCACCCCATCTTTTCCAAAGCGGCAGATGCCGATGTTCTTTCTCAGCATGTCCTGAACAGGCACCGCTTATCGGGCGGCGTGGTTCATGGTGTGCTTTTGCTTGCGCATCGGTGACGTGGGCGTGTTACGCCTCAACTCCGTTTTAGCATCATCAGCGCACCCAGCGAGGCCAGCCCGATACCGGCCGTCAGCCAGATAGCCGACAGCCCCCAGGCCGTAAGCGCCGCGCCGAATATAAGGGGCGCCGCCGCCTGAAGGATACGTGCCGGCGCATTGAGCCACCCTATGCGCCGACCGTACCCTGCGGCGCCGAATAGCGCCAGGGGCAGGGTGCCCTTGGCGATGGTCAGAATGCCGTTTCCGGCCCCGTGCAAGAGGGCGAATGCATAAGCCGCCGGCCCCCCGAACGTCACCAGCGCCACGGCGGCCATGGGATGCGCTGCCGCGGCCGCGCGTGTTGAAATCAACGGGTGAAACCGGCGCAGCAGCCCAAACTCCAACACCCGAGCGGCGACCTGTGCCGGGCCGATCAGGGCGCCGGCGGCGATGGCGACGGCGGTGCTGGCGCCAGCAGCCTGCAGCAGCCCCGGCAGATGGGCTGCCATGGCCGTCGAGTTGAACCAGGTTGCCGCGAAAACGAAGGCCAGCAGCCCAAGCGCCATGCGCGATGGTGGCGGGCCATCTTCAACCGGCGCGCTTTGCCTGACCTGTGTTTCGGTCCCTTTTGGCAGCCACGCGTTCAGCGGCAGTGCCACGAACAGGTGGATCAGCGCCCAGCCGATACACGCCTCGCGCCAGCCCCAGGTGGCCAGCATCAGGCCCGAAAGCGGCCAGCCCACGGTGCTGGCAAATCCTGCGATCAGGGTGATGCCGGTGATCGGGCCGCGCGCGTCTTTGCCATAAATCCCCGCCAGCGTGGCGAACCCCGCCTCGTAAAGCCCGATTCCCATACCCAGGCCGATGATTGCCCATCCCGCGAACAGGGCCAGCGGTGACTGGGCCATTGCAAGCAGCGCAAGACCCGACGCGAAAATGAGGTTTGAGAGCATCAGCACGCCGCGCCCACCTGCGCCATCGATCCTTGCCCCGGCCCATGGCCCGACCATTGCCGAGACCACCATCGCCATGGAAAAAGCGCCGAAAACCCAGACCGGCGACAGGCCGAGATCTTCGGCCATGGGTACGGCCAGAACCGCAGGAATATAGTAGCTGGAGGCCCAACTGACCGTCAGGGAAGAGCCAAGGGCGGTCACGATCAGCCCGCGCCGCGCCGGGGATAGTCTTGGAAGCATGATGATGTTTCGACCCGAAAAGAATGCGGCGAGGCGACAAAGCCCCGCCGCGATGGCTCATAAAACCGAAGACCAGAGCTGGAACAACAGCCCCGATGCGAAAGCGCCTGTCAATGATAGCCCGATATAGAGTGCGAAAACCTGGGGCCTGGCCAGCGCCCAGACAGCCATCGCCGCCGGGATGGACGTGACACCGCCCGCCACCAGAAAGGCCAAGCCCGCCCCCGGCGCCATGCCTTGTTCGATCAGCCCGCCCACCAGCGGCAGCGCTGCATAGCCGTTCAGATAGGCAGGCACGCCGACCAGCGTTGCGGTCACGATGGGCATCAGCCCTTCGCCCCCCAGCGCCGCGGTCACGGTTTCCGCCGGGATCCAGGCCAGCATCAGGCTTTCGAGGATAAAGGCCAGCGTTAGCCATTTGGCCAGGAACAGAGTCGTGCTCAGGGCCGTTTTTCCGAATTTCGCGCGGCGTTCGGCCTCGGCCCAAAAGCGCCAGGCAACGGGCTTGGGCGCGCGGACCTTGGCACCCCCGCAGCCGCCATTGCCAATACCTTCGCGCAGCGGGTCGGCGAAGGCGCCGCCCTTCATCATCAGGTGCACCACCATCCCGCCGAACGCGCCCAGCCCGATGGCGGCCAACGTCTTGGCGATTGCGAATTCCAGGTCAAGAACACCCGCCGTCAGCACGAACATCGACGGGTCCATGATTGGCGAGGCCAGCCAGAAGGCCATGACGGCGGACAGCGGCACACCCATCGCCAGAAGCGCCGCGATTAGCGGGATCACCCCGCAAGAGCAGAACGGAGAGATGCCGCCCGCCAGCGCACCCAGCCCGATCATCAGGAGAGGCGCACCGGTGAACGCACGGGCGATCAGGTTGTCGGCCCCTGTCGCCCCGGCCCAGGCGGCAATCGCGATGGAAAGGATCAAGAACGGGGCCGTTTGCAGCAGCGCATTGGCTGAAAAAACGGCACTGTCGATAGCCTGGGGCATGTCGAACACCGCAAGCGTGACAAGGATCACCGCAGAGGTCAGCCAAACGCGCTGATCCCGCCAGATGTGGCGCAAGCTGGACCGAAGGCCCGTCGTTGGAAGCGTTGTTTCAGTCATGACCAAACCTCTGGAAATGTGGTTGTTTTTGGGAAATGAAAAGTGCACGTGGGCATCATGCAGCATCCTCTGGCGACTGGATCGAAACACCAGCGCAACATTCTGATGTCAGAAAGCTGACCAGGCGATGCATTTCGGGAAAATCGACCCGGTTGAATACCTCGCGGCCCTGTTTCTCTTGCAGCACCAGCCCGGCGTCTACCAGCGCAGACAAGTGATGTGCCAGCGTAGAGGGGGCAAGCCCCAAATGCCCGCCGATATCGCTGACCCGAAGTCCATCATCCCCGGCCCTTACCAGCAGGCGAAATATCGACAGGCGGGCATCGTGGCCGAGAGCGGCAAGGGCGCGGGCGTTGGGGCTGGTCGTAGTCATGGGGTAAAAATAACTAAAAAACTAGTTTTGTAAATGATTCATTTATGCAGCCAAGGAAAGAAAGTGTTCCGGGTCTGCCGTGTGACATCGAGGCGCTGAGCGGGATGCCCGGAACCTGCCTGGACCCTTGGACGAAATAGTGCAACACCGCGCGGCCATCTTGCGCCCCAAGGCCGTGGCGGTGCGGTGTCGCTGCAATCCGGCGTTACTCCCATTCCATTTCTTCGAAAGTGGCTTGCGCGTTTCGGCCCGCAAGACTGTCGAACTGTTCCAGATAGTCCCAGGCCGACTGGTCTATGCTTGGCGCGTCGATGATGCCGCCGCCCTCGTCGATCAGCGCGCCGATCTGGGTGCGCAGGTTCGCGAGATAGTCGTAGGTGTCACGCCGTGCCGTAGCCAGATCGGTCGCGCGGCCGTGGCCGGGCACGATGTGGGCGGGATCAAACGCCGCCATCTCGTCGAATACCGCGATCCAGCTATCGGTATCACGCGCCGGCCCGTTGCCCAGCAGGCGGTCGACATACACGATGTCGCCGGTGAACATCACGTCGCGCTCATCCAGCCAGACAAAACTGTCGCCCTGGGTGTGCGCCGGGCCACGATGCATGATTTCGAAACTGAACCCTCCGAAATCTAGGGTGTAATCGGACGTGAAGGTGATATCGGCATAGGCAGGTTCCGTTCCGTCCAGCCCGTCACCCAGAAACTGCGAAAGCGCGATCATGTGATCCTCGGCGCGGGCATGATGATCGTCGTTCGCGGCCTCGGACGCGATCACTGTTGCATCCTGCGCCTGCCAGTACCCGTTGCCAAGCCAGCGGTGATCCTGCCCGCCGGTATTGATGACGTATTTAACGGGCTCATCCGTGACGGTGCGAATGGCACCGTGCAGTATTTCAGCGCCCTTGAAAGAACCGCCTGGATCAATCAGCAGGGCACCATCTTCGGTCACGACCAGTCCGAAGGTCGCGTTATTGGCAAGGTTCTCGGGGCTGCGCTGCTCGGTCTGGCCCACGATGGCCCAGACATCTTCGGCGACGGGTTGAATTTCAAGCACGTCGGCAAGGGCGGCGGTCGGGGCAGCAAGGGCGGCTGCGGTGATGAGGGTACGGATCATGCGCTGAGCCACCCCTCCAGCTTGGCCGCATCGGGCAGGCCGCCCGTATGCACCAGTTTCCCGTCGACCGCTATGCCCGGCGTCGACATGACTCCTGCCATGGCGATGGATTTCTGATCGGTGATTTTTTCGACCTCTACTTGCAAGCCCAGCTTCTGGGCCGCGTCCTTGACCATTTGTTCGGCCGTTTCGCAGCGTTTGCAGCCGGGGCCGTAGACCTTGACGGTTTTCATGGATTTTCCCTTTCAGTGGTTTGTTTGGATTGGCAGATGATCGCGTGCTGTTCACATGATGACGTTGAACAGGAACCCGGTGGCGAGAATCCCCGCCGAAACGACCGCGATGAAAATTGCGATCAGGCGATAGGTCAGAACCTGCTTTAATATGATCATCTCGGGCAGGCTGAGCGCGATGACGCTCATCATGAAGGCCAGGGTGGTGCCCAGTGCCGCGCCCTTGCCCAGCAGCGCCTCGACGATGGGGATGACACCCGCCGCGTTCGTGTACATCGGCACGCCCACCACGACGGCGGCCGGGACCGACCACCATGCCTCGCCGCCCATGATGCGCAGCATCATTTCTTCGGGAACATAGCCGTGGATCGCCGCACCGATACCGATGCCGACCAGCACCCAGATCCAGACCTTGCCGACGATTTCGCGCACCTGAAGGGCGCCGATCTTCAGCCGATCTGCCAGTGTCAGCCGCTCCTCGGGCAGATCGCCCACGGGGCCGGTGTTCAGCTCGCGCACCCAGTCTTGCAAGTATCGCTCCAAACCCATCCGGCCCAGCACAAGGCCGGCCACGGTGGCGATGGTGAAGCCGAAAACCAGGTAGATCGTGGCGATCTTCCACCCGACAAGCCCATAGAGCAGCCCAAGCCCCACAGGCCCCACCATTGGTCCCGCGATCAGGAAGGAAAAGGTAACGCCCAAGGGAATGCCGGCGGATACGAACCCGATGAATAGCGGTACCGAAGAGCAGGAGCAGAACGGTGTGAACACGCCCAACATTGCGCCCAGCGGGTAGCCCCAGATCTGGCGCTTGCCTGCAAGGATCACGCGGGTCTTTTCCGGGCTGAACCAACTGCGCAGCACGCCGGTGACAAAAACGATGCCCGTCAACAACAACAGCACCTTCGGCACATCGTACACGAAAAAGGCGATCGCTTCGCCGGTATGGCTGTTGCGGTCAACCGGAAACAGGGCAGTGACCCATTCCGAAAACGGGATCAGTTGGCTGTAAAGCGCCCACCAGATGATGGCGGCCAGCGGCAGGCCCGCATACCACACCCAGTCCGGCAAGCCGCGTGGCGTGGCATTTTCATGTGTTTCGGCGGTCATGCGATTTCCTTTTCTAAACTGTGTTCCGCCATCAGAACGGCGTCGATCACCGCGGCAAGTTCGGGCGCGAGTTCGATGTTGCGCTTGTAGCGCACCCATTGCGCATCGCGCCGGCCAGTGACGAGTCCGGCTTGCGCGAGGATTTTCATGTGCCGTGACATTCGGCTCTGGCTGGCATCGAGCCGGGCCATCAATTCACAAACGCAGTGCTCGCCCCCATCCCATAGAATGGCGAGCGCAGCGCGGCGGGTGGGGTCGCATATGGCGGTCAAGATCTCTTGCATGCGTCTTTTCATATGCGGCCAAACGCATATGCGCTTTGATTTATATCAAAGGAGCCTTGTTGATTGAGGCAGCATCTTGAAATTGGCCGTCAGAACGGTTCGGCCTTGTACAGTCATTTCATGGCCAGATCACCAAGTGCCTCAGCCATGTTACGACCCGGCGAAGGCCCGCGTTGTGTGCAACATCAAGTCGGCATCTCCGGTCACATTGACGGTGAAGCGAAAGTTGTAGTTCAGCGTCATTGTCCGCGACCGGGCTCCAGCGCCGGGTGAGACATCGACGTTCAACAAGGAAGGGTCGCCCCTGGTCATGATGGAGCGCGCATAATGGGTCATCTGTGCTTCTAGGCTGGCTTCGTCCGTGGTCGGATCGAACTCGGATATGTAGATCTGGCGGATGGTCCGATCGGCCAGGTCGTCAAGCGTGGCACGAAAGTGAAGGGCGCGCCCGACCTCGAAGGTTCCAAGCAAGATCAGGAAGAACGGAAGTGCGACAAGGGCAAACTCGACGGCCGTTACCCCTTGGTCCTTTTTCAGGAACCGCCAGATCCTGACAATTGCCCGGGTGCTGCGCGCCATGATCATTTCACCTGAATCGTAAGGGAGCTTGTGAGCGTGAACAGTTGCACGCCGGGCGTTGCAAACCCGCTATAGGGAAGCTGCGCCGACAAGGCATAGGCCACACCGAGCGTGGAACCGTCCGGACAGGTCGTGTTGCAATCTTGCCCGGCGTTGGGCGCCACCGCGGGCGCCGCGGCGCACAGGCAATAGCGCTGCGGCGTGGCGATTTCGATGTCTTGCAGAGAGTCATCGGCCAAAGCGAGTTCTTCCATGACGGCAAGTATCTCGGCAGAACCGGGGTCGTCCTTGGCCGCCTCGCTCGCCGCGCGCAGGATATGGTCAAGCTTGAACTTTTTCTGCAGGGCAAACGAGCCATCTAGCATGGACAGAAGGATCATGAGAAGGATCGGCGCAATCAACGCGAATTCGACTGCGGCTGCACCGCTTTCCCTGCGGATAAAGCGTCGCCGCACAGGTGTGGTCAGGCGGCAAGCGCGCCGGATGTTATGCCTTACCACCATTTTTTGAGAGTCCGCCACAAACGAGCTCCAAGCGGCTCTGGCATCGCGACCCCGCCGCCAAGCTGCTGAGCGATCCCATTGAAAACGCGCCGATACACGGCTTTCTTGCTGGTCTCGAATAGCGGGCTGCCCTTTGTGATGGCGTCGCTGAAGCCGCGGGGGTCGAACGGAAGAGAAAAGAAACGGGTTTCGCCGACCGCTTTGACAAACTCGGAAACGGGCACCTCGGCACGCCCCTTCATGCCTTTTTCGTTGAGGATGAGCAGTGGTGGGTGATTTTTCCCCCGGATGTCCGAAAGGTGTTCAAGCGCCAGCCGAAAATTCCGCAGGCCCACAAGGTCAGGCGGTACGGTCAGGACAACGTCATCGGCCAGTCGCAGGATATTTCTGATCTGCGGAGAAAGATGGCGCGGCAGATCCAGAACAAGGTGATAGTGAGAATGCATGGCTAGCCCCAACAGATGATCAACCACCGCTTCGGGCAGATCGCGGTCAAACTCTAGGTGCGGCTCACAGGTCAGAAGATGCAAGGTATCGCTGCGGCGGAAGGCAAGCCGCTCAATCAGGGTCGCATCGACATGATCCGCCCGATCCGCCCGCCGGATCAGTTCGTTGATTCCGGCGGTGCCTTGATGATCGAAATTCAGCTTTACGGTTCCACCTTGTAGATCACAATCCGCGAGCATCACGGTTTTTGTGCTCTTCTCGCCAAGCGCGACGGCGACATTCTGGGCCATGCTAGAGGAGCCGCAACCGCCCGAGAGGCCGATGAACGCGCTGATCCGCGCCTTACGCTGGTGCTCCAGGTCGCTGAAATTCGCCCGGATCGCATCAGCTACCAGGCCCGCATCCAGCGGACGCGTCAGGTAATCGCTGACTCCGGATTGCTGAAGCATTCGGAAAAGCCCGACGTCGTTCTCCCGGCCGATCACGATGGC
The DNA here is from genome assembly GCF_023703375.1 of Lutimaribacter degradans. GTDB lineage: Bacteria > Pseudomonadota > Alphaproteobacteria > Rhodobacterales > Rhodobacteraceae > Lutimaribacter > Lutimaribacter degradans. Next base: position 39,795 of record NZ_JAMQGO010000011.1, read on the forward strand.
CCGGGTCTGGTTGTCACTGACCTGCGCCAGGGCCGCGACATGCTGCTGCAAATTCTCGCGGTCGTCATCGCTTTGGAAAATGATCAGGTCGGGTGAGGGATGGGACTTGTAGCGGTTCACTGCCTCTGGCAGCCCGCCCTTCACGAAAGTCCATTTTTGCCGTGCGGCCACCCGATCGCGCCGCAGGGTTTCAAGCGTGTCGATCGTTCCTGAATCGCTGGCGATCACATCGATCCTGATCGACGGAAGCTGCGTCTCGGCAAGGGCCTTTGTTTCTTGAGAAGTCAATTGCCGGGCTCCACCAGTTCAATTCCATCTTGACGGATGACCCGGATTGTTCGGGAACGATCCTCGACGACGGCGGGCGACGCAGCATCGCCGCGCGCGCGCAAAGCTACGGCCACCCGTCCCGTGGCCGAGGCCTGGCCGACCGATATCACGTCGTCGCGGCCCAGCTCCAAGGTCAGAATCCTGATGTTGGCGGGATTCTGGTTGCCGATCTTTGTCGTACTCTGGTCAACGGCCAGAACTTTCACGCCCTTGGCCAGAAATCGGGGAGCTTCTGTTACGCCGTCGACGCCGGACGCACCCAAAAAGATGACATCCACCCGGTCGCCCGGGCGGATCAGGCCGCCGGCCGCGGTTTCGGCGTTCACGGCGATGGCCATGGCGCTGTTTCCCTCAGACAGGGCAAGGGAAAGATCGGTCTCAGGTGCGGGGTCACGCAGGGCGGACCATGTCAGCGGATCTCCGGCGGCGATAGGGACCGCCGAAACAAACCCGGCGCTATCTGTGATCGCATCGGGTTGAATATCCTCGCGGATCATGCCCGGTGCGAGCGCATCCTCCGTGATTTCTGTCCACTCGAAATCATCAGGCTGAAGCGGTGTATCGGCAGCAATGTCGCGCGCGGCAGTCAATATGCGCACCCTTGCGACCTCGGGTTCAGGCTCGGGTTGGGGCGTTGGCTCAGGCTCCGGTTCAAGCTCTGGTTCCGGCGGCACGACAAGGCCTGGCGCCTCTTCTTCGGGGAGTACGGGCGAAACCTCTTCATCCATTTGCCAAATGGACAAGCCCACCCATATGGCGGTCGTCAGGCCGATCACGATAAGCAGAAACCTAATCATCCAAAATTGCCCCGTGAATCGCCCCGTGTGTCGTCAGGAAAGGGACTTGATGTTTGAATGACCCTATGGGCATCATCGCGATACAGTGCGAAAGCCCCTTACGCCATGCCGATACCGTGGTCTGTCCCTTGAGTTCGTTGCCCCTACGAACCGATTGTAAGTCATTCAAATGAATATGGTAAGTAGATTCATCAAGGACCAGGACGGCGTTGTCGCGGTTATCTTTGCCTTGCTTCTGCCGGTCATAATCGGCGCCATCGTGCTTGGTGTCGAAACCGGGTTGTGGTTGATGCACCGGGCCAAGCTTCAGCACATCGCGGACACTGCCGCCTATTCGGCCGCAATTCGGTATTCCAGTGGCGCGACAGAGGCGCAGGCTCTGGCAACCGCCAATGCGGTCGCCGATCAGGCCGGCTTTGACGCAGTCCTTGGCGATGTTGTCATGACGCTGCCCGATACCGACCGGCTGTCGGTGACGGTGACGCGCAACCAGGGGCGAATGTTCTCGGCGATCTTTCTTGACGAGGATGTTGTCATCAGGGCGCAGGCCACCGCGCAGTTCGGCGAGGCCGGCCCGCCTCTTCGGGCGACCTGCATGCAAAGCCTCAACAACGGCTGGTTCTCTTCCGAGGCCTTCGAACTGGGGGCGCAGTCCAGCCTGACGTTGCCCGATTTTTGCGATGTTCGCGTCAACTCTACAGACCGTCGTGCCTTTTCGATGGTCGGTGGCACCACGTTGACGGCCGGTTGCCTGCAAGTGGCAGGCGGGGCCCGGATCAACGGTACGCTCAACCTTGCGCAATGCGCCGCGGAAGAGACTGAAACCGGCGTCGACTACCCCGACCCTTTCGTTTCGTTGCCCGAGCCGGCCGCCGTTGGCACCTGCCAACCCCGCGACGTGGGAACCCGGAATGGCGTGACCCGGCTTACCCCGACGGAGCCGCACCCCAGTGGCGAGCGGGTCATGCGGTTCTGCAACGGACTTGAATTGTCTGGAACCGTTATCTTTGACCCTGGGCTCTACATCATCGAAGGCGGCGTGATGGAGGCCTCGCGCTTCGGGGCCCAGGTCAGCACGCCCGGTGGGGCCACCTTCTTTTTCCGCGACTTCGGTGCGCCCGATTTCCGCGATGATTTCGACGGCACGTTGACACCATCGCAAAGTGGGCCGTGGGCCGATGTCCTGATTTTCGGAACGGGTCGGCTTTTCGGGCTCATCAACCAGAATTTCTACTTCGAAGACGATGACCTGACCGGGGTCGTCTACGCCCCTGATGCCACCGTGAATTTCGAGCGCCGTAGTGATAATCGCGGCTGCTTCCAGGTCGTATCTGACCGGCTGCTTCTTGAAAACGGGGCCAGCGTGACGATGGATTGCGAAGGGTCGTCCTTTACCCCTGGTGGTGGAACACCCGGCGGGGGCGGCGGCGCCGGAGACGTAATGCTGGTTGAGTGACATGGATCACTCTCCACCAAATACCGAGATCAGGCTGGGCGCGAGGATGATCGCGAACAGGCTTGGCATCAGGAACACCACCATAGGAACCGTAAGAAGCGGCGGCAGTGCGGCGGCGCGCTGTTCGGCGGCAGAAATCCGAAGTTGCCGCGTCTCGCGCGCCTGAACCCGCAACGTTGAAGAAATCTCGCCGCCATATTCTTCGACCTGGATCAGCGCATCAATGACCCTGCGGATCATGACAAGGTCAGTACGGCTTGCAAAGTTCTCATACGCTTCGCGCCGAACTGGCAAGATAAGCATCTCGGCAATCGTGATCTTCAGTTCATGTGCAAGAATAGGCGCCGCCTTTCCGATTTCAGAGGCCACGCGCGATAGCGCGGCGTCCAGCGGCAGACCGGCCTCGACGGTCAGCACAAGCAGGTCCAGCGCGTCTGGCCACGCGCGTTGTATGGCCTTGCGGCGCTTTTCGATCCGGTTCTTGAGATAAAGGAAAGGCAGCAGGTACCCGGCGATTCCCGCGATAGAGGCCACCAGCAGGATGATGGCCCCGTTGCCGTCACCAATTATCAAGCGGCCATAAAGCCAGACCACCACGAAAAGAATTATTGGCAACAGCAACCGGCTGACCACGAATATCTCCACGGCCGCATTGGTATCGAAACCGGCCATGCGCATACGCAGTTTGAGATCCGGGTCAGCAACCGATGCGCGGAGCCCCAAGGTTGGCACCAGCGAACTGGCCAACCGCATGAAGCGGTCGCGCAGGGGTTCTCGCCGTGCTGAAAGCTCTTGGCGTTGGGCAAGCCGGTTTATTCGTTGCTGTATCGGACTTTCCCGGAGCGTCAGCGCCGCAACGAATGCAAGGGCCGATACCGCGATGCCAGCCCATATCGTTGGGGGAAACGATGCGATCAGATTTAACCAGTCAGACATCGAAGTTCACCATACGCCACATGATAAAGATGCCCAACAGCATCCACAGGCCGGACACGACAAGAACGGTCAGGCCCACGCCCGTTTCGACAAGAGGACGCAGATAGCCCGGGTTTACGAGATAAAGGCCACCGGCAACAACGAACGGCATTGCGCCCACGATCATCCCCGATGCACGCGCTTCCTGGCTGCTTGTCCGGACCTTTTGCGACAGCTCCCAGCGTCCGCGCAGGGTGATTGCCAGATTGGAAAGAGATTCCACAAGGCTGCCACCTGTCTGTTGCTGTATCGTGATGATAAGGGCGAAAAGCCGAACTTCGGTCAGCGGGACGCGCTCGGCAAGTTGTTCAACCGCCATCGGCAAGGGGGTGCCCAACACGTTGGCCTCCACCAGCCTGCGAAATTCCGATTGCGTCGGTTCCGATGCACTGGCGGCAACAGCGTCAAAGCATCGCTGCAAGGGCAGGCCCGATCTCAGGCCCCTTATCACGATGTCGAGAACACTGGCGAATTCAGCCTCGAAAGCGGCAAGGCGTTTCGCCTGTTTGCGCTTGGCGTAAAGAAACAACAGCACGGTGGCGAGGACAAACCCTACCAACAAGGCCAGGCCGAACGACATGCCCCAAAGCACCGATAAAACTGTCGCAACTACCGTGAGGGGAACAAGCCGAAGCAAGATACCCGCCCGCGTCCAATGCAGGCCGCTGTCTTCCATCAGGTTGCGAATTGCGAATAGGCGCGGCGCGGCGCGCAGCGCCTTCCTGGTTCGCTCGGCAGACCCAAAGCTGCCGCCAAATGCGCCATCTTGGTTGCCAAGGGCACCAAGGTCGGGGTGGGTGATCTGTTTTGGAAGGGTGCCGATCCTGCGATGCATCGCTCTTTTGACGGCGAGCCGCGGGAACAGCCACCAAAGTATCGCACTCAGGATGACCGCAACAATGAACGGAACGATCAGGGGGTGGGAAGAGACTGACTCGAGGATAACATCCAACATCAATGTCCCTTTGCTGGTGTTCCCGACCAAACTGGACGTGGCTTTAAACCCCCGGCGCAGTCTGTGGCGCGTCGGGGGCTTTTGGTGATGTCGAGTTAGATGACTGTTTCATCATCAAGACGGCTTCGAGGTCTCGGCAATACGTTGAGCGCCTTACGCCGTCAGAGTGAGTTATTCAGGTGTTGCACTCTCAAGTTCCGTGCTGATGCCGCCGAACAGTTCAGTAAGGTCGGTGCCAAGAGCTGTAAGTGCGGCAATGATCGCAACAGCGACAAGTGCCGCGATCAGGCCATATTCGATGGCGGTTGCGCCGGACGTGTCCCGGATGAATTTGTCGAACTGTGTTTTCAAAATCTTAAGCATGTCTTTCTCCGATACTGATATGCGTTTCAGTGGGTGATGTAAGATTTATAAAGATTTTAACAACCATCTGCCTTGATTTGAATCAATCTCTGCGGCATTACTTTCCGCGCCAAAAAATTTGACTGTCAGCGCATGGGTTTAGCTTTGCTTTCCCCTTTGCAATGTCCTGATTTTTCTGCACTCCCCGGTTTCGCGGGCCGGGTCAGGCCACATGCCCTTAGGTTTGGGCTTCCTTCAGGGCGGCCAGGAAATTATCCTGCTCTTCGAAAAAGATGAGTTTTTGCCAGAACTCGGGCTTGCGCTGCGTGGCGGCCTTGGCGCTTTTGAAAGTTCCGACGACTTCGCCGGTTTCGGCGCCTTTTTCCACCTCGAAGCGGAACAGGTCGATCAATTCGATTTCTTCGCCCGTTTGGTATACCAACTCGGAAATCGCCATTATCTTGCGCGACCCGTCGCGAAGGCGTGAAACGTGCACGACCACATCGACGGCCGTGCCGATCATCTCGCGAATGGTCCGGCGGTTCAGCCCCTCATAGCCCATCGTGATCATGGCTTCGAGGCGCGACAGGGCCTCTTGGGCCGAATTGGCATGCAGCGTCCCCATCGAGCCGTCATGGCCGGTGTTCATCGCCTGAAGCAGGTCGAACGCTTCAGGTCCACGCACCTCGCCTACGATGATCCTGTCTGGCCGCATCCGCAGGCAGTTCTTAACCAGGTCGCGCATCTTGACCTCGCCTTCGCCTTCGATGTTCGGCGGGCGCGTTTCAAGGCGAACGAGGTTGCTGTGACCCAATTGCAGCTCGGCGGTATCCTCGCAGGACACGATGCGTTCGTCATCCTCGATCTGGTTGGCGATCACGTTCAGCAAGGTCGTTTTGCCAGACCCCGTCCCCCCCACAACAAGCAAATTGCATCGGCTGCGTGAGAGTATCCGAAGAACTTCAGCCCCCGCAGGCGAGATCGTGCCGATGCGGGAAAAGTCATCAAGCGTAAATTTCTGCTTCCGAAAGCGCCGAATGGTCAACGAAGGCGCATCCACCGCAAGCGGCGGTATGATCACGTTCACGCGCGAACCATCCTTCAGGCGTGCATCGCAAATCGGGCTGCTTTGATCCACGCGGCGCCCGACCAGGCTGACTATGCGCTGGCAGACGTTCAAAAGCTGTTCGTTGTCGCGGAAGGTGATGTCAGAACGCTCGATGCGGCCATCAACCTCGATAAAGATGTCTTCGGCCCCGTTCACCATGATGTCCGAAATATCGTCACGGACCAGGAACCGCTCTAGCGGGCCAAAGCCCAGTATCTGGTCATTGATCTCTTCGATCATGCGGGCTTCTTCGCTGCCGGAAATGTGCATGCGTTCGTCCGCAAGGATCTGCCGGACCTGCTTGGACAATTCTGCGGCGCTGTCCTTTAGGCTCATCCGTAACAGCGCCGGGGCATCAATCGTGGCGATCACCTTGCGCAGGGTCCGGTCCTTCGCCTTTTCAAAGACACTGTCCGTGTCTTGCGAGAAAGGATCTTCCACAAGCGTTCCCGGCTCGTTTTCGCCAAGTTGTGGTTGTGTATCCTTTCGCCCGAACATGACTTGTTCCCCTCCAACCATTTTCCAGGCCCGGACCACCATGGACGGGGGCATCTGGGCTGCCAGGCTGTTTAGCGCCGATCAAGCAAGGCATCAACGGCTGCTTGCGTGTGGCATATAGCACAATAACCGGTATGGTGCTTGCACCAACTTGTAAGTAAACACGCTGTCCCATAAGGTTTCGAAAAGGCCAGATGAATGGATATGGATTGCGACCCTTGCCCGGATTTCTGACGAAGTTGATGGTCCTGGTTGGCGTCGTGCTTTCGCTATCGGGCTGTGTCACCGATATATCCCGTCAGGCAACGCAGCAGACCCAGGCAGAGGTTGTCAGCCAAAGCATCACCCTACTGTCACAGATGCGTTTTTCCGAGGCACTTTCAACCATCAAGAAAGTCCGCCCTCTCTCCGGCACGGATGCGCGGGCAATCATGACATTTGCAATCGCCTCGGACATGACGGGCCAGTTCGGCGCTGCATCGAAGGCCTATGACAAACTTGCCGATAGCCATGCAAAGCGCGCTGATTTTCTGAATAATATGGGCTACTCCATGATGTTGCAGGGCAAGCTGGATAAGGCGCTGGTCTATTTGCGCGAAGCGAAACGGCTGGACCCTGACAATGCGACGGTCGCCAATAACCTGAAGATGCTGACAAGCGTGGTGCCAACACGATGAAACGGGTTGCATCGGTCATACGCCTACAGCTTTTCGTGGTCCTGTGTACCGCTCTTGCCGCGCTTGCCCTTGTGGTCACATCCTCTGCGGCTACCGCGCAGGAAAGGCGGGAATTGAACTTGTCGCTCGGAGACACGCAGGTCATCGACGTGGATTTCGATATTGGCGATGTTATCGTCGGGGCCGAGGCTATCGCCAATGCCGTGCCACTGTCCAACCGCAGCATCACCTTGCAAACGCGGGCCGCAGGTTCAACACAGATCATCCTGCGCGAGAAAGACGGGACGCGCGCCACCATGCTTTCAGTTCTCGTTACCGAGAATTTCGGCCAGCTCGAGGCAGTATTTGACGAACTTTTCTCGGGGAATGCGGTGTCGGTGCGTAATGTGAACGGTCGCGTTCTGGTATCCGGCACGGTGCCCGACGAGGCGCAAAGAACCCGGATGATCGAAATTGCCTCGGCCTACAGCTCGGGCGAGGTGGTTGATGCGCTTAAAGTCTCTCAACCCCGGCAGATCATGCTGAAAGTCAATATCCTTGAGCTGAGCCGAAGCGGTGGCAAGGATCTGAACATCAACCTGTTCCGCGACCCGCCGTCGGCTGACAGCCCGAACGGTGCGCCCTTTGGCATTATCCAGGGGAATACCACCATATCGGGCCAAAGCATCGACTACTTGATCCAGGCGCTCGAATCCAAGGGGCTTGCGCGGCGGCTCGCAAATCCGACACTCGTTTCGGTGAACGGCGCAACCGCGAGCTTCGTGGTAGGTGGCGAGGTGCCGATTACCGTTTTCAGCACGGATGCCGAAACCGGCGCTTCGACCGGGGTGGCCACTGCCGAGTTCCGCGAATTCGGCGTAAAGCTCGACTTCACCCCTCAAATTCTCGAGGATAACAGGCTACGTCTGGAAATATCGCCCGAAGTGAGCGAGGTGGATTGGAACCGCAGGGTAGACAGCAACCCGGCGTTCCTGACCCGGAAGGTCACGACAACCGTCGAACTTCAAAGCGGGAACAGTTTCGCGATCGCAGGCCTCTTGCAGTCCGACAGTGTGCGATCTGTTCGCCAATTCCCCGGCCTTGGAAATATTCCGATCCTGGGCGCCCTGTTCCGGTCGGCATCCTACCAGAACAATCAGACAGAGTTGGTGGTTGTCGTGACGCCCTATCTGGTCAACAAGCATTCCCCCCAAGCAATCAAGGGCGACCCGACAGCACAATCCGGCCAAACGAACGAGGCTGACCTTTTCCTGCTCGGGACGGTCGAAGCCTCGGATGACATGATTCAGAGATTCCGCATGGGCTTCGGGGTCGATGGCCCCTTTGGACACATCCTGCCCCAGCGGTGATCTTATTTGGTCATATCGCGGCAATCCGTACCGAGGCTATCGCCTGAGATATCGTTTCGAACAAGGCTACAATCTCATCCCCGGCGGCGCCATAGGCAGCGGCCGCGGCAGCCGACATAAGGCCCACAACTACCAAATTATCCATGGTTTCAATCTCCGGCCCTGCGATTCATCTATAGATTGTTTTATTGGAATGTGTCGCTTCCTCGAAACTCTGGCGGCCACGGGTATCTTGGTCCCGGTTTTCCGAACCAGCTGGCGAGTGGATGCAAAATGCTTCAAGACGCTCTCCAACAGAAGGTCGAGGGACGGATACTTATCCAACTATCTGGGAACTCGTTAAAACTTCGTGAGCACATGATGTCGCTTTTCGCGTCGACTTGTGCCTTTCCGCTTGAAGCGGAGAGCTGCAACAGTGCTCAAAGTTCAATGCGTAAAGCCTTTATGAAGGAAGGCTCGCGTGGCGTTGAGTACAACTCACAGTGTGCATGGGGCTTTGTTGCGTCAACATTTTTGTACCGACACTATCCTTTTGAGGTGTGCCGGGTGTCGATTCCTGCAACAGCTTTTTCATCCGTCAAAGCAAGACGTCGCAAAGGAATCTATCAAGGCTCCCAGGTGTCGATCGCGCAATTTGCTAAGCCGGCCCCTGCTGCCTTTGGAAGTACGAAAGAGCGTTGCGACGCTTCGGGCCGGCGCGGTATGGCAATGTGTTTAATATTGCTTGCCGGTTGCAGATGTAAGGCCACATGTAAAGCTGGCTGCGGCGCTTGCGGCCAAGGGAAATGCGGTCGTGCTCAAGGCACACGAAGGTGACACTGGCCAGATGCCTGACTTTGCGGGCTTTGCCATCGCGTTGGGGGATGCTATCGCGGATCCGTTCGCATGGCTGCCTGGTCGGGTGCGCCGTTTGTGAAAACCTTACAGTGCCGCGCGGGCGTCGCGTATGGTGCGGGCCGTGGCCGAGCCCCTGATCGACAAGATGTGCCGCTATTTGAACTGGGATGGCAGACGACATGAAAACGGAATTTCTGCAAGGCATGGCAAAGGCGGCGCAATCGGTTTGCGTGGTCACGACCGATGGGATTGGTGGCAAGGGGGGTGTGACCGTATCGGCGATGGCGTCGGTTTCGGTGGACACGCCCGCGCCATCGCTTCTGGTGTGCATCCATGGCGACTCCAACACTTGTGACCGCATCCGCACCAACCGGGCCTTTTGCGCCAATTTGCTGGCCGAGGGGCAGACGGACATCTCGGACGCCTTCGCCGGGCGCAAGGGCCTGTCGGGCGAAGAAAAGTTCAGCGTCGGCCAATGGCATTCGGGGGAAACCGGCTGCCCTATGCTGGTCGATCCGATCGCGGCTTTCGACTGCAAGCTGGTGCATGACATCCTGGTGGGGTCGCACCGTGTCTTCGTGGGCGAGGTCGAGGCCGTGCGGCTGGTGCGCGACGAAAAGCCGTTGATCTATTTCGACAGGGGGTACGCTCGGGCCGTGCGCGCCTGATGCATTCGGCAGGGCTGCGATCGTCATAAACAGGCGCCATGCCACGTCCAACGGCAGTGGCGCCAGCGGCGGCGGAATTTGATCAGATTTTTCTAGCGTCAGGTTCGGTCAGGCCGTAAGGATTGGGGTAAATCGCCCAAACCGTTACGGAGATGCGCCATGACCACACCCTTGTCGAACTCGCTGCATATAGCCGATATCAGCACCACGCTGCACCCCTACACCGATGCCCGCAAGCATGAAGAGCAGGGTCCGTTGGTGATCGAAAGGGGCGAGGGCATCCATGTTTATGACTCGACCGGCAAAAAGTATATCGAGGCCCTGTCGGGCCTGTGGTCGGTGGCCGTAGGGTTCAACGAGCAGCGCCTTTGCGACGCCGCCACGGCGCAAATGCAGAAACTGCCTTACTACCACACCTTCGCGCACAAATCGCACGAACCGTCGATCCGACTGGCGGAAAAGCTGGTGGAAATGACGCCCGAGCATTTGACGCGGGTATTCTACACCTCCTCGGGTTCCGAGGCGAACGATACCGTTGTCAAGATGGTCTGGTTCTACAACAACGCGCTGGGCCGGCCCGAGAAGAAGAAATTCCTCGCCCGTGAAAAGGCCTATCACGGGATCACCGTTGCCTCGGGAAGCCTGACCGGCCTGCCTTACAATCACAAGCATTTCGACCTGCCGGCCATTCCCGTGGTGCACCTGACCTGCCCGCATCACTACCGCTTTGGCAAGGATGGCGAAACCGAGGCCGAGTTCACGCAGCGCTTGCTGGCCGAGGCCGAGGAGACGATCCTGCGGGAAGGCCCCGAAACCATCGCCGCCTTCATTGGCGAACCGGTGATGGGTGCAGGTGGTGTGATGGTCCCGCCCGAAGGCTATTGGCCGGGGATCGAGGCGCTGTGCCGCAAGTACGACATCCTGCTGGTCTCGGACGAGGTGATCAACGGGTTCGGTCGCTTGGGAACGACATTCGGCTGCGAAAAGATGGGCTTTAGCCCCGACATTCTCGTGACGTCGAAACAGTTGACGTCGTCCTACATGCCCCTGGCTGCGGTGGTGTTTTCCGAAGAGGTTTATGACGTCATCGCCGACAACACCCACGCCATCGGCACGTTTGGCCATGGCTACACCGCCACGGGCCACCCCGTGGCGACCGCCGTGGGGCTTGAGAATCTGAAGATCATCGAAGAGCGTGACCTGATAGGCAACGCCGCGCGGTTGTCGGGCCCGTTCCAGGAGGGGCTGCGGAAATATGCCGATCACCCGCTGGTGGGCGAGGTGCGCGGCAGCGGCCTGATCGCGGCGCTGGAAATGGTTGCCGACAAGGATACCAAGCGACAATTCGACCCCGTGGGCAAGTTGGGCGGAAAGGCGTTCGAGATCGGCCATGAAGAGGGGCTGATCTGCCGCAACCTGGGCGACACGCTGGCCCTGTGCCCGCCACTGATCATGACCGAGGACGACGTGAACGAGATCGTGCGCATCATGGGCGTGATACTGGATCGCACGCTGGACTGGGCCAAGGCAGAAGGCATGGTTTGACGCTGGCCGGCAGGTTTGGTGAAAAGGTGGCCCGGTGCATTTGCGCCGGGCCGTTTTTCGCAAAAGCGTCCCGATAAACCCCTGAAGCGGTGCCGTTCAGGCCGCGACAGTTCTTCGTGTGCGTTTCAGCCCTGCCAGCATCCGCTCTGCCGCGCCGCCCGAAAGAAAGGCCATTCGCCCGTTCACGATGGTGCATTCGACCGACCGTGTTGCGGCATCTATGATCGTAAGGTCGGCGCGTTTGCCATAGTCGATCACGCCCCGGTCTGGCAGGCGCAGGATCTCGGCTGGCGTCCGCGAGATCATGTTCCAGGCGCGCGCCAGGTCCATCACCCGTTCCTCGACCAGCTTGAATGCGGCCAGATGAAGCGCCGGATAATAGCTGTCGCTGGCCAGGGCGTGGCACAGGCCACGTTGTATCATCGCTGACGCGTTGTAACTTCGTGCCTTTGATGCGGCGCACACAAGATCTGTTGCCCTGGTCACGACGACATCACCCACCGCGATCGCGGCCGCCGCAGCGGCGGTGCCGGTTGGGAACTGGCAGATCTTGGCGCCAATCATCGAGTAATATTCGCGTGTAGCGGCGTCGGGGTCGTGATGGCTACCATAAAGCACGCCTTGCTCGTCGAACAGGCTGGCAAGACGGCACAGATTGCGGGGCACCTGTGGGCCATCCTCGAACGCGCGCTGCACAAGCTGGCTGTAATCTTGGGGGTGACAGCCTGCACCTTCGGCCCATCGTACTATGTCTGACGACGTGCGATTGGCGAAATCGCGCGCATCGGGTAGCCGGTTGCTGAACATGACAAACGTAACCGCGTGCCGTTTCACGGCGGAAATCAGGTCATCGACGCTGTCTGCTATGTGCGTTTCAACACGCAATTGCATGTGCAGATCGACCAGTTGATGCGGGCGGTAACGATCCAGCGCCACCAGCCGGGCCTTGGCCTGTTCCGGGCTGCGGGCGCCGCCCTCCCAACTCCAGCCTTGTGCAAGAAGGGCGGTCGTTACACCGTTCGACGCGGCCTCGCGGTCGATTGCGGCCAGTGCCCCGGTCAACGCCGCGCCGTGTAGGTGCGGCGCGCCATGGCGATACAGGGCCTCGCTTTGCAGGTCGATGATGCCGGGCAAAACGTAATAGCCGGTCAGGTCGACCTCGGGCAAAGGGCCTTTGGAGATAACCCCATCCTCGATCACGACCGAACGCGCCTGCATTTGGCCATCGCGCAGAGTCTGGGCGCCGGTTAGGCGCAGGTTGAGAGGCGATCCGAACATTCTGATTACTGCTTGATCCAGGTTTTTCGCAACGCTGGCAGTCAATAATGACGTGGGCATGACAGCGCGCACGTTGCGACAAAAAAACCGTGCATGTGCGCATTTAGCGTGGTGACAGGCGGTGAGCTTGCGCCCGGCTGAGCGGCCGCAACCCCAAGACCGTCGGCCCCGATATCGAATGCAGCAGGCCCTAGAACAATACCGCGGGCAGCCAGGTGGCCAGGTTCGGCCAGGCCCAGACAAGCAGCACGCCAAGTGCCTGCAAGCCGATGAAAGGGACGACACCCTTGTAGATCTGTTCGGTTCTTATTTCGGCGGGTGCGGCGGCGCGCAGGTAGAACAGCGAAAAGCCGAAAGGCGGCGTCAGAAAGCTGGTTTGCAGGTTGATGGCCAGCAGGATGCCCAACCAGATCGGATCGTGGCCCATCATGATCATCGTTGGCGCGACCAGCGGGAGAACGATCACCGAGATCTCCACGAAATCGAGGAAAAAACCGAGGACGAAGACAAAGATCATCACGAACATCAGCGCACCTGTTGCCCCGCCTGGCAGGTTTTCCAACAAGTGCGCCACGCGCTCTTCCCCGCCAAGACCGACGAAAACCAGGGAAAAGAACCCGGCGGCCAGGATGGTTGCAAAGATCATGGCCGTCATGGTCAGGGTCGAGTTCAGCGCGTCGTGGATAATTCGTTCACGAATGGCGGCGCGCAGCGCAAGGCCGACTGCCACGAGGCCAACGATCGCCAGCAGGATGTAAAATCCGCCGATCGCCCATTCCGTCGCCCCGATGTCGCTGCGTTGCAGCCGTACCGGCCAGGTGCCGGCCAGCAAGCCCAGAACGATCAGGGCCACCGCGCCCCCAAGGATCAGGCGCGGGTTTATGCCGATCTTGCGCCCGGCCATCAGCAGCGCGCCAATGGCGCCAACCGATGCCGCCTCGGTCGGGGTGGCGATGCCGCCAAGAATGGCGCCCAGCACGGCGATGATAAGTAGAACGGGTGGCACGATCGCGGCCATGATCTCGTGCCGGTCGGGTTTGGCAAGGTCGATATCGGCCGGGGGCATGTCTTGTGGCCGCAACGCGCCACGGATCAGGATATAGAGCAGGTATAGCGTGACCAATAGCAGCCCGGGAATGATCGCCGCGGCAAAGAACTGGCCAACCGACAGCGCCTCGACCGAGAACTTGCCTTGTTCGTATTGCGCCTGCTGATAGGCGTTCGACATCACGTCGGCCAGAATGATCAGAAGCGTCGAGGGCGGAATGATCTGCCCGAGCGTGCCGGCGGTGCAGACGATGCCCGACGCCACCGAGGGGCTGTACCCGGCGCGCAGCATCGAGGGCAGGGCGATCATGCCCATGGCCACCACCGTTGCCCCGACGATACCGGTCGAGGCCGCCAGTAGCGCCCCGACCAGAACCACCGATATGCCCAGCCCGCCGCGCAACTGGCCGAAACTGCGCCCCATGGTATCCAGCAATTCTTCGGCGATCTTGCTCTTTTCCAGAATGGCGCCCATCAGCACGAAAACGGGTATGGCGATCAGCACGGTGTTGCCGATCAACCCGAAGGCCCGCTGCCCCAGGGCCCCCAGCAGCGATACGTCCATCACCCCAAGCATCCAGCCCAGGTAGGCAAAGAACACCGCGACGCCCGCGATACTGAAGGAGACGGGAAAGCCCGACAGAACCGCCACCATCAGGGCGGCGAACATGATCAGGTCAAGATATTCGGTCACGTGTCGCCCCCTTCATGGACTTCATGGAACAGGCGCACCAGCAGCGATAGCGACTGAAGCAGGATGAGGATGCAAAATGCGGGGATCAGTGATTTGAGCAGGAAAACCGCCTCGATCCCGCCGACGGAAATCGGCCCCTCAAGAATCTTCCAGGAACTGCGCACCGACGGCCATGACCAGTAAAGCAGCGCGCTCATCGACGGGATCAGCAGGAACAGGTGGCCGAAAATGTCGATACGGCGGCGGGCGCTTGCGCTGACCTTGGCATAGAACACGTCGACGCGGACATGCTTGTCCACCAGCAGGGTAAAGCCCGCACCCAGCATGAAAAGCGTTGCATGCATGTAAAGCACGCTTTCCTGAGCCGCGATGGAGTTGAAACCAAAGACGTATCGCCCGATGACGATACAGAATTGAACCAGAACCATGACAAGGGCCAGCCAGCGGATCAGATCGGCGACCGCGCGGTTCATCTGGTCGATTGCATTTGCGATGCCAAGCATCATCGGCCCCCTCGTTCGAAAACGATGCGCGGCCCGTGGCCGCGCATCGCGTCAATGTCAGTAGCCGAAGACGCCGGCGCGGGCGTTCATCTGGCCATTGTCTGCATAGGTCATGTATCCGCCGACGAGGTCGCGATAGGCGATGAAGCTTTCGGTGATGCGGCGCACCAGCTCATCGTCGTCAGCGCGGAATTCCTCCATGATCTCCTGTGCGGCCTGGCCCATCGCCGTGATCACGTCATCGGGCAGCTTGCGGACCTGCACGTCGTGCTCTTCGACCAGTGTCTTGAGCGATTGTGCATGCTTGGTCATGTACTCGGTCCAGACCGGGTTGTAGAGACCGTGGCACGCCTGTGTCACGACTTCTTTCAGGTCGTCGGGCAGTTCGGCAAAGACCTCGGCATTGACGCCACATTCCTCGGCTGAGGACGGCTCGCCCACACCGGGCCAGTAGTAATACGGTGCAACCTGGTAATACCCCAGCGCGCTGTCGGTCCACGGCCCGATGAATTCGCCCGCATCCAGTGCGCCGGTTTGCAAGGCCTGGAACATCGCGGGGCCCGACATCGCTTCGGCCGCCATGCCCAGCTTGGCCGCCATTTGCGAGGCGATGCCCGTGGTACGGAATTTCAGGCCCTTGAGGTCTTCGGCCGAATTGATCTCGTTCTTGAACCAGCCGGCCCATTGCGGGCCAGAGTTGCCGCACAGGAACGGTTTGATGCCGAAACGGGCATACATCTCGTCGTAAAGCGCCTGGCCGCCGCCGTGGTACAACCAGCCGAACTGCTCGTCTGCGCGCAGGCCAAAGGGCTGCGAGCCGAATAGCAAAATGCCCTTAGATTTCGAGCCCCAGTAGGCGGGAACCGCGTGATACAGCTCTGCCGTGCCTTCCGCGACCGCGTCGAAAACGCCGTTGCTCGGCACGATTTCACCGGCGGC
This sequence comes from Lutimaribacter degradans, assembly GCF_023703375.1. Taxonomy (GTDB): domain Bacteria; phylum Pseudomonadota; class Alphaproteobacteria; order Rhodobacterales; family Rhodobacteraceae; genus Lutimaribacter; species Lutimaribacter degradans. Next base: position 55,793 of record NZ_JAMQGO010000011.1, read on the forward strand.
ATAAAGCGTTACGTTGATGCGCCCGCCCGAAAGGGTGGTGATCCGGTCAGCCAGCGTTTGCGCGGCGACACCCGGCCCAGGCAGGTTCTTGGGCCATGCCGATACCAGTTTCCAGTTGCGTACATCCTGCGCGATGGCGGGGGCGGCAAGCGTGCTGGCCGCTGCGCCCACGGCGCCGGTTGTCAGAAATTTCCGTCTATCCATTTCAGGTCTCCTTGTTGGTGGTTGGTGTGGTTGGTTTGCCTTCCAGCCCGTCTTCCGTGGCACTGGATGCACTTGGAATCCGCATCTCGAACGTCTCGGTGATCCGAGCGTAATCGTAATACCCCATGCGCGCGAGGGGCTGGATTCTGGGTATATCGATCTTGCCCGAGGGCAAAATCACGTCGTCGGCCACATGGATGCGCATGACCTGGCCATATACTACGTCGATGGTGCCCGCGGGGCTGTTGCCGGGCAGGCGATGTGTCGACAGGTACTTGCATTCGAAATGGCACGGGCTTTGTGCCACCCGTGCGCCTGGCGCGTCGATGCATGGGGCCCTTTCCACGCCTGCGCGTTCGAACTCGTCTTCCTCCGGGGCCAATTCCATGGCCGAGATATTGACCGCGTCGCGCAGGGCATAGGTGGCCATGTTCCAAACAAACCAGCCCGTTTCCTCGGCGTTGATCACCGTGTCCTTACGCCGACCGTCGGGGTGCTGGTTGGCTGCGAACATGACCATCGGCGGATCGAAGGTCAGGTTCTGCCACTGGCTGTAGGGCGCGAGGTTGTGAACCCCGTCACGGCTGACCGTGGACAGCCAGCCGATGGGGCGCGGCACCGTGCAGCTTTTGAACGGCGAAAACGGCAATGGGCAGTCTTCGGTATCCGGTGCGTAGTGCATGTTCAGTTCCCGAGGATACGCGGCAGGCGCAGCCCGTTTTCGCGGGCACAGGCGATGGCATCCTCGTATCCGGCATCTGCGTGCCGCCAGACACCGCTGGCCGGATCGTTCCACAGAACGCGCTCCAGTCGCTTTGCGGCCTCGGGCGTGCCGTCGGCGCAGATCACGACGCCGGAATGCTGGCTGAAGCCCATGCCGACGCCACCGCCATGATGCAGGCTGACCCAGGTCGCGCCCGAGGCGGTGTTCACCAGCGCGTTCAGCAACGGCCAATCCGACACGGCATCCGAGCCGTCTTTCATTGCCTCGGTTTCGCGGTTGGGCGAGGCGACCGAGCCGCTGTCCAGGTGGTCGCGCCCGATCACGACCGGGGCCTTCAATTCGCCATTGGCGACCATCTCGTTGAAGGCAAGCCCCGCGCGATGGCGATCACCGAGCCCGATCCAGCAGATGCGCGCGGGCAAGCCCTGGAAGGAGATCCGTTCCCGGGCCATGTCCAGCCAGTTGTGCAGGTGGGTGTTGTCGGGGAACAACTCCTTCATCTTCTGGTCGGTCTTGTAGATATCCTCGGGGTCGCCCGACAGCGCGGCCCACCGGAACGGGCCGATCCCGCGGCAAAAGAGCGGGCGGATATACGCCGGCACGAAGCCGGGGAAGGCAAAGGCGTTTTCCAGGCCTTCCTCAAGCGCGACCTGTCGGATGTTGTTGCCGTAATCCAGCGTGGGCACACCGGCATTCCAGAAATCGACCATCGCGGCCACATGCGCCTTCATGCTGGCGCGGGCGGCCTTTTCCACGGCCTTCGGGTCTGTCTCGCGCTTGGCCCGCCATTCGGCCATGTTCCAACCTTGTGGAAGGTAGCCATTGATCGGGTCATGCGCACTGGTCTGGTCGGTGACGATGTCGGGGCGCACGCCGCGTTTGAACAGTTCAGGAAACACATCGGCCGCATTGCCCAGAAGCGCCACGGATTTGGCCTCGCCGGCCTTGGTCCAGCGGTCGATCATTTCCAGCGCCTCGTCGAGGCTTTCTGTCTTTTCGTCCACGTAGCCAGTGCGCAGGCGGAAATCGATGCTGTCGGGGTTGCATTCGACGGCCAGGCAGCATGCTCCGGCCATTACTGCGGCAAGCGGCTGTGCACCGCCCATGCCGCCAAGCCCGCCGGTCAAGATCCACTTGCCCGTCAGGTCGCCGTCGTAATGCTGGCGGCCCGCTTCGGCAAAGGTTTCATATGTGCCCTGAACGATACCCTGAGAGCCGATATAGATCCACGATCCGGCGGTCATCTGGCCGTACATGGCCAGGCCCTTCTTATCCAGTTCGTTGAAATGGTCCCATGTCGCCCAGTGTGGCACGAGGTTCGAGTTGGCAATCAGAACGCGCGGCGCGTCGCTATGCGTCTTGACGATGGCGATGGGCTTGCCCGACTGGACGACAAGCGTTTCGTCCTCTTCAAGGTCTTTCAGGCTGGCCACGATCGTGTCGAAATCTTCCCAGGTCCGCGCGGCGCGACCTATGCCGCCATAAACCACCAACTCATGCGGGTTTTCGGCCACGTCGGGATGCAGGTTGTTCATCAGCATCCGCAGCGGCGCCTCGGTCATCCAGCTTTTGGCATTCAGCTCGGACCCGGTCGGGGGGTAGATATCACGGGTGTTCTTGCGGGGGTCGCTCATTTGGGCCTCCATGCGGACAAGGTTTCTAGAATGTTTGCCAGGTGAACGCGCAGCCGGTCGGCGCGGGTGTCATCATACGTCCAGGGCGGGGTTTCGGCGCTTAGATAGGTGGATTGCGCCAATTCCATCTGGATCGCGTGCAGCCCCTCGCCGGGGCGCCCGTAGTGACGCGTGGTCCAGCCGCCCTTGAACCGCCCGTTCACGATCGAGCTGTACCCGTCGGCGGCTTCGCAGATGCGCTGCACCGATGCTTCGATCTGAGGGTCGCAGGTTGCGCCAAGGTTGGTGCCGATGTTGAAGTCGGGCAGGGGGCCATCGAATAGAAACGGAATTCTGGACCGGATCGAGTGGCAATCATAAAGCACGGCAAAACCGTGGATCGCCCTGATACGGTCAAGTTCTGCCGCAAGCGCGTCATGGTAGGGCGCGTGGTAGGCCAGGCGGCGGCGCTCAACCTCCTCGGCATCCGGCTCCTGGCCATCGGCATAGATCGGTTGCCCGTCGAAATCGGTCAGTGGGCAAAGCCCGGTGGTGTTCTGACCGGGGTAAAGGCTTTGGCCCGAGGGGTCGCGGTTGACGTCGATCACGTAGCGATGAACTGTCGTTCGGACGGCACTCGCCCCTTCCAGCAGCCCGGAATACAGCCGGTCGATATGCCAATCGGTATCGGCGATTGCCCGGCCGGTTTCGTTCAGCGGTGCAAGGCAGTCGTCGGGAATATCGGTGCCGGTATGGGGCAGGCCCAAGACCAGCGGGCTGTCGCCCCAGGTAATGTCGATCAGGCTCATAGCGACAACTCCAGCCCCGATGCAGCGGCCAGGCTGTCGTTCGACACGCAGGTGGCAGCGCGCCTAAGATCAGGCGCAAGATACCGGTCCTGTTGCAGGCTTGGCACCGCGCTGCGCAGGCTTTCCATCACCGCCTGCAAGGGCCGCGAGGTCACCAACGGCGCCCGCTGTTCGATGCCCTGCGCCGCGCACATCGCCTCGACGCCCAGGATCACCGACAGGTTGGCCGTCATCCGGGCGAGTCGCCGTGCGCCGTGGGCGGCCATGCTGACATGATCTTCCTGGTTGGCCGAGGTCGGTGTGCTGTCGGTGGAACAAGGGTTCGCCAGGTGCTTGTTCTCGCTCATGAGCGCGGCAGTGGTCACTTCGGCGATCATCAGGCCCGAGTTCAGCCCCGGTTCGGGTGTCAGGAAAGGTGGCAGGTCGAAAGACAGCGTGGGGTCGACCATAAGGGCGACGCGGCGCTGTGCGATGGCGCCGATCTCGGCCACAGCCATCGCGACCTGGTCGGCCGCAAAGGCAACGGGTTCGGCATGGAAATTCCCGCCTGACAGGATCTCGCCCGTTTCGGTGATCACCAGCGGGTTGTCGGTGACGGCGTTCGCCTCGATCTCCAGCGTGCGCCCTGCAAAGCGCAACAGGTCGATTGCCGCACCCGTGACCTGCGGCTGGCAGCGGATGCAATACGGGTCTTGCACCCGGCTGTCGCCATCGCGGTGGCTTTCGCGGATCTCGCTGCCCTTCAGCATCCGGGCCATGGCGGTTGCCACGTCGATCTGGCCCTGGTGTCCGCGCAGGGCGTGAATGGCCGGGTTCAAGGGCGCGGTCGAACCCATGATGGCATCGGTGGACAGGGCCGAGGTGACAACTGACGCACGCGCCGCACGCCACGCCTCGAACAGGCCGGCCAGCGCACAGGCGGTGGAAAACTGTGTGCCGTTGATCAGCGCCAGCCCTTCCTTGGGGCCCAGCACAACGGGCGCAAGACCCGCGGCTTTCAGTGCCGCGCCGCCATCCATCGTCTTGCCGTCAAACGTGGCTTCGCCCTCGCCGATCATCACCGCGGCCATATGGGCCAGCGGTGCCAGGTCGCCGGAGGCGCCAACCGAACCCTGTGTGGGGATAACCGGCAATACGCCGCACGTCAGCATCGTCTCGATCAGCGCGCAAATCTCCCATCGCACGCCTGAGGCGCCGCGCCCCAGCGACAGCAGCTTGAGCGCCATCATCAGCCGCACCGTGGCAGGCTCCAACGCGTCGCCGACGCCGCAACAATGCGACAATATCAGGTTGCGTTGCAGGGTCGTGGTATCCTCGGGCGCGATACGAACCGAGGCCAGTTTGCCAAAGCCGGTATTGACGCCATAGACCGGCGCATTGCCATTCGCCGCTTGCGCAATGAGCCCGGCCGAATTGTCGATGCCCTCGCGCGCCGACGGGTCAAGCGCAACAGGTCCATCACCGCGCCAGACCGCTTCGAGGGTGGGCAGGGTCGTGCTGCCGGGGGTCAGGGTATGGGTCAAGCGACACCTCCGAAAATACGGCTATGAAGGGGGTTGATGCCGATACCGTAAGACAGTTCCGCCGGGTCCGAGATATCCCAGATCGCAAGGTCTGCCCGCATTCCCGGTGCGATGGAGCCACAATCGGCCAGCCCAAGGGCGCGCGCCGCGTTGCGGGTGGTGCCGGCCAAAGCCTCGGCCGGTGTCATGCGAAACAGCGTGCAGGCCATGTTCATTGCAAGCAACAGCGAACCCAGGGGCGACGAGCCGGGGTTCCAATCCGTGCCAACGGCCATCGGCACGCCATGCTCGCGGAATGCCTGAACAGGCGGGGCCTGTGTTTCGTGGATGGTATAGAACGCGCCGGGCAGCAGAACGGCCACGGTGCCCGCGGCGGCAAGGGCGGCCGCGTCGCTTTCGGTTGCGTATTCGACATGATCGGCCGACAGCGCGGCATATTTCGCGGCCAGTTCGGTGCCGCCGATATGGCTGAGTTGTTCAGCGTGCAGCTTGACGGGCAGGCCAAGCGCGCGCGCCTTGTCGAAAACGCGTGCAATCTGGGCCGTGTCAAAGGCGATTCCCTCGCAGAACCCGTCAACCGCGTCGACCAGCCCCTCGGCGTGGGCGGCCTCCAGTGTCGGCAGGCACACCGTGTCTATATATGTATCGGCGTCGGCCCCGGCGGGCACTGCATGTGCGCCCAGAAAGCTGGTGACCACGCGAACGGGCCGGTGTTGGCCAAGGGCACGCGCAACACGCAGCATCTTCAACTCGGTGTCGCGATCCAGCCCATAGCCCGATTTGACCTCGATCACCGATACGCCTTGCGCGATCAACGCATCGGCCCGGGGCAGGGCGCTTGCCAACAAATCGGTCTCGCTTGCGCCGCGTGTTGCTGAAACGGTCGAGACGATTCCCCCCCCGGCGCGGGCCACCTCTTCATAGCTGGCCCCGTTAAGGCGCATCTCGAATTCCCGCGCACGGTTGCCACCATGCACGATATGCGTGTGGCAATCGATCAGGCCGGGGGTGACCACGCGCCCTGCAAGGTCTTTCCGCTCAAGACTGGTGAATTCGGGGGGCAGATCCGCCGCCGCGCCCACCCATGATATCTTGTCGTCTTCGATGACGATGGCCGCGTTTTCGACGAGCCCATAATTACCAACGGTTTCTTCCATGGTGGCGGCCGTTGCCCCGGAAATCACGTAGCGCTGTGCCATCACATACCCTTGAATTATTTCGTGCTTAAATTTAATATGTAGTTACATATAGTTGTCAATGGAGTTGTTGACGTGCAGGTTATTCAAGCGAAGCAAGCTCTTACTCCTGGTGGCTGGCAATCGGACGTGGAGGTGGTGATCGGGGAAAATGGTCGAATCGAGTCGGTCGGCTCTGCCTCGCAAACCCCGACCCATCGCGCCGCGTTGCTGCTGCCCGCACCGCTGAACTTGCACAGCCATGCCTTTCAGCGCGCGATGGCGGGCCTGACAGAGGCGCGCGGCCCCGACCCGAGCGACAGCTTCTGGAGTTGGCGTCGCCTGATGTACACGTTTCTCGACCAGCTGACGCCGGATGATGTCGAAGCGATCGCCGGGCTGGTCTTCATGGAGATGCTCGAAGCCGGCTATGGCGCGGTCGCCGAGTTCCATTACCTGCACCATGACGTGGGCGGCGTGCCCTATGCCAATCTTGCCGAGATGTCCGAGCGTATCGTGGCGGCCTCGGAAAATGCCGGGATCGGCCTGACCCTGTTGCCGGTGCACTACCAGTTCGGCGGTTGCGACCTGCGCCCGCTGAACGGGGGGCAGCAACGGTTCGGCAATGGGCCCGACCAGTTCCTGCGTCTTCACGCCGACGCAGCCGCCGCCGTGGCCCGCGGGCCTGCGGATTTTGTAATCGGCGTTGCGCCCCATTCCCTTCGGGCGGTGGATTCAGAGGGCCTGCGCCATGTGCTTGAGCAAGCGCGCACCGGCCCGATCCACATGCACCTTGCCGAACAGGTGGCCGAGGTAGACGAAGTGCTGGCCCACATGGGCGCGCGGCCGACGGAATGGTTGTTGGCCAACCACGCGGTCGACGAAAGGTGGTGCCTGATTCACTGTACCCAGATGACTGATGCCGAGACGAAAGACCTCGCCCGTTCCGGTGCCGTTGCGGGGCTGTGCCCGATCACGGAATCAAGCCTTGGCGACGGGATATTCAACGGTACGACCTATCTGGGTGCGGGGGGCACGATCGGGTTCGGATCTGATTCCAATATCCACATCGCGCTTTTCGACGAGCTGAAGACGCTGGAATATTCCCAGCGTTTACGTGACAGGTCGCGGGCGGCGCTGGCGACGCCTGACCGTTCAACCGGGCGGGTTCTGTTCGAGGCGGCTGCGAACGGCGGCGCGCAAGCCGGTGGTCGCGATACCGGCCGGATCGAGATTGGCGCGCTGGCGGACCTGATCGGACTGGATGATGACAACGAGTGGCTGTGCAACCGGCAGGGTGATGCGTTGCTTGACAGCCTGATCTTTGGCGGCGGCGGCGGGGCCTGTATCCGTGATGTCTGGAGCGCGGGGCGGCATGTCGTCAGGCAAGGTCGCCATTTCCGGCGTGACGCTATAATTTCCAGCTACAAGGCGACAATGCAGCGACTGGAGACCGATATTTGAACCTGGACACGCGCCATTCATGGACCGACGTTCGTGACAAGATCCGCGCCCGCATCCTGGACAGGACTTATGCGCCGGGCGACAAGCTGCCGCGAGACGAGGATATCGCCCGCGAATTTGGCTGCGCCCGCACAACGGTGCATCGTGCGATGCAGGACCTGTCTCTTGCCGGATTGGTCGAGCGCAAGCGCAAGGGCGGTACCCATGTCCGGGCCGATCCGGTCACCCGCGCCACTTTCGACATTCCGATCACACGGCGCGAAGTGGAACAAAAGGGGGCCAAGTACAATTACCAGCTTATCAGCCGTGAGATCGAGCAAAGCCCGATCGCCATCATGGCGCGTTTCGGGATTCAAAGCGCGGTTGAGATGCTTCACGTAAAGGCGCTGCACCTTGCCGATAACTGCCCCTATATTTTCGAGGATCGCTGGATCGACATACAGTCGATGCCCGAGGTGCTCGATGTTGACCTGACCGGCCAAAGCGCGAATGAGTGGCTGGTCCACAACAAGCCCTACAGCCGCGTCGAGGTCAGCTTCTCGGCCATGAATGCCGAGGGCGAAAATGCCCAGCACCTGTCGGCACCCGTGGGCAGTGCCCTGTTCGTGATCGAACGTACGACATGGATCGGCACGGCGCCGATCACAACGGTGCAGGCGGCGGCCGCACCGGGCTATCGGTTGACAGCCCGGAACTGAAAGCGGCGTGCCGGCACGGCACAAATGATGCACGCGGCAATCCGGCGCGGGCCCTGCGCCGGCGCTTATCGCGCGGGCGGCACGAAATGCGCCAGGTTCGCGCCCATCGCGCCCTTGGTCTTTTTCAGCTCTTCCCGGGCAATGACCTTCAGATGCACCTCGTCTGGCCCGTCGAGGAATCGCATCGCTCGGCCCCAGGTCCACAGGTAACTCAGCGGGGTGTCGGGCGTGATGCCCGCAGCGCCAAAAACCTGCATCGCGCGGTCAACGACCGTGGTTTGCAGCCGCGCGGCCATGACCTTGATCGCCGAGACATCGACCCGCGCGGCGCGTGCCCCCTCTTGATCCATGCGCCAGGCTGTTTGCAACATCAACAGTCGTGCGGCGTCAATCTCGATCCGCGACTGGGCGATCCAGTCCTGGATATTGGCATTGTCGGCCAGTGCCTTGCCGAAGGTGCTGCGCTCAAGCGCGCGTTCGCACATCAGTTCCAGCGCCAGTTCGCATTGGCCGATGGTGCGCATGCAATGATGGATGCGGCCCGGCCCCAGCCGTGCCTGTGCCAGCATGAAGCCGTCGCCCTCGTTGCCAAGCATGGCATCGACGGGCACGCGCACGTCGCGCATCAGGATTTCGCAATGCCCCTCGGGGGCATGGTGGTGCATGATCGGCACGTCGCGCACCACCTCGAATCCGGGCGTGTCCATCGGTACCAGGATGAACGAGTGCTTGCGGTGGCGGTCGGCCTCGGGCGAGGGGTCGGAGACGCCGAAAACGATGCAGAGGTTGGCATTGGGGTGCTTGGCGCCGGTCGAAAACCACTTGCGCCCGTTGATCACGTATTCATCGCCTTCGCGCTTTATGGTTGTAGCCAGATTCGTCAGGTCGGATGAGGCCGCGTCGGGCTCGGTCAGGCCCACGACCGAGCGCAGTTCGCCGCGCAACAATGGGTCAAGGTACTTTTCCTTCTGCTCGGGCGTGCCGAACTGCATCAGGATTTCCATGTTGCCGGTGTCGGGTGCGTTGCAGTTGAATACCTCGGGGCTCCACGGCACGCGGCCCATTTCCTCGGCCAGCGGCGCGTATTCCAGGTTGGTCAGCCGCGTGCCGGGGTGGTCGTCTTCCAGTTCTGGGGTGAACATGTTCCATAGGCCGGCCTCGAATGCCTTGGCCTTCAGCGGCTCGATCACCTCGGTCGGGTAGGCGCCGGTATGAGCGATCTCGTGAAAGCGGCGGTTCGCGGGCAGCACGTTATCGGCCATGAACGTCTTGAGAGAGGCCAGCATCTGTTTGCTTTTGTCGGAATAGGCGAAATCCATTTGCTCGTTCCTTGTCAGGCTGTGTTGAGTGTGTCGGTTGAAAGCCGTGCCTCGGCAAGGCGGGCGAAATCGGGGGCCAGTGCGCCCACGGCGCGGGCATCGGCACTGGTGGCCTGGCCAGTCGCGGCGCGTGCGGCGATCCCTTCGCAAATGATCGCCATTCGAAACAGCGCGAAGGCGCGATGAAACGGGCGCAACGGCGCATCGCAACCGCCCGCCGCGCGGTAGGTTTCAAGGAAAGCGCCGTTGTCGGGAAGGCCCAGCCGCGACAGGTCAAGCCCGGCCAGCCCCCCCATCTGGTTAGGTCGCAGGTCGTAGAACATGCCCCAATGCGCCAAGTCGGCCAGCGGGTCGCCAAGGGTCGACAATTCCCAATCCAGCACGCCGGTTATGCGGGCCGGATCATCGGCAACGATCAGGTTGCCGATGCGATAATCGCCATGCACCAGGGTGGTCGGGCTTTCAGGAGGAATATTGCCGGCGAACCAGTCGGCCAGCGTGTCGATGCGGGCATCTGTGCGATGCTCCAGCGCCTGCCACTGGCTGCGCCAGCGCGCCACTTGCCGCGCGTAATAGCCCGAGTTGCGCCCGTAATCGGCAAGCCCGACGGCCGTCACGTCGACCCGGTGCAGCCGGGCCAATACGCTCGCGGCCTGCAGGTGCACGTCGCGGCGGGCATCGGGCAACAGGTGAGGCAGGGCGGTGTCATCCGATACCCGGCCCGGCAAGCGCTCCATCAGGTAAAAGGGCGTGCCTATCAGCGAGGGGTCAGGCTCGTAATGCACGGGGCGTGGCAAGGGCAGGCCGCTGTCCTGTAACGCCACCAACACGCGGTATTCGCGGTCGATCGCATGTGCGCTGGACAAGGTCGCGCCCCGGGGCTTTTTCCGCAGGACCAACCGCTCGCCTTGCGTGGTGACGAACCAGGTAGGATTCGACTGCCCGTTTCCCACGGGGTCGATCTGAACCGGTCCTCCCAGAATCGGTTCCAGCGCCGCTGGGTCAAAATCGGGGCGTTGTTGTGATGGCCGTTTATCGGGTGTCATGCGGTTGCGCCATTTGCGCCCCTTGAATGTCATATTGTCCGACACTAAGGGGTAAGCCTCGGCTTGGGTGTGGTCAATCCCCTTATCAGTGACGTGCCGCGTGAACAGGTGCAGAAACCCGTATATATCAGGCGAAAATATGCTGCAATGCAGCGTCCATTGGGCTGGCAGACAGGTGTTGACAGGTCAGGTGAATCACGATCAACCTGCGTTAATGTCGGACGTTAGCAGAGGAACGGATGCTCATGCGCCTTATTGGCACCACCTATTGGCAGGCGCTTGCGGGGGCTGGGAAAGGCGCATGAGCCTGACGCCCCGACCCATCAACGTGACCTTTGCCTATCAGCAGGTCGCCGAAGAGATCGAGTCGCAAATACTGCGTGGCGAGTTGAAGCCGGGTGACCAGTTGCCGGGCGAGACCGAACTGGCGCAGTTGTTCGGTGTGACCCGGTCCACGGTGCGCGAAGGGTTGCGGCATCTGGAAAGCGACGGGCTGGTACATCGCCCCTCGCCCCGCCGGCTCGAGGTGACCGTGCCGCAGGCCGATCAGCTTACAACCCGTGCCGGCCGTGCCATGGCACTGATGAAGGTCACTTTTCGTGAGCTGTGGGAGGTCACGATGGTGACCGAGCCGCTGGCCGCCCGCATCGCCGCAGAGCGCGCCAGCGCGGACGAGATCGAGATGCTGCAGGGTCTTCATTCCGACCTGGTTGGCGCCGAGGGGCAGATGGCCCGCACGATCGAGTTGGACGAGGCGTTTCATACCCGTATCGGCGAGATGGGGCGCAACCGGGTGCTGGGGCTTGCGCGCGAGCCGATATCGCTTTTGCTGTTTCGCGGCTTCGCGCAGATCGCCCCCTATGCCACGCAGTTCTACAAGCGCCAGATCGAAGCGCATTCAAACATCATCGCCGCCATGCGCGACCGAGATTGTGACCGGGCCGAGAAATGGGCGCGGATGCATATCGAGGACTTTTGGCGCGGCGCGCAGATTGCCGGGCTCGAGGATGCCGTGGCATTGAATCCGCGCGCATTGTCATAAGGGATGTACATGCAATACCACCACATCACCACCGATCTGGCGGATGGCGTCATGACCCTGACGCTGAACCGACCCGAGCGTCTGAACGCCTTTACCCAGGCGATGCTGGACGAAATGATCGCCACCTTTGACGCGGCCGACGCCGATGACGACGTGCGCGCCATTATCCTCACCGGTGCCGGGCGCGGTTTCTGTGCGGGCGTCGACCTGGACGACCCCAACGCATTTACCGCGGCAAAGGTCGACCCGAAGACGCGGGATGCGGCTACCTGGAACGATCCGGCCAATCGCGACATGGGCGGGGTTCTGGCATTGCGCATCTTCAACTGCCTGAAGCCGGTTATCGCGGCGGTGAATGGCCCCGCCGTGGGCATCGGGGCCACGATGCAATTGCCGATGGATATTCGCATTGCGTCTGAAACCGCGCGGTTCGGGTTCGTTTTCGCGCGGCGCGGTATCGTGCCCGAGGCGGCTTCAAGCTGGTTCCTGCCGCGTCTGGTTGGTATGAGCCAGGCGTTGGAATGGTGTTATTCGGGCCGTGTCTTCGGTGCTGACGAGGCCCATGCCGGCGGGTTGGTCCGCTCGGTTCATGCGCCGGATGACCTTTTGCCAGCGGCCCGCGCCATCGCGCAAGAGATCGCCGACAATACCGCGCCGGTATCCATCGCGCTGACGCGGCAGATGATGTGGCGCATGGCCGGGGCCGATCACCCGATGCAGGCGCACCGTATAGACAGTCGCGCCATCGCCGCGCGCAGTTCCATGGCGGACGCCGACGAAGGCGTGGCAAGTTTCCTGGAAAAACGCGCACCGGCCTTTCCCGACAGGGTGTCGCGCGACATGCCCGGTTTCTACCCCTGGTGGACCGAGCCCGGCTGGCTGGACGAGGAGGAAAAATGAGCGACACGATCCTGATCGAACGCGCGGGTGCGGTGACCACCCTGCGCCTGAACGACCCGGCAACGATGAATGCGATGACGCCACAGATGGCGCACGATCTGCACGATGCGTTGAAAGACGCCGTTGCGGCCGGTGCGCGCGCCATCATTCTGGCCGGCAGCGAACGCGCCTTTTCCACAGGCGCCAACCTGAAGGCCGCGATGCCGAAGGATATCACTGGTTTCGACGTCGGTGAGACGCTGGAAAACGACTATAACCCGCTGATGCGCACGATCCGCGATTTGCCGGTGCCGCTGATCTCGGCGGTGCGCGGGGCTGCGGCGGGCGTGGGCGCGTCGCTGGCGTTGGTCTGCGACGTGATCGTGGCTGGCAAAAGCGCCTATTTCCTCGAAGCGTTCGCGCGTATCGGCCTTGTGCCCGATGGCGGCGCGACATGGCTTTTGACGCGCGCGGTGGGGCGCGTGCGGGCAATGGAAATGATGCTGCTTGCTGAAAAGATCCCCGCGCCACAGGCGCATGACTGGGGGCTGATCACCCGCCTGGCCGAAGATGACGCGGTGGAAGATACCGCGCAGGCGCTTGCCGAAAAGCTGGCGGATGGCCCGGCGCGGGCGCATGCGCTGATTCGGCAGGCGGCCTGGGCCGCGGTAGATGCAGATTTCGATACGGCCCTGCAAACCGAACGGCATTTGCAGAAACAGGCGGGCGAGACGCTGGATTTCGCCGAAGGGCTGGCCGCGTTCCACGAAAAGCGCGCGCCCCGGTTCAACGGATGAAGACCCGTCCGCCGGAAGGGCGGGCGGTTTTGCGACGCCTCGTCACACTTGGCGAGGTCACAAATAAATAACATGGTCCAAACGGGAGGAACCAAAACCATGAAAAACACGATGAAAGCCCTTTTTGCGGGCGTATCCATGCTGGCCGTCACTGGTGGCGCGCAGGCGGCTGATCTCAGCTTCGCGGGCGGCTGGCCGCCCAACTCGGCGCCGACCGCCAAGATCGAGGACTACGCCAAAGCCGTCGAGGAATACAGCAACGGCGAAGTCAGCGTGCGGGTGTTTCCGCTGTCGCTGCTGAGCTTTGGCGAAATCAACGCCGGCCTGCGGGATGGTATCGCCGACGTGGCGGGCAACCTGCTGGCATATTTCCCGGCGGAATACCCGACGCTGAACATGCTGGCCGAATTCTCGGAACTGGTCGAGCTGGAAGAGTTTTCCGGAGAACTGAGCAGCCTGGCCTTTACCGGCGCCATCATGGATTACGTGATGAACGACTGCCCCGCCTGCATTGACGAGATGTCGGCGCAGAACCAGGTGTACCTGGGCGCGTCTTCGACCACGTCCTATGCGTTGCAATGCGCGGTGCCGCTGAGCTCGGTCGGCGACCTGGAAGGCAAGCGTTTGCGCGCCGCGGGTGCCTACTGGGCGCGCTGGGCGGAATCGGTTGGCGCCGTGCCGGTCTCGATGTCGGTCAACGAAACGCTCGAAGGCCTGAGCCAGGGCGTGGTCGACTGCACCATGTCGAACACCGCCGACTTCGTGAACTTCGGCTTCATCGACGTGGTCGATTATGTCTACATCGGCGCGCCGGGTGCCCAGTTCAACGTGCCCTTCACGATGAACAAGGACAGCTGGAACGGCCTGTCGGACGACAACAAGCAGGCGATGCTGCGTGCCCACGCCAAGTTGGCTGCCGATATTGCCTGGGTCTATATTGAGGAAGGCCGCGCCGGTCGTGAGCGCGCCCCGGGCGAGGGTATCGAATACGGCGCCGCGCCCGATGATATCGTGGCGATGAACCGTGAATTCATCCAGGAAGACAAGGATGCCATCGCCGAGATCTACAACGAGCGTTTCGGCATCGAAAGCGGTGCCGAGGCTGCAGCCGCCCTGACCGAAAGCCTGGGCAAGTGGACCGAGCTGACAAAGGATGTCAGCAGCGGCGAGGAACTGGCCGAAATCTACTGGAACGAGATCTTTTCGAAGATCGACGTTGCCAGCTACGGCCAGTAAGCGACGGTTGACCTGACCCAAGGCCGGGTGCCGCCTGAGCGCGGTGCCCGGCTCTCACGACGAACGGAGGCTTTCCCATGTTCATGATCGGCAGGGCGCTATCGTTTCTATGCAGGTCCGCATCGTTCATCGGGGCGATTTGTGTTGTATTGATGATGTTGCATGTCACCGCCGACGTGCTGGGCCGCTACCTGTTCAATGCGCCATTGCCCGGCACGATCGTTGTGGTGGCCAATTATTACATGATCATTCTGGTCTTCATCGCCCTTGGCGTGGCCGAGGAAAAACGCGCCCATATCTCGGTCGAGTTCCTGACCGACCTGATGTCGGAACGGCCGCGTGCGGCGTTTTCCGTTCTTGCCAGCGCGTTGACGATCGCTGTGACCGTAATTCTTATGATCGCTGGCTGGAGCGAAGCGATGAAGAAAACCCGTGGCGGTGCCACGATGGAACAGGGCAGCCAGATGATCGAGATCTGGCAAAGCTACTGGTTGATCCCGTTGGGTGCGGCGCTGATGGCGCTGATCGCGGCCTACCGCGTGATCGCCACAATCACCGGCGCGAAAAGCGGCCTTAGCGAAACCGATGCAGATGTGAAGTTCATAAATGACTGATGTCGGAGTTGGCCTGACCGGCCTTGCCACCCTCATTGCCCTGATCGCGGTGCGCGTGCCCATTGGCATCGCCCTGATAGCGGTGTCTTTCACCGGGCTTTACGTGCTGATGGGGCCACGCGTGGCCTGGGGCTCGATGAGCATTATCCCTTACAAGTTCACCTCGAGCTGGATCCTCAGTTCGATCCCGATGTTCCTGTTCCTGGGCTTTATCAGCTATCACACCCAGCTGACCCGGGGCATGTTCAACGCGGCGCGCATCTGGCTGGCCAGCCTTCCGGGTGGTCTGGCCATCGCGTCCATTTTCGGCTCGGCGGGGTTCGCCGCCGTATCGGGGTCGTCCATCGCGTGCTCGGCGGCGATGGGGCGTATCGCCATCCCCGAGATGATGAAACACAGATATCACCCGGAACTGGCCACCGGTACGGTGGCCGTGGCGGGCACGATCGGCGCGCTTATCCCGCCCTCGATCATCCTGATCCTTTACGGGGTGATCGCGCAGATTTCGATTTCAGCACTGTTCCTGGGCGGTATCGTCGCCGGCCTGATGACGGCGGTTGGCTATACGCTGGTGGTGCTTCTGCGGGTGTGGCTCAATCCTGACCTGGCGCCCGAGCGCGACGCCAGCGTGACGATGCGCGAAAAGCTGTTGGCGTTGCGCGAGACCTGGCCGATCCTGTTGATCATGATTGGAATCTTCGGCGGGTTGTTCGGCGGCGTGTTCACACCCACCGAGGCGGGCGCGGTTGGCGCGTCGCTGGCCTGCCTGGTGGCCATCATCAGCGGGCAGATGACGCTTGACCGTTTTCTGACCGCCGCACGCGAAACCCTGATGACCACTGCCGCGCTGTTGATCATCGCCATCGGTGCCAGCCTGCTGACGCGATTCCTGGCGCTGTCGGGGGCCGGCGATTACCTGTCGGGGGGAATCCTTTCGATTGCTTCCAGCCCCGTGCTTCTGATGATCGGTATCGTCTGCGTCTACCTGTTGATGGGCATGTTCCTTGAGCCCATCGGTGCCATGCTGCTGACGTTGCCCATCATCCTGCCGGTGGTCGACGCATCGGGGTGGAGCCTGTTGTGGTTCGGTATCGTCCTGACCAAGCTGCTGGAGATCGGGATGATCACACCCCCCATCGGCATGAACGTTTTTGTCATCAAAAGCGTTGTGGGCGACCTCGTTAAAACCTCGGCCATTTTCCGTGGCGTGGCCTGGTTCATCGTGATGGACCTGGTTCTCGTCGCGATCCTGTGTGCCTTTCCGGGGCTGGTGCTTTGGTTGCCGAACCTCGCAGGTTGATCCGAAAGGCCCGGCGCCGGGATGCGCCGGGCATCCAAAAGCAAGACAAGGGGCATGAACCATGCAAACCGACCAACTGATCCGTCGCGCCCGTGGACAACAACTGGCCGACATGCTGCGCCGCTCGGCAGGGCGTTTTCCCGACAAGGTGGCGCTGGTTTTCCGCGACCGGACCGATACATTCGTGCAGCTTGATGCGGCGGTGAACCGTGCCGCCAACGCGCTGTCGGCGCGCGGCGTCGTCAAGGGCGACCGCGTCGCGGTTTTCACGCATAACAACCGCACCTTCGTTGTGTTGCGCTATGCGCTGGCGCGGCTGGGCGCGGTGACGACTCCGGTGAACTTCATGCTGACGGCGCCCGACGTGGCTTACATCATGGACCATTCCGGCGCGAAGATGATGATAGCCGAGGATGCGTTGTGCGAAACCGCCGATGCCGCGCTTTCCGAGATCGGACAGCCGGACATGCCGCGTTTCGCGATCCCCCATGCGGGTGTCACCCCGCCCGAGGGCTGGCTGCCCGTCTCGGACATCCTGGACCATGATGACGCGAGCGAAGTCTGGCATGACGTCCATGCCGACGACCCGATCCAGATGATGTATACCAGTGGCACGGAGAGCCGGCCCAAGGGGGCATTGCTGACCTCGGGCGCGCTTTACGCGCAGTATTCAAGCTGCATCATCGACGGCGAGATGGGTGAGGATGCGGTGTCGCTGCACTGCCTGCCGCTGTTTCATTGCGCGCAGCTGGATTGTTTCCTGAGCCCCGATCTGTATCTGGGCGTCACCTCGATCCTGCATGACAAGGCCGACCCGGCCGAAATGCTGGAAGCGATCGAGAGACACGGCGTGACCAAGCTTTTCTGTCCGCCGACGATCTGGATCGCGTTGCTGCGCCACCCCGATTTCGACAAGCGCGACCTGAGCAGCCTGTCGCAAGGCTATTACGGCGCGTCGATCATGCCCACCGCGGTGATCGAAGAGTTGTCGGAACGACTGCCAAACATGCGGCTGTTCAATTTCTATGGCCAGACGGAAATGGCGCCGCTCGCGACGATCCTGAAACCGCATGACCAGTTGCGCAAGCTGGGTTCCGCCGGGCGCCCGTCGCTGAACGTGGAAACGCGTGTGGTGGATGACGATGACAACCCTGTGCCCGTGGGCGAAGTGGGCGAGATCGTGCATCGCAGCCCGCACCTGATCACCGAGTATTACAACGACCCCGACAAGACGGCCGAGGCGTTTCGCAACGGCTGGTTCCACAGTGGCGACTTGGGCCGCTTCGACGAGGATGGATACCTGTACGTGGTCGACCGCAAGAAAGACATGATCAAGACCGGCGGTGAAAACGTAGCCAGCCGAGAGGTGGAAGAGGCGATCTTTCGTCATCCCGACGTGGCCGAGGTGGCCGTGTTCGGCGTGCCGCACCCGAAATGGATCGAGGCGGTGACCGCCGTCGTGGTGCCCAAGGCCGGCAAGGATGTCACGCCTGAGGTTCTGATGGAATATTGCCGCGAAGCGCTGGCCCACTTCAAGGCACCCAAGCATGTCGAGGTAACCGACGCGCTGCCCAAGAATGCCAGCGGCAAGATCCTGAAACGCGATCTGCGCATTACATATGCGCAAATCTACGCCGACGAGTAAGAAAAGAGCCCGGCCCGGAACCTTGTATGCGGGCCGGGCGATGCGCGCGCTTAGCGCGGCATCGGGGTCTGCGCCTTGTTATAGGCCGTCCAATCGGTGATTTCCGGGTAATACATCTGGCGCCAGCGCCGCACGCGCGGGTTCATGTAGCGCCGCCAGACAGGCGGCACCATCGCCGCCATTGTCATTATCGGATAGCCATAGGGCAACTGCGGCGCGTCGGCCTCGGTGTAGTTTTGCAGCAGGGGAAAGCGGCGGTCGGGCTTGTAGTGGTGGTCGGAATGCCGTTGCAGGTTGATCAACAACCAGTTTGACGCCTTGTGCGCCGCGTTCCAGCTGTGATGCGGTTTGACATGTTCATACTTGCCCTCGCCCAGGTGTTTGCGTGTCAGGCCGTAATGCTCGACATAATTCACCAGTTCCAGCTGCCAGATGGCGACGCCAGCCTGCCAAACGAACAGGGCCAGCCCCTCCCATCCGCCGATAACCAGTGCCAGCACCAGCATCGCTGCCTGAAGGGCCCAGTAGCGCCAGAACGGGTTCTTCACGCTCGTCCAGCTTTCGCCGCGTCGCGCAAGCATGTCTTTCTCCGCCTTGAAGGCCGACACCAGCGACTGGCGCGCCACGCGGGGGAAAAAACGGTGGAACCCTTCGTTGTAGCGGGCGGTCACGGGATCGCGCGGGGTGCCGACATAGATGTGATGCACCCGCAGGTGTTCCGACCGGAAATGCGAATACAGAACCATCGACAACAGGATGTCACCCAACCAGCGCTCGGTCTTGTTTTTCTGGTGCATCAGCTCGTGGCTGTAATTGATGCCGACGGTGCCGGTGATCACGCCCACGCCGAAAAACAGTACGATGGTTTCCAGCGCGTTCAGATCGGCGTCACCGGGGCCGGTGACATACCAGATCAGTCCGAACAGCGTCGCGAACTGTGCAAAGGGCCAGATCAGCGTGATGGCGCGATACCAGGTCAGGCGGTCCTCATCCGTGCCCGGATCGGCATTGGCCGTGTTCAACCCCAGGATCGCGTCGAGCAACGAAAAGAAATACCAAGTCATGACGGGCAGAAGAACGACGGTCCAGCCCCCCTTGATCGCCCCCAGCCAGGCCACCGGGATCAGTAGCAGCGTCAACCAGAACGGCAGGGCATCGCGCAATTGCGCGGCGCGGCTTTCGGGGATTTGCATAAAGCGCTCGGCCATCTTATCGGTCCTCGGCAGGGCCCGTGCTGACTGCTGTAAAGGCGCTGTGGGCAAGGTCGAACACCTTGCGCATCGCGGTGGGCAGGTCCGACGGGCGAAACTCGTCGCGGGGTATGAAGTGCCCGTGATCGGCGGCTGCGTCAACGGGCAGATCGGCTATCAGGACCTTAAGCCGCAAGTGGAAATGCGTGAAGGTATGCCGGGCCTCTTCCGTCAGCATGTGCCAATCGGCGGGCAGGGGTGGTGCGGGCGCGGGCGGGATTTCGGCCCAGTCGCTGCCGGGCCAGCCCAGCATACCGCCCAGAAGGCCGCTGTCGGGCCGTCGCTCCATCAACCAGGCGCCGTCGGCACGCCGCCCGACATAGGCATAACCCACGCGCACCGGCTTGGGCTTTTTGGGCAGTTTCAGCGGCAGGTCGGGTGCGGTGCCTGCCGCGCGTGCACGGCAGGGCGCGCGCCAGGGGCAGATGCCGCATGCGGGGTTGCGCGGCGTGCAGATGGTTGCGCCCAGGTCCATCACCGCCTGGGCGTAGTCGCCGGGGCGCTGGTCTGGCGTTATCCCATCGGCCAGTTGCGTAAGCTCTTTCTTGGCCGTCGGCAGCGGCGTGGCCACGTCGTAGAGCCGGGCCATCACCCGCTCGACATTGCCATCCACCACCGTTTCAGGCCGGCCGAACGCGATGGCGGCAATCGCGCTGGCGGTGTAGGGGCCGATGCCAGGAAGCGCCTGCAATCCTTCGCGGGTGTCGGGAAATTCTCCGCCGTGCTCGGCCACCACAGTTCGAGCGCATTTCATCAGGTTCCGGGCGCGTGCATAGTAGCCCAGGCCCGCCCATTCTGCCATGACCTGTGTATCTTGGGCCGCGGCCAGGTCGGACACGGTGGGCCAGCGCAGCGTGAAACGATGAAAATAGCCGCGCACAGCCGCCACCGTGGTTTGTTGCAACATTACCTCGGACAACCATACGGCATATGGATCGGGCCGCTGGCCTGCCTTTCGCGCACCGGGGGGCACCCGCCACGGCATGTCGCGGGCGTGACGGTCATACCAGGCCAACAACTCGGATGCCCGAGGCTTCTCACGCAATCTTTATTCCTCCGTGTCGCCGGTTTCTGTGGCAGCCAGCGTAGCAATCTCTAGAATAGCGTGGAACGCAAGGATACAAGCAATGTCTCGCCAGTCGGGCACAACATACGGGTTTTCACGCACGTCCAGCCTTTTGCAACCACGCATCCGGCGGGCCAGCGAAGGGCGCGGATTTGCCGTCACGCGTCTACTGACCCACTGGGAAGAGGTCGTTGGCGCGGAACTGGCGCAAGTGGCCCGCCCGGTCGAGGTGAAATATGGCCGTCAGGGTTTCGGTGCAACCCTGACGGTTCTGACCACGGGTGCGCAAGCGCCCATGCTTGAAATGCAAAAGGAAAAGCTGAGAGAAAAGGTGAACGCAGTCTATGGCTACAACGCCATTTCCCGCGTCCGCATCGCCCAGACGGCGCCGACGGGCTTTGCCGAAGGCCAGGCGCAATTTCAGCACCGCCCGAAAACTGCCAAGGTGGCGCCGGATCCAGAAATCACGCAAGCGGCGGCCCAAGTCGCCAGCGATGTTCAGGATGGGGCGTTGCGGGATGCGCTTGAACATCTGGCACGCAACGTTCTATCCAAGGCCAAGCAAAGGAAAGGGGACCAGTAATGGACCGCAGAACCATGATGATCGGCGCCGGGGCGCTTATACTGGCGACAGGGGCTGGCGTTTTCTCGTTCGGCGGGCGTGATGACCTGCCCGAGCTGGGCGCAGCCAACGCGCAAGAAGCAGCGAATGTCGATACCTCGTCGATTGTCGAAATGTCCATTGGCGCCGATGACGCGCCGGTGACGGTGATCGAATACGCATCATTCACATGCCCGCACTGCGCGACCTTCCATAATGGTCCGGCGCAACAGTTGAAGTCGGAATACGTCGATACGGGCAAGGTGCGCTTTGTCTATCGTGATGTCTATTTCGACCGCCCGGGCCTTTGGGCGTCGATGGTGGCGCGCTGCGACTCGAACCGGTTTTTCGGCATCACCGACATCCTTTACAAACAGCAACGTGACTGGATCGGTGATGGCCAGCCCGCACAGATCGCAGAAAACCTGCGCCGGATCGGCAAGGTTGCCGGGCTGAGCGATGAACAACTGGATAGCTGCCTTGCCGATGCCGACAAGGCCCAGACGCTGGTGGCCTGGTTCCAGCAGAACGCCGAGGCCGACGATATCAACAGCACCCCGTCGCTGATCATCAACGGCGAAAAGCACGGCAACATGTCATGGGCCGATCTGAAGGCGCTTATCGACGAAAACCTGGCGAACTGATGACGGCACCGCTTGCAGGTTTGAAGGTCGTCGAACTGGCGCGTATTCTGGCTGGCCCCTGGGCCGGCCAGACCCTGTCGGATCTGGGCGCCGAGGTCATCAAGGTCGAGGCCCTGACCGGCGATGACACGCGCCAATGGGGCCCCCCCTTTATCGAGCGCGGTGACGACAAGACCGCCGCCTATTTCCATAGCTGCAACCGCGGCAAGAAATCGGTTGCCATTGATTTTCGCACCCCGGAAGGGCAGGAACAGGTGCGCGACCTGGTGCGCGATGCAGATATCCTGATCGAGAATTTCAAGGTAGGCGGGTTGGCCAAGTACGGGCTGGATTATGACAGCCTGTCGGCGCTGAACCCGGGGTTGATCTATTGTTCGATCACCGGCTTCGGGCAAACCGGGCCTTATGCCCACCGTGCCGGGTATGATTACATTATCCAGGGCATGTCCGGTTTCATGTCGATCACCGGCGACCCGGACGGGCAGCCGCAACGTGCGGGCGTGGCGATCACCGACCTGTTTACCGGGCTGTACTCGGTCAGCGGTATTCTGGCCGCGTTGCACCAGCGCCATGCGACGGGCAAGGGGCAACATCTCGATATGGCGCTGCTGGACTGCGCGGTTTCGGCAATGGCCAACCAGGCGATGAATTACCTGGCCACCGGCACGCCGCCGGGCCGCACGGGCAACTATCACCCCAACCTGACACCCTACCAGGTGTTCGATTGTGCGGACGGGTTTATCATCATCGCCACCGGAAATGACGGCCAGTATCAACGCCTGTGCCACCTTCTGGGGCTGGGTTGGATGGCCGAGGATCCGAAATTTCTGAAAAATTCAGACCGTGTGCAGAACCGTCCCGAGATGATCGACCTGCTGATGGCCGAGACACTCAAATGGGCCAAGGCCGACCTGTTGCAGGGCTGCGAGGATCAGGGCATTCCGGCAGGCCCCATCAACGATATGGCGGATGTGTTCGCCGACCCGCATGTGCAAGCGCGTGGTATGCGGATCGAGCTGGACGGTGTGCCGGGCGTGCGCAGCCCGTTCCGGTTCTCGGATGCCGACCTGGCGCTTGAGCGTCCGTCGCCCAAGCTGAACGAAAACGGCTGATCACCCCTGCGGCAGCAGGGGTTCGAGCCGGTTGATCACTTTGGCTGATGTCGGGCGCACGGGCGACCCCCAAGTTTCCAGCACCGTTCCATCCGGGCCAAGAAGGATCTTGTTGAAGTTCCAGCCCGGGCGGAACCCGGCCGTATCGGCCACCCATTTGTAGAATGGGTGCGCTTCTTCGCCCTTGACCTTGGTGATGGTCGTCATCGGCAGGGTCAGGCCGAAATTCACGTCGCAGAACTCCTTGACCTCGTCGTCGCTGGCCAGTTCCTGCCGAAAATCGTTCGAGGGAACGGCAAGCACCAAAAGCCCCTTGTCACCAAACCGTTCGTGCAGGTCTTGGAGGGCGTCGTATTGCGGTGTGAACCCGCAGCGCGATGCCGTGTTGACCACCAGAACGGGACTGCCCCGCCAATCTGCAAGATTGATCTGCCCGCCATCTATCGACTCGAACTTGAACTCGTCGGCGCGAACCATGGGCGCCAGGACGATCAGTGCCGCAAGCGCCAGCCAGACCAGCATCAACGGCGCATAAGACTTTCGAATAATGGTCAACATTCGGCCCCCAGGATGAACTGGCTGTTCTTGTTCGGATGAAATAGGCGCACAAATCACCAAGTCCACCTGCCTGCGACACCTTGCCAATGGTCGCGCGCCGGGCGACGATACGCGCGCAATACTGGAGGAGCGGCGATGCTGGACAAGCTGAGCGCCATCGTGGGCGCGACCAACGTGATGACGGGCGATGCGCGTGCGCGCTGGATGACCGAGTGGACGGGCTATTTCCCGTCTGATCCGTTGGCGGTTGTGCGCCCGGGCAGCACCGAGGAAGTGGCACAGGTCATCCGGCTGGCCAATGAAACCGGAACCCCTGTCGTGCCTGTCAGCGGCAACACGGGCTTGGCCGGCGGAACGCAAGCGGTCGGTGCCATTACCTTGTCATTGGATCGCATGAACAAGATTCACGAAATCCGGCCCGATGCGCGCATCGCCATTGTCGATGCCGGTGTGATCCTGTCGGACATGCACCAGGCGGCCGAGGCTGAGAGCTTGATATTTCCGCTGACGTTCGGGGCTAAGGGCTCGGCCATGATAGGGGGGGTGCTGTCGACCAATGCAGGTGGATCGAACGTATTGCGCTATGGCAATACGCGCGACCTGGTGCTTGGAATCGAGGCCGTTCTTCCCAACGGCGAGGTCGTCAACCTGATGAGCGAGCTACACAAGGACAACTCGGGCTACAACCTGCGCCACCTTTTGGTCGGGGCCGAGGGCACGCTGGGCGTGATCACGCGCGCGGTGCTGAAACTGATGCCGAAACCGCGCGCCTATGCCACCGCGATGGTGGCGGTTCCGACGCTGGAACAGGCGCTGCTGTTGCTCAATCGTTTGCAAGAAGCCACCGGCGGCGCCGTCGAGGCCTTCGAATACATGCCCCGCAATTATATCGAGGCGCATAAGCGGCTGAACCCCGCTAACCGCGCCCCCTTTGACGAAATGCACGACATCAACCTGATGGTCGAGGTCGGCGCCACCGCCCCGCGCGATGTAACGCCGGGGCCCGATGGCGTCGTGCCCATCGCCGCGCATCTGGAGCAGACATTGGCCGACATGTTCGAACAGGGGCTGCTGCTCGATGCTGTGGTGGCCCAGAACGACTCACAGCGGCAGGCCATGTGGGAACGGCGCGAGGCCGCCGCCGAGATCGTCATGGGGTCGGGGCGGCCGGTGTCGAACAACGATATCGCGGTGCCCGTCGACAAGGTGGCCGAGTTCTTTGCGCGTATGACCCCAAGGCTCGATGCGCTCGATCCTGGGGCCGAGCCAATCGTGGTGGCGCATCTGGGGGATGGCAACGTGCACTATGCCGTTTGGATGAGTGTCGAGGACGCGCGCACGAAGGATGCCGTGACCGAGGCGGTCGAGGACGAGGTTCTGCGGCTTGGCGGGTCGTTCTCGGCCGAACATGGGATCGGCCAGGGCAAGCTGTCGTCAATGGCCCGGCGCAAGGACAGGGTGGCGCTGGCCGCGATGCGCGCAATCAAGCAGGCGCTTGACCCGAATGGCATCATGAACCCCGGCAAGGTGCTGCCGCCGGTGAACGATTGACCGGCTGCGCGAGATGACCACACCGCGCGCCCGTGACCTTGGCCTCCCGTTTCCTGGCACGCCGGGTCCGCTGAACGCGATAACCGACGTGGCAGGCATCCACGTGGGGTGCACCACGTTGACCGATCCGGCCCGCGCCATGCGCACCGGCGTAACCGCGATCGTGCCACATGCAGACGCGGCGCAGCCCGTGCCCGTTCGTGCCGGGCAATTCAGCCTGAATGGCAATGGCGAGATGACCGGCACACACTGGATACAGGATGGCGGCTATTTCGTCGGGCCGGTCTGTATCACCAATACCCACGGGGTGGGCGCGGTGCATGACGGCGTGACGCGCTGGATGCTGCGCCGCCATGCCGGGTTCTACCGCGACAATCACGCCTGGTTCATGCCGGTGGTGGCCGAGACCTATGATGGCGTGCTGAACGATATCACCGCCATGCATGTGCGCCCCGATCACGCGATCGACGCGTTGAACGCCGCTGCCCCCGGGCCGGTGGCCGAGGGTGCGGTGGGTGGCGGTAACGGCATGATCGCCTACGAGTTCAAGGGCGGCACCGGAACGTCATCGCGCGTGCTGCAGGTTGGCGGGCGCGATGTGACATTGGGTGCGCTGGTGCAGGCCAATCACGGTATCCGGCCATGGCTGAACGTGTTGGGCCAGCCTGTCGGGCGGCTGATGCCCGAGGGCGCGCTACATGGCGCCGAGATGGGCTCGATCATCGTGGTTCTGGCCACGGATGCGCCCCTGTCGGCACTGTCGCTGCGCCACCTGGCGCGGCGGGCAGCCCTTGGTATCGGGCGTGGCGGAACGCCGGGCGGAAACAATTCCGGGGATATCTTCCTTGCCTTCTCGGTTGCCGATCCGCAACCGATGCCGCAGCTGACCGGGCCCGAGATTACGCGCACCGAGATCAACCCCGAATACCTTGATCTGCTATACTTGGCGGCAGTCGAGGCGGTGGAAGAAGCGGTGGTGAATGCCCTTGTCGCGGCCGAGGACGTGCCCACTGTCAAGCCGGCTGGAAAGGTCTGCCGGGCAATCGACAAGGACGCGTTGGCGGCGCTTTTCAGATAAGGGGCAAGCCGTCGTCCGCCTTCAGGCCGCCAGCCCCTTTGACCCGATATCAAGGTATTTCCGGCGCCGGTCAGACAGCAGTTTTTTCGCGCTCAGTCCTGACATCTCGGCCAGCATCGCGCCGATGGCCTCACCCACTGCCGTGATTGTCGCGGTGGTGTCGCGATGCGCCCCACCCAAGGGTTCGGGGATTACACGGTCGGCCACGCCCAGCTTGTGCAGGTCTTGGGCAGTCAAACGAAGGGCTTCGGCAGCCTCGCGCATTTTTTCGGCGTCTTTCCACAGGATGCTGGCGCAGCCTTCGGGGCTGATCACCGAGTAGACGGAATGTTCCAGCATTGCCACGCGGTTCGCCGTGGCAAAGGCCACCGCACCGCCCGAGCCACCTTCGCCGATAATCACGCTGACAAGCGGCACTCGCAGGGCCAGGCATTTTTCGGTTGCGCGCGCGATCGCCTCGGACTGGCCACGCTCTTCGGCCCCTTTGCCGGGATAAGCACCGGGCGTATCCACCAGCGTTACGACCGGCAGGCCGAAACGGTCGGCCATGTCCATCAGGCGCACGGCCTTGCGGTATCCTTCGGGTCGGGCCATGCCGAAATTACGCTCGATCCGGCTTTTGGTGTCGTTGCCTTTTTCATGGCCGATCACCATTACGGGTTGGTCGTCGAAGCGCGCCAGGCCACCCATAACGGCGTGGTCGTCTGCAAAATTCCGGTCGCCCGCCAAGGGCGTGTATTCGGAAAACAGAGCCTCGATATAATCGCGGCAATGCGGGCGCTCGGGGTGGCGGGCCACCTGGCATTTGCGCCAGGGCGTCAGCGATTTGTAAAGATCTTGCAGCAGCGCATGGGCCTTGCGGTCAAGGGCCCTTGCCTCGTCCTCGATATCCATTTCCTCGTTCTGGCGCGCCATGGCGCGCAGCTCTTCGGCCTTGCCTTCAATCTCGGCCAGGGGTTTTTCGAAGTCGAGGTAATTGGTCATGCCGACGGCTCCAACGCTGTTTCAGGCTATATGGCTGCCTGCGCGTTGAATTGCAATCATGCGCGGGGGCGTCGGCAAAGACGCCCCGCGCCGGATGGCATCACTTGGCCCGGTAAAGCGCCACCATCTGGGCGAATTGATCTTCGGTCAGGACGCCGCGCCAATGGTCGGTGCATGCCGAGCGCATCAGCACCAGCCTGGTTTCCACCTCACCCACCTTTTGGGCCAGCGCCTCGCGCTCGGCCTGGGGGGCGCCTTCGATGATCGCCTGGCGAAGGGCCGCCCGTGCGTCGCGAGCCTCGGTTTCGGTGGCCTTGCGCTTTGCCGGCATGGTCGAGGTCCATTGCTTGAGATCGGCGCGTTGTACCTCGGTCAGGTTCAAGACGTCGGCGTTTTTCACGATGACAGGCGTGAATGCGACGATCGGGGCCGACAATTCGCGGGGGCCCTCGGCCAGTGCGGGGGCGGCGGCGAGGGTTGCGGCGATTGCGGTAAGGGCAAATTTTCTCATTGAGAACTCCAACTTGGTGAATAGGCAAGTTGCTCAAATATATGCAGAGAGCGGAATGTGACTTTGATGCAAATCAATATCACTGAGTCACATTTTCCCGGGCCACAGCACCGGAATCAGCGAGGCCAGCAAAAGCGCCGCCATTGTCCAGTTGAACGCCCGCAACCGGCGGCGGCTGGACAGCACCCGCTGCAACTGCTGACCCAGAACCGTCCAAGTGCTGACCGACGGCAGGTTGATGGCGCCGAAGATCACCGCGACCAGCCCGATCGCCTGCCACGTCCTGTCGGGCGCGTACAGCGTGATCGCCGTCAGCCCCATCTGCCAAGCCTTGGGGTTGACCCATTGGAACAGTGCCGCTTGCATGAATGTCATCGGCCGACCGACGACGCCATCGGTGCGCGGCATGTCGGCGTTGGCGATCTTCCACGCCAGCCAAGCCAGGTAGATGATTCCGACAATCGTCAGCAGGTCATGCAACACGGGTATCGCATCGAAAACCTGCATTAACCCCAGCCCAACCAACACGATCATCACCGTGAACCCGATGCCGATACCCAACATATGCGGAATCGTGCGGCGAAATCCGAAATTCGCGCCCGAGGCCATCAGCATCATGTTGTTCGGCCCCGGCGTTATCGATGAGACGAAGGCGAAGAGTGCAAGGCCGGAAAGAAGTGTCTGCTCCATGCCCACAACTTTATGCCGTGATTGTGGAGATGGAATCGCAAACTGACGGCAAAAGCCGATGAATTTGCAATCCATGACGATCCTGCATGATCAAGGCCGCAGCATATTGCACGCCTTGTCGAGCGGTGGGTGCATCAGCACGCTTTCGCCTGCCAGTCGCACAGGCCCATTGGCAGGCGCGTGCTGCCTTTGGCGGCCTCACGGGCAAGATGAAGGATCAGGTGGCAAGGGCCATCAACCCGCACCGGGTTGCGGTTGCGATGTCGGTTCGCGCAACTGGCGCGCCTTGCGTCATCAAGGCGTCGGCAAAGGCGTCGGCCAACGCCCCGTCGCCCACGAGGCGCAATTGATGACCCAGCCACCAGCGCCGCGCGGCCGCCAGGTCGGCCCCGACGAGGTGCGAAAGCGCATGGTCCGGATCGGCCGCAAGCGCGCTTGTCAGCCGTTCCGGGCGGGACATGATCTCTTCCATCGCGGGTTGATCCAGAAGACCATCGGCGCCAAGGGCCTGGACAAGTGTTGGGGTGACGGTGGCAAGGGCGCTGATTGCCTCGCCGGCGCTGACATGGGTCCAGTGGGCATGGGGTGACAGGATCACCAGAACAATGCCGTCCCAGTTGGGGTTTTCGGCGACGGCACCCAGCGTCAGCAGGCGGGCAAGCGCGGGCAGATACCCGGCATCGCCCCGCAGCGGACCAAGGCCGGCCAAGCGGGCGGGAAAGCTTTGCGCGGGGGCGCTGTCGGACACGGTCAGGTCTGGCTGGCCCGCATCCGTTGGAGTGGCGTCATCCGATGTGACGCGCCACAGGGCCGTCCGGTTCGGGGTATCAAGGGCGATGATCCGTGCCATGGGCGCGGGCTTAGCTGCCTGGCTCCGTGCTGTCCAGCGCTTGCGGCCCGGTCAACACGCGCCACGCGTCATATTGCGACAGGTAGACCTGGCCGGTCAGTTCATCCAGGAAATGGCTGCGTTTCAGGCGGTCCATCACGGGGCCCTTGACCTCGGACATGTGCAGGGAAATGCCCAGGTCGCGCAGACGCTGGTTGATCGCCTCCAGGCTTTCCAGCGCGCTCATGTCGATTTCGTTCACGGCCGAGCACATCAGCACGACATGGCGGATCGGTTCGTCGCAGGAGATGCGGTTGTACACGTAATCCTCGAGAAAGCGGGCATTGGCGAAATAAAGGCTTTCGTCAATGCGCAGCGTGACCATTTCGGGGCGGGTTTCGACCTTGTGCCGATTGATGTTGCGGAAATGCTGGGTGCCGGGCACCAGACCGACCTCGGCCACGTGTGGGCGCGATGTCTTGTAAAGAAACAGCCCGATCGACAGGATCACGCCTGCCGACACGCCCATTTCCACGCCGAAACCCAGCGTCAGGAATATGGTCGCGGCCACGGCGGCGAAATCGACGCGTGAATACCCCCAGGCCTTGGTCAGGATCGAGAAATCCACGAGGCTGAGCACGGCAACGATGATGGTGGCGGCCAGCGTGGCCTTGGGCAGGAAGAACAGCAACGGTGTCAGCAGCAGCGCGGCCAGAAGAATTCCGACGGCGGTAAACGCGCCTGCTGCAGGCGTTTCGGCACCGGCGTCGAAATTGACGACCGAACGGGCGAAACCGCCGGTGACGGGGTAACCGCCGGTCACGGCCGCAGCGATGTTCGACGCGCCAAGGCCGACAAGCTCTTGGTCCGGCACGATCCGCTGGCGTTTCTTGGCGGCCAGCGTTTGCGCGACGGAAACGGATTCTACGAAACCGATGATCGAGATCAGAAGCGCCGATATGAAAAGCTGCCCCCAGAGATCAGCGCTGAAGGACGGCGCGGTAAGGGGCGGCAGGCCCATCGGCACGTCGCCGACGATGGCCACCCCCTTGTTTTCAAGGTCGAAGATCCAGACCGCCAGCGTTGTCACCACGACGGCCCCCACTGGCCCGGCCTTGGCCAGGATGTCGGCCAGCCGGGGTTTCATGCCCGTTGCCAGCAACAAGGGTTTCAACCCCTTGCGCACCCAGAACAGGAAAGCGGTTGTCGTTACCCCGATGGCCAGCGTGATCGGGTTTACCATGTGCTGATGGGCGAACAGGTCGCCCCAGATTGTGATCAGTGTATGGCCATGCGCCTCGACCCCCATGATGTGCTTCAACTGCGACGAGGCGATCAACACACCGGATGCGGTAATAAAGCCCGCGATCACCGGGTGTGACAGGAAATTGGCAAGGAATCCAAGGCGAAAGATGCCCATCACCATCAGGATCACCCCCGAGATGAAGGCAAGCGTTATGGCCGCCAGCGCGTATTGCGCCGGGTCCGACAGACCGAGATTGCCAATAGCCGCCGCTGTCATCAGGGACACAACCGCCACCGGCCCCACGGCCAGCGCACGAGAGGTGCCGAAAATGGCATAGGCCACCAGTGGCAGGATCGAGGCGTAAAGCCCCATTTCGGGTGGCAGACCGGCCAGCAGCGCGTAGGCCAGCGATTGCGGGATCAGCATGATTGTCACGATCACCGCTGCGACCATGTCCGATGTCAGCGTGTCACGGTCATAGGTTCGCGACCATTCGAAAATGGGCAGATTCCGTTCAAGCGTGGCACGGGTGATCTTGGGCAGGGTCATGGCGCGTCCTGTTTGCTGCTGCGGCGTAGATATATTCAGGATATGGAATAAATAAAAGGGGGCAAACGCCAAGAAACCCGAAACGAAAGGGCACGCCGATGGCGCGCCCTTTTCAGGGGATAATCATCCGCCTTACTTGGCAGAAACTTTCTCAGGCTTGGCAAGCCATTCCTTCCCGCGCAGCATCGCCTTCCAGTAGACGGGGGGCAGGATCTGCTCTTTCAGGAACCAGGCGGCGCGTGTGGGCTTGGTGCCGTTGATCAGCCATTTGGGAAAGCTGGGTAGCAGCGTGCCTCCATAACCAAACTCGGCAAGAACGATCTTGCCCTTTTCGACCGTCAACGGGCAAGAACCATACCCGTTATACATCGCCTTCGGGTTGCTGCCGCGAATATCGGCCACCACGTTTTCGGCGACTATGGGGGCTTGCATCCGCGCGGCGGCAGCGGTCTTGGCGTTGGGGGCGTTCATCACGTCACCCAGGCTCCAGACATTGTCATAGCTCTTGTGGCGCAGGGTGTTCTGGTCGACATCGACCCAGCCCGCCGCATCGGCCAGGGGCGAGACCCGGATGAAATCTGGCGCGACCTGCGGCGGGGTAACATGCATCATGTCGAACTCTACGGTCACCTCGCGCGGTTCCTGCTCGGGTTCGGATACGCGGAAGGTGGCGGTTTTGGCCGGTCCATCGACGGCGATCAAGTTATGCCAGAAATTCAAGGTGGCGTCGTATTTCTTGACGTACTCCATCAGCGCCGGCACGTAATCCTTGACCCCGAACAGCACGCCGCCCGCGTTCATGAATTCCACGTCGATGTTTTTCAGGCGGTTCAACCGGTGCCAGTGATCCGCCGACAGGTACATCGCCTTTTGCGGGGCGCCCGCGCATTTGATGGGCATGGGCGGTTGGGTGAAAAGGGCACGGCCCTCGCGCAGGCCCTTGACCAGTTCAAAGGTGTAAGGTGCCAGGTCATAGCGATAGTTCGAGGTGATGCCGTTCTTGCCGAGCGTGTCCACCAGCCCGTCGACGGCATGCCAGTCGAGTTTCAGCCCCGGGCACACGATCAGCCGGTCGTATTTCACCACGCGGCAGCCATCCAGAATCACGGCATTGTCGTCGGGTTCGAAGGCGGCGACCGCGGATTTGATCCAGCGAACGCCCTTCGGGATCAGGCTGCCCATGGTCTTGGCGGTGGTGGCAGCATCAAAGACGCCCGCGCCGACCATAGTCCAGCCGGGCTGGTAATAATGGATATCGGCGGGGTCGAGGATGGCGATGGACAGGCCCGGTTTGCGTTCCTTCAGGCTGGCGGCGACGGCAATGCCGGCGGCGCCCGCGCCCACGATCACCACGTCGAATTTCGCATCGCCTGTATTGGTGGGTGTCTTGCCGCCATTGACGATGCGGCGCACGACGCCCGCCATGTCATAGCCAGCCGCCTGCGTTGCGGCGAGAATGGCGGATGGCTCCTTCTCGCTGGCCTGGCTCAGTGACCACAGCGTTGCCGAACGTGTGCCGGTGCGGCAATAGGCCATAACCGGACCCGGCAGTTCAACCAACGCGCGGCCGAAATCCTCGGCATCCTGATCGCTGACCTTTCCCGAAACGATGGGCAGGTAACGGGTTTCAAGCCCGGCGTCTTTGGCTGCGGCCGCGACCTCGTCAAAGGTGGGTTGGTCGGATGCCTCGCCATCGGGGCGGTTGCAGATGACCGAGCGGAAGCCCTGTTTTGCCAATTCCGCCATGTCTGCGGGCTGCAACTGGGGCGCCACGCTGAGCTGGTCGGTAATATTCCTTATGTCCATTGCGTCCTCCAGCGGTTGGAATCGATTTGCGCAAGCTTATACATTCAGAAATCTGCATCATTTACGCGCCACGGTGTCACAGTCGAGATGTCAATCATAGGAAAGCGCCGTCGCCTTGCCGCGAAACACCGTGTAAGCCAGCACGGTATAGCCTAGGATCATCGGCAGCACGAAACAGGTGCCGACCAGGATGATGAACAGGCTTTCGGGGGCGCTGGCGGCCTCGTAGATCGTGAGTTTCTCGGGCACGACATAGGGATAAAAACTGTAGGCCATTCCGAAAAAGCCTAGCACGAACAACGAAACAGCCGCCACGAAAGGCACCCAGGCAAAGCTGTCGTCGCGCGTGGGAAGGCGGCGCAGCACCGCCCAGAGAACCGCCACCAACGCCACCGAGAAAAGCGGCAGCGGCGCGAGCAGGAAAACCTCGGGCACGGAAAACCACTTTTCGAAGATGCGCGCGCTGACCAGGGGCGAGGCGAGCGAGACCGCCCCCAGCCCCAGCACCACGCCGAAGATGCCGCCACGCGCCCATTGGACGGCCTTGGCCTGCAACGCGCCCTCGGTTTTCAGGATCAGCCAGGCCGCGCCGATGAAGCTGTAGGCGATGGTCAGGAATAGTGCCGTCAAAATGGCGAAACCCACGGTCAGCAGCGTGATTTCCAGCCCCATGATATAGATGCCCAACATGTAGCCCTGCGAAAGCGCGGTCATCAGCGACCCGGCCAGGAACGCCCGGTTCCACGTCTGTTTCCAGTGCGCGGGGGCCTTGGCACGAAACTCGAACGCGACGCCGCGCAGGATCAACCCGATCAGCATCACCGCGACGGGCAGGTATAGCGCCGTCAGGATTTCGCCATGCGCCGTGGGAAAGGCCACCAGCAGGATGCCGATGGCCAGCACCAGCCATGTTTCGTTGGCATCCCAGAAAGGGCCGATACTGGCGATCATGCGGTCCTTTTCCTCGGCCTCGGCGAAGGGGAATAGAACCCCCACACCAAGGTCGAACCCGTCAAGCACGACATAGATCAGGATCGAAAGGCCCATGAGGGTTGCAAAGGCCACGGGCAGCCAGGTTGCCGGATCTCCGAAAAGGTACATGGGTTCACTCCGCTGGTGTCTGGATTGCGATCGCCTCGGCCGATCGGGGCCTTGGGCGTTTCAGGTCTTCGCCCCGCGCGGCCTTGCGCGCGAGGTAGAAGAGTACGCCGATATAGGCGGCCAGCAGCACGGCATAGATCGCCAGGTAGGCAGCCAGCGACGTGCCGACCATGGGTGCGGGCACATCGGCGACGGCTTTCTTGGTTGTCAGCACCCCCTGTACCAGCCAGGGCTGTCGGCCGATCTCGGTTGTGTACCAGCCCGCCAGCGTAGCAACCCAGCCCGAAAAGGCCATGGGCACCAGCGCCAGCAACAGCGGCCTGGGCAGCCCTTCGACCCCGCCGCGCCGCCACATCACCGCGATGGCTGCCCAGCTAAGCAGCAACATCGCCATGCCGGTGCCCACCATGATGCGGAAGCTGTAGAACACGGGCGCAACGGGCGGGTGTTCGGGCGTGCCATCGGCCGCCACGAAATCATTGAGCCCCGGCACGACACCATCGGCATGGTGTTTCAGGATCAGCGAGGCGCCATTGGGGATGCCGATCTCGAACCGGTTTTCGCGGGCTTCTTCATCCGGCACGGCGAACAGCAGCAGAGGCACGTTGCCGCGCGTTTCCCAGTTGCCCTCCATCGCGGCTACTTTCTGCGGCTGGTGTTCCAGCGTGTTCAGCCCGTGCATGTCGCCTGCCGCGATCTGGACGGGGATCAGCACCGCGCCCATGACAAGACCGGTTTTCAGCGTGCGACGCAATCCGGCCGAACGATCGCCGATAAGCCAGCGAAACGCGCTGATCCCCGCGATCAGGAAAGCCACGGTCAGGCCCGATGCCAGCAACATGTGCGCCAGGCGATAGGGCATGGACGGGTTGAAGATGATCGCCATCCAGTCGGTTGCGTGGGCCACGCCGTCGCGCATCTCGAAACCCGCCGGGGTATGCATCCAACTGTTCAGCGCCAGGATCCAGAAGGCAGACATGGTGGTGCCGAACGCCACCAGAAAGGTTGAAAGAGTATGCAGCCAGCCGGGCACGCGGCTTAGGCCGAACAACATGATGCCCAGGAACACGGCCTCGAGGAAAAAGGCGGTCATCACCTCGTAGGCCAGCAGTGGCCCGGCGATATTGCCCACGGTTTCCATGAAGCCGGGCCAGTTGGTGCCGAACTGGAACGACATCGTGATGCCCGAAACCACGCCCATGGCGAAAGACAGGGCAAAGATCTTGACCCAGAACCGATAGGCCTGCAGCCACCCGTCGTCGCCGGTGCGGTTGTAACGCAGCCGGAAGAACAGCAGCACCCACCCCAGCGCGATGGTGATCGTGGGAAACAGGATATGAAACGAGATGTTCGCGCCGAACTGAATGCGCGACAGGATAAGAGCGTCCATTTAAACCTCCATTCTTGACAGATTAAGTAGGTTGAAAATGCAGGTTTAAACAGGGATGCGACGGCAGGGCGCAGTTGCTCTTTTCACCGGCGCCGGCGCGCGCTATTCGGGGGCAATGACGCGTATTCAGGACAGATATGCCCAACTTGTGCAGGCCGGCGATTTGCACGCCGACCCGGCGCAAGAGGCCGCTCTGCCCGAGTTCGAGCGCATTCACCGGGCATTGGAAGCGCCGGTGAAGCGCGGCTGGTTCGCCAAGAAACCCGACCCCATCAAGGGGCTGTACCTGTGGGGCGGCGTGGGGCGCGGAAAATCGATGCTGATGGATCTGTTCGTGGATACGGTGGACGTACCCAGACGCCGTGTGCATTTCCACGCCTTCATGCAGGAAATCCAGGCCGCCTTGCACGAGGCGCGCAAGACCGGGGTCGAGGATGCGATCGCGCCGGTCGCCAAAGCCGTATCGGACGAGGTGCGGTTGCTGGCCTTTGACGAGATGCAGATCACCGACATTGCAGATGCGATGATCGTGGGGCGCCTGTTCGAACGGTTGTTCGAGGCCGGCGTGGTTGTTGTCACCACCTCGAACCGGGTGCCGGACGATCTGTATAAAGACGGGCTGAACCGCCAGATTTTCCTGCCCTTCATAGACCTGCTGAAAGAGCGGATGGAGGTCCATGAGCTGACCAGCCCGCGCGACTACCGGCAAGATCGCTTGCAAGGCGCAGAGGTGTATTTCACCCCCGCCAATGCCGTCGCACGCGAAAAGATCGACACCATTTGGAATGATTTGACCGATGGGGCGGGTGATGCGCTGGTACTGACCGTCAAGGGACGCAAGGTGGAAATCCCGCAGTATCACAACGGGGTGGCAAGGGCGTCGTTCCACGATCTTTGCGGGCGGATGCTGGGCGCGGCGGATTACCTGGCGCTGGCCGAGGTGACGCGGGTTCTGATCCTTGAGAACATCCCGACGCTGGGCCGTTCGAATTTCAACGAAGCCAAGCGGTTCGTTACGCTGATAGACGCGCTTTACGAAGCGAAGGTGCGGCTGATCTGTTCAGCCGCGGACCAGCCCGAAATGCTTTATCTTGAGGGCGAGGGCGTGTTCGAATTCGAGCGCACGGCCAGCCGGCTGCGCGAGATGCAGGCCGAAGACTGGGGACAGGCGTGACCTGATGGAGTGCGCGTCCCGCGCACACGTTGCGCCTGCGGTTCTCGCCTTCGGCTGCGATCCTCGGGTTTGCGCTCCGCGCGGGGGTATTTGGGGCAAGAGGAGGGGGAGAATCGGCGCGAAACCGCGCGCGATTTTCTCTGGTGCTGCCGTGACGTCCGTGTACGTGGTATGACGGAGCCCATGAACAGGCGATACATGATACTGTCTGCATTGGCGCTGGCGGGTTGCGGTGGGCGAAGCGATGCCCCGAAGGCGGCCCGGGACGTGCCGCTTTACCCCAACGAAACGCCCGAATTGCGGGCGCTGATCGGGAAATACGCGGATCTTTACGACGTACCGGTGGACCTAGTGCAGCGGGTGATCGTGCGTGAAAGCACCCATAGGCCGGGCGCGCGGAACGGGCCTTATTTCGGCTTGATGCAGATTTTGCCACAGACCGCCCGCACGATGGGGTTTCGTGGTGACCCGTTCGAGCTTCTGGATGCCGAAACCAACCTGCGATACGCGGTGAAATACCTGCGCGGCGCCTGGCTGGTTTCGGGGCGTGACCGGGATGACGCGGTGATGTGGTATGCGCGCGGCTATTACTACGAAGCCAAGCGGCTGGGGCTGCTGAAAGAAACGGGGCTACGTAGCTGAGGCGCCCTGCAAAAGAAAAGGGGGCCGTTGGATCGGCCCCTCTTTTCCACCTGCCGCCGTGACTGCTCAGACGTTGGGAATGATCGGGTTGTGCCAAGCCTTGGCTGGCCGCGGCTTGCGCAAGCGTGCAGACTTGGTGAGGTCAGTTCCGAAAAGGTGTAGCATCTGCGGCACTTCCAGTTCCGGTTTCCGCCCCGGTTGGCGGAATGGACGGGTGATTTTCCACATTTAGGCAAATTATTGCGAATCGGTCAATATTTTGTGATTCGAATTCTATGCGCTGGGCGCGAATCGCTTGAAAAGACGTCAAAGTTTCTTTGCGCCGGGGGCGATACATCATGTTAGCAGCATCGCACCGCTTGGGGCAGGCCCGCCCAACCGGGGTCTTGCGTGGCAGGTTGGCTTGCGACATGGCGCGAAAGCCGCACGGTGTTTGCAAGCTTTATTGCGGCTGTTGCATGCGCAGTACGGCCCCGGCCAGGTAAAGCGACCCGCAAATGAGGATCCGCGCTTTTGGTGTATGGGCCGCGATCTGCGCCAATGCCGCCGGCACATCTGCAGCCGTCTCGGCGGGCAGTTTCAGCGCGGCGGCGGCGCGGGCGGTTTCCTCGGCGGGCAGGGTGTTCGCCTCGCCGGGAATGGACACGGCTGTCAGACCCTGCGCCACCTGGGCCAGGGGCCGCAGGTAACCTGCAATGTCTTTCGTGTTCAGCATGCCGCAAACCAGAAAGGTGGGGCGCGGCGGCAGGTTGGCCAAATGGTTGGCAAGGGCGGCGCCCGCGGCAGGGTTATGTCCGCCATCCAGCCAAAGCTCGGCCATGGGGGCGGATCGCGCCAGCGGCCCGCCCGAGAGTTTTTGCATGCGCGCGGGCCATTGGGCGCGCGTGACGGCGGCTTCGGTAGCGGTATCGTCAAACCCGAGATGACGCAGCGCGGCCAGCGCGCAGCCTGCATTTTGCACCTGGTGGGCACCGGGCAAGTTCGGCAAAGGCAGGTCAAGCAGGCCGGATTCATCCTGATAAACCATGCGCCCATGTTCCGAGCCCGCGTGCCAATGCTGACCATGTGCCAGTATCGGCGCACCCAGGCGATCGGCGCGTGCCTCGATCACCTCCAGGGCGGTTTCGTCTTGCGGGCCGATGATGACGGGCACGCCGCGCTTTATTATCCCCGCCTTTTCGCCCGCGATCTTGGCCAGCGTGTCGCCCAGAAAACTTTCGTGATCCATCGACACGGGTGTGATGATTGTCAGCGCGGGGCGGTCCACCACATTGGTGGCATCCAGCCGCCCGCCCAGCCCGACCTCAAGCAATGTGTAATCGGCGGGGGTGCGGGCCATGGCAAGGATCGCGGCGCAGGTCGTTATTTCGAAATAGGTGATCGGCGCGCCTTTGTTGGCGGCGTAGCATTCGTCCAGCACCCCCGTCAGCGCATCTTCCGAGATCAGGTCTCCGGCCAGCCGGACCCGTTCGTGAAACCGTGCCAGGTGCGGCGAGGTATAGGCGTGAACGCGCTTGCCCGCAGCTTCCAGCCCCGCGCGGATCATCGCCTGGGTGCTGCCCTTGCCGTTGGTTCCCGCGATATGGATTACCGGCGGCAGGGCGGTTTGCGGGTTTCCCAACGCGTCCAGCAAAGACCAGACCCGGTCCAGTGTCAGGTCAATGATCTTGGGGTGCAGTGCCATCATCCGCTCAAGGATGGCATCGGATCTTTGTGTCATGATGGCCCCTGGCGCCTGTGATCTATGCCTGCTTCTAGCTTGTGCCGGGCGTGGCGCAAGGCGGGTTTGCGACGGCTTAGCCCCTTGAGGCGTCGCCGCTGTTGCCCGGGGCGTCACTGGTTGGGGTTTGCGCCTCGTCCGCTGTGTCGCCGGACAATTCGCCCGGTGCGGGCAGATCGCCCTTTATCGCAGGGGTCAGGCCCATCAGCATCCGGGTAATCGTGATCAGTTCTTCACGCATCTGGGTGCGTGGTGTCACACGATCCAGCATCCCGTGATCCAGCAGGTATTCGGCGCGCTGGAAGCCTTCGGGCAGCTTTTCACGGATAGTCTGTTCGATCACGCGCGGCCCCGCGAAACAGATCAGTGCATTGGGCTCGGCAATCTGCACATCGCCCAGCATGGCATAGCTAGCGGTGACGCCCCCGGTGGTGGGGTGGGTCAGAACGACGATATAGGGCAGCCCTGCCTCTTTCAGCATCTGCACAGCCACGGTGGTGCGCGGCATTTGCATCAAGCTCAGGATGCCTTCTTGCATGCGGGCGCCGCCAGCGGCGGAAAACAGGATGAGAGGGAGCTTCAGTTTCACCGCTTCTTCGGCTGCGGCGATGATTGCGTTGCCGACATACATGCCCATCGATCCGCCCATGAAGCTGAAATCTTGCGCGGCGGCCACGATGGGCGTGCGCCCGATTTCGCCACTGGCAACCAGCATCGCTTCTTTCTCGCCCGTCTGTTTCTGGGCGGCTTTCATGCGGTCGGGGTATTTTTTCTGATCGCGAAATTGCAACGGGTCGGCCAGCGGTTCGGGCACCGATACCTCGGAAAACAGACCACCATCGAACAGCGCGCGAAACCGATCGCGCGGGGTAATGGCCATGTGGTGCCCGCAACTGGTGCAAACGTTCAGATTGTTGCTAAGCTCGCGGTGGAACAGCATCGTGCCGCACTCGTCGCACTTGCTCCACAGGTTTTCGGGCACTTCGCGGCGCGAGAAGATCGAGTTGATGCGTGGGCGGACGTAGTTCGTGATCCAGTTCATGCAGGCGGTCCCCGTTGCGACTATGGCCCCAGATAAGCCCAGGGGGCTGGAATTGCAATCAGCGCCTGATTGCCGCGCGCGCAACCAGCCACATCAGGGCGATGCCGACAAGCTCGGCCAGGTAGGGTGCCGAAAAGAACGGCCCGCTTGCGGAAAGCGCTGCCGCCAGGCTGCCTTGTGGAAACAGGACGAGCGCCAACCCGCTATCGGGGCCCGCGACTTCGCCGAACAGCAGGAATGCATAGGCGTTGTTGGCAAGGTGAAACCCCATCGCTGCGCCAAGGGTTCCGGTGCGCGCGGTCAGGTCGCTGGCGGCAAGGCCGAACAGGAAGGCCCAAAGCACGTATTGAAAGCCTTGCACCGAAAAATCGCCCGGTTGCCAATGGGCCAGCGCGAACATGATGTTCGGCGTCAGCATCCAGATCAGCGTTTGCCGGTAGCGCGCGGCGATCTGTTGCTGGATGTAGCCGCGGTAGAACAATTCTTCCGCGCTGGTCTGAATGGCCACCGCCGCCAGCGCCAGTGGTAATGTCAAAAGCCAGAGCGGCAGATTGCGCAGCTGTGCTCCCGCCGTATCACCCCAGAACGGTGGCAAAAGGTCGATGACGATGAACAGCGCAAAGATCGCGACCAGTGTCAGGCGCATGTCGCGCAGCGCGTGCAGCGGAGGGCCCAGAAGGCTGGCAAACCCGCGCCCATGCAGCCGTTTGGCCACGACCAGCACGGCCAGCCCAAGAAAGGCAAAACTGAGCAGCTGGATCAACAGACCTGCCCGCGTGCTTCCATACCAGACCGCCTGGGCGCTGATGAAAGGCAGGGCTTGCAAACCGGCGTCGAGAAGCCAGCGCAACCCGCTGTTGGCCCCTTCGATCAGTATCACACCCAGCACCAGCCGATGCATCTGCGCCGAAGGCCGTGCAGGCGCGGCGAAGTCGCGGTGAGGCGAATAGGTCATGTCGGGTTCCGGCAAGCTCTGTGACCGGCTGACGTTATCCCAA
The DNA here is from genome assembly GCF_023703375.1 of Lutimaribacter degradans. Classification (GTDB taxonomy): domain Bacteria; phylum Pseudomonadota; class Alphaproteobacteria; order Rhodobacterales; family Rhodobacteraceae; genus Lutimaribacter; species Lutimaribacter degradans. The sequence goes on from NZ_JAMQGO010000011.1 coordinate 96,423, forward strand.
GCAACTGCGCGTGGCCACTGCGACAGAAAAACCCCGCCCCGAAACAACGGGGCGGGGCGTGGCCACGGTCAACGGCGGCTACTTTTTAGCGGGCGCCGAACTCGGTGGCTTTGATGCCGCCGCTAAAGACCGAAACCTGGCGGGTGGGGCCATCTGCCTTGCCCATGTCGCGGGGGTCGTAAAAGCGGCTGGCGTTGACCTGTTCATCCATGCCGGTGGTGGTCGACACGACGCCATTGTCGCCGATGCCGCGCTCGGCCTGGTGCAAGGTGACGAACGTCTCGTTGCCCATGGTCGAGATCACGGTGCCGTCCAGCGTGGTGTCGGCAAAGGCCGGTGCAGTTGCGGCGATGGTCAGGGAAAGTGCGGTGATGATGGTTTTCATTTCAAGCTCCTTTCAGCGAGCGTTTCGCTGGTTTTTGTGGGCCGCCTTGCTGTTTGCGTTGCGGCGATGAGACAAATCTGCGCCTTTCTGTGCATTTTTTCAAAACACCACGGATCACCCTGCGGTGAACATTTGGGAGCGAGCGTGCGCAAAATTTTTGCATCATCGCGAATTTTGTAAAAATATAATTAAAACAGTAGTTTGCATTGGTATTTTTGAGGGTCACCGTGAAATGTTGCTCATATATCACAGCCGTGTTTCTGAAATTCGTGCTTTTTGTGAACCATCTTTCATCGCTTTTCTAACCGGCGAAATGAGCTTTTGCGCGCTTTGGTTATAGAGATCGTGCGCAAACGCACAAAAGCGAGTCGAGACCGGTCACCGACGAAGCGCCACACGTGCGGCCAGCCAGCTGCAGAGCATCACTCCGGTGTCGATAAGCAGCACATTTCGCAGTTGGGCTGGGTCGCCCAGATCCACCGTCAACCGGAACAGCGCCAGCCCCGACAGGTCGTCTTGCGCTGTGACCAGAAGAAAGGCGCTGGCGTTGTTCACGAAATGCAGTGCGATGGCAGGGCCAAGGCTGCCGCTACGGGCGGTCAGGTCGCAGGCCGCGATGCCGAACAGCATGGCCGATGATATGACCCAGATCGAATTGCCCCCAAGCGACGGATCGAAGTGCAATGCGCCGAATACCGCCGAGGGCAGCACCATCCAGGCGGCAGGGTGCGCAAAACGCGCCGCCAATTGTTGCAGCAGGTAGCCGCGAAACAACACCTCTTCGGTTGTCACCTGTATGAAGACCGCGACCAACGATAGCGGCAAAAGCGCAACCCACGTGACCAGCGGCAGCCCTGGGCGCAGGTCTGTGTTGTCCCAAGGGGGAAGCAGCCAAAGCGCCACGTTCAACGCGATCAGCGCCACCAACACCCGCCACCCGTGCCGCAACGCCAGCGCGGGACGCCCCAGCAAGGTCAGTGGTGACCGGCCATGCCACAGGTCGATGCAGACCGATACCGAGACAAGGAAAAACGAAAACCCCAGCAGGAGGTAAAGAACTTCGCCCGGGCCGCTTCCTTTTGCTTCGGCATAGGCGATATAGATGGCCTGCGGCAGAAGCCCCAAAAGCGCACCGAAGGCAGTGCCGAGCGCCAGCGCCAAGGCGATGATCAGCGTCACGCCGACGGCAAGGCGCCACAGCTCGGATCTGGGGGCGGCAGGGCCGACGAAACCCGCCAGCGGGGCATAGGCGCGGGGCAGGCTCACCGGGCTCAGGCCGGGCGCGATGCGGCGCGGCGCAGCACCTGCCAGTAATTCTGGCCGATTTCCATTTCCGGGCCCAGGCCGCGATCCAACAGGCGCTGGTGCAGATGGGGCAGATTGTGGGCTGGCACATGCATTACAAGGTGATGCTCAAGATGATAGTTGACCCAGTAGGGCGCCACGAAAAGGCGCATCAGCGGGCCGGCGCGTGTGGTGCGCACGTTTCGCAGTGGATTGTCGGAAAACTCGACCGCGCCATGTTCGGCGATGTTTCGGATACGCAGCACCAGTTGGAACCATGTCAGCAGCGGCAAGGCCCAGAAAGCCAGCCACCACCACCAGGCGCCCACCGCCCACATGATGGCGAAGATGACCAGGTTGGCCAGTGCCGCGCGGCCCAGCTCCGGCCCGTTGAACGCCTGCGACAATTCCTGCGAACTGGGCTGCCCCTCGACCTCACCAGCCATCTTGAAGGCAAACATGATCTGCTGTGCGCGCAGTTTCAGGCCCGTTTGCCCGGTGATGTCGCGCAACAGCTTGCGTCGCAACGAGGCTGGCGTGGTGGGAAACGGTTTTGACAGGCGCAGATCGGGGTCGTTCTCGGTCTGGGTGTGACGGTGATGTTTCAAATGATAGCGGCGGTACTCGAACAGGTCTGCCAGAATGGGCCGCCCACACAGCCACTCGCCCGCGAATTCGTTCAACCGGCGTGATTTGAACAATGCCATATGCGCGGCCTCGTGCATCAGGATTGCCAGCCCAAGCTGTCGTGACCCGATTAACATCACGGCCAGCAGGAATGTCAGCGGGTTGGGCCAGGCGGCAAACAGCGCCAGCCCCGCCGCGATCACCGCCCAGGCGTGAAGCACCAGCCAAGCCCCCCACAGATCGGACCGATGCGCCAATGGGCGAATTTCATCCGAAGTAGAAAAGTCTTTGCCGCGAGGTCCGGTATATCCATCTGCCATGTGTCGTTCTCCTCCTGCGTGACAGAGTTCCGTCCCCCGATGAAGCTGTCAACGAAAACGCGGCGCGCGTTTCGTCTTGTGCCTTGCGGCGCTGGTCATTATTCCCTGAACGCAACATTCTTTCCCGGGAGGACGCCATGACGAAATTCGACAAGTCCAAGCTGCCCAGCCGCTATGTGACCGAAGGCCCCGAGCGCGCGCCGCATCGCTCTTATTATTACGCGATGGGCATGACCGAGGCCGAGATTCACCAGCCGTTGGTCGGCGTGGCCACCTGTTGGAACGAGGCGGCCCCGTGCAACATCTCGCTGAGCCGTCAGGCGCAGGCGGTCAAGGGTGGCGTGAAAGAGGCGCATGGATCGCCCCGTGAATTTACCACCATCACCGTGACCGATGGCATCGCCATGGGCCATGAAGGGATGCGCAGCAGCCTGGCATCGCGCGAGGCGATCGCCGACACGGTCGAACTGACCATGCGCGGCCACTGCTATGATGCGCTGGTGGGCCTGGCCGGTTGCGACAAGTCGCTGCCGGGCATGATGATGGCGATGGTGCGGCTGAACGTGCCGTCGGTCTTCATCTACGGTGGCTCGATCCTGCCGGGCAAGGCGCCGCAGATCGACGATATCCCCGAGGACTTTCGCACGCGCGACCTGACCGTGCAGGACATGTTCGAAGCGGTCGGCTGGCATCAGAACAAGCAGATGTCGGACAAGGCGCTCGACGCGCTGGAGCGTGTGGCCTGCCCCTCGGCGGGGGCTTGTGGCGGGCAGTTCACCGCAAACACCATGGCCTGCGTATCCGAGGCGATCGGCCTGGCGTTGATGAACAGTTCGGGCATGCCCGCTCCTTATGAATCGCGCGACCAATACGCCGAGGCGTCGGGTCAGGCGGTGATGAACCTGTTGGAAAAGAACATCCGCGCCCGCGATGTCGTTACGCGCCAGTCCCTTGAAAACGCGGCGCGCGTCGTGGCTTGCACCGGCGGCAGCACCAATGCAGGTTTGCACCTGCCCGCCATTGCGCACGAAGCGGGCATCGAGTTCTACCTTGAAGACGTGTGCGAGATCTTCCGCGACACGCCCTATTTCGTCGACCTGAAGCCGGGCGGTCAGTTCGTCGCCAAGGATCTGTATGACGCGGGTGGCATCCCCGTGGTGATGAAAGAGTTGCGCAAGGCTGGCCTGATCCACGAGGATTGCATGACCGCCACGGGTCGTTCCATCGGCGAAGAGCTGGACATGATCGAGCGCGAGGCTGATGGCCGCGTGATCTATCCCATCGACCAGCCGATCACCAAGACGGGCGGCGTGGTGGGCCTAATGGGCAACCTGGCCCCGCAGGGCGCCATCGTGAAGGTGGCCGGTATCGCATCTGAAAACCAGGTCTTTAGCGGCCCCGCTCGTGTGTTCGAATGTGAGGAAGATGCTTTTGCCGCCGTCAAGGCACGTGAATACCAAGAGGGCGAAGTGATCGTCATCCGCAACGAAGGCCCCGCTGGCGGCCCCGGCATGCGCGAGATGCTGGCCACCACCGCTGCCCTGTCCGGTCAAGGCATGGGCAAGAAGGTGGCTTTGATCACCGATGGTCGTTTCTCGGGCGCGACGCGCGGGTTCTGCGTGGGGCACGTGGGCCCCGAGGCGGCGCATGGTGGCCCCATCGCCATGATCCGCAACGGCGACATGATCACCATCGACGCGATCAGGGGTGAGCTGTCGGTCGACCTGAGCGATGACGATCTGGAAAAGCGCAAAGCCGAGTGGCAAGGCCCGCGCAAGACGATTTATACCTCTGGTGCGTTGTGGAAATACGCGCAGTTGGTGGGCGAAACGTATAAGGGTGCCGTCACCCATCCGGGGGCCGAGGCCGAGGCGCATGTCTATATGGACCTGTAAGGTCTTGAAGACGGGCACGGCGATCGGGCCGCGCCTTGCCGCGGCAGGCTTGGCGCTTGTGACCCTGGCCGGCTGCCTGGAGGGGTTGCCCGTTGCCGGGGCCGGCAGCCAGACCGCCGGCGAAGCCGGGCGGGCCGTCCCCGTCACCCGCAGGACCGAGCTGGGCGGGGGTAGCGTGGTTATCGTGCCGCCGGCCGGGTATTGCCTGGATAAATCCAGCATTTCCGACCGTGTCGGCGGCGCATTTGCCCTGATTGCCAGTTGCGAGTCGCTGACGGGGCGTATGGGCGGTGTTCTGGTCGAACCTGCGGTCATTACCGTTTCGGTGTCAGGCAAGCGCGAGGACCGCGATCAACCCGAGGCCGCGGTACTCGCGCAGGCGCTGCCAGATGCAGCGGCTCTGCGAGAAACCAACGGCGATGGCCTTACCGTCGTGCAGGTCGCCGATGACACCGGGCCCTTGCAGGGCGCAAGCAGCGACACGCGGCACTGGCGCGGTGCGATGGTTGTTAATGACAGGCTTGTCGGACTGGCCGTCTACGGTGCGCCTGACAGCGCAATCGCCGGCGACAGCGGCGAGCGGCTGCTGGTCGCCCTGGCCGAGTCGATCCGCGAGAACAGCCCCTTCCTGGCGAGCGATGCCCCAGTGGCGCCAAGTTCGGATGAGACCGCCGATAGCCCGGAGGTGCCCCGTGAAACCCCAGCGGCTTCTGCCTCTGGCGAGTAGGGTTTGGCAGGGGGTTTCCCGAAAGGCTTTATATTTATCTTTTCGACTCACAAAATTTCGCAGATTGAAGTAACGAGGCAGGCATGGTTGGACGGCTTTTCAGAACGATGATGTTCCGCGCGTCGCTGCGGCGTTGGGCGGCTGCGGCCCGCGATGCGGATACAGCCAGCCTTGCGCTGTTGCGCCAGCAGCGCAGCCGGGCGCGGCGGCTGCGGCATCACCTGGATCACTTGATTTTCAAGGCCGACAACCGGCTGGCCCTGCCGATGATCGGGTCGTCCGCGTTTCGCAAGCCGGTTAATGCCGACTGGTCCTGGCGCCCCGAGCTTTGGCGTGGCCCTTTGCCCGATAGGGGCATCGCGGCGGCGCGCAACCAATCGGCCTTGGGGGAAGAGGTAACGCTGTTTCATGATTGCGATTTCTCCGAACTGACCCTGCGCCAGGTCCGCAATCGGCGCGAGTCCGACCTTGCCCCCTACGGCCTGCGCATGGACGTTTTTCGTTTCGACGGCTCTTATCTTTCGCTGGTTATCGCACTCCCGCCCGGTGCGACCGATGGGCTGAAGCGGCGGCACCTGATCCGGCTCGATACGCTCGTGGAAATGGAAAAGCCCCTGGAAATCTTTGCCCGGCTCAACATCAAGCACGGCCCCAATACCGAACAGATCGTACGGGAATTGCCACTGCACGAAGAAGAAGTGATGGTCGAGTTCGATCTGGCCTATACCAAGCTGAACGAAAAACGGATCGAGCGGGCATGGCTGGACCTGATTTTCGAAGGGCCAGAAATGAACATGGTCACGATCCGCGACGTGACCTTCAGCCGTCGGCCGCGCGCCGAATTGTGACGGAGCATGTGATGAGTACCATGAAGTTGACCAAGACCCGTGTTTTCGAAGGCGTCTGGGAGGGCCTGCTGACCATGGCAGATGGCGGCAAGAGCCAGCCCGAGATCGAGGTCACCCACCTTGGGCAGACCATCGAACCTGTCGAGGTGATCGAGAATCGCGAACAGGGTCATTGGGTGGTGCGCGTTCCGATCCCCGCCGAAGCGGTGTCGGATGGCGTGCAGACCTTTTTGATCACCGACGCGGACACGGGTGAAACACTTGAAAGTTTCGCCGTCCTCGCGGGCGATGCCCTGGGCGATGATATCCGTGCCGAAGTCCAGTTGCTGCGCGAGGAGTTGGACATGCTCAAGCGGGCATTTCGTCGGCATTGCGTCGAAACCATGTAAAACCGGCATGCGCGGGTGCCCCGTGCTGCCAATCGGTGCCGGGGAGGGCTGCCATGATCACGGAAATCGTGCGTTTCAAAATCGACCCGGGCCTGGGGCGCGAAGAGGTCGTGCGCCGGTTCGAATCGACCATGCTGGCGTGGTCGGAGAATCCGAAGCTGGTGCGGAAATACTATCTCTACGATGAAGAAAGCGGAATCGGTGGTGGTGTCTACCTCTGGACCGACAAGGCAAGTGCCCAAGCGGCGCATGACGCCGCATGGTGCGACCGGGCCGAACAGCTTTACGGCAGCCGGCCGACATTCGAATATTTCGAAACGCCCTGTATCGTAGATAATTCTGAACAACACTGAGCGGCCCAATTTCTATTCCCAGGAAATTGCCCACAAATCCGTTGTGGATTTGTCTTGGTTCGAGTGCCGTGGTGGTGGTCGCGGCTGACGCCGCGTTGCGCGTGACAAGCGCCACCCGGCTGCGCCACGCTGGCACCTATCCAGAGAGGACCAGCCAATGACGCAATACCCGCACCTTATGTCGCCGCTCGATCTGGGTTTCACGACGCTGAAAAACCGCGTGCTGATGGGCTCGATGCACACGGGCCTTGAGGAAACGAAGAACTGGAACCGCGTGGCGGAGTTCTATGCCGAGCGCGCGCGGGGTGATGTGGCGTTGATGGTCACGGGCGGCATGGCGCCCAACCGCGAAGGTGGGGTATTTCCCGGCGCTGCCGGGCTGTTCACGCCCGAGGATATCGCCAACCACCGTATCGTCACCGACCGTGTCCATGACGCCGGCGGCAAGATCGCGATGCAAATACTGCACGCGGGGCGGTATGCCTATTCGCCCGACTGCGTGTCGGCCAGCGCGGTCAAATCACCCATCTCGCCCTTTCCGCCCAAAGAACTGGACGAAGACGGAATCCAGAAGCAGTTGAATGACATCGCCACTGCCGCGGCCCGTGCCCGCGAGGCGGGCTACGACGGGGTCGAGGTGATGGGCTCCGAGGGGTATTTCATCAACCAGTTTCTTGTGACCCACACCAACAAGCGGACGGATGCTTGGGGAGGTTCCTACGAAAACCGGATGCGTGTTGCCATCGAGGCGGTTAAACGTGCCCGCGAAAAGGTGGGTGATGATTTCATCATCATCTACCGGCTCTCCATGATCGACCTCGTTCCCAACGGGTCGACCTTTGACGAGGTTGTGCAGCTTGCGCAGGAGATCGAGGCAGCAGGGGCCACGATCCTCAATACCGGCATCGGCTGGCACGAAGCGCGCGTGCCCACGATCGCCACCAGCGTGCCGCGTGCGGCTTTTGCATGGGTGACGAAAAAGCTGATGGGCAAGGTGAGTATTCCGGTCATCACTTCGAACCGCATCAACACGCCCGAAGTCGCCGAAGAGGTGTTGGCGACGGGGTGCGCCGACATGGTCAGCATGGCGCGGCCGATGTTGGCGGATGCGTATTTCGTGAAAAAGGCCGCGCGCGGCCAGTCGGATCGGATTGCGCCCTGCATTGCCTGCAACCAAGCCTGCCTTGATCACACGTTCAGCGGAAAGATCAGTTCCTGCCTTGTCAATCCACGGGCCTGTTTCGAAACCGAGATCGTTATTGAAAAGGCTGCGGTATCCAAAAGCGTGGCAGTTGTGGGCGCGGGGCCGGCCGGCCTGTCGGCGGCGCTGACTGCGGCCGAGCGCGGGCACAACGTGACTGTTTTTGACAAGTCCGACCGGATCGGCGGCCAGTTGAACATGGCGCGTGTCATCCCGGGCAAGGAAGAGTTCCACGGGCTGGTCGACTGGTTCGAGACCATGATCAAGGCGGCGGGTATCACCCGGCGTCTTGGCGTCGCGGCTCACGTGGACGACCTGACAGGGTTCGACGAGGTGATAATCGCCACTGGCGTTGCCCCGCGGAACCCCGAAATCCCGGGGCAGGAGCGTGACAATGTGCTGTATTACACCGATGTTCTTGCGGGTAAGGCGCCGGTGGGGCAGCGCGTGGCCATCGTGGGTGCCGGTGGCATCGGCTTTGACGTGGCCGAATACCTGGCCACCGATCATTCGCCCACCACTGACCTGCCGGAATGGATGCGCGAATGGGGCGTGACCGACCCTGACTTGGCGCGCAGCGGACTGGCGCCCGAGGGCCCGCAACCGGCCCTGCCCACCCGTCAAGTAACCTTGATGCAGCGCAAGGCCAGGGCGCTTGGCAAGGGGCTGGGCAAGACAACCGGCTGGATTCACCGCGCGAGCCTGAAGATGAAGAATGTCGAGATGCTGGGCGGCGTGAACTACGAACGGATAAATGACGCGGGCCTGCATGTCAGTTTTGGCGAGGCGCGGGAAAACCCCCGTGTGATCGCGGCGGATACGATCGTTCTGTGCGCAGGGCAATTGTCCGAACGCGGTCTGGCCGACGCGCTGGAGGCGCGCGGTATCGCCTGTCACGTGATCGGAGGTGCCGATGTGGCCGCCGAACTGGACGCCAAGCGCGCCATTGACCAGGGCACCCGGCTGGCCGCGGATCTTTGAAGGTGCAATGCCCGTCACCTGTGGCGACTCTCCTTTTTCGGGTGTCCGTGCAGCCAGGGCGGGTATTGGCGGAATCCGTCGGTGACAACACGCCAAGCGCGCTGTAGACTGCCATCAACCGCCGAAAGAGCGGGCAACGAGGCAGAGCAATGGCATATCCCGACGGTTTCACGGCGCGGTGGACGCGTCTTTTGCATCGCGTATATGCGCGGTTGTCGGCGCGCGCCCGCCCCGCAGGCGGTTTCGTCAGCCAGCCAGAACCACGGACCGTGGGCAGCTTCGCGCGCGGCCGACAGTTGGTTGCCGGCAATTATCTTTTCGCAGGCTACCTGATCGAGGCGGAAGACGCCGGCATCTGGGATGTCGCGCCGCCCGCGCCTACCTTCGAAGACGAACTGCACGGTTTTGCCTGGCTCGATGACCTGGCGGCCGTGGGCGATGCGGCAGCGCGGGCCTGCGCGCAAGAGTGGCTTTGGACATGGATCGACAGGTTCGGCAAGGGGCGCGGGCCCGGTTGGACGCCGGATTTGACCGGCCGGCGAATGATTCGCTGGATTCATCACGCAGTATTCTTGCTGCGTGGGCAGGATCAGGCCGCATCCCGCGCGTTTTTCCGCAGCCTTGCCCACCAGACCATTTTTCTGTCCCGACGTTGGGGGGCGACCGCGCCGGGCCTGCCCCGGTTCGAAGCTTTGACCGGATTGATCTATGCAGGGTTGTCGCTGCAGGGGATGGAGCGTCACGTGGCCCCAGCCACCCGCGCGCTCGAGCGAGAGTGCCGCCGCCAGGTTGATGCGCATGGCGGGATTCCCACCCGCAATCCCGAAGAGTTGCTGGAGGTCTTTACCCTTCTGACATGGGCGGCTGCCGCGTTGGACGAGGTCGGTCAGCCAGTGCAACCCGAATTGCGCGCGGCGATCGACCGGATCGCGCCGACCCTGCGAACGCTGCGCCACGCCGATGGCGGGTTGGCCCGGTTTCATGGCGGGGGCCGTGGTCTCGACGGCCGTCTGGATTCGGCGCTGGCGTCAAGCATGGTCAAATCGCGCGCGCAGGACGGGCTTTCGATGGGCTTTGCCCGGCTGAGCGCGGGCCGTACCAGCATCATCGTCGATGCCGCCCAGCCGCCCACCGGAACGGCCTCGCGCGATGCACATGCCTCGACGCTCGCGTTCGAACTGACGTCGGGCCGCCGCCCGGTGATCGTGAATTGCGGCTCGGGGGCCAGTTTCGGGCAGGAATGGCGGCGAGCGGGTCGGGCCACGGCCAGCCATTCGACACTGTCGCTTGCAGGGTATTCCAGCGCGCGCCTGGGCACCGGGGGAAAGCGTGGCGACTGGTTGAGCGACGCACCGCGCGACGTGCCGGTCGAAATCTCGCACGCTGCGGATGGGCTGCGCCTTCAGGCCGGGCATGACGGCTACGTGCGGACCCATGGATTGATCCATGCGCGCACGCTTGATTTGACATTCGACGGGCGTGGCGTGGCGGGCGAGGATATGCTGCTGGCGCTTGATGACAAGGCGCACGCAACCTTTGACCGCGCGATGGAAGACGCGCGGTTGCAGGGTATTCCCTTCGATATCCGTTTTCACCTGCATCCCGAGGTCGACGCGACAATCGACATGGGCGGCGCGGCGATCAGCCTGGCGCTGAAATCTGGCGAACTTTGGGTGTTCCGCCATGATGCAAGCGCCGAAATGCATCTCGAGGCCAGCGTTTACCTTGAAAAAGGGCGCTTGCGCCCGCGTGCGACCAAACAAATCGTTTTATCCGCCCGCGCAATGGACTATGCGACGCGCATCCGGTGGTCGCTGGCCAAGGCGCAGGACACGCCCATAAGCATTCGCGACGTGCACCGGGACGAGCTGGATTTGACCGATTGAACCGGAGCCTGACCCCATGACCGCCGACCTGCACCCTATCCGCCGCGCATTGCTTTCCGTATCCGACAAGACCGGGCTGATCGAACTGGCGCAGGCACTGGCGGCGCGCGGGGTCGAACTTTTGTCGACAGGTGGCACGGCCCGCGCGATGCGCGAGGCGGGGCTGACGGTCAAGGATGTGGCTGACGTGACCGGCTTTCCCGAAATGATGGATGGTCGGGTCAAAACGCTGCATCCCGCCGTACATGGCGGCCTGCTGGCCCTGCGCGATAACGAGGCCCATATGGGCGCGGCCACGGCCCACGGCATCCCAGAGATAGACCTGCTGGTGGTAAACCTTTATCCGTTCGAGGATGCGCTGGCCCGTGGCGCAGCCTATGACGAGATGATCGAGAATATCGACATCGGCGGCCCGGCAATGATCCGCGCGGCGGCCAAGAACCATCGGTTCGTAAACGTGGTTGTGGATGTCGAGGATTACGCCCCGCTGCTGGCCGAGCTTGAAGCTCATGACGGCCAGACCTCTTACACGTTCCGGCAGCGGCTGGCGCAGGTGGCCTATGCCCGCACGGGCGCCTACGACGCTGCTGTCAGCGGTTGGATGGCCGACGCAATCGGTGAAACCGCGCCGCGCCGCCGCGTGGTGGCGGGCAAGCTTGCGCAAACGCTGCGCTACGGTGAAAATCCGCACCAGCAGGCCGCATTCTATACCGACGGCACCGACCGTCCGGGCATTTCCACCGCCCAGCAGTTGCAGGGCAAGGAGCTGTCTTACAACAACATCAACGACACCGATGCCGCGTTCGAGCTGGTCAGTGAATTTCTGCCAATCGATGGCCCGGCCTGCGCGATAATCAAGCACGCCAACCCCTGCGGCGTGGCCCGCGCCAGCACGTTGAAAGAGGCCTATACCCGTGCTTTCGACTGCGACCGGACCAGCGCGTTCGGCGGTATCGTGGCGCTGAACACCATTCTCGATGCCGAAACGGCGGCCGAGATCGCAAAGATATTTACCGAGGTGGTGATCGCGCCCGGGGCCGACCAGGGCGCACGCGACATCTTTGCCGCAAAGAAGAACCTGCGCCTGCTGGTCGCGCCCGGGCTGGCCAACCCGGCCGCGGGTGGCTTGGCGTTCAAACAGGTTTCGGGCGGCCTGCTGGTACAAGACAAGGACAATGGCCGCGTTGCGGCGGATGATCTGAAAGTCGTGACGAAACGCACGCCCAGCGATGCCGAAATGGCTGATCTGGTGTTTGCCTGGAAAGTGGCCAAGCACGTCAAGTCGAACGCCATCGTCTATGTCAAGGATGGCGCCACCGTTGGCGTGGGCGCGGGCCAGATGAGCCGCGTCGACAGCTCGACCATCGCGGCGCTCAAGGCCGGGCGCATGGCTCGCGAAATGGGGCTGGACGAGACGCCGGCAAAGGGTTCGGTCGTGGCGTCGGATGCGTTTTTCCCCTTTGCCGACGGTCTTCTGGCGGCGGCCGAGGCAGGCGCTACGGCGGTGATCCAACCGGGGGGCTCGATGCGCGATGACGAGGTGATCGCCGCCGCCGACGAGGCCGGGCTGGCCATGGTGTTCACCGGAATGCGGCACTTTCGGCACTGATGCCGGTGCTGCTGGAACAAGGATAATCCCCATGCGGTTGGTGTTCTGGGTGGGTTTCTGGACCTTCCTTCTGGATCAGGCGACCAAATGGTTGGTCGTGCATTGGCTTGACTTGCGCACGTTGCATGAAATCGACGTGCTGCCGCCGCTGCTGAACCTGCGGATGGCGTGGAATTACGGCATCAATTTCGGCTTGCTGGGCGATCCTTCCGGGCTGACCCGTTGGGTGCTGATCAGCGTGGCACTGGTGGTGTCGGCCGCCGTTATCTGGTGGGTTCGGCGCGATCCGCCCGGGCGCTGGGGGTATGTCGCGGCCGGGCTGATGGTGGGTGGTGCACTGGGAAACGTGGTTGACCGCATGCTTTACGGCGCGGTTGCCGATTTCCTGAACATGTCGTGTTGCGGTTTTGAAAATCCCTATGCCTTCAACGTGGCCGATATTGCCGTTTTCATGGGGGCCGCGGGCTTGATCCTGTTCACCGGGCAAGACGACAAGAGGCAAAAGGCCCCGTGACGCCGCTGGTGTTATCGGGTAAGGCTGGGGCAGGATAACGGAGTTCGACAATGCGCATTACGCAGGCAAGCATCGGATTGGTCTTGATCTTGGCCGTGGCCGGCTGTGCCCGTGGCGACCGAGAGGTTGACCTGCGACAATTGACGTCGGCGGACGGAACCCCCGATGAATTCTCGGTTCTGCCCTCCAAGCCACTTCAGTCGCCTGACAATTTCAACAACCTGCCCACCCCCAACCCGGGTGGCCGCAACCTGGTGGATCAGAACCCACGCGCCGACGCGGTGGCAAGCCTGGGCGGCAGACCCTCGGCGCTTGAAGGCGACGGTGTGCCCGGCGGCGACGCGGCACTGGTGCGCCACGCAGCCCGTGGCGGCGTGCCCGGCAATATTCGCGAAACCGTGGCGCAAGAAGACGAGGAATTCCGCCAGCGCAGGGGCCGCTTCCAGAAGCTGCGGATTTTCGTGAAGAACAAGTATAACTCGGTCTATGAACGCCAAACGCTCGACTCGTCGCGCACCAACCAGGCTTACCGCCGGGTCGGGGTGCCCACGCCATCGTCGCCGCCGACGAACTCGCGGCGCTGAACCCGCTCACATCCCTGTCAGGGATGCTTGTTGCGGCGCGATTTCGGTGTATCTCTTTCTCTAAAGCTCACCGGAGGTAAGCCGATGCTGCGTCTAACCGCGTTTGTTCTTGCATTATACGCCTTGGCGTTTCCCGCCTTGGCGCGCGATAACGTTACCAGTTTTTCGCTTGATAATGGCATGGACGTGGTGGTGATCGAAGACCACCGTGCCTCAGTTGTTGTGCACATGGTCTGGTATCGCGCCGGATCGGCAGATGAACCGCCCGGGAGCTCGGGCGTTGCCCATTTCCTGGAACATCTACTGTTTCGCGGCACCGAGAACCTGGCCCCCGGCGAGTTTTCATCCACTGTCGCGCGCAACGGCGGGTCTGACAACGCGTTCACCAGTTATGATTACACCGCCTACTACCAGCGGGTCGCGGCTGACCGACTGGGCCTGATGATGCAGATGGAAGCCGACCGCATGGTGAACCTGAAGCTGACAGAAAGCGATGTGTCCACCGAGCGCGAGGTGATTATCGAAGAGCGGAACCAACGCGTCGAAAATGACCCGTCCGCCCTGTTCCGCGAGCAAAAGAACGCCGCGCAGTACCTCAACCATCGTTACGGCGTGCCCATCATCGGCTGGCGCCACGAGATGGAGGCACTGGACCAGGCGAAAGCTCGCGCTTTCTACGACCGATACTATTCTCCCAACAATGCCATCCTGATCGTCGCCGGCGATGTCCAGCCCGACGAGGTGCGTGCACTGGCCGAAAAACATTACGGTCCGATCCCCGCAAATCCCGATCTGCCCGAACGCGCCCGCCCGCAAGAGCCCCCGCAGATGGCCGAACGCCGCATGGTGTTTCGCGATGCCCGCGTGGCGCAACCCTACGTGTCGCGTTCGTACCTGGCGCCCGAGCGTGACAGCGGCGCGCAAGAGCGGGCCGCCGCGCTGGAAACCCTGTCCGAGATCCTCGGCGGCGGCGCAACCAGCGTTTTGAACGAAACCTTGCAGTTCGACCAGAAAGTTGCCGTTTTCACGGGCGCTTACTATGGTGGAACCTCGCTCGACGACACGGATTTCAGTTTTATCGTCGTGCCCGCGCCCGGCGTGACGCTGGAACAGGCCGAGGCCGCGCTTGACGAAACCCTGGCCACGTTCCTGGAAACGGGCGTCGATTCCGAACAGCTGGAACGTATCAAGATGCAAATGCGCGCAAGTCAGGTCTACGGGCGCGACAGCGTCGAATCGCTGGCCAACCGCTATGGACGGGCGCTGACCCAGGGGCTGACGATCGAGGATGTGCATGACTGGCCCGACATTCTGCAATCCGTCACCGCCAAAGACGTCATGGCGGCCGCGCGCGATCTTCTTGACCGCAGAAGGTCGGTCACCGGTTACCTGATGGGCGAAGAGGTGACACAATGATGCGCTTCGTCTGGGCCACCTTGTTGCTCGTGCTGGCGCTTCCCGCCCGCGCCGATGTTGAAATTCAGGAAATCACCACCCCGGGCGGCATCAACGCCTGGCTGGTCGAAGAACGTTCGATCCCCTTCACCGCGCTTGAAATCCGGTTTCGTGGAGGCGCATCGCTGGACTCTGCCGACAAACAGGGCGCAACGGGTCTCATGGTCTCGTTGCTCGAAGAGGGCGCAGGCGATCTCGATGCCCGTGCCTTTGCCCGCGAAACCGAGTCACTGGCGGCCTCGTTCAACTACAGGCTGGCCAGCGACGCGGTGCGCATTTCTGCCAGGTTCCTGAGCGAGAACCGCGACCAGGCCGTGCAGCTGTTGCGCGACAGCCTCATCCGACCACGATTTGACGATGACGCGATCGAAAGGGTGCGCGCGCAATTGCTGTCTTCGCTGCGCTCCGACCTGAAAGATCCGCGTGCCATCGCGGCCAAGCGCTTTGCCGCCATGGTGCATGGCAATCACCCCTATGCCCGCCCGCAGGACGGAACGATTGAAACGGTGACTGCGCTGACCCGTGATGACATCGTCGCGGCCCACCAGGGTGCGCTGGCGCGCGACCGTGTCTATGTCGGCGCCGTGGGCGATATTGGCCCCGATGAGCTGTCCGCCCTGCTTGACGATCTTCTGGGCGAATTGCCTGAAACCGGCGCGCCGCTTCCGGGCCCCGCCCCCGTCTCCCTCGATGGCGGCACCCATGTCGTCACTTTCGATACGCCGCAATCGGTCGCGGTTTTCGGGCAGCCCGGCATAAACCGCGACGACCCGGATTTCTTCGCGCTCTTCGTGCTTGACCACATCCTCGGGGGTGGGTCTTTCGAAAGTCGTCTCATGCAGGAGGTGCGTGAAAAACGGGGGCTGACCTATGGCGTCTATTCCTACCTTGTCGACAAGGACCAGGCGCAGTTGTGGCAGGGGTCTGTCGCCTCGGCCAATGATCGCGTGGCCCAGGCCGTGCAGGTCATCCGCGACGAATGGAAAAAGCTGCGCGACGGCGGCGTGACCGCCGAAGAATTGCAAGACGCCAAGACTTACCTCACGGGCGCCTACCCGCTGCGTTTCGATGGCAACGGCCCGATTGCCAACATCATCGTCGCCATGCAGATGGAGGGTCTGCCGGTCGATTATATCGCCACCCGGAACGACAAGGTGAATGACGTGACACTTGAGCAGGTCAACCGTGTCGCGGCCGAGCGGCTCGACCCCGACAGGCTGACCTTTGTCGTGGTTGGCCAGCCCGAGGGCCTGGATCAGACGGCCGATTGATCTTCCTCTTGCCCCAAATACCCCGGGGAGCGTGAGGGGCAGCGCCCCTCACCCTCGAAGGCCCGCAAGGGCCTGAGGTATCGGGCGTGCGCCGCAGGCGCACTCATTCGCCGTAAGGCACCCAAATGGTTTTCACCTCGGTTGCGGCATCGAGAAACGCGTGCCCTTCGCCCACCGCGCCTGACCAGTCGCGCGCCTGGGCGTGGTTGACCCATGTTCGTTTCAGGGTTCCGGCGCTGTCTGTTTCGATCTGCGCGGAAAGGTCGGTCGAACTGAAGGACCAGACCGCATCGACGCTCGCGTGCTGCGCCAACGTCGGGGCGAGGTCGGCATGCGCGCCGGACAGGATATTCACCACGCCGCCCGGCACGTCCGATGTTTCCAGCACCTGCGTGAAATCCATGGCCGCCAGCGGGAAGGGGTCGGAGGCGATCAAAACGCTGGCATTGCCCATGGCCATTGCCGGGGCCATGACCGATACTAGGCCCAGTAAAGGCGCTTCATCCGGGCATAGCGCGCCGATCACGCCCACTGGGGCGCGCATCGCCATGGCCACGCCGCGCAGTGGCACACCCTTTACCCGGCCGTCGAACTTGTCGGCCCAGGCCGCATAGGTGAACAGCCGCCGGATGCTGGCCACGACTTCCTCCGCGCCCTTGCGCCCGCCTGTCATGGCATCGATCCGCCCGGCAAATTCCGCTGCCCGTGCCTCCAGGTTCTCGGCCATGTAATACAAGATCTGCGCGCGCGCATGGCCCGTGGTCCTGGCCCAGCCTCCGGCGGCGCCCGTCGCGGCTTCGACCGCGTTGCGGATGTCCTTGCGATTGGTGATCGGCACTTCGCCCAAAGCCGTGCCGGACTTGCTGAAAACGGTGCGTGTGTAGCCGCCATCCGGCCGGGCCTGCTTGCCCCCTATATAGAGCTTGGCTGTGCGGTCGATCCCGCCTTGCGTTTTGCTGTCATCGCCGTGAGACGGTACGATACGGTGCAGCGGCTTTGTCTTGCCCGCCGGGCGCAGATAGGCCCGCAGCCCTTCCCAGCCTCCTTCGCGGCCGAACCCGCTTTCGCGCATCCCGCCAAAGGGGGCGGCGGCGTCGAACAGGTTGGTGGCATTCACCCAGACCACGCCTGCCGCCAGTTTCGGGGCCACGTCCAGCGCCAGGTTCAGGTTTTCCGACCAGACACTTGCCGCCAAGCCGTAGCGCGTATCATTGGCCAGCGCCACGGCCTCGGCCGGTGTGCGAAATGTGGTCGAGACCAGCACGGGACCAAAGATTTCCTCTTGCATGAGCGGGTCGCTGGGCGCCAGCCCGGTGATCAGCGTCGGCGGGTAGTAGCAGCCCCGCGCTGGCAAGCCGGCGCCCGGCTGGTACACGGTGCCCGTGGTGCAGCCCGCCACCATGCTTGCGACACGCTCGCGCTGCGCCGAGTCCACGATGGCGCCCACGTCGATGCATTTGTCCATCGGGTCGCCGATGCGCAGCTTGTCCATGCGGGCCCTCAGGCGGGTGTGAAACGTTTCGGCGATGCCTTCCTGCACCAGCAGGCGCGACCCCGCGCAGCAGACTTGCCCGCCATTGAACCAGATCGCATCGGCCAGCCCCTCGACCGCGCTGTCGATATCGGCATCGTCGAAAACAACATAGGCCGATTTCCCGCCCAGTTCCAATGTCAATGCCTTGCCATGCCCCGCGGTGGCGCGGCGGATCGCGCGGCCCACATCGGTCGAGCCGGTAAAGGCCACCTTGTCCACGCCGTCATGCGCCACCAGCAATTCGCCCACCGCGCCGTCGCCGGTGACTATGTTCATCACGCCCTTCGGCAGGCCCGCGCGGCGGCAGATATCGGCGAAAAGAAGGGCCGTGAGCGATGTGTACTCGGCAGGTTTCAGCACCACGGTATTGCCAGCCGCCAGGGCCGGGGCCACCTTCCATGCCAGCATCAGCAGCGGAAAGTTCCACGGGATCACCTGTCCGCAAACACCGTGCGGCACCATGCCCGGCAACTCGCTTTCGATCAGCTGCGCCAGGCCGGCATGGTGGTAGAAATGGCGGTGGACGAGGGGAATGTCGATATCGCGCGCTTCGCGGATAGGTTTGCCATTATCCAGCGTTTCGAGCACGGCAAACAACCGCGCATGTTTCTGGATCATCCGCGCCAGCGCGTAAAGGTGGCGCGCCCGGCCATGCCCGCCAAGACGTTCCCATTTCGGTTGTGCGCGGCGCGCGGCGGCCACGGCGGCGCTCACGTCCTCGGCGCGGGCCTGGGACAGCGTTGCCAACACCTCGCCCGTTGCGGGGTTGCGACTGTCGAAACCATCGCCCGGATCGGTGAACGCGCCATCTATGAAATGGCCGAACCGATCGCCCTGGTCGACAAGCCAGGCCAGCGCCTCGGCCGCGCTTTCTGGGGCGGGGCCATACTCCATGTTTTCGAAGATCTCCTTGACGGTCATGCGCCTTTCCCAATCCTGAATATCAGATGTCGCGGCATGGGGCGGGCATTTGCCCGCCGCTGCCTTACCCCATCGCGTGCCGCCAACTGGCCGAATAGGCGCCGGTCACGTGGTGGTCCAGTTGCCGTTCGATATCACCCAGCAGCGATGACGCGCCAAATCGAAAAAGGTCGGGCTGCAGCCAGCGGTTGCCCAGTTCCTCCTTGATCAGCGACAGGTATACTAGCGCATCCTTGGCTTTCGAAATGCCGCCAGCGGGCTTGTAGCCCACGCGATAGCCCGTGCGCTGATGATAATCGCGGATCGCCCGGATCATCACGAGGCTGACGGGCAGGGTGGCGTTCACGGCCTCTTTGCCGGTGCTTGTCTTGATGAAGTCGGCCCCCGCCATCATGCAGACAAGGCTGGCGCGCGCGACATTGCGCAGGCTTCCCAGCTCGCCTGTGGCCAGGATGGCCTTTACATGCGCGCCGCCGCAAGCGGTGCGAAAGGCGCGCATCTCGTCATAAAGCGCCTGCCAATTGCCTGTCAGTACATGCCGGCGCGAAATAACGATGTCGATCTCATCGGCGCCGACCTTGACGCTTTCGCCAATCTCGGCGACGCGCAGGTGAAAAGGCGACAACCCGGCCGGAAATCCGGTTGAAACGGCGGCCACGGGGATGCCCGTGCCTGTCAGCGCGTCCCGGGCCGGTGCAATCATGTCGTGGTAGACGCAGACCGCCCCCACGGTCAGCCCTTCCATCCCAAGGGGTTTCAGAATGTCCGGCCGCACGGGTTGTCGCGCCTTGGCGCAAAGCCGGGCAACCCGGCCGGCGGTGTCGTCGCCGGCCAATGTTGTCAGGTCGATGCAGGATATCGCCCGGCACAACCACGCGGCCTGGAACTCTTTCTTCACGCTGCGGCGTCCGGGCAGGCTTGCACAGCGCCTTTCGATGGCCGAGGTGTTGGCGCGCGCAGACATCACCCAGTCCATGTCCAGTTCCTGGCCCGGGTTGCGCGGCTCGGTTACTTGCGGCAACTGCGTGGGGGTCTCGGTCGCCTGCATGCGCGCCTCTCTGTCTTTCACCGCAAAAAGCGTGTCATGACCCACCCGCCTTGGCAAGCCGGCGCGTGCCTTGCGCGGATTGCCCGGCAGGGCCCGAGATGCCGGGCTTGCGACCCGACGGCCGCAAGCCCGTGTAGCCACTCCGTCTTACTCGGCGATCATCTCGGCCTGGCGCACGATCACCTCGGCCTGCTTGATCGAGGCGATGTCGATCAGCTTGCCCTTGTAGGTCGTCGCGCCCTCGCCGCGGGCCTTGGCCTCTTCCATCGCGGCCAGGATCTCGCGCGCTTCCGTCACGGCCTCTTCGGTGGGGGTGAAGACCTCGTTGGCCAGCGCCACCTGCTTGGGGTGGATGGCCCATTTGCCGACCATGCCCAAAGTGGCCGATCGCAGCGCCTGCGCGCGGAAACCGTCATCGTCCGAGAAATCGCCAAACGGCCCGTCGACCGGCAGCACGCCATGGGTGCGGCAGGCGGCGACGATATTGGCCTGCGCCCAGTGCCACGGGTCCGACCAGTATTTCGCGCCCTCGTGCAGCATGTAGTAATTTGCCTGCGTGCCGCCAATGCCGGTTGTGGCCATGCCCATCGAGGCAGCGAAATCGGCTGCGCCAAGGCTCATCGCCTGCAGGCGGGGGGTGGCGGCGGCAATCTCCTCGACATGGGCGATGCCTGCTGCGGATTCGATGATGACCTCGAACCCCAGTTTCTTTTTGCGGCCCTTGGCCGCTTCGATCGCCGTTACCAGTGCATCGACCGCGTAAAGGTCCGCAGCGCAGCCGACCTTGGGAATCATGATCAGGTCCAGCCGATCGGATGCCTGTTCCAGCAGGTCGACGACGTCACGATACCAATAGGGTGTGTCCAACCCGTTTATGCGCACCGAGAGCGTTTTCTTGCCCCAGTCGATATCGCCGATTGTCTCGATTGCCATCTTGCGCGCCATGTCCTTGTCGTCGGGCGCGACCGAGTCTTCGAGATCGAGGTTGATCACGTCAGCGTCGGAGGTGGCCATCTTGGGCGGCAGCTTGGTGTTCGAGGCCGGGCCGAACAGCTGGCAACGGTTCGGGCGCGCCACGGGTGCGGGCTGGGTGCGAAAGCTCATATCGGTCACCTTTCGGGTAAGGAAATTACGTTTTTATCGCAGGCAGAGATATTTATTTGCGTGAAGTGCTGCAAGCCGATTCTGCCTTGCAGCATTGGCAAGGAATGGCCTGCGGCATTTGACAGCGCGACGGGCAAGGCGCAAAGCGCAAGGCGAAATACGCTCTAGGGTCAGGACCCATTGATTTCTGCGAGGCGGCGTGATTCACGGTTCGAAAAACGAGCGGTGAACATGTCTGATCTCTTCTGGTTGACCGACGCCCA
>NZ_JAMQGO010000012.1 GCF_023703375.1 Lutimaribacter degradans
TGGGCGTCGGTCAACCAGAAGAGATCAGACATGTTCACCGCTCGTTTTTCGAACCGTGAATCACGCCGCCTCGCAGAAATCAATGGGTCCTGACCCTAAAGAACAATGCGGCGAGGTTGCTGGGGCTGCTGCCAAAATAGTGCAAATCAGATACATATATTTGATCTGGATCAATGCGTGCAACGCTTAACATATGCAGAAACGCGTATGTATGCAATGGAGTACGCTCATGACGTTGAACCCGTTTCAGCCAACCCGCCGGGGCTTTCTGGGCCTTGCCGGCGGTGCGGCCGTGCTTGCCGCAGGGACTGGTCCCGCTCGGGCACAAAAGGTATCCACAAAGGCCAAAATTGTCATCCTTGGCGCCGGTGCAGGGGGCACGGCATTGGCCAACCGCCTTGTCGAACGGCTGGATGGAGCCCAGATCACCATCGTCGATGGCCGGGCGCAGCATTGGTACCAGCCCGGTTTCACGCTGATCGCCGCCGGGCTCAAGCCCGCCGATTATTCGGTTAGCCAGACGGCTGAATGGCTGCCCGACGGGGTGAAGCTGGTGGCGGAATACGCCGCGGAAATCGACCCGGAGACCAACACCCTGACCACCGCCTCGGGCAACAAGCTGTCATATGATTACCTTGTGACGGCGCCGGGCCTGACCCTGAACTGGGAGGGCATCGAGGGCTTCAGCCTGGACCTGGTGGGCAAGGATGGTATCGGCGCGGTTTATGCCGGCCCCGAATACGCCGCCAAGACCTGGGCCGCGATGGACCAATTCACCGACACGGGCGGTCAGGCTTTGTTCACCCGGCCGGCGACGGAAATGAAATGCGCCGGCGCACCGCTGAAATACACTTTCCTGACCGATGATTACGCCCGTCGCAAGGGCAACCGTGGCAAGGTTGAAATTACCTATGCCGCCCACTCGAAATCGTTGTTCAGCGTACCGATCGTCAACGAAAAGGTGCGGATGCTGTTTGCAGATCGCGGGTTCGACGTGGTGCATGACCACGTGATGAAAGCGATCGACCCGGGCAAGAAACTGGCCACCTTTTCCACCCCCGAAGGCGATGTTGAACTGCCTTACGATTTCACCAACGTGATCCCGCCAATGATCGCGCCCGAGGTGATCCGCAATTCGCCCCTGCCCTGGCAGGAGGGCAACTGGAAGGATGAAGGTTGGGTCGATGTCGACATGTACAACCTGCGTCACAAACGGTACGCCAACGTGTTCGCCCTGGGTGACGTGGCAGGCGTGCCGAAAGGCAAGACCGCCGCCAGCGTCAAGTGGCAGGTGCCGGTGGTCGAGGATCACCTGGTGGCCCAGATTGCCGGTGACACGACCGATACCAGTTATAACGGCTATACATCCTGCCCGCTGATCACGCGTGTGGGCCGCGCCATGTTGGTCGAGTTCGATTACAACAACGACCTGACACCCAGCTTCCCCGGTGTGATCGCACCGCTTGAAGAGCTGTGGATCAGCTGGTTGATGAAAGAGGTTGCCCTGAAGGCGACCTATAACGCGATGCTGCGCGGCAAGGCGTAAGGAGGCCAAGGCATGCAAGAACTGACACTGGAAACCCTGATCGCCGTCTGGGAAGAGATGTTCGGCGCGGGCCTGTTCTGGGCCATGGTGGTGGCCGCGGTGGTGATCACCGTTGCCTATATCTACGTGCTGATCCGCGACCGCTCGATGTCGATGCGAAAATTCTTGCTGGCACAACTTTCGATGCCTGTCGGCGCGGTCGCCGCGGTCATTTTCGTGCAACAGATGACGAGCTCGGGCTTTCGCGATATTGGTGGGCCCATTGACGTGATCGTGTTGCTGGCCGTGGCCGCAGCGGGGGCCGTTGGTATCGCCATACTGGTTTACACGCTCCAGGCGCTTATCAGGGGCCCCGAGGCACAGGACGGCTGAGACCGATAGTGCAGGAGGTCAGGCATGGCTGATGTGGCACAAGCCCAGGGCGGCAACCGGCTGGAACATTTTCCGGTGCCGTTCTTCGCGGTGGTGATGGGGCTTTCGGGCCTGACGTTGGCACTGCATGCGGCGGAAACCGGGCTGGATATACATCTGGGCGCCGCAACCTTGGCCTACTGGGTGACGGTGGCGGCGGCTCTGGTGATCGCGGCGCTTTATGGCCTCAAGGCGCTGCGCTATCCGCAGGCGGTGGCGCATGAGTGGCACCACCCGGTGCGGCTGGCGTTTTTCCCGGCAATCTCGATTTCGCTGCTGTTGTTGGCCACGGCCACCCTTGCCCGTGCGCCCGAGGCTGCGCGCGTTTTGTGGCTGCTGGGAATGGTTTTGCAGGGCGGGCTGACAATCGCGGTCGTGTCGGGCTGGATCTCGGCGCGGGCGTTTCAAACCGGGCACCTTACTCCCGCATGGTTCATTCCCGCGGTGGGTAACGTCATCGTGCCGATCGTGGGGGTGCCCTTGGGATACGTTGAAATCAGCTGGTATTTCATGGCGGTTGGCCTGATCTTCTGGATCGTTCTCCTGACGTTGGTGATGAACAGGTTGATCTTTCACGACCCGATGCCGGGAAAGTTGCAGCCGACGCTCGTTATCCTGATCGCGCCACCGGCGGTGGGATTTCTCGCCTGGCTGAACCTGGTCGGCGAGGTGGATGCCTTTGCCCGTCTACTGTTGAACATGGCCTACCTGTTCACGTTGATCGTGGCGGTGAACCTGCCCAAGATCTTCAAACTGCCCTTTGCCCTGTCATTTTGGGCGCTCAGTTTTCCCTTCGCGGCGATAACGATTGCCAGTTTCCGCTTTGCGGCGGAAACCGGCAGCGCGGTGCACAAGGTGTTTGGCCTGATCCTGCTTGCGGTGCTGATCGGCGTGATCGTGGCGCTGATCTTGCGCACGGGCCGTGCGATTGCCGACAAGGCCATCTGCGTACCGGAATAAGGTGTGTCGCGCCCTTGCGGGCGCGACCTGCGCCAGACAAGGCATCAGGCCGGGCGTAACCCCAGCATCTCGCGCGCCTGGGCCGCAGTAGCCACGGGGCGTTCGTATTCTTCGCACAGGGCCGTCACGCGCTTGACAAGCGCCGCGTTCGACGGCGCCAGCGTGTCGCGGTCAAGGCGCACGTTGTCCTCCAACCCGGTGCGGGCATGACCACCAGCCGCCACGGACCATTCGTTGACCGTTATCTGCCCTGCCCCGATGCCCGCCGCGCACCATTCGGCGTCGGGCATGATGCGCTTGACCGTTTCGATATAAAAATCGAATGTCGGGCGGTCGACGGGCATGGCATTTTTGACACCCATAACGAACTGGACGTAAAGCTGGCCGGGAATGCGGCCATCGGCGTTCATTTTTGCAGCTTGGTGAATATGGCTGAGGTCAAAGCACTCGATCTCGGGTTTGACCTTGTAATCGCGCATCTCGCTGGCCAGCCAGTCGACCAGGTCAGGCGGGTTTTCGTAGACGCGGGTGGGAAAGTTGTTCGACCCGACCGAAAGAGAGGCCATGTCGGGCCGCAGCGACAGCATGCCGCCGCGTGCCCGGCCCGCGCCCGACCGGCCGCCGGTGGAAAACTGGATGATCATGCCGGGGCAGTGCTTTTCCAGACCCTCCTTCAGGCGCGCGAAACGCTCGGGGTCCGAGCTGGGCATGCCGTCTTCTGCACGCACATGGGCGTGGCAGATGGCGGCGCCGGCCTCAAAGGCTTCGTGCGTCGACTCGACCTGTTCCTCGATCGTGATCGGTACGGCGGGGTTGTCGGATTTCTGCGGAACAGAGCCGGTGATGGCGACGCAGATGATGCAGGGTTTGGTCATTCTGGCCTCGGGGTTGTGCGTAATGGCGGGCGCGGGGGCGGCGCCGCCCGGGGGTTGACGATGCCACATGAATTCAATGCGATTCAAGGGCTTGCTTGTGCGGGAGGCCAGGCAATGGATGCCCCAGGCGGGCGCAACGGTGCATATGTATCGCGTCGCGTGTGATCAGCGCCCGTGGCTGCGGTCGTATGCGTTGGGCGGCGGTGGTGTCCAGCCTTCAAGCGTGCCCGGTGCGGGGGCAAAAACCTCGACCAGAAGGGGGTGGCAGGCCGCGCCGTCCGAGCTGTGCTCGGTGCTGCAATCGCCGCCCGGACAGGCGCTGAGTGCGCCCAGCAGGTCGATCTCGGCAAAGAATTCGATATGGTCGCCGGGGCGAACGGGGCTGGCCTTCATGAAATACTGGCCGGTGTCGCGGGTAAAGCCGGTGCACATGAAAACATTAAGAACATCATGCACATAGCTCTCGGCCTGGGGCAGGCTCATGCCGGTTTCGTCGGCGAAGGCGCGGGTCAGGTTCGAGTGGCAGCAATGGTGATACTGCGTGCCCGAGAGCAGGTTGCCGGTATAGGGGTCGCACCTGGTGCCGATCACGTCATGCACCGAGCCGCCGAACGCGTCCTTGCCGTACCAGTCGAGCGTGTCACGGATGACGGTTGCCATGGGCCGCATGCCGGGAAAGGACGACCACATGCGGTGGCCTGTCGTCAGGTGGGTGCCGTGCAAGGCACGGGTCTTGCCGGAATAGAAGCGTTCGGAAAAGTCGTTTTTGTTCCATAGGTTAAGGTCGCCCACCTGGGGGCCTTCGACGCTGCTGATGCGAAAGAAATGGCCCGCTGGCACGCCAAAGCTGCGGGCGTCGCGCGGCGGTACTAGGGTTTCCCCGCACTTGGTGGCGCTGGCACGGGCCTGCGTATAAAGCGCAAGATCGGGTTGGGGCAACGTGTCGGTGGGATAGCAGATCACCGGCGGGATGGCGCGGCGTTGGGCGGCGTCGGCAGGTTCGGTCATGGCGGTCTCGCAATTGGTTTGGGCGAGGGTTGCCCAAGCCGTGCATGTTTACAAGGGGCATAAATATGCAAGAACCGCGCGATTCCCCCCGGAAACCGCGCGGTTCGCGTAGTGGCCATTCAACCAAGGCGATGCGCGAACCGTGACAATGCCTGGCTCAGATCACCACCACGTCGAGCGGCGGAAAACCGTTGAACCCGACCGAGGCATAGGTCGAGGTATAGGCTCCGCAATTGCGGATCACGATACGGTCGCCCGCGGCCAGCCCCAAGGGCAGGTCGACGGGGCGTTTTTCGTAGAGCACATCGGCGCTGTCGCAAGACGGACCCGCCAATATGCAGGGTGCGGTCGGCTGGCCATCAAGGGCGGTCAGAAACTGATAGCGGATTGCCTCGCCCTCGGTCTCGGCAAGGCCGGAGAACCGACCGATATCCAGGTAGACCCAACGGTTGAGGTCGGTTGCCGATTTGCGCGACACAAGCAGCACCTCGGCGGCGATCGCGCCCGCCTCGGCCACAAGGCCGCGGCCGGGTTCGGCCATGACGTTGGGCACATCGCCAAAGCGGTCGGTCACCTGTTGCATCACCTGCGCGGCATAAAGCTCGGGCGCGTCCACGGCCTCGCCGTAGAAGGCCGGAAAACCGCCGCCGATATTGAGCAGGTCGAGCGCGTGCCCGCCATCGCGCGCGGCGTGCCAGACCTGCGCCACCTGATCGAGCACCGGCGCCCACATCGCGGCACGCCGGGTTTGGGAACCCACGTGGAACGACAGGCCGACCGGGCGCAGGCCTAAACGCGTGGCCAGGTCCATCAGGTCAAGCGCCTGCTCGGGCGCACAACCGAACTTGCGCGACAATGGCCAGTCGGCCTGGCTGTTCATTACCAGAATCCGGATATAGACGCGGGTGCGGGGCGCGCGGCGGGCGATTTTCTCCAGCTCTTCGACGGCGTCGGCGGCATAAAGGGTGACGCCCTGTTCATGCGCCCAGGCGATGTCATCTGCCCGTTTGATCGTGTTGCCGAAACTGATGCGATCGGGCGTGGCCCCGGCATCAAGGCACAACTGGATCTCGGCACGGCTGGCCGCGTCAAAGCCGCAACCGGCCCGTGCAAGCGCGGAAAGCAACTGGGGTGCCGGGTTGGCCTTGAGCGCGTAATGGATGCGGGCCCGCCCCAGCCCCTGTGCCAACGCGGCGTGTCGGCAAATGACGGCGTCGCGGTCGATCACCAGCGTGGGCCGTTCAAAGCGATGGCTAAGGATATGCGCCTCGGCGCGGGACAGGGATGCGTCAAGGGCGGGCGAAGGCCCGGTTACAAAAGCGTTCAAGGTCATCTCCGTTCAGACCGGTGGCCGCTGGGCCAAGTTCCAAGGGAGACGTTACCGTCGCTGCTGTAACCGTAGGGGTGTAACCCCTTTCGACAGAGGCGCGTGCGTTGGCGTCTATCTGCGCGCATATGAGGCAGAGCCCCGAGTCGATCAAGTGGGATTTTGCATGGCGTGACCGATTTTTTGCCGAAACGGTCACTTGCTGTTGCGCAGGCATGTTTTAGGCGGTTTGCCATCAGCGGTATCGGTTTGTGCGCCGCAGGCGGCGCAGCGCCACCGGGCTGCATCGGCGCCGGGGTATTCGCGCCAGCGGCAATCGCGGGTGGCACGGTTCGAGACGATTGCGGTGACGACAAGCGCAAGGATGATGAGCAGAATATAAACCATCAGAGGGCGTGGCCTGCCGCAATGCTGGACGGGATGCAACCCCGTGAAACGCGCCTGTGAGCGCGATCAAGCCCTGGTGCCTTGCCTTGGCGCGGCATCGACCCTGACGCCGCGCCCCCTGCGTGGGCCCCGGCAATGCCGGGGCCACGAGGGGCAGGGCGCAAAGCATGAGACAGGGGCTTATCGGTGTGTCAGGGGTTACGCCGCGTCGGCCACGTATTCGTAATAGTCGTCACGGGGCACCGGTTTGGGCTGCGGTTGGGGGCCTGTGTAGGCATAATATGCAAAAGCCTGTTCAAGGGCTTCAAGCGCGGCCTTGGCCGGCGTTTTGGTGGTGGTTTGCGTGCTCATGGGGTTGTCCCTTCAAGGTGTGAACATCCCCTCCCTGCCGCGAAAGATAAGCGCATGAGCGCAGGCGCACATCGGGCAATCCGGGATGGCCGTCATGCACCCGGCGCAACGCAAAAGGCCGGCCCCGGGGGCCGGCCTTTGAAGGCATCGGAAAGCGGCGATCAGACCGCGCGTTCCACCATCATCTTCTTGATCTCGGCGATGGATTTTGCCGGGTTCAGGCCCTTGGGGCAGGTCTTGGTGCAGTTCATGATGGTGTGGCAGCGATACAGCTTGAACGGGTCTTCCAACTGGTCGAGCCGTTCGCCCGTCGCCTCGTCGCGGCTGTCGATGATCCAGCGATAGGCATGCAAAAGCGCGGCCGGGCCAAGGTAGCGGTCGCCATTCCACCAATAGGACGGGCAGGCGGTAGAGCAGGATGCGCACATGACACATTCATATAGGCCATCTAGCTTCTTGCGGTCTTCGATGGATTGCTTCCACTCTTTCGCGGGGCGGTTCGTCTTGGTTTCCAGCCACGGCATGATCGAGGCGTGCTGGGCATAGAAATGCGTCAGGTCCGGGATCAGGTCCTTGACCACGGGCATGTGGGGCAGGGGGTAGATCTTTACGTCGCCCTTCACCTCGTCCAGGCCATAGATGCAGGCCAGCGTGTTGATCCCGTCGATATTCATCGCGCAGGAGCCACAGATACCTTCGCGGCAGGAGCGGCGGAAGGTCAGTGTCGGGTCGATCTCGTTCTTGATCTTGATCAGCGCGTCCAGAACCATCGGGCCGCATTTGTCCATGTCGACAAAATAGGTATCGACCCGTGGGTTTTCGCCGTCATCGGGGTTCCAGCGGTAGATCTGGAACTTGCGCACGTTCTTGGCGCCTTCCGGCTTGGGCCAGGTTTTGCCCACGCGAATGCGCGAGTTCTTGGGGAGTGTCAGTTGAACCATTTGGTGTCCTCCGATCCGTCGGCGGTGCTTTGTTCTGCCAGTCGCGGCCTTACTGGTACCGGCCCACGCAATAGCGTGACCCGCGATACATAACGGACGCGCGTGGCGGGCAGCCTGTCGCCGTCCTGGGCATTTCGGCGTAATACATCTGGTTTAGCTCTGCCTGGGCACGCTCGCGCGCTGTCATGTCGGCACTGGCGGCGGCGCCGGGCGCCCGGTGGCCGGTGTTTGTGCAACCGGCAACCAGCCCGGCCGTCATTAGCGCGAAAACCAGGCGATGCATCATCAGAATGTCCTTGCCTTGGGGGCGATCTTTTCAATCGCGATCCCGCCCTGCTGTTCGTTCGTGAGCGGGTCAGTGATCACCTCGCGATAGGTCAGGGCGGCCTTGTTGCCATCAACATGCGCGATCGTGTGCACACGCCAGTTTTCGTCGTCACGCTCGGGGTGATCCTCGTGCGCGTGGGCGCCGCGGCTTTCCTTGCGTGCCTCGGCCCCGGCGATGGTGGCCAGCGCGTTTGGCATCAGGTTGGTCAGCTCCAGCGTTTCCATCAGGTCGCTGTTCCAGACCAGGCTGCGGTCGGTGACCTTGATATCGTCGAGCTTGGCGGCGATGCCCGTCATCTTGTCGAGCCCTTCCTTCAGCGTGTCCGAGGCGCGGAACACCGCGGCGTCGGATTGCATCGTGCGCTGCATCTCAAGGCGCAGTTCCGCCGTGGGCGTGCCACCGTCGGCGTGGCGCAGGCCATCGAAACGGTCGAACGCCTTGTCGATCGCGGCGGTGTTGAGCGGCGGCGTCGGTGCCTCGGGGTCGACCGTCTTGCCGGCGCGGATCGCGGCGGCGCGGCCGAACACCACGAGGTCAATCAGGCTGTTCGACCCAAGGCGGTTCGCCCCGTGCACCGAGGCGCAACCGGCCTCGCCCACGGCCATCAGGCCGGGCACGATTGCGTTCGGGTCGTCCTTGGTGGGGTTGATCACCTCGCCCCAGTAATTCGTGGGGATGCCGCCCATGTTGTAATGCACGGTGGGCAGAACCGGGATCGGTTCTTTCGTGACATCGACACCGGCAAAGATCTTGGCGCTTTCCGAGATACCCGGCAGGCGTTCGGCCAATGCCTCGGCCGGCAGGTGCGACAGGTTCAGGTGAATGTGGTCGCCATGCTCACCCACACCGCGGCCTTCGCGGATTTCCATCGTCATCGAGCGGCTGACATAGTCGCGCGGGGCCAGGTCCTTGTAGTTGGGGGCGTAGCGTTCCATGAACCGCTCCCCCTCGGAGTTGGTCAGGTACCCGCCTTCGCCGCGCGCGCCTTCGGTGATCAGGCAGCCCGAGCCGTAGATGCCAGTGGGGTGGAACTGCACGAATTCCATGTCCTGAAGGGCCAGCCCGGCACGGGCAACCATTCCGCCGCCGTCGCCGGTGCAGGTATGGGCGCTGGTCGCGCTGAAATAGGCACGACCGTAACCGCCGGTGGCCAGCACGACCATCTTGGCGTTGAAGACATGCATGGTGCCGTCGTCCAGCTTCCAGCAGACGACGCCGGTGCAGACGCCATCATCGCTCATGATCAGGTCGATGGCGAAATACTCGATGTAGAACTCGGCGTTGTTCTTGAGGCTTTGGCCATACAGCGTGTGCAGGATGGCATGGCCGGTGCGGTCGGCCGCGGCACATGTGCGCTGCACCGGCGGGCCTTCGCCGAACTCGGTGGTGTGGCCGCCGAACGGGCGCTGATAGATCTTGCCCTCTTCGGTCCGGCTGAACGGAACGCCGTAATGCTCAAGCTCGTAAACGGCCTTGGGCGCCTCGCGCGCGAGATATTCCATCGCATCCGTGTCGCCCAGCCAGTCAGACCCCTTGACGGTGTCGTACATGTGCCACTGCCAATGGTCGGGGCCCATGTTCGACAGCGACGCGGCGATGCCGCCTTGTGCCGCGACCGTGTGCGAGCGGGTTGGAAAGACCTTGGTGACGCATGCGGTGCGCAGGCCCTGCTCGGCCATGCCCAGCGTGGCGCGTAGCCCGGCACCGCCGGCACCGACGACGACAACGTCGTAATCATGCGTCTCGTATTCGTAAGAAGCCATGTTGCTGTGTCTCCGGTGTTAAAGCGCGATCTTGGCGATGGCGAAAAGCCCGGTCGCCATGGCGGCATAGGACAGGCAGGTCACCAGGATCAGAGTGATTTTTTGCGCAGTTCCGTGCACGTAATCCTCGATCAGGACCTGGGCACCATCGTTGAAATGCTTCCATCCGATGATGAAGGTTAGCGCGGCTACCAGCGCGGGAAAGGGCCGGGCGAAATAGGTTGTCACTTCTTCGTAGGAGCCGCCGAGGGCGGGCCCGAAGGTGAACACGAAAAGGGGCACCAGGATCAGCAGCGCGACGGAAGAAACCTTCATCGCCCAGAAATGATGCACGCCGGATTTGGCCGAGCCGAGGCCGGTGGCGCGTTTGCGGTCGGTCAGGTAACGCATGTCTGGCCTCCTTTCACACGATCAGCAGGGTCAGGATGGTCAGCACGACCGAACCGATGATGCAGGCCCAGCCAAGCTTTTCCGCAATGTCCAGTTCCAGCATCATCGCGTTGTCCCAGACCAGGTGACGTATGCCGGCAAGGGTGTGATACCAAAGACCCAGCACGCTGAGGGCCAGGACAAGATCGCCAAACCAGCTGCGCAGGAACCCGTCGGCGATCGCGAAATACTCGGGCCCAGAGGATGCGGCGAGAAACCACCACGTGATGAGAAGCCCCGCCACCACGAGGGCGTTGCCAGTGATCCGTGTCAGGATCGAAGACAGCGAAGTGATCTGTGGGCGGTATATGGAAAGGTGCGGTGAAAGTGGGCGGTTGCCCCGGTTTACATCAGCCATTGGTCGTCCCTTGGTGCTTGCACACGACGGTATACCCGGTGTCGCGCTGTGTTTTGCATTGTTTTAGCGCCTATGTCACGCGCGCAAACCCCCGTCACGGCATTATTTCGGCGCAAATTGCCGCAATAGCCCGGTTTGTGATCACATGGTCTGACACCGTGATCACAAAAATGCAGAGCGCTCATCGAAGGGCGAATCCCATCGCGACCAGGGCTTGCGTGGCGCGAGTCTTTTGCTCGGGCTCGCCGAAAAGAACACAATCGTTAAGGTCGTGAACCAGGCTGCTAAGCTGCTTCTTGTTTCGCATTTCACAGATGAGGTCGGCGATCGTCTCGCTTGGCGCGGCAAGTATCGCATCAATCGCCTTTTGGGTGTCTTTTGGCAACATAGCCAGGCTTCCACGCTGATTCTGTTCTCTCCCCGAAGGCAATGTAACGCCTTGGTAACGGGCAGTCACAACCTTTTCGCCCCGGCCCCGTGGCCAGCCGGCGCGCCGGCACCGTCAGATCGGCATCAGCGCCCAGTAATCCAGGTCGAGCAGAACGTCGGGCAGGTATTTGCCATCCTCGCCCTTCAGCGCAAAGGGGGCACCGCCCCTGGTCGCCACCAGCCGCAGGCGGATTGCCCCGACGCCGGGGGCGTTGGTTTTGGCCTTATCCAACACCTCGGACCATGCCTTGACGGTCAGCCCGCTGAAGCACGGGTTGGCATGTGCCCCGCCATTGAGCCCCACGATCATCTGCGCGTTGGCCAGCCCGTTGAACGACAGCGCGCGCGCCATCGATATGACGTGCCCGCCATAGATAAGGCGTTGCCCATCGGGGCGGAACGTGGCGTCGAAATGCACCTTTGCGGTATTCTGCCAAAGGCGGGTGGCCATCATGTGCTCGGCCTCTTCCACGGTCACGCCGTCGACGTGATCAATGGTTTCGCCCACTTCGTAATCGCCCCAGCGGTGCGGCTCCCCGGCCAGGGTGAAATCGTAGTTGCTGAAATCAAGCCCCTCGGGAATCACCAGGTCATCGACCGAAAGCACCTTTTTCAGGTCCGGCACCACCGTGTCGGGGGCGGGTGCGTCTGGGTTGCTCTTGCGCACCATCACCCAGCGGACATAGTCCAACACCACTTCGTCGCGCTGGTTCATGCCGCGGGTGCGGACGTAAACCACGCCCGTCTTGCCGTTGGAATTCTGCTTCAGGCCGATCACCTCGGACGATGACCGCAACGTATCCCCGGCATAGACCGGGCGCAGCCAGCGGCCTTCGGCGTAACCCAGGTTCGCGACCGCGTTCAGTGACACGTCGGGCACGGTTTTGCCAAATACCACGTGAAACGCCGCGAGGTCATCGAGCGGGCTTTCGGGCAAGCCACAGCCGCGCGCGAACTCGTCAGAGGAATAAAGCGCATGACGCGCGGGATAAAGCGCATGATACAATGCGCGTTCGCCCGCGCCCACTGTGCGGGGCACGGCGTGGTCGATCACCTGGCCGACCTGGTAATCCTCGAAAAAGCGGCCCGGGTTGGTCTTGGCCATGGTCACTGCTCTCCAAGCTTGATTTCGGGGGAATAGGTGCCCGATGTTTCCTTCACTACGGCCTGCCCGCAGCGCATGACGCCGTTTGCCGCGTCGAAGGAATAGGTGGGGCTGCCATGCAGCGCCCAGCCCTTGTTCAGTGCCTCGGTCACTTTGTGACAAAAGGCCGAGCTGTCATCAGCCGTCAGGAAACGGTAAAGTTTCATGGCGCTACCCCGGGAAGGGCGAGACGCCCAGCCAGAAGTGGATGGCCGAGATCACGGCAAAGGCGACGATCGTGATGCCAACGAGGATCACGTCGCGCTTGGCCTCGCCCGGTTGTGGGGCCACCCATGGCTCTGACCTGTTGATGAGGATAACCTCGACCACGGCCCAGGCCAGCAGCCCGCCGAACAGGATGATCGAGGCCAGGTCGCCGTTGACGATCAGGTGCGCGAATGCCCAGATCTTGACGCTGGCCAGTTGCGGATGGCGGAACCGCGCGCGCAGCCGGCCCTTGGAATGCGACAGCGCGAAAAAGAACACCGCGACCAGCATCAGCAAGTTGTTCAGGTGCGTGGTCCAGCTGGGCGGGTACCAGACATTGATGAACTCGGCCTGGCGATAGCCGAGGATCATAAGGATCAGGCCGGCCAGGATGACCACAGCTGCCAGACCCTTGCCCGCATTTCCCATCGAGTCGCGCAAGCCAGGGGCCAAGCGTTTGAACAGATGCGCCGCGATCCACAGGACCAGGCCAAGAATTAGAAGTGTCATGTCGCGCCTCGTTTAGAGTGAGGCGATGGAGGAGGCCATCGCCAGAACCTTCTTCGCGGTTTCAACATGCAGGTTTTCGACGATTTTACCATCCACAACCGCCACGCCCTGGCCGGCCCGCTCAACTTCTTCGAAGGCTTCGATCTGGCGGCGGGCCAACTCGATCTCGTCTTCCGACGGAGAGAAACATTCGTTGGTCACATCGACCTGGGCAGGGTGGATCAGCGTCTTGCCGTCAAAGCCGAGGTCGCGGCCCTGGTTGCATTCGGCGCGCAGTCCCTCTTCGTCCTTGAACTGGTTATAGACGCCGTCGATGGCCACGACGCCATGCGCGCGGGCGGCCAGCAGCATGGTTTGCAGCGCCTGCATCATCGGCATGCGGTCGGCGCGGAACCGGCAATTCAGCTCTTTGGCAAGGTCATTGGTGCCCGCGACAAAGCCGCCCAGCTGTGGGTGCGCGGCGATTTCCAAGGCGTTAAGAACGCCCAAGGGCGTTTCGATCATCGCCCAGATCGGCGTGTCGTTGCCCAACATGTCGGCCAGCGCCTGCACATCGGCGGCTGAATTCACCTTGGGCAGCAGGAAGGCGTCGCAATCGGCGTCTTTCAACGCGGCAACATCGCCCGCGCCCCATTCGGTGTCGAGGCCGTTGATGCGAATGACCCTCGCGCGGTTGCCGTATCCGCCCTGGGTCAGTGCCTCATTCAGCGTGTCGCGGGCCGTGTCTTTCGCGTCGGGCGTTACGGCATCTTCAAGGTCAAAGATGATGGCATCGACGGGCAGGCTCCGGGCCTTTTCCAACGCGCGCTCTTTCGAGCCGGGAATGTAGAGAACCGAGCGAAAGGGGCGAACTGTGGCGTCCATGAGTCTCTCCCGTAACAAAGTTGCGCGGGAATTGGCATTTTTTTGCGCAATTGTTCAAGGGCTTTCTTGCCGCATCGCAGCGAGTGGCGCCGGATTGGTGGCGTTAACCTGCTGTTCACCATTTACGCGGCACTGTTTTCGCGTTCCCGCGGCCAATGGGAAAAGGAACACGGGATGCGCGCCAGGGCTGTTGTCTTTGCTGTAGCCGTTGCCATGCTGCCCGGCACCCTTGGGGCAGGCGTGGCCAATTGTGCGCCGCGTGACAGGGTTGTCCAGCGCCTTGCCCAGGATTATGGCGAAACGCGCCGGTCGATCGGGCTGGGCTCCGGCAATCGGGTGATCGAGCTTTACGCCTCGGACGCGACAGGAAGCTGGACGATCACGACGACCACGCCGGGCGGGCTGACCTGCCTGGTTGCGACCGGCGAGGCGTTCGAGGCGATGACCGATGCCCTGCCCGTAAGGGGCGATGACGCCTGATCAGGTCAACCCGTCCCAGATCAGCTTGGTGCCGGTGGCGGTTAGCAACACGTAGGTCAGTGCAAAAAACGCGCGCTCTGGCACCAGCCAGTGCGCCCGCACACCCAGCCACGCCCCCAACAGCGCAAAGGGTGCCAGCAGCAGGTCGGCCAGCAAAGTTTGCGCGGTGAAGATCCCCAGAAAGGCGTAGGGAATGAATTTCACGATGTTGATGACCCAGAACAGAATTACCGTCGTGGCCTGAAAGGTGGTCTTGTCCAGTCGTCGCGACAACAGCCAGACGGCCGCCGGTGGCCCGCCCGCGTGGCTGACGAAACTTGTAAAGCCGGCAACCGCCCCCGCCAGCCCCCCGGCCCAAAGCGGCAAGTTGGCCGAGGGCGCGCGGATCAGCCCCCATTTCTGCGCCAGTTGCCACGCGACGAAGCCGACGGAAATCGTGCCGATCAGAACGCGGAACACATCCGGTTCGGTCATCTGGTAGAGCCACGCACCCAGCACCACGCCCGGCACGGCCCCGGCAATCAACAGCTTTGCGTCGGGCCAGCTCCACCGCCGCCAATAGGGGCGCAGGGTGCTGATATCGATCAACATCAGCAAGGGCAGCATGATCCCGAGCGCCTGGCCCGGTTCCAGCACAAGCGCCAGAATCGACGCGCTGGCAAAGGCCGCACCCGAGCCAAAACCGCCCTTCGATATGCCGGCGAACGTCACCGCGGGGGCGGCGATCGCGAAAAATGACCAACCGAGTTCCAGCGCCCGTTCCCCCCTTAAGCCCCTTGTTCTGACCAAGCTTTACGGACTTCGGGCCTGGGCGAACAGCCCCGGTTTGATGTGGCCGCGCGGGCATCCATCTTGCGCGCGCGGCTTTTTGCGACTACGCCAATCGCGAAATTCACACGGAACCGGAGAATAATTCATGGCCAGACCCAAGATCGCGCTTATCGGTGCGGGCCAGATCGGTGGCACGCTTGCCCACCTCGCCGCAATGAAGGAACTGGGCGATGTTGTTCTGTTCGACATTGCCGAAGGCACCCCCGAGGGCAAGGCGTTGGACATCGCGGAATCGGGCCCGTCGGAAGGGTTCGATGCCAAGCTAAAGGGCACGCAGGACTATGCCGACATCGCGGGGGCCGATGTTTGCATCGTCACCGCCGGCGTGCCGCGCAAGCCGGGCATGAGCCGCGATGACCTGCTGGGCATCAACCTCAAGGTCATGAAATCGGTTGGCGAAGGCATCGCCGCCAACGCGCCCGACGCGTTTGTCATCTGCATCACCAACCCGCTGGATGCGATGGTCTGGGCCCTGCGCGAGTTTTCGGGTCTGCCGCACAACAAGGTCTGCGGCATGGCCGGTGTGCTGGATTCGGCGCGCTTCCGCCATTTCCTGAGCCTGGAGTTCGGCGTGTCGATGAAGGACGTGTCTGCCTTCGTTCTGGGCGGGCATGGCGACACGATGGTGCCGTCGGTGCGCTATTCGACCGTGGCCGGCGTTCCGCTGCCCGACCTGATCGAAATGGGCTGGACCACCAAGGAAAAGCTGGACGCCATCGTGCAGCGCACCCGCGACGGCGGCGCCGAAATCGTGGGCCTGCTGAAAACCGGTAGCGCCTTCTACGCGCCCGCCACCAGTGCCATCGAGATGGCCGAGGCGTTCCTGAAAGATCAAAAACGCGTTCTGCCCTGCGCCGCATGGTGCGATGGCGAACTGGGCGTCAAGGGCATGTATGTCGGCGTGCCGACGGTCATCGGCGCTGGCGGGATCGAAAAGATCGTGAACATCAAGCTGAACAAGGAAGAGCAAGAGATGTTCGACAAGTCGGTCGAGGCCGTGAAGGGCCTTGTGGATGCCTGCAAGGGCATCGACGACTCGCTGGCGTGATTGCCCGATCCGTCAGGTGACATTGCGAAAGGCCGGGTTCCGACCCGGCCTTTTCCATTCGCACAAGGGCCGCAGCGCTTTGCATGCTTGGGTTCGATTCCTTTCCTGATGCGGTGGCAAGATTTGTGATCACACGATTTCATCCTGTGATCACAAAATGCCGAAAAACATGCTGAAAACCGCCTGTGCCGCACAAATCGTTTAAACATGCCGAAAGCTTGTGCCACTAAGGCTGTCAATCGTAAGCCAAAACGGGACAGCTTCATGAATATCCACGAATACCAGGCGAAGGCGCTTCTTCGCTCTTACGGGGCCCCGGTTTCGGACGGTCGCGCCGTTCTGAAGGCCGAGGACGCAAAGAACGCAGCCGGTGAACTGGACGGCCCGCTGTGGGTGGTCAAGGCGCAGATCCATGCGGGCGGCCGCGGCAAGGGCAGCTTCAAGGAGGCCGAGGCCGGTGAAAAGGGCGGTGTCCGCCTTGCCAAGTCGGTGGAAGAGGCGGCCGAAGAGGCCAAGAAGATGCTGGGCAAAACCCTTGTCACGCATCAGACCGGCCCGGCAGGCAAGCGGGTCAACCGCATCTATATCGAGGATGGCAGCGACATCGAGCGCGAGCTGTATCTTGCCCTGCTGGTCGATCGTGTCAGCAGCCGCGTGTCCTTTGTCTGCTCGACCGAGGGCGGCATGGACATCGAAGAGGTCGCCGCCAGCACCCCCGAAAAGATCCTGTCGTTCAGCGTTGACCCGGCCACCGGCTACCAGCCCTTTCATGGCCGCCGCATCGCCTTTGCGTTGGGGCTGGAGGGCGCGCAAGTCAAGCAATGCGTCAAGCTTATGGGCATACTCTACAATGCCTTCATCGAGCGCGACATGGAGATGCTGGAAATCAACCCGCTGATCGTAATGACGAATGGCGAGCTCAAGGTGCTCGACGCCAAGCTGGGCTTTGACGGCAACGCGCTGTACCGCCAGCCCGACATCGCCAACCTGCGCGACGAGACCGAGGAAGACCCCAAGGAGCTTGAAGCCAGCAAGTACGACCTGAACTACATCGCGCTCGATGGCGAGATCGGTTGCATGGTGAACGGCGCGGGCCTTGCCATGGCGACGATGGACATCATCAAGCTCTACGGCGCCGAGCCTGCCAACTT
Source organism: Lutimaribacter degradans (assembly GCF_023703375.1). GTDB lineage: Bacteria > Pseudomonadota > Alphaproteobacteria > Rhodobacterales > Rhodobacteraceae > Lutimaribacter > Lutimaribacter degradans. The sequence continues at coordinate 17,349 of NZ_JAMQGO010000012.1, forward strand.
CCTTGACGTGGGCGGTGGCGCCACCAAGGAAAAGGTGACCGAGGCATTCAAGATCATCACATCGGATTCGAACGTCAAAGGTATCCTGGTCAACATCTTCGGCGGCATCATGCGCTGCGACGTGATCGCCGAAGGCGTGGTTGCCGCGGTGAAAGAGGTCGGCCTGAAAGTGCCGCTTGTCGTTCGTCTTGAAGGCACCAATGTCGACAAGGGCAAGGACATCATCAACAATTCCGGCCTTGACGTGATCGCCGCCGACGACCTGAAGGACGGCGCGCAAAAGATCGTGAAGGCGGTCAAGGGCTGAACGGATGACCGCGCCACGCGCCTGCCCGGTTTGCGAAAGCGATCAAGCCACCCGGCTTGACCGCTATTCGCCGTCCGAGTGGGATCTTGTCGCCTGTGATGGATGCGGGTTCGTTTTCCTGCGCAACCCTCCGCCCTACGAGGCTTTGGAAGAGGATTTCGCCTGGGAAAAAACCTACGAGGTGCGGCGTCAGCGCGGCGGCTCGACCCGGTTTTCGCGGTGGCTGCGGCCGCTGCGCGACCGGATGTCGGCCAGCCGAAACCAAAGCAAACAGGACGTGTTCCGCCGCTTGTTCGGCGCCGGGCGGGTGCTGGATGTGGGCTGTGGCGACATCGTTCGGACCGAGCCGCCCATTGTTCCGTACGGCATCGAGATTTCGAACGTGCTGCAAGCGGGGGCGGATGAGGCGATGCGCGCCCAGGGTGGCTACTGTCTGAAGGCATCCGGCGCCGATGGCGTATGGGAGTTCGACGAAGAGTTCTTCGACGGCGTGATCCTCAATTCCTATCTCGAGCACGAGGCCGATCCGCGCCGCGTGCTGGGCGGTATCCACAGGGCTTTGAAGCCCGGCGGCAAGGTCTTTGTGCGGGTGCCGAATTTCGGGTCGCTGAACCGCCGTGTGATCGGCGCGCAGTGGTGCGGCTTCCGCCATCCCGACCACGTCAATTACTTTACCACCAATTCACTCGAACGCCTTGCCGGGAAATTCGGCTTTGGCGTTCAGATCCTCAACAAGAGCACGCTTTGGGTTGATGACAACATCAAGGCCGTGCTGCATCGTATCTAAGCAAAGGACCAGAACATGGCAGTCCTCGTCGACGAAAATACCAAAGTTATCTGTCAAGGCCTGACCGGCAGCCAGGGCACCTTCCACACCGAGCAGGCGATTGCCTATGGCACCAAGATGGTGGGGGGCGTCACGCCGGGCAAAGGTGGGCAGACCCATCTTGACCTGCCGGTTTTCGACAGCGTGCACGAGGCCAAGCACGTGACCGAGGCCAACGCCAGCGTGATCTACGTTCCGCCGCCCTTCGCCGCCGACTCGATCCTCGAAGCGATCGATGCCGAGATGGAACTGATTGTATGCATCACCGAGGGTATCCCGGTCTTGGACATGATGAAGGTCAAGCGCGCGCTTGAAGGCAGCAAATCGTTGCTGATCGGCCCGAACTGCCCCGGTGTCATCACGCCGGATGCCTGCAAGATCGGCATCATGCCGGGCCACATCCACAAGCGGGGCAAGGTCGGCGTGGTCAGCCGTTCGGGTACGCTGACATACGAGGCGGTGAAGCAGACAACCGATGTTGGCCTGGGCCAGTCCACCTGCGTTGGCATCGGCGGTGACCCGATCAAGGGAACCGAGCACATCGACGTGCTGGAATGGTTCCTGGCCGATGACGAGACAGAGGCGATCATCATGATCGGCGAAATTGGCGGCAGCGCCGAAGAAGAGGCCGCGGCGTTTCTTGCCGAGGAAAAGAAAAAGGGCCGTTGGAAACCCACCGCGGGCTTCATCGCGGGCCGCACTGCGCCTCCGGGTCGCCGCATGGGCCACGCGGGGGCCATCGTTGCCGGCGGCAAGGGCGGCGCCGACGACAAGATCGAAGCCATGAAATCGGCCGGTATCGTCGTTGCCGACAGCCCCGCAACGCTGGGCGAGGCGGTGCTGGACGCGATCAAGAAGGGCTGACCCCGATGCGGGGCGCATGGTCGTCATGCGCCCCTCTGATGCGGACAGGAAGAGATGACCAGAACCCGACGCGCTCAGAAAACACCTATTGCCCGAATTGCCTTTGGCCGGGTGGGCCGCGTTGTGCGCAATGGCACCGGAGTTTGCGCGCTGGTTCTGGGCCTTGTCCCGGCCGCTGGTAGGGCTGAAATTCCCTTGCAGCAGTTGGATTTCCTGTCGGCCTGCACCGGCGACGCGGATATCGACCGGGCCGAGCGTGACCTGCAGGCGTTGGGGTGGTCGACGGTAAACGACCCAAACGATGCGCTGATCGAGGATATCGCCTGGATCAACGCGGCGGTCTATTTTGCGGGGGATACCGGCGGTGAAACCCTGGAGCGCGTGATGGAATTGCAGCGCAAGGCCGCGGCCAACCTGGTCAGGCGCAAGGATCTTCCGCGATCCCGGCACCGTTTCCTGACCCGTGACGGTGAAACGCTGGTTCTGTTCTGGCGCGGTTACGACCCGGTCAATGATATACTGGAATGTCGCGCCGCGCTTGACCCGGCGACGATGTCCGGCATACGCGCTGCGCGCCCGGACACAGGCACCTTGCCCGCCTACAGCCCGATGCCCCCGATTTCCGTGGATGGCGCGCGGGTCGAGATCACCTTGCTGAACACCCCGGCGCTGACAGCCCATGACGCGCCGGATGCCATTATCCACACTTACGCCACACAGCGGAAAACCGACCAATGACCGCACATTTCGCGAGGCTGCCCAGATGACAGACCAATCCTCCAACGACCAGTTCCACGCCTCCAGCTTCATGCAGGGGCATAACGCCGAATACCTGGAACAGATGTATGCGCGTTATGCCAATGATCCGGCCTCGGTGGATGAGAGCTGGGCCGACTTCTTTCGCCAGCTCGGTGACGCCGACCTTGATGTAAAGAAAGAGGCGGCAGGCCCAAGCTGGGCGCGCGCCGACTGGCCGCCCAGCCCCGCCGATGACCTGACCGGTGCGCTGACGGGCGAATGGCCCGCAGCCGCGGCCGAGATGAAGGGCGCGGGCGACAAGATCAAGGAAAAGGCCGCCGAAAAGGGCGTGAAGATCACCGATGACGCGGTCAAGCGCGCGGTTCTGGATTCGGTTCGCGCGCTTATGCTGATCCGGTCTTACCGTATTCGGGGCCACCTGGCCGCCGATCTTGATCCGCTGGGGATGCATGACCGGGCTGCCCACCCCGAGCTTGATCCGAAATCATACGGCTTTACCGAGGCTGACATGGATCGGCCGATCTTTCTCGACAACGTGCTGGGGCTGCAGATCGCGCCGATGCGCCAGATCGTCGAGATCGTCAAACGCACCTATTGCGGCACTTTTGCGCTGCAATACATGCACATCTCCGACCCGGAGCAGGCCGGTTGGCTCAAAGAGCGGATCGAGGGGTTCGACAAGGAAATCAAGTTCACCCGCGAAGGGCGCAAGGCCATTCTGAACAAGTTGGTCGAAGCCGAAGGCTTTGAAAAGTTCCTGCATGTCAAGTACATGGGCACCAAGCGCTTTGGCCTCGATGGCGGCGAGGCGCTGATCCCCGCGATGGAACAGATCATCAAGCGCGGCGGTAATCTCGGGCTGAAGGAGATCGTGATCGGCATGCCCCACCGGGGCCGCCTGAACATCCTGGCCAACGTGATGGGCAAACCCTATCGCGCGATCTTCAACGAGTTCCAGGGCGGCAGCTTCAAGCCCGAGGACGTGGACGGGTCGGGCGATGTGAAATACCATCTGGGCGCCAGTTCCGATCGCGAGTTCGACGGTAACGAGGTGCACCTGTCGTTGACGGCAAACCCCAGCCACCTGGAGGCCGTCAACCCCGTGGTTCTGGGCAAGGTCCGCGCCAAGCAGGACCAGTTGAAAGATAGCGATCGCACGCAGGTGATGGGCGTGCTGTTGCATGGCGATGCGGCCTTTGCCGGGCAGGGTGTCGTGGCGGAAGGGTTCGGGCTGTCGGGCCTGCGCGGGCACCGTACCGGCGGCACCATGCATATCGTGGTCAACAACCAGATCGGCTTTACCACGGCGCCGCATTTCTCGCGAAGCTCACCCTATCCCACGGACATCGCGTTGATGGTCGAGGCGCCGATTTTCCACGTCAACGGCGACGATCCCGAGGCGGTTGTGCACGCGGCCAAGGTGGCGACGGAGTTCCGCCAGAAATTCCACAAGGACGTGGTTATCGACATCTTCTGCTATCGTCGGTTCGGCCATAACGAAGGCGACGAACCGATGTTCACCAACCCCTTGATGTACAAGAACATCAAGGGCCACAAGACCACGCTGGCGCTGTATACCGAGCGGCTGGTCAAGGACGGCCTGATCCCCGAGGGCGAGATCGAGGACATGAAGGCCTCTTTCCAGGCGCACTTGAACGAAGAGTTCGAGGCCGGCAAGGAGTACAAGCCCAACAAGGCGGACTGGCTGGACGGCCGCTGGAGCCACCTGGACCGGCACAAGCACGGCAAGTACCAGCGCGGTCAAACCGCGATCAAGCCCGAGACGATGGAGGAAATCGGCCGTGCATTGACCCGGGCGCCCGATGGATTTTCCGTGCACAAGACGGTGCGGCGCCTGCTTGATGGACGTGCCCAGATGTTCGAAACCGGCGAAGGGTTCGACTGGGCCACGGGCGAGGCATTGGCCTTTGGCAGCCTGCTGACCGAAGGTTACCCGGTGCGCCTGTCCGGTCAGGACAGCATGCGCGGCACGTTCAGCCAGCGCCATTCCGGCCTGATCAACCAGGAAACCGAGGAACGGTATTACCCGTTGAACAACATTCGCAAGGGCCAGGCACAGTACGAGGTCATCGACTCGATGCTGTCGGAATACGCGGTTCTGGGTTTCGAATACGGGTTCAGCCTGGCCGAACCTAACGCCCTGACCCTGTGGGAGGCGCAGTTCGGCGATTTCGCTAACGGTGCCCAGATCATGTTCGACCAGTTCATCAGCTCGGGCGAATCCAAGTGGCTGCGGATGTCGGGCCTCGTGTGTCTTTTGCCGCATGGCTACGAGGGCCAGGGCCCCGAGCACAGCTCGGCCAGGTTGGAACGGTTCTTGCAGCAATGCGGGCAGGACAACTGGATCGTGGCCAACTGCACGACGCCGGCCAACTATTTCCACATCCTGCGCCGCCAGTTGCATCGCAGTTTCCGCAAGCCGCTTATCATGATGACGCCGAAATCGCTGTTGCGTCACAAGATGGCGGTCAGCAAGGCGGATGAGTTCACCACCGGCTCGTCCTTCCACCGGGTATTGTGGGACGATGCGCAATACGGCAACTCCGACATCGAGCTGGCGCCTGATGACAAGATCAAACGCGTCGTGATGTGTTCGGGCAAGGTGTATTTCGACTTGCTGGAAGAGCGCGACGCACGCGGCATCGACGATGTCTACCTGCTGCGTATCGAACAGTTCTATCCTTTCCCGGCGCAATCGCTGGTGAAGGAACTCGAACGCTTCAAGCAGGCCGAGATGCTGTGGTGCCAGGAAGAGCCCAAGAACCAGGGTGCCTGGACCTTCATCGAGCCGAATATCGAATGGGTGCTGGGCCGTATCAATGCCACGCATGGGCGGCCGCGTTACGTGGGCCGCTCGGCCAGCGCCTCGCCTGCGACGGGTCTGGCCCGCTCGCACAAGGAACAACAACAGGCGCTTGTCGACGAGGCGCTGACCATCGAAGGGAAATAAACCCATGACGACAGAAGTTCGTGTCCCCACTCTGGGTGAATCCGTGACCGAAGCCACCGTGGCCACCTGGTTCAAGCAACCCGGTGACAGTGTCGCCGTTGATGAAATGCTGTGCGAGCTGGAAACCGACAAGGTGACTGTCGAGGTGCCCAGCCCCACGGCCGGCACCCTGGGCGAAATTGTCGCCGGCGAAGGGCAGACCGTTGGGGTCGATGCGCTGCTGGCCACGATCACCGAAGGCGAAGCCGCTGCGCCTGCACCTGCCAAGGACTCTTCCGCCAAGTCCGACGAACCGGCACCTGCCGCCGACAGCGGCGCGGGCGAAGAGGTGAAGGTGATGGTGCCCAGCCTTGGTGAATCGGTGTCCGAGGCAACGGTTAGCACCTGGTTCAAGAAAGAGGGCGACAGCGTCGCGCAGGATGAAATGCTGTGCGAGTTGGAAACCGACAAGGTCTCGGTCGAGGTGCCGGCACCTGCCTCGGGCACCCTGACCAAGATCGTGGCCGCCGAAGGCACCACCGTTGACGCCAGCGCCCAACTGGCCGTTATCACCAGCGGCGACGCCCCGGCAGCCGCGCCCGCCGCCGACAAGGACAGCGAATCTGCCCCGGCACAGGCCACCGACGATGGCGGCCGCGACGTCGAAGACGCGCCCAGTGCGAAAAAGGCGATGGCCGAAGCCGGGATCAACCGCGACCAGGTTCAGGGGTCGGGCCGTGACGGCCGCGTCATGAAGGAAGACGTCGCCAAGGCCAAGGCCTCGGCATCGCAAGCGCCGCAACCCGGCGCCGCCGCCCCGACACCACGCGCGCCCGTCCCGGCCGAGGATGCCGGCCGCGAAGAGCGGGTCAAGATGACTCGCCTGCGCCAGACCATTGCGCGCCGGCTGAAAGACGCGCAGAACACCGCTGCCATGCTGACCACCTATAACGAGGTGGACATGTCGGCGACGATGGATTTGCGTAAGGAATACAAGGATCTGTTCGAAAAGAAGCACGGCGTACGCCTGGGCTTCATGTCGTTCTTCACCAAGGCATGCTGTCACGCGCTCCGCGAGGTGCCCGAGGTCAATGCCGAGGTCGACGGCACCGAGATCGTCTACAAGAAATTCGTGCACATGGGCATCGCCACCGGCACGCCCACCGGCCTCGTGGTGCCGGTGATCCGTGATGCCGACGCGATGTCCTTCGCCGAAATCGAAAAGGCGATTGCCGAAAAGGGAAAGCGCGCCCGCGATGGCAAGCTGTCGATGGCCGAAATGCAGGGTGGCACCTTCACCATTTCCAACGGCGGTGTTTATGGCTCGCTGATGTCTTCGCCCATTCTGAATCCGCCGCAATCGGGTATTCTGGGCATGCACAAGATCCAGGAGCGTCCGGTCGTCGTGAACGGTGAAATCGTGATCCGCCCGATGATGTATCTGGCGCTCAGCTATGATCACCGCATCGTGGATGGCAAGGGCGCGGTGACGTTCCTTGTGCGCGTGAAAGAGGCGCTGGAAGACCCGCGCCGGTTGCTGATGGATCTGTGAGGGTCCGGCCCGCCTGCTGCTTTGCGGGCGGGCGCTTTGACCCCGATTTGTCATGACCGGGACACCCCAAGACACCACGCGCCAAACCCGTGCCGCCACCATCGCGGAAAAGGCGCTTATCATGCTGGGCCTTGTCGCGCTGGCGCGCGTGGTGATCACGCTTTTCTTCGCGCCGGCTGGCAGCGCGGCTTCGGCGGTGCTTGGCATCGTGTTGCTGATGGTGCTGCCGTTGGTGGCCGCCTATTTCGTGTTGCGGCGTGATTGGCCCTATGCGCGCCATGCCATTGCCGCGGTCGCCGGTATCTTTGCGGTGCTTGGCACCAGCGTCGCCTTGCGCGTGCTGCTGACCATCGGCAAGGCCCCCACCGCAGTGATCGAGGCCGGGCATGCAACCCTTTACGTCGCCGAGGCCATGCTGACACTGGCAAGTTGGGTTTTGCTGATCGTGCTTTGCATTTCGCTGATCGCGACTCTCGTGCCGGGCGGGGGGCGTGAATGAGCCCGCGAACCGCCCTTGCCGCCTGCATGCGCAACGAAGGCATATTCGTGCTGGAATGGCTGGCCCACCACGCGGGGTTTGGGTTCGATCGCATCGTCGTGGTCACGAATGACTGCAAGGATGGCAGCGACGCATTGCTGGACCGGGCGGAAGAGATGGGACTTGTCACGCATATCCGCCAAGACGTGCCGTCGGGCCGCGCGCCGCAGGATGCCGGCATGGATCATGTGCTACGCCTTTGCCGTGATGACGGGGTGACCCATGTTCTGCATATCGACAGCGACGAATTCCTGTTGCTCGACGGTGACCTGGCCGACCTGCATGCTCGCACCGAAGGCGCCGACGTGGTGCCCATCCCGTGGCGCATGTTCGGCGATAACGGTGTGGCCAACTGGCAACCGGGCGACCTGGTGACCGAAAGGAATACGCGTGCCGAACCCGCGGACGAGCCGGGCGTGACCAAGTTCAAATGCCTGTTTCGCGTGGCCAGTTTCGCCGCCGCCACCGATCATAACCCGGTGCGGCCGTTGGTGGATGACCCGCAGGTGCGCAGCCCCGACGGGGCGGCGCTGTCGAACGCATCGCTCTACCAGGACAAGTCCAGCCGGTTTCGCCCGCATGACCTGGCTTGTGCGGCCACGACGGCGCGGCTTAACCATTATGCGGTGCGATCCGAGGATCTGTTCCTGATGAAGAACGACCGGGGCGATGGGCAGGGCAAGACGGGAGAAACGAAGTATCATCTTGGCTCGAACTGGCACCGCGTCGCCAACCGTAACGACAGGCGCGACACCAGCATGGCGCGCCATCTGCCGGCGATCCGGACCCGCCTGGCCCATTGGCGCGCAGATCCGGCGCTTGCGGCCCTGGAACGGGCCTGTCAGGATTGGCTTGCCGCGCGCCGTGACGCTATCCTGACGCCCGAAACCCGCGCGGCCTGGACCCGCAGAAAGGCCCTGAGATGACCGCAGAACTGACCGCCCTTGCCTTGGCCGCGCTGCTGCAAGCGGTGCAATTCATCCTGTATTCCATCACCGCACAGCGCCAGGTGGGCAGCAAATATGCGGCCTCGCCACGTGATGAACCCCGCCAGCTGACGGGCACTGCGGGCCGCCTTCAACGCGCGCTCGACAACCATTTCGAGGGGCTGATCCTGTTCACCGTCGCGGTGGTGGTGGTCACCCTGTCCGACGGGTCGACGGCGGTGACCCAAATGGCCGCCTGGGTCTATCTGGCCGCGCGTATCCTCTACGTCCCGGCCTATGCCTTCGGCTGGACGCCGGGGCGCTCGCTTATCTGGATCGTGGGGTTCCTGGCAACCCTCGTCATGCTGGTGGTGGCGCTGCTGTGAATTTCTCTATCGCCAAATATCCCGGGGATGACCTGGACCATCGGTCCAAGAGGGGGCAGCGCCGCCCGGACCCCGACCAACAAAAGGACGTGACACATGGCATCTTATGACGTGATCGTAATCGGCGCAGGCCCCGGCGGCTATGTCGCCGCCATCCGCTGTGCACAGCTGGGCCTGAAAACCGCCTGCGTCGAGGGGCGTGAAACGCTGGGCGGCACCTGTCTGAACGTGGGCTGCATCCCGTCAAAGGCGCTGCTGCATGCCAGCCACCAGTTGCACGAAGCCGAGCACAATTTTGCCAAGATGGGCCTGAAGGGCAAATCGCCGAGTGTCGACTGGAAACAGATGCTGGCCTACAAGGACGAGGTGATCGGCCAGAACACAAAGGGCATCGAGTTCCTGTTCAAGAAGAACAAGATCGACTGGCTCAAAGGTTGGGGCAGCATCCCCGAGGCCGGCAAGGTCAAGGTCGGTGACGATGTGCACGAGGCGAAAAGCATCATCATTGCCACCGGCTCTGAAGCCAGCAGTATTCCCAATGTCGAGATCGACGAAAAGGTGGTCGTGTCGTCGACCGGGGCGTTGGAGCTGCCGAAAGTTCCGAAAAAGATGGTCGTTATCGGTGCGGGCGTGATCGGGCTGGAACTGGGTTCGGTCTATGCGCGGCTGGGGACCGAGGTGCAAGTGATTGAATTCCTGGACACGATCACGCCGACGATGGATGCCGAAGTGTCCAAGAATTTCCAGAAACTGCTGAAGAAGCAGGGGCTGAATTTCACGCTTGGTGCGGCGGTGCAGGACGTCGAGGCGATGAAGACCAAGGCAAAGGTAACCTACAAGCTGCGCAAGGATGACAGTGAAAACACGGTCGATGCCGACGTGGTGCTGGTTGCGACGGGGCGCAAGCCCTTTACCGACGGCCTGGGGCTCGAGGCGCTGGGGATCGAGACCGAGCGTGGCATGATCAAGACCGACGACCAGTGGCGCACCAACGCGCCGGGAATCTTTGCCATCGGTGATGCCGTCGCGGGCCCGATGCTGGCCCACAAGGCCGAAGATGAGGGCATGGCCGCAGCCGAGGTGATCGCGGGCAAGCACGGCCACGTGAATTACGGCGTGATTCCCAGCGTGATCTACACCCATCCCGAGGTGTCCAGCGTCGGCCAGACCGAGGAACAGCTCAAAGAGGCGGGACGGGCCTACAAGGTGGGCAAGTTCTCGTTCATGGGCAATGCGCGGGCCAAGGCGAATTTCGCCGGCGACGGGTTTGTAAAGATCTTGGCCGACAAGGAAACCGACCGCATTTTGGGGGCGCATATCATCGGCCCGATGGCGGGTGACCTGATCCACGAAATATGCGTCGCGATGGAATTTGGCGCCTCGGCCGAGGATCTGGCGTTGACCTGCCACGCGCACCCGACCTATTCCGAGGCCGTGCGCGAGGCGGCACTGGCCTGCGGCGACGGGCCGATCCACATGTGATCGGCGCGGGCGCTTGTTTCACCCTGCCGGGTTAGGCCCGGCAGGGCGGGCGCGCCGCTACCAAAGCGTATCGCGTGCGCGGGTGGGATAGGTCTTTTCCCACTCGGCCGCGTCGATATCGCCGCCGGTCATCTCGGCGAGGATATCGCCCAAGCTGGGCACCTGGTCGCCATCGTCGCGCGACCACAGCCCTGACCGGATCACCGATTTGGGGCATTGCGAATAGACCTCGTCTATCGTGATGACGATCACCGTGGCTGGCAGGCGCCCCTTTTGTGCGAACCGATCGCGCAGGTGGGCGTCATCGGTCAGCACTGCGTGCCCATTCACGCGCACCACCGTCGCCTCACCTGGAACCATGAACATCAACGCCACCCGCCCGTCGCGGATAATGTTGCGCAGGCTGTCCAGCCGGTTGTTGCCACGCCAGTCGGGCATGGCAAGCGTGCCAGGGTCAAGCTCGGCCACCACGGGGCCGTCATCGCCGCGGGGGCTGGCATCGACGCCTTCGGGGCCGACAGTGGCCAGCACGCAAAAGCGCGACGCCGCAACCCAACGGCGGTAGCCCGGTGTCATCCTGCGTGCAACCTTGCGCAGCGCCGCATCGCTCGGGGCGCCGTAAAGCGTCTCGAGCGTTTCGATATCCTTGATCGCCTGCATTGGATCACTCCTTCGGGGTGAACCCGGCCTCGTGCAACAGCTGATTGGAACGGGTTTCGACCTCATGTTCGAGATGGGCCATGAACGCGTCGCGCGACATCCCCGGCATGATGCGCGGCAGGAACTCAACCACGGCAACGCCCGGTTTGCGCAGGATACCCTTGCGCGGCCAGAACAGGCCCGCATTCGTCGCCGCCGGCACGCAGGGTTGGCCCAACTGCTGGTAAAGCACCGCGGTGCCGACCTTGTAGGGCGCGTAGGCCCCCGGCGCGACACGGGTGCCTTGCGAATAGATGATAAGCTGCCCAGGCTGCGCGCGGCCCTTTTCCACGTCGGCGATCATCTTTGCGATGGCCGCGCCACGTTTGCCGCGATCGACCGGCACACAACCCAGCCGCCACGCATAAAGCCCGATGATCGGGGTCCACAGAAGTTCGCGCTTCATGATGAACTTGGCCACGGGCGCGTAGTAGAAGATGATCAGGATATCGAGGAAACTCTGGTGTTTCGCGGCGATCAGAACCTCGTCGGTGGGAATGTCCCCCCGTATCTCGTGATGCAGGCCAAGCATCCAGCGCGCCGACCACATCGCATAGGCCGCGTAACTGCGGCAGGCCACGCGGGCGCCCTGCGGGCTGAGCGCGGCCCAAGGCAGGAAAACCAGCCCCAGCACCAGCATCGCCAGATATACCTGGATCACGTAAATCAGCGATTTCAGCCATTGCCAGCCCATCATGGCAACTCCTTCAAGGTGCGCGCCGCGGCCAGGTGCGTGGCGATAAAGGCGACCATCGCGGCCAAGGGGGGAATGACCAGCGGCAACAGCCAGCCCGCCCCGCGAAAGCCAAGCCCGGTCAGGAAGCCGCCCGCCGTTTGCGCCGACGGCAGCAGCAGGATCGCCACAAGCCCCAGCACCACGCCAAGCGCCGCGCCGGTCAGCGTTCGCAAGGTGTAACGGCGCACGAATGCCTTGGCGATATAGCTGTCGCGCGCGCCCACCAGACGGAGCACCGCGATCACCTGTGCGTTTGCCGCCAACGCGGCATTGGCCGCCAGCGTGATGATCGCGGCCATCGTGCCAAAGATCAGGCCGATCGACACCCAGCCCAACAATCGCAGCCGGTTCGCGGCGTTGACGAGCGGCTGCCGCCAGCGCGTGTGATCGTCCAGCACGGCGCCCGGTACCTCGGCTGAAAGGCGCAGGCGCAGGCCCTGCGCGTCGTACCCGTCGCCATCCTCGATCACCTCGATCAGTTGTGGAATGGGCAGGGTCTCCACGGGCAGGTCAGGGCCGAACCACGGCTCCAGCAGGGCGCGTTGCTCTTCGTCGGTCAGCGCGCGTGCGCTGGCCACGCCCGGGGTTTGTTCGAGCACGCGCAGCGCCGCCTGTGTCTGAGCGTCGATCTGATCTGTCGGCGCCGAGATGCGCAACGTTGACGATCGCGCCAGCTCATCACCCCAGCGATCGGCCATGCGGCCCGTTGCGACGGACAGGGCCAGCGCAAAGACCGCCAGAAACGCCATCGCCGCAGCGCTGAGAAGGGTCAGGCGCGCGGTTATACCTGTGGGGGGCACCATCCGGTCGGCCTGCGTGTCGCCCACGATGAATTCGGCGACCTGGGTGAAATCCGGGCGCCTCACAAGTCGGCCCCGGCCAGTTGCAAACGCCTGCTGGCGATGCGCAGAACACGCGCCTGCACCTGCCCCTTGGCAGCCCGGATCAGGTTCAGGTCGTGGGTGGCAATCATGATAGTCTTGCCCATGCGGTTCAGCTCGACCAGCAATTGCAGCAGGCGTTGCGACATTTCCCAGTCGATATTGCCGGTGGGTTCATCCGCAAGAATCACGTCCGGCGACATGATCACCGCGCGGGCCAGCGCGGCGCGCTGGCGTTCACCGCCCGACAGTTCGGGTGGCAGCGCGTCGGCGCGGGCTTTCAGACCCACCCAGGCCAGAAGTTCGCGCAGGTTCACGGTTTCGTCCAGCGTATCACGCCCGGAAACGGTCAGCGGAAGCGCCACGTTGTCGGCCACGGGCAGGTGATCGAGGAACCGGACATCCTGGTGCACCACGCCGATACGGCGCCGGGCCAGCGCGATATCGTCTCGAGCCATGTTGCGCACGTCGTGATCGAAAAGGCGCACATGGCCCGCGGTGGGCATCAACGCGCCGTAACACAGTTTCAGGAACGTGGTCTTACCAGCACCCGATGGGCCCGTCAGAAAATGGAAAGACCCCGGCGCAAGCTGCAGCGATATGTCGCTCAGCAGCTCACCCCCGCCATAGCTCATGGCCACGTTTTCCAGCTCGATCACGGCCCGATCTCCTGTTTAGGCTGTTCTGCCCGACGTGCCGCTGACATGCAATCGGGATAAGGTTGTTCCACAAGAGGTTGTTTACACTTTTCCGCAGCGGCAATACCACATATAGTGGCGCCACAAGGCACAAAGCCGATCAACGGGGCAGGAGAAGGCAGAATGCGACTGGTTTGCCCGAATTGCGGTGCGCAGTACGAGGTTCCGGATGACGTTATCCCGGAAACTGGTCGTGATGTGCAATGCTCGAATTGCGGGAATACCTGGTTCCAGGTGCATGCCGATCAAGACACTGGCCTGTCCGACGACCTGGGTGAGCCCGCGCCCGACGTAGAAGATGCCGATGCGTCTGTGGCGGATGCCGAAACGGTAAGTGAAATCTCCGGGGCGCCCGAACAGGATGCTGCGCCGGATGACCCTTGGGTCGAGCCTGATGAGGGCTTGGCCGATGATCAGGCAGAGGATGAAGGCCCACTGTGGGACGATGGCCAAGGTACACCGCAATGGGATGATCCAGGGCCCGGCGTGACGGCCGGACAGATGCCAGCGCCTCCGATCGAGGATTACGAAGACGATTACGAGGCTTGGGACGATACGCCGGCAGCAAGCACGCCCGAGCAAAGCCTGCGCCGCGCGCTTGACCCCGACGTTGCCGACCTGCTGCGCGAAGAGGCAGAGCGCGAGGCGCGCCAGCGTGCGGCCGAGCGGACGCCGCTTGAAAGCCAGCCCGACCTGGGCCTTGCGCAATCTGGCGAGGACGAGATTGCCCGCCGCCAACGCGAAGCACAGGAACGCATGGCCCGTTTGCGCGGCGCAAGGATGCCCGGTGCCGATACGTCCAAGGCCGAGAGCGCGGCCGCGGGCAGTGCCACGGCCGCGGCGTCACGTCGTGACTTGTTGCCAGATATTGACGAGATCAATTCAACCCTGCGGTCGACGAACGAACGGCGCCCTTCTGCGGCGGATGACCACGACCAGCCCGGTGCCGCAGCGGACACCCAGACAGATGAACAGCGGCGCAGCAGCGGTTTTCGCCGTGGATTCCTGATGATGATTTTGCTGATGGTTCTGGCGATCGTGCTGTACGTCTACGCACCAAGGCTGGCAGAGATGGCCCCGCCTATGGAACCCGTGCTGTCATCCTATGTCGAGGCCATGAACGATCTGCGGTTCTGGATCGACGCGCAACTGCGCGGTGTTCTGCGCTGGCTGGATTCGGTGTCACAACAATCCACCGAAGGCTAGACCGCCGGCGTTCAGAACCGTTCCAGTAAGCGCTTCAGGTATTCACGCTCTTCCTCTGACCGTTCGCTATCGCCCGAGCGGCGGCGGATCTCGTCCAGCAACTCGCGCGCCCGGCGATAGACGTCTTCGCCTTGCAGCATCTCGTCACCACTCTCAAGGCTTTGGCCATTGGTGCCCGGATTGCGGCCCAGCGGGTCGCGCTGTGCGCCCTGTGCATCGCCCATCTGGGTGTTCTCGCCGCCCTGTTGTTGGCGCTGCTCTTCGGCCAAGGCATCGCCAAGGTTGCGGATGCCATCGCGGAGTGCATCCATTGCCTCGGCCTGGCGGTCTATGGCTTCGGGCAGGTCATCGTTGCGCAGGGCATCTTCGGCATCGTCCATCGCGCGGCCGGCGCGATCGAGCGCCTCGCGTGCGGCTTCGCCTTGCTCGCCCCCGACGCCGGGCAGTTGCCCGCGTTGGCGGTCAAGTTCCTGCCGTAGAGAGCGCTGCCGCTCGGCCAGCGATTGGTCCAGTCCCTGTCCTTCGCCTTGGCCCTCGCCAGGTTGTGCCTGCTGCTGGTCGCCACCCTGCTGGCCTTGACCGGGTTGTTGCCCCTGGCCTTGGCCTTGCCCTTGGCCTTGGCCGGGCTGCTGGCTTTCTTGTTGCCCTTGCTGCCCTTCGCCCTGTTGCTGGCCCTCGTTGTTGCCGGGGTTGAATTGCTCTTGCAGGTCGCGGAACGCCTCGTCCGACAGGCCTTGCTGGTCGCGCAGGGTTTCGGCCAACCCTTCCATCGCCTGCTGGCCGGGCGATTGCTGGCCCTCGCCCTGGCCTTGGCGGACCTCCATGTTTTCCAGCATGCGCTGCAATTCTTCCAAGGCTTGCTGGGCCTCGGCCATGCGGCCCTGTTCCATCAGTTCCTGAATGCGATCCATCATGCGTTGAAGGTCATCTTGCGTCATGTTCATCGCGTCGTCATTCGGCATGGGGTCGCCATTTTCGCGCGCTTCTTCGTTTTCGCGCTGCGATTGCTGGGCCAGTTGGCGCATGTAGTCGCGCGTGGCATCGCGCAGCTCTTGCATCAGGCGGGCGATTTCCTCGTCGCTAGCACCGTTTTTCATGGCTTGTTGCAGCCGCTCTTGTGCCTCGCGAAGTCGTTCAAGCGCGTCGTCCAGGTCACCGTCTTCCAACTCGATCGCAAGATCCCACAGGGCTTGGGCGATTTCGTCCTGCGTTTCGGTATCCAGCCCCGCGATCAGGTTCGCCTCGAGCCGGCGGATGATCGTGCGCAGGCGCAAATAGTCGGTTTCCTTGGAGAACAAACCTTCCTCGGGCCGGTGGCTAATCGTGCGCAGCACCTGCGCCACGCGCTTGCCATTCGCGCGCGTCCACAGCAGGTCGCGCCGTTGTTCGATCAGTGCGGCGGCCAGCGGATCGAAAAACCGCCGTGCGGGCAAGTCCATCAGTTGCGGTTGCGCGGCACCGGTAAGGCCGGCGGCGTCTTCGACCGTCACGGACAGGCGCACGGGCAGATGTGCCCACGGGTGCTGCGAAAAATTCTCGACCAGGCGCTCTTCGAACTCGGCGCGGTCACCCGATATGGGCAACGGCACGGGCATTTCGATCGCGGCGCGGGGCTCCGGGTCGGCCGCAAGGCCGTGGCGGCGATCGACCTCTGCCAGGTCCAGCTCGATCCGGGCAGTGCCGCCGATAACGCCATAATCGTCGCTTGCGGTAAAGGGCAAGGTCATCTGCCCATCAACCGAGGTTTCGGCCTCGCCGGTGATTTCAACCGTCGGCGCATCGTCTTGGCGCATGGCGATCTGCCAGTCGCGGCCCCCGGGCCCCTGCACCGACAGGGTGCCAGATTGCGTGATGGCAAATTCCTGTTCTGGGTCCGATGCGGGCGGTACTTCGCCCGTGCGGCCCGAGACAGTTTCGGCCAGGGTCAACTCGCCGACCTTGCCATAAAAACGAACGACCACCCGCGACTCCTGCGGAACCTCGATCCGGTCGGCGTCGATATCGGCCATGTAGAGCGTGGGCAGCCCGGTGTAGGCGGGCGGTTCGATCCATCCTTCCCACGCTGGGCCGGTCGCCAGCGCCTGGCCGCTGCCAGGCGTCATCTGCGTAACGGTGCCAACCCGTAGAAGCGAACCGAACAACAACGCGACAGCCAATAGCAGAACCGCGACATAGCGCAGCGCGAAGGGGTCGCGGCGCGCCACGCGCAAGTCGGGTTCGACCGGGCGGGCGTTGCGGGCGGCCTGCGAAGCGCGGGCCTGGTGCGCGCGCCACAGCGCGACCGAGGCCGGGTCGTCGGCCCCGATAGCGGGTTTGTCCATCAGCGTGCTGATCGGGCGGCCGGGCAGGGCGGCATCAATTCGGGCCAGCGCGTCGGCGCGGCGCGGTATGCGAAAGACCCGAAGACCGCGATAAACAAACCACGCAAACGCCGCCACGGCAGCAATGATGCCGGCCCAGACGGCTTCGACCGGGGCGCTGTCATGCAGGCCCAGCATGAGAGTGCCGATACAGATGAAAAGAACCGACCAAACCGGCCAGAAGGCATGGGTTATACGCTCGGCCCACATTCCGGCCCAGGTCATTGCCAGTGCGCGGCGCATCTGGGCCCATTCGATCTGTGTTTGCTCGGTCTCGGTCATGCGCCCTTTCCCGGGGCCGTGACGCGACTGCCGCGTCACAACCATTCGGGAATGGTATCGCGGTTTATCATTTCGTCAAAGGTCGGGCGTCGGCGGATAACCGCGAATTGATCGCCTTTCACCAGCACTTCGGGGATCAGCGGGCGGGTGTTGTATTCGCTGGCCATCACCGCGCCATAGGCACCTGCACTGCGGAATGCCACCAGGTCACCGGCCTTGAGATGCGGCAGGTCGCGCGCCTTGGCGAATGTGTCGCCGCTTTCGCATACCGGGCCAACCACGTCATAAGGCTGCATCGCGGCGCCTGGAGCCGGTTCGGCCACGGTCACGATGTCGTGATACGCGTCATACATGGCCGGGCGCAGCAGGTCGTTCATCGCACCATCGAGAATCAGAAAGTCGCGGTCTTGACCCGATTTCACGTAGATCACGCGGCTGACCATCAGGCCTGCATTTCCCACGATCAGCCGGCCGGGCTCGATCTCGATCTCGCAGCCCAGATGCGCCAGCTCTTCTTTCACCATCTGCCCGTATTCGACCGGCAGCGGCGGCGCAGTGTTGTCGCGTGTATACGGGATGCCAAGGCCGCCGCCCAGGTCCAGCCGGGTGATGGTATGGCCGTCGGCGCGCAGCGCCTCGGTCAGTTCTGCCACCTTGCGATAAGCGGCGCGGTAGGGTTCGAGTTCGGTCAACTGGCTGCCAATATGCACGTCGATACCCACGACCTCGACGCCCGGAAGGGTCGCGGCATGAGCATAGACCTCGCGGGCGCGGCTGATCGGGATGCCGAACTTGTTTTCCGCCTTGCCTGTCGCGATCTTGGCATGGGTTTTCGCGTCGACATCGGGGTTAACCCGCACGGTGATGGGCGCGACCTTGCCCAGCGACACCGCGATATCCGACAGCGCGTCCATCTCGGGCTCGGATTCGACATTGAACTGGCGAATCCCACCTTCCAGCGCGGCGCGCATTTCGTCATGCGTCTTGCCGACGCCGGAGAAAACGATCCTGTCGCCGGGAACGCCGGCGGCGCGCGCCCGGGCGTATTCGCCACCCGAGACCACGTCCATGCCCGCACCCAGTTCGGCCAGGGTGCGCAGGATGGCCTGGTTGCTGGCGGCCTTCATGGCGAAACACACTAGGTGGTCCGTGCCCTCGAGCGCCTCGTCGAACAGGCGGAAATGGCGCGTCAGCGTGGCGGTGGAATAGACGTAAAACGGGGTGCCCACGGCAGCGGCGATCTCGGCCACCGGCACGTCCTCGGCGTAAAGCGCGCCATCGCGGTAAAGGAAATGATCCATTTGCGGTCCGTTCTGCTGTGTCGGGGGCACACATAAGGCGGCGAAGGCGACAGGGAAACCCGGAAAATCAAAGCGATGCGGGGCCTGTCACGCCTAGCCCGGTGTGATCACGCCAAGCTCTGTGACAATCATGTCCAATGGTTGATCGGTGGCTTCCAGCGGCAGGTTGTCGTCTTCTTGCACGGCATAGGCAAACCCGATGGCCAGGGTCGGACGCTGCGCGCGCAGTGCCTCAAGCGTGCGGTCGTAGAACCCGCCACCATAGCCCAACCGCCCTCCGGAGCGCGAGAACGCCACCAGCGGCACGATCAAGATCTCGGGCGTTATCCAGTCGCCGACCGCCGGAATGCGGGCGCCGAATTGACCATCGATCATCGCACAGCCGGGCGTCCATTCGCGAAACTTCAGGGGTTGATCGGGGCCAAGGATCACCGGAACGCCCACCTGGCCATGGGCTGCGGCCTCTTCCATGGCGGGGGTCGGGTCGATTTCGGTGCGCATGGCCATGTAGCCAGCCAAGGGCACGCCTCGATGCCCGGCCAGAACCGCGCTCAGATGCCCGGCCACAGCGGTGCCAGCGCGCTCATGCGCAGCCTTGCGCCGAATGAACGCGGCCTTGCGCGCGGCCGCCTTGCGCGCCTCCAGCCCGGTTACAGCAGCCACAGCACGGCCAATCCGAGAAAGGCGAAGAAACCCACCACGTCCGTCACCGTGGTCACGAAGGCGCCCGAGGCCAGTGCCGGGTCGATCCCCATCCTGTCCAGTACGATGGGAATGACAGTGCCGGCCAACCCCGCCACCACGAGGTTGATGATCATCGCGGCCGCGATCACGTAGCCCAACGTGAGAGAGCCGAACCAGATCAGGCCGACGATTCCCATGACCACGGCAAACGCCGTGCCGTTCACGAACCCCACCAGAACCTCGCGTCGGATCACCCGCCACACGTTCGAGCCGGTAAGGTCTTTCGTGGCCAAAGCCCGCACTGCGACGGTCAGGCTTTGCGTGCCGGCGTTGCCGCCCATCGATGCCACGATGGGCATCAGCACAGCCAGCGCCACGACCTGGGTGATCGCCTCTTCGAACTGGGCGATCACAAGGCTTGCGAGCACGGCGGTGACAAGGTTCACCGCCAGCCACGGGAAACGACCCTTGGTGGTTTCTATCACCCGGTCGGTCAGGCTTCCCTCGCCAACGCCGGCGAGGCGCAGGATGTCCTCTTCGTGTTCTTCATCCAGCACGGCCATCGCGTCGTCGATGGTGATCTGGCCCACCAGGCGGCCGCTTTCATCCACCACGGGTGCCGAGATAAGGTGATACTGGTTGAACGCATAGGCCACGTCGCCCTCGTCCTGATCAACCGGGATGATCTTGAATATCTCTTCGGTGATGGATGTCAGCGCCACGTCGCGGCGCGAGCGCATGATCTTGCCCAGCGTCACGTTGCCCACGGGGTGCATGCGCGGATCGACCAGAACGACGTGATAGAACTGATCGGGCAGGTCATCATGGCTGCGCAGGAAGTCGATGGCATCGCCAACTGTCCAATGTTCGGGCGCGGCGACCACCTCGCGCTGCATCAGGCGACCGGCGGAATACTCGGGGTAACTCAGCGCCTGGGCGACGGCGACGCGGTCAGGCTCTTCCAGCGCGCCCAGGATCGCCTCTTGCTGGGGCTCGTCCAGGTCTTCCAGCAGGTCGACCACATCGTCGCTGTCCAGCCCGCGCACGGCGTTCGCAAGAACCGTTGGGTTGAGGATCGCGATGACCTCTTCGCGGATCGATTCGTCGACCTCCGACAGGATGTCACCGTCGAATTCACGGCCATACAACTCGATCAGCCGGCGCCGGTCGTAGGTGTTGATTTGCTCCAGAAGGTCGGCGATGTCGGCCGCGTGCAGCGGTTCCATCAACTCGGTCAGGGCCGACGCATCCCCCACGTCGACCGCGTAAAGGATCGACGAGACGGTTTTCTTGTCCAGAAGGTAAGCCTCGTCCTCGGCTTCGGGGCGGTCTTCGATCTCGGTTTGGTCCTCGGTCATGCGCGCCCCCTAATCCGATGCTTCTGTCATATCGGATGGCAGACGTCGGAAACAATGCCCAGCGGCAATTTACGCGCCGGTTGCGGCATTCTAATGTCATGCGGCAAACTGGGGGCAGGCAGATGACGGACAGCACACTTATTCTTGGCCAGACACTGGCCTTTGACGGCAATCCATTCGCCGAGGGGCCAAGGGCCGCGCGCCACAATGTGCGGGGGGGCGTTCTGCTGCGTGACGGCCGCATCGCGCAGGTGGGCGACGGGGCGGAACTGCGCGCGTCCAACCCCCAAGCGACGGTGATCGACCACGGGCAGTCGCTGATTTCCGCGGGCTTTGTCGATGCGCATGCGCATTACCCCCAAACGGCGATTATCGCGAGCTGGGGCAAGCGGCTGATCGATTGGCTGAACAGTTACACCTTCCCCGAAGAGGCGCGGTTTGCCGATCCCGACCATGCCGCCGATATAGCGGGGCGCTATCTTGACCTGCTGCTGGCGCATGGCACGACGACGGTGGCCAGCTATTGCACGATCCATTCCACCAGTGTGGATGCCTTTTTCAGCGCCGCGCAGGCGCGCTGGATGCGCGCAGCCGCCGGCAAGACCTGCATGGATCGCAACGCCCCCGACAACCTGCGCGACACGGCGCAATCGGCCTATGATGACAGCAAGATGTTGCTGAATCGCTGGCACGGGGTGGACCGGCTGTCTTATGTCATCACGCCGCGGTTTTCGCCCACTTCGACGCCAGGGCAGTTGTCGGCGCTGGGTATGCTTTGGGCCGAGCACCCCGATTGCCTGATGCAAACACACCTGTCCGAGCAGTTGGACGAGATAGAGTGGGTCAAGTCGCTATACCCGCAGTCGCGGGATTACCTCGACACTTACGAGGCGCATGGCCTGCTGGGCGCGCGCGGGCTGTACGGTCATGCCATACACCTTGCCCCGCGCGAGCGTGAGCGGCTGATCGAAACTGGCGCGGCTCTGATCCATTGTCCGACCTCGAACACGTTCATCGGCTCGGGGCTGTTCGACATGGCCGGGCTGGTGGGGCAGGGCGCACGCGTGGGTCTGGCGACCGACACGGGCGGCGGCAGCAGTTTCTCGATGCTGCGCAGCATGGCGGCCGCTTATGAAATCGGGCAACTGCGCGGCAATGCCCTGCATCCCGCGCAGCTTTGGTGGCTGGCAACCGCCGGTTCGGCACAGGCCATGCATATGGGCGATATGATCGGGAACCTGCTACCCGGGGCCGAGGCCGACTTGACGGTGATCGACCTCGCCTCGACCCCCGCTATCGCGCAACGTGCAGCACGCGCCGATGACCTGTGGGAAGCGCTGTTTCCCACCATCATGATGGGCGATGACCGGGCGATTGCCGCGACTTATGTGGCGGGCAGGCCCGTGCCCCGGACCAATGGTTAGGACCAGGCGTTAAACACCCAAAGGCACAAAGGGCGTCACCTTGCAGGCAAGCCCTGGCGGGCTGTCACGGTGGTGTCGCTGATTCCATGCGATTATGGATAAAGGCAAACGCCCAAACTGGTCGGGTCGCGCCGCGATGCGAAGCCGCTGTCAGTCTCGCAAGCCTAGGGTGTGTTCGCGCAGCCAGGCCATGAAGGCGCGCGGGTCGCGGCCCCGCTCGGCACATTCCTCGGGGCTGATCGGATGACCGATGACAGGGGTCTGCGGCTTGTCGAAGCTGTGCACCACCTCATGCAGCAGCAGCCCTTGCCGCAGCACCGGCGAAATACGGTTCGCCACCTGGTACCAGCGCGAGTTCGAGCCGGGGAAAAAGCAAGGAACCACAGTGGCGCCCGAGCGGCGGATCATCTTGGCGGTAAAAACGTTCCACTCAGCCTCGATCACCGGGCCGAACATGGTTTTCGATGCC
The DNA here is from genome assembly GCF_023703375.1 of Lutimaribacter degradans. Taxonomy (GTDB): domain Bacteria; phylum Pseudomonadota; class Alphaproteobacteria; order Rhodobacterales; family Rhodobacteraceae; genus Lutimaribacter; species Lutimaribacter degradans. The sequence goes on from NZ_JAMQGO010000012.1 coordinate 40,037, forward strand.
GCTACCACGCCCGAGGGGAAAAGCGCCACAAGCCCGCCCTGCGCAAGGTGATCCATCGCCTGGCTGCGCATGCGGATCATCTCTTCCTGCGCGTCGGGCTGGTGCGGGAAGGGCACTGGAATCATATAGGACGCGGCACTTTCGTCGATACCGGTCAGCAGTGAACGCGTGAGAATACGGTAATCGTCGCGCACGCGCCCGATCAGGTCGGCCAGTATCATGCCATCCACCAGCCCGTGCGGGTGGTTTGCCACGAATACCACGGGACCGGTCTTTGGAATGCGGGCAAGCTGTTCGTCGGGCGTCAGCAGGTCGATCCCCATGACATCCATCGTTGCCGGCCAGAACGCCTGGCCCCGCGGCGCCCCGCGGCGTTCGAATTCGCGGATGCGGCGGATGATCGTCAGTTTGCCGGTCATCCATTCCATCGCGCGGATTATCGTCGCCGTCATGGGCGAGTCGAAACTGTTGGCGTAGGTCAGGCTGCGGCGGTCGTATTTTGTATAGACCACGTCATCGGTGCCGCGTGGCATCGCCTGGTTTTGTGCACTGTCCACCACTGGCCGTGTCATCCTTGCCTCAGCCGCACGCGTTACGGGGCTACATGTCTTCGCCGAACCGGTCTTTTACCAGCGCCTCAAGCGCATCGGCAAGCGCCACGGCGTCCGGGCCGGATGTTCGCACGTCAATAGTGGTTCCTTTCGAGGCTGCCAACATCAAAAGCCCCATGATGCTGTCGCCGCCCGCCGACATACCGTCGCGGCTGACCTCGGCCGTGGCATCGAACCCTTCGACCACTTCGACCAGCTTGGCCGACGCACGGGCATGAAGGCCCTTTTCGTTCACGATCTCCAGGCTGCGTTCAATACTGTCCGACATGGCCGCCTCTAGTCCTTCGAAATGTTCTGGCTGTCAATGTATTTGCGGCCGGCCTCGGTGGCGGCGCGCACGGCGTCGCCCAGGGCCAATTGCCGGCTCTTGGCCAGTTTTATAAGCATCGGCAGGTTCGCGCCGTAAAGGATGCGCCGCCCCGATTGCTGGCAGGCAGGCATGCTCAGGTTCGAGGGCGAGCCGCCGAACATGTCGGTGACAACGACGACCCCGTCCCCGCGGTCAACCTCGTTGGCAGCTGCCTGGATTTCGTCGCGCTTGGCGGATCGGTCGTGATCTGCCTCGATGGCTATGGCGCGCATGCCCGGTTGTGCGCCCACCACGTGCTCGACCGCGGCAAGGTATTCACGCGCCAATCCGCCATGCGCGACGATCACGATGCCAATCACGCCTTGCCCGTCCTTTGTGTTTGTCCGTCCGACCAAAAAACCAGACAGCCCCGCCTATCCTTGCTGCCGGTCCAGTTCCCGGTGCCTAATTGACACTTGCCAACCCTCCTCTGCAAGGGCCTTGCCAAGCATTTCGGCCAGCGCGACCGAGCGATGCCGCCCGCCCGAACAGCCAAAGCCGATGGCGAAATGTGTCTTTCCCTCGTCAACATAGGCAGGCAGCAGCATTAATGCCAGTGCACGGACATGATCGAAAAAGGCGGCAAAGCGCGGGTCGCCCTGGACATAGTCCCTTATCGCGGCGTTGCGCCCGTCCTGGTCACGCAGGTGCGGCACCCAGTAGGGGTTGCGCAGGAACCGGCCGTCAAACACCATGTCGACCCCGCGTGGCAGGCCGCGCTTGTAGGAAAACGAATTGATCGTGACCGCCATCCGCGTACCCGGTTCCGGGGTGAGCAGGCGATGCAACTCGTCGCGCAGTTGATGCGGTGACAATTCAGAGGTGTCGATCAGTATGTCGGCGCGGTTGCGTATCGGGGCCAGCAGATCCTTTTCACGGGCGATCCCGATATCGGGGCTTTCGGCGGGTGCCAGCGGGTGCCGCCGCCGCGTGGCTGAAAAACGGTGCTGCAATTCATCGTCGCGGCAATCCAGGAACAGCAGGTCGCCGTCTATGCCGAACCGGCTTTCCAGCGTATCGATGGTTTCGATAAGGGCATTGGTCGAAAAATCGCGATTGCGCGTGTCCAGCCCCAGGGCCAGGGGCCGCCCACCTGGTGGCCCATCCAGCAGGCGCGGCAAAAGTGACAGCGGCAAGTTGTCTATCGCCTCGTATCCCATGTCTTCCAACACGTTGATCGCGGTCGACCGGCCCGCGCCCGAAGGCCCCGTCACCAGTATGACGCGGGGGGCGGGCGAGGGGTCTGTTTTCAGGTCTGTCATGCCATGCACCTTCACGCGTGTCTGCCATGCCGAAGGTATTGCATTATTGCCGCCGGAAAACAGCCCGTTTCGGGATTGTGAAGCAAGGGCAGATCGAGGCCCAGGCAGGGACGGTTGCGCAACGGTGGCAGGCGTTCCGTTTCCGTGCTGTCGAGGTCGACCCAAAGCGCCAGCGGCGCGGGCCCTTGGGCGGCTGCATTCAGAATGCCAATGCCGCGTGCTTCGATCCGGCCGCGAATCGTGTCTGGCGCGTCTGCGATTATCGCATCGCCGGCGCGCCACAGGCAGGTGATGTCATCGGCCACCAACGCGGCGCCGAGCGCCAGAAGCTGCAGGGATAGCGCAGATTTCCCCGCGCCAGCCCGCCCGGTGATCAGCGCTGCACGGCCCGCGATTGCCACGCTCGATCCGTGCAGACGGATGGGCGTTGCGGAATGGCTGCCCGGTTGGCCCGGGGCAGGGGCCGCTGCGGGGGCCGCCATGTCAGACCGGCAGGCCCACGACGAAGCGCGCGCCCAGCGGTTCGGATGTGATGTCGGCATCGGTCGGGCGAATGTTCTCGGCCCAGATCACGCCGCCATGCGCCTCGACGATCTGTTTCGAAATGGCCAGGCCCAGGCCCGAATTGTTGCCGAACTGTTTTTCGGGCCGCTCCGAGTAAAAGCGGTTGAACACCTTGGTCAGCGCTTCTTCGGGGATGCCGGGGCCGGTGTCTTCGACCACGACTAGCATGCGATTTTCGCGTTGCCGTGCCCAGACGCGGATCGCGTCGCCGTCTTCGCAGAAGGAAATCGCATTGGTTATCAGGTTCACGAAAACCTGTGCCAGCCGGGCCTCGAGCCCCTGTATCACTATGGGGTGGGGCGGCAGGTCGGTGATGAAGTCGATTCCTTGCTCTTTTGCTTGCTGGCCCAGATGTTCACCGAGGTTCGAGATCATCTTGACCAGGTCGAAGGGCTCTTCTTCTTCCTTGACCAGTTCGCTGTCCAGCCGCGATGCGTTCGAGATGTCACTGACCAGGCGATCCAGCCGGCGCACGTCGTGGTCGATCACGTCGAGCAGCTTGGTGCGGTGTTCTTCTTTCTTGACCATGCGCAGGCTGCCCACGGCCGAGCGGAGGCTGGCCAGCGGGTTCTTGATTTCGTGGGCCACATCGGCCGCGAATTGTTCATTGCTGTCGATGCGGTCGTAAAGCGCGGCCACCATGCCACGCAGCGCGCCAGACAGGCGGCCGATTTCGTCGGGGCGGGCGGTCAGGTCGGGGATGCGGATGCGCCCGACCGTGCCGGATTTGCGCTTGTCGCGGTCGCGCCCCAGTTCGGCGGCCTCGGCCAGGTCGGAAATCGGGTTGGTTATGGTCGAGGCCAGAACAAAGCTCAGCCCGATCGAAACCAGCGTCGCTATGATGAACATGCGCAAGACCCGTTCACGTTCGATCCGCACGGCCCGGTCGATCTCGGACGAGCTGTTGGCCAGCGCCACCACGCCAACCGGCGTTCCGTTCTGAACGATCGGCGTGGCCACCGCGAACAGCGTGGATTCGTTGCCGCTCGCGCTGGTCAGGATATGAGTGCCGTCGGATACGGCGCGCGCGATCATGGCGCGGGCTTTTTCCTCGGTGGTGATGGTGTCGGTTTCGGTGCGCGAAACGAAGGGGGCCGAAACGCCGCTCCAAAGCCCGGTCAGGAAATCGACGATGACGGTGCGTTCCTCGCTATTGGCGTCGGTTTCATTGGCGCGGGCGACACCCGTGCCTTCGAACTGGCCCACGAGAGCGCCATTGGTGTCATAGACATAAGCTTCGACCCCGCGGCGCATATCCAGCCCTGACAGCGTGTCGGCCACGTCTATACCGTCACCGGTGACAAGGCTGACGGGTGCGCCATTGGGCAGGCGGGCTTCGAACACATCGGCGATCAACTCGGCCTCGGCGACCAGCGCGTTGGCGCGTTGCACCGCCATCGAGTCGCGCGACGAGTTCATGAACAGGATGCCCGCGACCAGCACGTTCAGCGCGATCAGGTTGAATGTGATGATCTTGCGCGTCAGCGGCGAGCGGTTCAGCGAAAACCACCCACGCCGCGCACGTTTCGCGCGCAGTTCTTTCTCGACGGTGCTGTCGGGGGCGACATAGTCATCGCCCAACACAACATCGCCGTCACGTGAAGGCGTGACGTCACGCACGTCCATCCTTTCGGCGAGGGCCATCTTCCGGCGTTACTCTTCGTTGTAACGGTAACCGATCCCATAAAGGGTCTCAATTGCCGAGAACTGATCATCCACGTTACGCATCTTCTTGCGCAGCCGCTTGATGTGGCTGTCGATCGTGCGGTCATCGACATAGACCTGATCGTCATAGGCCACATCCATAAGCTGATCGCGCGATTTGACGAAGCCCGGGCGCTGCGCAAGCGCCTGCAGCAGCAGGAATTCGGTGACCGTCAGCGATACGTCCTTGCCCTTCCAGGTGACCGCGTGGCGCAGCGGGTCCATCCGCAGGTCGCCGCGTTCCATGACCTTGGTTTCCTCGGTGTCGCCGACGATGTCGCCGGCCACGGCTTCCTGGCGACGCAGCAGCGCGCGGATGCGCTCGACCAGCAAACGCTGGCTGAAGGGCTTTTTAACGTAGTCATCGGCGCCCATGCGCAGGCCCAGCACCTCGTCGATCTCGTCATCTTTCGATGTCAGGAAGATGACGGGCATGGCGGTTTTCTGGCGCAGGCGTTGCAACAGGTCCATTCCGTCCATCCGGGGCATCTTGATGTCCAGAACGGCCATGTCCGGCAGTTTCTTGTTGAATGCGTCCAGCGCAGACTGCCCGTCGTTGTATGTTTCTACCTCGAAGCCCTCGGCCTCGAGAGTCATGGCGACGGACGTCAGGATATTTCGATCGTCGTCAACAAGCGCGATCTTTGACATGGGGTTGGTCCTTGTACTGCTCTCACGATTTATAGATTTTCGGGCAGTATTCCTAAATTTGGCCTTGTCAGGCAATGATTATCTGCGAATCGAGCTGCTAGAGCCGTGGTTTTCCGACAGAATTTACAAAGTATCGTGCAAAGTGGCGCAAAGCAGACACACCATTTGCCGGTGACGATGGCGGAAAGCCGCGCGTTTGCGCTAACCTGTCGCTGGTTGCGCTAACTGTGCGAAAGCGTCCTGTTCCTTCACGGAAGCGTCATGTTAAGAGGCCGGTAACGGTCCGGGATGGGCCGGGCTCGGACGCCCTCACACGGGCGTTCGTTGCTATTTCTGGGAACCGCCGCCACGGCGCGGCTACAGGAGCTTGGCACATGGCATTTGGACGGGTGAACCCGCAATTCCGGCTTGAGGATCAGGGGATCGAAGGGCTGGGCAATGTCCATTACAATCTGATCGAGCCGGCGCTGATCGAGGCGGCGCTCAAGAATGGCGAAGGGACGCTTGGCAATGGCGGTGCATTCCTGGTGACCACCGGCAAGTTCACCGGCCGGTCGCCCAAGGACAAGCACGTCGTCAAGACCGACAGCGTGGCCGACAGCATCTGGTGGGAAAACAACGCTGCCATGTCGTCCGAGGGGTTCGACGCGCTTTATGCCGACATGCTGGCGCACATGGCTGGCCGGGATTACTATGTGCAGGATCTGGTTGGCGGCGCCGATCCGGCACTGTCGATCAACGTGCGGATGGTGACGGAACTGGCTTGGCATGGCTTGTTCATCCGCCACTTGCTGCGCCGCCCCGACCGCGAGGCGCTGGACAGCTTTGTCGCCGATTTCACCGTGATCAACTGCCCCAGCTTCAAGGCCGACCCGGCCAAGCATGACTGTCGCAGCGAAACCGTGATTGCGTTGAATTTCGAAAAGAAGATCATCCTGATCGGCGGAACGGAATATGCGGGCGAGAACAAGAAATCCGTGTTCACGCTGCTCAACTACCTGCTGCCGGAAAAGGGCGTGATGCCGATGCACTGCTCGGCCAACCATGCCGATGGCAACCCAGTAGACACGGCTGTTTTCTTTGGTCTTTCGGGGACGGGCAAGACCACCCTGTCGGCCGACCCCGAGCGCACGTTGATCGGGGATGACGAACATGGCTGGTCCGAGAATGGTACGTTCAACTTCGAAGGCGGCTGTTACGCCAAGACGATCAACCTGAACCCCGAGGCCGAGCCCGAAATCTATGCCACCACGTCGAAATTCGGCACCGTGATCGAGAACATGGTGTTCGACCCTGAGACGTTCGAGCTGGATTTCGACGATGACAGCCTGACGGCGAACATGCGTTGTGCCTACCCGCTTGAATATATCTCGAATGCCAGCGAAACCGCCGTGGGCGGGCACCCCAAGAACGTCATCATGCTGACATGCGATGCCTTTGGCGTGCTGCCGCCGATCGCACGGCTGACGCCGGCGCAGGCGATGTATCACTTCCTGTCGGGGTTCACCTCCAAGGTGGCGGGCACCGAGCGTGGCGTGACCGAGCCCGAGCCCACGTTCTCGACGTGCTTCGGCGCGCCTTTCATGCCGCGCCGTCCCGAGGTTTACGGCAAGCTCTTGCAGGAAAAGATCGCCAAGCACGGCGCAACCTGCTGGTTGGTCAACACCGGCTGGACGGGTGGGGCCTATGGCGTTGGCAGCCGGATGCCGATCAAGGCCACGCGCACCCTGCTGACCGCGGCGCTGGATGGAAGCCTGAACGACGCAAGTTTCCGCAAGGACGAGAATTTCGGCTTCGACGTGCCCGAAGAGGTGCCCGGCGTGGCCGAGGTTCTGCTTGATCCGCGCCGCACCTGGGAAGACCAGGACGCCTATGACGCGCAGGCGCGCAAGCTGGTGCAGATGTTCGCGGACAATTTCGAACAGTACCTGCCCTTCATCGACGACGACGTGAAGGCGGCTGCCCTCGGCTAAGCCCGTCGACAATCGAAACAAGCAAAGCCCCGGTTGCATGACCGGGGCTTTTTGTTCGCGGTGGCTGCGCCGTGGGTCAAGCCGCCATCTCGGGCAGCTTTTCAACCACGGGCAAGGACAGAAGATACCGTAGGTCTTCCAGGCTGTTGTAGACCATGAACCCTTCAAGCGGCTCATCGCTGCCATAGCGGGCCCACCGCAAAGCGCCGGGTTCGCTGTGCAGATAACCTTGCCGCTGGGCAAAGCCCTTGGTCGCGACAGGGTAGGCCATGAAGCCGAAGGTGTAATCGGGCGCCCAGCGTTTGATCGCTTCGAAAAAGGCGCAGCGCCCGACGATGCCAGCCAGCCCGCTGCCGCGATACGCGCCCCTGTCGGGGTTGAACCAGAACTCACCCTGATAGCAGACCCGGCCGGTGATCATCCGCGCGCCGGGCCCCGCACGGTAGCGCGAACGCGCCAGGTCGAGATCGGGCAAAACCGGCGGAAACGCGCGGAAATTGTCGCGCAGGTAATCGGCCAGTGTTTGGTAGCGCATGTCTATCAGGCGTAAAGCCTGAGTGTGGACAAGGGTGCCGTTTTCCGTTTCACCGATCATCCAGAAACAGGTTTCGGGCGTCAAATGTTGTAGATTGGGGTCGAACGGTGCGCCAATCGGTTGATCTGGCCGGTGTTTGGCAAGAATTTCCTGGTATTCGTCCAAGTCCTCGCCGAACCTTATCGAGATGCCGCGGCTGTTCAGTATGCCGAGACTCCCGGCTATCAGATGTTTGCCATCGCTAAGATCGTGAATCGACATGGCTGCCCTCCTGTGCATGGTTAACACAGGCAGCTTAAACGATTATGCGACGAAAGACTGCATCGCCTGCAACTTTTCCGGCACTGGCATTACAAGCTCAGGTGGCATCGTGCGAATGGTCTCCTCGTCCAGGTGATCGATCTCCACATCATAGGTGCGCTGCACTACGGAAATAAGCGCAAAGGAGCCGTCAGGGAACCGCCCGCCCAGGTTAAGCCTTTGAAACGCCATGGAAACCAGTTCACCACCATCCTCTCGTGGAATCTTGGTGAATACGTGGTCGAGACGAATTCCATGACTGGTCTCGATATCGGTCAAGGGCTTCTCCATGAGCGAGGCAATCACCCCGCCCCCCGGCATCATTTCTACCTGAGAGCCGATGCTTGACCGTGCCTTTGCCCATCCGAACCACGATGCAAAGGCCGATTCCTCGCCGATTTCACAACAAATCCACGAATCATTCTGGCGGCGATAGATAAGCAGATACGGGCGCATCAATGCCATAGCCGGGTCTTCGATCTGCCCTCCGGCCATCGCCCAACTGCGCAATGCGGTGCGCATGAAGCCATTGTCGCCGTCCCATATCTTGCTGATCCGCTGCTGTTGCAGATGATAGGTCAGCCCATCGTCAGAGTAATTGATCGTGGAAAGGCCGCTGGAATGGTTGGCATAGCCCTTGGCCCATGCCACCCCCCGTGCCAGAAGGTCCGTTGCCTCGGGCAGCGCGCGCTGCCCGGCATCGGTCAGCACGTATTGCCGGTCGACCACCTTGAACAATTCTTCGCCCCGCAGTTCTTCAAGCTGGCTGATATGGCGTCTCACGGTTTGGCGGGTGCTGTTCAACTCTTTCACCGCGTGGGACAGGTTCAATGTCCGCGCGAGCGTGGTGAAGGATCGCAAGAGTTCGAACAAGATTGACTGCGACTGCAGAACAGGGGCCATGACTGCTGCTACCTCGTGGGGCCAGGTTGATTATGTGACGGTGTTGAACCGGGTTGAGGCAATGTAACGGTAAGAAAATAATACATCAAAGGTAAAAATATCACCCATCTCTGGTCATTCTTTGCAACGTACGGGTGCATAATTCATAAATTGAACGAATTCACGGATTGGTCATTCTCGCCCTGGTAGCAACAGTGAGGAATAGGTATGTCGCATCCCGTCGATATTCATGTGGGTAAGAAGCTAAAGCAGTTGCGTGTTCTCAGGGGCATGACGCAGACGGAAGTGGCCCAGGGCCTGGGCATCTCGTTCCAGCAAGTCCAGAAATACGAACTGGGACGCAACCGCATTTCCGCCAGCAAGTTGTTCGAGATCTCCCAGATACTGAACGTGGCGCCCTCGTACTTTTTTGACGGGCTCGAGGACGAGACGCATGATCAGAGCGTCCTTGACAACGAGGCGACGAAAATTGCGTCGATGCTGACGCAGATCCGGGATGAGCGTCTGCGCGGGCAGATCCGCACTTTCATTTCGGAACTTGCCGGATCAGACGTGCGCGCAAACTGATGGCCTCAATGTGCCCCTGCCGGTGGCGGGGTCACATTCCCCAGGCGCGCCGCAACAGGTTGAGTGCCGCAACCAGCAAAACCGCCAACGTCGCGCGCCGGAACGTGGTTTGGTCAAATCGGTCCGACAGCGCAAACCCCAACCGCATCCCCGCCAGTGCCGGCACGATCATCAAGGCCGAGAACACGGCGGTCTGCGGGGTCAAGACGCCCGAGCCGACATGCGCAACGGTCAGCGCGACCGCTCCCAGCCCGTAGATCACGCCCTGGATGCGCATCTGTGCGGCTTTCGGCGTGTCCAGCGCCGTCAACAGCATCACCGTAGGCGGCCCCCATACCCCGGACATGCCCCCGGTGAACCCCGCGATTGCGCCGATGATCACCTCGATCCGGGTGCGATGCCCCGGAGCGGGCCGCGGGCGCCAGCCGGCCAGTTGCAGCACCGCAAAAACCAGGATCGGGCCGCCAATAAGCATCAGCACCGTGCGCGCTGGCAGCAACGCGACCATCTGTGCGCCTACGAAAAGCGCCATCAACCCAACGCCCAGAAAGACACGGAATTCGCGCACCGCGCGGCCCGCGGCCGATGGGCCTTCGCGCAGGGCCTGAACCCCGTTGCTGGCCAGCGTGGGCAGGATAAGCGCCGCCAGCGCCAGTTCAGGCGGCAGGAAACTTCCCAGTAGCGAGATCATGATCATCGGCATGGCAAACCCCACCATGCCCTTGACCACACCGGCGCATAGCGTGATCGCAAGGGCCGCGGCCAAAAGGCCCATGTCGATGTCGGGGGGTAGAAAGGTCATCGCTCTGCCTTACTATTGCATCACGGGCAGCGCCAGTCCGGTTCGCCAAGTTGTCGAGCGCGCAATATGTGCAAGTGACGCTGGGTGTTTTGGGCATTTTTGTTGCGCTGCGCCTGCGAAATGGCTAGGAGCAAGGCCAGCAAAAAGAGGAACTGATTCATGGCTCATGACGGACAGGACATGACGGCTGTTGGACAGCCCGTGATTTTCCCCGATCTTCTGGAACTGACCGGTGCAGCCGTGGCCCCGGCAGAGCGTATTCTTGAAAAGGCCACGTCTTGCGTGCGCGACATGGTCAGTGAAAATGACCGGGTGTCGGGTAACCTGATCGAGATGCACCAGACCGCCGCACATGGGCTGGCGTGGCTGGCCACCTATGTTGAATCGCTACGCCAGATGCAGAAATGGGCCGAAGCGCAGAAAGCTGCGGGAAAGTTCGGCGAGATTGAACAACTGATCCACCAGATCGCCTTTGGCGAATATCTTTGGCAAATCTATGGTGGCATCCAGATGAACCAGACCGAGATCGTGCGCCTGCAGGATCTGGGGCTGGGCCAGGATGACATGCGTACTCTCATGGAGCCTGCGGTTGTCACCCTGACCCAGGGCGGCAACACTCAGGCCGCGCGCAGCCGGCTGGTTGCGTTGATGCAGGATCAGGCAGGCGCCACGATGTTCGGCGCCTCGGGCCTGGACGACGAGCTTGAAATGATCCGCGACCAGTTCCGCCGCTACGCGGTCGAGCGCGTACAGCCCGACGCGCATGAATGGCACCTCAAGGATGAGCTGATCCCGATGGAAATCATCGAGGAACTGGCCGAAATGGGTGTTTTCGGCCTGACCATCCCCGAGGCATACGGCGGGCTGGGCCTGTCCAAGGCGTCGATGTGCGTCGTTTCCGAGGAATTGAGCCGTGGGTATATCGGTGTGGGATCACTGGGAACGCGCTCGGAGATCGCGGCCGAGCTGATCATCGCCGGCGGCACCGAAGAGCAAAAGCAGAACTGGCTTCCGAAACTGGCCAGCGCCGAGATCCTGCCGACGGCCGTGTTTACCGAGCCCAACACCGGGTCCGACCTTGGTTCCTTGCGCACCCGGGCGGTCAAGGATGAAAACGGCGATTGGAAGATCACCGGCAACAAGACCTGGATCACCCATGCCGCGCGCACCCACGTCATGACGTTGCTGGCCCGCACCGACCCCGACAGCACCGACCACCGCGGGTTGTCGATGTTCCTGGCCGAAAAAACGCCGGGCGACGACGCCCAGCCTTTCCCGACCGAAGGCATGACCGGGGGCGAGATCGAGGTGCTGGGATATCGCGGCATGAAGGAATACGAGCTTGGCTTCGACAATTTCCACGTGAAGGGCGAGAACCTGCTGGGCGGCGAAGAGGGCAAGGGGTTCAAGCAGTTGATGCAGACCTTTGAATCCGCTCGCATCCAGACAGCGGCTCGCGCCATCGGCGTGGCGCAAGCCGCGTTGGACGTGGCGATGCAATATGCCCAGGACCGCAAGCAATTCGGCAAACCGCTGATTGCTTTCCCGCGTGTGGCCAACAAGCTGGCGATGATGGCGGTCGAAATCATGATCGCACGTCAGTTGACCTATTTCTCGGCCTTCGAGAAAGACAATGATCGTCGCTGCGACCTCGAGGCGGGGATGGCCAAGTTGCTGGGCGCCCGCGTTGCGTGGTCGGCGGCCGACAACGGATTGCAAATTCACGGCGGCAACGGCTTTGCGCTGGAATATGAAATCAGCCGCCTGCTGTGCGACGCGCGCATCCTGAATATCTTTGAAGGCGCCGCCGAGATCCAGGCACAAGTGATCGCCCGTCGCCTGATGGGCTGATCGCGCGCGAGCAGTCTTTCGGAAAGGGCCGCCTGCGGGTGGCCCTTTTCTTTTGCAAGGCCAAGCCGGCAAGCGTGAAGATTGCCAGATCACGCGGTGACGGTTGCGGGGGCCGCGTCTTACTGGTGAATGAAATGCAGCGTGTCAAAGCTGCGTCGCCATTCGGCCACTTCCTCCGCCAGCGCGGCAGGGTCGTTTGCGCGCAGGGCGCCGGCGATCAGGCTGGCCATGCGCGGGGCATCGTTTGCCGTCATGCCCCAGCGCACCATCTCTGGCGTGCCGATGCGCAAACCGTTCATATCGCCGGGCACCTCGGCCACTGGCAGGCCAATGCCACAAGCCAGGAACCCGGCCTTCCGCAGGGTTTTCGCCGCCGCCTGTCCGCCGCCAAACCCCTTGGCCAGCAGCGCGAACTGGTGGCTTTGCGTGCCGCCCTTCTCGGCGGCGAATACCGGCAGCCCTTCCTCCTCCAGCGCCCGGGCGAGGGCGCGCGCCACATCTACCATGGTGGCGGCGTAGTTGCTGCCATGATCGCGCCAATCCAGCAGCGACATGGCCAAAGCCGCCGATTTCGCCGCGTCGAAATTGGCCGTCATGCCGGGAAAGGCGATGGCATCCAGCCGCTCGGCAATCATGGCGTCATCGGTCACGATCAACCCGGCGGGCGGGCCGCCCAGCGATTTATAGGTGCTCATCGTCATCATGTGCGCGCCCTGCTCCAGCGGGTTGGGCCAGGCGCCGCCGGCGATTATCCCGCATTGATGCGCAGCGTCGAACAGCACATGCGCGCCCACGGCGTCGGCAATGGCCCTGATCTCGGCCACCGGATGGGGAAACAGGTTAAGCGACCCGCCAATGGTGATCAGGCGCGGGCGCACATCCTGGGCCAGATTGCGTAGCGCCCCCAGATCAACTGTATAGCCGTCGGCGTTGACGGGAGCTGGGTGAATATCAAGGCCGAAAAGCCCCGCGCAGCCCGGCTCGTGATGCGTGACATGCCCCCCGACCGAGGCCGGGGGTGCGATGATGGCATCACCCGGTTTGCACAGCGCCATGAAGCCGTAAAGATTGGCCATGGCCCCCGAGGGCACGCGAATTTCAGCGTATTTCGCGCCAAAGATCTCGGTTGCCAGCGCGGCGGCTATGATCTCGACCTTCTCGATCGCTTCAAGCCCGGTTTCGTACTTGTCGCCGGGATAGCCGAGCGAGGGGCGCGAGCCCATGCCCGATGCCAGCAACGCCTCGGCGCGCGGGTTCATGACGTTGGTAGCCGGATTCAGGTTGAAACAGTTGCGTTCGTGAATTCGGCGGCTTTCCTGCGCCAGTTCCTCGATCCGTGCGGAAATTTCCAAGCTTTCGGCCCGTTCGGTTTCCCGCGCCACGCGCGCGACGAACCCTTCGACCGCGTCAGGCACCCAGCTGCGTTTCTCAAGCATGCTCAGACCTCCCCCGGAAATGCTGCGGCGAGGGCAATTTCCACCATCTCGCCGAAGCTGCGCTCACGGTCTTCGCTGGGCAGCGCCTCGTGCGTTAGAAGGTGGTCGCTGACCGTCAACAGGGCAAGCGCGCGGATGTCGTGGCGGGCGGCCAGGTTGTAAAGCTCGGCCGCCTCCATCTCGACACCCAGGATGCCGTGGCGGGTCATCATCTCGTTCAGGTCAGGCCGTTCGTCATAGAACACGTCGGCCGAATAGATGCCGCCCACATGCGGCACCAAGCCCCGCGCCTCGGCCGCGTCTACGGCGGCGCGCAACAGCCCCCAATCGGCGCTGGGCGCAAAGTTGAGTTCGCGAAAGATGCCGGTGGACGGTGTTGAAACAGAGCTGGCCGTCATCGCGATGACAAGGTTGCGCAGAACGATGTGGCGTTGCATCGCCCCGCAAGAACCGATGCGGATCAGCGTCTTCGCGCCGTAGTCGCGGATCAGCTCATTGGCATAGATCGACAGGCTGGGCATGCCCATGCCCGAGCCATGCACCGTCACCCGGTTGCCGCGCCATGTGCCGGTAAAGCCCAGCATGCCCCGCACCTCGTTGACGCATTTGACGTCTTCCAGGAATGTCTCGGCTGCCCATTTGGCGCGCAGGGGGTCGCCCGGCATCAGCACGGTTTCAGCAATCTCGCCGGGTTTGGCCCCGATATGAATGGACATTTGCGTGGCTCCCTTGGTTTTGCCGCAGCATAGCGGGGCGCGGCAGACGGGCAATCGCCGATTTCCTGCAGGAATGGCGGGCAAACGCCCGCCCCGCCGCCCTTGTCAGCGTTGATACTTGATGAACGGCGTCAGCGTGGCGATGCGGTCATACAGTTTTCGCGCGGTTTCGTTGAAATCCTGTGTCAGCCAGTAAACGCTGGGCGTGCCGTTTTCATCCGCTGCCTCGTACACCGCTTCGATCAAGGCGCGGCCCACGCCGGTGCCGCGCACATCGGGGTCGGCATACAGGTCTTGCAGGTAACACACGTCGTCGATGCGCCAGTTATGCGGGTGGTAGATGTAGTGCACCAACCCCACCGCGCGCCCATCCTGCAAGGCGATCAGCGCGTTTTGCGCCGGGCGCGCGGGGTCGAGCAGGCGTGCGAATGTGGTTTGATAAACCTCTTCGGCCACGGTGGTTCCGTAGAATTCCAGGTAGGCTGTCCAGAGGCGGCGCCAGTCGGCCTCGTCCTGGGCGGTCAGAGGGCGGATGGTCAGTGACATGGCAAATCTCCCTTTATGCTGGGGCAAACCTGCGCGCGTTCATCGCGCTGGTCCATGCCCGATCGCACAATTGGGTGGCATTTTTCCGCCGGCGTGTTTGATCCCGCCCGGCAAAAGAGCCATATGTGCCTTTCAAATCGCAGAAACCAGACGGAGGACCTTTTGACCTTTAAGCCAAAACTGACAGCAGCCCTGACCGCAATCGCCCTTGGGTTTGCCGCGCCAGCGGCCATCGCCCAGCAGGGGCAGCAGCCCACAATGGCCGCCGAGGACGTGACCCAGGACCAAGTGGATTCCTTTGTCGAAGCCGCCCTGGCAGTCGACAATGTACGCGAGTCCTACCTGCCGCAGATCGAGGCTGCCGAGGACGAGGAAACGCGGCAAAACCTGTTGGATGAGGCCAACTCTGCCGCGCTTGAGGCGGTTGAGAGCGTCGATGGCCTGACCAGCGACGATTACCTGGCAATTGCCGCCGCCGCGCAACAGGACCAAGACCTGAATGCCCGGATCGTCGCCAGCCTGCAGGCGGCCCAGACCGAATGATCGCAGGACAGGCGAAAGGCGGGGCAATCACTTTGCCCCGCCTTTCATCCCGTTCATTCAGCTGCGATATCCTTGGGGTCGGCCAGCGTGACGATATCCATCATGATGGTATTCAGGTTGAAATCCTTGGGCGTGTAGACCTTGGCCACGCCCATGGTTTTCAACCGCTTGGCATCTTCATCGGGAATGATGCCGCCGACGATAACCGGGATATGCCCCAGCCCCGCGTCGCGCATGCGGGCCATCATGTCCTCGACCAGCGGAACATGGCTGCCTGACAGGATCGACAGGCCCACGACATGCACGTCGCCCTGTTGCGCGGCGGTAACGATCTGCTCGGGGGTCAGGCGGATGCCCTCGTAATCTATTTCCATGCCGCAATCGCGGGCACGAAACGCGATCTGTTCGGCCCCGTTGGAATGGCCATCAAGCCCCGGCTTGCCCACCAGGAATTTCAGACGCCGCCCCAGCCGGTCGCTGACCGCGTTCACCGCGTCGCGGATGTCGTCCAACCCTTCGGTCTTGTTGCTGACCGATTTCGAGACGCCGGTGGGGCCGCGATATTCCCCGTGCACGGCGCGCATTTGCGCCGCCCATTCGCCAGTGGTGACCCCGGCCTTCGCGGCCTTGATCGAGACGGGCATGACATTGCGCCCCTCGGCGGCGGCGGCCCGCAATTCGGCCAGCGCATCTTTCACCACAGCGTCGTCGCGGTCGGCGCGCCATGCGTTCAGGCGGTCGATCTGGTCTTGCTCCACAGCCGGATCGACCACCATGATACCGCCATCCTCACCCATCAGGGGGCTGGGCTCGCCCTCGGTCCATTTGTTCACACCGACCACGACGGTTTCATTGCGTTCGATCTTGTTCAGGCGTTCGGCGTTGCTGTCGACCAGCCGCGATTTCATGTATTCGATCGCGTCCACCGCGCCGCCCATGCTGTCGATATTGGCCAGTTCGTGCCGCGCGCCTTCTTTCAGGGCCTCGACCTTGGAATCCACCGCCGGATTGCCATCGAACAGGTCATCGAATTCCAGCAGGTCGGTTTCATAAGCCAAGATCTGCTGCATCCGCATCGACCATTGCTGATCCCACGGGCGGGGCAGGCCAAGTGCCTCGTTCCACGCCGGAAGCTGCACGGCCCGCGCGCGGGCCTTTCTCGACAATGTCACCGCCAGCATTTCAAGCAAGATACGGTAGACGTTGTTTTCGGGCTGCTGTTCGGTCAGACCGAGCGAGTTCACCTGCACCCCGTAGCGGAAGCGGCGAAATTTAGGGTCTTCGACACCATAGCGGGTGGCGCAGATCTCATCCCACAGGTCAACGAAGGCGCGCATCTTGCACATCTCGGTCACAAATCGGATGCCCGCGTTCACGAAAAACGAAATCCGCCCCACAAGGCGGGGGAAATCCTCGGCCGGGACGCGGGGTTTCAACTCGTCAAGAACGGCGGTGGCGGTGGCCAGGGCAAAGGCCAGTTCCTGTTCCGGCGTGGCCCCCGCCTCTTGCAGGTGGTAGGAACAGACGTTCATCGGGTTCCACTTGGGGATATTGATATAGCAATATTCGGCCACATCCCCGATGAGTTTCAGCGACGGTTTCGGCGGGCAGATATAAGTGCCGCGCGACAGGTATTCCTTGATCAGGTCGTTCTGTACCGTGCCTTGCAATTTCGACACGTCCGTCCCCTGTTCCTCGGCAACGGCGACATATAACGCCAGCAGCCACGGCGCCGTGGCGTTGATCGTCATCGAGGTGTTCATCTGCTCAAGCGGGATCTGGTCGAACAGCGTGCGCATGTCGCCCAGGTGGCAGACCGGCACGCCGACCTTGCCCACCTCGCCCTTGGCCAGCACATGATCGCTGTCATAGCCCGTTTGCGTGGGCAGATCGAAGGCCACCGACAGGCCGGTTTGCCCACGGGACAGGTTCGAACGATAGAGCGCATTCGATGCCTTGGCTGTCGAATGGCCGGCATAGGTGCGGATCAGCCAGGGTCTGTCTTTTTGCGTCTCGGTCATCGGGGCCTCCGGATGAATCGGGTTGGCAACTTTATTGCGTCGGCGCGCAATAGAGCGGAATTTTGTGCCAAGGTCAATTCGCTGCGATGCGGCATCATGCCATTTACGCCGCTTCGGATCGCGGTCATGCTGCGGCCATGTTTCAAACGGTCGAAATGCCACTTTGGGTGCTGGTCTTGTTGGTGGCTTTTGCCGCGGTCACATTCGCCAGCCATTTCCTGTTCCCTTCGGTTCGCTGGTTCTTTCGCCGGCGTCTGGAGCGAGCTGTTGCCGAGTTGAACAAGCGGCTGGAGCGGCCCATTCAGCCCTTCAAGCTGGCGCGCCGCCACGACATGATCCAGCGCCTGATCTATGACCCCGAGGTATCGCGCGCTGTCGTGATCCATGCACGCAACAAGGGTGTGCCGGAAAACGTGGCCTTCGAAACCGCCCGTCGTTACGCGCGCGAGATCGTGCCGTCGTTTTCAGCGTCGCTTTATTTTGGCGTCGCGGCGCGGCTGGCGCGCTGGTTGTCGAACACGCTTTACGATGTGCGGTTGCTTCATCGTGACGAGGCCGCTTTGGGCAAGATCGACCCGAAGGCGACAGTGGTTTACGTCATGAACCACCGCAGCAACATGGACTACGTGCTGGTTACCTACCTGGCGGCCGACCGGTCGGCCCTTGCCTATGCAGTTGGCGAATGGGCGCGGATCTGGCCGTTGTCGCGGCTGATCCGGGCGATGGGCGCCTATTTCATAAGGCGAGAACGGCACGGGCCCCTCTATCGCAAGGTTTTGGAGCGCTATGTGCGGCTGGCCACCGATGCGGGCGTGACGCAGGCCGTTTTCCCCGAGGGCGGGCTGAGCCTGACCGGCGCGTTGGGCAATCCGCGCCTGGGTATCCTGCGCTACATCTCCGAGGCGCGCGGCCCCGATGCCCCGGACGTGGTGTTCGTGCCTGTTGCCCTGAATTACGACCGTGTCCTGGAAGATCGCGTGCTGATCGGTGCCCGTGCGGCGGGCGAACGGCGCTTTACAGCGCGGTTTCGAGTGATTGCCGGCTTTGTGGCGCGGATGGTGTGGCTGCGGCTGCGCGGGCGCTATCGGCGGTTCGGCCGTGCTGCCGTCAGCTTTGGCCAGCCGGTATCGTTGGCGCAGTCGGGTGGCAACGTGCGGGCCCTTGGACGCGCGCTGATGGGGCAGATCGCCCGTGAAATGCCGGTTTTGCCAGTGCCGTTGGTGGCCATGGCATTGGAGCGCGCCGGGGGCGTGGCAACGCAGGACGTGCTGGCCGACCGGGTGGTTGCCCTGATCGCGGGGCTACCGTCCCATGCCCGGCCCGACGAGCCGGCGCAGGAACTGCTGCAGGCCGGGTTGGCTGAATTGCAACTGCGCCACCTGGTTCAGGAAGAGGATCAACGGCTGACGGTGGCGCCGGGGCAGGAGGCAATGATTGCCTTCTACGCTACGTCGATCGCGCATCTTTTTCCGGGTGATGACGCAACTGCAGCATGATTGCTGCAGTTGCAGGGTTATAAAATTTCAAAAAAGACGCATAAAACGATTGCAATATTACGTGGCCGCCGTTATTCCGTTGGGCCAGACGCCGCGATTCTGCGATGCGGCAAGAGAGTTTTTGGAGGCTGAAAATGGCGCTGGACAACGACGCGGGGATAGCCCCCTACGACGCACCCGAAAAAGACCTGTACGAGATCGGTGAAATGCCGCCGCTGGGGTACGTGCCAAAAAAGATGTACGCGTGGGCCATTCGCCGCGATCGCCATGGCGAACCGGACAAGTCCTTCGAGGTCGAAGTGGTCGACACGTGGGAGATCGACAGCCACGAGGTGCTGGTCATGGTGATGGCGGCAGGCGTAAACTATAACGGCGTCTGGGCCGGTCTTGGCCAGCCGATCAGCCCCTTTGACGGGCACAAGCAGCCCTATCATATCGCGGGTTCCGATGCGTCGGGCATCGTGTGGAAGGTCGGTTCGGCCGTGAAAACCTGGAAAGTCGGCGACGAGGTCGTGATTCACTGCAACCAGGATGACGGCGACGACGAGGAATGTAACGGCGGCGACCCGATGTTTAGCCCGACGCAACGTATCTGGGGGTATGAAACGCCGGATGGCTCGTTCTCGCAGTTCACAAGGGTGCAGGCGCAGCAGTTGATGCCGCGGCCCAAGCACCTGACCTGGGAAGAGGCGGCGTGCTATACCCTGACGCTGGCCACCGCCTATCGGATGCTGTTCGGCCACCACCCGCACGAGCTCAAGCCCGGGCAGAACGTGCTGGTCTGGGGGGCTTCGGGCGGCTTGGGCTCCTACGCGATCCAACTGGCCAACACGGCCGGCGCCAATGCGATCGGCGTGATCTCGGATGAATCCAAGCGACAGTTCGTGCTGGACCAGGGCGCCAAGGGCGTGATCAACCGCAAGGAATTCAACTGCTGGGGCCAGCTGCCCACGGTGAACACCCCGGAATACAACGACTGGGTGAAAGAGGCCCGCAAGTTCGGCAAGGCGATCTGGGATATCACCGGCAAGGGCGTGAACGTGGACATGGTGTTCGAACACCCCGGTGAAGCCACGTTCCCCGTGTCGACGCTGGTGGTGAAAAAGGGCGGCATGGTTGTGATCTGTGCGGGTACAAGCGGTTTCAACTGCACCTTCGACGTGCGCTACATGTGGATGCATCAGAAGCGTTTGCAGGGGTCGCATTTCGCCAATCTGAAACAGGCTGCCGGCGCCAACCGCCTGATGATTGAACGGCGGCTTGATCCATGCATGTCCGAGGTGTTCCCGTGGAGCGAGATCCCGCAGGCACACATGAAAATGCTGCGCAACGAGCACAAGCCGGGCAACATGGCCGTGCTGGTGCAAGCACCCCGGACCGGGTTGCGCACGGTCGAGGACGTGGTGGAAGCCAGCAGGAAATAAACCTGTCCCGGCGATGGTTTCGGCCCGTGTCCCTATGCGGGGGCGCGGGCTTTTCTTGCGGGCCGGGCAGGCGCTCGGGCTGCGCCCATCGCCCCGCCCGCCGTCCCGCATGGGTGCTCTGGCCCTTGGCGGAGCGGCGGTATAGGGTCGCGCCATGACCGTTCCAGCCATTACCTTTTCCGAAGATCAGGCCGCCGCCTTCGACAATATCGCCGAGGCGTTGCGCGGCGTTGGTGTGGATATCGAGGACGGCAGTCTGACGCCCTTGGCGCCGGGCAAATCACGGGTCATGGCCGTTCTGGGCAAGGCGGGCTCGGGCAAGACCCTGCTTCTGGCCCAGTTGGTCAAGGCGCTGGAGGCGGCGGGCGTTGACACGATCTCGGGCGATTACGAGGGGCGCAAGCGCAAGGATCGGCGCACCCTGGCGATCCTGGCCCCCACCAACAAGGCCGCCAGCGTTCTGCGGATGCGGGGCGTGCCCGCCACGACCATTCACCGCATCCTGTACACGCCCGTCTACGACCCGGAATATGAACGCATCGCCGAATGGCTGACCGGCAATGGTGAAAAACCGGATATCGAGGGGCTGACCGAGCAGGCGCTTGACCGCGCTTGGGCGTTTTTCCAGACGCAGAAATCGGTGCCCGGCGCCTTGGCCGCTGCCGGCCTGCGTGGCAGCGATTTCATCACTGGCTGGAAGCGCCGCGAAGAGCCGCTGGATATAGGGTTTATCGACGAATCCTCGATGCTGGACGAGCGGCAATTCAATGATTTAAAAGAGATTTTCCCAACCCTCGTTCTTTTCGGCGACCCCGCGCAGCTGGCCCCGGTGAATGCTCCGGGCGGGATGGTCTTTGAAAGCCTGCCCGCCCCAGCCAAGCTGGAATTGCACCGTATTCACCGGCAGGATGCGGACAACCCGATCCTCGATCTTGCCCATGCGCTGGCCGACCCCGACCTTGGGTTCGAGGATTTCGAGGCCATGATTCAAGACCGTGCGCGGGCCGATGATCGGGTGGTCTGGGCCGAGCGGGTAGAGGTTGACCTTATGGCGCGCAGCCCTGTGCTGGTCTGGCGCAATGCCACGCGTATTCGCCTGATCAACGCGTTTCGCAGGGTCCATGGCGCGCCCGAGGACGCCTTGCTGGAGGGCGAGCCGCTGGTCTGTGACGGTATCGAACTGCCCTTGAAGCACCGCAAGAAGCGGCTGGACCTCGAAGCGCGGGGGCTGATCAAGGGGGCGCAGGTAATCTACCTTGGGCCGGGGCGGAAACCGGGGTTTTCGCGCCTGCACGTGATGGGGGCGGAAGACCCGCAGGTAAGCGCCGCCAGCATCGTGAAGATCGAAAAACCCGAGGAAGAAGAACCTTTTATCCCTTTCGCGGCCAATATGGGGGCGGCGTTCTTGCACGGGGCGGCAGTGACGATCCACAAGGCGCAGGGCAGCCAATGGGAAGATGTGCAGGTGTTCGCGCCCGACCTGTGGGCCGCCGCGCGGATGGGGCGCAGCGAGGCCGGCCAGCCCTTGTGGAAGCGGTTGGCCTACGTGGCCGTCACACGCGCACAGGAGCGGCTGTTCTGGGTGGTGCGTAACCGTTTGAAAAAGCCCACTTATCCGCTGCGCGTGGATGATCTGAAGGCGGCGGTGAAACCAGCGCCGCTGGCATTGGAGGCCGAGGAATGAAAACCATCGTCATCACCGGGGCCAGCGCCGGGATCGGGGCGGATTGCGCGCGCGAGTTTCTGGAGGCAGGTTGGCATGTCGGTCTGATCGCACGGCGCGAGGACAAGCTGGCCCGTGTTACGCAAGGCTTTGAAAATGCGGTTGTTTTGCCGTGTGACGTCACCGAACCGCAGGCTGTCAGCGCGGCGTTCGACAGCTTCGTGGCGCGTGCAGGACGACTGGACGTGCTGTTCAACAACGCGGGAATGTTCGGGCGCGCGGCCACCATCGACGACCTGTCATTCGACGAGTGGCGGCAGGTGGTCGACGTGAACCTGCATGGCATGTTTCTTTGCGCGCAAGCGGCGTTTCGGATCATGCGGGCGCAACGGCCGCAAGGGGGAAGGATCATCAATAACGGCTCGATCAGCGCCCACACCCCGCGCGAGCTATCGGTTTGTTATACAACGACAAAACATGCAATTACCGGGTTGACCAAAACCCTGTCACTGGATGGGCGGGCCTTTGATATTGCTTGCGGACAGATCGATATCGGCAATGCGCTGACCGATCTTTTGCAAGGCATCATCGACCAGAACCCCGACAATCCACCGCCCCATATGGATGTGTCCGACGTGTCGCGGGCGGTGCGCCAGATGGCGGAGTTGGGCCCCGAGGCCAACGTGCAATTTATGACGATCATGGCAACGAAAATGCCCTATATCGGGCGCGGTTGATATATTTAGGGCCGCTATATACATGCAAAGACTGCGCGCTTTCTGCAGCAGACCGCGCGGCGAGTCTTGTTAACGCGGCGGTAAGGTTTGGGCGGTGCGACCATCCGGCGGCATCAAGCGCCGGTGCGATGTGCTCGCCGCCCGAGGGCGGCCGCGTGTTCAGCTTTGGCGCAGCATCGTGAAGGCGGCCGACGCGCCCCAGCCCGCCAGAATCGCGATGGCGAGAGACAGCAGGCCGTAGATCAGCGGCTGCTCGCGCGACAGGTTGTAAAGGAACCTTTCCAATCCGACCTTGTTCACCGTGATGATCGTTCCATACTGGCTGATAACCTCGCCATCGCGGGTCAGGAAGATGCGCGTGGCGTAATCGCCTTCGGTCAGGTTGGCGGGAAGGCTGATGCCGGTTGAAAAAAGCGTTTGTTCGCGCAGCTCTACCGCGCCTTCGAGCGTCTGGTAGAGGCCCGATTTCGTGCGGATGCGGATCAGCGCCTCGGTAAAGGCGGCTGCATTGCCGATCTCGAGCGGTGCGCCGACCGCGCGGATGGCGCGGGGAATCGTGACGCGGTGGCGCAGATCCTCGGTTTCGGTAAGCGCCTCGTGCAGCGGTGCCGAGGTGGCGACGGCATAGAACGAGGGGGCGGAGTCGATTTCCATCGCTGCGTTGTTCACCCAGATGCCCGCGCGCCTGTCCTTGCGGCGCACTGTCAGGGGCTGCGAGGGGCCTGCGATGGTGACAATCACCTCAAGCGGTTCGTCTTGCAGCGGCGTTTCGCGTTTCACCGCGCCGAAGATCAGGATCTCAGAGCCGTCGAAATTTGCGGTGATGGAAATGCGGTTCTGGCTGAGGCCCAGCACGACCTCTTCGGCGCGCAGGGGCAGCGCCACGAGGCAGAGCAGGATGGCGACCAGCACGCGCATCAGTGCGCGCCCACTGCGCCGATGGAATACAGCTCGGCCGGTTGCAACAGAAGGTCGAGCGCCAGCTTGCCGCACACGACAAGCACCATCAATGCCAGCAATATGCGCAACTGCTCGGCCTTCATCTTGACGCCGATCCGGGTGCCGACCTGGGCGCCGATCACCCCGCCGATCAGCAAGAGCACCGCAAGCACCATGTCGACGGTATAGTTCGTCGTGGCGTGAAGCAGCGTGGTAAAGGCGGTGACGAATATGATCTGGAACAGCGATGTGCCGACCACGACCTTGGTGGGCATGCCAAGGAGATAGATCATCGCGGGCACCATGATGAACCCGCCGCCCACGCCCATGATCGCCGCCAGCACGCCCACGGCCACGCCGACGACAAGCGGTGGAATGACCGATATGTACAGCCCCGAGGTGCGGAATCGCATCTTGAAGGGCAGCGTGTGCACCAGGGTGCGTTGGCGGCGGCGCGGGGGTGGCGTGCCGCCCGCGGCACGGCTGCGGCGGATGGCGCGCAGGCTTTCGAAAAACATCAGGCCGCCGACAACACCCAGGAAAACGACATAGCAAAGCCGCACCAGCAAATCGACCTGGCCCTGCGATTTCAGGTAGTTGAACAGAACAACCCCCAGCGCGGCACCGACCAGCCCCCCCACCAGGAGCACCGTGCCCATTCGGAAATCGACTGTCTTTCGTCGCAGATGCGCCAGCACGCCCGAAAAGGAGGAGGCGACGATCTGGTTTGCCTCGGTCGCCACGGCGACAGCGGGTGGAATACCGATGAAGAACAACAGCGGCGTCATCAGGAAACCGCCACCCACCCCGAACATGCCGGACAAAACGCCAACCAGCCCGCCCAAACCCAGGAGCAGGACTGCATGGACCGAAACCTCGGCAATGGGCAGGTAGACGTACATATCTATGGTTAGCGCCGCCGCGCATCGTTTTGCAAGCACGGCCTGCCCCCTTATGGGGGCCATTTGATATTCTGGTCTTATCGCCGGGGCCAAACTGGTGCGATGTGCCGGTTTTTTGTTACCGTTCCTTCACATAGGGCTCGCCACCCGCGCGGGGCGGAATGGCGCGGCCCACGAAGCCGGCCAGAATCACCACGGTCAGGATATAGGGCAGGGCATCCATGAATTGCCCCGGCAGGGTGATGGGGCCCAGCTCGATATTCTGATAGCGCAGCGCGACGGCTTGCAGAAAGCCGAACAGCAGGCAGGACACCAGCGCGTACCAGGGCCGCCACTTGGCAAATATCAGGGCCGCCAGCGCGATGTAGCCGCGCCCGGCCGTCATGTCCTTGATGAACCCGGCCTGAAGCGCCGTGGCGAGGTAGGCCCCCGCGATGCCGCACAAGAGCCCGCAAATGGCCACGGCGGCATAGCGCATGCCGATGACCGAGACACCGGCGGTATCGACGGCTGCGGGGTTTTCGCCCACGGCGCGCAGCCGCAGGCCGAACCGCGTGCGATACAGCACCCACCACGTGGCGGGCACGCAGGCAAAGGCGAAATAGACCGGCAGGGTATGGCCCGATATCAGCTCGGCATAGATGGGGCCCAGAACGGGCACGCCGGCAAGGCTGTCGGCCAGCGGCAGGGTCAACGATTCGAACCGGGCGCCTGTTTCCAGCGAGGGCGTGCGGCCGCCCAGCCCGAACCAGTTCTGCGCGATCAGCACCGTCAGCCCCGCGGCCAGAAAGTTGATGGCGACGCCCGATATCAACTGGTTGCCGCGAAAGGTGATCGAGGCCAGGCCATGCAAAGCCGAAAGGGCCATTGACGCGACGATGGCGGCCAGCATCCCCAGCCAGACCGAGCCGGTGGTGAAGGCGAAGGCCGCCGAAATGAAGGCTGCCATGAGCATCTTGCCCTCAAGCCCGATATCGAAGATGCCCGAGCGTTCGGAGAACAGCCCCGCAAGGCAGGCCAGCAAAAGCGGCGTGGACAGGCGCACGGTTGAATCGAGAATTTGCAGCGCGGTGGTAAAATCCATCGGTCAGCCCTTTTTCCGGCGCGTGGCGAGAAACAGCCGTTCCAGCGGCATTCGCACCATGTTGTCGAGCGCGCCGGTAAACAGGATCACCAGCGCCTGGATCACCACGATCAGCTCGCGCGGGATCGACGTCCAGAGCGCCAGTTCCGCCCCGCCCTGGTAAAGGAACCCG
This sequence comes from Lutimaribacter degradans, assembly GCF_023703375.1. Classification (GTDB taxonomy): domain Bacteria; phylum Pseudomonadota; class Alphaproteobacteria; order Rhodobacterales; family Rhodobacteraceae; genus Lutimaribacter; species Lutimaribacter degradans. Next base: position 65,788 of record NZ_JAMQGO010000012.1, read on the forward strand.
AACAGGATCGCGGCCATCAACACGCCCAGCGGATGGCTGCGGCCCATCAGCGCCACGGCGATGCCGATGAAGCCCGCCCCTTCGACCGAGTTGAGCATCAGCCGCTCGGCCTCGCCCATGGTGGTGTTCAGCGCCATCATCCCGGCCAGCCCGCCCGAAACAAGCATCGTCAGCACGGTGATGCGCACCGGGTTGATCCCGGCATAGCGCGCGGCGGTGGATGAATGGCCGAAAGCCCGGATTTCATAGCCCAGCCGGGTGCGCCAGATCAGCAGCCACACCAGCAGGCAGGCCAAAAGTGCCAGGATAAGCGTGACATTGGCGGGCGCGGCCTTGGAAAACTCGATGCCCAGCGGGGCAAGCAGCTCGTGCAGGGTGGGCAGGTTCGTGGCCTCGGGAAAGCGCGCGGTGGCCGGGTCTTGCGCGCGGGGCGGGCGCAGCACGTTGACCAGCATGTAGTTCAGAAGCGAGGCGGCGATGAAGTTGAACATGATGGTGGTGATCACGATATGGCTGCCGCGTTTGGCCTGCAGCCAGGCCGGGATCAGCGCCCAGGCCGCGCCGAACGCGGCGGCGCCCAGCGTGGCCACCAGCAATGCCACGGTCCAATGCGGTAGCGGCAGGTAAAGGCAGACCAACGCCACCCCCAGCCCGCCCACTATGGCCTGCCCTTCGCCGCCGATGTTGAACATGCGCGCGTGAAAGGCCACCGCGACCGCCAGCCCGGTGAACATGAAATTCGTCGCGTAATAGAGCGTGTAGCCCCAGCCATAGGTCGAGCCGAGCGAACCCTTGACCATCAGAACCACGGCGGCCAACGGGTCTTCGCCGATGGCGACGATCACCAGGGCCGAGATGAACGCGGCCAACAGCAGCGAGATCAGGGGTACCAGCAGGGCATCGGCCCAGGAGGGCATTCTTTCCATGGCTCAGACCTCCTTGCTGGCGTCGGCGTGTTTCTCGGCCAGCTGGGCCTCGATTTTTTCCACGCTGGGCGTGCCGACCTGGCGGGTGGCGTCGGCGGACAGGGTCCAGTTGGCCATGGCCTGCGTGTCATCGCCCGCAAGCCCGGCCATCAGCCCGCCCAGCCCGGATTGCGTGGCGCTGTCGGCGGGGCCTTCGCCCATGATCTTGCCGTCGAACATCACCGCCACGCGGTCGGACAGTGACAGGATCTCGTCAAGTTCGACCGAGACCAGCAGGATTGCCTTGCCCTGGTCGCGCAGCGCGATGATCTGCTGGTGGATGAATTCGATCGCACCGATATCGACGCCGCGGGTGGGCTGGCCGATCAGCAGTAGGTCGGGGCCCTGGTCGATCTCGCGGGCGACGACGATTTTCTGCTGGTTGCCGCCCGAGAAATTCCTGGCTGCCAGGGTCGGGTCGGGCGGGCGCACGTCGAAGCGCTCCATTTGTTCGCGGGCATTGGCGGTGATGCTGGCGTTGTCCATCAGGGGGCCATTTTGCCAGCGGCTGTCGCGGTGATAGCCGAAAATCGAATTTTCCCAGGCCGAATAGGGCATCACCAGCCCCTCGCGCTGGCGATCTTCGGGGACGTGGCCGATGCCTGCGGCACGCCGGGCCTGCCCGTCGGCATCCGGGCCCGACAGCGCAAGGGGCTTGCCGTTCAGCCTTACGGTGCCGCGGCCCTCGCGCATACCGCCGAGCACTTCGAGCAATTCCGACTGGCCATTGCCCGCAACCCCGGCAAGCCCGAGGATTTCGCCCTTGCGCAGGGTCAGCGAGACGTCGTTCAGCCGTGCCACGCCGGCGCTGTCGGTCACGGAAAGCCCCTCGATTTCAAGCACGGGGTCGCCGGGGCGGGCGGGCGTCTTGTCGACGCGCAGCAACACCTTGCGGCCCACCATCAGCTCGGCCAGTTCGGTCGGCGTGGTGTCGGCCGTCTTGACGGTGGCGATCATTTGGCCGCGGCGCATGACGCTGACGCTGTCGGTGATTTCCATGATCTCGCGCAGCTTGTGGGTGATCAGGATGATGGTCTTTCCCTCGTCGCGCAGCCGCCCGAGGATACGAAAAAGCTGATCGGCCTCGGCGGGCGTCAGAACGCCGGTGGGTTCATCGAGGATCAGAATGTCGGCCTGCCGGTACAGCGCCTTGAGGATCTCGACCCGCTGTTGCTGGCCGACGCCGATGGTTTCGATCACCGCGTCGGGGTCGACATTGAGCCCGTAATCGTCGGCCAGGGCCTTGAGCTCGCGCCGGGCCTTGGCCAGCGAGGGGCGCAGCAGGCGGCCATCTTCGGCGCCCAGCACTACGTTTTCCAGCACGGTGAAGTTTTCCACCAGCTTGAAGTGCTGGAACACCATGCCGATTCCGGCGGCGATCGCGGCCTGGCTGTCGGGAATCTCGGTTTTTTGCCCGCTTATGAAGACCTCGCCTGCGTCGGCCTTGTAAAAGCCGTAGAGGATGGACATCAGCGTGGATTTGCCCGCGCCGTTCTCGCCGATGATGCCGTGGATCGTGCCACGCTCGACGCGGATCGCGATATCCTTGTTGGCCTGCACGGGGCCAAAGGACTTGGAAATACCGATAAGTTCGATGGCGGGGACGGTCATTGGGTCATCCGTGGGCTCGGGCGCGCTTTTCAAGCCCGTGCCGGGCTTTTTGCGCGGAAAGGCCCCGAAAGGGCCGATGCGCGAAGGCGGGCCGCGCGGTGCGGCCCGCCCTTGTCGGTCAGAATGTCAGCGCCGGGCAGCTGTCGTTTTCATAATAGCTGGCCACGCTGATTTCGCCGTCGATGATCTGCTGGCGCGCGGCGTCGACCGTGGCCTTCATCTCGTCGCTGACAAGCGAGGCGTTGTGTTCATCCAGCGCATAGCCCACACCGTTTTCGGCCAGCCCGATGTTGAAAACCCCGGTTTCAAGGTCTTCCCCGGCCTTCATCGCGTCGTAGACGGCGACATCGACGCGCTTGAGCATCGAGGTCAGCACCTTGCCCGGGAAAAGGTGGTTCTGGTTGCTGTCGACGCCGATCGACAGGATGCCTTCGTCGGCGGCGGTGCGCAGCACGGCCTCGCCCGTGCCGCCGGCCGCTGCATAGATCACGTCGGCGCCCTGGGCGATCTGGTTAACCGTCAGTTCCGAGCCCTTGATCGGGTCGTTCCAAGCCTCGGGCGTGGTGCCGGTCATGTTGGCGATGATCTCGATATCGGGGTTCACCGCCTTTGCGCCCTGCGCGTAGCCGCAGCCGAAATGACGAATCAGCGGGATATCCATGCCGCCGATAAAGCCGATGGTATCGGATTCCGAGGCCATGGCCGCCATCATGCCGACAAGGTACGAGCCTTCGTGTTCGGCAAAGCCGATCTGGCGCACGTTGGGCGCTTCGAGCCAGGTGACATCGATCGCCACGAACTTGGTGTCGGGATAATCAGGCGCCACGCTGGACAGCGGGTCGGCCATGGCAAAGCCCATGGTGATCACCGGGTTGAACCCGGCTTCGGCAAAGCGGCGCAGCGCCTGTTCGCGCTGTGCGGCGGATTGCAGTTCGATTTCGTTGTAGCTGCCGCCGGTTTCCTCGCCCCAGCGTTGGGCGCCGTTATGGGCGGCCTCGTTGAAGGATTTGTCGAACTTGCCGCCAAGGTCGAAGATGAGCGCGGGATCTGCCAGCGCCGCACCGGCGGTAAGCGCAAGCGAAGCCGTCGCGCCAAGAAGCGTTTTCATCAAGGTCATCTGCCTCTCCCAGTTGGTTGCGGGGCGTGCGGGTGTGCGCCGCCCCGGTTGTGCCGTTCCAGCCCCGATTAAGGCCGCGACGGGCCGAACGGGTCAACCGAAATCTCGCCGTTTGTCGCATGGGGCGGAGCCTGACCCAGGGTTACGTGCGGGCAACCGGCGCCAGCGCCAATGGGCGACCGCCGCCGACGGTGGCCGGGTTTACCCGGCGGGATCGGGTAGGGCGCGCGCCATCACGATCGCGTCGATATTGGGCCCGTCGGCCGGCGTGTAATAGCCCGGTCGATGGCCGGTTTGCGTGTAGCCGGCGCCGGCGTAAAGCGCGCGTGCCGCCGCGTTGTCGGCGGCCACTTCGAGAAAGGCGGTGGTTGCGCCGCGTTCGCAGGCGGCGGCATGGAAGGCATCGAGCGTTCGGCGCCCCAGCCCGTGGCGGCGATGGGCGGGATCGGTGGCGATGGTCAGCAGCTCGGCCTCGCCGGCGATGGCGCGGCCAAGGGCGAAAGCGCGGCCGTCACCGACGGCAAAGACATGCGGGCTTTCGAGCAGGGCGGCAAATTCCCGTGCCGCCCAGGGCCGGGGATGGGTGAAGGCAGCGGCGTGCAGCCGGGCCAACGCCTCAGGCGTCATCGAGGATGACCGGCGGCGCGTCGCGCGCTGGGGCTGCATCGGCGGCACGGATGTAAAGGGGGGCGGGCGCGGGGCTGTCGGCAGGCGCGATGGCCGCGACACCCGCGATGGCGGCGGCCAGATCGGCCGGAGCCGGGGGCATGTCGACCTGGCCGGCCTGTGCCAGCGGCACAAGGCGCGGGCCTGTGCTGTCATCAAGATAAACCTGGTCGCGCGGGGCGGGCACGGCGGCGCGGGCCCGCGGCACGCGGTGGCGGATCGCGTCGAATGTTGAAACCCCGATGGCCGGCACGCCCAGCGACAGCGCAAGCCCGCGCGCGGCGGCCACGGAAATGCGAATACCCGTGAAATTGCCGGGACCCACGCCGACGCCGATACGGGACAGGTCGGCCCATTTTACACCGGCGCTGTCCATCACCTCTTGCAGGAGCGGCATCAGCCGTTCGGCTTGCCCGCGGCCCATCTCCTCGGAGCGCTGCACGGCGATGCGCCCACTCGACAGCAAAGCGGCGGCGCAATGCGCCGCCGATGTATCGAATGCCAGTATCGTCGGGTCAGACGGCAACCGGGCGCACCTCGGTCACTTCGGGGATGTAGTGGCGCAGAAGGTTCTCGATGCCCATCTTCAGGGTCAGGGTCGAGGAGGGGCAGCCCGCGCAGGCACCCTGCATGTGCAGGTAGACAACGCCCCGGTCAAAGCCGTGGAACGTGATGTCGCCGCCATCTTGCGCAACGGCGGGGCGCACGCGCGTATCGAGCAGTTCCTTGATCTGGCCCACCACCTCGGAATCCGGTCCCTCGTGATCGGCATGGCCCGAGCCGGGCTGATCTTCGCCGGTCATGGCGGGCTGACCCGATTGGTAATGTTCCATGATCGCGCCCAGGATGGCGGGTTTGATATGGTCCCAGTCCACGGCTTCGCCCTTGGTGACGGTGACGAAGTCGGTGCCGAAAAACACGCCCGTCACGCCGTCGACCGCGAAAATGCGGGAGGCCAGCGGCGAGTTGCCCGCAGCGTCGGCACTGGGGAAATCCGCCGTGCCGGCATCAAGCACGGCTTGACCGGGCAGGAATTTGAGCGTTGCGGGGTTGGGCGTGGATTCTGTTTGAATGAACATTCGGTTTACACCTTTTTTCCGGGTCACCTTGGATATGCGCGCGCGGGCCGCGCGAGTCAAGGTTTGGAACGATTCTAAGTAAGGGGCCGGGGGTGGCGTGGGTGCGGCTTGCCGGGCTTTCGTGGAGGAGCGCGGCGCGTGCTCAGGTGATCGAATCCAGGCGCTCCTTTGACAGGTCGCCCGGCACGATTGTCACGGGCACTGGCAGGGTTCCGGCGTTCTTGCTGAGCTGGCTGACAAGCGGGCCGGGGCCTTTCTTGTCGGTGCCCGCGCCCAGCACCAGCACGCCGATTTCCGGGTCTTCGCGGATCTGGGCCAGTATTTCGGTCACGGGCTCGCCCTCGCGAATCACGAGGTTCGGGTCAATCCCCTGCTTGTCGCGCATCCACTTGGCGAAGACCTCGAAATGGGCGTGGATACGCTCGCGCGCTTCTTCGCGCATGATGTCACTGACGCCGATCCAGTGGTTGAACTCTTCCGGCGGAATGACCGAAAGGATTTCGACACCGCCACCTGACTTGGCCGCGCGCATCGCCGCGAACCGCATCGCGTTGAGACATTCGCGGCTGTCATCCAGCACCACCATGAACTTGCGCATCTGTCGGGCCTCCTGCTGCGCGATCATGGCGCAAGGGTGCGGCGGTGGCAATAACGGGTTGCGGGCGGCCAATGGCATGATGGGCCACCCCGCGGGCAGACCCATATGTGCCTCGGCCGCGATAACGGGTGTGATCCGTTCTGCCCGCCAGCCCGCTTTTCCCGGCCGCGGGCAGCGCGATCAGGCGGTGGAATGCGCCCAGTCCCAGTACATTTCGCGCACGCGGCGGGTGACGGGGCCGACCTGGTACTGGGTGTCCTCGAACGCGGTGACGGGCGTGACCTTGGTCATGTTGCCCGACAGGAACACCTCGTCGGCGTTGCGGAAATCATCGAAGGTCAGGACGGATTCATGCACCTTCATCCCGTCGTCGCGCATGTTGCCCATGTGCCGCGCGCGGGTGATGCCGGCCAGGAAGGTGCCGTTGGCGATGGGGGTGAACACCTCGCCATCGCGCACCATGAACACGTTGGCCGTGGCGCTTTCGGCCACGTTGCCCATGGCGTCGGCCACCAGCGCGTTGCCAAAGCCGCGCGCGCGCACCTCGCGCAGCATCCGGGCGTTGTTGGGGTAAAGGCAGCCGGCCTTGGCGTTTACCACCGCGCTTTCCAGCACGGGGCGGCGAAAACGCGTTTGCCCAAGGGTGGTGGTGGCGGTTTCGGGGGCCATGGGGATCTCTTCGAGGCAGACGGCAAAGCCGGTCTCTTCTTCGCTGGGCACGATGGCCGTCACGTCGCCGTTTATGCCCCAGTACATCGGGCGGATATAGACGGCGGCATCCTTTGCATAGGCGGCCAGGCCATCCCACACGATCTGCACCATGTCGTCGGCGGCGACGGTCGGGTTCAGCCCCAGTGCCCGTGCCGAACGGTTGACGCGGGCGCAATGGGCCGCGAGGTCGGGCGCAATGCCGTTGACGTAGCGTGCTCCGTCGAACACGCCCGAGCCCAGCCATGCGCCGTGGTCGGCAGCGCGAATGATCATGGCATCGCCCTCGTGCCACTTGCCGTCGAAATAGGTGCGGATATTGGTTCCGGCTGCCATCTGATTGCTCCCCTGTTTAGCTGCGGCGCGACTTTAGCAGGCAAGCCGGGCTAGTAAAGCGGTTCGCTGTAGATTACGTCGCCCGCCATTGTCAGCCCCTTGATCGCGGCGCTGCCATCGGGGGCCAGCGCCAGGACAACGCCCAGCTTGCCATCCTGGCGCAACGCCTCGAATTCCAGCGCTTCGGCCTTTGGCGCGAAGTAGCGATCAACCGGGAAGTCGATCCAGTAGCTGTCGCCGTGGCTGCCGGTCAGGGTGCCGCGCAACACGGGGCTTTGCGGGGCGTCGGGCGGTGCGGCGTGCAGGCGCGTGACCTGCCAGAACCGGTTTTCACCCTGTGCCAACTCGGCCCAGACAGGCTGGCCGGGACCGGGCAGTTCGGCAGCTTCGACATTGGCCTTTTCGATCTGGCTGATCGCCAGCCGCAGGGTCACGTAATGGCCGCGAAACAGGTCGCGCGGATCGACGAACCCGGTTTCCAGCCAAACCTCGGTGCCCTCGCGCAGCAGGGTGTTGCGTTCGACCACCATCTTGCCCACCGTGCCGGTCTGGAACAGCGCGGCCAGCAGGGCGGCGGGCAGGATCATCTTGCGCGACAGGCGGATCATGACCGTGCCCTTTTCCTGACAAGGCGCGGGGCAATCAGCGCGCCCGCCAGCAGGATCAGCCCCGCACCAAGGTAGAACCCGGCAGTGCCGATCAGGCTGCCCAGGGTTTGCGCGTAAAGGATCAGCAACATCGCGACGAAGCCCATGATGCCCAGCACGCGAAGCCGTCGCAGATGCAGGCGCCAGCCCATGCGGGTGATCCATACGAACAGCGCCAGCGCGAAACCGGCGGTCAGCCATTGGTGCGGCCAGATGCCGAACACGATCGTAAAGAGCGTCGCCGCCCCTGCCGTTATCCACAGGTCGTAGCGCGTGGCCAAGCCTTGCATGAAGCCCCAGAGCGCGACGCAAAGGCAGGCCAGCGGTGCGATGAGCAGCACGGCGCCCCCACCCGGCGCGGCCATGACGAAATCGGCCACCGTCACGTGCAGCCCCACCACCAGGGCCGATGCCAGCGCCAGTGCATAAAACAGCGCGGCACTTTCGAACCCGCGTAGCCAGCGACCTGCCGCCTGCGAGGCCAGCACGAGCGCGACCACCACCAGAGCACCGCCCGTGGCCAGCATGGTCAGCGTCACCTCGGCCTCTTTCTGGATGAGCGAGACCCCGACCCAGCCGATCAGCGCAAGCGCGGACAGGTGCCCGCAAAAGCGGCTGGGAAGCATACCCGCCGCCAGCGCGCCCAGCAGCCACCAGCCTAGATAAACCAAGTTCACCTGGCCGAAATCGCGTTCAAGCGACAGGGCGAACCACAGGAAAAACAGGCCAATCGCCAAGGCCAGCGGCATCGTGGCGCGCAACAGCGCGGCCGCGATCAGCGTGCCCAGCGCCCACAGCCAGACCGCATCCACCGGCGCGCCCTGAATGTGGTAAAGCTGGGCCACCAGCATGATTGCGGCGCCGTAGAGTGCGCAGGCCAGCAGGCTCAACCCCTCGAACCAGCGCAGCGCGCCGCGCCGCCCGGCCCAGATCGTGCCGATCCACGCAGCCCACAGCGTGCCGCCGATCAGGGCCAGGCGGGCGGGGCGGGGAATGTCAGGCCAGTTGGCGGCGACAAAGGTTATCGCCGCCAGCCCAAGGCAGAGCACCCCGAAGATGACGAGAAGCGTGCGAAAATCCCACCCGTGCGACCGGGCAGCGATATCGGTGTGCAGGGTTTGCGCGGTGTCATCGGGCAAAAGCCCCCGCGCGGCCCAGTCATTCACGGCCTCGGACAGGGTTGCGGCGCGGCTTTTCCATTGCATGGCTCTGGGTCCATTCTGTTTTGTAGCAGCAAACACCTTGTTGAAAGCCGGGTAAAGCCCGCGCTGCCAGGCCACCGGCACGAAAAACCCCGACGCCTGTGGCGCCGGGGAGCTTCATGAAATGAACTTGGTGCATCAGGTGCCGGATGGCCCCGTCAGGCGAGTATGGGATGGTTGGCGCTGAAACAGGGGACCGGCGCCAGCCAATGGCCAGCCGTAGCGGCCGCCAACCCCACTATGCCTGGGCCACGTCGATTCCGTGACATGGCCGTAACGCTTTTGTAAAACCTGCCGCTCAGCCCCGGATCATGCCGACGATGTCATAGGTACGCTGCAGGATCGGCGTTGCGATCTGACGCGCGCGGTCGGCGCCGCGGCCCAGGATGCTGTCGATCTCGGCGGGGTCTTGCATCAGGCGGCTCATCTCTTCGGAGATGGGCGCCAACCTGTCGACGGCCAGGTCCACCAGCGCGGGCTTGAACTCGGAAAATTGCTTGCCGCCCATCTCGGCCAGCACGGCCTGCGGCGTGGTTTCGGCCAGCGCGGCGTAGATACGCACCAGGTTGCGCGCCTCGGGGCGGTCTTCCAGCCCGTCGGGCGTTTCGGGCAGCGGCTCGGGGTCGGTTTTCGCCTTGCGGATCTTTTTCGCGATGGTGTCGGCATCGTCGGTCATGTTGATGCGGCTCATGTCCGAGGGATCGGATTTCGACATTTTCTTGGAGCCGTCGCGCAGGCTCATGACGCGGGTGGCGGCGCCTTCGATCACCGGCTCGGACAGGGGAAAGAACTCCACGCCGTAGTCGTTGTTGAACTTGGCCGCGATGTCGCGCGTCAGCTCGACATGCTGTTTCTGATCCTCGCCCACGGGCACATGGGTGGCGTGGTACAACAAGATGTCGGCGGCCATCAGCGACGGATAGGCAAACAGCCCCAGCGAGGCCTTTTCAGCGTTCTTGCCGGCCTTGTCCTTCCATTGCGTCATGCGGTTCATCCAGCCCATGCGCGCAACGCAGTTGAAGACCCAGCCAAGTTGCGCATGTTCGGGCACCTGGCTTTGATTGAACAGGATGGATTTCGACGGGTCGAGCCCGGCGGCAAGATAACCCGCGGCCAGTTCGCGCGTCTGTCGGCGCAGCGCGTCGGGCTCTTGCCAGACGGTGATGGCGTGCATGTCGACGACGCAGTAGATGGTTTCGATTCCCTGTTCCTGCATGTCCACGAACCGCTTGATCGCGCCAAGGTAATTGCCCAGCGTCAGCCCGCCTGAGGGCTGGATGCCGGAAAATACACGGGGCGTGAAACGCGCGGTGGTCTGGGCCTGCGCCTGTGTCGCGTCGGACATGGTCGCTCTCCGTCTGGATTTATGGGTGCTGGTGGCTTACCCATGCCCCAAAGCACCGTCAAGCCGAGGCACCAGATGCAAGACCCGATAATCAGCCCCGTGAATCCGCTGCCGCCGGTTGTGACCGCGCTGTTCATTGCCATCATCGGGGTCGAGGCGGTGTTTTCGCTTGGCCAGGCGGGGCTGATCGGCGGGCCGCAGGCCGTGGGGTGGCGCTTGGCCGCGATCCAGGATTACGGGTTCTCGTCGGACGTGTTTACCTGGATGCTGGGGCAAGGCCGCTACCCGCCCGAGCACCTGATGCGGTTCGTGACCTATGCTTTCGTGCATGGCTCGTTCACCCACGCGCTGTTCGTGGGTGTCATGCTGTTGGCGATGGGCAAGTTCGTGGCCGAGGTGCTGGCGCAATGGGCGGTGCTGGCGGTGTTCGCGCTGGGCACGGTCACCGGGGCGCTGGCACATGGGTTGCTGGTCACGGCGCAGCCCTGGCTGGTGGGCGGGTTTCCCGGCGTTTACGGGCTGATCGGAGCGTTTACCTACCTGCTTTACGTGCGGCTGGTCAGTTCCGGCTCGAACGGGGCGCGGGCCTTTGTGCTGATCGGGTTCCTGATGGGGATCAAGCTGGTTTTCGGCCTGCTGTTCGGGGCCGATGCCACCTGGCTGGCCGACCTGGTTGGGTTCTTCGCGGGGTTTGCCGCGACCATCGTTCTGGTGCCCGGCGGTTGGGCGCGGCTACGCGCGCGGCTGCGCCACGACTGACCTCCGCGCCGGTGAAGTGGGCGATGGCCGTTGGCCGCGTCAGGCCCTGCGGCGCAAGGCTTGCCGGATGTCCGACATGGGCAACGCGCCGATCAGGTGGGCGACGGTGAAATAACTGGTTATGCCCGCACCGATCAGCAATGCCAGCGCGACGTAGCGCACCCCGTCCATGCCGAAGAGCGGCCCCAGCACCAGCATCGCCCCCCAAAGCACCGCGCCCATAAGCGCGCTGGCCAGACCGATGCGCCACAACCGCCGGCGAAAGCGTGCGTCAAACCGGGCGACCGGGCCCATGTCGCGCGCGCCCCATAGCAAAAGCCACATCTGCACCCAGGCTGCGGCGGTGGCCGCAATGGCGGCTGCGATCCAGCCGATGACAAACGACAGCCCGACCGCCAGCACCGCGTTCACCACCATCGCGACCGCAGCATAGTGAAACGGGCGGCGCGTGTCCTCGCGCGCGAAGAACAGGGGTTGCAGCACCTTTTGCATGACGAAGGCGGGCAGCCCGAGGCCGTATATCGCCACTACCACGGCGATGGCGGCGCTGTCGTCGCTGGTGGTCTGGCCGCGTTCATACAGAACCGAGACCAGCGGCAGCGGCACCACCACCAGCGCCACCGCTGCCGGCAGGGTCAGCGCCAGGCTGATTTCGCCGGCGCGGCTGAACGCGGCGCGCGAGGCGGCATCGTCACCCGACTTGAGGTGCCGTGACAGGCTGGGCAAAAGCACCACGCCCACCGCGATGCCCACCACGCCCAGCGGCAATTGATAAAGACGGTCGGCGGCGTAAAGCCAGCTTAGCGCGCCCGGCGTGCTCGACGCGACAAGCTGTCCAACCAGAAGGTTGACCTGCAGAACGCCCGAGGCCAGCGCCGCGGGCACCGCTACCACGATCATGCGTTTCATGTCGGGCGTCCAGCGGGGGCGACCCGGTACGACGGATATGCCCGCCTTGCGCGCCGCGCCCCAGACAAGGGCGAGTTGGGCGATGCCGGCCAGCGGAATGGCCCAGAGCAGCCACAGGATGACCGGCCCGCCCGTTTGGGCGCCCACGATCATCGCCACGATGACGAAAATGTTCAGCAGCACCGGCGCTGCTGCGGCGGCGGCAAAACGGCCGGTGGCGTTAAGGATGCCCGAGAACAGCGCCGCCAGCGACATAAACAGGATGTAGGGAAAAACGATGCGCCCATAGCCCACGGTCAACTCGAACCGCTCGTCGTCCACGAAGCCCTCGGCCGTGGCCCAGACCAGCGCGGGCATGAATACCATCGCCAGCCCGGTCAGTGCCAGCACCACGAGCGCCAGCCCATTGAACGCGTCGCGGGCGAATTGCTGGGGGTCTTCCTCGCCTTCGTATTTCTTCGAGAACATGGGCACGAAGGCTGCGTTGAAGGCGCCCTCGGCAAAGAAGCGACGGAACATGTTGGGCAGGCGGAAGGCGGCGACAAAAGCGTCCATCACCGGGCCGGGCCCGATATAGGCCAGGATCAGAACCTCGCGCACGAAGCCCAGGACGCGGCTGGCGAGTGTCCAGAAACCGACGGTAAGAAAGCCGGCCATCAGGCGGATGGGTTTCATGCGGGGCCCTTCGCAACAGGATGGACGCGGTTTAGCGGATCACGGGGGGCGGGGGAAGGGTGGGTGAGGGTAGAGGGCCGCAAAGCAGCCGGGCAATCACCGGCAAGACGGGGGCGGAGCGGTCGTTCGGGTCTCGTGTTGCGAGCGGCAGAAGAGAGACCGTCGCAGACCCGATCCCGTGCCAAGCCCGGTGGTGGGTCAGTAAGAAAAGGCCATCGTTGCCAGCGCGACGATCACCAGAAGCAGCACGGGCCCAGCCAGCCCCATCGCCCTGACCGCCTTTGGTGGCGGTGTTCCCGACTTGCGCGCATGGCTCATCAGGTGCTGGGCGACGCCCATGTTGACCGTCAGGATTGCCGCGACCGCGATCTTGCCCCAGAAGGCCGTTCCGAACCCCGACCAGCCGCCGTAATAGGCGTAGACCAGCCCGATTCCGGTGACCCAAAGCACCAGCAGCGACAACGCCGAGACACGCGCCAATGTGCGTTGTGCAGCGGTGACCACGGGTTTGGCCGCACCCTCGGCGGTGGCGAGTTGGCGGCCCAGCACGATGTTTGCCACCCCGCCGCCCAGTGCAAGAGCCAGCGCGGCGAAATGTAGAAACTTGAGAAATATCACCATGCCTGCCTCCGAATGCCCGTGCAGCGCCTGTTGCGCCGGTTTTCGTCAGCCTAACCTGCGGTCCTGCACATGCCAAATGGCTTTTCGACTGGCCATGCCGCCCTGGTCAACGACGTTGCTGTTTGGCGCGAAGCGGCCTGGGGAGGCGTCGACAAGGGGCCGTTCTTCGCGCCCTCACGCCGTGGCGCGTTCCACCCCTTGCGTGATCGCCTCGCGCAGTTTTTTCTCCAGCGCCTTCTGCTTGGGGTCGCTGTGGAATTTCAGCCCGAACATGTCCTTGACATAGAAGGTATCGACCACCTGTTCGCCGTAGGTCGCGATGACGGCCGAGGCGATGTAGACGTTGTTGTTGGCCAGCGTGCGCGTCAGGTCGAACAGCAAGCCGGGGCGGTCGCGGGTGTCGACCTCGATGATGGTGTAGATTTCCGAGCCTTCGTTGTCGAAGGTGATCGAGGTGGGCACGCGGAAGGCGCGTTCGCGCTTCTTGATCTTGTCGCGGGTGCGGATCGCCTCGGTCGTCTTGATCTCGCCCTTCAGCGTCTTGTGGATCATCTGGCGCAGGCGGGGCAGGCGTTCGGCCTCGTAGGGGCTGCCGTCGCCGTCCTGCACCCAGAACACGGCGGTGGCATACCCGTCTTTCGAGGTATAGGTGCGCGCGTCGACGACGTTTGCGCCCACCAGCGCCAGCGCGCCGGCGAGGCGCGAAAAGATGCCGGGGTGGTCGGCCAGCGCGAAACAGGCGCGGGTGGCGTCGCGGTCTTCGTCGATGGCAAGGTCGATGCCCACCTCGCTATCCGGCAGATCCCGCAGCAGGTTGGCGAACACCACCTGCGTCGCGGTGTCGAGCCCCTGCCAATAGGGTGGGTAGTGGCGGGATGTTTCGCGCTTGATCGCGGCGGGTTCCCAGCCATCCAGCGCGGCACGCAAGGTGCGGCGGGCCTCGGTGCCGCGGTTCTCGCGGTTCAGCTCTTCGAGCCCGTGTTCCAGCGCGCGGGCGGTTTCGCGGTGCAACTGCCGCAGCAGCATGGCCTTCCAGTTGTTCCAGGTGCCGGGGCCGACGCCGCGGATGTCGCAGACCGTCAGCACCGTGAGCAGGTCAAGCCGCTTACGGGTTTTCACCGCCTTGGCAAAGTCGCGCAGGGTGCGCGGATCGGACAGGTCGCGCTTCTGCGCCATGTCCGACATCAGCAGGTGATAGCGCACCAGCCATTCCACCGTGTCGCAATCGTTGCGGTTTAGCCCCAGCCTTGGCGCCACCTTGCGCGCGATCTGTGCGCCCAGGACCGAATGATCCTCGTCGCGGCCCTTGCCGATGTCATGGAGCAGCAACGCGACATACAGAACCTTGCGGTTCACGCCTTCTTGCAGGATGCTGCTGGCGACGGGTAGTTCCTCGGTCAGGTCGCCATGCTCGATCTCGCTAAGGACTCGGATGCACTGGATCGTGTGTTCGTCGACCGTGTAGCTGTGATACATGTTGAATTGCATCATTGCCACGATCGGTTCGAATTCGGGGATGAAGGCCGAAAGCACGCCCAGCTCGTTCATGCGCCTGAGCGCGCGTTCGGGGTTGCCATGTTTCAGCAGCAGATCAAGGAAGATGCGCCGCGCCTCGCGGTTGTTGCGCATGTCGTCGTCGACCAGGTGCAGGTTGGCGGTGACCAGCCGCATCGCGTCGGGATGGATCAACATGCCCGTGCGCAGCGCCTCTTCGAACAGGCGCAGCAGGTTCAGCTTGTCTGACAGGAAGTCGGCATTGTCGGCGATGGCCAGGCGGCCATGCACCACCTGGTAGCCCGGTTTGACACGGCGGCGGCGGCGAAAGATGCGCTCCAGCAGCGGCGCGCCCTTGGTGTGGTCGGCCTCGAGCTTGGTCAGGAAGATGCGGGTCAGGTCGCCCACGGCTGTCGCGTGGCGAAAGTAATCCTGCATGAAATGCTCGACCGCGCGGCGCCCGGCCTTGTCGGTATATCCCATGCGTGCTGCAACCTCGACCTGCATGTCGAACGTGAGCTGGTCGGTCGGGCGGCCGGTGATCAGGTGCAGGTGGCACCGCACGGCCCACAGGAATGTTTCGGCCTGGTTGAACGTGTCGAATTCGTCGGGCAGGAACACGCCCAATGGCACCAAATCCTCGACCTTTTGCACGCGGTGAACGTATTTCGCGATCCAGTACAGCGTTTGCAGGTCGCGCAGCCCGCCCTTGCCTTCCTTCACGTTGGGCTCGACCACGTAGCGTTCGCCCTGCTTGACATGGCGGCTGTCGCGTTCGGCCAGCTTGGCCTCGATGAAATCCGAGGCGCTGCCCAGGAACAGCTCGTCCCAGAGCCGGCGGTCAAGCTCTTGTGCCAGCTCGGCATCGCCGCCCAGCCAGCGATGCTCCAGCAGCGCGGTGCGGATCGTGTAGTCGTCAGACCCGAGCCGGATGCAATCGCGGATCGTGCGGCTGGAATGGCCGACCTTCAGCCGCAGATCCCACAGGATGTAAAGCATCGACTCGATCACGCTTTCGGCCCAGGCGGTGATCTTGGTAGGGGTCAGGAACAGCAGGTCGACATCCGATTGCGGCGCCATTTCGCCGCGGCCGTAGCCGCCCACGGCAAAAAGCGCCAGCCGCTCGCCCTTGGTGGGGGTGGCGTTGGCATGCAGCACGCGCGATGAAAGCTGCAGCGCGGTCGTGACGACGCAATCGGTCAGCCAAGTATAGGCGCTGACGGCCGGGCGCGCCGCGAATGGCCGCGCCGCAAAGGCATCCGCGATGGCCTTGCGCCCCAGTTTCAGCGCGTCCATCAAAACCTGCACGATCACGCTGCGCGCGTCATCGTCGGGCGTGCCGTCCAGCGCGCGGGCGAGGGCGCCATACACGGCGGGGCCGTCGAACACGGCCTCGGGCGCGCAGATCAACTCATCCGGCGGCGCGGGCAGGATATCGGGCGTGAACGGCAGCCGCCCGGTATCAGGAACCGGCATCACCGAAGGTGTTCGAGGCTGGGTCAATCACAACCACCTGTTTGTTGCGGATCGTTGCGATGGCCATGCTGCGCTGGTTGGTGCCGTCGGGAAGCAGGCGGAAAATGCCACCCGTGCCCTGGAACCCCGCGCTTTGGGTCAGTGACGAGCCCGACAGCGCGTCGCGGCCGCTTGTCTTGACCAGGGCGCCGATGGCGGCGATCCCGTCATAGGCCAGGCCGGCGATGGGATGCGGCGTGTTGCCGTTTGCCGCCTGGTACCGGCTGCGGAAGGCCGCGCTCTTGTTCGGGTCGGGCATTGCGAACCAGCCCCCCTGAACGCCCGGCAGGTCCAGCGTTTGCGGCGGGATGTCCCAACGGGTCAGGCCGATATACTGCGTGACATCGGGGCCCAGCCCGGCTTCGGGCAGCATCTGCGTCAGCAAGGGCAGTGCGCCGGCCGAGTTGGCCGTCATGAACACGGCGTCGGCATCGCCGGAACGCGCGGACGACACGATTTGCGGCACGGCGTTGACCACACCCTCTTGCGAGAAATCATGCGAGACCGCGCCCACCAGTGTTCCGCCGTTGGCGCTGACGGCCTGCTGGATCGCCTGCTTGCCCAACTGGCCCGAAACATTGTTGGAATGTGCCACGACAAAGCGCGATTTGCCCTGATTTCGGGCATAGGACACAAGGCGGTCGGCCGTGTTCTGGAACGTCGGCCCGAGAACCCAAAGGTTGCCGCCCGCGATCGTGCTGTTGTTCGAAAAGGACAGGACGTTGATGTTTCTCGGTTCCATGGCGACGGCCACGGCGTTGGCGGATTCGGCATAGACCGGGCCAAGAATGATACGCGCGCCATCGCCGGCTGCCTGCTGGGCGGCCTGTTGCGCCTGCGCGGCGTTGCCCGCCGTGCTGTAGACGCGCAAATCGATGGCGACGCCGTCCAGGTCGGAAATTGCCAGGCGCGCGGCGTTTTCAAGCGAGTCCGCCAGCGCGTCGTCCCCCGAATTTTCGCTGCCGCGCGGCACGAGCAGCGCGACCGGAACCGGTGCCCGGGGGTTGATCGTAGGGCCGCCGGCCGGCCCCATGACAGACGCGGTCTGGCAGGCGGCGAGCCAGGTGATGGACATCAAGGCTATGGCGCGCCACAGCACCTTGCGGGCAGAGGACAAAACAGCAAACATGGATGGCAAAGCTCCCTCGGTCATGGCAGCAGCTTGGCCGCCTGCGATTTGGGGCGATAATAAACGCCATGGGGGATGGGTCTAGTGCAGAATTGGGAAAAGCGCGTGTTGACGCCGGGGTTGTACCTGGTCGCGACGCCCTTGGGGAATGCGCGCGACATCACGTTGCGGGCCCTCGACCTGCTGGCCTCGGCCGATGTGCTGGTGGCCGAGGACACGCGCAGCTTGCGCAAGCTGATGGAGATTCATGGCGTGCCGCCGGGCGAGCGACCGATGGTCGCCTATCACGAGCACAAC
Organism: Lutimaribacter degradans; assembly: GCF_023703375.1. Lineage (GTDB taxonomy): Bacteria > Pseudomonadota > Alphaproteobacteria > Rhodobacterales > Rhodobacteraceae > Lutimaribacter > Lutimaribacter degradans. The sequence goes on from NZ_JAMQGO010000012.1 coordinate 83,461, forward strand.
GGGGCCAGGATGCGCCCGAAATTGCTGCACTGGCTGGAAGAAGGCCGTGCCGTTCTCTATGCGTCCGAGGCGGGCACGCCGCTGGTCGCCGACCCGGGATTCGATCTGGTGCGCGCCGCGCGCGCCGCGGGCCACCCGGTAACCGCAGCGCCTGGGCCGGTGGCGGCGATCACCGCGCTGAGCATTGCCGGGCTGCCAACCGACCGTTTCCTGTTCGAGGGGTTCCTTCCCAATGCCAGCGGTCAGCGGAAATCCGCGCTGAAGCGCCTGTGCGATGTGCCAGCAACGCTCGTATTCTACGAATCGCCCAAGCGGGTGGCCGCGATGCTGCGTGACGCGGCCGAGGTTCTGGGGCCAGCGCGCGAGGCGCGGTTGTGCCGCGAATTGACCAAGAAATTCGAGGAGATTCGCAGCGGAACACTGCAGGAACTGGCCGAGGGCTGCGCCCAGACACCGCCGCGCGGTGAAATCGTGGTGCTGGTGGACCGGGCGGATTCGGAAACTGTTAATGAAGATGATCTAGAACGCTTGGTTAAGGAGGCGCTGATAGACCATTCTGTGCGGGACGCGGCCGACCGGATCAGTGCCGAAACCGGGCTGCCACGGCGCAAGGTCTATCAACTGGCCCTCAAATTGGAGCGGGACACCTCATGACGCAGCATTTCGACCCTCACGCCCAACTGGCCCAGCCGATTTCCGCGCGTCGGGCCCGTGGCCAACGGGCCTATTTGGCGGGGGCGGCTGCCGAAGACCGGGTTGCGCGTCTATACCGCGAGGCCGGGGCTTGCCTGCTGGCGCGGCGCTGGCGTGGCCAGGGGGGCGAAATCGACCTGGTGATGCGCGATGAAACCGGCCTTGTCTTTGTCGAGGTGAAGGCAGCGCGCGATTTCGACCGTGCGATTGCATCGCTGTCGCAGCGCCAGGTCGGGCGTATCTGCACGGCTGCGCAAGAATTCGCCGGAACGCAGCCCGAGGGGTCGTTAACACCCATGCGTTTCGACCTGGCCGTGGTGGACAAGCAGGGCGCCGTGCGCGTGCTTGAAAACGCCTTCGGGGACTTCTGATTTGCCTCTGCTCGCGGCTTGCGTCATTAAACAGGTGACGCAAGCAGGGGGTGGCCCATGAAAATAGCCTTTCAGATGGACCCGATCGGTCCAATCGACATCAACGCCGACAGCACCTTTCGTATCGCCGAAGAGGCGCAGGCCCGTGGCCACGAACTGTTTTACTACACGCCCGAGCGTCTGTCCTACCAAGAGGGACGTATCACCGCGCGTGGCTGGCCGCTGACCCTGCGGCGCGAAAAGGGCAACCATTTCACGCTGGGCGACGAGACCGAGGTGGACCTGGCCGAGTTCGACGTGGTCTGGCTGCGGCAAGACCCGCCCTTCGACATGTTCTACATCACCACCACGCATCTACTGCAGCGCATCCACCCCGGTACATTGGTGGTGAATGACCCGTTCTGGGTGCGCAATTACCCCGAAAAGCTGCTGGTTCTCGATTTCCCCGAACTGACACCGCCCACCGTCATCGCACGGGATCTCGGTACGATACGCCGGTTCAAGGACCGGCACGGCGACGTGATCCTGAAGCCGCTTTACGGCAATGGCGGCGCAGGCGTGTTCCGCCTCACCGAATCCGACCGTAACCTGACCTCGCTCCATGAATTGTTCACCAGTTTCTCGCGCGAGCCGCTGATCGTGCAGAAATTCCTGCCCGATGTAAGTGCCGGCGACAAGCGCGTGATCCTGGTCGATGGTGAGCCGATCGGCGCCATCAACCGCGTGCCCGCCAAGGGGGAGACCCGTTCCAACATGCATGTGGGCGGTCGGCCCGAGAAGGTCGCGTTGAGCGACCGCGACCGCGAGATCTGCGCGGCAATAGGGCCGTTGTTGCGCGAAAAGGGGCAGGTATTCGTCGGTATCGACGTGATCGGCAATTACCTGACCGAGATCAACGTGACCTCGCCCACGGGCATACAGGAGCTTGAACGCTTCGACGGGATCAACGCCGCGGCCAAGATCTGGGAGGCGATCGAGGCTCGCCGGGCATGAGCCTTAGAATGCGTCTCATGGCGGGCGCCATGCGCCCGCTGGTGCGCGGGGTCAACGCGCGGGCACAAGACCCCGCGCCGCTGCGCCGCCACCTGGAGCGCGCGGCGCGGGTGTTTTTCCGCAACGTGCCTTTCGCGCTTTACCGCCCCACCGAATACACGGGCGCGGATGGCACCGCGCGGCGGGCCTTGTGGGTTTCGGCGCGGGCTGGGCCTGTCACCGGGAAGGTTCTGCTTTACCTGCACGGCGGGGGCTATTTCGCGGGCAGTCCGCACACCCACAAGCGCATGGTCGCGCGGCTGGCGCGGATGACGGGATTGCGCAGCTTTCTGCCTGCCTACGCGCTGGCGCCCGAACATCCGGTACCCGCCCAGTTGAACGACGCGGTCGCCGCCCACGCGCATCTTCTGGATCTTGGATACGCGCCCTGCGATATCATCCTTGGTGGTGACAGCGCGGGCGGTGGCATCACGCTGGCGCTTCTGGCTCGGCTGTGCCAGGCGGGTCAGCCGCCGATGGCCTGTTTCGCCTGGTCGCCCTTCTGCGACCAGACTTTCTCGGGCGGGTCGGTGCGTGAAAACGCCCGCAGCGACCACTTTTTCCCCGCCGACCGCGTGCATGACCTGGCGGCGATGATCCTGGGTGACACGCCCGCCGACGACCCCCGCGCCTCGCCCCTTTTTGCCGATTTCCCGGGCTGCCCGCCGGTTCTGTTGCAGGCCTCCGACAAGGAAATCCTGCGCGACGACGCGTCGCGCATGGCCGACCGGCTGCGCGGTTTCGGTGCGGATGTGCAACTGGAACTCTGGCCCGGCGCACCGCATGTCTGGCAGATATTCGACGGCTGGTTTCCCGAGGCGCGCGATGCCATTGCCAACACGGCCGGTTTCATCCGTCGGCACCTGCCATCGACAGGCGGTAACTGACGGCCTCGGCCACGTGCGGATGGCGCAGGTCATCGCTGCCTTCCAGGTCGGCAATGGTGCGCGCAACGCGCAACACCCGGTGGTACCCCCGTGCCGACAGGCCGAACCGCTCCGCCACGCGGGTCAGCAGCGCGCGCCCCTCGGCGTCCGGTGCGGCGATGTCGTCAAGCACGCTGCCCTCAAGATCGGCATTCAACCCGCCGCGCGCGATCTGTACGGCCCGCGCCGCCGACACACGCGCCGCCACCTGGGCCGAGCCGTCGCCCGTTGGCGGCAGGTCAAGATCGGTGAATCCCACCGGGGGCACATCGATCCGAATATCGAACCGGTCCATCAGCGGCCCCGAGATGCGGCCCATGTAATCCTCCCCGCAATTGGGCACGCGCGAGCAGGCCCGGCCCGGGTCGGACAAGTAGCCGCATTTGCACGGGTTCGCCGCGGCAACCAGCATGAAACGGCAGGGGTATTTCACGTGGGCATTGGCGCGGGCGACCATCACTTCGCCGGTTTCGATGGGCTGGCGCAGGGTTTCCAGGACAGTGCGGGGGAACTCGGGGAACTCATCCATGAACAGCACCCCGTTATGGGCCAGGCTTATCTCGCCCGGGCCGGCGCGGCGCCCACCGCCCACGATGGCCGCCATCGAGGCGGTGTGATGCGGTTCGCGAAAGGGCCGCGTGCGGTTGATACCACCCGCATCGAGTAGCCCTGCCAGCGAATGGATCATCGAGGTTTCAAGCGCCTCGGGGGCGGTCAGGGGCGGCAGGATTCCTGGGATGCGCGCGGCCAGCATCGATTTGCCCGAACCCGGCGACCCCACCATCATAAGGTGGTGACGGCCCGCGGCCGCGATTTCCAGCGCGCGCTTGGCGCGTTCCTGGCCCTTCACGTCGCGCAGGCAGCGCGTGCCCTGGGCATCAAGCACTTCGCCCGGTTCGGCAGGGGGCAACGGTGCCTGCCCAGTGAAATGGCGCACGACCTCGGCCAGGCCGGGGGCCGCGATCACCTGCGCCGCGCCCACCCAGGCCGCCTCGGCGCCCGAGGCTTGGGGGCACAACAGCAGCCTGTCCTCCTCGGCAGCCGACATGGCGGCGGGCAGGGCCCCCACCACGGGCACCAGCGATCCGTCCAGCGACAGTTCGCCCAGGGCCGTGGTGCTCTCGGCCGCGTCGGCGGGCACGATCTCCAGTGCCGCCAGCAGGGCCAGCGCGATGGGCAGGTCGAAATGGCTGCCCTCTTTCGGCAGGTCGGCGGGCGACAGGTTCACCGTGATGCGCTTTGACGGCAGCGCGATGGCCAGGGTCGACAAAGCCGCGCGCACGCGCTCGCGCGCCTCGGATACCGCCTTGTCGGGCAGTCCGACGATGGAAAAGGCGGGCAGGCCCGGCGTGACGGCGCATTGTACCTCGACCGTGCGGGCTGTCACCCCTTCGAAGGCCACCGTGTAGGCGCGTGCCACCATCTGCGACTTTACCCCCCATCAAGGTTAACGCCCCCTTACCGCAGCTAACCTATGCAGGGTTTAAGAATGGTTAATGCAGGCCGCGGTTTTCCTCTTGCCCGAAATACCCTCGGGGGGAGTCCCCGCCAGGGGACGGGGGGCAGACAGCCCCCCCCCTTTGGGCGCTCGGTCATCTGGCGCAGGGGGTGGGGAAAAGGCCGGTTCGTGGCGGCTTGTCATGGGCTGTGATTGATCCGGCCCACCTGCCAGCCGGCATCCTGCCGCGTCAGCTCCGTCACCGAAAGGTTGTCGATCTTGTGGCCGAACACCTCGTAGGCCCCGACCTTCAGCCCCTGTTGCAACTGCGTCAGGATCACGCCGAAATGCGCCACCGCCACGATGTCCCGACCGGGGTGGGCGGCCAAAAGCCGTGCCACCGCCCGATCCACCCGCGCGGAAAGGTCGTGCCAGCTTTCACCGCCCGGCGGGCGTATATCGCCGGGGCGTTCCCAGAAGGCGCGGATAAGGGTCTGGTCCTCGACCTCGTCAAAGCGCTGCAACTCCCATGCGCCGAAATGCATCTCGCGCAGGTCCGGGTCGTGGGGCAGGCGCGGGCGCGTGCCCGATATGGCGTCGGCCGTGGCCGTGGCGCGCACCAGGTCGGACGAGATCACCAGCGCATCGCTCGGCAAGGCACGGTTCAGCCGGGTCAGTGCCGCGGTGTCCGACAGATCGGCGGCCAGGTCGGACCAGCCGACCATGGATTTCGCATGGGTCGGCCCGTGCCGCACCCAGAAAAAGCGGCTCATGGGAGGGTGCCCTTCAGCGCCATGGGCAGGCCCGCCGCAACGAAGACCACCAGCCCGGCTTCGGCTGCCAACCGCTGGTTCAGTTCACCCTGCGCCTGCCGGAACCGGCGCGCCAGCGCGTTTTCCGGCACGATAGACAGGCCCAGTTCGTTGCTGACGACGATCGCAGGGGCGGGGCAAGCGAGAACGGCGGAAATCAGCCGGTTCGTTGCCATGCCGACATCGTGATCAGCCAACAGGTGATTGCTAAGCCACATCGTGGCACAATCGAACAAAACCACGCCATCCGCCGCCTGCAGCGCGTCGGTGGGGTCAAGCGGGGCCTCGACCGTGTGCCATCCCGCGCCGCGGCGCGCCCTGTGGGCGGCAATACGGTGTGCCATTTCATCATCGCCCGGTCGGGCCGTGGCAAGATAGGTCCGGTGCGGCGCGGTTTGTTCGGCAAGTTTCTCGGCATAGGCCGATTTGCCCGATGCGGCCCCGCCCAGCACCAGCGTCAAGGAAGGAAGCATTGCCGATGTGTCTTTTTTTGATCCGCTCATCTTCAAGGCTCGTACCACCGGTTGGAAGTCAAAAAAAGTAGGAAGGGTGCCATGGTGGCACCTCAACAGACTGGGGGTTTTATCATGGCACTCGATGCACCGCAGGACATGTCCTTGTCGCGGGTTGCGATGAAGGCCGAACTTCTTGACGCCGAAACCGAGCTGAAGCTGGCCTATGCATGGCGCGATCAGCGCGACGAAGAGGCGCTCCACCGACTGATCACGGCCTACATGCGGCTTGCCATTTCGATGGCGTCGAAATTTCGCCGCTACGGCGCGCCCATGGGCGACCTTATTCAAGAGGCCAGCCTGGGCCTTATGAAAGCTGCCGACAAGTTTGACCCCGACCGTGGCGTGCGCTTTTCCACCTATGCGGTCTGGTGGATCAAGGCATCGATCCAGGATTACGTGATGCGGAACTGGTCAATGGTGCGCACCGGCTCGACCAGCAGCCAGAAATCGCTGTTTTTCAACATGCGCCGGGTTCAGGCCCGGCTTGAGCGCGAGGCGCTGGCCCGCGGCGAAGAACTGGATCGCCACCAGATGCGCCAGACCATCGCAACCGAGATCGGCGTGCCGCTGCACGATGTCGAGATGATGGAGGGGCGTCTTTCGGGCTCGGATTTCTCGCTCAACGCGACGCAATCGACCGAAGATGAGGGCCGGGAATGGATCGACACCATCGTTGATGATGGCGAACACGCATCCGAGATCGTGGAGAACGAGCATGACACCGAAACATTACGCAGTTGGTTGGTCGAAGCCCTGTCGTCGCTGAATGAGCGTGAGCGGTTCATAGTGACCGAGCGAAAGCTGAAGGACGAGTCACGCACGCTGGAATCGCTGGGCAACGAGCTGGGCCTGTCGAAAGAGCGGGTGCGCCAGCTTGAGGCTGCGGCATTCCAGAAAATGCGCAAAAGGCTGGAAGGACAGTCGAAAGAGGTGCAAGCCTTTCTCGCATGAAATACCTGGTCCTCGCCCTGAGTCTGCTTGCGCCACCACTGGCGGCTCAAGGTGCATCCGACGCCCGGATCGTTATCCTGGGTGAAATTCACGACAACCCGTCCCATCACGAAACGCAGGCAGAGTGGACCGCGCGAATTGCCCCTTCGGCACTGGTGTTCGAGATGCTGACGCCAGATCAGGCGGAACGGGTGACGCCGGATATTCGCGGCGATGCCGACGCGCTGGGCGCGGCGCTGGATTGGGCGGCGTCCGGGTGGCCCGATTTCACAATGTATCACCCGATTTTCACCGCCGCGCCCAAGGCGCGGGTCTATGGTGCGGCGGTCCCCCGCGAGGCCGCCCGCGCGGCGTTCGGCTCGGGCGTGGTGCAAAGTTTCGGCCCCGATGCCGATACCTTTGGCCTGTCTGATCCGCTGCCCGAGGCACGGTTGCAGGCGCGGCTTGAATTCCAGGCGGCTGCACATTGCGACGCTTTGCCAGACAGCGCGTTGCCCAAGATGGTCGATCTGCAGCGCTTGCGTGACGCGGTACTGGCGCGCACGGCCTTGCAGGCATTGGAAGAAACCGGCGGGCCGGTGGTGGTGATCACCGGCAATGGTCACGCCCGCGCCGATTGGGGCGTGCCCGTCTACCTGTCGGCGGCGCGGCCCGATGTCAGCCTGTTTACCCTCGGCCAATCCGAGGATGGCCGGATTGCTGGGCAGTTCGACAAGGTGATCGACGCCCCCGCCACCCCGCGCGATGACCCCTGTGCCGCGTTTGCCAAGGATTGATGTTACCCCGCCGGCCCCGTAACACTGTGTCGAACCAAGCCGTGGAGGGGCCATGCTTGTCGGAAAACGCATCCTGTTGATCGTCGGCGGCGGGATCGCGGCCTATAAATGCCTCGACCTGATCCGCCGCTTGCGCGAACGCGGCGCCTCGGTGACGCCTGTCATGACCCGAGCGGCCGAAGAATTCGTGACGCCGCTTTCGGTTGCAGCGCTGGCCGGCGAAGAGGTGCACCGCGACCTGTTCGACCTGACCAAGGAAGCCGAGATGGGCCACATCCAGCTAAGCCGGGTGGCCGACCTGGTGGTGGTTGCGCCTTGCACGGCCGACCTGATGGGCAAGATGACAGCCGGGTTGGCCACCGACCTGGCCACGACGCTGCTGATGGCGACCGACACGCCGGTGCTGTGCGCGCCGGCGATGAACGTGCGGATGTGGCAGCACCCCGCCACCCGGCGAAACCTTGCCCAGTTGCAGGCCGATGGCGTCGCCTTCGTCGGCCCGGATGACGGTGACATGGCTTGTGGCGAATACGGCCCTGGCCGCATGGCCGAACCGCTGGAAATCGTCACCGCAATCGAGCGCGCGGTGGGCCAAGGGCCATTGGCGGGCAAGCGGGTGATCGTCACCTCGGGGCCCACGCGCGAACCGATTGATCCGGTGCGCTATATCTCGAACCATTCGTCCGGTGCACAAGGCACCGCGCTGGCCCGCGCGCTGGTGGATCTGGGGGCCGAGGTGGTGTTTGTCACCGGGCCGGGCCGCGTGCCGCCTCCGCCGGGTGTGCAGGTCGTGCCCGTGACCACCGCGCGTGAAATGCTGGATGCCGTGCAGGCTGCCTTGCCCGCCGACGCGGCGGTGTTTGCCGCCGCCGTCGCCGATTGGCGCGTGGCCGAAGTGGCCGGATCGAAGATGAAAAAGACGGCGGGCAAGATGCCCGCCCTGCACTTTGCGGAAAACCCCGACATCCTGGCCACAGTCGCCCAGATGGGCGCAGGCCGGCCCGAACTGGTTGTGGGGTTTGCCGCCGAGACCGATGACGTGGTGGCCAACGCGCAGGCCAAGCGTGCGCGCAAGCGCTGTGACTGGATCGTGGCCAATGACGTGTCCGAGGGCACCGGCACCTTTGGCGGGGCCGAGAACACGGTGCATATCGTGACCGAAGGCGCTGTCGAGGATTGGCCACGCATGACCAAGGACGACGTGGCCGCCCGCTTGGCACAACGCATGGCCGAGGCGCTTGGTGGGTAGGTCAGATACCTGTCGCATGGGATTATGGACAAGATGAGGGAACTGGCGCGCAAATGGTGATGGTTCAACTGACATGGACGGAGGAGGCCGATCGCGCCCTGCCGCTGCCCGGGTATGAAACCGAGGGATCGGCCGGGGCCGACCTGCGCGCGAACTTTCCGCCCGGCACGCGCGATGGCGTGACTTTGGCCCCCGGTGCGCGGGCACTGGTGCCCACCGGCCTTCGGCTGGCGATACCCGCCGGATACGAGGTGCAAGTGCGGCCGCGTTCGGGCCTTGCCCTCAAGCACGGGATCACCCTGCCAAACGCGCCCGGCACGATCGACAGCGATTATCGCGGGCCGCTGGGCGTGATCGTGATGAACGCGGGCGATGCGCCCTTTCACATCGCCCATGGCGACCGCATCGCGCAGATGGTGGTGGCGCCGGTGGTGCAGGCGGGTTTTGCGCTGGTCGACGATCTGGACCACACCGGACGGGGCGCGGGCGGCTTCGGCTCGACCGGGCGGGATTGATGGCCCTTGTCCTTGTGATGGCGGCCGCCCTGTGGGGGATCGGCGTGATGATGGGCACCCCGCGGCGCATGCGTTGGGGCATGATCGGCGTGCTTTGGATGAGCGTTGTGCTGGTGCACCTGATCCTGCCCGAGGACCATCCGTTGCGGTTGGCCACGGGCGACACGGCGGCCCCGTGGTTGCTGTTGGCCGGTGCGGCGGCGTTGATCGTGGTCTATCGGCAGGGGTTGCGCTGGTTGCGTGTGCGGGCCGACGGTTCGCCCGAACCGCCCGCGCCCCAGGCCGTTGGCCTGTTCTCGGAAACCGAGCTTGGTCGTTATGCGCGCCACATCGTCCTGCGCGAAATCGGCGGCCCCGGTCAGCGCAAGCTCAAGAATGCGCGCGTCCTGGTGATAGGCGCCGGCGGGCTTGGCAGCCCTGCGCTTTTGTACATGGCGGCAAGCGGGGTGGGCACCATCGGCGTGATCGACGATGACACGGTGGATGGCAGCAACCTTCAACGGCAGGTCATTCACACCGATGAGCGCATCGGTATGCCCAAGGTGTTCTCGGCCCAGGCCGCGATTACGGCGCTCAACCCCTTTGTCACGGTGCGGCCCTACAACCGTCGCCTGGCACCCGATATCGCGCGCGACCTGTTTGCCGAATATGACGTGATCCTTGACGGTACCGACAATTTTGACACCCGCTACCTTGCCAACGAGGTTGCGCATGAGCTGGGCAAGCCTTTGATCTCGGGCGCGCTGTCGCAATGGGAGGGGCAGTTGACCATTTACGACACCGCCCATGATACGCCCTGCTACCGCTGTATATTCCCCGAGAGGCCCGCGCCGGGGCTGGCGCCCTCTTGCGCCGAGGCGGGGGTGTTTTCGCCCCTGCCGGGCATGATCGGTACGATGATGGCTGGCGAGGCGGTGAAGCTGATCACCGGCGCGGGTGCGGTGCTGCGCGGGGCCATGATGATCCATGATGCGCTTTATTCCGAAACGCGGCGCATTACCTTGAAAAAACGCGCCGATTGCCCCGTTTGCGGGCCCAAGCCCGAGGAGACGAGCCCATGACGAACCCGTTGCTGCAAGACTGGGACACGCCGTTTCAGATCGCGCCCTTTGACCGGATTTCCGATGATGATTTCCTGCCCGCCTTCGAGGCGGCGCTGACCGCGCACAAGGATGAGATTGCGGCCATCGCCGATAACCCCGAACCGCCCACATTCGCCAACACGATCGAGGCGATGGAGGCCGCGGGCAAGCTGTTGGACCGGGTGTTGGGCACGTTCTTTACCGTCGCCGGGGCCGACAGCACCGAAACGCGCGAGGCGTTGCAGCGCGAGTTTTCACCGCGTTTGGCGGCCCATTCCGCCGAGATCACCGGAAACAAGGTGCTGTTCCAGCGGATTGAAACCCTGTGGCAAGAGCGCGACGCGTTGGGCCTGGGCGATGAACAGGCGCGGGTTCTGATGCTGACGCGGCGGGGTTTCGTGCGCGCCGGTGCCGCGCTGGACGGGGTCGAGGCCGAGCGCATGACGGAAATCAAGTCGCGCCTTGCCGTTCTAGGTACGGAGTTCACGCAGAACCTGTTGGCGGACGAGCGCGAGTGGTACCTGGAACTGTCCGATCCAGACCTTGAGGGGCTGCCGGCCTACCTGGTTGTCGCGGCGCGCGAAGCGGGGCGCGAAAAGGGGCTGGCGGGGCCGGTGCTCACCACGTCGCGTTCGCTGGCGACGCCATTTTTGCAAAGCTCGCCCCGGCGCGATCTGCGCGAAACGGTGTGGCGGGCGTTTACCTCGCGCGGGGGGCGTGGCGGCCAGACCGACAACCGCGCCATCGCGGCTGAAATTCTGGCGTTGCGCAAAGAGCGCGCGGCGCTGCTCGGGTATGACGATTTCGCCCATTACAAGCTGGAAACCGAAATGGCCGGAACGCCGCAGGCGGTGCGCGACCTGCTGATGGCGGTGTGGTCGCCGGCCCGCGCGCAGGCCCTGGCCGATGCCGCCATCTTGGAAAACATGCTGCACGAAGACGGGTTCACCGGCCCGCTGGAGCCTTGGGATTGGCATTACTACGCCGCTCGGCGCCGCCAGGCCGAGCATGACCTGGATGAGGCGCAGCTCAAGCCATACCTGCAACTTGACCGGATGATCGAGGCCGCGTTCACCTGCGCCAATCGATTGTTCGGGTTGGAGTTTTCGCCGCTGGACATACCACTCTACCACCCTGATTGCCGCGCCTGGGAAGTCACCCGCGATGGGCGGCACATGGCCATTTTCATCGGCGATTACTTTGCGCGCGGCTCGAAACGTTCGGGCGCGTGGTGTTCGGCGATGCGGGGGCAGGCGAAATTCCCGCATGACCAGGCGCCGGTGGTTATCAACGTGTGCAACTTTGCCAAGGGTGATCCGGCGCTGCTTGGCTATGATGACGCGCGCACCTTGTTTCACGAGTTCGGCCACGCGCTGCACCAGATGCTGTCGAACGTGACCTATGAATCGATCTCGGGCACCTCGGTCGCACGCGATTTCGTTGAATTGCCCAGCCAGCTTTACGAACATTGGCTGGAAGTGCCCGAGGTTCTGCGCGAGTTCGCAACCCATGTCGAAACCGGCGAACCGATGCCTGCGGAAATGCTGGACAAGGTGTTGGAGGCGGCGAATTTCGACCAGGGGTTCCAGACGGTGGAATATGTGGCCTCGGCGCTTGTCGACCTGGAGTTTCACAGCGGTCCGCCGCCGGCCGACCCGATGCAGAAACAGTCTGAAATCCTTGAAGAAATCGGGATGCCGCGGGCCATTGCGATGCGCCACGCGACGCCGCATTTCGCGCACGTATTCTCGGGCGACGGGTATTCCAGCGGATATTACAGCTACATGTGGTCCGAGGTGATGGATGCCGACGCGTTCCAAGCCTTTCGCGAGGCTGGTGATGCCTTTGATGCGGCGACGGCCAAGGCATTGGAAAACAACATTCTTTCTACCGGCGGTTCGGTCGAGGCGGCCGAGCTTTACGAACGGTTCCGGGGGCGCTTGCCGGGGGTCGAGGCGCTGTTGAAGGGGCGTGGGCTGATCGCGGCCTGAGGCCGGGCACGACCGCGCGGTTTCGGCCTGGATTCGGATGACCGCGCGAGATTGTCGGGATGCCGCGCGGTTCCTGCCAGATCGTTGACGAAAACCGCGCGATACCGCCGGTTAACCACGCGGTTCCTGACGAAAGATCAACGCGAAAACTGCCCTTCATGCCCGTTTTCCGGGGCAGGAGGGCCCGCAGATGAAAAACCGCGCGGTTCGTGTCGAAAACCGCGCGGCCATCAATGGTGTGCCGGTGCTTGGCCCGGTCAGCGCTCAGATCGTCTGGTCATAGGCGCCGACGCCGGGCTCGGTGCGGATCACCGCGTCGATATCGGAAAAGATCGCGCGCATCTCGTCATCGCTTTCGCTGCTTTCGCAGACCACCACGAGGTTCGGCGTGTTCGACGATGCCCGCACCAGACCCCAGCTGCCATTGTCGAGGATCACGCGCGCGCCGTTCACCGTCACCACTTCCTTGATGGCGCGTCCGGCGATCGTCTCGCCCGCCTCGTGCATGGCGACCAGCTTGTCCACCAGCCGGTCGAGGATATCGTATTTCTCGGTATCCGCGGCATAGGGCGACATGGTGGGGGTTGACCAGGTTTGCGGCAGGGCGCGGCGCAGGTCCGACATGGACATGTCGGGGTTGCGGTCCATCAGCTTGCAGATTTCCACCGCAACGCGCATCCCGCAGTCATAGCCGCGGCCCACAGGCTCGGCCAGGAAGTAGTGGCCCGATTTCTCGAACCCGGCCAGCGCGCCGATTTCCTTGACCCGGCGCTTCATGTGGCTGTGCCCGGTTTTCCAGTAATCCGCCGTGACGCCGTTCTTCTTCAACTCGGGGTCCGAGGCGAACAGCCCGGTTGATTTCACATCGGCCACGAAGGTGCTGTTGGGGTAAAGCTTGGACAGGTCGCGCGCCATGATGACGCCCACCTTGTCGGCAAAGATTTCCTCGCCCTCGTCATCGACCACGCCGCAGCGGTCGCCATCCCCATCGAAACCCAGCGCGAAATCGGCGCCGGACTCCCTTACCGTTTTGGCCATGTCATGCAGCATTTCCATGGCTTCGGGGTTTGGATTGTAATTGGGGAACGTGTAGTCGAGGTCGTTATGCGACGGGATCACCTCGACCCCGATCCGCCTGAACAGTTCGGGCGCAAAGGCGCTGGCGGTGCCGTTGCCGGTGGCGCAGACGACGCGCAGCTTGCGCGTCATCGTGAAGTCGCCGACCAGGTCATCGAGATACGCCTCTCGCACGCCATCGACGAATTCGTAACTGCCGCCGGGGGCGGGCTGGCCGCGCCCTTCAAGCACGATGTCACGCAGCTCGGCCATTTCGTCGGGGCCGTGGGTCAGCGGGCGCTCAAAGCCCATTTTCACGCCGGTCCAGCCGTTGGGGTTGTGGCTGGCCGTGACCATGGCCACAGCGGGCACATCCAGGTGGAATTGCGCGAAATAGGCCATGGGCGACAGGGCCGGGCCGATATCCTTGACCTGTATGCCTGCCTGCATCAGCCCGAGGATCAGCGCGTTCTTGATCGCCAGCGAATAGTCGCGGTAATCGTTGGCCACGGCGATCACGGGGTCGATGCCGCGCGCGCGGATCTGCGTGCCCAGCCCGAGGCCCAGCGCCGTCATGCCGGGCAGGTTGATTTCATCGGGGTATTTCCAGCGCGCGTCGTATTCGCGGAATCCGGTGGGTGCGATCATGGCGTCGCGCAGGAATTCCCAGGTGTTGGGCGTGACGGTAGGCAAAGGTTTGGTCATGGCAATCTCTTGGAACGGTTCGAATCAAATTGAGATGGGGTTGGCCTTGGAGATGCGGTCAATCTGCATCAGGATGTCCAGCAGCGCGGGCATGTCATCCAGCCGGATCATGTTGGGCCCGTCGCTTGGGGCGGTGTCAGGGTCCTGGTGGGTTTCGATGAACACCGCAGCCACGCCAACGGCCACGGCCGCGCGGGCCATGACGGGGGCAAATTCGCGCTTGCCGCCCGAGGCGCCGCCAAGCCCGCCGGGCTGCTGCACCGCGTGGGTGGCATCCATCACCACCGGGTAGCCGGTTTGCGCCATCTGCGGCAACGAGCGCATGTCGGCCACCAGCGTGTTGTAGCCGAACGAAACCCCCCGCTCGGTCAGAAGGATGCGGGTGTTGCCCGTGCTGGCCACCTTTTCGGCGACGTTGGCCATGTCCCACGGCGCCAGGAATTGCCCCTTCTTGATGTTGATCGCCGCGCCGGTTTCGCCGGCAGCGATCAGCAGGTCGGTCTGGCGGCACAGGAAGGCCGGGATCTGCAGCACGTCGGCCACCTCGGCCACAGGGGCGCATTGGGCAATGTCGTGGATATCGGTCAGCACCGGCACATCCAGCGCGCGCTTGACGCTGTCGAGCACCTGCAAGCCCTTGTCCATCCCCAGGCCGCGCTTGCCCGTCAGCGAGGTGCGGTTGGCCTTGTCGAAACTGCCCTTGAAGATGAATTGCGCGCCGACGGCCTGGCACGCCTGTTTCATCGTGCCGGCAATCATCTGGGCATGGTCGGCGGATTCCAGTTGGCACGGACCGGCGATCACGGTCAGCGGGGCATCGTTGGCGACACGCAGCGGGCCGATTTCCACCCCGATCACGAGGACACCTGTTCGCGCAGGATTGATGCGGTGAGTGAGATCATCAGGTAAATTCCCGAGAATATCAAAAAGGCCAGGATCGTGTTTTCAAACTTGCGCGGATAGGTCGGGTCATCGGGGGCCACGGGTTCAACGCTGGTGGTGAGGTAGCGCACCTGGCGGCTCGCCTCAAGCTCGGTCTGTTTCATGTTCTGCAGGGCGGATTGCAAAAAGATGTCGGCGGTGGCCAGATCGGCCTGTGCCATCTGGATGGCCGCCGCTTTCTGCGCCAGCGAATTTTCGCCGGCGGTGGCGTCGGTCAGGCGGCTGTTTTGGTCATCCAGCTCGCTTTCCAGCAACTGGATCTCCCTGCGCAGGCTGTCGACCTTGGCGCTGTTGGGGCGCGCGTTGGCAAGCTGGCTGTTGAGTTCCAGTTTCTTTTCCACCAACTGCCCTTCGAGCGTTCCGATCAGCGAGCGGATGCTGGCAATCTGGCCTTCCGGGTCAAGGATCGTGCTTTCCTGCAAGGCGACCAGTTTTTCTTGTGCCTCGCGGCGTTCTATCTTGGCGGTTTCAAGGCTTTCGCGGGCGTCGCGCATCTGGTCTTCGCGCTTTTCGCGGCTCAGCTGGTCAACGCGATCCTCGGCATAGTCGATCAGGTGGCGCGAGAAATCGGCGCTGACGGCGGGGTCGGCGGCGATCACCTCCATTCGGATCACGCCCTCGGTCGGGTCGAAGCCGATCTTCACTTTATCCTCGTATATCTTGTAGGCGGCTTCGTCGCTGGCATTTTCGCCCAGGCGCTGCACCGGGTCGATGAATTCCTGGCTGAAATGCGATTTGAAACCGATATCCTGCTCCAGCCGTTGCATCGCGTCGCGCGATTGCAGGTAGGATTGCGTGGCGATGCTATCCTGGTTGGTGGCGAATTGCGTGCCGGTCAGCAGGCCACCGATGCCGCTGCCGCCGCCCTGTGCGTCGGCCTGCATGACCAGGAATTCGGACTTGGTGGCGTACATCGGCGTGGCGATCTGGTAGAAATACCAGCCGCAGATCAGCGTCGGCAGGAAGACGAAAAATGCCAGCCGCGTGATCAGCAGCCCCAGCCGGCGACGGCGGCGCCGGGCGATATCGCGCTGGATGTTGCGTATCTCACTGGCGCGGCGTTCGGCCGGGCTGACCTCTGTCGAAGGCAGATTCTTACCGCCGGCGGGCACGGTTTGCGGCAATTGCACGCGGTCGGCGGGCAGCTTGTTCTGGGCAAGCTGCAGCCCGTTTTGCGGTGTCACATTGCCCTGGCCGTCGCCATGTTCGCCCTCGGGGACGACCAACTCCAGCATGGTGGCGCGCTGGAACGGGTCAATGCCCGCGGCGCGCAGCAGGCGCACGGCGTCGAAATCGGATGTCGGGGCGAGGCCGTGCTTTTGGGCCACGCGGCGGGCCATGCGCAGTTGGCGCCCCGTCAGCCCCTCGCGGCGGATCGCGTCGATCTGGGCGTCGACGCTCATTTCCTGGGCCGAACTGACCTGCCCCTCGCGGGCGGTTGGCCCGGACGGGGCGGCGGGTTGCCGCGGCTGTGCCTGCACGCCATCGGTGGTGGGCCGCGGGCGCGCCGCCCGGTCGGCCGGCTGGCCCTGGTCTGGTGCTGTGTCTTCCTTGCGCAACGCCGCGCCATCGGTGGCGGCAGGGTGGCTGCGCCGGATACGGAACTTTCTAGCCTTGGGTTTCGTAGTCATAGAGCTGTTTCGCTTCTTCCAAGGTGTCAAACATGTACAACTGACCGCCCATCAGGACGGCAGCACTACGGGCAAACTTTTCCAACGTCTCGGGTTGGTGCGACACGATCACGACCGTGGTCGTGCGCAGGCGCTCTTGCAGGATCTCGCTGGCCTTGCGATTGAAATCAACGTCGGTCGAGCCGGGCATGCCCTCGTCGATCAGGTAGATGTCGAAATCGAGCGCCAGCATCAACGCGAAGGAAAACCGCGCGCGCATCCCCGACGAGTAGGTGCCAAGCGGTTGATCGAAATATTCATCGAGGTTGCACATCCAGCGGCAGAACGCCTCGACATAATCGGGGTCGAGCCCGTAGAGGCGTGCGATATACCGGCTGTTTTCCACCGCCGAGATCTTGTTGATCACCCCGCCCATGAACCCCAGCGGAAAGCTGATCTTGGCCTCGCGCCTGATCGTGCCCTCGTCGGGTTTTTCCAGGCCGGCCATCATGTTGATAACCGTCGTCTTGCCGGTGCCGTTGGGGGCCAGGATGCCAAGCGAATTGCCAAGCTCCACCCGAAAGGAGACCTTGTCGAGGATCACCTTGCGCTGGGTGCCCGTCCAGAAGGACTTGCTGACATTGTCGAACTCGATCATCGAGGCTCCGGGGGCTGCTCTGGCATCATGTCCCTTGTGTCGGGGAAAGCCATACCGCGGCATTGATCATGATACCCGATATTATGTCGGATCAGGACCGGGTATTACAACGTTTATGGGCAACAATAAGGCATTGCACGGGAAAGTTTGGGCAGCGGCGACAGCCTGCCGCAGCGGGCTTGTGGCGGAATGGCGCTGATTTGATCACGTGGGGGCCTTTTCCTGACAGCCTGTCCTACTTATAAGGAGAGCCGGCCCGGGCTTCAGAGTCGCGGGCCTTTTAAACATTCTTTCACCCACGCCACCCCGGGGACACCACCAAAGATGTCAATTTTCGACAAGATGCCCGGCCTGTTCTCTTCCGACATGGCCATCGACCTTGGCACCGCCAACACCCTTGTCTACGTCAAGGGGCGCGGTGTCATCCTGTCGGAGCCTTCGGTTGTGGCCTATCACGTCAAGGATGGTCAGAAAAAGGTTCTGGCCGTGGGTGAGGATGCCAAGCTGATGCTGGGCCGCACGCCCGGCAGCATCGAGGCGATCCGCCCCATGCGCGATGGCGTGATCGCCGATTTCGACGTGGCCGAAGAGATGATCAAGCATTTCATCCGCAAGGTTCACAAGCGGTCGACCTTTTCCAAGCCCAAGATCATCGTCTGCGTTCCGCATGGCGCGACCCCGGTGGAAAAGCGGGCCATCCGCCAATCGGTGTTGAGCGCGGGCGCGCGCCGGGCGGGCCTGATCGCCGAGCCCATCGCGGCGGCCATCGGCGCGGGCATGCCGATCACCGACCCCACGGGCAACATGGTTGTCGACATAGGTGGCGGCACGACCGAGGTTGCGGTGCTTTCGCTGGGCGATATTGTTTACGCGCGCTCGGTCCGGGTGGGCGGCGACCGCATGGACGAGGCGATCATCAACTACCTGCGCCGCCAGCAAAACCTGCTGGTGGGCGAATCCACCGCCGAGCGTATCAAGACCAGCATCGGCACCGCGCGCATGCCCGATGACGGGCGCGGCAGCAGCATGCAGATCCGCGGGCGCGACCTGCTGAACGGCGTGCCCAAGGAGACCGAGATTTCCCAGGCACAGGTTGCCGAGGCGCTGTCGGAGCCGGTGCAGCAGATCTGCGAAGCGGTGATGACCGCGCTTGAGGCCACGCCGCCCGACCTGGCGGCCGATATCGTCGACCGTGGCGTGATGCTGACCGGGGGTGGGGCGCTGTTGGGCGACCTGGACCTGGCGCTGCGCGAATCGACCGGCCTGGCCGTCAGCATCGCCGACGAGTCGCTCAATTGCGTGGCGCTGGGCACCGGCAAGGCGCTGGAATACGAAAAGCAGCTGCGCCACGCGATTGACTACGATAGCTGACGCGCCCACCTTTTGAACAAGGGGGTATCTTGGCGAAGGACCGGACCAGAGACGAGGATTATGTCGGTCCCCTGCGGCGGTTGCTGACAGGGGTTCTGATTCTGTGCCTGCTTGGGGTTTTCCTGGTGTGGCGAATCGACAGCCCACGCGTCGAGCGTATCCGCGCGCAGATCACCGACGCGGTGGTTCCGAATTTCGAATGGGTGCTGACACCCCTGACCGCCACGGTCAACCTGGCGCGCGATTTCCAAAGCTACCAGCGCGTGGTCGAGCAAAACCAGGAATTGCGCCGCGAATTGCAGCAGATGAAAGCCTGGAAAGAGGCGGCGTTGCAACTGGAACAGGAAAACGCCCGCCTGATGGACCTGAACAAGGTGCGGCTGAACCCGCGCCTGACCCATGTGACCGGCGTCGTTCTGGCCGATAGCGGCAGCCCCTTCCGGCAATCTGTGGTGCTGAACGTGGGCGCGCGCGACGGTATCGTGGATGGCTGGGCCACGATGGATGGCATCGGGTTGGTGGGGCGCATTTCGGGCGTGGGCGAAAATACCGCGCGCGTGATCCTGCTGACCGACAGCGCCAGCCGGATTCCCGCGATCATCCAGCCCTCGGGCCAACGCGCGCTGGTGCAGGGCGACAACACGGCAGCCCCGCCCATCAGTTTCGTGGAAAACCGCGATGTCGTGCGCCCGGGTGACCGCGTGGTGACCGCCGGTGATGGCGGGGTGTTTCCCGCCGGGCTGCTGATCGGCCAGGTGGCCGAAGACCCAGGCGGGCGGCTGCGGGTGCGGCTGGCGGCGGATTACGAGCGGCTGGAATTCCTGCGGGTGCTGCGCAACCCGGGCACCGAGGTTCTGACCGATCCGGGCGGGCTGGTTGTGCCGATGAACGAGGGCGCCGCCGTGCCGGTGAACGAAGGCGCCGCCGAGCCGATGAGCGAGGCCAACGCCGCCGGGTCAGCGAGTGCCGGCGATGAGTGATCCGTCTTCCTGGCGGCTCTGGTCCATGCGCGCGGCCTACCTGGGGCTGGGGCTTTTTCTGATCCTGTTGCAATTGATGCCGCTGGAATTCACGCCGCGCCGGCTGGCGCCGCCCGCTTACCTGCTGTGCCTGACCTTTGCCTGGGCGGTCCGGCGCCCGGAATACGTGCCGGCGCTGGCGATCGCGGTGCTGATGCTGCTGGCCGATTTCCTGTTTCAGCGTCCGCCCGGACTGGGCGCGGCGCTGGCGCTGGCGGGGGCCGAAACGCTCAAGCGTCAGACACGCAGCCTGCGCGACCAACCTTTCATGATGGAATGGGTCACCGTCGCCATCGTGCTGGCGGGCGTATTCTTGACCTACCGCCTGGCGGCCGCGCTGTTCGTCGTGCCGCAGCCGCCACTGTCGCTGGCGCTGATCCAGGTGCTGGGCTCGGTTCTGGTCTATCCCTTGGTGGTTCTGCTATCCTGGGCGGTGCTGGGGCTGCGCAAATCCACCCCCGGCGAGGTCGATACCCTGGGGAACCGGACATGAGGCGCAACCCGAAAGACAACCAGCACAGCGTGCGGCGCATGACGCGGCGGGCACTTATGCTGGGCGGCGCACAGGCGGCCTTTATCGGGGTGCTGGGGTTGCGGATGCGCCATCTTCAAGTCGAGCAGGCCGACCAGTTCCGCCTGCTGGCCGAGGAAAACCGCATCAACATCCGCCTGATCCCGCCGGCGCGCGGGCAGATATTCGACCGCAATGGCCGGGTGATCGCGGAAAACGTGCCGAGTTATCGCATCACAATGGTGCCCGAGGATACGGGCGACCCCGACCTGGTGCTGCGCCGCCTCGCCGCGCTGATCGATCTGGCCCCCGAGGATGTCGACCGTGTGCGCACCACCATCGACGAGGTGCGCGGCGACACGCCGGTGACCATCGTCGATCGCGTCTCGTGGGAGGATCTGTCGAAGGTTGCGGTGAACGGCCCCGCGTTGCCGGGAATCACCCCCGAAGTGGGGCTGAGCCGCCATTACCCGCGCGGTCTCGATTACGCCCACGTGGTTGGTCGGGTCGGCCCGGTCAGCAGTTTCGACCTTGAGCAGATCGAGAACCCAGACCCGTTGCTGCGCATCCCGCGCTTCCAGATCGGCAAGGTCGGGGTCGAGGCCAAGGCCGAAGAAATCCTGCGCGGGCGGGCCGGTATCAAGCGGGTCGAAGTCAACGCCGCGGGCCGGGTCATGCGCGAGCTTGACCGCCGCGAGGGCGAGGCCGGTGTGAACCTGCAACTGACCGTCGACAGCGCCCTGCAGGAATACACGCAGGCACGGCTGGCCACCGAAAGCGCCGCGGCGGTTGTCATGGATTGCGAAACCGGCGATCTGCTGGCCGTGGCCTCGGCCCCCAGCTATGACCCCAACCTTTTCGTGCGGGGTATCTCGTCGACCGATTACTCGGCGCTGATCGAGAACAAGTATCGCCCGCTGGTGCCCAAGACGGTGCAGGGGCTTTACCCGCCCGGATCGACCTTCAAGATGGTCACGGCGCTTGCCGCGCTCGAGGCGGGGATCGTCACGCCCGAGGACACGGTTTACTGCCCCGGCCATCTCGAAGTGTCCGACCGCCGCTTTCACTGCTGGAAACGCGCGGGCCACGGCAGCATGGATCTGCGCGATTCGCTTAGCCAAAGCTGCGATGTCTATTACTACGACCTTGCGCTGAAGGTCGGGATCGAGAAGATTTCCGACATGGCGCGGCGGTTGGGGCTTGGCGTTGCCTTTGACGTGCCGATGTCATCGGTCAAGGCGGGGGTTGCGCCCACCCGCGACTACAAGCGCGAACGGTTCGGCCAGGAATGGGTGATCGGCGATACGGTCAATGCGTCGATCGGGCAGGGCTTCGTTCTGGCTTCGCCGATGCAACTGGCGGTGATGAGTGCGCGGCTGGCCACCGGGCGGGCGGTGACGCCGCGGCTTATCAAGTCGATCGACGGGGTCGAGCAGCCCAGCGGCCACGGCGACGACCTGGGCCTTGATCCCGGCAACCTGCGCCAGGTGCGCCGGGCGATGTACGCGGTCAGCAATCACCGCCGCGGCACTGCCTATGGCAGCCGCATCCTGGCCGAAGGGTATCAAATGGCCGGCAAGACCGGCACCAGCCAGGTGCGCAACATCACCGCCGAAGAACGCCGGCGCGGGGTTACCCGCAACGAGGATCTGCCGTGGGATCGGCGCGATCACGCGCTGTTCGTCAATTTCGCGCCTTATGACGCACCCAAGATCGCCGTGGCCGTTGTCGTTGAACATGGCGGCGGTGGGTCAAGCGTGGCAGCCCCTGTCGCGCGCGACATCACCTTGCAGGCGCTGTATGGCGATACCCCCCCGCTCGAAGCCTACCCGGCCAGCGACCGCAGCCGCGCCAAGGCATTGCAGGACCGCCTGCAACGCGAGCGCGAGGCACGCGAACGCGAGGCGCAGAGCCGCGCATGAGCTATCTTGAATACACGGTAAAATATACGCCTGCCGGGCCGCGAAAGCTGCTTTACCTGAACTGGCCGGTGGCGCTTTTGCTGGCGGCGGTGGCGGCGATCGGGTTCCTGATGCTGTATTCGGTGGCGGGCGGGTCTTTCAGCCCCTGGGCCGAACCGCAGATGAAACGCTTTGGCGCCGGTTTCGTGCTGATGATCATCGTGGCGATGGTTCCCATCTGGTTCTGGCGCAACGTGGCGGCGGTGGCCTATGGCCTGTCGCTTGTGCTTTTGGTGGCGGTGGAACTCATAGGCGAGGTGGGCATGGGCGCGCAGCGCTGGATCGACCTCGGGTTCATGCGCCTGCAACCCTCGGAGGTGACCAAGATCACGCTGGTGATGCTGCTTGCCGCCTATTACGACTGGTTGCCGATGAAAAAGGTCTCGCATCCGTTGTGGGTGGCGCTGCCGGTATTTTTCGTCCTTTTGCCCACGGGGCTGGTGCTGGCCCAGCCCGACCTGGGCACCGCGCTTTTGCTGCTGGCGGCGGGTGGCGGCATCATGTTCCTTGCGGGCGTTCACTGGGCCTATTTCGCGGCCGTGATCACGGCGGGCGCGGGGCTGATCGTGGCGGTGTTCCAGTCGCGCGGCACATCTTGGCAATTGCTCAAGGATTACCAGTATCGCCGCATCGACACCTTTCTTGATCCGGGTCAGGATCCGCTGGATGCCGGGTATCACATCACCCAGTCCAAGATCGCGCTTGGCTCGGGTGGTTGGAGCGGCAAGGGGTTCATGCAGGGCACGCAAAGCCGTCTGAACTTCCTGCCCGAAAAGCACACCGATTTCATCTTTACCACGCTGGCCGAGGAGTTCGGTTTCGTCGGCGCGGTATCGTTGCTGGTGCTTTACACGCTGATCATCGTGTTTTGCGTCATTTCGGCCTTGAACAACCGCGACAGGTTTTCCTCGCTTCTGACGCTGGGTGTTGCCTTGACCTTTTTCCTGTTCTTTGCCGTGAACATGTCGATGGTCATGGGGCTGGCGCCGGTTGTGGGTGTGCCCTTGCCGCTGGTCAGTTATGGTGGCTCGGCGATGATGGTGCTGATGGCCGCGTTCGGCCTGATGCAAAGCGCCCATGTTCACAAACCGAGGTAATTCATGACAGTCAACGTGTTGTTCGCCGCCCGCGCGGAAAAGTGGGAAGACTACGAAGACCCGCTGAACGCGGCCCTTGAGGCCGCCGGGATCGAGGCCGACCTGCGCACCGAATTCTCGCCCGAGGTGGTCGATTACATTGTCTACGCGCCCAATTCCGACGTGCAGGATTTCACTCCCTACACGCGCTGCAAGGCCGTGCTGAACCTGTGGGCCGGGGTCGAGAACGTGGTGGGCAACGACACGCTGACCCAGCCTTTGTGCCGAATGGTCGATGATGAGGGGCTGACCCAGGGCATGGTCGAATGGGTGGTGGGCCACACGCTGCGGATGCACCTTGGAATGGACCTGCACATTCATGGCCAGGATGGCAAATGGCGCAGCTATTCACCGCCGGTGGCACAGGAACGGCCGGTCACGATCCTGGGGCTGGGCGCGCTGGGGCGGGCCTGCGGGCAGGCGCTGGCGGGGCTGGGCTTTCCGGTGACGGGCTGGAGCCGGACGCAAAAGCAGATTGATGGTATCAGGTGTCTTTCGGGTGACGCGGGCCTGGCCGAGGCGTTGCAGGGCGCGCAGATCGTGGTGCTGCTTTTGCCGCACACGCCGGAGACCGAGAATATCCTGAACGGCGAAACGCTGGCCATGTTGCCGCGCGGTGCGATGATCCTGAACCCGGGGCGTGGCACGCTGATCGACGATTCCGCGCTGCTGGCGGCGCTGGAAGAAGGCCATATCGGCCACGCCGTTCTCGATACTTTCCGCAAGGAGCCGCTGCCGGTGATGCATCCCTACTGGGCGCATGAAAAGGTGACGGTAACACCGCATATCGCCTCGACCACGCGGCCCGACACCGCCGCACGGGTGATCGCCGAGAACATCCGCCGCGGCGAAGCGGGCGAGCCGTTCCTGCACGTGGTCGACCGCGACGCGGGGTACTGAGGATGGGCGCGGCGGGCGAATGCCCGGCCTACCGCGCCGTTGCCCTGCGTGGTTTCCCGTAGAGCGGGCATTTGCCCGCAGCCCCCTCGGGGTGTCAGCGCAGTTTCGGTGGCTTGTCGGGGTCTGAGCCGGGGGCGACATGTTCCACGCGGGGCGGCTCGGGCGCGGCAGGAATGTCGAGCCGCATGCCGTAAGCCTCGATCGTGGGCAGGCGCGGGTCGTCGGGCGCGATGAACACCACGTCCAGCGCCCCGGCCTCGATGCCCGAGAAGGTCAGGGCCTCGGACACGGTCTTGGCCAGCGGCGCCTGGGTGCGCTCTTGGGCGCCAAGAATAGCCAGCATATGCGCCCGCGCGCCGCTGTCATATTCGGCCTCGACCAGGAACGCCGCCCGCGCCAGGCCCGCCGCGCGGGTCAGGCGGCTGGCCAGCGCATCCAGCACCGCCTCGGGCAACCGGCCCGGCGCATGGATGGCGACCACGCGGGCCTGCGTTTCCTGCGGCGCCGTGCCCAACGTTTCGACTAGCCAGTCAAGCGCCTCGGCCGGGACCAGGAAGGATGTCGGCCCCGCCTCGAGGTTCACGCCCAGCCCGATGCCCTGCGGCGCCAGCATGCCTGCCAGAACCCGGCCCGAAATCGCCGCGTAGGGGGCCGGCCCGCCGGTGAAATGGCCCATGCGGTCTTCGGCATCGAAGGCCACGACGAATGTCTGCTCGCCCAGCTCGAACAGGTCGGGCGCGATCTGGTCGCCCCTTGGTTCTTCGCGCAGGACGAGGAACAGCTCGGTATCGGCCAGCACCTCGTAATAGCGTGCGCGGGCCAGGGCGTCGTCGGGCGCGGCCTCCATCGCGTGAAATGCGCGATCCAGCGGGGTTTGCGGGTCAGTCTCCATCCAGCACCTTTCGGACCCGGGCGCGCAGCGGCGGCAGCAGGTCGGTTTCGAACCAGGGGTTGCGTTTGAGCCAAGCGGTATTGCGCCAGGACGGGTGCGGCAAGGGGAAAAGCCCCGGCGCGTGGTCGCGCCAGCCCGCCACCGTGTCGGTGACCGGGGCGCGCGTGCCCAGGTGCCAGCGATGCGCATGGCCGCCCACCAGCACCGTCAGGCGAATATCGCGCAGGGCGGACATGACCTCGGCGTGCCAGTGGCGCGCGCAGATGGGCGGCGGGGGCAGGTCGCTGCCCCTGGCATCGTAGCCGGGAAAGCAGAAGGCCATGGGCACGATGGCCACGCGCGACATGTCGTAGAACTCTGCCTCGGTCATGCCCAGCCAGTCACGCAGCCGCGTGCCCGAAGGGTCATCGAATGGCTTGCCCGACTTGTGCACGCGCATCCCCGGCGCCTGCCCCGCGATCAGCAGCCGTGCCCCGGTGCGAAACCAGGCAACCGGGCGCGGCGCATGGGCCGTTTGCGTGGCGGCAAACCGGTCGGCGCAGAGGCGGCAGGCGCGGATACGGTCGGGCAGGGAGGTGAGGTCGGGCTTGGCGGTGGTCATGGCATGGGATATGGCGAGTCATGCTGTCCTATCAACATATCTACCACGCGGGAAACCCCGCGGACGTGCACAAGCACACCGCGCTGGCGGCAATGCTTGCCTACATGACGCGCAAGGACAAGCCGCTCAGCTATATCGAAACGCATGGCGGGCGGGGCCTGTATCAACTCGACAGCGCCGAGGCGCACAAGACGGGCGAGGCAGCGGCGGGCATCGACGCGGTCGAGGCTGCACGGGCACTGGCAGGCAGCCCCTATCGCAAGAGCCTGGCCGATGTGCGGGCCGCGCACGGGCCGCGCGCCTACCCCGGCTCGCCCCTTATTGCCGCGCGTTTCCTGCGCCCGGGCGATGCGGGCCACGTGGCCGAGCTGCACCCGCAAGAGCATGACGCGCTGCAACAGGCGCTTGCCGGCACGGGGCTGCGCGTGCATCGGCAGGACGGGTTCGAGATGGCGCAGGCGATCTGCCCGCCCACGCCGCGCCGCGGGCTGATGCTGATCGACCCCAGCTACGAGGTGAAAGCCGAGTATGGCACGATACCCGGCCAGGTTGCCAAGCTGCACCGCAAGTGGAATGTCGGCGTGATCGCGCTTTGGTATCCCGTGCTGACCGGCGGCGTGCATGGCCCGATGCTGGCCGCGCTGGAGGCGCAGGGCCTGCCCGGGGTGCTGAGGCACGAAATCCGGTTTCCTCCGGTGCGCGCGGGGCATCGCATGGTGGGCTCGGGGGTGTTCGTGGTGAACGCGCCCTGGGGCCTTGCCGAGGCATTGACCGAGGTGGCACGGTTCTACCAAGGGTGAGCGGTATCGCGCGTGCCGCGCGATGGAGGTCTTGCGCCGCGGCTGGCGCCGCGCCGCGGTGGGCGAGGGGCGCTGCCCCTCGCGCTCCCCGGGGTATTTGCGGCAAGAGGAAGCGTGAAACGTGAAAGGGGCCGCCAGCCGGCAGCCCCTTGCAAGGTCGCGCGGGTCGAGTCAGCTGACGTCGCGGTAGCTGATTTGCTTGCGGTCCTCGCCCACTTTGCCGCGCCGCACAAGCAGGCGGTTGAGCGCGTTGATATAGGCCTTGGCCGAGGCGACGACCGTGTCGGTATCGGCGGACTGGCCGGTGGCAATGTTGCCGTCTTCCTCGAGCCGGACGCTGACGGTGGCCTGGGCATCGGTGCCCTCGGTCACGGCGTGAACCTGGTAGAGTTGGAGATGCGCGTCGTTCGGGTGCAGCTCACGCACGGCCTTGAAGGTGGCATCGACCGGGCCGTCGCCCTGCTGGGTGGCGGTCTTTTCTTCGCCGTCGACCTCCATCACCAGCGTGGCCTCGGCCGGGCCGCCTGTGCCGCAGCTGACGCGCAGCGATTTCAGTTGCAGCGCGTCATTGGCCGCATCCTCGCCCGCGTGGACAAGCGCCAGGAGGTCTTCGTCATAGACCTCTTTCTTGCGGTCGGCGAGATCCTTGAACCGCACGAACACGTCCTTGAGCTGGTTGTCGGCCAGGTCAACGCCGAGCTCCTTGAGCTTGGCGCGCAGCGCGGCGCGACCCGAATGCTTGCCCAGCGGCAACGAGGTGCCCGCAAGGCCGATATCCTCGGGGCGCATGATCTCGAAATTCTCGCGGTTCTTCAGCATCCCGTCCTGGTGGATGCCCGATTCATGGGCAAAGGCGTTCTTGCCGACGATGGCCTTGTTGAACTGCACGGCAAAGCCGCTGGCGCTGGCCACCCGGCGCGAGATGTTCATGATGCGGGCGGTGTCGATGCCGGTGAACCAGGGCATGATGTCGTGGCGTGTCTTGATGGCCATCACCACCTCTTCGAGCGCGGTGTTGCCCGCGCGTTCGCCCAGACCGTTGACCGTGCATTCGATCTGCCGTGCGCCGCCGGCCACGGCGGCCAGGCTGTTGGCCGTGGCCAGGCCCAGGTCGTTGTGGCAATGGGTGGCAAAGATGATTTCATCGGCGCCGGGAACGGTGTCGATCAGCCCGCGAATGATGCGCGCGCTTTCGCCGGGATCGGCATACCCCACCGTGTCGGGGATGTTGACCGTGGTGGCGCCCGCCTTGATCGCGATTTCCACCACGCGGCAGAGGTAATCCCATTCGGTGCGGGTGGCATCCATCGGCGACCATTGCACGTTGTCGCACAGGTTGCGCGCGTGGCTGACCGTTTCGTGGATGCGCTCGGCCATCTCGTCCTGGGTCAGGTTGGGGATCTGGCGATGCAGGGGCGACGTGCCGATGAAGGTGTGGATGCGTGGCTGGGTGGCGTTTTTCACCGCGTCCCAGCAACGGTCGATATCGGTCGGGTTGGCGCGGGCCAGCCCGCAGATGACCGCGTTTTTCGACCGTTGGGCGATCTCGCTCACGGCGCGGAAATCGCCCTCGGAGGCGATGGGAAAACCGGCCTCGATGATGTCGACGCCCATGTCGTCGAGCAACTCGGCGATTTCCAGCTTTTCGGCATGGGTCATGGTGGCGCCGGGCGATTGCTCGCCGTCGCGCAGGGTTGTGTCGAAGATCAGGACACGATCTTTATCGGTGGCTTGGGTCATGGTGTATCTCTTTGAATATGGTGTCTGCTAAGGCGTCGTGGCGCGAAACGGGCTACCCTCTGAGCGGTCGCGCCGGGACGGCACGCTCAGAGGCGGCTTAGCAGAAGCAGGCCACGCAGCAATGCCGCGCCGGTGGCGCGGGGAGCGAGCGTGATATGGGCCTGCATGGTCATACCCGCAGTTATACCGCCCCGGAATCAAATTAAAAGCGCGAATTTCCGGGTCAGGGCGCAGAAATTCTTGCGCGGGCCGTTGCTGCGGGCGGGGGCGCCTCTATCTCCGGGGCATGAAACAGGCATTGGTTATCGGCGCGTCGGGCGGCATTGGCGCTGCCATGGTGAAAGAGCTTGAGGCGCGCGGATACGCCGTGACCGCCCGGTCGCGTCGCCATGATGGGCTGGACGTGACGGATGCGGCAGCCGTTTCACGGGTAATGGGCGCGCTTGAGGGGCCGTTCGACCTGATTTTCGTAGCGGTCGGCACGCTGGCGGCCGGGCGGGCACCGGAAAAAGCCCTGAAGCAGGTCACGCCCGCGCAGATGGCCCGCGTGATGGCGGTGAACGCCATCGGCCCGGCGCTGGTCCTGGCGCATGCAGAGCGGCTGTTGCCGCGGCAGGGCCGGTCGGTTGTCGGGGTGCTGTCGGCGCGGGTGGGCTCGATCGGGGATAACCGTATGGGGGGCTGGTATTCCTATCGTGCATCCAAGGCGGCGTTGAACCAGCTCGTGCATGGTGCCGCGATCGAGATTGGCCGCAAGCGTCAAGAGGCAGTGGTGGCCGCGCTGCACCCCGGCACCGTCGCGACCGGGTTCACCGCCGATTACCCGGGGCATGACAAGGTCGGCCCCGAGGTGGCGGCAGCCCGCCTTGCCGACGTGATGGAACGGCTCGGGTCCGCGCAATCGGGCGGGTTCTACGATTACGCCGGGCGGGAGATTCCCTGGTGACACGGTTGGTGCTGGTGCTGGGCGACCAGCTGACGCCGGATGTCGCGGCCCTGCGCGCGGCAGACAAGGCGCGTGACGTGGTGGTGATGGCCGAGGTCGGCGAAGAGGGGCGTTACGTGCCCCACCATCCGAAAAAGATCGCGTTGATCCTGTCGGCC
This sequence comes from Lutimaribacter degradans, assembly GCF_023703375.1. GTDB lineage: Bacteria > Pseudomonadota > Alphaproteobacteria > Rhodobacterales > Rhodobacteraceae > Lutimaribacter > Lutimaribacter degradans. The sequence continues at coordinate 112,818 of NZ_JAMQGO010000012.1, forward strand.
ATGCGCCATTTCGCACAAGAGCTGGAGCGTGACGGCTGGAGCGTGGCCTATACCCGGCTGGATGATCCAGAGAACGCCGGAACGATCACCGGCGAATTGTTGCGCCGCGCCGAGGAACACGGCGCAACCGACGTGATCGCCACCCGCCCCGGCGAATGGCGGCTTGTCGCGGCGCTCGATGGCCTGCCGATCCCCGTGCAGATGCACGAGGATGACCGCTTTGTCTGTTCGCATCGTGAATTCGAGGCCTGGGCCGAGGGCCGCAAGCAATTGCGGATGGAGTATTTCTATCGCCAGATGCGCCGCAAGACCGGGCTGATGATGGACGGTGACAGCCCCGTGGGCGGCAAGTGGAATTTCGACCACGACAACCGCAAGCCCGCGCAGGATGACATGCTGCGCGCCGCGCCCATGCAGTTCACCCCCGACGCCATCACCGGCGACGTGCTGGATCTGGTCGAGGCGCGGTTCGGGCAGCATTTCGGGCAGTTGCGCCAGTTCTGGTTCGCGGTCACGCGCGAACAGGCGCGGCGCGCGCTTGATCACTTCGCGCGGCACTTGCTGGCCGGGTTCGGCGACTACCAGGACGCCATGCTGCGCGGTGACAGGTTCCTGCATCACTCGGTCCTGTCGCCCTATCTGAACATCGGCCTGCTTTCGCCGCTGGAAATCTGCGAACGGGTGGAGCGCGAATGGCGCGCGGGCCGCGTGCCGATCAACGCGGCCGAGGGGTATATCCGGCAGGTCATCGGCTGGCGTGAATACATGCGTGGCATCTATTTTCGCGAAGGCCCCGATTACCCGCGCCGCAACGCGTTGAACCACCAGCGCGCGCTGCCCGGTCTCTACTGGGGTGGCGAGACCGGGATGGAATGTTTGAAGCGGGCGGTCGAACAGACCGGGGCCGAAGGCTATGCCCACCACATCCAGCGCCTCATGGTGACGGGAAATTTCGCGCTGCTGGCCGGGGTGAACCCGACCGAGCTGCATGAATGGTACCTGGCCGTCTACGCAGACGCGTTCGAATGGGTCGAAGCCCCGAACACCGTCGGCATGAGCCAGTTTGCCGATGGCGGGATCGTCGGGTCGAAGCCATACGTGTCCTCGGGCAACTACATCGACAAGATGTCGGATTACTGCGGGGCCTGCGCGTATTCGGTGAAGAAAAAGACGGGGCAGGGGGCCTGCCCGTTCAACCTGCTGTATTGGCATTTCCTGCTGCGCCACCGCGAGAGGTTCGAGAAAAACCCGCGCATGGCGCAGATGTACCGGACCTGGGACAGGATGCACGAGGACAAGCGCGAGACCGTGATTTCCGAGGCCGATGATTTTCTTGACCGGCTGAACCGGGGCGAGCCGGTCTGACCACGCTGCATGGCCCGGTGGTCTTGACCGCGGAAGGTTTGACAGCAAACCGTCGCGGAGCAACCGGGTTCAGTCGGGAGCACGGGACAAGACTGGGCTTTGTTATGGCAGCGTTGGCGAGTGTTCTTGGCCCAAAACAGGCTTTCAACTCTCCGCTGGTATCTGCGGTAGCTTGTCTTCGCTGCGATGTGCGCGAACTGGAAAGATGGGTGAAGAAGCGGGCATCGACCCAATGCCTGCTTTATGGCGTCTTTGGGCGATTGGCAGCGGTACTACAGAGTTATTGATTCGAGATAGCGTCGCGGATGATTTTCCGCATTTCGGCTCGGGGGATCAGTTGTGCGCTTCTTCCAATTCGAACCGTCAAGGCACGAAATTTTTGTGTGTCGGATTGGGCGACGAAGTTTCGGCCAGCACACGAGGCCAAAAGCCGATTTATGGTTTCAAGCTCTCTTTTTTCAGGAGGCCTTCGATGTCCATGCAATAGGGTCAGGACCCATTGATTTCTGCGAGGCGGCGTGATTCACGGTTCGAAAAACGAGCGGTGAACATGTCTGATCTCTTCTGGTTGACCGACGCCCAG
>NZ_JAMQGO010000013.1 GCF_023703375.1 Lutimaribacter degradans
CGTGATCGCCGCCGTCAGCGTCGTCTTGCCGTGGTCAACGTGACCAACAGTCCCGATGTTCACGTGCGGTTTGCTGCGTTCAAACTTTTCCTTTGCCATGATGGCCTCCTTATCTGTCGCGATGGTGGGCGGATCGCCCACCCTACGGGGTTGGTAGGGTGGGCAGCCTGCCCACCGCGGTTATGCGTATTTCGCCTGGATCTCGTCCGATATGTTCTGCGGAACCGGGTCGTAATGGTCGAACTGCATCGTGAACTGCGCACGGCCCGAAGACATCGAGCGCAGCGTGTTGATGTAGCCGAACATGTTGGCCAGCGGCACGAAAGCCTGGATCGCCACGGCATTGCCGCGCGGCTCCTGACCCGAAACCTGGCCACGACGCGAGGTCAGGTCGCCAATGATGTTACCCGTGTATTCCTCGGGCGTGACCACTTCGACCTTCATCATCGGTTCCAGCAGCTTGGCGCCGGCCTTGCGCAGACCTTCGCGCATGCACATGCGTCCCGCTATTTCGAAGGCCAGCACCGACGAGTCCACGTCGTGGAACTTACCGTCGATCAGCGCCACCTTGAAGTCGATGACCGGGAACCCTGCCAGCGGACCGGAGTCCATGACCGACTGGATGCCCTTTTCGACGCCGGGGATGTATTCCTTGGGCACGGCACCACCAACGATGCGCGATTCAAAGGAATAGCCCTCGCCCGGTTCTGTCGGCGAGATGATCAGCTTGACCTCGGCGAACTGACCCGAACCACCCGACTGTTTCTTGTGGGTGTAGGTATGCTCGATCTCGTGGCCGATGGTTTCACGATAGGCCACCTGCGGCGCACCGATATTGGCTTCGACCTTGAATTCGCGCTTGAGGCGATCAACCAGGATATCGAGGTGCAGTTCGCCCATGCCCTTCATGATGGTCTGGCCTGACTCGAGGTCGGTTTCGACGCGGAACGAAGGGTCTTCGGCGGCCAGACGCGCAAGGCCCTGGCTCATCTTTTCCTGGTCGCCCTTGGTCTTGGGCTCAACCGCGATTTCGATAACCGGGTCGGGGAAAGTCATGGTTTCCAGAACAACCGGCGACTTGGCATCACAGAGCGTGTCACCCGTCGTGGTATCCTTGAGACCCGCCAGGGCGATGATGTCACCGGCGAATGCCTCTTCGATCTCTTGACGGTCAACCGCGTGCATCAGCATCATGCGGCCAACGCGCTCGCGTTTGCCCTTGGTCGAGTTCAGCATCGCGTCGCCCTTCTTCAACACGCCGGAATAGATCCGCGTGAAGGTCAGCGAGCCGACGAACGGGTCGTTCATGATCTTGAAGGCCAGCGCCGAGAACGGTTCTTCATCCGACGCGGGACGCGCGATATTGCGCTCTTCGTTCTCGTCATCAGGCGAGAAGCCCATCAGGGTCGGAACGTCCTTGGGCCCGGGCAGGAAGTCGACAACCGCGTTGAGCAACGGCTGAACGCCCTTGTTCTTGAACGCCGAGCCGGCCAGCATCGGGAAGAAGGACAGCGACAACGTGCCTTTGCGGATCAGGCTCCGCAGGGTCGCCTCGTCGGGCTCTTCACCTTCCAGGTAGGCCTCCATGGCGTCGTCGTCCATTTCGACGGCCAGCTCGATCATGTTGTCGCGCCATTCCTTGGCGAGATCCTGCAGGTCGTCACGGATCGGGCGACGCTCCCAGGAGGCACCAAGATCTTCGCCGATCCAGACCCATTCTTCCATGGTGATCAGGTCGATGATCCCTTCCAGCTTGTCCTCCGCACCGATCGGCAGGGCGATCGGCAGTGGGGTCCCGCCGGTGCGGTCCTTGACCATGCGCACGCAGTTGAAGAAATCGGCGCCGATCTTGTCCATCTTGTTGACGAACACCAGGCGCGGCACCTTGTAACGGTCGGCCTGACGCCAAACCGTTTCGGTCTGCGGCTCAACGCCCGCGTTACCGTCCAACAGGGCCACGGCTCCGTCAAGAACCGCCAACGAACGCTCGACCTCGATGGTGAAGTCGACGTGTCCGGGGGTGTCGATGATGTTGAACCGGGTCTTGGTTTCCGACGTGCCATCGGCGGTCGGGTCGACCTGGCGCTGCCAGAACGTCGTGGTCGCGGCCGAGGTGATTGTGATCCCGCGCTCGGCTTCCTGCTCCATCCAGTCCATGGTGGAGGCGCCCTCGTGGGTTTCGCCCATCTTGTGGTTCTTGCCCGTGTAGAACAAGATACGCTCGGTCATCGTGGTCTTGCCGGCATCAATATGGGCCATGATGCCGAAGTTGCGGTAGCGTTCGAGCGGATAATCGCGTGCCATGGTTTTAAGCCTTTAGGGTTTACCAGCGGTAGTGGCTGAACGCTTTGTTGGCGTCGGCCATCTTGTGGGTGTCTTCGCGCTTCTTGACGGCGGCGCCGCGCGACTGAACCGCGTCAAGCAATTCGCCGGCCAGGCGTTCTTCCATCGTGTTCTCGTTGCGCGAACGCGAAGCGATGATCAACCAGCGAATGGCCAAGGCCTCGCGGCGTTCAGGGCGAACTTCGACGGGCACCTGGTAGGTGGCACCACCAACCCGGCGCGAGCGAACCTCGACCGAAGGCTTGATGTTGTCGAGCGCCTCGTGGAACACCTCGACGGGTGCGCGCTTGATCTTGCCTTCGACGCGATCCAGCGCGCCGTAGACGATACGCTCGGCGACGGATTTCTTGCCGTCGAGCATCAGGTTGTTCATGAACTTTGTCAGAACCCGGTCGCCATACTTGGCGTCGGGCAGGATTTCGCGTTTTTCAGCGGCGTGACGGCGGGACATATCGTAATCCTCTTACTTCGGACGCTTGGCGCCATATTTCGAACGGCGCTGCTTACGATCCTTGACGCCTTGCGTGTCCAGAACGCCGCGCAGGATGTGATAGCGCACACCGGGAAGGTCCTTCACACGGCCGCCACGGATCAGGACAACCGAGTGTTCCTGAAGGTTGTGGCTTTCACCGGGAATGTAGCTGATCACCTCGTAACCGTTGGTCAGGCGGACCTTGGCCACTTTACGCATGGCCGAGTTCGGCTTTTTCGGCGTCGTGGTGTAGACACGCGTGCAGACGCCGCGCTTTTGCGGGCACTGCTCCAGGTGCATGGATTTGGAACGTTTGACTTTGGGCCGCCGCGGCTTGCGGATCAGCTGTTGGATCGTTGGCATTGGGTCTCTTTCCCCGTCTATCAACACATGTGTCAGCGCGGGCATCCCCGCAGGTTTCTATCAAGCTTCGCCTTACGCGTCCGCAAAGCAAAAAAGCCGCCATCGTTCCCATTCCGAGGTGAACGACGCGGTGGGTTTCCAGAGGATCGGGGCAGCATTAGCCCGGATCGTGTCCACTACAGTTCTGATATCGGCATAGGGGATGCCCCCGAGCCGGATGTGGCGCGTATAGGGGGAGTCGGAGGGGTTGTCAACACGGCCTTCTCGGCGCCATTACGCTCATATGCATTTTGACATGCCATACAATCAGGCCTGTCGGCAAGACCGCCCATTCTGCGCCGTCAGACGCGGGCCCGTATCCGCCCCGCGCGGGCCAGTTGGCGTTCGCGATAAAGCGTGAATATGCCGCTGCCGGCAACGATGGCCGCCCCCACCAGCGTCAACGTCTGGGGCCAATCCCCGAACACCACCCAGCCCAACATCAAGGCCCAAAGCAGCCCCGTGTACCGAAATGGCGTGACAAAGGAAATCTCGCCCACCCGCATCACCATGATCGATGACAGGTAGCCACCAATGATCATGACCGAGGCGCACAAGATGAAAAGCCCCGCCTGGGGGGTGACAGTCACCCAGGGTTCCGCCAGGCTGCCGAGCCCGAAGAACATCATCACCGCGGCCGATGTGAGGAAGGTGACCAGCATCGAAGGGGTCTCGGCGCTCAATCGCCGCGTGGACAGATCACGGATCGTGACAAAGCCGACCGCTACCAGCGCGTAGACGGAATATAGCGTGAAACCCTCGGTTCCCGGCCGCACGATCAACAGGACCCCGCACAATCCGATCAGAATTGCACTGAGCCGCCGCCACCCCAGCGGTTCGGAAAACAGCAACGCCGCCGTCAGCGTAACAACCAATGGCAGGGATTGGAGAATGGCGGTGACATTGGCCAGTGGCATGTTGAACAGCGCCGTCAGGAAAAAATAGGCCGATCCGATCTCGGCCATCAGCCGCAGCCCAACCAACAGCCAATCGCGGCGCGGAATACGGCGGCCAAAGGCCCCGAGGCGCCAAGCCAGTAGGCCCACGAAAACAGTGGTCAGAGCACCGCGCAGGAACAACAACTGGTTCAAAGGCAGATCTCCCGACAACGCCTTGACGAAAGTATCGTTCAACGTGAAGGCAGCCATGCTGGCCATCATCAAGAGCGCACCCTTGAAATTGTCGGTTAGTGCGGCCGCGGCCATGTCTATTGTCCCGTTTCCTGCATCGGCCAGACGAAACACCGGATCGCGCCAAAAGGAAAGCCCCAAGCCCGGACAAAAGAAAGGCCCCGCCGGGGCGGGGCCTTTCAATCGCATATCAGGATGCTGGTCAGTCGCGGCTTTCAGGCGTTTCCACCATGGTGTCAAACGCGTCGCCACCGGCGGCATCATCCGTAGGCGCGGCAAGCGCTGCAGCGGCCTCGGCTTCTTCGCGGCGCGCATCTACCACCACGTTGTCGCGTTTTTGCGCGATCTGGCGCACGCGCTGCGTGGCACCACCGGTGCCAGCCGGGATCAAGCGGCCGACAATGACATTTTCCTTCAGGCCCACTAGCGTATCGACCTTGCCCTGAACCGAAGCTTCGGTCAGCACACGGGTGGTTTCCTGGAACGAGGCCGCCGAGATGAAGCTGCGAGTTTGCAGCGACGCCTTGGTGATACCAAGCAAGATCGGTTCGCCCTGCGCCGGGCGTCCACCCTTGGCAATCGCCTTTTCGTTGGCGGCGTCGAACTCTTGCTTGTCCACGTGTTCGCCCTTCAGCAGCGTGGTTTCGCCGCTGTCCGAGATTTCCCACTTCTGCAACATCTGGCGCACGATCACTTCGACATGCTTATCGTTGATTTTCACGCCCTGCAGGCGGTAAACGTCCTGGACTTCGTCGATCATGTAGTTGGCCAGCGCCTCGACACCCATGATGGCAAGGATGTCATGCGGCGCGGGATTGCCGTCCATGATGTAGTCGCCCTTCTGGACATAGTCGCCTTCTTGCACGGGGATGTGCTTGCCCTTCGGAACCATGTATTCCACCGGGGTCAGGCTGTCATCGGCAGGCTCGATCGAGATGCGGCGCTTGTTCTTGTAGTCCTTGCCAAAGCGCACGTAACCGTCGATTTCGGCGATGATCGCGTGATCCTTGGGGCGGCGTGCCTCGAACAATTCGGCCACACGGGGCAGACCACCGGTGATGTCCTTTGTCTTGGCGCCCTCGCGCGGAATCCGCGCGACAACGTCACCCGCGACAACTTCCTGTCCGTCTTCGACCGACAGGATCGCATCCACAGACATCGGGTAGGTCACAGGGTTGCCCGCGTCGTTGCGCACCGGCTCGCCATCTTCACCCACCAGGATGATCTCGGGCTTCAACTCGTTGCCCTTGGGCGCCGCCCGCCAGTCGGTCACGATCTTCTGGGTCATGCCTGTTGCGTCGTCCGTCTCGTCGCGCACGGCAACACCGGTCACGAGGTCGACGAACTTGGCCGTACCGGCCTTTTCCGCGATGATCGGCAGGGTGTACGGATCCCATTCGAGCAGCTTGGCACCGCGCTCGATCTTTTCACCATCCTTGACGAACAGCTTGGAACCATAGCCAACCTTGTGGCTGGCACGTTCCTGCCCAGCTTCATCCTTGATGATGAGCTTCATGTTACGGCCCATCACCAGTATTTCACCCGACGAGTTCACCAGCGTGCTGGCATTCTCGTATGCGATGATGCCCTCCTGGCTTGCTTCGAGGAACGATTGCTGACCGCCTTGCGCCACACCACCGATGTGGAACGTCCGCATCGTAAGCTGCGTGCCCGGTTCACCGATCGACTGCGCGGCAATGATGCCCACGGCCTCACCGGTATTGACCATCGTGCCACGGGCCAGGTCACGACCATAGCACATGGCACAGACGCCGTCTTCGGCTTCGCAGGTCAGCGGACTGCGGATACGGACCGACGGCACGCCGGCTTCTTCCACGGCGTCCGCCATGCGTTCGTCGATCAGCGTACCCTGCGCAAGAACCACCTCGCCCGTGGCGGGGTTCACCACCTCTTCGGCCGTGACGCGGCCCAGGATACGCTCACCCAGGGTGGCCACCACCTCGCCATCGTTGATCGCCGGCTCTGCGGTGATCGAAAGGTCGGTGCCGCAATCATGCTCGCGCACGATGCAATCTTGCGCCACATCAACCAGGCGACGGGTCAAGTACCCCGAGTTCGCCGTCTTGAGCGCGGTATCCGACAGGCCCTTACGCGCCCCGTGGGTGGAGTTGAAGTACTCCAGCACCGTCAGACCTTCCTTGAAGTTCGAGATGATCGGCGTTTCGATGATGTCGCCGTTGGGCTTGGCCATCAGGCCGCGCATGCCGCCCAGCTGCTTCATCTGCGTGACCGAACCCCGCGCGCCCGAGTGGGCCATCATGTAAACCGAGTTCGGCTCCTCCACGGCGCCGTTTTCATCTACACGTTCGGCCGAGATGGTCGACATCATGGCGTCGGTGACCTTGTCGTTGCATTTCGACCAGGCGTCGACGACCTTGTTGTACTTTTCGCCCTGGGTAATCAGGCCGTCCATGTACTGCTGTTCAAAGTCTTTCACCTGTTCGCGCGTCTCGTCGACGATCGTCCACTTGGTATCGGGGATAACCATGTCATCCTTGCCGAAAGAAATGCCGGCGCGGAACGCTTCCTTGAAACCAAGGCTCATGATCTGGTCACAGAAAATGACGCTCTCTTTCTGGCCGCAATAGCGATAGACTGTATCGATCACCTGCTGCACCTCTTTCTTGCGCAGCAAACGGTTTACCAGCTCGAACGGGGCCTTGGCATTTAGCGGCAACAACGCGCCTAGGCGCACACGGCCCGGCGTTGTCTCGTAGCGCTTCATGACCTCCTGGCCTTCTTCGTCGATCTGCTTGATCCGGCAGGTGATCTTGGAGTGCAAATGAACCGCACCAGCGGTCAGGGCGTGCTCGACCTCTTCGATCGAGGCAAAGGCCATGCCTTCGCCCTTCATGCCGGCGCGTTCGATCGTGGTGTAGTAGAGGCCCAAAATCATATCCTGCGACGGCACGATGATCGGCGCGCCGTTGGCGGGCGACAGCACGTTGTTCGTCGACATCATCAGCACGCGCGCTTCCAGCTGTGCCTCAAGGCTCAGCGGAACGTGCACGGCCATCTGGTCACCGTCAAAATCGGCGTTGAAGGCCGAACAGACCAGCGGGTGAAGCTGGATGGCCTTACCTTCGATCAAGACGGGTTCGAATGCCTGGATGCCCAAACGGTGCAGCGTCGGCGCACGGTTCAGCAGCACGGGGTGTTCGCGGATCACCTCGTCCAGGATATCCCAAACCTCGGGGCGCTCTTTCTCGACCAGTTTCTTGGCTTGCTTCACGGTCGAGCTGAGACCCTTGGCCTCAAGCCGCGAATAGATAAAGGGCTTGAACAGCTCCAGCGCCATCTTCTTGGGCAGGCCGCACTGGTGCAGCTTGAGTTCCGGGCCAGTCACGATGACCGAACGGCCGGAAAAGTCGACGCGCTTGCCCAGAAGGTTCTGGCGGAAGCGGCCCTGCTTGCCCTTGAGCATGTCAGACAGCGATTTCAGCGGGCGCTTGTTCGCGCCGGTGATAACGCGGCCACGGCGGCCGTTGTCAAACAGCGCATCGACTGATTCCTGCAACATCCTCTTTTCGTTACGCACAATGATATCGGGCGCGCGCAGCTCGATCAGGCGCTTCAGACGGTTGTTGCGGTTGATCACGCGGCGGTAGAGGTCGTTCAGGTCCGACGTGGCAAAACGGCCACCATCCAGCGGCACCAGCGGGCGCAGCTCGGGCGGAATGACCGGGATGACCGTCATGATCATCCACTCCGGGCGGTTGCCCGATTCCAAGAAGGATTCAACGACCTTCAGGCGCTTGATGATCTTCTTCGGCTTCAGTTCGCCAGTGGCTTCGGCCAGGTCGGCGCGCAGGTTCTCGGCCTCGGATTCAAGGTCGATATTGGCCAACATTTCGCGGATCGCTTCAGCGCCGATATTGGCGGTGAAAGCGTCCATGCCGTAGGCGTCCTGCGCGTCCAGGAATTCCTCTTCGGTCATCAACTGGCCGTATTGCAGGTCGGTCAGGCCCGGTTCGATCACCACGTAGTTCTCGAAATACAGGATCCGCTCAAGATCGCGCAGGGTCATGTCCAGCATCAGGCCGATGCGCGACGGCAGCGATTTCAAGAACCAGATATGCGCCACGGGCGCGGCCAGCTCGATATGCCCCATGCGTTCACGGCGAACTTTTTGCAACGTCACCTCGACGCCGCACTTTTCGCAGACAACGCCACGGTATTTCATCCGCTTGTATTTGCCGCAAAGACACTCGTAATCCTTGATCGGGCCAAAGATGCGCGCGCAGAACAGGCCGTCACGCTCGGGCTTGAACGTGCGGTAGTTGATCGTTTCGGGTTTCTTGATCTCGCCGAAGGACCAGCTGAGGATGCGCTCGGGGCTGGCAAGGCTTACCTTGATCTCGTCGAACACCTTGGGCGGCGTCAGCGGGTTGAACGGGTTGTTCGTCAGTTCCTGGTTCATTTTGTCCTCATGTCTGAGAGGGAAGCGGGGGAGTGGAAAGGCGGGGTAAACCCGCCCTACCGGCGTCGCATAGGGCGGGGTTTATCCCGCCATCAGCGTCACTCGTCCTCCTCCGCATCCAGGAGTTCCATGTTCAGGCCGAGGCCGCGGACTTCTTTCACAAGAACGTTGAAGCTCTCGGGAACGCCCGCTTCGAAATTATCCTCGCCCTTGACGATGCTTTCATAGACCTTGGTCCGGCCCGCCACGTCGTCCGATTTGACCGTCAGCATTTCCTGCAAGGTGTAGGCCGCACCGTACGCTTCCAGTGCCCAAACCTCCATCTCCCCGAAACGCTGGCCGCCGAACTGGGCCTTGCCGCCCAGCGGCTGCTGGGTAACCAGGCTGTAGGGCCCGGTCGAACGCGCGTGGATCTTGTCGTCCACCAGGTGGTGCAGTTTCAGCAGGTATTTCACACCCACCGTCACGGGACGCGCGAATTGCTCGCCCGTGCGCCCATCGAACAATACCGACTGGCCGCTTTCGTCGAAACCCGCGCGCTTGAGCGCGTCGTTGACGTCAGGTTCTTTCGCACCGTCGAAGACCGGCGTTGCAATCGGCACACCGCGTGTGACGTTGTCCGCGGCCTCGACCAGCGCACCTTCGTCCATGTCGCTGATGCCCTCTTCGTAGACATCCTCGCCATAGGCCAGGCGCATGGCCTCGCGCACCGGTGTCAGGTCGCCAGAGCGGCGATAATCCTGCAGGGCCTCGTCGATCTTGATGCCAAGGCCGCGCGCGGCCCAACCCATATGGGTTTCAAGGATCTGACCGACGTTCATGCGCGACGGCACACCCAGCGGGTTGAGGCAGAAATCGACCGGTGTACCATCTTCGAGGAACGGCATGTCCTCGATCGGAACCACCTTGGAAATCACACCCTTGTTGCCGTGACGGCCAGCCATCTTGTCGCCCGGTTGCAGCTTGCGCTTCACCGCCACGAAGACCTTGACCATCTTCATCACACCCGGCGGCAGGTCGTCGCCCCGGCGCACCTTTTCGACCTTGTCTTCGAAACGGGCATCCAGCGCGCGCTTTTGCAGCTCGTATTGCTCGTGCAGTGCCTCGACGATCTGCGCATCGGCCTCATCCTTGAGCGCAAGCTGCCACCACTGACCACGGGTCAGGCTGCCCAGCAGCTCCTCGGTGATTTCCGAATTCGCCTTTACACCTTTCGGGCCTTTCACGGCCACCTTGCCCAGGATCATCGACTTGAGACGCGCATAGATGTTGCGATCGAGAATTGCCATCTCGTCGTCACGGTCACGCGCCAGTCGCTCGACCTCTTCACGCTCGATCTGCAGGGCGCGTTCGTCCTTTTCCACGCCGTGGCGGTTGAAGACGCGCACCTCGACCACTGTGCCGAAGTCACCCGGCTTGACGCGCAGCGAGGTGTCGCGCACATCGCTGGCCTTTTCGCCAAAGATGGCCCGCAGCAGCTTTTCCTCGGGCGTCATCGGGCTTTCGCCCTTGGGTGTGATCTTGCCGACAAGAATGTCGCCCGGCTCCACGTCGGCACCGATATACACAATGCCCGCCTCGTCGAGGTTGCGCAGCGCTTCTTCGCCAACATTGGGGATGTCGCGGGTGATCTCTTCCGGACCCAGCTTGGTGTCACGTGCGGCCACTTCGAATTCCTCGATATGGATCGAGGTAAATACGTCGTCTCGCACGATCCGCTCGGAAATCAGGATCGAGTCTTCGTAGTTGTAGCCGTTCCAGGGCATGAAGGCGACGATCACGTTCTTGCCGAGCGCCAGCTCACCCAGGTCGGTCGAGGGGCCATCGGCGATCACTTCGTCCTTTTGAACCGTGTCACCCACCTTGACCAGCGGACGCTGGTTGATGCAGGTATTCTGGTTCGAACGCTGGAACTTGCGCATCCGGTAGATATCAACGCCCGGATCGCCCGGCTCCAGGTCCTCGGTGGCACGGATCACGATACGCTGCGCATCGACCTGGTCAACGATACCCGAACGGCGCGCCTGGTGCGCCGCACCCGAGTCGACGGCAACCTTGCCTTCGATTCCGGTACCAACCAACGGCGCCTCGGCCCGCAGCAGCGGCACCGCCTGGCGTTGCATGTTCGAGCCCATCAGCGCGCGGTTGGCGTCGTCGTTTTCCAGGAACGGAATAAGCGACGCGGCCACCGACACCAGCTGTTTTGGCGATACGTCGATCAGATCGACATTCTCGGTAGGTGCCAGGGTATAGTCGCCCGACTGGCGGGTGTTGACCATTTCGTTGACGAACTTGCCGCCATCATCCAGCGTCGCGTTGGCCTGCGCGATGGTGTGGCGCATTTCCTCGGTCGCGGACATGTAATGCACTTCATCCGTCACGTGGCTGTCCTTGACCACGCGATAGGGTGTTTCGATGAACCCGTACTTGTTCACCCGTGCAAAGGTCGCCAGAGAGTTGATAAGGCCGATATTCGGGCCTTCCGGCGTTTCAATCGGGCACATCCGGCCATAGTGGGTGGGGTGCACGTCGCGCACCTCGAACCCCGCGCGTTCGCGCGTCAGACCGCCCGGGCCAAGCGCCGAAAGGCGGCGCTTGTGTGTCACTTCCGACAGCGGGTTGGTCTGGTCCATGAACTGCGACAGCTGCGACGAGCCAAAGAACTCGCGCACGGCGGCCGCAGCCGGCTTGGCGTTGATCAGATCCTGCGGCATCACCGTGTCGATTTCCACCGACGACATCCGCTCCTTGATGGCGCGCTCCATACGCAGGAGGCCGACGCGATACTGGTTTTCCATCAGCTCGCCAACCGAACGCACGCGGCGGTTGCCCAGGTGGTCGATGTCGTCGATATCGCCCTTGCCATCACGCAACTCAACCAGCGCCTTGATACAGGCCACGATGTCATCACGATCCAGCGTGCGCTGGGTATCCGGTTTTTCGAGGGCCAGGCGCATGTTCATCTTGACGCGGCCCACGGCCGACAGGTCATACCGCTCGCTGTCAAAGAATAGCGTGTCAAACAGCGCGCTGGCCGCATCGACGGTGGGCGGCTCGCCCGGGCGCATGACGCGGTAGATATCCATCAGCGCGGTTTCGCGGCTGCGGTTCTTGTCCTGCGCCATTGTGTTGCGCATGTACGGGCCGACCGTGATGTTGTCGATGTCCAGCACCGGAATCTCGGTGATGCCGGCATCCAGAAGTTCCTTTACAGAACCGCCGATCATCGTGCCGTCCTTGTCGTATTCGGCGGTCAGCTCGTCACCCGCCTCGACGTAGATGGCTCCGTTTTCCTCGTTGATGATGTCGCGTGCCGCGAACTTGCCCACGATCATGTCGAAGGGCACCAGCAGGTCGGTGACCTTGCCTTCATCCTTCAGCTTCTTGACCGCGCGCGGGGTGATCTTCTTGCCCGCTTCCGCGATCACTTCGCCGGTGGCCGCATCGACAAGGTCATGCGGCGGCCGCGTGCCGCGCACGCGATCGGGGAAGAACTTGGTGGCCCAACCTTTGCCCTTCTCCAATTTATAGCCGACCTCGTCGTAGTAGGCCTGCATGATGTCTTCCTGGTCGAGCCCCAGGGCATACAGCAGCGTCGTCACCGGCAGTTTGCGGCGACGGTCGATGCGTGCATGCACGATATCCTTGGCGTCAAATTCAAAATCCAGCCAAGAACCGCGATAGGGGATGATACGGCAGGCAAACAGCAGCTTGCCCGAGCTGTGCGTCTTGCCCTTGTCATGGTCAAAGAACACACCCGGCGAACGGTGCATCTGGGAAACGATAACCCGCTCGGTGCCGTTGACGATGAAGGTGCCGTTGGGTGTCATCAGGGGCATATCGCCCATGAAAACGTCCTGCTCCTTGATGTCCTTGACGGACTTGGCGCCGGTATCCTCGTCCACGTCGAACACGATCAACCGCAACGTCACCTTCAGCGGTGCGCTGTAGGTCATGTCGCGTTGCTGACATTCCTCTACATCGTATTTCGGCTTTTCCAACTCGTATTTCACGAATTCCAGCACGCTGGTTTCGTTGAAATCCTTGATCGGGAAAACCGACTGGAACACGCCCATCAGGCCTTCGCCATCGGTCGGATCGGGCTGGTCGCCGGATTTCAGGAAAAGGTCATACGAGGATTTTTGAACCTCGATCAGGTTCGGCATCTCCAACACTTCGCGGATTTTGCCGAAATACTTGCGCAAACGTTTTTGGCCAAGGAAGGTCTGAGCCATATGTGTGGTCACCTTTCGTTTCTCATCAAGCGTCATGGCCGTCGGGCCCCGGCCATGCGCCCATCCGAAACAGGGGGTTCTGGATCAATGCCCGGGCGTTGTCCCACCAACGCCCTCCCGATCCGGCGAACCGCACCTTGGAAAACGCCCCGCTGCGGGGCCCTTGCCAAGACAGGTTCGGCTGGGCCCGGGAAATGCCCGGACCCAGCCCAATTCATAGTCTCCGGGGTGTCCCGGCGCTGATTACTTCAGCTCGACTTCTGCGCCAGCTGCTTCCAGCTTGGCTTTGATGTCTTCGGCTTCGGCCTTGTCGACGCCTTCTTTCACGGCTTTG
The DNA here is from genome assembly GCF_023703375.1 of Lutimaribacter degradans. Classification (GTDB taxonomy): domain Bacteria; phylum Pseudomonadota; class Alphaproteobacteria; order Rhodobacterales; family Rhodobacteraceae; genus Lutimaribacter; species Lutimaribacter degradans. Next base: position 13,358 of record NZ_JAMQGO010000013.1, read on the forward strand.
CCGCCGGCTTCGACCAGTTCCTTGGCTTCTTTCAGGCCCAGGCCGGTGATTGCGCGAACTTCCTTGATCACGTTGATCTTGGAGGCGCCTGCCGACTTCAGGATGACGTCGAATTCGGTCTGCTCTTCGGCAGCTTCGCCTGCGCCGCCATCCGCGGGGCCGGCCATCATCACGGCGCCGCCCGAAGCGGGCTCGATGCCGTATTCATCCTTCAGGATGGTTTTCAGTTCTTGTGCTTCGAGAAGCGTCAGACCAACGATCTCTTCTGCCAGTTTTTTCAGATCAGCCATTTTACTGTTTCCGTCTTTCTAGATGTGTTCCAACGTGCAGCGATTGCCAACACGCGGGTATTCAGGTTGCTCAAGCCGCTTCGGCCTTCTCTTCGATGGTCGAGAGGATGCTTGCGATGTTCGAAGCAGGTGCGCCAATGGCCCCGGCAATGTTCGAAGCAGGTGCGCCGACCATGCCCGCGATCTGCGCGATGAGCTCATCGCGAGAGGGCATTTTCGACACGGCTTCGACACCGGCCCGGTCCAGAGCGCTCTCACCCATTGCGCCGCCAAGAATTTCGAAATTCTTGTTATCCTTGGCAAAGCCCTCGGCCACCTTGGCTGCTGCCACGGGGTCCTCGGAATAGGTCAGAACGGTCATGCCCGAAAGAAGGTCGGCAATGCTTTCGCACGGCTTCCCCTCAAGGGCGATCTTGGCAAGCCTGTTCTTGGCAACGCGCACAGATCCACCCGCTTCGCGCATGCGCGCGCGCAGATCCTGCATCTCGGCAACCGTGATACCCGCGTAGTGTGCTACCACCACGACGCCAGAGCTTTCGAAGATCTGGCCGAGTTCCTCGACCACTTTCTCTTTCTGGGCTCTATCCACAGTTTCACTCCAAGTTTGGGGGTTGCCCCCCGGCTCAATTTTGGCGGGTTACCCCGCCGTTCGGGTCCAAAGTCAGGGTCCCGAGGCCAGATCGCCCGAGGGGTTCACACCCGACGGTCAATTGTCTCGTTCCCCATCTCGGGAAGGAATTATAGGGCGTACACCCAACCCTCCGTCTCGGACAGGACAGGGCCGCTTGCGGCCCTGCCATTCTGCGGGTTGCCCCGCGGAATTCTTATTCGCTCGCGGCGTTGGCCACGTCGATGCTGACGCCCGGGCCCATGGTCGAGCTCAACGACACCTTCTTCATATAGGTGCCCTTGGCGCCCGTGGGCTTGGCCTTGGCCACCGCACCAACGAAGGCGCGGATGTTTTCAACCAGCTTGGCCTCGTCGAACGATGCCTTGCCAACACCCGCATGCACCACGCCAGCCTTTTCGGCCTTGAACTGAACTTCGCCACCCTTGGCGGCCTTCACCGCGTCGGCGACATCCATCGTCACCGTGCCAACCTTGGGGTTCGGCATCAGGTTGCGCGGGCCCAGCACCTTGCCCAGACGGCCGACGATCGGCATCATGTCCGGGGTCGCGATGCAACGGTCGAAATCGATCTTACCGCCCTGGATGGTTTCCATCAGGTCCTCGGCGCCCACGATATCGGCACCGGCCTCTTTCGCCTCGTCAGCCTTGGGGCCACGGGCAAAAACGGCAACGCGCACATCCTTGCCGGTGCCGTTCGGCAGGCCGACAACGCCGCGCACCATCTGGTCTGCGTGACGCGGGTCAACACCCAGGTTCATCGAGATTTCGATGGTTTCGTCAAATTTCGCGCTGGCATTACCCTTGATCAGGGCAACGGCTTCTTCGACCGACAGGTTATCCTTGCCGGCAACAGCCTCGCGGGCGGCGCGGGTACGTTTTCCAAGCTTCGCCATCTTATTTCACCTCGATGCCCATGGACCGGGCCGAACCCAGAATGATTTTCATCGCGGCTTCGATGTCGGTCGCGTTGAGATCCTTCATCTTGGCCTCGGCGATCTCACGAACCTGCGCCACGGTCACGGACCCAGCGGTCGCGCGGCCCGGCGTGTTCGAACCCGATTTCAGCTTGGCAGCCTTTTTCAGGTAGTAAGACGCCGGCGGCGTCTTGATGTCCATCGTAAAGGACTTGTCCTGGTAGTAGGAAATCACGGTCGGGCACGGGGCGCCGGGCTCCATGTCTGCCGTCTTGGCGTTGAACGCCTTGGTGAATTCCATGATATTGATGCCGCGCTGACCCAAGGCAGGGCCCACGGGCGGCGAGGGGTTCGCCTGACCGGCGGGCACCTGAAGCTTCAGCGTGCCGACGAGTTTCTTGGCCATCTGGCCTCTCCTTCTTTCCAACAGCCCGTTGACGCGTCAGCGGGCTTTTCGTTGTCGCGGTTCGGCCCGGGCATCGCGATGCCCTCGCCTCCCGCGGTTCGCCACTCAGATCACGTTTGCTTGGTGACCTGGGTGAATTCCAGTTCGACCGGGGTCTCCCGACCAAAGATCGACACCGACACCTTGAGGCGCTGGCTGTCTTCATCAACTTCTTCGATCATGCCGTCGAAATCTTCGAATGGCCCATCGTTGACCTTGACCTTTTCACCGACTTCGAACCGGATCAGCGTGCGCGGCGACTCTTCGCCCTCGGCGACACGCCCCAGGATCGCCTCGACCTCGGCATCACGCATGGGCATCGGGCGCCCTTGCGGGCCAAGAAACCCGGTGACGCGGTTGATCGAGTTGATCAGGTGATACCCTTGGTCGGACATTTCCATGCGCACAAGCACATAGCCCGGCATGAAGCGACGCTCGGTCGTGACTTTCTTGCCCCGACGCACCTCGATCACTTCCTCGGTTGGCACCAGAACCTCTTCGATCTGGTCCTCAAGGCCGTTCTCGACAACGGACTGCCTGATCTGTTCGGCGATCTTTTTCTCGAAATTCGAGAGCACGCTCACCGAATACCAACGCTTCGCCATCTTGACCTCAGTCCTTGTCCCCTCGACCCGGAGGCCGAAAAATCTTTTGGTTGTATGTGCTTACGCACGTCTTCCGAAACAAAAAATCGGCGTGCAACACGAATCGCCGCACGCCATTTCCGGATCAGTTCTGTCTGTTACAAACAATAGTGCCTATTGGCAACCCTGACGGGCAAGAAACTGCGCGGGCGCAGATGTCAGCCAAAAACCGTCAGAACCGCCGACAACCCCGAGCGGATCAGCAGGTCGACCACCCCGAAGAATACCGCCGTAAGTGCGGCCATGATGAACACCATCACGGTGGTCAACACCACCTCGCGGCGGGTCGGCCAAACCACCTTGGCCACTTCGGCCCGGGTCTGCTGAATGAATTGAAGGGGGTTCGTGCGCGCCATGCCTGCACCTTTCGATCAGATCAGAAGCCCACATATCGGGGGTCGCCGGCGATTTCAAGGGCACCTTGCCCGCAATCAAGCCTGCATCTCGTCCTGCAAGCGTTCGAAGCGGCGTTTCAATGCCTCGGCGTGGCGGTCCTGCTGGGCCTGCAGCGAATCGAGGTCGGGCAAATATAGCGCATCCACCATGCCCTCTGGAAAACGGTCAAGAAACGCGTCCCAGCGCATGGCGAAGGCATCCATGCGTTGCCGCAACCGTTCTGCCCGGGCCGGGCGGCGGGCATGGTAGCCGCGGTAAAGGCGTAAAACACCGTTCCAGAACCGGTCACGCCCAGACGCTGCGAACACCCCGACCACGAGGATGATCGGCAACAGGGTCAACGTCACCAGCAACCACGGCCGGAACAGCGCCAGTAACACCAGGACCGCCAGGACCGCCAGCGCGATGTGGCGGCGCGACGGTCGGTAGGCAAGGATACGGGCCTTGATTTGAGAGGCAACACCATGTGGCAACGGGGCATTTCTGGCCGCTGGCGCCGAGGCCCGCTTCGTTTCGGCATGCCTCGCTTCATTGGCCATGCCCCCGTGGGCTGGCGCCGGATTTGCCGGTCGCGCATCGCCATCATCCATCAGCGCACGAATGGCCAAAAGGTCTTCGTCAGGGTTCGTTTTGTCATTCTGTTTCGTCATGCCCACCTCGCAACACACTACAAAAATCCACCGCAACGCGGCTGGCATCATCGCCCCGGACATTGGCAAGGAATTTCGACCATACCGCGTCAACACGATGGCAAAACAGCGGCACCATGCAGTTGCCCTGTGTCCCTGTGGCACGACGTGAGGTAAAATCAAGCCCACCCAACAGTTTACCTAGCCCGGTGGCCGCGCTCCGAAAATTGAATTTGTGCTTGCGCCACGCGCTTCGTAACGTTCCCCTTGGTGGGCCGCGCACAAGGGAGGAGCGCGCGATGTGGACAGGACCGCAGCTGGGCCCCGACAGCCCCGGCTTTGACGACAACCGTGCCCGGATGCTGCAGGGCATCGAACATTTGCGCGCGCTGGAACGGCGTGCCGCGGAAAAATCCGAACAACGGCGCGCGCGCTTTCATGAACGCGGCCAGATCACCCCGCGTGAAAGGCTGGCCCGGCTGCTTGACCCGGGCATGCCGTTTTTGCGTCTGCACAGCCTTGCGGGCTATCTTGCTGACACCGACGATCCAGACACCTCGATCCCCGGCAGCACCTTCATCGCGGGTATCGGCCACGTGTCGGGCGTGCGGGCGGCCATCATCGTGGATGACAGCGGCATAAATGCCGGTGCGCTCAGCCCCATGGCACTGCAGGCGATACTGTCGGTGCAAGATATCGCGCTGCGCCAAAGACTGCCATTCATCCACCTGGTGGAAAGCGCCGGCGCAAACCTGATGAATTACCGGGTCGAGGATTGGGCCCATGGCGGCGCGGTTTTTCGCAACCTTGCCCGGCTCTCGGCGGCAGGGCTACCCACGGTCGCGGTGCTGCACGGCCCATCAACCGCAGGTGGCGCCTATATGCCCGGGCTGTCCGATTACGTGATCGCGGTAAAGGAAAACGGCATGGCGGCCCTGGCCGGTGCGGCCCTCGTCCACGCTGCCACGGGCGAAACGACCACCGACAAGGAAGTGGGCGGCGCCGAAATGCACGCCACGGTGTCGGGCCTCGTCGAGTACCTGGCCGAGAATGACGCCCACGCCATCGACATGGCCCGGCGCGTGATGGCGCGGCTTGACTGGAACCGCGACGTGCCAGCACCCAAGAAACGCGACGTTGCGCCGCCGTCCCGTGACATGGATGAGCTTGCCGGTATCGTGCCGACCGACCCCAAAACCCCTTACGACATGCGCGAGGTCGTGGCGCGGCTGGTCGACGGCTCGGATTTCGACCAGTTCAAGCCCGATTTCGGCCCCGCGACGCTGTGCCTGCAGGCACAGATCCACGGTATCACCGTGGGCATTCTGGCCAACAACGGCCCTATCGACCCGAACGGCGCCAATAAGGCCACACATTTCATCCAGGCCTGCGACCAGGCCGGCACGCCTTTGATTTTTCTCAACAACACGACCGGCTACATGGTCGGCACCGCGTATGAGCGCGCGGGCATCATCAAGCATGGATCCAAGATGATCCAGGCCGTCTCGAACGCCGATGTGCCCAAGATCACGCTTTATTGCGGCGCCAGTTTCGGGGCTGGCAATTACGGGATGTGCGGCATCGCCTATCAGCCCGACTTCCTGTTTGCCTGGCCAAATTCACGCTCGGGCGTGATGGGCGGCGAACAGGCGGCCCGCACCATGAGCATGGTGGCCCGCGCCGGGGCAAAGCGCCGCGGTGCCGCGCCGGACGAGGACCGGATCGCGCAACAGGAGGCCACGATACAGGCGCTTTTCGACCGCCAATCCGATCCCTTCTTCACGTCGGGGCGATGCCTTGACCACGGGGTGATCGACCCCCGCGACAGCCGAAAGGTCCTGGCGTTGTGCCTGCTGACCTGCCTTGAGGGGCGGCAGCGCAAGCTGCGGCCCAACAGCTTTGGCGTGGCAAGGATGTGACCATGGCGTCCGAAACGATCCTTGTGGCCAATCGCGGTGAAATTGCCTGCCGCATCATGCGCACCATCCGGGCGCTTGGATTGCGTAGCGTGGCAGTCCATTCCGAGGCCGACGCCGATGCACCGCACGTGGCACTGGCCGACGAGGCGATCTGCATCGGCCCCGCCCCGGTCACGCAAAGCTATCTCAACATTTCGGCCATACTGGACGCCGCGCAAGCCAGCGGCGCACAAGCCATCCATCCCGGCTATGGTTTCCTGTCGGAGAATGCGGGCTTTGCCCGCGCCGTGAGCGAGGCCGGGCTGACCTTCATCGGGCCGTCGCCACGGGCGATCGAGACAATGGGCGACAAGGCCGCCGCCAAGCGCGCAATGATCGAGGCCGGTGTGCCCTGCCTGCCGGGCTACCAGGGCAAGGATCAATCCGATGCGACCCTGTTGGCCGAAGCCGAACGGATCGGCCTGCCACTGATGGTCAAGGCGGCCGCCGGCGGTGGAGGACGCGGAATGCGACTGGTCGCCCATGCGGCAGAGCTGCCCGATGCGCTGGCGCGCGCGCGCGCCGAGGCACAATCGACCTTCGGTGACGACGCCCTGATCCTGGAGCGGGCGGTGCAAGACGCGCGCCACGTCGAAATCCAGGTCTTCGCCGACAGCCATGGCACGGCACTCCACTTGGGCGAGCGCGATTGCTCGGTCCAGCGCCGCCACCAGAAAGTGATCGAAGAGGCCCCCTGCCCCGTTCTAACCCCCGAGCTGCGCGCCGCGATGGGTCGGGCCGCGGTGCAAGCCGCGCGCACCGTGGATTACCTTGGCGCAGGCACGGTGGAGTTTCTGCTTGATGCCGATGGCAGCTATTATTTTCTTGAAATGAACACCCGGCTGCAGGTGGAGCATCCGGTGACCGAAATGATCACCGGGCTGGATCTGGTGGCGCTTCAAATCGCCGTCGCAAAAGGAGCGCCCCTGCGTTTGGCACAGGAAGACATCAATCTTGACGGTCACGCGATCGAGGTTCGGATTTATGCCGAGGACCCGGCGAAAGATTTCTTGCCGGCAACCGGTCGGATCGCCGCGTTCGACCCGGCCATGGGTGAGGGCATACGCGTTGATGCCGGCATTGCCACAAACCAGGCCGTCAGCCCCCATTACGACCCGTTGCTGGCCAAGGTTATCGCCCACGGCCCCACACGCGAGGTCGCCCGCCAGCGCCTGTTGTCTGCACTGGAGCAAACGGTTCTTCTTGGCGTGACGACGAATGCCGCGCATCTGGCCGATATCCTGGCACAGCCCGCATTCGTCGCAGGCCGGGCCACCACGGGCTTCATCGCTGGCACCTATGGCACCGGCATTCCCGCCGACCATGCCGACAGCGCCGAACAGGCCGCCGCGGCGGCGCTGATCGTCGAGGCCCGGGCGCAACAGGCCAGAACGGAGTCGACGCTGCCCGACGACAGCCTGATGGGCTTTGCCTCCGATGGCGGACAGGCCGTGCCGCTTGATCTTGAGCTTGGCGGCAGTGGGCATACGGTTTTTGCCCTGGCGCAGGGGCCGGGGTGTTGGCAGATCAGCGGCCCGGGCTGGCGCCACGAGGTGAAGTTGCTTGCAACACCCCCGCGCGCCAGGATGCAGATTGATGGCAGGCGGCGAAAGTTCAGTTTTGCCCTGGATGACGATGGCGGTCTGTATCTGCAATCAGGGTCCCGGGCCTTTCACATACGCCATCGCCGCAGCTGGGCCGAGGCGTCCGAAGCCGGGGCTGCGGGCAGCGTTACGGCGCCGATGCCGGGGCTTGTCATCTCGGTGGACGTGCAACAGGGCCAACCCGTCGAAAAGGGGCAGGTTCTCGCTGTTCTGGAAGCGATGAAGATGCAGCACCAACTACGCGCCGGCACCAGCGGCATTGTCAGCCAGGTTGACGTGCGCACAGGTCAGCAGGTCGAGGCTGGCACCCTCATCGCTATCATCGAGGAAACGGAGACTACCGCATGACCCTGACCGAAGCACAAGATTTCCTTGCAGAAAGCGAGACGCTCCATTCGCTTTTGGCCGATCTGCCCGAGGCGGGATTTGACACCACCACACAGTTCAAGGGCTGGACCATCGACGATGTCTTGGTGCATCTGCATTTCTGGAACCGCGCGGCCGATCTTTCGGCGCGCGATGAGCCCGCGTTCCAGCGCATGATCGCCCCGGTCGTTGCCTCGTTCCAGCGGGGCGAGGGAATGCGCGGCCCGGAAAACGCCACGATCGAGCTGCGCGGCCCTGCCCTGCGCGAGGCATGGATCACCCATGCGCGCGACATGGCTCACCGCTGGGCCGGTATGGACCCGAAGGCACGGCTGCCCTGGGCCGGGCCGTCAATGTCGGCGCGGTCTTCCATTACCGCGCGTCAGATGGAAACCTGGGCGCACGGGTTCGAGGTCTTCGACGTCTTGGGCCAGGCGCGCACGGAAACCGACCGCATCCGCAACATCGTGATGTTGGGCGTCAACACGTTCGGCTGGTCGCACAAAGTCCATGGGCTTGACGTGCCTGCGGCAATGCCCGCGCTTGAGCTGACCGCCCCCTCGGGCGCACGCTGGCACTTCGGCGACGCATCCGCGGGCCGAATCAGCGGCCCGGCCGCGGATTTTGCCGCGGTCGTCACCCAAACCCGCGCGCTGGCCGACACCGCGCTGACGGTAGACGGCCACGGGGCGCAGCAATGGATGGCCCATGCCCAATGCTTTGCCGGGCCACCCAACCTGCCCCCGGCACCGGGCAACCGGCATCGCAAGGCTGTCTGACATGGACAAGGCAATCCTTACCTGCGCGCTCAACGGCGTTCTGACCGATCCTGCCAAGCACCCCGTGCCCGTCACGCCAGAAGACTGCGCCGCCTCGGCAAAGGAGGCGATGGCCGCCGGCGCCTCGGTCATACACGTGCATTATCGCCAGCAGGCACCCGGCAAGGGCCACTTGCCCAGTTGGGATACGCAGATGGCGCGCGACATCGTCGATGCCATCCGCGCAGCCTGCCCCGGTATCGTGATAAACTCTACAACCGGCACCGTGGGGCCGAACTACCAGGGCGCGCTCGACGTTCTGCGCGCCCTGCGCCCCGAGATCGGAGCCTGCAACGCCGGGTCGCTCAACTATCTGAAACTGCGCCGCGACGGCAGTTGGGCCTGGCCGCCCATGCTGTTCGACAACACGCCCCAAAAGGTGGGGGATTTTCTGAATGTCATGTCCGAAACCGGCACCCGCCCCGAATTCGAATGTTTCGATACGGGCATCGTGCGATCGGTGGGCATGTATGTACAAAACGGCATGGCCGAAACGGCGCAGTACAACCTGGTGATGGGCGTCGCTTCGGGCATGCCGGTGGACGCAGCGTTGCTGGACTGGCTGATGGGCTATCTCATTCCCCGCGCGCCCTGGCAGGCCACCCTGATAGGACGCGAGGAAATTTGGCCTGTCCACCAACGCGCGGCCGAGTTGGGCGGCATGCTGCGAACGGGGGTCGAGGATACGTTCTACCTGCCAGATGGCCGGAAAACGCGCTCGAACGGTCAGTTGATCGAGGCGCTGGCCGGCTGCGCGGAAAACGCCGGCCGAGCCATTGCCAGCCCGGCCGAGGCGCGCCAGATCCTGGATCTTCCGGCAGTTTAGGCGTCCACCGGCCTGCGCCCCGGCGCGGGCCTACGCAACGTCACAAATCATGTCGGCGGCCTTCTCGGCGATCATGATCGTGGGCGCGTTGGTGTTTCCACCGATCAACGTGGGCATCACGCTGGCGTCCACGACGCGCACCCCCTCAAGCCCATGAACGCGCAGGTCCGGGCCAACCACCGCCATGTCGTCGACGCCCATCCTGCAACTGCCCACCGGATGATAGATCGTGTCGGCGCGCGCGCGGATATGCGCCGCCCACTCCGCATCGCTCAACCCGTCGTGCAGCCCAAACATTTCCTTGTGGCGATAGCGCGCCATCGGTTCCTGCATCACGATCTGGCGCGTCAGCTTGGCCCCCGCGATCAGCGTATCAAGGTCGCGCCTGTCCGATAGGTAACGCGGGTCGATGCGCGGTGCCGCCAGCGGATCGGCACTTTCCAGCCCCACCACGCCACGCGAGCGCGGTCGCAGCACGCAGACATGTACCGAGAACCCGTAGCCGGGGTGCAGCCTGCGCGCATGATCATCGACAATGGATATCACGAAATGCAGTTGTATATCCGGCAGATCCAGCGTCGGCGCGGTTTTCAGAAACGCCGCGCCCTCGGCGAAGGGCGAGGCGATCATTCCCCCGCCGTCCTTGCGCCAACGCAGCATGTGACGCAGCAGGTTCGCCCCGCCCGTCAGCCCGATGCCGAAATTGTCGGTATCCTTCGATTTCCACGCAAGCGTGAAATCCAGGTGATCCTGGAGGTTCTTCCCGACACCGGGCAGTTCGTGCAGCGGCTCGATCCCGTGGGGCCGCAGGTCATCGGCCGCGCCTATGCCGGACAGTTGCAGAATCTGGGGTGAGTTGAAGGCGCCACCGCACAAGATCACCTCGCGCCGCGCGGTCACCGTCTGCGCGCGCCGGCCTTGCCGAAACGCGACGCCGACAGCGCGTTTGCCATCGAACAGGATGCGCGTGGCCCGCGCATGGGTCAGCACGATCAGGTTCTTGCGCTTTTCCATCACCGGATGCAGATAGGCCGCAGCCGCCGAGCACCGCTCGCCGCGACGCTTTTCATCATGGAACTGCGTCACCTGGTATAGGCCCACACCCTCGTTATCGCCGGTATTGAAATCCTGTCGCTCGCGGATCTGCATCTGCTTGGCCGCTTCGATAAAGGCACGGCTGATCGGGCGCGGGTCGTTCTGGTCGCTGACCTGCAAGGGGCCATCGGCTCCGTGCGCCGCGTCGGCCCCGCGTTCATTGCCCTCGGAGCGTTTGAAATAGGGTAGAACGCTGTCCCAGTCCCAGCCCTCGCAACCCAGGGCGGCCCATTGGTCGTAATCGGCCCGGTGCCCGCGCACGTAAAGCATGGCGTTGATGGCCGAGGAACCGCCCAAGGCGCGCCCGCGCGGCTGGTAGCCACGCCGCCCGTTCAACCCCCCTTGCGGGGCGGTCTTGAAGGCCCAGTTGTTGATCTTGCCCCATCCCGGCAGCATCGCCACTGTTCCTGCCGGTGCGCGCACGAAAATGCTCTTACCACCGCCGCCAGCCTCGAGAAGGCAAACAGTCGTGGCCGGGTCTTCGCTAAGCCTTGCGGCCAAGCTCGCCCCGGCTGACCCACCGCCAATGATCACGTAATCGGCCTGCATTGCACCCCTCCCTTTTTACGGGAATTGAAGCGCAGCCCGCGCGCCCTTGTCCAGCGAAACCGAGGGTCAGCCGCCCGGGGCCGACGCAACGGCATCAAGCCGGCCGGCCATCAATGCGCTGAGCGCAACCATCGCCGCCGCCGTGCCCAGTGTCAGCGGCAACCCGGCCAGTTGATAGGTCAGCCCCGACAGCACCGTGCCCAGCAATCGCCCACCCGCATTGGCCATGTAGTAGAACCCGACATCCATCGTCACACGCTCGGCCCGGGTGAAGGCCAGGATCAGGTATGAGTGCAGCGAAGAGTTCACGGCAAACAACGCGCCGAACACCAAAAGCCCCGCCACCAGCGTTGCCGTAAGCCAAGGCGCGGCCCCGCCTGCAAGGGCCACGGCCACGGTCAAAACGACGGGAACCACTGCCAGGGCCAATGCCCAGCCGCGCACCGCGCGAACAAGTGCAGCCTCTCCCCGGTCTTTCGCCCGCAGGATACGAGGGGCGCCCGCCTGAACCGCGCCGTAAAGGATGATCCAGACAGCCATGAAGGTTCCGATCATGAAGAAAGCCGCGCGGTCGCCCGCCTCGGACCCATCCGACAGAACCGCGTAGAAATAGACAGGGATGCCCACAACGAACCACACGTCCCGCGCGCCGAACAGGAACACGCGCGCCGCCGACAGCCAATTGACATTTGCCGAGTCGGAAAACACCTCGGAAAACTTTGCTCCCTTGCGCCCGCGCGGCAGGCCGGCGGGCATGAACACCACCACCGCGCCCAGGATCACCGCCAGAGCGGCGGCCATCCCGAAAACTGCCGCGGTAAACCCGAATAGCCCCAGCAGGGCCGCGCCCAGCAGGAACCCAAGGCCCTTGACCGCGTTTTTCGACCCGGTCAGCACCGCCACCCAACGGAAAAGCCCATCGCCCTGTGCCGGTGCCAGTAACTTGACCGCCGATTTCGAAGACATCTTGGCCAAGTCCTTGGCCACGCCGCTGGCCCCCTGCACTGCCATGACAAACGCGACCGAGGCCGCGACCGACCATCCCGGATCAAGTTGCGCCAGCGCCAGCAACGCCATCACCTGGATACCAAGCCCCGCATACAGCGTGGCGGTCAGCCCGAACCGGGCCGCGATCCAACCCGCTGACAGGTTGGTAACCATGCCCGCGATTTCGTAGAGTACGAACAGATACGCCAGTTGCACCGGGCTGAACCCCAGCGTGTGAAAATGCAACAGAACCAGCATCCTCAATGCACCGTCGGTCAACATGAAGGCCCAGTAGGCGGCGGTGACGGCGATATAGGCGCTCAGCCCCTCGGGTCGATCGGTCAAAGAGAGGCCCCCACCATGAACGCCACGTCGACCAGCCTGTGGGCATAGCCCATTTCGTTGTCGTACCAGGCGTAAACCTTGACCTGCGTGCCATTGACAACCATGGTCGAGGGCGCATCAACGATGCCAGAGCGCACATCATTGGTATAATCCGCGCTGACCAAGGGCTTTTCTTCGTATCCCAGGATGCCGGCCAACGGCCCTTCGGCAGCGGCCTGGAACAATGCGTTCACTTCTTCGGCGGTGGTCTCGCGCTCGACCTCGAAGACGCAGTCGGTCAGGGACGCGTTCAGCAGCGGCACCCGCACCGCGTGGCCATTCAGTCGCCCGGTCAGCTCGGGGTAAATCAGCGTGATCGCCGTGGCGCTGCCCGTGCTCGTGGGGATCAGGCTGTTCAGGGCCGAACGCGCACGGCGCAGGTCCTTGGCCGGGCGGTCGACAATGGTTTGCGTGTTCGTCACATCGTGGATCGTGGTGATAGACCCATGCTTGATGCCCAGGTTTTCATGGATCACCTTCACTACTGGTGCGAGGCAATTGGTCGTGCAACTGGCCGCCGTCACGATTTGGTGCTGCGCCGGGTCATAGGTGGCATGATTGACGCCATAAACGATATTGGCGGCCGGCCCGTCCTTGACCGGCGCGCTGACCACCACCTTTTTCACACCGGCGGCGAAATAGGGGGCCAGCTTGGCCTGCGTCTTGAACGCCCCCGTACAATCGATCACGACGTCGACGCCGTCGAGCGGCAACGCTTTCAGATCGGTCGTGCCTATGAACGGAAGGCGCGTGCCATCGATCGTCACACTATCGGCGTCATGCGAGAATTTCGCCGGCCATCGGCCGTGCACCGTGTCGAACTCCAGCAGATGCGCATGCATTTCGGAATCGCCCACGGCATCGTTGATCCAGGCGACATGGGCCCCGCGTTCCAGCAGCGGGCGTAGCGCCAGTTTTCCGATCCGGCCAAGGCCGTTGATGGCGTAGGTGGTCATGATGTTTCCTTCGGGTTTGTGCTGGCAATGTCATCGACCGCCGTTTGCAGGGATATACGGTCAAGCGCCGCGAACGGCAGGGCGGTAAAAGCGCGGATACGATTTGCCAGCGCGCCGTAGGCCTGCTGAAACGCCAGCGATTTCTGTGCATCGGTTCCCTCGACCTTCACCGGGTCGGGTACGCCCCAGTGGCCGGTTATGGGCTGGCCCTCCCATGCAGGGCATTCCTCGTTCGCCGCGCGGTCGCAGACGGTAAACACGAAATCCATACGTGGCGCCTCGGGGTCCTGGAATTCTGAAATGTTTTTGGCGCGCAGACCCGAGACATCATGCCCCTTGGCCTGCAACACCTCCAACGCGAACGGGTTCAACGCGGAAAAGGGCGCCGTGCCTGCCGAGTAAGCGTTGAAGCGATCGCCGGCAGTGGCGCGCAAGACGGATTCCGCGAAAACCGACCGGGCCGAATTTCCCGTGCAGATGAACAGTACGTTATATTTGTCGTTCGCCATGGCGGGCTCCTTTAGCGAAAGGGGCAAGGCCACGCCCAGGTCGGCGCGGCCCCGGCAGCAATCGGTCAACAGGAAATCGAGCGTCTGCCGCACCGTCGACATCTGGATCGCATAGCGCAACGACGTGCCCGACCGCGCCTGGGTCACCAGCCCCGCCTGTGCAAGGGCAGAAAGATAGGCCGACAGGGTCGATGGTTTCAGCGCCAGAACGGCCGCGATTTCCCCCGCGGGCAAGGCATCGGGGAAACGCCGCATGAGCAAACGAAAGATCGCCAGGCGCTGTGGATGCGCCAATGCGGCCAGCGTGGGGATAACCTGATTTTCCATATTTCTCGAATTACCGAAATATTGACCTGTCGCAAGTGAAACTTTGATGACAAAGCACTGTCGCTTGCCACGGCTGATCGGTAACCTGTCTTCATGACGCAGCCCATGCCCCAGCTTACCAATGCCCAGATCGTCACCCTGACGGATTGGCGCCGCAGCCTGCATCGCCACCCCGAGCTTTCGGGCCACGAGACGCAGACAGCGGCGCGCGTGCTGAAAATGTTGCAACCCAGCGCGCCCGACCGGGTGCTGACGGGCCTTGGTGGTGACGGTTTGGCCGCCACCTATGACAGCGGCCAGCCCGGACCACATATCTTGCTGCGCTGTGAACTGGACGCTTTGCCAATACAGGAAATCGGTGATGTGCCGCATCGCTCGACAATGCCCGGCGTGGCGCATCTATGCGGCCATGATGGGCATATGGCCATGCTGATGGGCGTTGCGCATCTGCTGGGCCGGCAGCGGCCGAAACGCGGCGTCGTTACCTTGCTTTTCCAGCCCGCCGAAGAAGACGGAGCCGGCGCGGCCCGCGTACTGGCCGACCCTCGCTTTGCCGATATACGCCCCAGCCATGCCTTTGCCATCCACAACCTGCCGGGCTTGCCGTTGGGCCATGTCATGCTCGGCTCGGGGCCGGTGATGTGTGGCTCGCGTGGGATGCGGGTACGGCTGAGCGGTCGCACCGCCCACGCATCCGAGCCGGAAAAGGGCACATCCCCCATGTCGGCCCTGGCTCGCCTGATGCCGGCCCTTGCCGGGCTGAGCCATGGAAAGCCCGACATGGATGACGATTTTCGGCTTGCCACGATATGCCATGCGCGCCTGGGCGAACCGGCCTTTGGCGTGGCCCCTGGCGAGGCCGAGCTGTTCGTGACATTGCGCAGCTTGCGCAATGACCAGATGGAGCGCCTGGTGCACGCCGCCGAAACGATGGTGCAGCAGGCCGCCAGACAGGATGGCCTGCACGCAAACATCGACTATCACGATGTATTCCTGACAACCGAGAACACGCCCGGTGCCACGAATATTGCCCGCGCCGCGCTTGACCGTTTGGCAATTGCGCATGACGAGGCCGGACTGCCCCTGCGCCCGTCCGAGGATTTCGGCCGTTTCGGCGGCAATTGCGAACTGGCCATGCTGTTTCTGGGTGCCGGTCGCGACATGCCCGCCCTGCACAACCCCGATTACGATTTCCCCGATGATCTGATCCCGATCGGGGTGCGGATCTTCGCGGCCATTCTGGACGAGGTGAACAAGGCAGGCTGACAGGGGCATCCTGCGTCGCTATCGTTGTTTTCAGACGCGACGGGGCATGGCGATGATAAAGAACCTGGAAATGCTGCTGGCATTGGCGAAGGAAAAACATTTCGGTCATGCGGCAGAACGCCTCGGCATCACGCAGCCCAGCCTTTCCAGTGGCATCAAGCAACTCGAAGCGCAGCTGGGCGTCAAACTGGTGCAACGCGGCTCGCGCTATGGCGGGTTGACGCCCGAAGGACAGCGCGCACTGGTCTGGGCCCGGCAGATCGTCGGCGACAGCCGCCGGCTGCGCGACGAGATGCGCTCGGTGCGCGAAGGGCTCTCGGGTCACCTGCGTCTTGCCGTCATCCCGACCGCACTGACCTGGGCCGCGCGGTTGACCACGGAATTCGCGCAGGCGCATCCCAACGTGTCGTTTACCGTGCTGTCGCGGGCCTCGACTGAAATTCTCGACCTGCTGGAAAACCTCGATGCGGATGCAGGCATTTCCTACCTGGATAACGAACCATTGGGCCGTGTGACTTCGACCCCTTTATATAATGAGCATTTCGCGCTGGTTTGCCGCGACGATCACCCGCTGGCCGCGCGCAGCAATGTGGCCTGGTCCGAATTGGGCGGGATCGAGCTGTCACTGCTGACACCGGATATGCAGAACCGCCGGATCCTCAACCGTAATTTCATGGAAGCCGGAGTGGAGCCGCACGCCCGTATCGAAAGCGGCTCGACCATCGTGCTGGTGGCCTCGGTGATAAACGGGGGGCGGGCAACGATTCTGCCCGAGGATCATGCCCGTTTCCTTGCCAAGGGCCATCCGCTTTCGGTTGTGCCGATCGAAGAGACGCATGGCGCGCCCGCGGTGGGGGTGATCGCTCCCTTTCAGGACACCCGAACACCGGTTCTGACCGCGCTTTTCCGCGTGGCGGGGCGGATTGCGACGCATGAGAGCGCGCAGACGACACGATAGATTTTATCTATCAAAGAACGAAATAACGATATTGATTGCTGAACCAAACATGCGCAGAAACCAAGGCGTTGAGCATGGGAGACGCCAATGCGCATGGACGCCGCCAACGTCGCCGAGGATGTGCTGAAAACCAGCACCGATCGCATCCTTTCAGACCTCGAAGGGCTTGAAGGCCCGCTTCTGCCGATCCTGCACGCATTGCAGGACGAATTCGGCTTTGTTCCGCAACAAGCCGTGCCATTGATCGCCGAGCGGCTGAACCTTGGAAAGGCCGAGGTGGCGGGGGTCATCAGCTTCTACCACGATTTCCGCGCAGCCCCTGCCGGTCGCCGCGTGCTGCGCGTGTGCCGCGCCGAGGCCTGCCAATCGATGGGTGGGAACGAACTGGCGCAGCGACTGCAGGAAAGGCTGGGTATCGGCTGGGGCGAAACCACGCCCGACGGCGCAGTGACGCTTGAACCGGTCTATTGCCTGGGCCTGTGTGCCTGCGCGCCCGCCGTTCAGGTCGATGGCGATTTGCTGGGCCGTGCCGACATCGACCGGATCGAAACCATCCTGTCGGAGGCCGCACGATGAAGATCTACCTGCCCCGCGATGCCGCCGCCAAGGCCCTGGGGGCCGAAGCCGTGGCCGAGGCCCTGGGGGCCGAAGCCGCCAAGCGCGGTGTCGAGGTCACGCTGATCCGCACCGGAACACGCGGCATGATCTGGTTGGAACCGCTGCTCGAGATCGAGATCGACGGGCAGCGCCACGGGTTCGGCCCGATGCTGCCACGCGATGTGCCCGCCCTGTTCGATGACCCCACCGTACATCCGCGCGCGTTGGGGCCGGTGGACGATCTGGACTGGATGAAACGCCAGACCCGCCTTACCTTTGCCCGCTGCGGCGTGATCGACCCGCTGTCGCTGGATGACTACCGGGCACATGGCGGGCTGAGCGGCCTGCGCCGCGCGCTTGGCATGACCGGCCAACAGATCGTGGACGAGGTGAAAACCAGCGGATTGCGCGGGCGTGGCGGCGCCGGCTTTCCGACCGGCATCAAGTGGCAGACCGTACATGACGCACAAGCGCCGCAGAAATACATCGTCTGTAACGCCGACGAGGGCGACAGCGGCACGTTTGCCGACCGCATGATCATGGAAGGCGACCCCTTTACCCTGATCGAGGGAATGATTATTGCAGGTTTGGCCGTTGGCGCCACGCGCGGCTATGTCTACCTGCGCAGCGAGTACCCTGATGCGATCACGGTGATGAACAAGGCCGTCGAAACCGCCAGGGCCGCCGGTGTGCTGGGCGGCGATGTGTTGGGGTCGGGCCGGGCCTTCGACATGGAAATTCGCACGGGGGCCGGCGCCTATGTCTGCGGCGAGGAGACATCGCTGCTCAACAGTCTTGAAGGCAAGCGCGGCGTTGTGCGCGCCAAGCCGCCGCTCCCCGCTCTCGAAGGTTTCATGGGCCGCCCCACGGTCGTGAACAACGTGATCAGCCTGGCCACCGTTCCGGTGATCTTCGAACGAGGCGCGCAGTATTATGCCGATTTCGGCTTGGGCCGGTCGCGCGGCACAGTGACGCTTCAGATCGCGGGCAACGTGAAACGCGGCGGGCTTTTCGAAACGGCGTTCGGCATCACGCTGGACGAGGCAGTGAACGATCTCGGCGGCGGTACAGCCACGGGTCGCCCAGTCAAGGCAGTGCAAGTGGGCGGGCCGCTGGGCGCCTATCTGCCCGCATCGAAATTCGAGGCACCCCTGGGGTATGAAGAGCTGGACGCCGAAGGCGGGCTGCTTGGCCATGCCGGGCTGGTCGTGTTCGACGAACGGGCCGACATGCTGGAGATGGCGCGTTTCGCCATGGAGTTCTGCGCCATCGAAAGTTGCGGCAAGTGCACACCTTGCCGCATCGGCGCTGTGCGCGGCGTGGAAACCATCGACCGTATTGCACAAGGCGACGGCGCGGCCGTCGAGCTGCTGACCGACCTGTGCGAGACCATGAAAGAGGGCTCGCTTTGCGCGTTGGGGGGCTTCACCCCCTTCCCCGTGATGTCCGCCCTGTCCCACTTCCCCGACGAGTTCGCGACCGCGAAGGAGGCCGCAGAATGAAGGATTTCATCATCCCCGACGACCGTGACATGGGCACGCCCGCGTCCAAATCGGACGTCATGGTGACGCTCACCATCGACGGGTTCGCGGTTACTGTGCCCGAGGGCACATCGGTCATGCGGGCCGCCGCCGAGGCCGGCGTACAGGTGCCCAAGCTTTGCGCCACCGATAGCCTCGAGGCGTTCGGATCGTGCCGGCTCTGTGTCGTCGAGATCGAGGGCAGACGCGGCACGCCCGCCTCTTGCACCACGCCTGTCAGCGACGGCATGGCGGTGCACACCCAGTCAGACAAGGTACGCAAAATCCGCAAGGGCGTGATGGAACTGTATATCAGCGACCACCCGCTCGACTGCCTGACATGTGCCGCCAACGGCGATTGCGAATTGCAGGACATGGCTGGCGCCGTGGGCTTGCGCGACGTGCGCTACGAAGCGCCGGAGGGCGCAGGACTGGCCAACCATTTTGCCGCGCGCGACACCAGCGGGCAGGCCAACCCCGAGTACCTGCCCAAGGATGACAGCAACCCCTATTTCACCTACGATCCAGCCAAATGCATCGTCTGCAACCGCTGTGTGCGCGCCTGCGAAGAGGTGCAGGGCACCTTTGCCCTGACGATCGACGGGCGCGGCTTCGACAGCCGCGTGTCGGCGGGCGCATTCAGTGACGATTTCCTGAACTCCGACTGCGTCAGTTGCGGCGCCTGCGTGCAGGCCTGCCCCACCGCGACATTGCAGGAAAAATCGGTGATCGAGATGGGCACGCCCGATCGCAGCGTGGTGACAACCTGCGCCTATTGCGGCGTCGGCTGCTCGTTCAAGGCCGAGTTGCAGGGCGACCAGATCGTGCGCATGGTGCCCTACAAGCATGGGAAGGCAAACCGCGGGCATAGCTGCGTGAAAGGCCGCTTTGCCTATGGCTATGCCAGCCATGGCGACCGGATCCTCAACCCGATGATCCGCGATACCATCGACGAACCCTGGCGCGAGGTTTCTTGGGACGAGGCGATCACTTTCGCCGCCAGTCGCCTGCGCGGCCTGCAGGAAAAATACGGGCAAAAGAGCATTGGCGTCATCACCTCGTCGCGCTGCACGAACGAGGAAACCTATCTCGTCCAGAAACTGACCCGCGCGGTGTTCGGCAACAACAACACCGACACCTGTGCGCGAGTCTGCCATTCGCCCACCGGCTACGGGCTGGGCCAGACATTCGGCACCAGCGCCGGCACGCAGGATTTCGACAGCGTCGAGCACACCGACGTGGTGATCATCATCGGCGCCAACCCCACCGATGGGCACCCAGTCTTTGCCAGCCGCTTGAAAAAGCGCCTGCGCGCGGGCGCGAAGTTGATCGTGATCGACCCGCGCCGCATCGACCTGGTGAAATCGGCCCATGTAAAGGCCGCGCATCACCTGCCCCTGCGCCCCGGCACCAACGTCGCCGTGGTGACCGCGCTGGCCCATACCATCGTCACCGAGGGGCTGTTCGACGAAGCGTTCATTCGGGACCGCTGCGATTGGGATGAATTCCAGGACTATGCCGCCTTCGTCAGCGATGCCCGTCACAGCCCCGAGGCGACCGAGATGCTGACCGGCGTTCCCGCGGATGAGCTGCGCGCCGCCGCGCGCCTCTTTGCCACCGGCGGCAACGGCGCCATCTATTACGGCCTGGGCGTGACCGAACATTCGCAGGGCTCGACCACCGTGATGGGCATTGCCAACCTCGCCATGCTCACCGGAAATATCGGCCGGCCCGGCGTGGGCGTGAACCCGCTGCGCGGCCAGAACAACGTGCAAGGCTCCTGCGACATGGGCAGCTTTCCCCACGAACTGCCCGGCTATCGCCATGTGAAGAACGCCGACGTGCGCGAAGTATTCGAAAAAACGTGGGGCGTGCCGATCGACCCAGAACCGGGCCTGCGCATCCCCAACATGCTCGACGCCGCCGTCGATGGCACCTTCAAGGGGCTTTATTGCCAGGGCGAGGACATCCTGCAATCCGACCCCGATACCAAGCACGTGGCCGCCGGGCTTGCCGCCATGGAATGCGTCATCGTGCACGACCTGTTCCTGAACGAGACCGCCAATTACGCCCATGTCTTCCTGCCCGGCTCGACCTTCCTCGAGAAAGACGGCACCTTCACCAATGCCGAACGCCGCATAAACCGCGTACGCGAAGTGATGAAGCCCCGCAACGGTTACGCCGATTGGGAGGTGACACAACTTTTGGCCAACGCGATGGGCGCAGGCTGGCATTATACCCACCCGGCCCAGATCATGGAAGAAATCGCCGCCACCACGCCCAGCTTCGCCGGCGTCACCTATGACCTGCTCGAAGAAAAGGGCAGCGTGCAATGGCCCTGCAACACGGACCACCCCGAGGGCACGCCGCTGATGCATGTCGACGGTTTCGTGCGGGGCAAGGGGCGTTTCATCGTCACCGAGTACGTGGCCACCGATGAACGCACCGGCCCGCGCTTTCCGCTGCTGCTCACCACTGGGCGCATCCTGTCGCAATACAATGTCGGCGCCCAGACAAGACGCACCGAGAATATCATCTGGCACGACCAGGACGTGCTAGAAATTCATCCGCATGACGCAGAGAACCGCGGCCTGCGCGATGGTGACTGGGTGCGCTTGGCCAGCCGTTCCGG
Organism: Lutimaribacter degradans; assembly: GCF_023703375.1. Classification (GTDB taxonomy): domain Bacteria; phylum Pseudomonadota; class Alphaproteobacteria; order Rhodobacterales; family Rhodobacteraceae; genus Lutimaribacter; species Lutimaribacter degradans. The sequence continues at coordinate 34,658 of NZ_JAMQGO010000013.1, forward strand.
CGAAACCGCGCTGCGCGCAAAAATCACCGACCGTGTCAGCCCCGGGGTGGTCTACACCACCTTCCATCACCCCGACACGCAGGCCAACGTGATCACGACCGATTATTCCGACTGGGCCACCAACTGCCCGGAATACAAGGTAACGGCGGTGCAGGTCAGCCCGTCGAACGGCCCATCCGAATGGCAGGAAGACTATGCCGCGCAGGCCGAACGGGCCCGCCGCATCCTGCCGGCAGCGGAATGATGGCGATGACAGTGCGCGCCCATAAATCGCTTGCCGGGGTTTCGGTACACCCCGGAGGACAGCACGCCATCGGCCGCGCCCTGCCCGACGAGGTGCCCGTGGCGCTCGTTTTCGATGGCACGACCCAGGCGGTCATGATGGCCAGCCCCGATCGCATCGCCGATTTCGCCCATGGCTTTGCCCTGAGCGAAGGCCTGATCGGCGGTCTCGACGAGGTTGAAGGCTTCGAGGTCATTCACCACGACCGCGGAATCGAGGCGCGGTTCTGGCTCGCATCCGATCGTGGCGCAGCGCTGAAACAGCGCCGCCGTGCGATGCTGGGCCCTGTGGGCTGTGGCCTCTGCGGTATCGACAGCCTGGATGCCGCCATGCGCGATCTGCCGCGCCTTCCCGATACGGGGCTGCACCTGACCGCGCATGAGGTTGCCACCGCCACCGACGCGCTGTGCGCCCATCAACCACTGCATGATCGCACCCGCGCCACCCACGCAGCGGGCTTTTTGCAACCGGGCATGGGCATCACCTGCGCCCGCGAAGACGTGGGGCGCCACAACGCGCTCGACAAGCTGATAGGCGCGCTGGCCCGCCAGGGCACCGATCCGTCCACCGGCGCCTTCGTGCTCACCAGCCGCGTCTCGATCGACCTGGTGCAGAAAACCGTGATCGCTGGCGCGCCGGTGCTCATCGCCGTTTCGGCCCCCACCGCGCTGGCCGCCGACACCGCCGATAGCGCGGGGCTCACGCTGGCGGCCTTCGCCCGCGGTGGCGGTTTCGACATTTTCGCCCACGCGCATCGCATCATCGACGGAGCCTGACATGACACCCGAGAAAATGACCATGATGGCAAACCAGATCGCCACCTTCTTCAAGTCGCAGCCGGGCGACGATCAGCCATCGCGCATTGCCGCCCATATCAACGATTTCTGGGATCCGCGCATGCGGGCACAACTATCCGAACACGTGGCGCAGGGTGGGGCCGGGCTCGACCCGTTGGTGATCGCGGCGATGGCAGAAATTCGCGTCCCGGCCTGATCTTCCTCTTGCCCGAAATACCCCGGGGGCGTCCGCGTCACGCGGACGGGGGCAGCGCCCCCACACCCCAGGCCCGAAAGGGGCCGAGATTTCAAGCGTCGCGCCAGCGACACCGCTGGATCATGGCTAAAGTCCGGGCAACCACAACGCAGTTGCGGAAAGACCACCAACAGCACGACCAGGATCAATGAACACCCCATAAAGGGAAACGCCGATACGTAGATGTCGCGCATCGCGGTCTCGGGCGGGGCCACGCCTTTCATAACGAACAACAAAAAGCCAAAGGGTGGCGTGGTAAAGCTGATTTCAAGCGCCAGCAGCATTATCAAGCCGAACCACACCAGGTCGAACCCCAGCGATTGCGCCAGCGGGAAAAAGATCGGCACGGTCTGCAGCATCATGGAAATCTGCTCCATGAACATCCCCAGGAGCAGCACCGCGAACATCACGCACAACATGGCAATGGGGGCCAGGTCGTAGCTGGTCGCCCAGTCGATCAATCCGCGCGATGCGCCCGAAAAGGCCAGAAGCTGGCTGAACGTGGCCGACCCGAAGACGATGATATACGCCATCAGCGTCACCTTCAGCACGGCCAATGCGGAGGGCGGGATGATGATCGCCAAGCCGCCCGTGCCCAGTATCGGCCCGATCGACATGTGTTTCTTTTAGCCGCGCCTGCTCATCTCCGGCACCACCAGGCTGCCCAGCAGCGCGGTGGAGCCCATCGAAGACCCAGACAAGGTGGAAAACCCGGGGCCGCCCAACACGGTGACATAACTCAACCGCCCAGGCAGCTTGCCCATCAGCCGGTCGATGGCGTTGAACATCCGCGCGCCCAACCCGGTGTGAAAGAATATCTCGCCCATCAGCAAAACAGCGGAATAGGCGCGAGGGCGAACTTGGTCAGTGACCCAAGCCCGTTATTGAGCAACGCCGAGACACCGCGATCCCCGCCCATGAAGACCCAGGCCCCCACGATATTGGCAGCAAGAAAGGCCAACGCCACGGGCATTCCCAGCGCCATCAGCCCCACTATAGACCCCAGCAAAAGGGCCAGTGCCTCGTACCACTCCATTATTCGTGTATCCCCGCTTGCCCCGAGTGCAAAAGATCTTCCCCAAAACCGAAGCGCGCGAATTCCACTGCCATCAGGCCAAAACTGACAGGGAACGAGATCGTCAAGATCCAGCGCGGAAAGTACTAAGCACGCACGGCGTAATCGTTTCGTTCAAGATTGGTGGCCACCAGTTCGACGCCTTTCCACGCCAGGACCACGCAAACCAGCACGCAAAAAACGGCGACCGCTCGGCTGACAACGCGACGCAGCGCTTCGGGCAGGGCCGCCGTCACCAGTTCGATATGGACATGGCCTTTTTCGCGCGCCAGCAAGGGCGCGCCCAGCATTGTCATGTACAAAAGCGCGTATTCCGACGAGGTGAACAGCCATGCAAAGGGCTGGATTCCAGCATTGCGCATAGCGACCGACACGATCACCGACACCATCAACCAGATCAGCATCGCGCCGGCGACACCCGCCATCAGGTATAAAAACATGGTATATGTGCGGATAAGCGCCTGCATTGCCTGCCCCTTGCCCAAGAAAATGCGGGCGGCCCGTCTCGGGCCGGATGGCCTTACTTTTCGGCCTCAAGATCGTAGAACTTGCCGATCAGCTCGTCATACATGCCGTCGCCCATCGGGTGTTCGGCCATCAGGCCGCGCATCCGCTCCCACGTCTTTTCACGCGCGGCGGCCAGGTAATTCGTGAAAAAGGCGTTATACACGGCGTTGCCGCGCAGTTTCAGCCCCTCACGGGCATCGTCACACTGGGCGACGCGCTGGCTGCCGGCGAAAAGATGGGCCGCATCCGCCGCGCCTAGGATTATTGACCCCCGGCACCCGAAAAACAACAGGGCCCCGCCCTGAGCGGCGAGGCCCTGTTTCGCATTGTTCGACCTGCGTCAGAAGTTCAGCGACAGGTCGCGGTGATCCGACTGGCAGCGCGCCAGGTACAGGGCCTGTTCGCGCGTAAGGCTGTCTTGCACGCGCACGCCCAGCGACCCGCGAATGGCTGCCACATAGGCCGACAGCGGCTCTTGCAACTGCGCCGCAGCAGCGGCGCGCCATTCCTGTTGTGCCGCGTAGGCCTGCACCGCGTCTTGGTGGTCGGCCAATGCCTCTTCACGCTCATCATCGCCCAGCGCCCGGCGCGCGCTTGACAGTGACCGCTTGATGTCGCGGGTGCCAGCAACCTCGTCCACGCGATCCTCGAAGACGTCGATGATCTCTTCACCCTCTTCGGGATCGGCGGTTTCGATTACCTCGCGCAAGCTCTCCAGTTCGGCCTGCAACGCATCGAAGCCCGCGTTCGATTCAAGCACCGCGAGAACCGCGGCGGCATCCTCATACGCATCATCGGCGTTCCTGCGATACGTGTTACGCGCTTTCAGCTCGGCGTTGATCAGGTCACTGAAAGCTGCGTAATCATCCCCCCAGCTTTCGGGAATGGTGGCGCGCAGCGCCTCGATCTCGGCCAGATCGCTGTCCAATAGCGCCTGAAGCTCGGCCTTGCGGGCGTCCATGGCGGGGTCGCGCATGCGTTGTATCATGGTCTTCAGCTCTTCGGCTTCTTCCTCAAGACCGCGAATTTCACGCTCGATCCGGCGGACATTGGCGAGCTTTGGGCGGAACTCGCCCGCAGCCGCGCGCACGGCGGCATAGGTCGTGTCGATCTCGGCCAGGCTGGTCAGCGCCGTGTCGGCGCTTTCCAGCGCGTCGCCCAGGTCATCGGCCAGATCGTCCGGCAACACTGCAAGTTGCTGTGCGCGCATCCGCTCCAGCGCGCCCCGTTCGGCCCCATCTGCCACCTGTTCGGCGGAATAGGCGTCAAGACAATACTGGAACCGCGGGTTTCGCGGTGGCGGCGCGGAATCCGACAAAAGGCTGACCCGGTTGGGCAGGTAGTTCACAAGTTGCGGTGACGCACCGACGATGCCAAGCGCAAGCAACTGCAAGGCGATGAACGGAATTACCCCCTTGTATATCTGCAACGTCCGCACCGAAGCCGGCGCCACCCCACGCAAGTAGAACAACGCAAAGCCGAATGGTGGCGTCAGGAAACTGGTCTGGATGTTCAGGCCGATCATCACGCCCAGCCAGACGGCGGTAATATTGGCCGACGGGTCGGCCAGCAGGATCGGCGCCACAATCGGCACCACGACCACCGCGATCTCGATGAAGTCCAGGAAGAAGCCCAGAACGAAGATCACGGTCATCACGATAACGAATTTCATCCAGAACCCACCGGGCAGAGAGTTCAGGAACTCGCGCACCAGCTCTTCGCCGCCAAAGGCCCGGAACGCCGCCGTCAGCATCGCGGCCCCGAGCAGGATGATGAACACCAGCGACGTGGTCTTTGCCGTTTCCAACATCACGCCCTGCAGGGTGTTATCGATGCGCAGCGTGCGCGCGCCACTCCACAAAAGAGAGGCCACCAAGATCGCCGCACCCACGGCGCCGATGGTAATTCCTGTGAAATCCTCGGGCGTGTTGGCCGCTTTAATGTTCATTTCGTAGTTGGACAGCGCAAAGACAATCACCGCGATACCGGCAATGGCCATCAACGCGGGCATGTATTTGCCCCTGTCATTGTCATACAATCGGTACCCCGCCATCACCAGCGCCCCGGCGGCACCCACGGCACCCGCCTGGTTCACGGTGGCAATGCCCGCGATGATCGAACCCAGCACCAGAAAGATAAGGGCCAGCGGTGGAATCAGCGTCAGCGCCACGGTGGCCCAGAAACGCCGGTCATACTTGCCCTCGTAGGACACGGCCGGGGCCGACTTGGGGCGGATGATGGCGAAAACGAGGATGTAGAGCATGTAAAGCCCCACCAGCACCATTCCCGGCACGAAGGCCCCAAGGAACATTTCGCCCGCGCTTGTCGAACTCACGTCGAATTCCGAGGGCATCGAAATTTCGCCCGTTGCCGCCTTGTGCAACGCCTTGCGTGCCGTCGAGGCCTGGTCGGTGGCCGAGGCCAACTGGTCAGCGAGGATGATCAGCACGATCGAGGGCGGGATGATCTGCCCCAACGTCCCCGAAGCCGAGATCGTGCCCGTTGCCAAGGGCGCAGAATAGTTGCTTCGCAGCATCGCGGGCAGCGAGATAAGGCCCATCGCCACCACCGTTGCGCCGACGATGCCGGTCGTGGCGGCCAGCAGCGCGCCCACGAAAACCACGGAAATGCCCAGCCCGCCCGGCACCGGGCCGAAGAGCTGCGCCATGGTAACCAGCAGGTCTTCGGCGATTTTCGACCGCTGCAACATCAGGCCCATGAAGATGAACAGCGGAATGGCGATCAGCGTATCTCGCTCGACCTCCCAATAGACGCCTCGAAGGTTAAGAACCCCCGCAGACAGCCACTGTGACGGCCCACCGGAATGGAAATAGGCATCGGCATTGCCGGCAAACAAGTAGCCCGCGCCGGCCGCCAGCCCGATCGAAATGATCGCAGCCCCCGGCAAGGCAAACGCCACCGGATAGCCCGAACCCAGCGCCGTCGCCATGAGAAGAACCAGGATGAGTAGGAAAAAAAGTTCCATATGCGCTGCCCCTTACGTGGTCACGGCGTTGTGGTCGCGATGGCCGGGCTCATCCCGGTAATCGGCCACGGCCTCAAGCAGGTAGCTGACAAACTGGATCAGCATGGTGACGGCAAAAATTCCAAGAAACGCCGCCATCTGGTATTTCACGAACATGCCCGTGCCGCCGGTTTGCGTGACTTCGAAATTCGTGATCGGGCTGTTGATGATCGACTGCCTGCCGTTCAACCCGACTGCCAGGATCACCCATGCGGTCGACATGCCAAGCAGGATCGAACCCGCCGCGTTCACAAATCCCTTTGTCGTGCGTCCGAAGCCCGCATACAGAACATCGACCCGCACATGCCCCTCGTCGAACAGCGTGTAGGCCGAGGCGAACAGGAACAGCGCCGCGTACCAATAACGCACCAGGTCGCCCATCAGGGCCTGTTCATAGGAAAAAACGAAGCGCGAGATCACGATCAGCAATTCGGCCATCACGATCAACAGCGCCAGCCATTGGAACCCCAGCGTGCGGGTAAACAGGCCGATAACAAAGCCTGCAACGATCAGCGGCACGTGAATGTTTGGTCCCACCTGGCGCGCTCGGGCAAAAAAGCGTGCCGCTTCTTCATCCATGAAATACAAGAACAGCTGTTCCACCCGCATGAATGCGATGGTCGCATCGACGATGCCCACCAACAACACGGCCCAGAATACGCTTCGGATCAGGTAACAGTTGAAGCTGTGGATGCGGCGGGCATCCCATCGCAGGGCCTGGTAGGGCGTGCGCAGCACGTAGATCGCAGCAAGTGCGACAGCCGCCACGAAAACACCCGCATGCACCCAGCCTGCGGGCCCCGCCGCGCCCGAAAGAAAGGCGCTCGTGCCGGGAAATCCATATGCCACCACGAGTATGTTGTTGATCAAGAAGGCCGCCAGAACACCCAGCATCCCCCATCCGAAGATTCGAATGGCAAGAGCGGGTTCTCCTGTGCGGGCAATGTCCGTCGGATCGCTGACGCTGGTCATTGTCTCACCTGTTGCAATCGGCAGGTCGCCGCCGAGAACAGCCACGCCGACCGAATGATTGTTTTTTTATAGGTAGCCAAAAGAGCGGGGCCGCAGCCCCGCCCTTGATATTCCATAGCTCGAAAGCGGACTCAGCCGATGCCAAGCACCCGGTTGCGCTGGTTCACGAAAGTGCCCTCGAACAGCGCCATGGCGTTGCCGATCTCTCTGAGGTTGGCTTGGAAAGCATCGTCGATTTCAGCCGCCAGGGCCGAGTGGTCGCGCACCTCGGCAAAAACTTCTGCAGCGGCTTCTCCGAAACCGTCCCAGACGTCTTCGTTGAAGTTACGGACTTCGACACCCTGTTCGTCGATCAGACGTTGCAGGTATTCGCCGTTCAGCGCGGCAGCTTCGTCGAAAGAGTTGGCGTGCTCTTCGTTGCATGCGGCAACCAGGACGTCTTTTTCCCAATCCGAAAGTTCGCCCCACCAACTCGCGTTCATGCCGAAGGCCAGTCCACCACCGGGCTCGTGCATGCCGCCGGTGTAGTAGTATTCGGCCGCTTCGTAGAACTTCATGAAGTAATCATTGTAGGGGCCGACCCACTCGGTCGCGTCGATCGAGCCGGAAACAAGGTTTTCATAGATCTGGCCACCCGGCAGCGATACGGTCGATGCGCCCATCTTGGACATCACGTTACCGCCCAGGCCCGGGATGCGCATCTTGAGCCCTTTGAAATCATCAGGGCTTTCGATTTCCTTGTTGAACCAGCCACCCGCCTGCGTACCGGTCGCGCCACATGGCAGCGACTTGAGGCCGAAATCACCTGCCAGCTTGTCCCACAGCGCCTGCCCGCCCTTATACTTGATCCAGGCGTTCCATTCGGTCGTGGTCATACCGAATGGCACCGAGGTGAAGTATGCAAAGCTCGGATGCTTGCCGACCCAGTAATAATCGGCGCCGATATAGGCTTGGCTGTTGCCCGAGGCGACCTCGTCAAACACGTCGAACGCGCCCACACGCTCGCCGGCCGCAAAGTATTCCACGTTGAAACGGCCTTCTGAGATTTCGCCGATGCGCTGCGCCAGGCGCTGCGCCGAGGTGCCAAGGCCGGGGAAATCGCGTGGCCAGGTCGACACGATCGTCAACTGGCGGGCGCCTTGCGCAACAGCCGGGGCCGCCAGGGCAACCGACCCCGCACCAGCAAAGGCTGCCCCCTTAAGGAACTTACGTCTTTCCATCTTTTTTCCTCCCGTTAGACGGACGTCTTTATTTTTTATAATGCCCGGGTTTTTAGGACACCTCGCCGCTGTTGGCACGGCTTTGGAAATGGGCGCCCCCTCCCGGGTCATCGTCAGGAAAACGTATCAGGATCGAGACACGGGTAAAGAAAAAGCTGCACCGAAACCCGAAATGACCGCATTTTCAGGGTGGGAAGCAAACGAGCCAGCTATTCAAACAGACGAAAAAATAGGCACTTGCGCGTTGATGCGACAAATTATTGCGCTTTCCCGCATCCCTACCTGCCTGAACATCCCGTGATTGAAAAAAGTTTTTGCGCCGCAACGGCAGCCCAACGGTGGAAACGCATTCTTATTGCGAATCGATCTCAAATACATTGACCTTGCGAATGACTTGCACTATCAATTTCTTTACACGCTTTCCTCACAACATCGCAGCCCGACGGGAACACTTTGCATGATCGTAACGAAAAGAGCGTTTCTGGCCGGTGGCGCGGCCTTTGTCACGACGCTGGCGGCGGGTCGCGCCACCACGCAAGAACGGCTGACCGTTGTGGCGACGACAGGCATGATCGCCGACGCGGCGCGGCAGGTTGGCGGTGAGTTGATCGAGGTGCGCGGATTGATGGGCCCCGGCGTCGATCCGCACGCCTATCGCCAGACCCGCACCGATATCGTGGCAATGGCCAATTCCGACCTGGTGCTGTGGAACGGCCTATACCTCGAAGCGCAGATGGAAGAATTCTTGCTGGAACTCGGCCAGGACCGCCCCGTTGTCGCCGTTGCCGAAGCCATGCCGGACAACCTTTTGATCGGATCCGACGATTATGAAGGGCGCCACGACCCGCATATCTGGATGGATCCAAACCTCTGGTCGCGCGTTGTCATCACCATCCGCGACGCCCTGATCGCGGCGTATCCCGCGGGCACCGAAAACTTCATCGCCAATGCAGATGCCTACCTGACCCAACTGCAAGAGTTGGCGCGTTATACGTCTAAGGTGCTGACCTCGATTCCCCCCGAACGTCGCATCCTTCTGACCTCGCATGATGCATTCAGCTATTTCGGAAATGCCTACGGTTTTGAGGTGGTTGGCATCCAGGGCATATCGACTGAATCTGAGGCCGGTTTGCAGCGCATCGCAGAACTTGTCGATTTCCTTGTCACGCGCGATATCGGGGCGGTCTTTGTCGAAACATCGGTGTCCGACCGCAATATTCGTGCCCTGATCGAAGGGGCACAGGCCAGGGGCCACGAGGTTGTTATAGGTGGCGCGCTTTACTCTGACGCGATGGGCCAGCCCGACACCTACGAGGGAACCTATGTTGGCATGATCGACGCGAACGCCACGACGGTCGCCCGCGCCCTGGGCGGCACCGCGCCCGACACAGGCATGCAGGGGTTGTTGAATTGAACCGGCCCGCCACCCCGCTATCAAGCCAGCCAACCCTCGCCAGCCGCGACGGACGGCCCTACGCGCAAGTTGAAACCGTGCCGGCACACGCGCCGCTGGCGATCCGGGGCGTGACCGTGTCCTACGGGGAAAAACCGGCCGTGTTCTCGGTCGATGCAACCTTTCCGGCCCAATCCATGTCGGCCATCATCGGCCCGAACGGCGCCGGCAAATCCACGCTTCTCAAGGCCGCGCTTGGCGTGATCCCGCGCCTCTCGGGCGAGGTGTATGTTTACGGTCAGCCCGTTGCAAAGGCACGCGCGCGTATCGCCTACGTCCCGCAACGCGCCAGCGTCGACTGGGATTTCCCAACGACGGTCATGGATGTCGTCCAGATGGGCCTGTATCGCAAGGTTGGCCTGCTGGGGCGTCTGGGCGGGCAGATGAAGGCCCACGCGCAAGACTGCCTTGAACGTGTTGGCATGGCGGATTGCGCCAAGCGCCAGATCGGGCAGCTTTCGGGCGGTCAACAGCAACGTGTTTTCCTGGCACGCGCCTTGGCGCAGGATGCCGATCTCTACTTGCTCGACGAACCATTCGCCGGCGTCGATGCCGCGACCGAACGCGCGATCATCGACGTGTTGAAACTGCTGAAATCCGAAGGCAAGGCCATCGTCGCGGTACATCACGACCTGTCGACGGTGCGCGACTATTTCGACCATGCCTTTCTGATCAACGTGCGCCGCATTGCAGAGGGCCCGGTCGACGACGCTTTCACCCCCGAGGTCTTGCAAGCCACCTATGGCGGGCGATTGGCCAGCACCCATCTCGATGAATTGTCCAGTCCGGGCACCCGGAGATGACCTCGTTTTTCGACGCAGTAACGCTCCAGGCGGGCTATAACGCGGCGCTTGTGGCGATAGGCGCCGGGCTTCTGGGGTTTGCGGCCGGCGCGTCGGGCACGTTCCTGTTCCTGCGAAAACGGGCCCTTGTTTCGGATGCGGTCGCACATGCCACGTTGCCGGGTGTGGGCCTGGCCTTTATCATGATGGTGGCGCTTGGCGGCGACGGGCGCAACCTTTTGGGCCTGCTTGCCGGGTCGGCCGCGACCGCCTGGCTTGGGCTTTTGATGATTGAATGGATCACTCGACGCACGCGGCTGGCCGAAGATGCGGCCATCGGCGCGGTTCTGGGTGTCTTCTTCGGCGTCGGTATCGTGCTGCTTACCGTCGTGCAAACCATGAGCGCGGGGCGACAGGCGGGGTTGGAAAGCTTTCTTCTGGGCGCAACTGCCGGGATGCTGCGTGAAGACGTTATTGTAATCGCCATTGGCGGCGCGCTTGCAGTGTTTGCCACTTGGCTGATGCGCAGACCGTTGACGCTGGTGTCATTTGACAGCGAATATGCTGCCGCCCTGGGCTATGATGTGCGGCGGATCGACCTGATCATGATGGGGCTTGTAATGGCCGTCACCGTGATCGGGCTGAAGCTGGTTGGCCTGATCCTTATCGTGGCCTTGCTTATCATCCCGGCGGTGACCGCCCGTTTCTGGACCGAACGATCAACCCATGTGATATGGATCGCCGGCGCCCTGGGCGGTACGGCGGGCTATATCGGGGCGGCGATGTCGGCGACTGCACCGGCCTTGCCGACCGGGCCCATCATCGTTTTGGCTTCGGCCGCACTTTTCGTGATCTCGCTGTTTTTCGCACCGAGGCGCGGGGTTCTGGCCGCGATCCTGCGCCACCGTCGGTTCCAGGCACGTGTGCACCGGCGGCAGGGGCTTTTGGCACTGGCGGCCCGCCACCCCATACACGAAGCCTTCACGCTGCGGCTGCTGCAGAGCGAGGGGCTTGTCCGCCGCGATGGCGTGCCGACCCCGGCCGGGCTTGCGCAGGCAGTCAAGGTTGCGCGCGACGAGAGCCGTTGGAAAATCGCACGCGAAATCCATCAAGACGCCGGCCTGACCGGGCGCTATGACGGGCTTACCCCTATCGAAGAGGTGTTCACCCCCGACGAGATCGCGGAATTCGATCATCGCCTGGGGCCGCCCCGTGCCGTTGAGGCCAAATGATGGGGGCCGAGTTTGTCCAGTTTTCGCTGACTCCGATCCTGATCGGGGTATTCTCGGCCATCGCCTGCGCCCTGCCCGGCAACTTTCTGATCCTGCGGCGGCAGGCGCTGATCGGCGATGCGATCAGCCACGTCGTGCTGCCGGGCATCGTGGTGGCGTTCCTGCTGACCGGGGTCGTCGCCGCGATCCCGATGCTGTCGGGCGCGGCCGGCGCGGCCATTGTCGCTGTGGTCCTGATCGAGACGGTCAAACGCCTTGGCAAGATCGAACCGGGCGCCGCTATGGGCGTGGTATTCACGACGATGTTCGCCGCGGGCGTGCTCATCCTTGAGCAGACAGATACAAGCCAGGTCCATCTCGACGTGGAACATGCGCTGATGGGCAACCTGGAGTCGCTAATCTGGTTCCGGGCCGAGGGCTGGCACTCGCTGGTCGACCCGGTGGCGCTGGCGGGCTTGCCGGACGAGTTGTTTCGCATCGCGGCGGTTTGCGCGCTGATCGCCTTGCTGACTGGCGTGTTCTGGCGCTGGCTCAAGGTCGCGACTTTCGACGAAGCCTTTGCGCGGGCCGTGGGCATTCCTGCCGCTGCCGTCGGAATCGGACTGGTGGTGTGCGCAGCTCTTGCCGCGGTCGCCGCCTTTGATGCAGTGGGGTCGATCATCGTGATCGCGATGTTCATATGCCCGCCCGCCGCAGCGCGCCTCATGACGAACCGCCTGGAATCGCAACTGTGGTGGTCGGTTGCCTTTGCAACGCTTTCCGCCGTCCTGGGCTACGTTCTGGCGGGATACGGCCCGCTATGGTTCGGCGCACGAAACGCGGTCAGCGCCGCCGGCATGATCGCCACGGTTTCGGGCTTGATCCTCGGGCTTGCGTGTCTCTACGGCCCACACCGCAACCGTATCGGCGCGAACCGGCACGGGACGCCCTGACCCGGGCCTGAAAAGGTCAGCCGCTGAACTGGCGTTTATGGTTGAAGCAGCGCGCGCCCGGCCCAAGTTAGACAAAGCAAGATTCCAACACGCCGAAAGGAGCCGCCCGGATGCAACTGAACGCCAATTTCAAGCAGCGTGCGCTTGTGCGTTTCGATCAGGGCGACTGGGTCGCCTCGCCCATGCCCGGTGTCCGTCGCCGGATGCTGGACCGGATCGGCGACGAGGTCGCCCGTGCCACCAGCATCGTGCGTTTTGATCCTGGCAGCGCCTTTTCCCCCCACACCCATGACGGTGGCGAGGAATACCTGGTGCTCGACGGCACGTTCCAGGACGAAGACGGGGATTTCCCTACCGGCTACTACGTGCGCAACCCGCCGACATCGTCGCACACACCGGCTGCCCGCGACGGGGCAACGATACTGGTAAAGCTGCACCAGTTCGACCCCGAAGATCGCAGGCAGGTCCAACTCGATACCGCCGCAGCAACATGGGCAAAGACCGCACCCGGAGTGGATGGACTGCTGCTACACGAGGACGCCCGCGAACGCGTGTCGATGGAACGCTGGGGCCCCGGCTCAGCGCACCAACTGGATGCCTCGGGCGGGCTTGAGGTCTTCGTGATCTCGGGGTCGCTGTCGGATGATACCGACACCCTTGGCGCCTGGGATTGGCTGCGCCTGCCGATGGGCACGACATTTAATGCCACAGCTGGCCCCGAGGGTGCGCATATCTGGATCAAGACAGGGCATCTGCGCCACGTTGCCAAGACGGCCCCGTGAAACCCGAGACCCAGATTTGCGTCATCGGCGCGGGGCTGTCGGGCCTAGCACTGGCCAACACCTTGTTGGCCGAGGGGCGCGACGTGACCGTGCTGGAGGCCCGCGACCGGCCCGGTGGACGGGTGTTTTCGCCCCAAGGCCATGATCTGGGGCCGTCCTGGATCTGGCCGCATAACCGCCGGATGCAGGCCTTGCTGGACAAGCTGGGCCTGCATCGCTTTCCACAATACGCTACCGGGCGGCTGGTCTTCGAAGATGCCAAGGGCGCGATCCGGCGGGATCTGGACCTTGCCACCATGGGCGGCGCGTGGCGTGTCGCGGGCGGGTTGGCCGGCGTTGCCGAAGTTTTGGCCACACGTCTGGGCAACAAGCTGCGCCTTTCATGCCCCGTGCACAGCATCGCGCAAGACGCTGGCGGCGTAGACATCACAACGGATGATGGCCCCCTGCGCGCCGCGCACGCAGTGCTGGCCCTGCCGCCACGCCTGGCTTCAGGGCTGGGCGTTTCCGTGCCTGACGTTCCCACGTGGATGGCGGGGCACACCAAGCTGGTGGCAACATACTCAACGCCCTTCTGGCGAGATCAGGGGTTGAACGGCGACGCGATTTCGCATCGCGGGCCGCTGGCCGAAATACACGACGCCTCTCCCGCCGATGCGGCCGAGGGGGCGCTTTTCGGTTTTGCCCATCCCGGCGCCGCGCGCGAACCGGGGTTTCAAGACGCGAGCCTTGCGCAGTTGGCGCGCCTGTTCGGTGCGGACGCCGCGGCACCCGGTGCCGTGTTCTTCAAGGATTGGAGCGCCGATCCCGCCACCGCCTCCCCTGCCGACCGAACACCGCCCACCGGGCATCCGGCCTATCTTCCCCTGCCACCGGACGGGCGCCTGATCTTTGCCGGAACCGAGGCCGCCCCCGAGGATGGCGGCTTCCTGGAAGGGGCGCTGGCCGCCGCCGAGGCCGCGCATGCCCATATTGCCGCTATCGTGAACTGACCTGGGGAATTGCCTGGCCGATTCCCGGTTTCCTCAGGGGGCGGTTGCCGGCTTTTCCGACGCCGCGTGGTAGTCGCTAAGGCGGGTGACCTCTTCGGCCGAACCAAGGATGACCGGCACGCGCTGATGGTGGTTTTCGGGCATCACATCAAGGATGCGGGTCCGCCCCACGGTCGCGCGACCACCGGCCTGTTCTACCAGAAAGGCCATCGGGTTGGCCTCGTATAGCAGGCGCAGCTTACCGCCTGCCGCGCGGTTCCCTTCGTCGGCGGGGTAAAGAAACACCCCGCCACGGATCAGGATGCGGTGCACATCGGCCACCATCGAGGCGGTCCAGCGCATGTTGAAATCGCGTCCACGAGGCCCGGTTTCACCGGCAAGGCATTCCTCGACATAGCGCCGCACGGGTTGGTCCCACAGCCGATGACGCGATGTATTGATGGCAAATTCGGCCGTTTTCTCGGGAATGGACATACCCGGATGGGTCAGTCGGAAATCGCCGGTCCCGTATTCGCAGGAAAATCCGAACACGCCGTCCCCCACCGACAACACCAGCATCATGGTCGGGCCATAAATCGCGTAGCCTGCGCAGCGTTGCGTATGGCCTGGCTTGAGAATGTCACGTTCGCCAGGTGCCGCCACCGTGCAGACCGAGAATATCGACCCGACCGACAGGTTCACGTCGATATTCGACGAGCCATCCAGCGGATCAAAGAAAAGCAGGTAATCCCCGGCTTCCGGCTGTTTCAGCCAGACCGCGTCTTCCTGTTCCTCGCTGACGAGCGCCGCCAATCGACGCGAGTTTCCGCATATGCGGGCAAAGGTTTCATCGGCGATGACATCGAGCTTTTTCTGGTCTTCGCCCTGAACATTCGTTTCCCCCGCCAGGCCGTGATTGCCCTCGAAGGCGGCATTTCGCAGCCGGTTGCCGATGACGCGGCAGGCCGATGCAATATCTTCGATCAGGAAGATCAAGTCAGGATCAAGGCCATCCGGCGCGGCGTGATGGGTCAGGAAATTTCTCAATGTAATCGCTTGGGTCATGGCTCAGAACCTCATGGTGGCATCGACCGCGCGTTGCCACGCGGCATATTTGGCAGAACGGGTGGCGTCATCCATCGCGGGCAAAAAGCTGCGGTCCAGCGCCCATCGGTCGGCAAACTCCGCCTGCGCAGGGTACACACCGGCGCGGTGCCCCGCCAGCCAGGCCGCGCCCAGGGCCGTTGTCTCAAGCACCTTGGGCCGATCGACGCGCGCACCGATGATGTCCGAAAGGAACTGCATCGCGAAGCCGGATGCACTCATGCCGCCGTCGACCCTGAGCGTCGCCTCTGGGGTATCGCGCAGGCCAGCATCATCTGCGCCGGCCATGTCAGCCTGCATCGCGGCCAGCAAATCGCGGGTCTGGAAGCCGACGCTTTCCAACGCGGCACGGGCAAATTCCTCTGGCCCCGAGTTGCGGGTCAGGCCAAAGATCGCGCCACGGCACTCGGCGTTCCAATAGGGCGCTCCCAGCCCCGTGAATGCCGGAACAAGAACCACGTTCTGCGTCGGGTCTGCCCGTTCCGCCAGGGGCTGCGTCTCTTGGGCGTCGCGAATGATCCTGAGCCCGTCGCGCAGCCATTGCACCACGGCCCCCGCGATGAAGATCGAGCCTTCCAGCGCATAGGTCGGCTTGCCCTCCAACTGGTAGGCGATGGTTGTCAGCAGCCGGTTTTGAGAGCGCACCGGGGTGGCGCCCGTGTTGATCAACGCGAAACACCCCGTGCCATAGGTGGATTTCAGCATGCCCGGCGAAAAACACGCCTGGCCCACGGTGGCGGCCTGCTGATCACCGGCAATGCCAAGGATCGGTATCGGACGACCGAACAAGTCGGGACGGGTTTCGCCGAAGTCGGCGGCGCAGTCGCGTACCTCGGGCAGCAGGGACATCGGAATGCCCAGCCGGTCGCAGATGCTCTTTGACCACCGGCCCTTGCGAATGTCATACAGCATCGTGCGCGCGGCATTTGTGGCGTCGCTCACGTGTACCTTGCCGCCGGTCAGGTTCCAGACCAGCCAGCTATCGACCGTGCCAAAAGCCAGCTCTCCGGCCTCGGCCCGGGCACGCGCGCCTTCAATATTGTCAAGCAGCCAAGCCAGCTTCGTTCCGCTGAAATAAGGATCGAGCAGCAGCCCGGTGCGGCCGGTCACGGTTTCTTCGAACCCTTCGGCCTTGAGCGTCTGGCACAGGGGCGAGCTGCGCCGATCCTGCCAGACGATGGCATTGTAAATGGGCTTGCCGGTCTTGCGGTCCCAGACCACCGTGGTTTCACGCTGGTTGGTGATGCCGATTGCCGCAATTTGCGCACCGCCGGATTTTTCGAGTGCCGAACGGCAGGTGGCTGCCGTGGTCGCCCACAGGTCGGCGGGGTCATGCTCGACCCAGCCACTTTGGGGGAAATGCTGGGCAAATTCTTCTTGCGCCGAGGCGACGACGGACATCGCAGTGTCGAAAATAATGGCCCGTGTCGATGTTGTTCCCTGATCAATGGCAAGAATATGCGTCATGATCGCCTCTCCTAAAATCGAACCACGGTGGCGCTCATTACGCGCTTATCGGCTACGAAAACACAAGACGGTCCGGGCCTTCCAGCGGCCACCCCGACCCAAGCCTTGCTGCCAGAACGTAACCGGATGGTCAAAGCCGATGTTGCGCCATCCAGTCATCCAGCGCGCGGACTTGGTCGGCGTTCAGCCGCAGGCCAAGTTTGTTGCGTCGCCAGATCACGTCTTCTGCCACGCGGGCATACTCGTTGGCCATCAGCCAGCCAACCTCGCTTTCGGTCAAGGTCGCGCCGAAATCCTGGCCCAGATCGCCGGAGGCTCTGGCATCGCCCAGGATGTTGCCACTTTCAGTGCCGTAGGCGCGGACAAGTCGCCTGGCCCAGCCTTCCGTCAGGAACGGGTACCGCGCCCGCAGATCGGAGATCAGGGACGGCACGCCATCCACCGGGAAATCGCCGCCCGGCAATGGCACGCCGGCGGTCCAGTTACCCTTGCCAAGCGACAGATGGGCGCCCACCTGTTCCATCGCGCTTTCGGCCAGGCGGCGATAGGTCGTGATCTTGCCACCGAAAATGTTCAGCAAAGGCGCGCCAGTGCTGGTATCAACCTTGAGTGTATAGTCACGGGTGGCTGCCGTGGCGCTGCTGGCCCCGTCATCATGAAGCGGGCGAACGCCGGAATACGTCCAGACAACATCGTCGACTGTCAGCTGTTGCTTGAAATACTGGTTGGCAAAGTTCAGCAGGTAATCGCGTTCTTCGGGCGTGCATTCGGGCTTTTGCGACGGGTCACCGTGTTCGGCATCTGTGGTGCCGATCAGCGTGAAATCGGTTTCATACGGAATGGCAAAGATGATGCGTCCATCCGTTCCCTGGAAGAAATAGCACTTGTCATGATCATACAGCCTGCGCGTCACGATATGGCTGCCACGTACCAGCCGAACGCCGTCACGCGAATTGAGCCGGATCCTGGCTTGAATGATGTCGCCCACCCAGGGGCCACCGGCATTGACCAGCATCCGCGCGTAAAAGGTTTTCGTCTGGTCGGTTTCGGTATTGCGCGTTTCCACGCGCCACAGCCCATTCTCGCATGATGCACTGACCACCTTGGTCCGGGTCATGATCTGCGCACCGCGCGCTTCGGCATCGCGGGCGTTCAGGATGACAAGCCGTGAATCCTCGACCCAGCAATCGGAATATTCATAGGCTTTGACAAAGCGATCCTGTAGAGGTGCGCCCTCCTCACTCCCTGCCAGATCAAGTGTTCTGGTTCCGGGCAATATCTTTCGTCCCCCAAGATGATCATACAGGAAAAGCCCCAGCCGGATCAGCCATGCCGGTCGGCGCCCCTTCATCCAAGGCATGAAAAGACCAAGCAGCTTTGAGGTCGGCGTGTCCGCCTCGAACCGCATATCCTGATGATAGGGAAGAACAAAGCGCATGGGCCAACTGATATGCGGCATGGCCTTCAAAAGGGTCTCGCGCTCGATCAGGGCCTCGCGGACCAGGCGAAACTCGAAATACTCGAGATACCGCAGCCCACCGTGAAACAGCTTGGTCGACGCCGAGGAGGTGGCAGACGCAAGATCATTCATTTCAGCAAGAGCAACTGACACTCCGCGGCCCGCCGCGTCCCGCGCTATGCCACACCCGTTGATACCCCCGCCGATAATGAAAAGGTCGACTGTCGCATCGTTTGCCGTACGTTCCATGCGGGCCCTCCCGAAGAGCGATGGCCGCTCCATGACGATTGGCGCAGCGTTTTGCAAGGCATACTTTCTTTTTTATTCGTTTCTGGTGATTTTCACGCGTGTTTGTGCGTTTTATTCGCATTGAACCACTAGAATTGCGCAAAACTCCGGCGCGGCGGGTGGTTCCGGGTTACTTTTTCGTTCGTTTTCGATAACTTCGCACGAGGCACAGACCCGTCGAAACAAAAACACGCAGCCATTCCAAAGGGGCGACCATGTCTCAAACGTTTCGCCACCCAGAAATACTCGAAATCGCGCGGCGTGAAGGCAAGGTAACCGTTGAAGGGCTCGCCGAGTATTTCGGCGTCACCCTTCAGACCATCCGGCGCGATCTTACCGACCTGGCCGAAAGCGGGCGGCTGGAGCGGGTGCATGGCGGGGCGGTCTTGTCCTCGGGGACCACCAACATAGGCTACAAAGAGCGCCGATCGCTGAAATCCGGGGCCAAGCGCGCAATCGCGCGCGCCTGTGCGGCGGAGATTCCCGGCAATATCTCGTTATTCCTGAATATCGGAACCTCGACCGAGGCGGTAGCGATGGAATTGCTGCAGCACGAGAACCTCATGGTGGTCACGAACAACATGAACGTTGCCAATATTCTTGCCGCGAACGCAGGCTGCGATGTCATCCTGACCGGCGGCCAGCTGCGCCGCGCGGATGGCGGGTTGGTTGGTACGCTGGCCACCGAGACCATCCGGCAGTTCAAGTTCGATCTGGCCGTGATCGGCTGCTCCGCGCTTGACGAAGATGGTGACCTGCTGGATTTCGACATTCAGGAAGTCGGCGTCAGCCGGGCAATCTTGCGCCAATCCCGCAAGACCTTCCTGGTCGCCGACCAAAGCAAGCTGACCCGAACGGCGCCCGCATGCATCGCGTCGCTTGCCAATATCGATACATTCTTTACCGACGAACCGCTGCCGCCAGATCTGGCAGCGGCCTGTCAGTCATGGGGAACGCGGGTCGTCGTCGCGCCCTGACGATCATGGAGACAGCCATTCAAGAATTATCGACAATCCGCGCTTTCGCGGCGAGGCCGGGGTCGAACGACAAGGCCACCCATTGGCTGCGGGCATAAGGCCGCAGCCCATTCCGCGCTAATCGGTCGGGCTGCCGGTGATATGCAACACGCGTTCATCCTTGCGTATCGTGCTGATCTCGCCGCGTCTGACAAGACGGTTCACATGGGCCAATGTCTCGGTAAAGGCAAAGCTCATCTGGTGCGGGTCCAGTGGTCGAGGAAACAGAATGGGCACCAGATCGGCCGCCGAGCGTGGACCATCGGCGCAGGCAGAACGGATCAGATCACATCTGTCTTCGTGATGCGCCTCAAGCTCGGCGCAGCGCCGGTGCAAGCCAATAAAGGGCCTGCGATGCCCCGGTAACACCAGCACGTCATCCGGGATCTCGGTGCGCAGCATCCGCAAGGATCGGAGGAAATGCCCCAACGGGTCGCCATGCGGCTCATCGGCATAGACACTTACATTGGGCGATATCTTCTCGATCACCTGGTCGGCTGCAAACAGAAGCCGCTCCTCTTCGTTATATAGCATGATCTGTTCGGGGGCATGGCCATCCCCGCTGAGAACGCGAAAAATACGTCCGCCGATCTCAAGAGTGTCGGGCATCAGCAGACGCAAGAATGCATGGGGCAGATCAGCCACCCTTTTCAGGTATTCCGTGCCCTGAATTGCAACAACCCCTGCCAGTTCGGCAGTCATTCCGTGGCTGATGTAGAAATCGAAATGCTGGCGCAGGGCCTTTTCGTCATGGGCCAGCGAAATGACCTTGCTGCTCATGTAGGTAGACAGGCTGGTCAGAAGAGGCGCATCGAACCGTCGGCACAGCCACCCGGCCAGACCGATATGATCGGGATGATAGTGGGTCACGATCACCCGTGTGATCCTTGCCCCGCGGATCGGACCGTTCAGCAGCATGTCCCACGCCGAAATGGCCTCGTCTGTCTGGATTCCCGTGTCGATGACGGCCCAACCGTTGCCATCGCGCAGGAAATAGATGTTCACGTGATCCAGTTGATACGGCAATGGCACCCGCGCCCAAAGAATGTCGTCGCGCACCGTAACAATGGCGCCGCAGTCAGGCGGGTCCGTGAAGGGAAACGCAAGTGACGTGCGGATAGCACCCTGCCCGTCCGGGGTCATGTGCCGCCCTCTTTTCCATCGTCTTTCGCCCGGTCCGTCGCATCGCGCGCTGCCACTTCATCCGCCACGATGCGGCGCAGATCGGCCTTCAGGATCTTGCCCATCGGATTGCGTGGCAGGCTGTCCCGAAACAGGATACGACGCGGCACGGCGTAGTCGGCCAGTTCCTCGCGGCACATATCCTGCAAGGCGACCGCCAGTGCATCGCCCTCCGTCCCGGGTCGCGCCGTGACAACGGCGGCGACATCTTCGCCCAGATCAGGATGCGGCACGGCGATTGCCGCGGCCTCCAGCACATCGGGGTGGCGATAAAGCGCGTTCTCGACCGCGACCGAGGCTATCTTCAACCCGCCCCGGTTGATCAGGTCTTTCTTGCGATCCCCGAACCAAAGGAAACCGTCGCGGTCGAGCTGCCCGACATCACCCGTGCGAATGCGCCGCCCATCAAAGGCCGCGGCGGTGGCGGCCACGTTGCGGTAATACCCCAAGGCTACGGGCGAACCTGTCAAGGCAATCTCGCCCATCGTGCCTGCCGGCAAGGTGCGGCCCGCGTCATCCAGTATTTCCACGTTCATTCCCGCCATGGCCCGCCCGACGGACCCGCCCTTTTCGGCAAGGCGATCAGACGGCAGAACCGTGCCTGCCGGGCCACTTTCGGTCATGCCATAAATCTGAACCTGATCCACCCAGGGCCATGTTCGCGCAATCCGCTCGGTCAGCTCGCCCGGCATTGTCGCGCCGCCATTCGCGATGACGCGCAACCCGCGCAGGTCATGCCGCGCCGTATCATGGGCCTGTATCATGAAATTCAGGATCGAGGGCACACCGTGGTAGAAACTCGTGCCTTCGCTACGGATCAGGTCAAGCCGAGAGGCAGTGTCAATCTGATCTTCGATCACCAGGCCGGCCCCGGCAACCCAACATGACATGCCCGCAAGATTGAGCGCTGAACTGGTGAAGAAAGGGAAAGCGCCCTGGTATACGTCATCCGAACGCAGGCCCAACGCACCGCCGCTACAGTGGCCCGTCGCGATCATCGTGCGATGACTGTGCATCACCGCCTTGGCCTTTCCCGTGGTGCCGGACGTGAACAACAGACATCCCAGCGCATCTGCCCCCGGATCGTCCGGCGGCACCTGAGGCTGTTCGTCCCCGGGGGCCGTGATGTGCCTGGCATCCATCCTGGCGGGTAACATGGCGCCCCGTGCTTTTGCCTTGGCAACTGCCGCGTCCAAGGGCGCGCGACCATCGGCGTTGCTGAGGATGGCGAATGGTGCGGTCAAAGCGACCGCGTGCGACAGCTCCGCTACCGAACCGCGGGTGTTCAACGGCACCACCACTGCTCCGAAACTCAGTGCGCCAAGGGCGGCCACGAAACACTCCAGCGCCCAGTCATTGGTCAGATAGATCCCGAGCCGATCGCCCGGTTTCATCCCCGTGTCTTGCAACCGCGTGGCAGCGCGTCGGCCTGCCGTGTTCAGTTCAGCATAAGTCAGGCGTCGGCGTTCGGCCCCGCATGTCATCGCCGACAGCGCCAGCGCGTCGCCACGCGTGCGGGCCTGCAAGTCCAAAAGCGCAGGAACGCTCAAACCATCATGATCAACCTGATCCTCCAAACGGCCCTGGTAGTGAAGATTCCTGTTTGTCATGGCTGTGCGCGTGGCGCCGACTTGGAGTGGGCGCCCCTGTCTGGGAACATCAAACTGTCATCCAACCCAAGGCTTCGCGCCACGATCCGCAGATATGTTTTCTTAACCTCGGCGGGCAGATCAGTGATCACGGTGCCCTGGACCGCATAGCGTTCCAGCAAGTATTCGCGCGCCCCGATCATCATGTAGGCGATGACTTCAAGCTCGCTCTCATCGTACCCTTGGATTTCGCCTGTTGCCCAGCCGCGCTGCAGCGACCGCGTATACCCGCCCGCCATGCGGCGCAGATATTGCTGGTGGGCTGCAGGCGCGAAAAAAGCCGCTTCGTTCAGGATACGATGCAGGGCGGGATGCCGTTGAAGGAATTCAAAGTTGGCATCCAGGCCCTTGCGTTCACGCTCGGCGAAAGTCGAGGCATCCAGCGTCACTTCGGCGATGAAACGCAGCATGGCTTCGCCGACATGAGGCAGCAACTGGTCGAACAGATCCTGCTGGTTCTTGAAATACAGGTAGATCAGACCGTGGGCCACGCCTGCTTCTTCGGCGATGCGCCCTATCGAGGCTTTGCCGTATCCGTACCGACCCACAACCACGGCAGCCGCATCAAGTATGTTTTGCCGTGTCTGCTGTGCTTTCCGAGCGCGTTTTGCCATGTCATCTTTCACCTTCTTGACCTTGCCTGCATATGCGACCGGGCGGGCCCTCGGCAAGACAGAGGCACCTTTCCGCCGCTAGGCAGTGCCTTCGGCGGAAAGATGGTCGCGGATGCGCGCGCGCAGAACGTGTTTCTGCACCTTCCCCGAGGCGGTGCGGGGCAGGTCATCCACGACTTCGAAGCGATCGGGGCACTTCTGCCGCGCCAACCCATAATTCAGCAGGAACTCTGTCATCTCGGCCAACGGCGGCACCTGCCCGGACTCGGCGGGGATCACGTAGGCGCAAACGCCCTCGCCCAGCCGGTCATGCGGCATCGAAACGACAGCGGCCTCACGGATGGCGGGATGCGTGTGCAGGGCGTCCTCGATTTCCTTGGCACTCAGGTTCTCGCCGCCGCGGATGATGATATCCTTCTTGCGGCCAGTGACAGTCAGGATGCCATCTTCGGTCACGATACCCAGATCGCCGGTGCGAAAATACCCTTCGTCGTCGAAAGACTCGTTGGTGGCGGCGGGGTCGGTGTACCCCCGGAACAGCGAAGGACCACGGGCCAGGATCTCGCCCTCCCTTCCGGCGGGTAGGGAGAGCCCCGCGTCATCGACCACCTTGACGTCCCAATCCGTTACCCGCCCGTCGCTATGCGCGGCAAGTTCCCTGTCATCAAGACAGCCCTGTGTGACCATGGGACATTCAGAACTGCCAAATACCCGGAAAGCGCGGCAATTGACGAAGTGAATGTTGGCCCTGTCGATCAGCGCTGGAGGCACGGCAGCCCCGCCGCAACCGTAGACACGCAGGCTGGGCAGCCGCTCTCCCTGCCGTTCCGCCTGATCCACCAGTTCGGCCAGAAAGGGCGTGGCGCCGATCATGAAGTCCACACCTTCGCGACGGGAAATCTCGACGGCCGCCGCCGCATCCCAACGCTCCATCAGCACGCTGCGTGTGCCGAACTGGAACGGCATCTCCATTCCATAGGAGTACCCCGTGACATGGGTAACGGGGCTGGGCATCAAAAGCGTGTCGCCCGCACTCAGCCCCCAGGCCTCCATGCTGGACCACAGCGGGCGGCGCGACTGGTTGTGCGAATATATCACGCCTTTTGGCAGACCCGTTGTACCCGAAGTATAGATGATCAGCTTGGCGCTGTCGGGATCTGCCGCCTTCAGCGGGTGTCTGACGCTTTGCCCCAGCGCCTCGATCGCGTCGAAGGTCAGTTCGCCACCCCCGCGCACGCTGGCGACATGGGCCAGATCGGGCAGATCGGGGCGAAGCTCGTCATAGATCTTGGCATAATCGACCGCACGCCATTCCCCCGGAATGAACGCGATCCGCGCGCGGCAATCGGCCAGGATAAAGGCCAACTCGGCCTGTCTGTAGATGGGTATCACGGGATTGATGACAAACCCGCCAAGGGCACATGCCAGGTTAAGGATCACCGCCTCGGTCCAGTTGGGCAGTTGAAAGCTGACAGTATCGCCGGGGGCAATCCCCAGTTCCAACAGCCCACGCGCCATGTCGGTGGCGCGCGTGAGACAGGTGGCATAGTCAACTGCCCCTTTCTCGTCCATAACGGCGATCACCTCGGGTTGTCGCTCGGCCCTTTCGGTTGCCATATCGGCCAATGTCAGGCCGGGCCATTCCCCCGAGGCCCGGCGGGCTTCCCGTTCACCTGGCGCGAAACGCAGTGGCCACCCGCCCTGCGGTTTGGACATGGATTCAGACTGCAAGGTAACGCTCCTTCAATTGCGGATCGGCGTCAAAGGCATCCCAGCCTCCGTCAAAGACGATACGCCCGCTGTCGATCAGCACGACCCGATCAGTGACGCGGCGCGCAAAGCCAAGGTTCTGTTCCGCGATCAGCAGCGAAAGATCGCCGGTCTGCCGGATGCGACCGATATCATGGGCGATCTCATCGACCACGACAGGGGCCAACCCTTCGACCGGCTCATCAAGCAGCAAAAGGCGCGGCGCGCCCATCAGGCCGCGCGCAACCGCAACCAGTTGTTGCTGCCCCCCGCTAAGTTGGTAGCCCGCTCGTTGCAGCAGTGGCTTGAGCAATGGGAACAAGTCATAGATCTCGTCACTGTCGACTTTCGCACCGGGCCGAGCAGCGTGACGGCCAAGCGCGATATTCTCGGCCACTGTGATGTTGGGATAGATCCGCCGGTCTTCGGGCACCAGAACCAGGCCGCGTCGGGTGCGTGCATCGGTGGCCACCCCCGCCAGAGCAGCGCCGTCGAACATGATCTCACCCGTCACGCGGGGGCCTGCATCCAGAAGGCTTTTCATCAACGTGGATTTACCTGCGCCGTTGCGGCCCAAAAGCGCCACGCTTTCACCGGTCTCCACGCGCAGTGCGGCATCCTGGATGATGTGACTGCCGCCGTAGTAGGCGTTCAGACCACTTACCTTGAGCAAGGGTTCAGTGCTGGCCAAGATAAACCTCCCTTACGCGCGCATCTGCGCGCACCTTGTGCGGCTCGCCCGATGCGATGATCGCGCCGTGATGCAGAACTGTCAGACGTGTCGCCAGGCCGAACACCACCTCCATGTCGTGTTCGGTCAGCAGAAGTGTCAGACCATACCGGGCACGCACATCTGAAATAAGGCGCACAGCTTCGGATCGGTCAGATGGCGACATGCCCGCAGTCGGTTCGTCCAGCATCAGAACCTTGGGACGCAATGCAAGACTCATCGCCAGTTCCAGCCGCTTCTTGTCACCATGCGACAGGGTTCCGGCCGGGTCGTCCAGCGTCCCCTCGAGCCCCAGTTCATGAACCAGGCGTTCAGCCTCGTCCATCACGGCTCGCCGGGGCGCGATATGGCCGAAACTGGCCCAAATACCCTTTTCATTGCGCTCTCGCGTCTCGATCGCCACGATCAGGTTTTCAAAGGCCGACATGTCCTGGAATATCCGTGCGACCTGGAATGACCGCCCGATGCCCCGCTGAACGCGCTGCCAACCTGCAAGCCCCGTCACATCCTGGCCGTTCAACATGATCGTGCCGCTGTTGATGCGGGTTTCCCCGCTCAGACACCGAAAAAGCGTGGTCTTGCCAGCACCGTTCGGCCCGATGACGACATGCGCTTCGCCTTCCTCAAGATCGAAACTGACATCCTCCAGCACCTTTACCTGGCCGTAGGATTTGTGCATGGCGCGTGCTTCCATGATCCGGGTCATTTGCCAGCCTCCGTTTCGGATGTCCGTTCGCCAGCGGTTTCAGCGCGGGTGGACTTGCTTGCAGCCGCCCGGCGGCGCTTGAGCAACCCCAGCAAGCCACCCGGAATGATCAGCACAACGGCCAAAAGCAGAACGCCCACAGTGATCTCGGACAACCCATGCATTGTGCGGGTTCCATAGTCGATGGCGCCGAACAGGATGGCCCCCACCGCCGGCCCCCAGAAATGCCCGGCGCCGCCCAGCAGGGTGAACAGGATCGGTTGGGTCGAGACGGTCCAATAGGCGATTTCAGGCGAGGCGATCTGCGTGAACGGCACCATGACCGCACCGCAGAAAGCCGCGACCGTGCCCGAGATGACAAAGGCGGTCAATTGCCAGCCCTGGATTGGTGTGCCCAGGAAAGCCGTGCGCATCTGGTCTTGCCGGATAGCTTGGAGCAAGCGCCCGGCCGGTGCATTCTGAAAGCACCACATCATGACCGCCACCAGCGTCATCGCGATGATGATAAAATAATAATAAGCCGTCGCGCTGGTCAGGTTCAGCGTTCCGAAACCAAGCTCGATCACCGGGCGCGGGATGCCGGTCAGCCCGTCATTGCGGCCCAGGAAGGTGGTCTTGGTGATCAGGATGTGAATCAGCTCGGAGAAGGCCAAGGTGAGAACCGCGAAGTAGACCCCGCTGGCCCGGCGCAGCGCAACCACGCCAAAGACCAGCGCAATCAGCCCACCGCAGGCCGCGCCCAGCACAAGTGCCAACAGAAACGGCATTTCGGGGACATGCCGCGTGATCAGTGCCATGCCATATGCCCCGCCCGCGAAGAACATGGCATGACCGAAGCTCAGCAATCCAACGCCCGAGAACAGGAAGTTCCATGACAGACCGAAGACGATGTTGATGGCAACCAGACCGGCCAGGAACAACAGCCCGCTATTCGCCACGAATGGTACCACCGCGAACGCGGCGAGACCGCAGGCGGCGATCACCAGGTTTGTACGGAACCTTACGCGATAGTCGATCATGCGGTCTGCTCCTTGCCCATGATCCCCGAGGGCTTGACCAGCAAAATGACCGCCAGCGCCAGCAGGAAGAAGATGCCCGGATACTGCGGGAACAGATAGGTGCCGAAACTTTCGATCATGCCCAGCAGCAAGGCTGCCAGGAATGCTCCCCGGATCGACCCCATGCCCCCCACGATCACCACACCGAAGGCCTGCAACAGGAAGATCCCGCCCAGTTCCGGCGACAGGCTTTGGTTCGGCATGAGCAGCGCCCCCGCCACCCCGGCCATGGCAAAACTGAAAATGACCGTCACCAGGTAGATCCGCGTGACATTCAACCCCAGAAGACGCGCCATCCAGGGGTCGACGGCCACGACCCTGATCAGTTGCCCGATCTGGGTGCGGTTGATCAAAAGTTCCAACCCGATATAGGCCACCACACCGCTCAGGATGACGAAAATCGTGTAGGTCGGCATGAAGACATCACCTATGAAGACCACCGAGTTCAACGAAGGTGGGGGCATCACGCTCAGGTAGTTGAGCCCCCAGATCAATTGCACCGCGCCGCCACAAACCAGCAGCAATGCATAGGTCGCGATAAGGGAATAGGCGTCCTCGACATCGCGCAGGCGACGAAAGACGAACATGTCCACGGCCCAGCCCAGCAACCCCACGACCACGGCGGCGGCCATGGCTCCGATCATGAAAACCCAAAGCGGCAATCCCGCACCAAAGGCCAGCATGACCGTGTAGGACACGTAGGCCCCGATCATGAAAAAGCCCCCATGGGCAAAGTTCAGGATGTGAAGGATGCCGAAAATAAGGGTCAGCCCGGCCGCGACAAGAAACGTCGCCATGGCCCAGGCCAGCCCGTTGAACACGGTCAGACCGATATCATACATCATGTGATGGCTCCGTTTGGCTTCGGGCGGGGATCGCTCCCCGCCCGGTGTTTGGCGCAAGGATCAGAGCGCGTCGATGTCCAGCATCTGGCCCGGACGTGCCGGCTCGATCACCTTTTCGCCCTCGAGCGAAACGTAATCGGTAACGGCAAACCCATCGGGCTCCGAAGAAGACGGCTCGATAAAGGCCAGTTCGGCGTTCTTGATCGCCTGGTTGTCCTCGGCGCGGATGTGGCGCATCCCCGTGGCGCTGTCGAAACTCAGCCCCTTGAGCGCCGCGATCACATCGGTGGTCTCGGTGCTGTCGGCCTTCTCGATCGCGCCCTTGTAGGCCAGGATCGCGGCATGTGCCTCGGCCGCCCAGCCCATCGGGTATTTCTCCCCTGTTCTTTCGACATAGCGCGAGTAAAGCTGGTCAGACAGCGGGTTGCCCTTGTTGGCCTCGAAATACCAGTGAAAGCCCGACCAATGCGCGGGGGTCTGGTCCTTCATCGCGGTAGCCACCAGGAATTCATTGGCCGAATCCAGCAGCACGTCGATCTTGTCGAACAGTCCGAATGGCGAAGCCTGCTGATAGAGCGTCACGGCATCCCCGCCGTAAACCGAGGTATAAATGCCCTGCACGTCCTGCCGCATGGCCTGCGCGATGTAGTTGCGGTAGTCGCCCGAACCATAGGGAACAAGGATCGGTTCGGCGATCTGCGCCTCTTCACCCGTCAGTTCGGGGATGGCCTTGCGCATCGTCGCCTCGAAAATCTTCCACGTGGTACGGCCATATTCATGATCGGGGATAATCCCGCCCCATTTGCGTATGTCCGGGCGGCTGTTCGCGATATGACGCACAAGACCCGCATTTCGGCTGACCGGGCTGTCTCCCACGCGGAATACATGCGGGTTGTAATTTTCGTGGTTCAGTTTCTCGGTGCCCGCGCCCGAGGTAATGACAACGCCACCCTCGCTTTGCAGCAATGGCCCCATCGCCAGGGCCACGGCGCTGGAGATCGTGCCGAGTTGCAGGTTCACCCCCGAACCGATCAGTTCACGCGCGGCGACCGAGGCGTCGTTGGGGTTGGCCTTCGAGTCACGAAAAGACAGCTCAACCTCGCGCCCGTTGATGCCGCCATTCGCGTTCACGTGTTCCACGGCGATCTCGGCGCCTTCTCGCACGAACGTGCCGATCAACTGCGCCGGGCCGCTTAGCGGGGTTACGACGCCAATTGTGATGGGCCCGGATTGAGCCATCGCGGTGCGCACGTTCACAAAGGGCATCGCCAGACCTGCTGCGGCCATGCCCTTCATGACACCGCGTCTGTTTATTCCGTTAGACATATCATTCTCCTCCCAAAAAATGACGGCCCGGCCTTCCTGGCCTGACCTACTCGCCCGTGAATTCGGGCTTGCGCTTCTCGCGGAATGCGGCGACCGCCTCGCGATGATCCTTTGACACGTTCGACATCGACTCGTAGGCAACGCCTGTATCCATGATGGAATGGGCCAGTTGCTTGAGCCCGATGTTGGTCGTCACCTTGGTCCAGCGGATCGCCTTGCGCGCCCCCGAAGCCAGCCGCTGCGCCAATGCGTAAACATCCTCGTCCAGCTTGTCGGCCGGCACGGCGCGGTTGATCAGCCCCATTTGCGCAGCTTCCGGCGCGGGGATCGGATCACCTGTCAGCAGATATTCCTTGGCCCGGAGGTAACCGATCATCTGCGGCCACAAGATTGCGCCGCCATCCCCCGCGACAAGGCCGATAGACACATGCGGATCACCGATCTTGGCCGTATCCGCTGCAATCACAACATCGCATGTCAGGGCGATCGTGGCCCCCAGCCCGATAGCATGCCCGTTCATCCGGCAGATCAACGGTTTTTCCATGTCCAGTTGGCTGAAGATGATGCGCTTTGCCTCGAAGCCCGTCACCTCGAAACGCGACGGGTCGTCAATCGCATCCTGCATCCAGTCCACGTCGCCGCCGGCGCAAAAGGCGCGCCCGGCACCAGTCAGAACGATCACATCCGAATCCGGGTCATCGTTGAGATCGGTGAAAATCTGCGACAGTTCCGCGTGAAGTTTCGCGTTCACCGCATTCAGCGTTTCGGGCAGGTTCAGTGTCACGGTCAGCACCCTCCCGTCCCGCTTGAAGGTCATCGTCTCGTACTTGTCGAACCATTCCATCTGCTTGTCTCCTCCCGATGAACGTTCAGCCGGTCGCGGCCAGCAAGGCGCGGCGATGCGTCTCGGCGCCGCCCGGCATGATCTGTAGTGCCTTGATCCGCCGCAGCCCGGCGCCCAGCGGCATGTCGTCGGTCATGCCAACCCCGCCATGCAACTGGATCGCCTCCTTGGCGATATGAAGCGCGCGGTCCACGCTGCCGGTAACGGCTTGTGACAGGCGCCGGTCAGGGGGCGTGCTGTCCTCGGCCGCACGCGCTGCGGCCAGTGCCAGCGAGCGCAGTTCCTCAAGTCCGATGAACATGTCTGCCAATCGGTGCTGCAACGCCTGGAAACGCGCGATGGGCTGTCCGAATTGCTCGCGTTGCTTCACATAGTCCAAGGTCAGGTCGAACAGTCGCGCCGCCAGACCGCTGCATTCTGCCGTCAGCGCAGCCGCATGAACGAGGCGGGCGCGCTTCAGCACGGTTTGAGCACGGTCCCCTTGGGACAGGATCATCTCGGGCGTGATCCCCAGATCCGAAAGGACCAGGTCGGCACGCGCCCCGCCATCCATGCCACGTATCTCTTGCCGCTCCAGACCAGGCGTATCGGCCGACAGGCAAAGCGTCACCTCAGGCAAGGCCAGCACGTAAATGTCCGCGACGTCCCCCATCGGCACGGCCTGAAACCGCCCGGACAGACGCATTTGGCCATTGTTTTGCGCCACATCCAAGGCTGATGCCATATCAGACAGGACACCACAGGCGATTGCCTCGCCCGAGATAACATCAGCGACAAGGGTTTCCGCGCCGCCCGCTGCTTCCAATATCGTGAGGCCGATAAATGTGGGCGCCAATTGCGCGGCAAGCGCAGAGGGCGCGGCCTTTTCCAACACGACAGCCATGTCGCGCGCACCGCCAAAGCCGCCCGCGGCCTCGGTAACCGCGGCACCCAGCCAACCCAGTTCGGCAATCTGCTGCCATTTTTGGCGGTCGAAATCGGCCTCGAAGCTGCCCGCAGATGGGGTTTGCCCGGCTTGGTCGGCCACAAGCCGTGCCACGCTTTCGGCCAGCATAGTCTGTTCGTCAGTCAAAGTCAGTTTCACGTCACGTCTGCCTTCATCCAAGCTCAAGCGCATGCTTGGCGATGATGTTGCGCTGAATTTCGTTACTACCGCCCCAGATCGTTGGCGCGCGCTGGAACAGGAATTCGGATACTATCCCCATGTTACGCAGCGCTTCGGCGGCGGGGTCGTTCGTCTCGGCTTCCAGCCTGGCCGGATCAAAGGCCAGCGCATCAGGGCCGAGCACATCGACGGTGTATTCCGCAATGGCCTGCACGATGGTCGATCCGCGTAGCTTTAGAACCGATGCCTCGAAGCCGGGGGCTGACCCGTCCATCACGGCGTCAAGCATCCGCAGTGTCGTCCATTCCAGGGCCAGCAAATCGGTTTCAAGCGTGTTCACGCGCTGCCGATGAGAGGCATCGTCCAACAAACCGCGCGCCTCCGCCGTACCGCGCAGTCGTTCCAGCATCCGTTTGGCCTTGCCGATCTCGGCCGACAAAACTCGCTCATGTCCCAACAGGAACTTGGCATAGGTCCAACCCTTGTTTTCCTGCCCGATCAGGTTTTCGGCCGGCACGCGCACATTGTCGAAAAACACCTGGTTCAGGTGATGCGCGCCCTCGATCGAGCGGATCGGGCGGACCGACACGCCAGGCGAGTTCAAGTCGATCAGCATGAACGAGATTCCACGCTGCGGCTTTACATCGGGATCGGTGCGCACCAGCGCGAATATCCAATCAGCCCAATGCGCCATAGAAGTCCATATCTTGGATCCGTTAACCACATAGCTGTCACCGTCGCGCTCGGCCCTTGTAGACAAACGCGCCAGATCCGAACCGGCGTTGGGCTCGGAATAGCCCTGGCACCAGAAAACCTCGTTCGAAACGATGCCGGGAAGATGCTGCGCTTTCTGCGCTTCGGTCCCGTACGTGTAGATCACCGGCCCCACGTAATTGACACCGAACGGCAAAAGCCAGGGCGCACCGGCGCGCGTGGTTTCTTCCTGAAAGATATAGCTTTGCGCAGGCGTCCAGTCGCAGCCACCATATTTCTGAGGCCAAAAACCGGCGATCCAACCTTTCTGCGCCAGAATATCCTGCCATCGCATGTGGTCTGCACGCTGCAAAGGGCGGCCCGAGATCACCTTGTCGCGAATATCCACAGGAAGATTCTGCGCCGTGAAATCACGCACCTGTTGCCTGAAGTCGATGTCGTCTTGCGACCATCCGGCGTCCATTCTGAACCTCCCCAAAAAATGACTACTGATTCATTGTTCATATTTTTGAGTCTGTCAACATTTTAACGAAGGTCGAGAACTGACAGGCCCGCGTTCGTGGGAAGAGCCTTTAACCTTGGTGACGATCAGCCGCCGCAGACAACGCGGCGGGGCAGGCCAGACGCGGGCTTTCCGGCAACCATCGCAGCGCCTGTTTTCGATCGTGTTCGTGCGCTGGCTCGATGAGCACACTCTCAACCCGAATGGCCCCACGCTGAAGAATCTCTCTGTTCGGCTGACGCTGCTATAGCGCAGGCGCGCGCGTAAATGACCCGATCAAACTGCAAGGAGAGCAAACGATACCCACGCCTGACCACAGGCAATTGATCGCGCGTCACAGCCCTTGAACACCAAGCCACATCGGCTTGCGCATTTTGTTCCCAAAACCAAGCTTCACTCGCTTGCCAATCGCCCCGATGCGACCGCGCAGCGTGATCCCTGAAACCGGGAGAGACCTCGGGCAGATATAAAATACCGCCCCTTTCGCCGGCCGGCCCCACGAAGTAATCGTCAAATGAAAAACGCTGGGGAACGAAGCCGAAGCCGGCTACGCAAGCACTTTCCGAAGTCAGATCGTCAGGGCTGACCTTTCCCTGAACACGTTCTTACAAGCCCAGTTCAGCCTTCACGCGCTCCGCGTTCTTTAGAGTGGGTGCATCTGCAAAAACCACATAATCGGTCAGTGCCCTGTGCTTTGGGCCGACCTTCAGCTTCTGCTTACGCGCCCGACCAGATGTAGCGGCCAGCGATTTTTCCAGCAGGCTCCCAAACTCAGTCGAAAAATTCGACTTCAGGTATCCATCATCGCGCTTGGAACTTTCGACCACTCGTTCCAACGGCTCTCCTGTCAAATGAAGAACCGGTGAAAAACCGCCCGACATGTCTGCAAACAATCGTTTGATCATTCGCCGTCTGCGAGGCTCTATCCGCTCGCCACGCCTTGACATCGCATAGCGCAACATCAGCAAAGCCTGATCGGAAAAACGTTCATTTCGGGGCTCTGCCTTCGTCGGAGCAGGCAGACCCAGCATTTCCGACAGGAATACGATAATATCCTGCCCATCCAGATCATCACGCTCGATAGAATAGACTTCCAGTGGGTTTCCGGGAATTTTCTCCCTGAACATGTCAAAGATATCCGCGTATGAAAAGAAATCAAAACCGTTCATTTCACGGAAGTGATCCATAAATCCCTTAATGCTGGTATCTTTTGCGCGAAAGAAAGTCTTGGCGTGCACGCGAAGAATGGGCGCCCTCAGAAATTGGGCATAGGCTGACTCCACAAACCCAACTTGGTTTCTGACCAACGTGATCAAACGGACATTTTCGGTCCCGAATCTTCGGTTCAATGCGGCAATCAAGCTCGCCAGGAAGTCACTCTCCCACAAATGTTTTAGAAATTGCTCAGAAGACAAGAAAACCTTGTCACAATCATTCTCCTTGGCCTCAGCAGCAATCTCGCCCACTGCAGCATCAAAATCGGATTCACCAAGGTTGAGGAGTGGGCGATGAGAAAAATACCCACTCTTGTCACGATAAGACTTTGGGTAGCAAACGCCCTTTGACCTGTGCAGACCATCGTTTCGATGAAAGAAACTTTGCACCGTTGTTGAAGCACATTTCGGAAATCCAACATGAAGATATACAGTAGTCATCAAAGTCTCCAACTACAGCCTCAAGTCCAGCGGTACTACAGAGCGTAAGCCTAGTCCACCAACCGCGATAGCCCAAAGCGGACCTTGCTACCTACAGGCATGTTACTTTCAAAATGCCCTGGCACACTTCGGCTTTCGGGCGATACATTTACAGTTGCGATCACAGCAAAAACTTTCGTAGCAGTCGAACTGCCCCAAATTCGATTATACGAATTAAATTAGCTTGATATTTCAGTGGAATAGCCGAAGTTCTTAAAATCTGCGGCATAGAAATCACTGACGATCTTCACCACCTCGGGGTTGGAGTAGTATTGCTGCCAGGCTGACCTTTCGCTTTTTCTGGCATGGCCAACCGAAGCATCCTCCAGTTCCAGTTCTTCGATTAGTCGCTCCATAATGGCGTCAAGCCCATCTTCGAACTTGAAAGCTTCTTTGGTTACTTGCCCTTCGGAAGAGTGAAGAAAAAAAGTCTGCGGTCGAAAGTGAACGTTTCCGGTCCAGTTCTTGAGAAATGCCTCGAGAACAAACTCTTCGAACGTGTCTTGTTTGATCCGACCTCTTTGATTGTGAAAATCATGGTAGAGTGAAACCATGCGATCGTAAGGGTTTCGCGTCACGCCAAAGGAAAAGTACCCATCGAATTTTCTCGGACCCATGATGATCCGTATATCGGCCGCTGACAAATGGTAAACAACCGGATCCTTGCCGTTCGTTTCAAACTTCAGCTTGAGAGCAGACATCAAGGCATAGTGCAGGGACGTGCTGCCTGTTTTCGGCACCGAAATCGAGACAACGCGCTTGTTGTGATCGACCAACATGGAATTTCCTTTCGAGGTTAATCAGTCATTCGAGGTGGACACCTAAGTGATCATATGCAGACGCGCCACGCGGTATATGTTTCTCAGCTCAAACACTGATCAAATTTAAACCGCACAAGGTGGGCTTTGCGATCATTTGCAACGGCGGGACGCGTGAGACAAAGCATGACCTGACCTAGTGTTTCAAACGCACGTTCAGAACACCTTTTATCTTGGAAGCATCGAACTCTTCCCCAAGCATTTCGAACATTGGTTCAAGACATTTGAAATCAGCGGTTAACTCCTCGTAACTGGCAATAAAAGTGTTATCCGGGCGTGCTTTAGAATACTGGGCGAAACGCTCATCCTGCCTGCGAACCATCTGCATGACTTTTTCCGGATCATGGTTGCGCCACCACCCTGACTGGGCCACGGATTCGGGCTTTCGGGTATTGAAGATGAAGTACGGGTTCTTGAAACTCTGCGCCATGAAATCCAGCACAAGCGGCAAATCGTCACCGTACTGACTGTAGCGAATTTCCTTGAACCCGATCCAGCTCGCGGTCGATGGAGGACGCAGGATATCGTCGACGAACGTGTCGATCATGCGGTTCGCAAAGCGACGTGGCCGAAAATTATTTGTTCCGTACCAAGGACGCTCTTTCTTGTCGCCGCTTTTTTTGCCCCACGCTCTCTTGGCGCCATGTGCTTTGCGATTTGCTTGCCAGATCGGCATGATCAGGTTGTCGTTCTCTCCACAGATATGCGCATCTGGAATGGATTGCAGCACGGTCTGCAAAAGGGTTGAACCCGACCGCCCATATGTAACGATGAATATGCTGCCTTTCAGATTTGGGAACCTGGCATCAAATCTATGGGGTTGGTTGGCCATTTACCGTAACTCTTCCAGAATTATTTGAAATCTTTCATATGGATCGCGACAATCAGATGACTTCACGATCGAATATGAAGACATCCATTTCCTCGATTTCCAGCACCTTCGCCTCGGGCGGCAAGAACACCATGATTCCAAAATGATGGACGTGCCATTTGTCGGTGAGAAGCGGTGAGAGATCGATCATCCGCAGCAAGCTGCCATCCTTTGGAAAAAGAGGCACAGAAACCGGGATTGGGGTGTCCTCGATGTTCATTTTCTTATCGTAGGAGCGGAGCACCAAATTTGCCTCAAGCTCGGGCGTGGCCCGCCCCTTGGCATACAGGGCTGCCATGATTGTTCCGGTATTGCGAACACGTTTGAACCTGAATTCAAGATTGCGCCAGCCCCCACTTGCAGTCTTGGCAAAGTCGACCGCAAGGCACCCGCGCTTTTGGGCGACTTTCATTTGGCGATCTTCACCCGGCTGGAAATCGAGAAATATACTCTTTTTGATAGGGCGATGTTTTTGGGCAGTTCCAGTCCAGGCATCCTTGGCAGCGTCGAGATGAAGCAGCTGCATGCTGCGTGCGCCGCCCTGATGCGCCTTGCGCAAGCGGGTGATCGTATCGATGCTGTCGGGCGTTTTAGCCGCTTCAATTGTCGCCATTGTCAGGCCGTATATGTCGATATCGACATCGCGCGCTTCGACGAAAAAGATCACACGCACGGCCTTGACCTGATCGGCCCGCGCCGGGATGTCACCCAATGATATCGGGAAGGATTGCCTGCGGCGGTCGCGGCGCAGCTCGATCTGGGCCGAGCTGATATCTTCGCTGCGGCCATTCTCGTAAAAGATGCGAAGAACCGCGAATAGCGCGACCGATTTCAGGCTTGCCGCGTCAAGACAAGGAATGATCTGGTCGACATTCGACAGCGCGGCACCCGGGACTTCATACTCGATCGAGTACCAACTCGCCCCTCCCATTTTGATCGGGCAGAGCCGGTAATAGGGGTCATTGACCTCGGGCTTGTTGGCGGACACCCCGACCTGGCCACCGCTGGCGTTGTCAAACTTGACGGAAAGCACGTCCCGGATCGAAAAACCCTCGCTATACACTTTCATGGACTGCGTGAGGGCAAGGAACTCCCAATCGTTGGGATCGGTCTGGAAAATTTCGATAGATTTCAGCATCGGATCACCTCGTTCCGTACTATGCTTTTGTGATTATTCTTCCTACGCGCCAGCATGGTTCTCGTTCTTTTACTTGCGCAGCGTGCTTTCCTTGCCGGCGATGTGGTAGAAATTGTTCGGTCCGTTCACATTCAGGAAAGCGGCAATCTCGGTTCCCCATTCGTCGTACAGATCGCGGTGCTTCCGGGTGATCTTCTCGAAGTTGATGTCCCACAACCCACCGCTTGAGCGGAAGATCGAGCCCGGGCGAATACGATATTCGAACAGGGCCTCGGGGATCATCACGCCGCGATGCCCCCCGGCAAGCAATGAGATCACCCCTTCCCAGTCGTCCAGGAACATCCGCAGGTCAGGGTCATGCCATCCGTCGCTTTCGAACGCAGCACGCTTGTAGACAAGCGACTGGCAATTGGTCTGATTCATGATGAGTTGGATCGGCGGTTCGGCGTTCCATGTGGCCCAGTTCCGAATCCTGCCTTTCACGTTGTAATCTTCGATCCAGGCGCCGCAGAACGAGACGTTTTCATAGGCCTTGAGGATGCGAAGTGCCTTTTCATAATAGCGTGCGCCAACCAGGTCATCGGAATCGAGCAGCGCAACGAAAGGCGCGCGTGACTGCCGCACACCGGTATTGCGTGCATTCGCGACACCACCATTGGGAATGGAAAGGATGCGCAACTTCTCTTCGCTCAACCCATGCGTCGCGTGGAGTGTTGTCAGCTTTTCCTGCGACTCCGGATCAGTGGAGCCGTCATCCACCAGGACAATTTCAAAGTTCGTGAACGTGCTCCTGGTGATGCTTTCGATGGTTTCATCAATGAAAACGCCCATGTTGAAATAGGGCACCACGATGGAAAGTTCGGGCTCGCCCTGCCCGGGTGTTTGGGCGGGCATCACGCATTCGGGTTTTGGTGGCGAGAGGAAAGGGAATGCCGATGGATGGCGCTTCTTTTCGGCGGCGATTTCGGCCACAAGCGCTTCTTTCTCTTGAAAGAATGCTGCCGGATCGCATTTTTCACGAACCGTGGCGCGCGCATTCTCGCGCATCGCTGAACGCTCATGCTCGGAAAGCGCCATGGCCCGACGCAATGCGCTGGCGAATGCTTCGGCGTCGAGCACATCGGTCAGGAACATGTCCTGTCCATCGCGCGCGACTTCCTTGATGCCACCATTCAACCCGGCGACACAGATCGTGCCTTCGCTCATTGCTTCGATCAAGCTGTAGGGAAAGTTGTCGAAATGCGAAGGATGCACCTGCGCATAGGCCGTTTTTGCGGACTCGGCGATCTCATCACGGGGTTGCTTGCCCATGATTTGAAGCAAGTTCCGGTCGACGTAAGTCTTGTAGCGCTTCTCGATATAGGCCGAATAATCTGTCCCGCTCACGGGAAAAAACGTATCATCCCCGTAGATACGAAATGGAACCTCGACACCGTCTTTCCAAAGTATCTCGAACGCCTTGATCGCAGATTCGACGCCCTTCCAATGGGTCAATCGGGATGCCATGTAAAAATGATCGCGCAAAGCCGGCGTTTCTTCTGGCCCTGGTTCAGGCATGATGAAGGGGTTGTGCAGAACCGCGCTACGCCGCAGTTGCGACCCGCTGCGCGTCAGCTCGCTGTTGACGATGTCGAGTATCGCCTGCGAGCAGCCGACGACCAGATCGGCCCCGCGCAGCGACTGAAGCTCCAATTGCCCTGTCCAGTATTTTGGTAGGCGATATGTCGGAAGCTCGTTCAGGCGGTCAATGATGTGTGTCGGGGTGTGGGCCGTCACGATGATCGGAACGTCTTGCAGGCGTGAATTGAGGCAGAGTTTTTGCTGAATCGTCAATGCGCCAATGGCAAAGCCGTCGGCAAATTCGACGTAATCCGGTCGTTCCAGGTCAAGCGTCCGGGTCTCCAACTGCATCATGAACAGATCCGCGAACCGCTCGAAAAGCTTTGAGACATTGACCCAGTCACCGATGTCTTCCCGCTCGTACGAGCGGTTCGGGTTGATCGTCACC
Organism: Lutimaribacter degradans; assembly: GCF_023703375.1. GTDB lineage: Bacteria > Pseudomonadota > Alphaproteobacteria > Rhodobacterales > Rhodobacteraceae > Lutimaribacter > Lutimaribacter degradans. The sequence goes on from NZ_JAMQGO010000013.1 coordinate 73,811, forward strand.
AACTGCACGTTGTCATGAAGGTAACGGCGGGAAATGAGACCGGATTGACTGCGAGAGATCGTGAAGACAACCAGCGAGGCGTCCGGCCTGGCTGCATATGCATCGGTCACGACGCGCATGTAGGAACTAAGCCCACCACCGAATTCCGGCGGAAATTCAAAGGTGAAATACCAAGCATTCATCTGAAAAACCCTGCTCCCGCAACTGACTGTCAAAGTCCCGAAAATTCGTAGAGGTTTAGGTCAGGCACGGCAAGTTTCTGAGGTGAATCTTCTTTTGAAACACGCGAAAAACCGTGGGTGTTACTGAAATTCCAGCCACGCTACCGCCCGCAAGACCCCGCCGCGTAAATTCTGCTGTTGGTCGCAGCAGGTCGCACCCGAACTGTCCTGTATTTGCCGACCCGTTTCAGGGCACCCGTGTTCCCAATTTCCAGAACACCGTGGGCCATTCTTCTTCTGCGCCCGACGGCAACGGAACGTCTACATTCATGCAAGGTCAAGTGGGATAAGGCGCCAAACTGAGCAGGATCCGACACTCAAATCCCTTGCAAGCCATGGACATTTCTTTCAGTGGAGGATTATCTGTGCATCGAGCCAACTCTTTTTGTTTGGCACAGGTGTCTTCAAACGTCTGAAACGTCTGAAACGTCTGAAATCTTGGGAGGAATATAATGGATCGTCGTTCTTTCATTCGAAAAGCTGGTGTCATGGGGGCCGGTGCCGCGGCAACGACCCTTGCAGCACCTGCTGTCGCACAGGGCAATATCACGTGGCGCATGGTCACCACATGGCCCAAGAATTTCCCTGGATTAGGGGTTGGCGCACAACGCTTGGCCGACCGTATCACCGCGGCCTCGGGTGGCCGGTTGACCGTCCAGGTCTTTTCCGCGGGCGAAATGGTTCCGCCGCTGCAATCCCTGGATGCCGTGATCGATGGCACAGCCGAGATGAGCCATGGCGCAGCGTATTACTGGCAGAACAAATCGCCGGCACTGTCGTTCTTTACCGGCGTGCCCTATGGCATGACCACCCCCGAGCTGACCGCCTGGGTCCGCTACCTGGGTGGCCAGGAAATCTGGGACGAAATCTACGACCAGTTCGGCGTTCAGGGCTTCTTGTCCGGCAATACCGGCACGCAGACTGGTGGCTGGTTCCGCGAAGAGCTGACAGGTCTTGACGATATCAAGGGCGTTCGGTTCCGCACGCCGGGTCTTGGCGGCCGTGTCTGGGAAAAGCTGGGCGCAACCGTCACCAACATGGCCGCGGGCGAGATTTTCCAGGCACTGCAATCGGGTACTCTGGACGCGGCAGAATTCGTTGGCCCGTACAACGACCTGGCGCTTGGGTTCCACCAGGTGGCCAAGAACTACTACATGCCTTCCTTCGTGGAATCCGGCCTTGCGACCGAACTGGTGGTCGACAAGAAGAAGTACCAGGAACTGCCCGACGACCTTCAGGCAATCATCCGCGACGTGTCCCAGGCGGAATACGATCAGGTCGCCGCCGACTTCGTTGCCAACGATCCGCGGGCACTGAAAACGCTGGTCGAAGACCACGATGTGATCGTGCGCAACTTCCCTGATGATATCATGGAAGCAGGCGCAAAAGCGTCGGTGGAAGTGGTCGAGGAACTGCGTGCCAGTGACGATCCTCTCGTGAAGAAAACGACCGAAAGCTTCATCGAGGCGCTTAACCTCGTGCGCGAGCGGACCGAAAAGATCGACGCGCCCTATGTCATGGCCCGTGAAAAGTATCTGCGTTACTGAATGCAGCACCAACGAAACGAAGAAAGGCTCGGTGTGGTGACACCGAGCCTTTTTTATTTGCGACGCGATTTTCTCTCTCGCCCCTGCGCGACAGGCGCGCTTGGCACGGATTACATTCAGCCCGCGATCAGACGTGGCAGGTAGGTCACGATCTGCGGGAAAATGAACAGGATCGAAATCGCTATGATCTGCAGCACCACGAACGGCAGAATCCCCTTGTAGATCGCACTGGTCGGCAGGTCGGGCGGCGCCACACCACGCAGGTAGAAGAGCGCAAAACCGAACGGTGGGGTCAAGAACGAGGTCTGGAGATTCAGACCGACCAACACGCCCAGCCAGACCGGATCAACATCCAGCGCCAAAAGCACTGGCGCGGTGATCGGTATCACGATGAAGATGATCTCGAACGTGTCGAGGATGAAGCCCAACAAGAACATGATCGCCATCACCACCGCCACCGCGGCCAGAGTGCCGCCGGGCAGATTGCTCAGGAATTCATGAACGAGAGTGTCCCCGCCCATCATGCGGAACACGATCGAGAAAACCGACGCGCCCAGCAAAATAACAAAAACCATCGAGGTGATCGTCGCCGTCGCGATCATCGTTTGCTGCAAGACCGCGAAGGACAGGCGGCGGCGCAGCCCCGCCAGAACCATGGCGCCAACCGCCCCGACAGATGCCGCCTCGGTTGGTGTGGCTATGCCACCCAGGATCGACCCGAGCACAGCCATGATCAGCAGCAACGGCGGTATCAACGCGACGAAAACCTCGCGCAACAGTTCAGCCTTTTCTTCGGCAGGGACAGGCGTCGCCGGGCACGAGGCGGGGGCGGTCACGGCCTTGAACATGATGAAGACGAGGTAAAGGGAAACCAGCAGCAACCCCGGCAACAATGCCCCGGCAAAGAGATCGCCCACCGAAACAGGCGTGGGCGCAAAGTTGCCCTTTGCCATCTGGACCTGGCTGTTGATGCCCGAAAGCATGTCGCCCATGAAAATCAGAACGGTTGAAGGCGGGATGATCTGGCCCAGTGTTCCGCTGGCGCAGATCACGCCAGTCGCAAGCTTGGGGTCATAGCCTGCGCGCAACATCGCCGGGAGCGAGATCAGCCCCATAGTCACAACCGTTGCCCCGACAACCCCGGTCGAGGCGGCCAGCATCGCACCGACCAGCACAACGGAAATGCCAAGCCCGCCTCGCATGTTGCCGAACAGTTTACCCATGGTCAGCAGCAACTGCTCGGCAATTTGGCTCCGTTCAAGCGTGACGCCCATGAAGATGAAAAGCGGCACGGCGACCAGCACCTCGTTGGTCATGAACCCGATATAACGGTTGGGAAGCGAGCCGAAATTCGACGGGTCGAAAACCCCAAACCCCATACCGACAGCCGCAAAAAGCAGCGAAACCCCTGCCAGGGTAAACGCCACGGGGAACCCCATGAGCAAAAAACCGATCACACCGAAAAACATCAGCCCCGAAAGGACTTCGCCAATCAACACCGGATCCATCAGACGGCTCCCTTGGGCTGGTCGTTCAAAATCCGGTCAGGATTGTACCTGATCGACTCGGGGACGAGATGCGTATTGCCGCTCAGAACCAGCACCGACCGGATCGCCATGGCAATTCCTTGCAGCGCGATCAGAATGGCAAACATTATGATAAAGGACTTCAAAATGAACAGGCCCGGCATCCCGCCGACATTGGCCGAGCCTTCCTGGTAGCTCCAGGCACGGAGCACGAAAGGTATCGAGTACCGATAGACCACCCAGCAGAACGGAAGCAGGAACAGGACGACGCCGACAAGGTCGGTCAGGGCGCGGCGCTTCATGCTTGCCGGTCGATAGAAAATGTCAACGCGCACATGGTCGTCACGCAGCAGGGCGTAACCCGCTATGGCGGTAAACATCGCGCCATTCAGCCAGATATAGAGGTCTTGCATCCACACAAAGCTGATCGCGAAAATGTACCGCTGAACAACCACGGTAAAGCACACGATGACCATGGCAAGCGCCAGCCATGCGAATACCTTGCCAATGACGGTGTTCACCGCACAGATGATTTTGGCAATTGCCGCAAGAAATTGCATCCTGACTGCCCCCTCCCGTGCCTGTCTTGAAGTTCACGCCGAAGTCAATCGAAGCGTGGCGCCGGAATGTCAAGCTCTTGACAGCCATTGCGCTTGCAAATCCATGCGGCCGAATTGCCGCGCCCCACAAGAACCGCGATAGCACCGCGACAGGAAAGTGCCCGGGGATGCCGAGACGCGAGCAGCATTCACACGCGTTGACCAGGGTAAAATGTTTCTGCCCCTGAAAGCGGCGGGCGGGCGACCAGCTCCCCTAAAAAAGGCCGTATTGGCCATCGGGGTTGGCGGCCCAAGTGCGCTGTCTTTTTGCCCGAACGTCGATCATCCATGCGCATGGGGCTTTACGAGCATTCGCCGCGACCTGCGGGCTGTTCATGCGTTTTCTCGGTCTTGCGCTCAACGATCTGGGTGGTCGCCATGAAGCCGGTCGACGATGCGGCGGGCGGTGGCGATATCGTCAAAGACACCGTGCAATTCCTCCTCGATCTCGTCGGCAGGCGCGGAAAGCTTGCCCAGCGCGAGAAAATCGGAATCGCGTTCCAGCGCCATGAAGAACGCCTCGTCGTGGAACCCGGCCTCCAGCCCCTTTGCGCCACGCCGCCCGGTTTCGGCCTCGGCAATTGCCATGAAACTGTCCAGAAACTCGGGCGCCAGCACCTGACGCGCTGTCTCGGGGCTGTCCGAATGAACTTCGAATGATTTCTCGAAAGTGTCATGCCCGGTCTCGACCTTCGGCAAATCGCGTCCGACGCCACCGAACATTCTCATCAGCTTGTTGCCCGGCCCGTAGTCGCGGGCAATCAGGATGCGCGCGGGTATCGGATCGGGCACACCGATACGCATCAAAAGGCCCTTGAACTGGGTCCGCGGCCCGCTGTCGCTTCGGTTGTCGTCACTGTTGGTGGTGCTTTTGCTCTTGTCGTTGATCAACTCTGCCTCGACGATTTCAAAAGGCACATCGCGATACGTTCCTTCCAGCCGGTCGCTGACCTCTGCCCGGCTGAAACGGCGGATCACGCCCAGCTTTTGCATACGTTCCAGCGGAAACCCTTTGACTGCGTCGCGATCAAAGGTCAAATCCCCCAGGAAGTCGCAGACCACGGGCATCACCTCCTTGGCGGCTGACCCGCTCCATTTCTTTGCCTGTCGTTTCCACAACAGCAGGGCTGCGACCGCGCCAAAGGCAACGGGGATACCGAATGCCGCAAGCATACCGCCCAGCCCGCCCGAGCCGGATCCGGACAAGACGAACAGCAGCCCAACGGCCGCGCCGGATACAAGGGCGATCGCAACGTGGCGACGGGCAACGGCCAGAATGGCCTGTCGCTCTTCTTCCAGCGTGGACAGGCGCGGGGCAATGCGCACATCGAATATCTCGGAAAAACCGGCTTCGATGGGGCTGCGTTCGGTAAATGTGGTCATGTCTCCTCCAGATGATGTGGGGCCACCCGTCGATGCCGAGGACAGGCCAACCTTCGTGTTCGGTTCGCTTGGCGCGCCGGCGGGTGGCGCGTGCCGGTCCGGCATCGGAGCATCGCCCGCCTCGGATATTCGACGTTGCGAAACATCCATTCCAGACGATTGATGGCACCATCAAGCCGCTGGATCAAATATCTTCGAAAACTCTGACCAGCGACGATTGGGGGGGCAGGTTCGCTGCAATCACGCAATCCGATCTCGCCCCTTGTCCGCTCTTGCTTGCGGCGATGCGGCAATTCCGGCAAATCTACCGATATGCAGTCACGACCACAACGCCCCCTCAATCCCAGGCTACGCATAAGGATCGTCTTTGGCAAAGACGAGATGTTGGGGCCTGGCAAAGCCGACCTTCTTGAAGGGATCGACCGCCACGGATCGATTGCCGCGGCCGGCCGCGAGATGGGCATGAGTTACAAACGCGCCTGGGAATTGATCGGAACGCTGAACGCGATGTTCCGCGACCCGTTGGTAGAAAGCACGCGCGGCGGCCCCGGTGGCGGCGGCGCCGTGTTGACGGATTTGGGGCGAGAGGTTCTGTCGCTCTATCGCGCCTTCGAAACAGACGCGGCCAGTGGGGGCGCCGCGCGCCTTGCAGCATTGCAATTTCGGCTCAGGGATATTCCCGAGGAAAAATAACGCTTGACGCAGCGTGGACTCTGTTGGGATATGTTCTGCAAAACATATCCAAGGGAGAATCTTTTCCGATGCCGAACATCCTGCCCCGCCGCGCGATGCTGGCCATGCTGGTCTCCGCTTCCCTGCTTGCCAACCCGGCAGCCGCGCGCGCCGAAACCGCGCTGGCCGCCGTCGCGGCCAATTTTGCCGAAACCGCCGAGGCGCTTTTGCCCGCGTTTCGCAAGGCCACTGGTCATGATGTTGAACTGACGACCGGCTCGACCGGCAAACTCTATGCCCAGATCGGGGCCGGCGCGCCGTTCGACCTGTTGTTATCGGCTGACACGGCAACACCCACCCGCCTTCTGGAAGACGGCAACGCGATTTCGGGAACCGAATTCACCTATGCGGTGGGTCGTCTGGCACTTTGGAGCGCGGACCCGGATCGCATTGGTGACAATGGTCGCGCGGCCTTGGAAAACCCCGACCTGCGTTTCGTGGCTATCGCCAACCCAAACCTTGCACCCTACGGCGTGGCCGCGCGCGAGGCGTTGACCTCGCTCGGTCTGTGGGCGCCATTGCAGCCCAAGATCGTCATGGGCCAGAATATCGGGCAGACCAATTCCATGGTAGCCAGCGGCGCCGCCGAGATCGGATTCGTCGCGCTTTCCGCCGTTCTGAGCCCACGGGCCGAGGCCAAGGGCAGCCACTGGGACATTCCGCAAGACCTGTTCACACCGATTCGGCAGAACGCGGTTCTGCTCAACCCCGGCGCCGATAACGAAGCGGCGCGTGCATTTCTTGACTTTCTGCGCACACCCGAGGCTACCGCAGTAATTGACCGCTTCGGATACGGCACGGACAACTGAAATGGAACTACCCGATCTCGGACCGCTCTGGTTGACGATCCGGCTGGCGGCGGTCACCACCCTGATCCTGCTGGTCATCGGCACGCCGATTGCCTGGTGGCTGGCCTTCACGCGGTCGCGTCTGAAATCTGTCGTCGAAGCGGTAACAGCCTTGCCGCTGGTGCTGCCGCCAACGGTGCTGGGTTTCTACCTGCTGGTGTTTCTCAGCCCCAACTCGGCCTTCGGCGGCTTTTGGCTGGCGGCGACCGGCACGACGCTGACATTCTCGTTCACCGGGCTGATCGTCGCTTCGGCACTATATTCCCTGCCCTTCATGGTGCAGCCTTTGCAGGGCGCGTTCGAGGGCGTCGGGCGTGCACCGCTTGAAGCCGCAGCCTCGCTCAGGGCCTCGCCGCGCGATGCTTTCTTCAGCGTAGCGGCGCCAATGGCTCTGCGCGGCTATCTGACGGCCACCGTTCTGACCTTCGCCCATACGATCGGCGAGTTTGGCGTGGTTTTGATGGTGGGCGGCAACATTCCCGGCCGAACCAAGGTTGTCTCGATCCAGATCTACGAAGAGGTTGAAACGATCAACTATGCCGCAGCCCACAGCCTTGCGGCGATCCTGCTGGTGTTTTCGTTCTCGGTTCTGTTGGCGGTCTACACCTTCAATCGACGATTCCCGGTTCACGTGGGGTAGACCATGACCGACCTGACCACCGATGTGCGCGTTACCTACCCGGAGTTTTCGCTTGATGTGTCACACACCTTTCCCGGGCAGGGCATCACCGCGCTGTTCGGCCCCTCGGGCTGCGGCAAATCCACCCTTCTTCGCGTCATTGCCGGGTTCGAGCGCACCGCATCCGGGCGCATCTCTTTTGGAGACGAGCTCTGGCTGGGGGAACAGTCCTTCCTTCCGCCGCATCGCCGTGGCGTGGGCTACGTGTTCCAGGACGCGCGGCTATTCCCGCACCTGACCGTGCGCGGCAACCTGGAGTATGCCCACAAGCGCGCGGCCGATCTTCCGACGCGGTATTCCTTCGATGATGTGATCGACGTGCTCGACCTTGCGCCGCTGCTCAACCGTCGTGCCCCCCGGCTTTCAGGCGGCGAGAAACAACGAGTCGCCATCGGCCGGACACTTCTGGCGCGACCAAGGCTGTTGCTGATGGACGAACCTCTTGCCGCGCTCGACACCCGCCGCAAGGGTGAGATCATGCCCTATATCCGCCGCTTGCCAAACGCCTTCGGCGTGCCCGTGATCTACGTCACCCATGCTTTGGAAGAGGTCACCCAGCTTTGTGATCGGATCGTGGCCTTGTCCGAAGGACGCTTGGCCGCGACGGGCGGCGTTGCCGAAACGCTCGAACGGCTCGATCTTGCCGATGTCCAGGGGCGGTTCGAGGCAGGCACGGTTCTGACCGGGCGCATCGTCGCGCAAGACAAGGCGCTGCATCTCAGCCGTGTCGACCTGGGCGGCGCCCATTTCGAGGTTCCGCAAATCGGTCTGGCCGCAGGAGAGGAGGTGCGGCTTCGGGTGCGGGCGCGTGATGTTTCCCTTGCACTGGCGCGCCCCGAGGGCATGAGCATCCGCAATATTCTGGATGTCCGTGTGCTGGGCATTGAGAGCGAGCCAACAACCGCCTTCGCCGAGGTATTGCTTGACGTGGCGGGCCAACACCTGCGGGCGCGCGTCACTCGCGCCGCCATTGCAGACCTTGGGTTGCGCAAGGGGCAGACCGTCGTCGCATTGGTCAAGGCCGTGTCGTTTGACCGCCAGGCCCTGCCCCGCGAGAAACGCAAAGCCTGATCGCCCACCGGCCGCGTCCCTGCGGAATTGCGGAAGGGCGACGCGCCCCGCCGCCCAAGCGCAAAAACGGTTACGGGCTTGCCGAAGACAATCGCTTCCATCCTCTGGCCGCGTGCTTGTCAAATTCGAGCAGAACCATCAGCAAAACCCCCGCGGCCGCGCATTGGGCCAGTTGCCAGGGTGCAAGTGCGACAGTGCCGAACAAAGATTGCATGACAGGCAGGTAGGTAAAGATCGCTTGAAGCGCGGCCACCAGTGCGACGGCCACCAGAACGGCCGGCGTGCCCTTGACGCCTTGCCACGTCAATGACCACCCATGCCGGTAGCGCACCGAGAAAAGGTAAAATACTTCCATCGCGACCAACGTGTTGACTGCCATCGTCCGGGCTTCGTCCAGGCCCGCACCCTGCGCCTGCGCCAGTGCGAACTGACCAAAAATACCGATGGCAAACAAAACAGAAACGATGAGCACCCGCCACAAGATGAATCGCGACAAGATGGGGGCATCGGCCCGGCGCGGCGGTTGGTTCATGATCGTGGCCTCTGGCCGCTCGAACGCAAGCGACATCGCAAGGGCGACCGAGCTGATCATGTTCACCCAAAGGATCTGCAAGGGCGAAATGGGCAACAACAAACCGAACAGTATCGCGATGATCAGCGAAATGGATTCGCCCCCGTTAACCGGCAACAAGAAGGTGATCACCTTCTTCAGGTTGGCATAGACCGTGCGACCTTGCTTTACCGCTTCGGCGATCGAGGCGAAATTGTCATCCGCCAGCACGAAATCCGCAGCCTCTCGCGCGGCTTCGGAGCCTTTCAGCCCCATGGCAATGCCCGCATCTGCGCGTTTGAGCGCCGGCGCATCGTTCACGCCATCGCCTGTCATGGCCACGACCTGACCACGCGCCTGAAGCGCCTGCACCAGGCGCAGCTTATGCTCGGGGCTGGTACGGGCAAAAATGTCGGTACGGCGGATCGCGGCCTCAAGCGCTGCATCGTCCATCTGGTCGATCTCGGCCCCGGTCAGGGGATGATCCGTCAGGCGCAACCCTATCTGACGCCCGATGGCTGCTGCGGTTCCCGCGTGATCGCCCGTGATCATCTTGACCGAAATCCCGGCCTCATGGCATTCGGCCACGGCCGCGATTGCCTCGTCACGCGGCGGGTCGATCAGCCCGACAAGGCCCAGCAAGGTCAAGCCATGAGCAAGCGTGTCATGGTTCAGATCGGCCCCGGTATATGGCATCTGCGCCAAAGCCAGAACACGTTGCCCTTGCGCTGCAATGTCAGCGCCCGCACGATCCCAGAATGCGCGGTCCAGCGGCTCTGGCCCATCGGGGCCCATCTGCGTGTTACAATGCGAGATCACCTGCTCGGGCGCCCCTTTCAGCCGCACCACTCCGTCATGCAACACTGCCATGTAGCGATAGCGCGCATCGAAGGGAATCGTGGAATCGGCGCTGGCGCGATCCGCGACCGGCACGCCAAGCTTGCCGGCGAAAGCCAGGAGCGCGCCCTCCATCGGGTCGCCCTCCACCCGCCAGCCCTTGTCATCGCGCACCAAGGCCGCGCTGTTGCACAACGCCGAAACCTGCGCCATCGCATCAAGTGCGGCGCGGTTCCCCCCTTCAACGGCACCCTCCGGCGCATACCCTCGCCCCGCCACGCGCGCGGTGCCGCCAAATGTCACAGCACTGGCCAGCATCATTTCGTTGCGGGTCAGCGTGCCGGTCTTGTCCGAACAGATGGTCGAGACCGCACCAAGGGTTTCGATAATCGGCAAACGCCGGACAATCGCATTACGCCGCGCCATGGATTGAACGCCGATGGCCAGCGTCACCGTCAAGACCGCGGGCAACCCCTCGGGGATGGCTGCAACGAACAGGCCCACCACGATCATGAAAGCCTCGGCAAACGGCGTTTCGCGCAGGACGACGGTGAAACCCAGTATGCCCGTGGCAACCGCCAAGACGAAACCCGTCAGATACCGCGCAAAGACCTCCATCTGGGTGATCAGGGGGGTCTTGATGGCCTGGACCTCGGCCATCATGGTGCTGATGCGCCCTATTTCCGTTTCCTGCCCCGTCGCTGTGACAACGCCAAGCCCCGTGCCCTCGGTCACCATCGTACCGCTGAACGCCATCGCGCGGCGGTCGCCGAGTGAGGCGTCTGCCTCCACCGGCTGGCTCACCTTGCGCACAGGCACGGATTCCCCTGTCAGCATGGCTTCCTCAACGCGCAGGCCCGCCACGTCAATCAGGCGCAGGTCGGCGGGCACCTTGTCGCCGGCCTCCAGCACGACGATGTCACCGGGGACGAGTTCGGTACCGGGAATCGCCATGCGCTCACCAGCCCGAATGACGTTGGCGCGCGGCGCAAGCATGTTGCGTAGACAATCCAGGGCAGCTTCGGCGCGACCTTCCTGCACGTAACCGATCAGCGCGTTGATCGCGACGACAGCCAGGATAACGCCCGTATCGATCCAGTGGCCCAGAAGCCCCGTGATGATGGCTGCCGCGATCAGCACAAGGATCAACAGGTTGTTGAATTGTCGCGCCAAGCGCGTCAGCGGCCCGGCGCGCCGGACTTCTGGCAGGCGGTTGTGCCCGTGTTCGTCCAGAAGCAAGGCCGCCCGGTCCGGCTCCAACCCATTGGGACTGGAGCCGAGGTTTCGCAAAACCACGTCAGCGGACTCTGCCCAAGGGCATTCATTCTTGCGCATGTCGCCTTCCACCAAAGTCACGGCGAGGTATAGCCACCGTCAACCAGGTGATAGCTGCCAGTGATGAAGCTGGCACGATCGGACAGCAGGAAACATGTCAGCGCCGAGACTTCCTCGGGCTTGCCGATACGCCCCATCGGGTGCAGCCCGGCCAGCCCGTCAAGCATGTCCTGGCTAAGGTTCTTCGTCAAAAGCGGCGTCTCGACGAACCCGGGGCCGACCGCGTTGATGCGAACACTTTTTTGCGCGTATTCGATTGCGGCGGTCTTGGTCAGGCCCACGATGGCGTGTTTGCTCGCCACGTAGGCCGAGGAATTCGCAAACCCGACGCTGCCAAGGATCGACGCCATGTTGACTATCGCGCCTCCACCGGCGCGCTCCATCGCGGGGATCTGGTACCGCATGGCGTAGAAAACACCGTTGAGGTTCACATCCATGACCTGCTGCCAAGCCTCGAGCGGGTATTCACCCACCGGTGCCTGCGCACCACCAATCCCGGCATTGTTCACCGCCAGGTGCAGCGCGCCCGTTTCGGCCTCGGCAAAGGCAACAAGCGCCTCCATCGAAGACGGGTCGGACACATCCGCGGCGAAAGCCAACGCCTTGCCGCCCTTGTCCATGATGGCGGTGACTGTCTGGTCGCATCCCTCGGCTTGCAAATCAGAGACGATGACGGTCGCACCGCTTGCGGCCAATTCATGCGCAATGACCGCGCCGATTCCCGACGCAGCCCCGGTAACAACGGCCGTTTTCCCCGTGAAGTCATACATAGCAGTGATCTCCTTTTATCGAATGTGTTGTGAAACGAATCCCTGTCTCCTTGATGCCTGACTTGCGCGACAAAGTGTTTGCGATGGCGCAAACTTGGAAAAAGAAATTCACCTGCGATCAACGCATGCAAGGTTCATTCCACCTCTTTACCTAGGGGGCGGTTGATTGCAGCAAAGCGACCTTGCCATCCGGGCGGACGCCCCGGTCTTGACCCATGGCGTACAAAACCCGTCCCCTTCATCTGGACGGGGACAGGGCACCGCACACCGGATTACCTGTCAAGCAGTGCGACCGATTCAGGGAGAGCTGCAAGAATGTGCGATCTTTCCGAGCGACAAGCCAAGACGATGATGGCCGGGACCGCGCCCCTCATCCTGTTTCGGCCGGTTGCGACCTTGGGCACGGCCCTGGCCGGCCCGCTGATGGCGGTCGCCCCGCTGCACGACGGTCTCGCCGTGCGGGTCTTCAACCGGCCGACCCCACGCCACCATGTTCGGCACAGGTGCCAGATACCCCGCAACTATCGACCGCCAGAACAGGTGCAAGACACATTCACAGCGTGACAAGACGAGGACATGAAAATGGCAAAACCACTAAGTACAGCCCTGGCAACCGCTTTCATCTCGGCCATGCTTGTGACCCAATCCCATGCCGAGGCCGCAAGCGTTATCGTGTTTGACGCTTCTGGTTCGATGTGGGCACAGCTTGAAGACGGCGAAACCCGAATAGAGGTTGCCCGCGACGTGATCGCTGACTTCGCGGCCGAGCGAGACGCGGACATCCCTATCGGCGTGGTAAGCTATGGCCACACCCGGCGAGGAGATTGCGGCGATATCGAAACGGTTCTGCCCGTAGGGCAACATGCCGGCGGCGACCTCGCGGCGACGATTGGCGCGCTTAACCCGCGCGGCAAGACACCGCTGACCGACGCGATGGCCCGCGCGCGACAGTTGCTGCCACGCACGGCCGAATCCGCCGATATCATCCTTATCACCGACGGGCTCGAAAATTGCGGCGGCGACCCTTGCGCGCTAGCGGCGGAGTTTGCCGCCGAAGGAATTGACCTGCGCGCCCATGTCGTGGGGTTCGCGCTGGAGGCCGAGGCGGTACAGACACTTTCCTGTGTCCCCGAACAGACCGGCGGGCAGCTTTTCACCGCCCAATCCGGGGCTGAGCTTGCCGCCGCACTTAACGAAGTGGCCGAGGTCGCACCTGTGGCACAGGACGTAACCCTGACAGCGGTCGACGCGCGCAATGACAAGACCTTGTCCGGCGCGACTTGGAAGGTTGCTGACGGCAGCGGCGGGGCTGTTTTCTCGGGGCAGGACAACGGCCGAATCGCGCTCGACCTGATGCCGGGCGATTACGTCGCCGACGTCACCGCACCCGGGTTTGCGGGCGACGCCCGTTTCACCGTGCCCGAACGCGATGCGCCGCCGGTCGAGATCCTGATGGAAAAGACCCAAGCAACCCTTTACCTGCGCGCCCGGAATGACGAGACCGGCGAACCCCTGCAAGGGGTCGAGTGGCAGGCCCTCAATGTCGAAACCGAAGACGCGGTCGAGGGCATGAACGAAGAGGGCGGGTATTTCCCCCTTCTGTTGCCTCCGGGTGACTATCGCATCGAAGGATCTGCCGGGCTCATGACCGGCGCGACCTCGGTCAGTGCCTCCCTAAAGGACGATCCGCGCATTGATGTGGCGTTTTCGGCGCCCAAGGTCGAGGTGGAGTTGACCGCGCCCTCCGAGGTTACGGCGGGTACGGCTTTCGAAGCCACGGTCGCGAAGGCGGACAGCGAAAAGGATTACCTGCTCATCGCGCGCGAAGGCAGCCCGGAAGAGACCAGCCGCTACCAACGCATGGGCAACCGCGTGGGCGGTGATGGCACGCAAGAATTTACCGCACCGTCCGACCCCGGAGAGTATGAGCTTCGCTATCACCTTGCCCGCGACAACAGCATCGCGGCACGCAGCGCGCTGACCGTTCTGCCTGCCGAAACACGCATGCAGGCACCGGACCAGGTGCGCCCCGAGGCCGAGTTCGAGGTTTCGATCAACGGGGGAATCTCGGGCCATGTCGTCATCGTCTCGGAGGACCGCGCGCCGGATGAGATCGTATCGCGATATCAGCGGATGAAGAATTCTGTCGACGGTGACGAAGGCACGATCACCCGCACCGCGCCCGAGACACCGGGCCGCTACCTGTTGCGCTATCACGCCGGGGACGACCAGCGCCTGTTGGTCGAACAGCCATTCGTGGTGGCCGAATGATGCCGGCCCCGCGGGGCCGGCTGCAAATCAACCACCGTCCTGAAGCAAAAAAGGAGGACAAATGACCTTTCACACTTCGCTTGCCATCGCGATCGTGACACTGCTGGCAATAGGCGCATCTCCCGACGCGCTGACAGCACAAGACAAGAAAGCAATTCCGGGGGATACCTTCATTCCGGGCGATGCTTTCACACCCGATACCGGGTTGCGTGAAATCCCGGGCGACACCTTCACGCCCATGCGCCTGCGCCAGTTCAAGGGGCAAGGAATCGTTACAGCCGGCGACCTGGTATCGGCCGATCCCGCAATGGTCGGCCGCATCCTTGAAATCGCCCCGGACCGTGCGCGGCAAATGCAGAAAAAAATGCGGGCGTCCATGCGATAAACTACGTGATCGGTGCGCTGACCTGAAAATTTTGCGCATGAACAAATCTGTAAAACTGGCGCCGGAGATTCGTCTATCTCTGGCGCCTTTTCAGTTCGTGCCAAGCGAATGATGGCGGAGGGGATGCCCGCGACGTGAAGACCAAGTGCGCCAAAAGCTTCACCACATGGTTTTTCCCGGTCGATGGCGCCTATCTGCAAACTTTCAGTGCATGGGGGAACTATCTTCGCCAAGATGAACTGTTCGTCCCGAGTGACGCTCTGTTCCTCAAGCCGACGATGGGGCTGAAAGACGGCGCGTTTGCCGCGCTGGGCCTGTCGCGGGACATCTACAGCAACGCGGGCAAGCTGCGCACTGTGATAAAGGACTCATTTACCAACGCTGGCTTGCCCCCATTTGCCCCGCACAGTTTCCGCAGGACGCTGGGCCTGCTGGCAAATGATCACTGCAAGACGCCAAAACAGTTCAAGGCATGGTCGATGAACCTTGGCCACGAAAACATCGCCACTACGCTAAGTGCCTATTGCCCCGTCTCGCAGGCACGGCAAGGTGAATTGATCAGGGGCATGGGGTAGCTGTTCCATCCCCTATCGGGTAGCGCCTCCTTTGCCTATTCGGCCAATGAATCACTCGTGATGCCGGGACTGAACACCTAAGGCCAAGACCGCGGCTAATGCGCGGCGCTTTCTACGCGACCGGGAGCGCGTCTGCTCGATCCGGCTTCCTACCATTCTCACCGATAACGGCAAGGAGTTCACGGATCGCCTGTTCGGCCTGCGCAAGCGAGCTGCGACTGTTGAGCACGAGCCGACGCGCTCTGCACCGAATTGAGCATCGAGCACCCCCTGTCCCCGCCGAAATCGCCCTTGCAGGCGATAAAAGACTGGCACAAAATCAAGCCGTAGCTGTTCTGGAAGCAGCCATACTACCTTCCGGAATGTGACAATTCCGCACAGCCTCTCGCCGGGGTTCGATAACCATGTAGGAAAAGCCAAAATGACAACGTTCACGCTTGTTGGTACAGACACCAGCTTTCTGGGAAATGCTTTCTTTAACTATTTCGACGAAGTCGATCTTGAGATGATCTCAAGCAGCAGCACCCGGGCGGTCGCGACCAATCCCTCAACAGGCTATACTGTCACGCTCACCGGGACCGGCTTTCGCTTTGACAATGACGAACCGACCAGCGGTACGCTCACCGGTATCGAGATCACGGACGGCGAGGGCCGTGTCCAAGGTTCTGTGTCCGATATAAGCTGGGGGCTTGTAGCCTTTGTGCAGGCGCTGGATGCGGTCAGCGCAGGTAACATGCGCCACTTGGCCCAAGTGTTCAGCAGCAGCGGAGCAATTACCTTTGAAGCGACGGCGAGCGGCGCAGGGCTGGATATGGACGAGTTGCTGAACGTACAGATCGTGAACCAGCTGACCCAACCGATCACCATCAACGGGAGCAGTTTTAGCGATCTGCTGTTGGGCGGAAGCCGCAATGATATGATCCGTGGCGGCAGCCAGTACGATACTATTTATGCAGGCGATGGGGATGACACGGTTTACGGCGGTGACGGGCGCGATCTGGTCTACCTTAATCAAGGCAACGACGTATTCCATGACAACGCCCAAGGCGGAGAGCACGGTCAGGACACGGTCTTTGCCGGCGTTGGGGATGATACGATCCAAGGCGGCAATGGCGATGATGTTTTCCATGGGGACAATGGCAATGACCTGATCCATGGGCGTTTGGGCAATGACCTGATCTATGGCGGCAACCAATATGACACGGTGCATGCCGGGGGAGGCAACGATACTGTCGAGGGCGGTGACGGGCGCGATCTGATCTACCTTAATCAAGGCAACGACGTATTCCATGACAACGCCCAAGGCGGAGAGCATGGTCAAGACACGGTCTTTGCCGGCGTTGGGGATGATACGATCCAAGGCGGCAATGGCGATGATGTTTTCCATGGGGACAATGGCAATGACCTGATCCATGGGCGTTTGGGCAATGACCTGATCTATGGCGGCAACCAATATGACACGGTGCATGCCGGGGGAGGCAACGATACTGTCGAGGGCGGCGCCGGGCGCGATCTGATCTACCTCAATCATGGAGATGATGCCTTCCGTGGCACCGAACAGGGGGGCGAGCACGGTCAGGACACGGTCTTTGCCGGTTTTGGCAATGACACGATCTATGGCGGCGGCGGCAATGACTTCTTTTACGGCCAAGCCGGAAATGACTTGATCTATGCCGGGCTGGGAGATGTGTCACTATACGGGGGCAATGGAGAAGACTCGCTCTTCGGCGAAACGGGTAATGATCTGATCCAGGGCGGCAACGGAAATGACAGTCTCTATGGGGACGCGGGCAATGACACGGTCCGCGGCGGTAATGGCCGCGACTTCATTACCCTCGATGATGGCGATGACGTGTTCCATGATGAGGCCCAAGAGGGGGCGCTTGGCCGGGATACGGTCTTTGCCGGAGAGGGCAACGATACAATCTGGGGCGGTGGCGGCGATGACTACTTTTCTGGCGGAGACGGCGCTGATGAAATCCATGGCGGCCTGGGCAATGACACCGTTTACGGGGATGGCGGGCAAGACCTCGTCTTCCTCAATGAAGGCGACGATTATTTCCATGATCATGATCCGACCCGGTATGGCGACGGCGAAGAAGAAGTTGATGCCAATGACACCGTGTATGGGGGGCGGGGCCAGGACACGATCGAGGGACGTGGCGGCAATGACAGCTTCTATGGAGGGGCAGGACACGACTGGATCTCGGGAGGGACAGGCAATGACATCCTCAGCGGCGGTGCCGGGCAGGACACGCTGGCCGGTGGCGAAGGTCGTGACAGCCTGAGCGGGGGACTCGGTGTGGATACATTTATCTTTACCGCCGCCGATGGAAAGACCGACCTTGTGACCGATTTTGAGATGGATACGGACAGCATCATTATGGACAGGCTTGACACCTCGGAGAGAACCACATTCAGCTATGACAGTGGCGCCAATGAGGTCACCATCTTTTATGGCGGTGATGCCATTGCCGTGTTGCAATCGACCGGCGATCTGTCTGGTTTTGACATTGACTATATTGCGATCTTGTAAGATCAGCTTCTTTCTCCACAAACAGCAAAGGGCGCCCGCTGGGCACCCTTTCTAATATCTGGAAACTGGACCTAGAAGAAGTCGACATCACCAGCGAGGGAGTTGTCGGACCAATCCTAACCGGTCTCTACAAGGGCAGAATGGCTGTCCCTTATTCCGAACACCGAAACGCTTGATTATATTGCCGGGTGGGCACGCTATTGTATTCGCGTGTCCTAGGCTCAGGACTCATAGCCAATAAATGACGAGCGCCGCGAGTGCGATGGCGGAGAGGAAGACCTTTGGGCATCTGTCGTATCGGGTCGCCAATCCTTGAGCCTGCCGAACATGATCTCGATGCGATTGCGCCGTTTGTAGCGTCGCTTGTCGTATTTCACGGGCGTCTTGCGCTGCTTTCGGC
>NZ_JAMQGO010000014.1 GCF_023703375.1 Lutimaribacter degradans
GGCGCCCATCGGCACGATGGTGACGAAATCGCGGTTATGCACCGTCCCCGTCCAGCTCACCTCGAAACTCGACCCGGTCAGGGCGCTTTCGGGCGCGCTTACCGTCACCTCGGGTTCGGTGATTTCAATTGGCGCGCTTCCCAACGTCTTGCGGGTTTCCTCGCTGACATAGCGCAATTCATACGACCCCGTGTCACCCGGTGCGCGCAACGTGCCATCCAAGCGGTCCTTCACGCGGAGATAATCGGTATAGCTCCCCTCATCCGCGCCCACGGGCACGATGGTGACATAGTCGCGCGGCTCGAACGAAGGCTCCCACGAAAGATCGAAGGCAGACCCTGCCAGCGCCTGGTCGGGCCCGCGCAGCGTGATTGTCGGTTCGGGTTCCGGCTCCGGCTCGGGTTCCGGCGTCGGTTCGGCCAAGGCGGTGCTGACTGCGGTCAACGCTTCGCTCAGCTCGCTCGCGTTGTCGGCCGAAAGGAATTTTCCGCCGGTCCGATCCGCGATACAGGCGAGCGACTCGGCATCGGCGTTCTTGCCCAGGCCAAAGCCCACGACATGCGCGGTAAAGCCCACGCCCCCCTTCTCCAATGCGCTGGCCAGGGCGCAAGGATCACGGTCGCAGCTTTCCAGCCCGTCGGAGATCAAGACAACCGTGGCAGGCCGGTCGGTGTAGGCCAGGCTCTGCGCCGCCTGTTCAACCGCTGTTGTCAGGGGCGTCTTGCCGACGGGCGATATGGCATTGATACGGTCCATGATCGCGGCTGACGTGCCCGGGGCCGGCTCGACCAGCGTTTCGATATCGGAACAATCGCCGCGGCGGCGGTGCCCATAGGCCATCAGGCCAACATGACGGTCATCCGCCCAGTTGCCCAGCAGGTCGCCCATCACGTCGCGAGCAATCTCGATCTTTGCGACACCATCGATCTGGCCCCACATCGAGTTCGAGCCGTCGAAGACGATCATCACGTCCTCTTGCTGCGCGTTCTGGTCCTGCGCGTGGGCCATTCCCGCCGCCAAGGCGCCACCGCCCGCCAGCGTTGCCGCCGCAAGAAATGCTGCTAACCGTCCCATGATGTCCCCTGTTTCGTCAATTTCGTATGAGATCTGATGTTGACGTAGAGTGAACCACACAAGCGCGGCCATTTCCAGTTCGCCGTCCATCAAAGGCTTTCGGCTTCCCAAGCAAGGTGGCGATCACAGGCACCAGACGCGAAGGGCCGCGTTCGCAAACCAGCGCACACCAAGCGCAAACACGCCATTTGAAAGAACAAGTGCTCGCGTATAGGCTGTTAAAAAGACAGTTTCGGACCGCAGCAACAGGCTGCGCGACCAGCCGCCCCCGAGCACGAGGAGACCGAAATTGAAGAAACCTGGCATCACTGCGCTGGCTATCGCCTTCACCGCAATCGTCTGTCCCGCTCTTGCCTGGTCGGAAACCGGGCTGACCTATCACCTTCACGAGGCAGATGTGGCAGCCGAGAATTTTGACGATACGCCGCCCGACCACGACGGGGCAATCGTGCGCTACGTCGAACAGGGCCCGGAATTCACAGCGATATGGTCGGTGCGCAATGGCGATATCGACCCCGACCCGGCAAAGGCGACCTTTGCAAGCGGCGAACGGCGCATGGGCCTTTTCATCCCGTTTCGTGATGCCGGCAAGCAGGCCGCTGAGGCCGAAGGCTGGAAAAGTTTCGGGCGCGACCTGCATTACGACCGCTTCGAGGTGTCATTCTCGCGCGGCGACAAGGATCGCAGCGTCGCCGGAATTGAGGCGGTGCATTACGAAATCGGGACAGAAATCGTTTTCCGCATGGGTGACAACCCCAATGGCACGCGCCACCACCTTGAAAGCGACGTGTGGCTGCTGCCCGATCATCCTTATTCCGAGGCGCCTTTCGCGGTGGATCGTGCCTATGCCGACCCACGGCTTGCAGCCGCGCTGGAAGAAGAACTGGGCAAGATCGGCATGGTCGGGCGCGTCCACACAAGCTACGGCCAGCAGCCAGTGGATCCGTCCGGTTCATTGGTCGGTGATGAGCGTAGCGGAACGCACATGGCCTGGGTCACGGATCTATCCGCGGGCGAGATACAGGATATTGCACCCCCCGTCGTGGCGCCTGAAACCTTCGATGCGCTGCGCAAGGCGTCGCGTGCGCAACCTGAAAAGGATTGCGCGACGATACTTGAGGGCGGCACGCCCGGTTTCATCAAGGACGGGCTCGCCCCCGCCGCGCATGCGGCGTTCCTTTCTGGCCTGACCCCCAGTTGCAAGCGTGCCTTCCCAGATCTGGCATCAGAATAACCGGAGAGATCTCAAGATGCGCCCGTTCCTCTCTGTTCTCGTCGCGATTACCCTGGCTGCTCCGTCCGTGGCGCGCGCGGAAAACCGGCCATCCGCCCAGCCCATGACGGAAGAGACCCTTGCCCTGATCGACAGACAGTGCGAGGCCGACGGTATTCCGCGCGAAGGCTGCGGCTGTCATCGCGACGTGTTTCGGGAAACGGTGCTTGAGCGCGCCAAAACACCCGAAGCCGCACGGCTTGCGGCCATGATGCAGGCCGCCGATGCCATTGATCAGATGGAAATGGCAAAAATCTTGCAAGAGGCCGGCCGGCAAACTTTGAACGAGGCGGCGCAGCTTTTGATAGCGGCCCAGCGCGGTCTCGAAGGCTGCGACGATGCCGCCGAGGAGGCACAGCGCAAGGCCGAGCGGGCGGTGGACCTTCCCGAGGGCGACGATCCAAAAACGCGTTTCGTGCGAAATTGTGCGGCCAAGAACGGCCGGGTGGGTGTTTGCACCTGCGTGGCCGACGCGCTGCTTGAGAACCTGTCTCCGCTTGAACTGGAACTGATGGTCGACCTTCAGGATGCCGACGCACGCGGCGATGATGCCATGGCCAGCCTGGCAGAAGAGCGCGGCATGACCGTCGAAGAGGCCGAAAAGGGTCTGATGATGATGTCTGGCCGGATCAGCGCGGCGATGATGGCCATCAACCCGATGGCCTGTGCAATGGTGGCCCGATGAGAACGGTTGCAATCGTCCTGGCGCTCGTTTTCGCGGGCGGCACCGCCAAGGCGCATGGCTACGAAGAGCTTGCGCCCCTCGACCCCGAGCTACGCGGCGCGCTTATTTCGGTTCTCGAGGAAGCGGTCGCAGATGCCCGCCCCGCCCTCGGCGAAAGCGGTGATGGCGGGCCGATCGAGGCCCTGCTGGACGGGTTTGACGATGCGACGCTCGCCGAGATGATGGCGCAGATCCGGGCGCGCGCCGGCGTCTCGGACCCTGCGCGCCTTCCCGATAGCGTGATACTTCCGCTGTTTTACGACCTTGGCACTTTCCTGAACCACTACGAAACGCACGAGCACGGTAAAGACGAGGCCGCACACGATTACCGCCGCCTCAGAGAGTTGTTGAGGGAGGTCCAATGATGCGCGCATCGGTCGTTCCCGCGCTGGCAACCATGCTTGCACTTCTGAGCGGGGAAGGTTTGCAGGCCGCGGGGCCAAAGGACGAGCCATGGATTTTCGTCGTTCATGACGGCGATACGCTTTTGCCCGAGGATGCCGATCGTGTCGCGGCGGTGAAGGATCCGTCGGCGCAGCGTGAACTGGAGAAGAAAATCAAGGCAGGGTACCGCAAGCGCGGGGCAAAGAAGCCCGAAGATTTAAAGTATCATGAGCTTATGGGCAACTATCAGCCCTGGGAGGCACCGGTCGACCACCCGAGCGACTTTTACGATTGGATAGCCGCTCACAGCCGCGCATATGAGGACGTAGAGGGATGTTTCGGGGCGCATCTCAAACCCGAGGCCATGACCCTTTCGGAGCGCACGTTCGATTTGGCGTTCGACTGGATGCTTGGCCGCGGCTTTACCAACGATGTGCTCTACCCTCGCCCGCACGGCAAACAGGTTCAACGGATAATGGGGTTCACCCGCGAATTGCCGGGAAAGGCCAACTACCTGACCTGCAAGCCGAGCGGTTTTTTCTCGGTCGCGAAGACAGGCAAGCTATCGGCCAACAGGATCGAGGTCGGACCGGGAGCAAACGACCTGGTAAAGCGGATGCCGACATTTCATCTTTCCGCCGCGCACGAACTTGCCCACCTGGTACAGAACAACACAGCACCGGGCGCGAAAAGCGCCAGCATCGCCCATCGCAAGGCGTCGAACGCCCGCTGGATAACCGAAGGGGCGGCTGACGCGATCGGCGTCCTGCACGCCCGCGACCACCACGGCGGCAAGTCTTATTTCGGGCCCTATTCCGACAAGTATTACCGCCGCTTTTTCCTATCGCGCGCCTATAACGTACCGCTTAACAAGCCCCATTCAGAACAATCCAGGGCCGATTACGGCAGCAGCGGCACAACGCAGCAACAGCTACTGGCCTCGATCGAGAAAAGCGCGCTAGACAACCTTGATTACCAGACCAACGGGTTCTGGTTCCACGTGATCGAGCGCTACCTTGACGGGGATCCGAGAGGGTTGCACCCGCTTTACCGCAGCATGACCGGCGACGCGGTGGCACAGAATGCCACCGCGCTGGTCGACCGATGGCTCGACAGCATCGACGGCGGGCTGGACGGTCTTGAGCATGTCTTGCCCCAGTTCCTGGCCGAATACGCAAGCTGGGCCGCGCACAGGTTTGAAAAACGGATGTCCAAGGAAAAGTGGTTGAACCTAGGCTTTAGCGGGTGCCGGGAGCTTCGCATCGCGACGGGCGCCGACAGTGTCAGCACCACGCTGCAACTGGCAGAGTATTCCGGCAATTGCATCCACCTGAAGGTTAACCCCTATACGGCCCTGCTGCGCCCCGACATACAGCTTCGGATCACTGGCCCGAACGATGTGGTCGATGACATTTATCTAGGCTGGGCCGAGGGCAACGATTTCAAGGATGCGCCGGATGCGCAGGACTGTTTCGAACATGTCGAGCAGAATGGCCGGCGGGGTGGTGGCGCGCCCTGCCTGCTGGTGCCGAACGATGGCATGTCCGGTGGGCAATACCAGCGTTTCTTCTATTTTCCCGAGATCGTCCAGGCAGGGCCGCGCAAGGACACCGAGTTCCTGCTGGTGGCAACCTGGGTGCCCGGCAAAATCCAGGATGCGCGGCGCGACTTCCGGGTAGAGGATATAAGGGTCACCGCTTCGGTTGATGTGGCCGAGCTTTCATCCGGCGGGGCCAGCAAAGAACCTGCCACGACCGATTATGCCTCGAAAAAGGGGCGCGCGCCGGTCAGCGCCGAGGGCGAGAAAACCCCAGGCCAGGCGACGATGCGGGACATCTTCATCGGGAATTTCGCCACTATGCCGGGCCTGACGCCAAGCATGACCCGGACAATGCGTCGCCAGATCGAGGGGTCTGTGGCCGTCGTGCTGGATTCCGAGGATGGCGCCAGGGACCGGACCCGGGTCACGCTCTTCTTCGAAGAGCCGCTCACCATCGGACACGAAGGCCCTATCAAGGCGTTTGCCGCCTCGGAGAACGGCGAGCGCATGGGCATACAGAACCCGGCCGAGGAAAGCCGCATTGTCATCGAGGAATATAACGGCGAAACCTTGCGCTTTCGCGGTGTGGCGCAAGTTTGCGAAGGGGGCATGGCCGCGATGATGTCGGCCGGCCAGGGTGCCGATCTTTGCCAGGTTCTTCCGCCAAAACGCTACGAGGTTTCAGGCGTGATCGCCTACCCGACAGCACGCAACACCGAGGCGCGCTTGGCACAGCCGCCGGGCTCGGAGGCTTACCGCAACTACCAGGATATCCGCCTTTCACGGCTTGAGCAGCGAATGGGTATCCCGGGGCGCATGACCGGCACTGACGATAGCGATGATGGCCCCGGCCCGGATGACGGCGGCACGCAGACAGGGTACGGGGGCAAGGACACCCAGGGGCCTGACTGCGATTGCGGCTGCCAGTCACCTGACCGAAAGTCAGGCGATCTTCAGTGCAAACTTCTTTGCGGCAAGGCCTGGAAGCAGTGCGACGCCCCCTGACCCCGTAGGCAGACCCTGGAACGGCGCGATCCGGCAATGTCCAACACCTTGCAGACATCTGGGGGGTGGCCAGCGCCAAAGGCACCTGTGACAATCTTGAGTCTTTAGCTTTCTGTCCACTGGGTATTAAGGAAGGCCACGCAAGCGTGCTTGCATCACGCAAGGATCAAAAGTCGAGCATGGGACATCGAGCAGACGCAAACCCCATCGCACAAGGGGCCTGGGCGCTTTCGGCGCTTCTATGGATTCCGCAAGCATGGTTTGCGGCCTCGTTGATTGCGGGCCTGCTGCAAACGATGACGCCCCGTGAAATGGTCACGAAGCTCGCGATTTTTGCGGTCCTGGGGATCTTGCGCGCCGGCCTTGAAAATTTCGCGCAGCAGCGCCTTGTTCGGGATGCGCGGCGTTCGGTTGCGGTTATCCGGCAAACCCTGCTCGATCGCGAGGCCGCGCGCAGCCCCGTGGATGAGGCCCGCCCCGATTCCGGCGCCTTGGGGGCCTTGCTGACCGAAAAGCTGGACATGCTGATCCCCGCGCTGACCCGATACCGCCCCGCGATGACGCGTGTACGCGCCGTTCCGCTTTTTATTCTCGGGCTGGCTG
The DNA here is from genome assembly GCF_023703375.1 of Lutimaribacter degradans. Taxonomy (GTDB): domain Bacteria; phylum Pseudomonadota; class Alphaproteobacteria; order Rhodobacterales; family Rhodobacteraceae; genus Lutimaribacter; species Lutimaribacter degradans. The sequence goes on from NZ_JAMQGO010000014.1 coordinate 6,604, forward strand.
CGTGGCATTCCTGGGCGGTGGGGCTAATCCTGTTGTTGGCGGGGCCGCTTATCCCGGTATTCCAGGCATTGGTCGGCATGGCCGCGAAACAGGCCAGCGCGCAACAACTCGAAGAGGTTTCTACCCTCAACACGATGCTTCTGGACCGTTTGCGCGCCTTGCCCGACCTTCGGCTCCTTGGCGCCGTTGAGCGCATGACCGCCGATTTCCAGCAACGTGCGGACGCCTTGCGCGAAAGGACGATGGCCGTTTTGCGCCTGGCGTTCCTGTCATCCACCGTGCTTGAACTGTTTTCCGCCATCGGTGTTGCGATGGTGGCGGTTTATGTCGGGTTCCTTCTGTTGGGGCAGATAGATTTTGGCTACTGGACCACGCCACTGAATGCGACCGAGGGTATCTGGCTGTTGATGCTGGCCCCGTCATTCTTCGACCCCCTGCGCGAACTGGCTGCCGCGTGGCATGACAAGGCTGCCGCCGAAGCGGTTAATGACGAGCTTGACGCGCTTGATGCCGGCGATCTTTTGGCGCTGCCCGGAGGCACCACTCCCGCACCGCCCCTGCAGGGGCCGGCGCATATCCGAACCCGGTCGCTTGGTGTACGGGTCGCAAACCGCAGGATCGTTTTCCCCGATCTCGACATTGCCCCGGGCGCACGCGTGGCTTTGACCGGCCCCAGCGGCTCTGGCAAAAGCACGCTTCTGGCCTGCCTCGCCGGGTTGCGCATACCCGACCGAGGATCGATCGAGGTTGCCGGGCAACCGCTTGATGCGGACACTGCCAGCGCATGGCGCGCGCGTCTCGGCTGGTTGCCGCAGGATATCCATTTCCTGAACCGCAGCCTTCTGGGAAACCTGTTGCTGAACGGTCAAGCGGTAGACGAGGTTTCCCTGAACGCCGCCCTGCGCAAGGCCCAGGCCGACGGAATCGTGGCGCGGCTACCGCATGGGCTTCACACCCGTCTTGGCGAAACCGGCGTCGGTGTCTCGGGCGGCGAGGCGCGCCGCCTGCTGATCGCGCGCTTGTGGCTTTCGCAGACCGATGTGATCCTTGCCGACGAGCCGACCGCCGACCTGGACCGGGCAACCGCCGACGCCGTGACCGATGGGCTTCTCGACCTGACGGCCTCGGGGCGCACCCTGATCGTGGCGACACATGACGCCACGCTGGCGGGCCGGATGGATCATGTCATTTCACTCGAAGGGGGGGTGGGCTGATGCGCTGGCTCTGGCGGATCTACCGGCTTCTCTGGCGCGGCGACCGCGTGGCGATGCGGCGCGGTCTTGCCCTTTCGGTCGCGGTTCTGGTTGCGGGCGTGGCGCTGCTGGGCCTGTCGGGATGGTTCATCACCGCCGCCGCTGCCGCCGGCCTCGCCGGGGCGGGCGCGATTTTCGACGTCTTCCGCCCCAGCGCCGGTGTGCGTTTCCTTGCACTTGGCCGAACGGCCGCGCGGTATGGCGAGCGGATTCTGACCCACGACGCCACGCTGCGCGCCTTGGCCAACCTGCGCGTGCGCCTGCTGAGCGGGGTTGCCGCGCGGCCGTGGCGGCAACTGGCACGCATGCGCGGCTCACAAGCGTTGAACCGGATCGTTGCCGATGTCGACGCGCTGGATGGCGTGATGCTGCGGCTTGCGATTCCGTTGATTGCGGGCGCGACAACCCTCGCGCTGACATTCGTGGTATTGGCCTGGCTGGCGGCCCCGATCATCGCGCTTTGGAGCATCGGCCTGCTGGGGCTGGGTGGGGCCGCGGCCCTGGGCGTGGCAGCCATGCGTTCGCGCCAAGCTGCACGGCGGGCCGAGGCAGCAATGCAGGCGCTGCGAACACGAAGCATGGATCTGATGCGGGCCAAGACCGATCTCGTCATGCACGGTGTTCTGGAGCGCGCACAGGCAGATTTCCACGATGCAGCAAGCAGGATGGAAACCGCCCGCGCAGAGGTGGATCGCGCCGAGCATAGGGCAGCACTGGCCCTTGCCCTGTCGGCGCTGCTTGCAGCCATCGCAACGCTGGGCCTTGGCGCCTCGCTGGCGCAGAGCGGCATCTTGACCCCCGCACAGGCCGCGCTGGGATTTTTCGCAACACTTGCCCTGGCGGAAATATTCGCGCCGCTGCGGCGTGGCATGGCCGACTTGGGGCGCATGATGGACGCCGCGCGCCGCGTCGGACGGCAACTCGACAAAACCGGCGAATCGCAGGGCCCCGCGTCCGCCCGAGAACGCCCCGCACATCTTCGGCTGAGCTTGCAGGATGTCGGCTGGCGCGAAGACACCGCTTCGGCCCCCGTCCTGTCTGGTATCACGCTGGATGTCGGCCCCGGCGATACCGTCGCCCTGACCGGCCCAAGCGGTTGCGGGAAAAGCACGATACTGCATATCGCCGCCGGGCTTTTGCAACCGGCCGAAGGCCGCGCGCTGCTTGGTGGGCGCGACATGGCCGACTGGAGTGAGCCCGATTTGCGGGCCGAGGTGGGCCTGCTGGCGCAACGCAGTGTGCTGACCCGCGGTACGGTTGCCAACATCCTGCAGCTTGCCATGCCCACCGCCGACGAGGCGGAAATGCGCCGGGTTCTCGACGCTGTGGCGCTGTCGCCCGTTCTGGCCTCACGCGGCGGCTTGCAAGCCGAACTGACCGAAGCGGGCACGGGCCTTTCGGGCGGCGAAACCCGTCGCCTGGCGCTAGCGCGCGTGCTGATGCGGCAGCCGGCAATCCTGCTGCTGGACGAGCCGACCACAGGTCTTGACGGCACGACGGCGCGCGCCGTTCTTGACGGTATACGCGCGATTTGCCCAAACAGCGCATTGGTTCTGGCCGCGCACAGCCCCATCGAAACCGAATGGGTAAAAATGTCGGGCGGTTCGATACTTCGGATCAGAACCTAAAGTCGAAACAAATAGTGCTTTTCGAATATATCTTTGATCTGAGTCAAAGATTTATCTTGGCCAAACCTTACTGTTCTACCCGTAACGAAGCCAAAGGTGCCCTTCGGGGCCGGAGAGTAGACATTATGGAACTCGACGTTGTTGAGCTGTCTCGCCTGCAATTTGCGATGACGGCCATGTATCACTTCCTGTTCGTGCCGCTGACATTGGGCCTGTCGATCCTGATCGCCATCATGGAGACCGTCTATGTCATGACGGGCCGCCCGATCTGGCGCCAGATGACCAAGTTCTGGGGCACGCTTTTCGGGATCAATTTCGTGCTCGGGGTCGCCACGGGCATCACCATGGAATTCCAGTTCGGCATGAACTGGAGCTACTACAGCCACTACGTCGGCGACGTGTTCGGTGCGCCCTTGGCCATTGAAGGTCTGATGGCGTTCTTCCTCGAAGCGACATTTGTGGGGCTGTGGTTCTTTGGCTGGGACAAGCTGTCAAAGGTCGCGCATATGGTGGTCGGCTGGCTGGTCGCCATCGGCTCGAACTTCTCGGCCCTGTGGATCCTGATCGCCAATGGCTGGATGCAAAACCCCGTCGGCGCCGAATTCAACCCCATGACCATGCGCATGGAAATGACCAGCTTTTTCGACGTGATGTTCAACGAGGTGGCGCAGGCCAAATTCGTCCACACTGTTTCGGCCGGCTATGTCACCGCGTCGGTTTTCGTGCTGGGCGTTTCGGCATGGTATCTTCTCAAGGGGCGCCATATCGAGTTGGCGCGCCGGTCGATGACCGTCGCCTCGAGCTTCGGGCTGGCTGCCGCGCTTTCGGTCGTGCTTCTTGGCGATGAATCCGGCTACAGCGCCACCCACACGCAGCGCATGAAACTCGCGGCGATGGAGGGCATGTGGCACACAGAGGAAGCGCCTGCGTCCTTCACCCTTGTCGCCCTGCCCGACCAGGAAGCGCGGGAAAACCATTACGCGATCAAGATTCCCTATGCCATGGGCCTGATCGCCACCCGCTCGCTAACCAAGGACATTCCCGGTATCGAGGATCTCGTCGCCGAATCCGAAGAGCGGATTCGTTCGGGGCTGATCGCCTATGACGCCTTGATGACGATCCGGCAGGAACGCGAGGCGACATCGCCCGAGATCATGGCCACCTTCGAAGAACACGGCGGCGACCTGGGGTATGCGTTGTTGCTGAAGCGGTATGCCGAAGACCCGCGCAACGCGACCGAGGCACAGATCGAGCAGGCCGCCAACGATACCGTTCCCACCGTTTGGCCCCTGTTCTGGGCTTTCCGCATCATGGTTGGGCTCGGCTTTGCGTTCATCGGGGTGATGGCCTATTTCTTCGTGCGTTCGAACTTTGGCAGCCGGACCTATCCGCGCTGGTCGCTTGTCGCGGCGGTGGCGATCATCCCGACGCCGTGGATTGCGGCTGAACTGGGTTGGTTCGTTGCCGAATACGGTCGCCAACCCTGGACGGTGGATGGGGTTCTGCCCACGGCGTTGTCCGTCAGTAACCTTTCGGTCACATCGATCCTTTTGACGCTGGCAGGTTTCATCACCTTCTACACCATTCTCTTCGTCATCGAGATGGGCCTCATGCTGAAATACATCCGCAAGGGCCCGGTTCAGGACGTCGAGGAAACCGAGAAATGGCGCGTGCGCCACGAACACCGCCTGCGCACCCATGATGGGCGCGATCCATTTGCCAACCCTGCGGAGTGAACGCCATGATCCTGTATGAAATGATAGATTTCGACATCCTGCGTGTCATCTGGTGGGGCCTTCTGGGGGTGTTGTTGATCGGCTTTGCCCTGACAGACGGGTTCGACATGGGGGTCGGCGCGCTGCTGCCCTTCATCGCCAGAACCGACGAAGAACGCCGCCTTGTCATCAACACCGTCGGCCCCGTCTGGGAAGGCAACCAAGTGTGGTTCATCCTTGGCGGCGGTGCGATCTTCGCCGCCTGGCCACCGCTTTACGCGGTCAGCTTCTCGGGTTTCTACCTTGCCATGTTCTTGATTCTCGCGGCGCTGATCCTGCGGCCCGTGGCCTTCAAATACCGCTCCAAGCGCGATGATCCGCGCTGGCGCTACGGCTGGGACTGGGCGCTTTTCGTGGGTGGCGCGGTGCCTGCGCTGATCTTCGGCGTAGCCGTGGGCAACGTGTTGCAAGGTGTGCCGTTCCGCCTGACCGAAGATCTGTTCTCGCTATACGAGGGGTCGTTCTTTGGCCTGTTGAACCCGTTCGCGTTGCTGGCTGGTGCCGTGTCACTGTCCATGCTGATTGCCCATGGCGCGGCATGGGTCGCGCTCAAGGCCGAAGGGCCGGTGGTGGAACGCGCACGACGCTTTGGCACCTTTGCCGGGCTGTTCGCGATGGCGGGTTACGCGCTTGCCGGGCTGTGGCTGGCATTTGGCATCGACGGCTACGTCATGACCACGCAGGCGGCTGCGGGCGGTCATTCCAACCCGCTGCTGACCGAGGTTGCGCGCGAAGGCTCGTGGCTGGCAGCCTATGCCGTGAGGCCGTGGATCATCATCGCGCCCGCGATGGGCTTTGCGGGCATGGCGCTTGCATATCTGTCACTCTGGCGGGGTGGCGAGTTGTCGGCGCTGCTGTTCTCCAAACTGGGGATCACCGGTGTCATCGCTTCGGTCGGGCTGACGATGTTCCCCTTTATCCTGCCCTCGTCGATCGACCCGCGCTCGTCCCTGACTGTTTGGGACAGCTCGTCATCACATTTCACCTTGTTCGTCATGCTGGTCGTGACCGTGATCTTCATGCCCTTGATCCTTCTGTACACCGCTTGGGTCTACAAGGTGCTGTGGGGCAAGGTCACCATGGACGAGATCACCGAAAACAAGAACGCCTACTAAGGAAAGGACACCCAATGTGGTATTTTGCCTGGATACTCGGCCTTCCGCTGGCCGCGCTTTTCGCCATTCTCAACGCCATGTGGTTCGAGGTGCGCGAGGATTCACACCTTACCGAGGACGCCGAATAAACAAGCGCCAATTCTTGAAAAACCTGGTCCAGGCGAACGGTAAAATTTGACCGTTCGCCTGGACCACGATGAAGGAAGCTGCCTTCGGTGCGGTCATCACCCCTACCGCTGCCTCTTGCTCCCCGATCCAGGTTCACGGCGCAGCGCCCTCGCCCGATCGATGTCGTCACACACTCACCAAGATCGGTAGTGACCGTGCGGAGTGCATCGGGCCGCGGCCATGCAGGTTCGCGGGAAGACATGGGGCAAGCCATCCCCGGTTGCGGCACCTGCGCCACCGCCGGTCACAGCCAGCCGGCGGCCTTAAGATCGGGACGGAATGACCGGCCCACGGGCACGCGGCGATCATCGGTCAGGCGCAAGAGGGTGCGCTGACCCTCGCGCTCGACACCGATCACCGCATCGGCCGCCACCCACCAGGAGCGGTGCACGCGGCGACCGAGGCCATCCAGTTCGCGCGCGGCATCCTCCATCCGGCACAGGATCATCTCGGAGCCGCCGGAATGGTGCACGACAAGGTAATGATCCTGCATCTCGAGGCAGAGAATACGCCCGCCAAGCGGCCCAGGAAGCCTTGCCTGGAATAGCGACAGGCCGTCCACCCCCGGTTGCGGCGCCTTTTCCCCCGACGATGGGTGCGGTGAAGAAACACCCTCGGGTGTCGCCGGGTCGGGCCGCGCCGCGTTCTGCGCCTCCATGCTCTCCAGATTATAGACCGGCAAGGCAATGGCGGTGAGCAGCAGCAGGACTTGCCCGAAAAGGACCGCGATATTCCCCGGCCAGCCGATCCCCGAGAGCCCGTTGGCCAGCGCCACCACGCCCGTCGCGGGCACAGCGGCGAGACAAGCGCCCGCCACAGGCACTGTAAGCCTTGGAGCAGGCAACCGATCACCCGCCAGTGCCTCAACCCGCCGCAGAACAGCGTCGGCCAACAGCCAGTTCATCGAGACAACCGCCAGCCAATAGGCAAGCCGCGCGGCCGCGGGTAGCAGGTCATAGGTGCCGAATGGCCCGATCAGCCCCAGAACGAGGCCCAGCCCGAGAGGCGGCCCCAGGCGGAGAGACAATTGGGCAAGTCGTTCGCGCATCGTGAACGCAACCATACATGCCGTTCACGCAATTTCCCAACCGTTTCCGCAACTTCGCTGGTCCGGCCCGAGGTGCCGCCGCTACCCGGTGCATATCGTCCAGAACATGGACTTCGACCAAAAGCGGAGACATTGAACCATGACCCAGATTCTACTGTTGCTACATATCCTGGCTGGCGTCGCGGCGCTGGCAGCGGCTGGCATTGCCGTCGGCAGCGCCAAGGGCGGCCGTCTGCATCGACGCTCTGGCAACGCCTATACGCTCGCCATGCTGATCGTCGGGCTGAGCGCGCTGGTGCTTGCAGTGGCGAACCCGAATGCCTTCCTCTTCGCCGTGGGGGTTTTCAGCCTCTACCTCGTCTTTACCGGCTGGCGCGCTGCGATGGTGCGCGACGGACGCCCGAGGCGCCTTGACCATGCGGGCGGGGCGGTAATGGCACTGGCGGGCCTTGGTATGCTGGGCTGGGGCGCGCAGGGCCTGCTGACAGCAAGCGGCGCGCAGCCGGTGATCCTCTTGGCCTTTGGTTCCATCGGCCTGACCATGGCGCTGGCCGATTGGCGCGATTGGGCGCGCGGCCCGATCACCGGCAAGACACGCATCGCGCGTCATCTGGGCCGGATGCTGGGCGGCACCATCGCAACGATCACCGCTGCAGGCGTCGTGAACCTGGGCTTCCTGCCCGACCTCGTGGTGTGGCTTGGGCCGACAGTAGTGCTCACTCCCGTCATCTTCTGGTGGACCGCCCGTGTAACGCGCGGAGCCGTCCGCACCTGACCCGATGCAAAACGACAAAACATGTTGGCACGGTGCCCGACACGCATCTTCGAAATCGAAGGAGCGACAAAACGCGAGCAGGCCAGGCCGGAAGGCGGCAATCCCGGTTCGGCGCCCGCTCGCGCGATCAGTGGGCGAGCACAAGCATCTGGAAAGCCATCATGGCCGAAAATGCCAGCGTCACTGCGGTGGCAGTTGACCCGCTGTCAACCTTCTCCAACGCGTCGGGATAAAGCTCCGAGAACACCATCCAGATCATCGCGCCCGCCGCCAGGCCAAGACCTATTGGAAGGAAGGGCCGAAAGGTCTCAACGAAAAGGTAGGACGGCGCCGCCATGATCGGCTGCGGCAGGCTGGTAAAGATTGCCCAAAGCGCGGCTTTCCAGACAGGGGAACCACGCGGCACAAGGACAAGAGCGATGGCCAGCCCCTCGGGCACGTTATGGAAAGCGATGGCCGTGGTGATATAGGCGCCCAGCCCATCCGACCCTGCGAATGACACGCCCACGCCTACGCCCTCGGCAAAGGAATGTGCCGTCATGATACCCAGGATCAGCAACGCCTTGGCCGCGCCCGCACCTTGCAGGTCGGCCACCTCGACATCGCCGGCGCCCGACAGCAGCCGGTCCGCCAGCACGATCGCGCCAAGCCCCAGCAGCACGCCCAGCAGCGTCAACGTAATGTCGAGCGACACGCCTTCGGCGACCAGGCTGTGGCTGGCCGCAAGCATAAGGCCAGCGGCAGCAGCGTTCGACCACCCCACCGTGCGATGGCCGACCTTTTTGACGAACAGGAAGGGCAGCGCACCAACGCCGGTCATGATGGCGGTGAGAAGCGCCGCTGCAACGACGATCCAGATAGTAGTGTCCATAGGTTCCCAAAAAACAATTTGGCCGACCGCGATGATTTCCCCGCGCGACCGTTCTGTCACCCGGCAGGTGGCGTTTGCGTCTTGGCGTGCCCCGCTCAAAGCATCTGAAAAGCAGGTTTTCAGCGCGTCCTGGGCGCTACTTGCACCCGCTTGCCAAGCGCCGTAGCGCGTGGTCTGCCGGTCACATTATTGGCTCAGATGCTGCCGCCGCGCTTTGGCACACCTGCACAAGGCGTCCGTCAGGGCCAACATCGCGGCGCCAGTAGCCGTACGGATAGCACCAAGAAATTCGGTGCAGGCCTTCACTTGAACCTGGACATGGCGCTGTTGAACGCGTCTGACATGCTGTCCCATGCCCTGTCGAAACCGGCCTTCATGTCGCTCCAGGCGTCGTCGCTGGCCTCGCGCATTTCTTTCAGCTTTGCCTCGGCTTCGTCACGCTGCTTGCGCGCCTCGTCGAGCTGCTTTTGATACTCGATCTTCGCATCTGCATCGGCCTCTTCCAGCTTCGCCTTCATCTTGTCGATCTCGGCGTTCCATTGGTCGATCCGGGCCTTGGCTTTTTCAATATAAGCGTTCTTGTCGGTCATTTGGAAAATCCCTTCCATGTTTCGCGATTTTGAAAACTTCTTGAGTCTCAAAGGATAACCCATGGTCACGCGGCATGAAAGTATGCAAAAATAGAAATGCGAAAATCACTGCCCCACGAGGATATAGCCCATGTCCGAGACCACGAATCTCATAGTGCCGGACACCGAGCTTGCGTGCGCGAATGACGGGCAACGCTGGGCTCTCAGGACCGACACCGAGCCCGCAACCAATTCCGAAGCCTGCTTGAAGGAGTAATGCGATGAAGGTCGATACCGTTATCGTCGGCGCCGGAAGTGCCGGGCTTTCAGCCTTGCGCGAGGTGCGTCGCTACACCAAGGATTTCCTGCTGGTGAACAGCGGGCATTGGGGCACGACCTGCGCCGCCGTTGGCTGCATGCCGTCAAAGGCGCTGATCGAGGCGGCAAACGCGTTTCACCGTCGTGGCGCTTTGGAAGAGTTCGGCATCCGCGGTGCCGACGGGCTGCACGCAGATATTCCCGCTGTCATGGCGCGCGTGCGCCAGATGCGCGACAGCTTTGTGCGAGGCCCCGAGTCGGTGCCCGACAAGCTTGGCGAGCGCGCCCTGTCGGGCCGGGCGCGTTTGCTTGGCCCCGGTCGGCTCGAAGTCGACGGCAAGACGATCGAGGCCCGCGCGATCATCCTCGCGCCCGGTAGCCGCCCGGTCGTTCCGGGGCCTTGGCGCGACTTCGGCGACCGCATCCTGACCACGGACAGCTTGTTCGAACAGTCGAACCTGCCGCGCCGCATCGCCGTTATCGGCATGGGTGCCATCGGCGTGGAAATCGCGCAAGCGCTGTCCCGGCTGGGGCTGGAAGTGGCTGGCTTCGACGCGGTCGAAGGCCTGGCGGGAATCGACGACGCCGAAATTCTGGCCGCTTTCCGCCCGCTGATCGAGTCCGAGGTCGCCCTTCACCTGGGCGCACCGGCCGAGCTCGAGGCAATGGGCGATGCCATACGCGTGACCGGCGCTGGCGGCTCGTTCAAGGCCGACGCGGTACTGGCCGCGATGGGCCGCAGGCCAAACATCGATGATCTCGGGCTAGAAACGCTTGGCGTGCCACTTGATGACAGGGGCATGCCCGAGATCGAGCCGGCGACGCTTCGCATCGGCGATTTGCCGGTGTTCCTAGCTGGCGACGCGAACGGTTACCGCCCGCTGTTGCACGAGGCCGCCGACGAGGGGCACATAGCCGGCCGCATGGCCGCGCCGGACGCAGAAGATTCCGGCCTGTGCAGGCGGACGCCACTTTCCATCGTGTTTTCCGCACCGCAGGTGGCAAGGATCGGTCCACCGCTGTCGGAATTGAACGACCAGGACATCGCGACCGGCAGTGCCGAGTTCTCGAACCAGCCGCGCGCCCGCATGGCGCAGACCGGCGCGGGCATTCTGCGCATCCATGCCGAGCGCCAGACCGGCCGCCTGCTGGCCGCCGAGATGTGTGTGCCGGCGGCCGAACATCTGGTGCATCTGCTTGCCCTCGCGGTGGAAGCGAAAATGACGGTCGCCGACGTGCTTGCCATGCCATTCTATCACCCCGTGCTGGAAGAGGGTCTTCGCAGCGCGCTGCGCGACCTCGCCAAGAATGTGGCCGGTGCGGGTGGCTCCGACCTGTCCGACTGCAAGGCCATCGGGCATGATGCTCTCGACTGATGCGGGTTCATGAATAAAATGACGCTCTCGGGCCGACGACAGATAAGGCGGCCCGAGCGCTCAGCCTTCACCGGGCTTGCGCAAACCCATTGACTAGGGTCGGGCACGGCATGTCAGGGGTCAACCAAACCTCGTTTCTGCAACTGGCCCAAAAGCTTTGCCACGTCGTGTTCGACCACTTGCGCAGGTGCGTGGGGGAAGACCTTTTCCAACGTCGCGACGATACTGCTGCCGGGTTGGCGTGTTTCCAAAAGAATCCAAACGGCACCGCCCACATGGTTGAGCCTGAAAAAACTTCGCGTTTCCATCTGCCACAAGAACATGTCTGAACCAATTCGGCGCATCACAACATCTTCCGCGCGGGCGAATTCCTTCCTCAAATCAGCCGGCTCTGCTGCATCGGCTGGATCATTCATCATCAAGGGCGGCGCCAGGGATTCTTGTAGATCTGGAACGTGGGACTGGCCGAAAGTATCGCGGATAAGTGCTACGGCCTCTTCAAGATCGGAATATACCAGCGTGAGGCAAACCAGGTTTTCAACGAGCCCCTCAATTCGGTCGTAGTGAGAGTCTGCATCCCCTGGGTCGGCGATGTTCTGCCGAATCACGAACGCTGCCGCATCGCTTGTGTCGAGTTGATGGAACCGGGCGCGCGCGCCGTCTTTCCGGCACAGGACAACCATTGCAGACAGCGGCGCACTTGTGCCCAAAGCGGCTTGTTGCGGGTCTGAAACGAATGCGTAGCGATGGTCGTGAATTGTCTTGGCGCGCGCCACATAATCACGGAAACCAGACGAGATACCGTCGGGCAAAGGCAGGCGCAAGCGTGGCTGAACCCCAAGCGCCAGCGCCGTTCCGTCCGGTTCGATCGGCAGAATATCGTCGCAGAACAGCGCGCAATCCGGCTCGGCGCCCAGCCGGGTGACCAATGTTGACTTGCCAGCCCGGTACGGACCCGTGAAAGCAACAAGTTGGATCCCAATTCGCACAGCACCACAATGAAGGCCCAGCGTGCCCGGCCTTTCATCAAGATAGGACTGGATAAGATCAGCCACCGCGCCACAGGTGGCCCCGGCCAGGCCGAGCCCTTTCAAAGGGCTTTCCCCCCACCAGGACTGGAAGCTAAAACGCCCATCAGAGCCGCGCCAAATGGCCGAGTGCGGAGCATCGCGCGTGGTTGCGACTGATTGCAACGCGGGACGCCAGCCCGGCATTGTCTTGCGCAGGCTTTCGTGAATCTCGTCGCTCTCTCTCAACTCGACTTCGTGTGAAAGCCCCGCAAAGCTTAATCGGGTTGCGCGAGAAACCGAAGCGCGCGTTCTGCGCGCTTCGGCTGCGGGTTTGTTCTGTCCGTTTTCGGCCATGTCAGCTTCTCAAGTCAAAATCATTGAGTGACTCACGCAAGGTCTGGCCAGGCACTGGTTCATGGCCTCAGCGGCGACCGCCACCCGACGGGCCCGAGCCGCTGCTGCCACCGAACCCACCTGACGGGCCCGAACCGCCTGCGAAACCGCCCGACGCGCCCGAAGCGCCGCTGCCGCCAAACCCGCCCGATGCGCCCGATCCACCGGATCCACCGCCCGAGCCACCAGCGCCACCGCCTGATCCACCGGCACCACCGCCTGATCCGCCCGACGCGTGCGCGGCACCCAGATGCATCATTACCGGCGCCACATAGGCTGCCCCGGTTGCCAATCCGAGCCGCACCAGCATATGGCGGCGAGAGATGCTTGTTTTCTTATCGTCAGCCATCGTTCTACTCCTTTGCGTTTTCTTGCGGTCACTCGCGGTGACCATGTGAATAAAACGTGGTGCTACCCCCTTTTATTCCCCCGAGGCGGGGAAAAATTCGGCCTCTTCCCCAAAGCATTGCCCAGGCGCCGCGACCAGCCCATGCCCGAACACGGGGTCATGCCCGTCTTCCCCTAGATCCTTGGCACAACGAGACATTTCCGTGATCGTTTGTTCCAGCGGCAATGCGGGCGCGCGCAGGCGTTGCACGGCAAGCGAGGCGGTAACAAACGGTGCGGCATAGGAGGTACCAGACTTGAGGCGCCCGCCCGATACTGACGCCGCGACCCAGACCCGCACGCCCGGGGCTGCGAAATTGATGTAATGGCCGTGGTTTGCCTGCCGATAGGCCCGTCCAGCATGATCAACAGCAGTGACGGCCAGCACCTTTTCAAACGCGGCCGGATAGGCCGGTTCTGCCCCGGGCCCGTCATTTCCAGCGGCGGCCACCGTGGCAACGCCCCTTGTGGCCGCTCGGGTGATCAATTCTTCCAGAACAGCGTTGCGGGGGCCGGAAAAACTCATGTTTATGACGCTGACATCTGCAGCCAGAAGAATGTCCATCGCCTCGGCCAGCGAAAAGATATCGGCTTGTTCACCGTAGTAACCACGATGAAATGCCTCGACCGCCACAAGAGATGCATTGGGTAGCAAGCCCGGTACGCGATACTCCAACCGGCCCACCAGCATCGCCGCTATGGCCGTTCCATGCTTGCGCCCTGCCGCCGCTCGCCCCCCAAGGTCGGCTTGGTGTACCTTCAGGTTCTGCCCAGCAAGCGCTGGGTGGTCTTGGTTGATACCGGTGTCGATCACGCCGATGCGAGGCGCATAGATGCTGGGCCAGCCTGACCAGCCGATCATCTCGTGCGCGGCACATCCATCATCATCGCACAAGAAATCGTCCGGCGTGTAGACGTGGTTTTCGTCGCTCAGAGCGTCGGGCAAAAGATCGGTCAATTCGTCCAACCCTTCTTCGACAGAGCGGCCCGCAGGAAGGCCAAGCCGGTAAAGCGTTCCACCAATCGTGTTGTTGGGCGCTTCCCCCAGAACTGTGTAGCCTGCATCGCGCGCTGGCGTCACCGCGACACCGGCGGGCAGGGCCAGAATGATTTCCAGATCAGGTGGTGTCGGCGCAGCCTGAACCACCCGCCGCCTGTTGCTCCGGGGGTCCGGGCGACTACGGTTGTTGCCCCAGATATTTCGGGCACCGCCGCCCGAACCACCACCCCCGGTGCCAGCCCCACCAGCGCCGCCGCCAGAGCCGCCGGAAGCATGCGCCATACCCAAATGCGTCAGCGCAGGCGCGGTATAGGCCGTTGCACCAGCCAGGCCGATACGCGTTAAAAGCTTTCGGCGGGTCATGTCCGGATGGTCATCCTCGGGCATCGGTCTAAGGCTCCTTCATGCAACAAGGCACAAGTGTATGTTCATACACAACGACAAGGGTGAGCATTCTATTCCAGATCATCCAGAAGTTTTCTGATCACGTTTTCGGAATAATTCCGGTCGGGAACCGTTTTCCTTGATGTGACCAGTTTGACCCCGCGCAGCCCCACGAGGAAGACAAAACGTGACGGACCAGTTGAAACAGCAGATCATTGAATTGCTCCCGCGTTTGCGAGCATTCGCCCGATCCCTGGCGCCAAGCTGGGACGAGGCCGACGATCTGGTGCAGCAGACTGTCGAGAAAGGGTTGGGCAATCTTTCGAGTTTCGCTTCGGGCACCCGGCTGGACAGTTGGTTGTTTCGCATCATGCGCAACACCTGGATTGACCAATACAGGGCCGCGCGCCCGGTTGTGGCCATCGACGATGCCGCCGCATCCCACCCCTTGGTCGGTGAAGACGGGCGGAAGGTTACCGAGGCACGTCTGGAGCTGTCACGGGTGCGCGCCGCGATGGACAGGCTCCCACCGGACCAACGCGCCGTATTGATGTTGGTCTGCGTAGAGGGGATGCGATACCGCGAGGCCGCAGAGGCACTGGATATCCCGAACGGCACGGTGATGAGCCGATTGGCCCGAGCCCGGACCGCGCTGGCGGAAGAGCTGGGGATGACCCAAACACCGCGCGCGAAACAGGAGAAGCGCAATGAGCGACCCTAGAGAAAACAGCGTGAGCGATGACATGTTGATGGCCCTTGCCGATGGCGAACTTGAACCCGAGCAGGCCGACGCCCTGCGGGCCAGGATCGAAAATGATCCTGCGCTCGCTGCCCGTTACGCCGTCTTCACCGAAACTGCGAATGCACTGCGCGCGGCTTACACGCAGGACGGCGTGCCGGATCGCCTGGTCAAGGCTGTTCTTGCAACGCCCGCCGCCACGGACAAGCCCGCGACCAAGACGGCAAACAACATTCTCCCGGTCCTGCCGCGCGTCGCCTGGCCGCTTGCCCTTGCCGCGACGCTGGCGGCGGGCGTCGGGTTGGGTTGGGGGCTGAGATCCCCCGACGGTCCGGCTGGCACGCCGGGGCTTGCCGACGTGGCCCGAACGGTGTCGGATGTCCCAACCGGGCAGACATATGACGTGGCGGGGTTCGGGACAGCGCGTGTTCTGGGCACCTTCGACACCGAGCAAGGTCTGTGCCGCCTGATCGCCGTTTCCCCTGCATCCGACCCTGCCGGTCGCTTCTTGGCTTGCCGCAAGGGCGGGGATTGGCGCATTGCGATCAGCGTGACCGACGGCCCTGACAGCGGGTTCACACCTGCGTCAGACGTGGCGACCGAGGTGATCGACGATTTTCTTAGCGCGATCGGCGCTGGCCGCGCACTCACCGTCGAGGCTGAAGCAAGCGCACTGCGCTGACTGGGTTTCCAAAAGGAAACGAACGGTAGGCGGGTTGCGCCGCCATGCTTGGCAAGACCGCCCTGTGTTCCCGTCATATACAAGGCCGCCGACCTTCAAAGCCGACCGAAAGGCGACGTCCGTGCCCCAATCCTCTCGCTCGATGCACGAAGAATGGGGCACGATATCTGCGATATGATCCTGTGGCTTGTAAAGTCGAGCCGGGCAACCTCCAGACGTGGGGGCCGGCGCCAATAGGATGTTGCAGGAGGATCGCCGGAGGCATCGGGGGATTACGCCCCACTCAGGCGGCGACAGGGCCTTTTGATAGATCGGTTAGAACCTCCGCCGCGATTTCGAAAGACCGGACTCGCGCCGTGTGGTCATGGATCATGCCGGTCACCATCAGTTCATCGGGCTGAAATGCGTCGATGATCCCGCCCAGATGTTCTTTGACCTTTGCAGCCGAGCCGGTGGCGGAACATGACAGTGCCTGCTGCACCTGCGCCATGATCGGCGCCGGTATCTCCCGGTCCACATCATGGGTCGGAAAGGGCAGCTTGCCGGGTCGGCCGGTTCTGAGGCGCGCAAAGGCGAGGAGTTGCGAGGATCGCAAATACGCCGCCTCGGCATCGGTTGGCGCCGCGCAAACCCCGGCCGCCATCATCACGTAGGGTTTGTCCAGCCGGTCCGATGGCCGGAACGTGCTGCGGTACACGGCCAGCGCCTCTTCCAGCATGGCCGGCGCGAAGTGTGATGCAAAGGCATAGGGCAGCCCGAGGAAGGCGGCCAACTGCGCGCCATACAGGCTGGAGCCCAGGATCCAGACCGGAACATGGGTGCCCTCTCCGGGGATGGCGCGCACGGGAGTTCCGTCCGAGCTGTCTCCGAAATAGCCAATCAACTCCTGCACATCCTGGGGGAAGCTGTCCTCGGGTGCCATGTGACGACGCAGCGCCCGGGCCGTCGCCATATCCGTGCCGGGTGCCCGGCCCAGACCCAGATCGATCCGTCCCGGATAGAGCGTGGCCAGGGTTCCGAACTGTTCGGCAATGACAAGCGGCGCATGGTTGGGAAGCATGATACCACCCGCACCGACCCGCATGGTAGAGGTTGCCGAGGCCACGTGCCCGATCACCAGGGCGGTGGCCGCGCTGGCAATGCCGGGCATGTTGTGATGCTCGGCCAGCCAGTAGCGGTGATAGCCCGACCGCTCGGCGGCACGGGCAAGGTCGACTGTCGCGGCCAGCGCATCGGTCGCGGTCTTGCCTTCGGGTATGGGCGACAGGTCGAGAAGCGAGAATTTCTGCATGGCGCTCTCCTTTGGATAACAGCTAATCATCCCAAGCGGTCGGGCCAAGCCCTTATCGGTTTGCCCCTGCGCGGCGGCGCAAGCTACGCGACATGTGCCGTTGGCACGGCGCACGAGTGCGGCCTGGGTGTATCGGTCAACAAATATGCAATGGGGCAAGGTATCTGCGCCGCGCTGTTCGCGCCCATGGGAAGCATAAAGGCCAGCCGAGATGGCCACCTTTCGATACATCAACGGCTTCTACGTTCCGCGCGGCAGGCGAAAAGCATCGGGCAGGAAAAGCCCTGCCGCCTTCGAACGGAAGATGGCCGAAGCACTTGGATCGGCTCAAACAGGCGACAGGTCCATCTTGTGTCAGTTGCGGATAGTCAGTTCGAGCACCTGATACGGCAAAAGCCTGACATTGATCTGCGGGTCGGCGAAAACCTGGTCAGTCAAAAGAGCTCGCGTATCGTGCTCGGTCAGGTAATAGGGCCTGCCGTCGATTTCCACGGACACGTCCGGCTGCATACCCTGTCCGGGGACGTAGCTCTGGCCGTCGGACGTGGCCGGGTCATAGCCGACCACCACTCCGGTGGCGGACTTGAAGTCAGGTGCCACGTCCCTGAGATCAAATTCAAGTTCGACCGGCTCAAGTGAATGACTGCCAATATAGAGCACGATCTCTCCATCGCCCTCATAGGCGGCGATATCGCTTGTTTCAGGCAGGTTTTCCAGGTCGAGCCTCAAAAGCTCCTTGCCCGGCAGGCTCTTCGCCATGAGGTCGAACATGGCGCCGCGCACGTTCTCGATTACCCGTCCTTGATCGTCCGTCAGCACGCTGCCACTGTCGAAACTGCCGCCGATATCATTGGTGGTGTTGTGATTGATCGGCCAGACATGCGCCGTATCGACCCCCATTTCGACCATGTTTTCCACCATCTCCGTCAAGAGCGGCAGGCTTTGAACACCAGTGCGGACATCGTTGTTCGCCTTGATGTTCCATTCAGTGATGTAAAGATCGAGATCGCGACCGAACCGATCACTCCACACTTCGAAGTCTTTATCTATATGCCGCACTTCCGTGGATTGGCCATCAAACGGAAACGGGGAATCGTTCCAGTAGTAATGTTCGACCACCCCATCCACATTCGCGCGCGATTCTTCGCTCAGTTGGTCTATGATCGCGTTGTTGGCATCGGTGACGCGCGTCAAATACCCACGATCATCGACGCTGGCGTGAAACTCTGACTCGGCGTTCGGTGTCGCCATCTGGACAAGAATATCAGGATCACCCTGATCCGCGGATGCAATGCCTTGCGCCAGCGCATCTATCGCGATGTCTGCCTTTTGGCCGTACTCTGTCTCGCCCATATAAGACCAATATTCATTGCCGATCTCAAAGGCGTCTATCTTGTCGCCATAGTCATTCATCACCTTTTCGGTCCAATCTGCCAGCCCCTTGCCGTACTCTTCGACAGAGGAACCTGCAGTCGGGATGACAAGCGTGACGCCGCCTTCGATATTGTCCAGGAAATCAGTCAACTCTGGACGGAGGGAACCATCCTCGCCCAGTTGCGTGATATCCAGAAAGTCTATGCCATCGACGCCGTCGGGTTCTGCCTGGCCTCCTGGATAGCGGAGATTTTCCAACTCAAACGCTTCGATAGAACCATGCAGCGTTTCAGTCGGTGTCCCTTTGTCGGTATTTATGCTGTAGACGGCGTTTGCCCCGAACAGATCATCCGATACGAATTGCCCGGTGCGCGTCACATTGGGATCAGGATCGGGATCATCATCATGATCCTCTTCAACGGTTTCCGCATCGTCAGAGCCCGACCCAATCATGCCAATGAGCGGGAGCAGCAATAAAAAAAGATACATCAAGGGAACAATTCCTTTTTAGGGCCGCCAAAAATGCACTTCGATTATACACCATTATTGGCTCTTTGTGCCTGACGAATCTGACCACCCAAGTGACACCGCTACCGAGGAATGGTTTTCATAGGCCAGCCCTCAGCTATACAAAGCGCCAAAAGCACGGTCGTTCCCAAAATAATGACCCATTTCGCCGATAAACTCGGCGACCCAGGGATATGGGATGTTCTCGACCAAATCCGGTCGCCATGCCCCGAACGAAAGCGCGCGCCCTGAAGGCGCGTTGCACATTTGGCGATGTGCATGATCATATTGCAGCTTGTTGGAAAACGGGCGGCGAAAACCGCCTTTCTCGTGCTCCGATACTGGTTTCACCGCCAGCCTGAGCACCCAGCCTGGATATCAAGGCGAGCCATTGGATTGATGGCAGGCGCTCTGCTGCTTCAGAAATGGCGCGCAGCGGGCGGCCAACGCTCTTGCACGTCATCAATTAGCGTCGTGCGTCATCGCCAGCGCCTGAGATTTCCAGCGGTAATCTACCCATTTTTGCAGGGGTATCGTTGTCGGACCTACGCGGCTCTCTTCAGTTAGTGGGCTGGGATCACCCCGCCGTTGCCCATGTTCGGCGGCGCGGCAGGCTATTTCAATGCTGGCACTCTTCATCGGAATTCCCTCGGCCATCCTGCCGAGAAAATTCTACTTCAGCATCCCCTTTTGATCGGGAGGACTGCCGCGTGGTCAAGACAGGTAGGCGAATGCAATGACCCAGAGGGACAACACAAAGCCACAAGCCAGAGTATAGGCACCGTTCCAGACCAGCCCGACGCGGGTTGCGCTGATACCGGCGAAAGAGCCGATCAGAAGGGTTGTCGCCGTAAAGGGCGAGCTTGCCCCGCTTAGCGCCCATCCGGCCGTGATCGCGACCACAAGCGCTGTCGGTTGCACCCCAAGGTCACCGGCTGCCGGAATGAGCGGCGCAATCAGCGTGACAGCAAGGATCGGGTTCATGCCGATCTGCCCGGCCAGCGGGATGATCCAGACCAGCAAGACCAGGATGGTCCAGGTCGGGAAGTAGGACGGATCGAACCCTGTCGCCTGCACCATCGGTGCCAATAGTTGCGACCCGGCCGTGCCTATGAAACCCGCCATCATCAGCAGGGTCAGTTCCCCGCGATAGCCAGGCAGCTCTTGCAGCACATAGGTTTTGATGCGCGCCCGCGTGGTGGATGCGGGATTCTCGTCCCAGTGCTGAAGAAGCATCCAAAAAACGGCGATGCACGGCACCAAGACAGCGATGATGCCGACAACCCGAACCTGCGTCAGCGTGCTCAGCGTTACCACGCCCACAAGCAGAATGGTCAACAACACCGCCAGCGGCAGCATCGTTGCCCAAGTGCCTACCGCCGCGCTGCGGACCGGCGTGATTGTCAATCGCGGCTTGAATATCGTGTCGAGCGCCCAGCCAATTCCCGCCAGCAGGATCGATGTTACCACCCCTGGAACCAATGCCTTGCCCCAGGTGGCATCCGGAATGACGCTGATGGTGATCGCCACCGCAAAGGACAGCGGCGACCACGGCAGGGTCGAGACAAAACCACGTTGGATCGCCAGAAGCATTCGCCGAATACGGTGCCCGCGGATTTCCAGGTTGGGTTCTGTGTTCGCATTGCTTGTCGCGAGCGAGCCAAGCAGTTGAAGGGATCCGTAGTTCAGCAGCAAGGCAAACGCCTGGCCGCCCACGGTCAATGCCGCATAGCGCCTGCCGGGGGGTTGGCCTGCTAGAAAGGTTCCGGCCCGCTGGATCGCCGGCGAGGTCTGCGCCACGGTACGCAGCGTTGACAGCGCGGTGAAAAATGCGCCGATGAACGCAGCAGTCTCGAGCCCACGCGTGATGATCGCGCGCCAACCAGGGGTCGTGGCGACCAGCGCGATACTGATAATCAAACCCACGGCGATAAACGCCTTACGGGACAATCGCACCTGGAAAAGCAAGATCGCCACAAGGACAAGAACCAGCACTGGTTTGGCAGGTTGCGTCCACCCTGCGACGCCCCATTCCCTGCAAACGACAAGCAGCGTGATCGCGCAAAGCAGAAGGCCGACCACCCTGTTTGCCAAGCCGCCCATAACAATGATCCTTTATGCCGCGTTACTTTATCTGCGTGCAGCCCGCTTACCCAAGTTGCAAGTTGACGCCGCACATCAGTAGCCTTTTGTCCCTGCGGCGCGACCGTGACGGTCATCGAATATCCGTTGCATCCTACTGGGCCGCAAGGTGAGGCGCGCCAACATCACGGCGACCCCGCACGCCGCGCTGCCGCAAGATGGCCGAAAATCCCGGTGGAGTACCGGGCGTGATCCGGCCCAGACCGTCGTGGCTGTCTATCTGTCCAGTTCGGCCGACCCGTGTCAGTCGATACCTTCCAAGAACGTCATCAGTTCGGCGTTGAACCCATCCGGGTCTTCCCAGAAACCAAGGTGGGACGGCATCGTTGCAGAAACCATCGCGCTTGGAGTATTGGCGGCGGCCCATTCCGACACGACGGGACCCCATTCTTCCTGCACGATGTAGAGCAATGGGATTTCACCATCCATCGCGGTCAGGTCTTCGGTGTAATCGTCGAAAGTGCCGGCCGCATTCAACAAGGCCATTGTTGTCGAGTTGGTCTTTTCCGCGATCGCACTGGCCCATGCAATGTTCTCTGCCGACGTGTCCGCAAGCATCCACTCCGCGAACCCCGCGATCATGTCATCGCGATACAGCAATGGGCCCATCGTGAAGAAGGCTTCGAAGCCATCCGCATCATCATGGCTGTACCAAACCCATTCGGTCGTGTTGTCCG
This sequence comes from Lutimaribacter degradans, assembly GCF_023703375.1. Lineage (GTDB taxonomy): Bacteria > Pseudomonadota > Alphaproteobacteria > Rhodobacterales > Rhodobacteraceae > Lutimaribacter > Lutimaribacter degradans. Next base: position 28,086 of record NZ_JAMQGO010000014.1, read on the forward strand.
CCCCGGTCGACTTCGGCGCGGCATCGATCATCACGAAACCTTTCAGGCGCTCGGTCCCGAATTGATCGACATAGGACAGAACCGCGTTTCCGCCGAAAGACCATCCGCCCAGTACGATATTGTCTAGTTCCAGCGCCTCAATGAAGGCGTTCAGATCGCGGCCGTGCTGTTGGTAGAAATGACCGCCAACGGTTTTGGAGCTGTCGCCCTGACCACGCGGATCGAAGGTAACGAATGTGTAATCCGTCGACCCTTCGAATGTCTCGAGTTGCTTTTCGAACACCTCGGTGCTCATCGCCCAGCCGGGGACAAACAGGATTGTCGTACCTCCCGTGCCCACAGTCTCATAGTGGATGGTCAAGTCTTCGCCAAGCTGAACTTCTTCCGCGAAAGAGGCTTGCGCGGTCAATGCGACGCCAAGAGCCGCGAGGCTCTTTAGTTTCATAGTCATCAAAGCATGTCCTTCCATTCGACGTGTCGGGGTGTCTCTGGCTGCTATCCGAACTATCGAAGCGATCGTTTGTCGCGTCAACACGCGGCGAGCTAGCGCCTTGCGCGGCCTCCGCATCCGGCCCATTCGGAGATCCTGATCATAAGATTGGACGTCAAGACGGCTGCCGTGAGCAACCCGAAATGTTAAAAGGCTGTCGCGCAAAATAATTCGTCTTCCGGCAGGAAAGTTCAGCATTGCGTGAATTCGTCCATCACTGACCGTCTTGGGCGTAGCGACTGGCTGATCTGGCAGAACGGCCACGCGGTGCTTGACGGTGTGGCGAAGCCTCGAAAAAAGCCGAAAACACCGAGTGGCTTGCAAGATTTACCGGTGCCCGATCCAACCGCGATCATCGGTGAAGGCGCGCGCGTCAGAGATTTGCGTGGGGCCGTAGCCGTCTGGCGAACTGTCAAGAGGATCAAGTGGTTGGCGGGAGGCCGCGAAGAGGATATTGGTTCGGCCCCGTGCGTTCACCTGGCCCTGAACGACCTGAACATGTGGATATAGCGCCCGCAGGATCGCGTGGACACCGCGCGCGAGGGGGCCATCGGGAGCATCCAGAAGGTTCACATAAACAGGGCCATCGACGATCTCCCGCAGGCGGGCAAAGGTCTCCCGCGTGACCAGATGCGCCGGGACCGAGCCGGAAGAGAACGCATCCATCACGGCGGCGTCGAAGCGTTGATCTGTTTCGTTCAAGAAGACCCGCCCGTCGGCATGCACTATGCCAAGCCGACCTTCGGAAACTTTATCTTCGGATACGTGATAGCCGGCCTGCGCGATCATTTCCGCGGCACTTGGCATGTGCACACGCACCACCTCCGTCACCAAGGGGTCGATCTCGACGGCCACCGCCTGCGCCTCCTGTCGCGAGGCAAGCAGCTTTGTTGGCAGGGTGTAACCGCCGCCGCCGACGAACAGCACCGATGCCTCAGGCCCCAGGTCGCGATCCATGCGCGCCCACATCCACTCGGTGTAGCTCAGGACAAGCTCGACCGTGCTCTCGTCAGCCTCTACCGGCGTGACCCGTTCGGCGGCTTGCACCGTGCCATCCGAGACGAGGCGCACTTCCGGGCCCCGCTGGGCGACATGCAAGCAGGACAAGCCAGATTCGTATTGGCAGACCGGGGATCCGGCCAGGGCTGCAAAGGCGACAAAACCGGCCGCCGCGACAGTCACGCCGGGATTCGCCTGCCCGCCGCTGCGCACAAAGGGCAAGCAAAGCAGCGCCACTGCCCCGCAGGCCACAAAGGTCGCCGTCGAGCCAATCAGGGGCAAGGTGACGAACCCGGCGAGGATCGCTCCGAAAATAGCCCCGATAGACCCTGCGGCCAGAACGAAACCCAGCGACGATCCCTCCCGGCCCGGCCGCGCCTCGATTGCCAGTTTCGCAAGCAAGGGCGACGGAAGAGTCACAAACACAGACGCCGGAAAGAAAACGAGGAACACGCTGATCATCATGCCATGTGTGCCGCGCGCGCCCCAGGCATACAGCACGCCAAGCAACGCCGGCGACACGGCCATGAGTACCGCTGTCGCGACAAGCGCGCTGCGGACATTGCGCAAGGCGACTGCGCGCGGCCGTTCTGCCACGATCCCTCCAAGAGCGCTGCCAAGGGAAAATCCGCCGAGAACCGTCGCGATAACGGTCGTCCAGGTCAGCAGCGAGGCACCAAAGAAGGGCGCGAGCACACGGCCTGCGGCGATCTCGTATGTCAGCCCTGCAGCCGACAGCACGAGGACGAGCGCGATAGCGACTGAAAAGCGGATGGCAGCCTCCATGTCTTTTCAGGGTTGGCTGAGCGGTTTTGACTCGAATTGGACTTAACAAGTAGCAGGCTTTTCTTGGAAATCATGTCTTCCTCGGAAAATAATGACCAGGGGATTTATGCTTGTGCTTAGGTGGATCTCGCGCAAACCTTCAGGCTTTTGCCATGAAGAAAAGGCCAGCAGGCGCAGGTCAGGCGACAGAGGAATCGAGGCGTCCACCGAAAGCCTTTCCGAGTTTTGTAAATTCATCTGGTGCAAGAACCCGCGGTTACGGCGAATGTCGGAAAATCGGGCTGTGGCTGCCCTGTCCTGAAGGCAGTTTCAACGTCCGGCCAGGGTCAATTTCAACACCCCAAGCGTTTGACTTCGCCAAGTAAGTCATTGGCGTGTACCGGGTCTGTCGACTTTTAAATCCCGTTTCGATCGATCGACTTTTGCAATTCCGGCAACCTGTCAGGCCGAAGTGCGTAGATCCGCGACTCGGACGCACAACCTTGATCTGCCTTACCTCAGACACTGCCCGATCTCGCGCCTACTATTCCGAAGCGCCGGACACCGCGCCCGTCAATGAACATGCCCTTCCGACCGTTCGTGAGCCTTGGACGATGAACGGTTTCGAAATGATCTGGTTTCGGCAAAGGAATCACAAGTGGGGGCATTCCCGCATGTTGGAGGGCGCATCCGTTGCGCCGATCAGCGGTTTTCCGGCTTTCGTTTCGCGCCGAAATGACCAAGGTGTGTGCCGGAAGTGAAGGAGATAAGGATGATTTGGATGCTCAGGTTTGTCTTGATGATGCTGGCGATGATTGGTCCGGCCACGCTTGCCGCCCAGGGAAGGTCATTGGGAGAACCGGCCCCGCCGGCGCCGCGCCTTCACGAAAAGACTGGTTGGCACGCGATGGAGGCTCGCAACGACAGCCGCGAGCGCGGCGCGGCCATGTATGTATCCAGGCACGACACGAGGCGCGATATGATGCGGGTGTCGCTGGAAGCGCAGACGAATTCCGTCTTCCTGCCGATCAGCTGGTATGATTTCCGGGCCGGGGAGGCGGATTACCTCGCACGCATTCACCGCTGGATCCTGGATCACGAGAAGGCCAGGGAGGAACATCGGGCGGAACTCCCGGATGACATGATGCTGTTCAGCTTCGGCCCGCGCATCCCGCGCGGCGCACTGGAAATGTGCAAGGAGGGACTCGGTTCGGGGGCAAGTATCGAGGATCTGTCCTACTGCATGGCAGAAACCGTTCTTGGCACGGCGGCCTTGAAATTTTCAGTGATGATGGACGTGCGCGCGATGGAAGAGAACATCACCAAGCCGCAGATCAAGGGTTTCAAGGAACTCGCCTTGTGGGATATGGCGGGCGACAGGCGCTTGACGATCCATGCCCTGGAGCGGGGCAAGACGTGCAGCAACGACGAGAGGCTCGAGCTATGCGTGCGTTGCACCCGCAATTTCACCGATCTCGTGCGCGGCGTGAAGGGCGTGACGGCCGAATGCGGTGAAAAGGATGACCTGATCAGCATCACGGCCATCGCGCCCTATGGTCCGTTTTTCGCGGCGGCGGCGAGGATGAAAGAGCCTCGTCTCGTCCTGGTCTTCCACAAGGGAGACAATGACACCTACAGCCTGCGCTACGCGCTTGACGGGCTTCACGAAAACCTGCTGTCCGAAAGCGTCGTGCACCCGGCCCGTTGACCTGCTGGCAGCCTGGAAGTTCCGACAGGGATTTGCCTAGGCCGCCCCGACACTGGACGGGCGGCGCCGTTTCAGGCGCTGCGCGTTTTATCGCGATGCCCAAGGGGCCCGGCCCTGCGCGCCTCTTGTCGTTTTTTGCTCAAGGACCGAGCCGGTAGTCCCTCCCCCTCGGCAGCCGGTCAAGCGCAGGCAAAAACCTGATCCCGCACCGCCAAAGAACATCTGCGGTGGTGCGGGCAAGAACCGGCAAAGAAAATTGCGCAAGCGGTCAGATTTCTTCTTCGTGTTCCAGAAGAACGACCAATGTTCTTTTCACATACCGCCTTCGCGGATCAGCCGCATTTGCTGTGGCCGCAGCTCATGCAGGTCATGCAGCCCTCGATCATGCGTAGGTCGTATTGTCCGCAGCTGGGGCAGGCCTTGCCGCGGTTGTTCTCCATGTTCACGACCTGTGCCTGTGGGTCGGATTTCAGGCCCATCCCTTCACCTTCCAGGAAACCGATGGCGATCATGTGCTGTTCCAGCACGCCCCCGATGGCCGCGAGGATCGAGGGAATGTACTTGCCATTTTGCCAAGCCCCGCCACGCGGGTCGAACACGGCCTTGAGTTCCTCGACCACGAAAGACACGTCGCCGCCACGCCGGAAAACGGCGCTGATCATCCGGGTTAACGCCACCGTCCAGGCGAAATGCTCCATGTTCTTCGAGTTGATGAAAACCTCGAACGGGCGGCGGTGGCCATTGATGACGATGTCGTTCACGGTCAGGTAGATCGCATGCTCGCTATCGGGCCATTTCAGCTTGTAGGTCGCACCTTCCAACGCCTTGGGGCGATCCAGCGGTTCGGACATGTAGATGACATCGGCCCCCTGATCCGCCTCGGGGCGCGTCTCGCTGTTTTCGCTGACGCTGAGCACGCTGCCCGTCACATCGTTGGGGCGATACGTGGTGCAACCCTTGCAGCCGGTTTCATAGGCTTGAAGGTAGACATCCTTGAAATCGTCGAAACCGATATCCTCGGGGCAGTTGATGGTCTTGGAGATCGAGCTGTCGACCCATTTCTGGGCCGCTGCCTGCATTTTGACGTGATCAAGCGGGGCCAAAGTCTGGGCATTGACGAAATAGTCGGGCAACGCGGCATCGCCGAACTTGTCGCGCCACATCTGCACGGCGTAATCCACCACCTCTTCCTCGGTGCGGCTGCCATCTTTTTGCAGCACCTTGCGTGTGTAGCTGTAGGCAAAAACCGGCTCGATACCGGAGCTTACATTGCCGGCATACAGGCTGATGGTTCCGGTGGGTGCGATCGAGGTCAGCAGCGCATTGCGAATACCATGCTCGGCAATCGCGGCGCGCACATCATCATCCATCTGCTGCATCGCGCCCGAGGCTAGGAATTTCTCGGCATCGAACAACGGGAACGGGCCTTTTTCCCTGGCCAGTTCCACGCTGGCCAGGTAGGCGGCGCGCGCCACGCGTTTCAGCCACGCCTCGCATTGCGCCGCAGCCTCGTCGCTGCCGTAGCGCAGGCCAACCATCAGCAACGCGTCCGCGAGACCCGTCACGCCCAGCCCGATCCGGCGCTTGGCCTGCGCCTCTTGTGCCTGGGCCTGCAGGGGAAAATTCGACGCATCGACCACGTTGTCCATCATCCGAACGGCGGTGGCGACCAGGTCATCCAGCGCTGCGGTATCGATATCGGCGCCATCCTCGAACGGGCGATCCACCAGCCGCGCCAGGTTGATCGACCCCAACAGGCACGCGCCATAGGGCGGCAGCGGTTGCTCGCCGCAGGGGTTTGTGGCCGCGATGGTTTCGCAATAGTTCAGGTTGTTGGCCTTGTTGATACGGTCGATGAAAATCACGCCCGGCTCAGCGTAATCATACGTCGCGCGCATGATCTTGTTCCAAAGGTCGCGCGCCTCGACCGTGTGATAAACCTTGCCACCAAAGGTCAGTTCCCAAGGGCCGTCGGCCTTGACGGCCTCCATGAAATCATCGGTCACCAGCACCGAAAGGTTGAACATGCGCAGCCGCGCGGCGTCGGACTTGGCGGTGATGAAATCCTCGATATCGGGGTGGTCGCAGCGCATCGTCGCCATCATCGCCCCCCGGCGGCTGCCCGCGCTCATGATGGTGCGGCACATCGCATCCCACACGTCCATGAACGACAATGGCCCGCTTGCATCCGCCGCCACGCCGTGAACCGCCGCGCCCTTGGGGCGGATTGTGCTGAAATCGTATCCGATCCCGCCGCCCTGCTGCATGGTCAACGCGGCCTCTTTCAGCATGTCGAAAATTCCGGCCATGCTGTCGGGAATTGTGCCCATCACGAAACAGTTGAACAGCGTCACGGTGCGTTCGGTGCCTGCACCGGCCGTGATCCGCCCCGCAGGAAGGTATTTGAAATCTTCCAGAGCGTGGAAAAAGCTGTCTTCCCACTTCGCAGGCTCGGCCTCGACCTCGGCGAGAGACCGCGCGATGCGCCGCCAGGTATCTTCAACGCTGCGGTCGATGGCGGTGCCGTCAGCCTCTTTGAAGCGGTATTTCATGTCCCAGATCTGTTCAGCGATCGGGGCGGCAAAACGGGTCATGGCGCGAATCCTCGTCGGGCGTTTCGATGGAAGGCACTCAGAATGCCTTATGGCGCCGGATTTCACAACAGGTTGAAGCCGGCCAAACAAAGGCTACCATATATGCCGCATATGTGGGGGATTCTGTGGACAAGCTGATGCATCTTGTAAAGCTGAGCGCCGGCACCGAAAGCGTCGACAGCCTGACCGCCTGGCAAGAGGCGTTTCGCAAGCGTTTCGACGACGGGCTGCCGCGCCATGTAACCCGGATGTGGCCCAAGCGCGAGGCCGAGATATTGAACGGCGGCTCGATCTACTGGGTGATCAAGGGGGCGATACAATGCCGCCAGCGCATCCTGGCGATGGACGAGGTTGACCACGGAGATGGTATTCGGCGGTGTGGCCTTGTGCTGGAACCCGGCCTGACCCGCACCACCCTGGCGCCCAAGCGCGCCTTCCAGGGCTGGCGCTACCTCAAGCCCGCCGACGCGCCGCCCGACCTGCCGGCGAACCGGCACTCCGAAGACGCGTTGCCGCCTGAACTGGCCGGCGCCTTGGCCGAGATTGGCGTGCTCTAGGGTTTCGGCCCTCGGCAGCGGGCCGAAACCCTCGTCGATACGGGAGATGGTGCCAGAGCGATTGCTTGGCCCTACCGGTCCTCCGCCGGCAAGAACCCGCCAGAAAAACCCTGAAATCCACGGCAATCGGCGCGGCAATCCGCCCATCGCGCAACCGTGACCGCCCGGCAGGGCGGCGGCTCTTGTATCCCACGTGCAAATCTTATGTCGGATTACACGGGCCAAGGCACGGCCCTAAAAGCAATCATGGCCCGCCCTGAACGGGCACAATCAACAAGAAAGGCAGGAACGATGCGTTATCGTATTTCCGCACTCACAGCAGCCGCAGCGCTGGCCGCCGCACCCGCTTTTGCCGGCAACCTGGACAGCGTCACCCCCGAAGCCGCCCCACAGCCGGTTCCGCAAATGTCACCCATGACACGCGACTGGACGGGCTACTACATGGGTGGCCAACTTGGATATGGCGATGTTGAAGCCAGCACCGGCCCCGAAGGAGATGGTCTCATCGGCGGCCTGGTCGCAGGCTATGATTACGATTTCGGTAACTGGGTGCTTGGCGGTGGCCTTGACTATGACTTTGCCGATATCGACCTTGGCGGCGCTGCAACACTGGAAAGCGTTGCACGGCTCAAGATGCGCGGCGGTTACAAGATCGGCGACGGTCTGGCCTATGCAACCGCTGGCCTTGCCCGCGCCGAAACCGACACGCTGGGCAACGACAACGGGTATTTCGTCGGCCTGGGCTACGAACACATGATCACCGACCAGTTTTCGCTGGGTGGCGAGGCGCTGTATCACGAGTTCGACGATTTCAACGGCTCTGGGGTCGACCTTGACGCCACTACCGTACAGCTGCGCGGCACCTTCCGCTTCTGATTGCGGACAGCCCGTGGCTTACCTCGGGGGCCATCGCGTGATTGCGCGGTGGCCCTTTTTCAATCGAGCGACAGCTGTTCCAGGAGCTTGGCCAGAACCGCGCGCGAGTCATCGCAAAGCACGGCACAGCGAGAACGGAACAGCGTTGCCTGGCTTTGCAGCACCAATCCATCTGAAAGCACCTTCAGGTGGTTGGCGCGCAACGTGTCCCCGCTTGACGTGATATCGGCCACCGCTTCGGCGGTTTCGAACTTCACAGTGCCCTCGGTCGCGCCCTGGCTGTCGACAAGCTGGTAATCGGCCACACCCTGGTCGCGCAGGAAATCGCGCACCAGCCGGTGATACTTGGTGGCGATGCGCAAGCGGAACCCGTGCTGCGCACGGAATGCAGACGCCACCGCATCCAGGTCGTCCAGCGTATCGACGTCAACCCATGCCGCCGGAACCGCGATCACCAGATCGGCATGGCCAAACCCCAGTTGGGCCAGCTCTTCGACCTTCTGTTCCCATCCGCCCAGTTTTTCGCGCACCAGGTCTGTGCCCGTCACGCCCAGGTGGATGCGCCCGGCAGACAGTTCGCGGGGAATCTCGCCCGCCGACAGCAACACCAGCTCGACCCCGTCGATACCATCGACAGCACCGGCATATTCGCGGTCCGATCCGGCCCGGCTTAACCTGACGCCCCGCGCGCCGAACCAGTCAAAGGTTTTTTCCATCAGCCGCCCCTTGGACGGCACACCCAGCTTGATGCTCATGCAGTGCCCTCCAGGTCGGCCAGCAGCCCGGGGCGGATCACACCGCCCACCGCCGGAATCTCCAGCCCCTGCCCCAGCACCCGCGTCAGCGCATCGTAGCGGCCGCCACTGGCAACCGGGGGCAGGTCAGGCCGCGCCTCGGCGTAAAAACCGAACACGAAGCCATCGTAATATTCCATCGTCGTGCGGCCATAACTCGCTTCGAAATCCAACCGTTCGACATCGACGCCACGATCCTGCAACGCGGCCATGCGCGCGGCCAACTGTTCGACGGCGGGGGCGATGGCAGGCATGTCCACCGCGATGTCTCGCAGCCTTTCCAACGCATAGGGCAGGGTTTCGCGCACAGACAGTATGGCATCGATCAGGGCAACCTCGGCCTCGGGGATCGGTGGGGCCTTGGCGTCTGCATGCAACGCGCTGATACGGGCGGCAATTTCGCGTCGGCTGCGCAACCCGATCATCGGCGCACAGTCGGCAAAGGGGTCGGGCGCCGCCAGCAAGGTCGCCCGCGCCGGCGGCACCGGCGTGCGCCCGGCAAAGCGATCGATCAGCGCTCGAAAGCGGCGGGGCCGCCATATGTGGCGCATCAGCGCGGCCTTGCGCCTTTCTGTGGTGTTCAGCGCGGAAACCGCCGCCGTCAGTATACCGATATCGCCCGTCGCTGCGCGCAACGGCGCCGCGCCCAACGCGTCGCGGATCAACGCGAACACCTCGGCATCGGCCGCTGCCAGGTTGGCGCCGTCGAAAACTTCGTACCCGACCTGCATGTATTCGTTGGCGCGCGCGGCGTCGTCTTCTTGCCGGCGGAACACGGGCCCGGCATAGGTATAGCGCGCCGGTGCCGCGCCATGCGCCATGTGCATCTGCACCACGGGAACGGTGAAATCCGGGCGCAGCATCTGTTCGCCCCGCAGCGCGTCGGATGTCACGTAGGCACGTCCGCGAATATCCTCGCCGTAAAGGTCAAGCAACGTGTCGGCCGGTTGCAGGATGGTACATTCGACGGGCTGCGCCCCCGCCTGCACGAATATCTCGCGCAGGCGCGCCGCCTGGCTTGTTTCGTATGCCAGCCGGGTCATGGCTTGTGCGCGTCCAGGATGTCGCGCACCTTGGCGACCAGTTGATCGCGCGGAACCTCGAACTGGCTGGGCCGGTCTTTCCATTCCTCCAGCGTCGCAGTTTCGGCGATCTTTGCGCCCAGGATCAAGTCCTTGATCTGCACGACACCCTTCGCCTTTTCGTCACCGCCCTCGATCACGGCGACGGGCGAATGTCGCCTGTCGGCATATTTCAACTGGTTGCCGAAATTCTTGGGGTTGCCCAGGTAAACCTCGGCCCGGATGCCGGCCTGGCGCAACTCGCCCACCATCGCCTGGTAATCGGCCATCCGGTCACGATCCATCACCGTTACCACGACCGGCCCTTCCTCACGGGCCTCGATCCGCCCCTTCTCGCGTAAAGCCGCCAAAAGGCGATCGACACCGATGGACACCCCCGTCGCCGGCACCGCCTGCCCGGTGAAACGTTTCACCAGATCATCGTAGCGCCCACCCCCGGCGACGCTGCCGAACTGCCGCTTGCGGCCCTTTTCGTCAAAGATTTCGAATGTCAGCTCTGCCTCGTAGACCGGGCCGGTGTAATAGCCGAGGCCACGGACCACGGAGGGGTCTACTCGGACTCGGTCAGCCCCGTAACCTTGTGCTCCGAGCAGTTCGAAGATTTCTCTAAGTTCTTCTACACCACTAAAACCAATCGAAGATGAACCAATGAGACGCTTCAAATGGTTAAAAACACGATTGTTCCAAATAGCCAAAGCCTCTGGATCGGAAGCGACTGGGTCATCTTTGAATTCGAACATCACAGAATGGCGGGCGTTATCAAGTTGACTTCCCCGGTCAGCATTACCCTCATCGCGTGCTTGTGAGGCTTCCAGAGATAACTCGTTCTGAACTACTTCGAAATAGTTAATGAATCCTAGGACTGGCTGCATTTGTGCTTCGCTTAGTCCAACACCGTCAATATAGGCTCCCGAGGCGTCGAGACGACCCTTGCCCAACAACTCACGAACGCCGGTTTCGCCGACCTTGTCGAATTTATCAATTGTGCGCAGAACGGCATCGCGCTGCGTATCGTCGCTCAACCCCATCGTCTCCAACACCCCGTTCAGCACCTTACGGTTATTGACCCGGATGATGTAGTCGCCGCGGGGAATGCCGACCTCTTCCAGCGTGTCGGCCAGCATCGCACAGATCTCGGCGTCGGCGGCCATGCTGGCCGTGCCCACCGTATCGGCATCGCATTGATAAAACTGGCGAAACCGCCCCGGCCCCGGCTTTTCATTGCGCCAGACCGGCCCCATCGCGTAACGGCGGTAAGGTGTTGGCAGATCGTTGCGGTGCTGGGCATAGACGCGGGCCAGCGGCGCGGTCAGGTCATAGCGCAGCGCCAGCCAGTCGCCCTCATCCTCTTGCCAGGCAAAGACCCCCTCGTTCGGGCGGTCGACATCGGGCAGGAACTTGCCCAGCGCCTCGACCGTTTCAACCGCGCTGCTTTCCAGTGCATCGAAGCCATAGCGATGATAGACCCCGGCGATCTTGCGCAGCATCTCGGAACGGGTCGTGACCTCGTGCCCGAAATAGTCGCGAAAGCCTTTGGGCGTTTCGGCCTTTGGGCGGGGGGCTTTTTTCTGCTTGGCCATCAGGGGTATCCTTGCGCGGCAAACTCGCGCTCGCGTCTAGCGCACCCCCTGTCCAAGGGCAAGCGATCCGCAGGGCACGCGGGCACCCTGCCCTTGCTCAGATCTCGTCGAACCGGCCGCCGCGGCCCTTGCCGCCGGCAAACCGCGCGGCACCCGCGCGCCCCTCGGCCCAGAAACTGCGGGCCGAGCGCCATTCAAGCCGCAAGCCCACCGCCAGTTCGGCCCCGGACATCCGCGCCGACAGGTGGTCGGCCCGCATGCATGCCTGCGGAAACCGTGTCAGGCTGCGCGCCAGGATCAACGCCTCTTCCAGCGCCTGGCCCGACCCCGTCACCCGGTCGGCCAGCCCCATCGCCTGTGCTTCGGTCGCGCCGACAGGCCGACCCGTCAGGATAAGATCGTTCGCGCGCCCTTGCCCCAGCAGGCGTGGCAACCGCACGGTGCCGCCGTCGATCAAGGGCACGCCCCAGCGTCGGCAGAAAACACCGAACACCGCGTCGGACGATACCACCCGCATGTCGCACCAGGCGGCCAGTTCCATGCCGCCCGCCACGGCGTGCCCATCGACCGCAGCAATCACGGGTTTCGACAGCATCAATCGCGATGGCCCCATCGGCGCCGGCAAGGGCTGGCTGGCCGGATCGGTCCAATCGTCGGGGATGTCCAACCCGGCCAGCCAGTCGTCGGCCAAGCCGCTGCCGGCCGATTTCAGATCGAACCCAGCGCAGAAACTGCCCCCGGCGCCAGACAGAACGGCAACATCGAGCGCATCGTTCGACTCGAAATCCAGGAAGGCCGAATAGAGCGCCTGTGCAGTATCGGGATCAACGGCATTGCGTTGTGCTGGCCGGTCGATCGTGACGATGGCAATGCGCTCCTGTAGTGTTGTCTTTACGGTCATCTGCCCCTCCCATTGGCGCTGTTGCCGTGATAGTTTCCGCCCTGTCGCATTCCCGCAAGAGGCTATCCATGACCGTTCTCGAAGAAAAGCTGGCGCATCTCATCCGCACTGTCGACGAGCTGTCGGACGTGGTCACCGCCCAACAGACCGAGATCGACCGACTGACCCGGCGCGTTGCCATGCTGATGGAACGCGAGGCCAATCGCGAAGCCGAAGGCACGGGTGGCATCGTTCTGGCGGACGAGCGGCCGCCGCATTACTGACAGGCGGTGTCAGTTGCCAGACTTGAGATCGGCCGCGACAACCGCACCGCCATGCACCAGCATAGTGGCCCATCGCGCATTTTCACCGAAACGTTCGTAAATGGTGACAAAGGCCGTATCGCGCTCCAGCCGCGAAATACGCGCACCGCAAGGCTTGTTGCGCCCGACGCCGCAGACCCTGCGCTTGATGCGTTCATATGCCTTGTCCGTGTCGCTGTAGGGCAGCGAGTCGGCCGGCGCGCCGTAGCGCAATTGCTCATGCATGCGGGGGCTGCCAAACATCGCCAACGCGGCAGTGAATTGGCGCGCGCAGCCGTCGGGAAAGCCCGTCATGTAAAAGGCGCGGGGGCCGGTGCCGCCCGGCGCGCTGTCGTAAAGCGTGTATTGCGCGCGGCGTTCTGGGTAGTCGGCCACTTTCTGGCCCATGTCCCGGCGCGGCATGTCGCAGACCCGTGCGACCGTGCCATAGGGCACCGCCGTTCCCGGCGACACGACCTGCGCATCGGGCGCGTCAGGGTCAATGCGGCCAGGCGCCGAGCCACCCTGACCATTCCGGGCGAACAAGCCGAACAGCCCGCGCGGGCGGTCATCGTCGGACGGCGCGCTTGGCGTCGCATCACCCGTATCTGGCTTGGCATTCTCGGCGGCATCTTCCGTGGCCGCGGGCCGACTTTCCCGGGTGGTGTCGTCGGCGGCGTCCCCGGCCGTGGCCCGGCCCGGCGCGGTTGTCTTGGGCTGGAACAGGCGCGCAAACAGGCCACCCGTTTTCTCGGCCTCGGCTTCGGATGCCGGCTCGGCCATTTCGACGGTGGGCGCCGCCTCGTTCAGCTCGACATCCGATAACCGCGTGACGCGCTCCATCGGATCGCTGCACCCGGCCAGGGCAAGGGCGGCCACGCCTGCGGCGATGACATGTCTCACGATGGTTCACTCCCCATTAATGGGGGTGATAGCAAATCCACCCATGCGCCGTCCAGCGACAGACGCGCGCAGCGCATATCAGACCTCTTGCACCTCAAGCACACCGGCAAGCGAGCGGATCGCCCCCTTTATTTGCGGGTTGACCGGATACTCGGCGCCGGTGTCGATCTCGACCTCGCCGGGCAGGTCGGGGCCCATCAGGCAAAAATGGATCGGCCCCTTGCCCGCACCACGCACCGTTTCGGCGGCCTTGGCCAAGACGTTGTCGACCTGCACGATGGCACCCGGATCGTCGATGAAAATTCGCAGGCCCGCCGCGCCCGCATCGGCAACGATCCCATCCATCGGCGCGACCGAACGCCCCATCGGGTCGAACTGCCCCTCGTTGAACCGGGCCTCAAGCGTCATGACCACCTGGTTGGTCTGTTCGAAAACCTTCCGCGTCGCTTCGAAATCGTCGCAGAACATGACCATGCCGGGCACCTGCCCCGTCGGATCGCTGATATTCATGCGGAAAAAGCGCGTGCCGCGGCCTGATTTCCGCTCTTGCAGGCCCGAAACCAGCACGCCGACCTTGCCGATCGCCGCGCCATCCTGCTCGGCCTTTTCGCGCAGGGCCTCGATCGTCATGACCCTCTTGCGCTTGAGGGCGGGCAGGTAATCGTCAAGCGGATGCCCCGACAGGTAAAAGCCGATGGCCTTGTGCTCCTCGGCCAGCCGCTCGACGGGCAGCCAGTCATCAACCGGCGAAAGTCGCGGCTCGGGCAGGTCGTCGCCCGCCTCACCGAACAGCGACACCTGGTTTGAATTCTTCTGCTCGTGAATCGCGGCGGAATAATTCACCAGCGCATCGAGGCTGTCGAACACCCGGCGGCGGTTCGCGTCGAGCTGATCGAAGGCGCCAGAGCGCGCAAGCATTTCCAGCGGTCTTTTGCCGATCTTCTTCAGATCAACGCGTCGCGCGAAATCGAACAGGGTAACGAAAGGCTTGTCATCCCGCGCCCCCGTGATCAGGCGCATCGCCTCAAGCCCCACGTTCTTGAGCGCGCCCAGCGCGTAAACCAGCCGCCCGTCCTGAACGTCGAAGGTTTCAAGGCTGCGATTGACGCAAGGCGGCACGATCTCGATATCCAGCCCCCGCCGCACCTCTTCGGCATAGATCGACAGCTTGTCTGTCAGGTGAATATCGCAGTTCATGACCCCGGCCATGAATTCAACAGGGTGATTGGCCTTGAGCCAAGCGGTCTGATAGCTGACCACCGCATAAGCGGCCGCGTGCGATTTGTTGAAACCGTAATTGGCGAATTTTTCCAGCAGGTCGAAAACCTCGGTCGCCTTTTTCTTGTCGACGCCGTTTTCGGCGGCACCGGATTCGAATTTCGGGCGCTCGGCGTCCATCGCCTCCTTGATCTTCTTACCCATGGCTCGGCGCAGCAGGTCGGCGCCACCAAGGCTGTAGCCCGCCATTTCCTGCGCGATCTGCATCACCTGTTCCTGGTAGACGATAATGCCCTGCGTTTCTTCCAGGATATGATCGATCAGCGGATGGATCGAGGCGCGTTCCTTGAGGCCGTTCTTGACCTCACAATAGGTCGGGATGTTCTCCATCGGGCCAGGGCGATAAAGCGCGACGAGCGCCACGATATCTTCGATGCAGTTCGGTTTCATGCGCCGCAGCGCATCCATCATGCCCGAACTTTCCACCTGGAACACCGCAACCGTCCTGGCACTGGCGTAAAGCTTGTAGGTCGCCTCGTCATCCAAAGGGATGGCGCCGATATCATCCACGGCACCTTCGGGCGGATCATACAATTGCGTGCCATCCGGCGCGATATGCAGGTGCCGCCCGCCCTTCTTGATCAGGTCGACGGCGTTCTGCACCACCGTCAGGGTTTTCAGGCCCAGAAAGTCGAACTTGACCAAACCGGCCTGCTCGACCCATTTCATATTGAACTGCGTGGCGGGCATGTCGGACCGCGGATCTTGATACAGCGGCACCAGCCGATCCAGCGGCCTGTCGCCAATCACCACCCCGGCGGCGTGGGTCGAGGCGTTGCGCAACAGTCCCTCGACCTGCATGCCGTAATTCAGCAGCCGGTCGACCACCTCTTCGTTGCGGGCTTCCTGACGCAGCCGCTCTTCCTGCTTTAGCGCCTCGGCGATCGACACGGGTTTGACCCCTTCAACGGGGATCAGCTTGGACAGCCGGTCAACCTGCCCGTAGGGCATCTGCAAAACTCGCCCGATATCGCGCACCGCCGCCTTGGACAAAAGCGCCCCGAAGGTGATGATCTGCCCCACCTTGTCGCGGCCGTATTTCTCTTGCACGTAGCGGATCACCTCTTCGCGCCGATCCATGCAAAAGTCGATGTCGAAGTCGGGCATGCTGACCCGTTCGGGGTTCAAAAAGCGTTCGAACAGCAGGCTGTAGCGCAGCGGGTCAAGGTCGGTGATCGTCAGCGCATAAGCCACAAGACTGCCCGCGCCGGACCCGCGACCGGGGCCCACCGGAATATCCTGCTCTTTCGCCCATTTGATGAAATCGGCCACGATCAGGAAGTAGCCGGGAAATCCCATGCCCTCGATAATACCCAGTTCGAAGTCCAGCCGCTTTTCGTATTCCTCGACCGGCGCAGCATGCGGGATGACCTTGAGCCGCGCCTCCAACCCCTCTTTCGCCTGGCGGCGCAGTTCCTCGACCTCGTCATCGGCGAATTTCGGCAGGATCGGATCGCGCCTTTCGGCCTTGTAGGCGCAGCGCCGCGCGATTTCGACGGTATTATCAAGCGCCTCGGGCAGGTCCGCGAACAGTGTCAGCATTTCCTGCTGCGACTTGAAATAATGCTGCGGCGTCAGGCGGCGGCGCGGCTCGGACTGGTCGACATAAGCGCCCTCGGCAATACAGATCAGCGCGTCATGGGCCTCGTACATTTCGGATTTCGGGAAATACACATCATTCGTGGCCACCAGCGGCAAATCCATCGCATAGGCCATTTCCACGAAACCACGCTCGGTTTTGACCTCGGCCTCCGGCAGCCCGCCTTCCTCGGGGTGGCGCTGCAATTCGACGTAAAGCCGGTCGCCATAGATCGCCGTCAGCCGCCCCATCAGCGCTTCGGCCCTGTCGCGCGCGCCTTCTTGCAGCAACATGCCCACCGGCCCGTTCGACCCACCCGACAGGCAAATCAACCCGTCCGCGAATTCCTCAAGCTGGTCCAGCGAAACCTGCGGCTCTTCGCCCCCCTTGCCCACGTAAAGGCAAGTGGACAGACGCATCAGGTTTTCATACCCGGTTTCGTTCTGCGCCAGCAAAACCACTGGCGCGGGCGCCTTGGGCCGTTGGCCGGGCTGCGCGGCATCATAAGTCACGTCGACCTGGCACCCCACGATGGGCTGAATTCCGGCGTCACTGGCGGTTACCGAAAACTCCAGCGCGCAGAACATCGAGTTGGTGTCGGTCACGGCCACGGCGGGCATGGCCATGTCTTCGCACAGGCCGGGCAGCTTTTTCAGCCGCACGGCACCTTCCAGCAACGAATACTCGGTATGGACGCGCAGGTGGATGAATCGGGGATTTGTCATAGGCGCACGA
This sequence comes from Lutimaribacter degradans, assembly GCF_023703375.1. Classification (GTDB taxonomy): domain Bacteria; phylum Pseudomonadota; class Alphaproteobacteria; order Rhodobacterales; family Rhodobacteraceae; genus Lutimaribacter; species Lutimaribacter degradans. Next base: position 45,208 of record NZ_JAMQGO010000014.1, read on the forward strand.
TATGCCGCGACGACGCGACGGGAAAGCCCCATCGCTGCCGTGGGCGAGGCATCCGGTCACGGGGTCGGATGACGGCTGGCTATTTCCGACTATTTTTATCAACATAAACCCGCCAACCTGCAAGGAGACCCCGATGAAAACCCTACTTGTCACCTCTTGCGTCGCATTGATGGCCTTGGCTGGTGCGGCCCATGCCTCGGATGACAGCGCACAGCCGGGCACGGTGCTGCTGAACGACGGCCCGCTGACATACGAGATGTTCGAAACCGCCATAGACCATGTCGACCTGGCCACCTGCCCGGCCGAGTTCGACCCCGACATGCTGTTCTGCCGCATGACCCTGAGTGCTGATTCCGCGCATGTCTTCGTTTTTTCCTATGATGGCGCGCAACCCCTGCATGCCATCAAAAGCTATACGCTTGACGAAGATTTCCTGCCCTTCTGATCGCTGAATCGGCCTCTGCGTGCCGCGCGGGGGCCGTTTTTGCTTGCCAAACGCATCCTGCCTTGCCTAGCCTCGTTTCCACAACAGGGATAACCGCGCGCTTTCTACGCCGCATCGAGGGCGCGCAGCCGGGAAACCCGGTCATTTTGGTAAGGCGGCAGGCTGAACCCCATGGATATCACCTTTCTTCTCAACGGAGAGAGAGTGGAGTTGCGCGACATCAATCCGTTGATGACCGCGCTTGACTGGCTACGCGACCACCGCGGCCTGACCGCCACCAAGGAAGGATGCAACGAGGGCGACTGCGGCGCCTGCACCGTGATGGTGACAGACGAACGCGGCGCCCGTGCGTTGAACGCCTGCATCCTTTTCCTGCCACAACTGCACGGCAAGGCCCTGCGCACGGTTGAGGGAATCACCGCGCCCGATGGCAGCCTGCACCCCGTGCAACAGGCGATGGTCGATCATCACGGCAGCCAATGCGGGTTCTGTACGCCGGGTTTCATCGCCTCGATGGCCGCCGCGCACCTGAACGGCGACGGCGACCATGAAACAGCGCTGGCTGGCAACCTGTGCCGTTGCACCGGCTACGCCCCCATCCTGCGCGCCGCCCGCGCGGCCCGATCGGCGCCGGTGCCCGACCATGTGAAAGACGACCCCGATTTGATCTCTTCGGACATGTCCGCAGGGGGCGGCAACCAGGATGACGACGGCCAGCCGGCCCCGCGGCAACGTTGGCAGCCTGAAACGGCCGATGCGCTTGCGCAGGTTTACGCAGCCCACCCCGATGCAACCTTGGTGGCCGGGGCAACGGATGTGGGCCTGTGGGTGACCAAGCAACTGCGCCAGCCTGACCCGGTGATCTTCCTCAACCGTTGCGCCGACCTGCAACAGGTCGAAATCGACGCCGACAAGATCCGCATCGGTGCAGGCGTCACGATGGACCGGGTGCTGACGCTGATGGAGGCACATCACCCCTCTTACGCTGCGATGACCCGGCGCTATGGCTCGGCGCAGGTGCGCGCGGCCGCAACGATCGGCGGCAATATCGCGAATGGCTCGCCCATCGGCGACAACCCGCCCGCGCTGATCGCACTGGGCGCACGGCTGCACCTGCGCCATGGCGACACGCGCCGCGACATCGCGCTTGAAGACTTCTTTATCGACTACGGGAAGCAGGACCGATCAAAGGGCGAATTCGTCGAGGCAGTCACCCTGCCCGCCGACGCCCCCGTTTTCCGGTGCTACAAGATTTCGAAACGGTTCGACCAAGACATTTCCGCCCTTCTGGGAGCCTTCAATATCATCCCCCGCGACGGCACCATCGCATCGGCACGAATCGCCTTTGGCGGCATGGCAGGCGTTCCCAAACGCGCCACCAATGCGGAACAGGCCCTGGCGGGCCAGCCCTGGACGCTGGACAGCATCCGGGCCGCACAAGCGGCAATGGCCGACGATTTCACGCCACTCTCTGACATGCGCGCCAGTGCCGCCTATCGCCTGCGCGTGGCCCAGAACCTGTTGGAGCGTTATTTCCAAGATATTGCGGGCACCCGCACCGACCTGCGCGAGGTGCAGCCATGAGCACCGGGAAACCCCTGCCACACGACTCGGCCCCGCTGCATGTCACCGGCCAGGCGCGCTATGTCGATGACCTGCCCACGCCGCGCAACACGCTTCATCTGTGTTTCGGCCTGTCGAGCATCGCACGCGGCCGCATTACCACGATGGACCTCGCCGCCGTGCGCACGGCCCCCGGCGTGGTGACGGTGCTGACAGCAGATGACCTGCCCTTTGCCAATGACGTGTCCCCATCCATCCACGACGAACCGCTGCTCAGCGATGGCAGCGTGCATTACGTGGGCCAACCCCTGTTCCTCGTGGTGGCCCACAGCCACCTGGACGCCCGCCGGGCCGCGCGCGCCGCACGGATCGAGTATGCAGAAGAAACGCCCATCCTGACGGTCGAAGATGCGTTGGCCGCCAAAAGCTATTTCGAGGGTGGCCCGGTTACCTGGGCGCGTGGCGATGTCGATGCCGCGCTGGCCTCCGCGTCACACTCCGTCGAAGGGCGGGTCGAGATGGGCGGGCAGGAACATTTCTACCTTGAAGGTCAAGCCGCCCTGGCGCTTCCGGGTGAGGATGGCGACATGGTCGTGCACAGCTCGACCCAGCACCCGACCGAGATCCAGCACAAGGTGGCCGAGGCGCTCGGCGTGTCCATGCACAACGTGCGGGTGGAAACCCGGCGCATGGGCGGGGGGTTCGGCGGCAAGGAAAGCCAGGGCAACGCGCTGGCCGTGGCCTGCGCGGTGGCCGCACGTGCGACAGGTCGAGCGTGCAAGATGCGCTACGACCGCGACGATGACATGATGATCACCGGCAAGCGGCATGATTTCCGTATCGAGTACCGTGCCGGGTTCGATGACACGGGCCGGCTGACCGGGGTCGAGTTTCGCCATTACACCCGCGCGGGCTGGGCGCAGGATCTGACCCTGCCAGTGGCCGACCGGGCGATGTTGCATGCCGATAACGCCTATTTCCTGCCCGCCGCCCGGATCGAAAGCCACCGGCTGCGCACCAACACACAAAGCGCCACGGCCTTTCGCGGCTTTGGCGGACCTCAAGGCATGGTGGGGATCGAGCGGGTGATGGATCATATCGCCCATGTGCTGGGCCGTGACCCGTTGTCGGTGCGGCAGGTCAACTACTACGACGCCGCGCGGCCCACAGGCCCGGGCACCGGCCGGCGGTTCAGCGCGGACCATTCCCCCAGCCCGGCCAAGGCGCGCTCAGCCACGCCCTACGGCATGGAGGTGACCGATTTCATCCTGCACGAGATGACCGAGGCGCTGGCCAGCCGCGCCGATTACGCGGCGCGGCGCCAGGCTGTGGCCGATTGGAATGCCGCGAACGAAACGATAAAGCGCGGGATCGCGTTGACCCCGGTCAAATTCGGCATCTCGTTCACGCTGACACATCTCAACCAGGCCGGTGCGTTGGTGCATGTGTACCAGGATGGCTCGATTCACTTGAACCATGGCGGCACCGAGATGGGCCAGGGCCTGAACCAGAAGGTGGCCCAAGTGGCGGCGCATGCGTTCGGCGTGAACCTCGATACCGTGCGCATCACCGCGACCGACACCCAGAAAGTGCCCAACACCTCGGCCACCGCCGCCTCCAGCGGGTCGGACCTGAACGGGATGGCCGTTCAGAACGCCTGCGAAAAAATCAAGGCCCGGATCGCCGAGCACCTGGCCGCGACCCACCAGGCGACCCCCGAAAGCGTGCGGTTCACCCAGGGAAGGGTGCATGTCGGCCAAGCGGATATGAGCTTTGCCGAAGCGGCGCAAAGCGCCTATTTCGGGCGCGTCAGCCTGTCGGCCACGGGGTTCTACAAAACACCCGACATCACCTGGGATCGCGCCCGCGGCCAGGGGCGGCCGTTTTTCTATTTCGCTCATGGCGCCGCGGTAACCGAAGTGGCCGTGGACACGCTCACCGGCGAAAACCGCATCCTGCGCACCGATATCCTGCATGATGCGGGCGCCAGCCTGAACCCGGCGCTGGATATCGGCCAGATCGAAGGCGGTTACGTGCAGGGCGCGGGCTGGCTGACGATGGAGGAACTGGTCTGGGACGACGCGGGCCGGCTGCGCACCCATGCGCCATCAACCTACAAGATACCCGCCACGTCGGACACGCCGCCGGTGTTCAATGTCGAACTCTGGGACCAGCCTAACCCGGCGGCCACGATCTATCGGTCAAAAGCGGTGGGTGAGCCACCTTTCATGTTGGGTATCTCGGCGCTGATGGCGCTGTCGGACGCGGTGGCAGCCTGTGGGCCGGCCTATCCCGCGCTGGATGCCCCCGCCACACCCGAACGGCTGTTGGCTGCCATCGAACGGGTGCGCCGGTGAGCCTCGATCTCGCCACCTTGCGCGCCGCTGTGGCAGACCACGGCATGGTAGCGCGCGTGGTAATTGCGCGGGTCGCAGGGTCGTCGCCACGCGAGGTTGGCGCCGCGATGCTGATCTGGGAAAGCGGGCAATCGGGCACGATAGGTGGCGGCGCGCTGGAATTTCAGGCCGCGCAGGCGGCGCGCAAGGCGCTGCGCACCGGCGAGGGCTGGCTACGCCGACACGCTTTAGGGCCGGACCTGGGCCAGTGCTGCGGCGGGGCGGTGGTGGTGCTGTGCGACCTGTTCGACGCGGCGCGGCTGGAAGCGTTCGAAGGCGGGCAATCTGCGTCGCCCGAGCATTTGGCAGGCAAGATAACGGATGGCGTTTTCGCACGCGCAAGTGACGGCGGCACCGACATGCCGCTATCGGTGGCCCGCGTGCTGGACCGCGCCCGGGCGCGCGGCGAGCGGCCCGTACCGCAATTGCTGGACGGCTGGATGATCGAGCCGGTCCTGCGCCCAACTGTGCCGGTCTGGATCTGGGGTGCAGGCCATGTCGGGCGGGCCATCGTCGACGTGCTGGCCCCCCTGCCCGAACTGGACATCGTGTGGATCGATACCGATATCGCGCGGTTTCCCGGTGAAACGTCGCCGGGCGTTGAGATCGTACCCGTGCCTGACCCCGCGCTGCTGATGCCCCACGCGCCCGGCAACGCGCATCACCTTGTCCTGACCTACAGCCACGCGCTGGACCTTTCGCTTTGCGATGCAGCCCTGCGGCGGGGCTTTGCCAGCGCGGGGGTCATCGGGTCGGCCACGAAACGGGCACGGTTTCGGCGGCGCCTTGGTGAGATGGGCCACGGGCCTGCGCAAATCGCGCGCATCGCCTGCCCCATCGGCGATCCGGCCCTTGGCAAACACCCCCAGGCCATTGCCATCGGGGTGGCAGCGGGGATAGTTGAACAAACGCGGCGGCATGATCGCGACAGGGAAAGGACAACGGGGTGACGGATACGCTTTTGACAATCGAGGGGCTGACAAAGGCCTATCCCGGTGTCGTGGCCAATGATGATGTCTCGTTCACCATCGCCGAGGGCGAGGTACATGCCCTGCTCGGCGAAAATGGCGCGGGCAAATCTACCCTGGTCAAGATGATCTACGGGCTGGTCAAACCTGACAGCGGCCGCATGACGCTGCGTGGCACCGCCTTTGCCCCGAACGAACCACGCGCGGCACGAGCGGCCGGCGTGGCGATGGTATTTCAGCACTTTTCGCTGTTCAACGCGTTGAACGTGGCCGAAAACGTGGCCTTGGGCATGGAAAACCCGCCCGCCATGCGCGACTTGGCCGCCCGGATCCGCGAGGTCAGCGAAACCTACGGGCTGCCGCTCGATCCGTATCGCACCGTGGGCGAACTGAGCGCCGGTGAACGGCAGCGGGTCGAGATCATCCGATGCCTGTTGCAAGACCCGCGCTTGCTGATCATGGACGAACCCACCAGCGTTCTGACACCGCAAGAGGTTGATATCCTGTTCGAGACGCTGCGCAAGCTGACCGGCGAGGGCGTGGCGATCCTGTATATCAGTCACAAGCTGGAAGAGATACGCGCCCTGTGCGACCAGGCCACCATTTTGCGTCATGGGCGCAACGTGGGCACCTGCGTGCCGTCGCAGACGACCGCGCGCGAAATGGCCGAAATGATGGTGGGCAGCGCCTTTCAACCGCCCGAACGCGCCGCGCGCGCCTTGGGCGACGTGGCGCTGGAAATCACTTCGCTGTCAGCCAAAAGCCCATCGGAATTCGGAACATCCCTGAAAGATATCAGCCTGACGGTGCGTGCCGGTGAAATCCTCGGGCTGGGCGGGGTCGCGGGCAACGGGCAGGACGAGTTGCTTGCCGCGCTGTCGGGCGAGTTGCGCAGCGCGGCCGGCACCATACAGCTTAAGGGAAAGCCGGTGGGCCGGCTGGGGCCGGGGGCACGGCGACGGCTGGGCTTGCTGACTGCGCCAGAGGAAAGGCTCGGCCATGCCGCCGCCCCCGAGATGAGCCTGACGGAAAATGCGATCCTGACAGCCGCCCAACGCGAAGGCTTGGTGCGGAACGGGTTTCTCAACTGGAACAAGGCGCGTGGTTTTGCCGAGGCGATCATCGAGCGGTTCGATGTGCGCACCCCAGGCCCCGCCACCGTCGCGCGGGCGCTATCGGGTGGCAACTTGCAGAAATTCGTAATCGGGCGCGAGGTCATGCAGCGACCCGAGGTGCTGGTGGTCAACCAGCCCACCTGGGGCGTCGATGCCAGCGCCGCCGCCGCCATCCGGCAAGCGTTGCTGGATCTGGCAGCCAACGGCGCGGCCGTGCTTGTCATCAGTCAAGACCTTGATGAACTTATGGAAATCAGCGACCGCTTCGGCGCGCTGAACGAAGGCCGGCTGAGCGACATTCGCCCCACACGGAGGCTGAGCGTCGAGGAGATCGGGCTTATGATGGGCGGGGCCCACGGAATGGAGGTGGCGCATGTGTAAATATCCGCACGGCGCCAGGGCGCGGAGACTGCTGTGATGATCAAGTTGGAAAAACGCCCGCAGCCCTCGCGGCTGTGGACAGTTCTTGCCCCGCTCTTGGCCGTGCTGCTGACAATGGTCGTGGGCGGGGCGCTGTTCTGGTTTCTCGGCGCGAACCCGTTCGAGGCGATCCGCACGATTTTCTGGGACCCGCTGTTCGACCCCCAATTCGCGCCCTTTTCGCGGCCCCAGCTTCTGGTCAAGGCCGGGCCGCTGATCCTGATCGCGATTGGCCTGTCGATCGGGTTTCGCGCCGGGATCTGGAATATCGGCGCCGAAGGGCAATACATCATGGGCGCCATATGCGGCGCGGGCGCCGGCCTTGCACTGTATCCGTCTGACAGCGTGCTGGTCTTTCCGCTGATGATCCTGTGCGGCGCGCTTGGTGGCTGGGCCTGGGCCATGATCCCGGCCATTTTGAAAACGCGCTTTGGCACAAACGAGATCCTCGTATCGCTGATGCTGGTCTACGTGGCCGAGAACATCCTGGCGTCGATGTCGTCGGGGCTGTTGCGCAACCCCGAAGGCATGGGCTTTCCCGGCAGCCGGAACTTCAAGCAATGGGAGGCCGCGCATAACGCCGAGTTGATACCCAATACCGGCATGCATTGGGGCGTGGTTTTCGCCTTCATATGCGTGATAGGCGTTTACGTGATGCTGACGCGGCATATTCAGGGCTTTAATATCCGCCTGACGGGCGACGCCCCCAAGGCGGCCCGCTTTGCCGGGGTAAGCCCGGCGCGCGTCGTCTTTCTGTGCCTCGGGCTGGCGGGCGCGCTGGCGGGGCTGGCCGGGTTGTTCGAGGTCTCGGGGCCCGCGGGCCAGATCACCATCGATTTCAACTCGGGCTACGGGTTCACCGCGATCATCGTGGCCTTTCTGGGCCGGTTGAACCCGATTGGCATTTTGCTGGCGGGGCTTTTGATGGCGCTGACCTATATCGGCGGCGAACTGGCACAGTTGATGCTGGGCGTGCCCGGTGCGTCGATCCAGTTGTTCCAGGGGATGTTGCTGTTTTTCCTACTGGGGGTGGACGTGTTCACCAATTTCCGCATCCGCCTGACCAAACCGGAGCTTGCCTGATGGATCTGTCTTCAATCAACCCGATCCTCCTGGTCGCCTCGATCATGGTGTCAGCCACACCGATATTGTTGGCCGCCATCGGTGAAATGGTGGTCGAGAAGGCCGGCGTGCTGAACCTTGGCGTCGAGGGAATGATGATCACCGGCGCCGTCGTGGCCTTTGCCGTGGCGGTCAATACCGGCTCGCCGATCCTGGGTTTTGCGTTCGGCGCGTTTGGGGCGGCTGCGCTGTCGCTGACATTCGGGGTCCTGACGCAAATCCTGTTGTCGAACCAGGTCGCCACGGGGCTGGGCCTCACGCTGGTCGGGCTGGGCCTGTCATCATTGATCGGCAAACCCTACGAGGGCGTAAAGGCACCATCGCTGCCACGGCTGGACATTCCCGTGTTGTCCGACTTGCCGGTGCTGGGCCGAATGATTTTTTCACACGACATCATGGTTTACCTGTCGCTTCTGCTGGTCGTCGCCGTCTGGGCCTTTTTGAAATACACGCGCGGGGGGCTGATCCTGCGGGCGGTCGGCGAAAGCCACGACAGCGCCCACGCGCTGGGATACAAGGTCGTGCGGGTGCGCCTGCTGGCGATCTTGTTCGGTGGCGCCTGCGCCGGAATGGGCGGGGCCTATCTCAGCCTGGTGCGCGTGCCGCAATGGACCGAAGGGGTCACCGCCGGTGCGGGCTGGATCGCGCTTGCCATCGTGGTGTTTGCAAGCTGGCGGGCAGGTCGCGTGGCAGTCGGTGCTTATCTTTTCGGCGGCATAACCGTATTGCAACTGAACCTGCAGGCCGCTGGCGCCGCGGTTCCGGTGGCGCTATTGTCGGCATCGCCTTATGTGATAACCATTTTGGTGCTTGTCTTCATCTCGGCCCGGGGGATGCACGGGGCACCCGCCTCTCTGGGCCGTCCATTCCACGCCTCGTCTTAGGGGCATCATTCAACCACCAACAGGGGATGACCATGAAAAGAAGAACTTTGCTTGCAAGCGCCGCATTTGCGGCCAGCCTCGGCACCGCCGCGTTTGCACAAGACCCGACGAAAGCCTGTTTCGTCTATGTCGGCCCGATCGGCGATGGCGGCTGGACCTATCAGCACCACCAGGGCGCATTGGCCCTGAAAGAGGAATATGGCGACAAGGTCGAAATCGCCTGGCAGGAAAGCGTGCCCGAAGGCTCGGATGCCGAGCGCGTGCTGACCCAGATGGCGCTGTCGGGATGCAACATAATCTTTACCACCTCGTTCGGTTACATGGATGCCACCAATGCCGTGGCTGCCAAGTTCCCCGACATCAAGTTCGAACATTCCACCGGCTACAAGCGTGAACACCCGAACGTATCGACCTACAACGCGCGCTTCTACGAGGGCCGCGCCGTTGTGGGCCATATCGCCGGCAAGATGACCAAGACCAACAAGATCGGCTATATCGGGTCTTTCCCGATCCCCGAAGTCATCATGGGCATCAACAGCTATTTCCATCATGCCAAGATGGCCAACCCCGATGTCGAACTGGTGGTGACCTGGGCCTACACCTGGTTCGACCCCGCGAAAGAGGCCGACGCGGCCCGCGCGATGCTTGACCAGGGCGTTGACGTGATTACCGCACATACCGACTCGACCGCGCCGCTGGCGGAAATCGGCAAGGAAGACGGCAATGCATGGGGCTTTGGCCAGGCTTCCGACATGGCAGCCTTCATGACCAACGACGACGGCACCCCCGGGCCGCGTGTGGCCTCGATCATCGACGAATGGTCGCCCTACTACATCAAGCGCGTGGGCGCGCTGATGGACGGCACCTATGAGCAGATCGACAGCTGGGCCGGCATGCCCGAAGGCGAGGTGGTTATCGGCGAAATGAACGACGCCATCCCCGATGACGTCAAGGCCGAGGCACAGGAGCTGATCGACGCGATCAGCTCGGGCGAATACCACCCCTTCACCGGCCCGATCAACCGGCAGGACGGCACACCCTGGCTGGCCGAAGGCGAAACCGCCGAAGACGGCACCCTGCTGGGCATGGATTTCTACATCGAGGGAATCAAGGGCGAAATTCCGCAGTAAACGACCCGCCCGGAACAACTGAAAGGCCCGCCCGAAAAGGCGGGCCTTTTTCATGGTGCAAAGTCGGCCGCCCGCAATCGGCAGCGACTGATCATGCAAAATACATCGGCCTGCCGGGGGCGCCGGGGCTTTTGAAGTCACGTTATCAATTCTGGAAAAATTGGCAGGGGCAGCAGGGTTCGAACCCGCGACCTACGGTTTTGGAGACCGTCGCTCTACCAGCTGAGCTATACCCCTAGGCCGGGGTGACGGATACGACGCCACTTTCGTGAAATCAAGGGTGATTTTCGCCCATCCGGCCCTGATGGCCTATTTCGCCGCCCGAACGACGCTATCGACCATCAGCGCAGCAAATTCCGCCGACTTGTGCGAGATGTCGCCGCTTTCCGCTGCATTCTCGACCGCGTATTTCTGGTCGGTGAAGACACCATGGACCACGGTTTCTTCCGGCTGCGGCACCAAGGTGACACCGTCCTGTGCCATTTCGGCCGAAAGCGCACCGATAAGGCGCGCGCGTTCTTCGGCCGTGGTACTTTCAACCTCGGGGTAAAGGGCAAGCGTGCGCTTGTCCTGGCGGTGGTCCAACACCCCCCATGTCAAGAAAGGGGTGGGAGCAAAAAACACGCGCGTCCGGCCATCACCGGCCAGCCACTTGGCCAGCCGAGCAGCCCGGCAATTGCCAATGAAACGGCGCGCCGCGGCGCGCAACACGGCCTCGCTCATATAGCCATGCGGTTTGCGCATATGATGAACCAGCGACGGCACGAAGGAGGACAGACGAAGACGGGCGCCGTAAAAGAGCACAAGGTCAAAGTCACCCGGCGCGATCGACAGCCGACCGCGGGCATTGATGGATTTCAAAACTTCGGCCGCCTCGTCGGATTGCGGGCGGATCGCATCGTCGACAAGGTTGATGTTGCGAAAATTCTCGCCCGTGGCGCCCCAGAACTCCACGTCGATGCCGCGCAGCTTGACCTTGCCATCACCGATCGCCTTGCGGACGCTACCTATGTGACTGTCGCCGAACACGCAAAGCGACTTATTTTGCGAAGGCACCCAACAACTCCTCTTCGCATTTCAACTCGTCATCCTGAATCACTGGCTTTGACGCCTTCCGCTTGCGCTTGGTCATCTTGGGCGCGCCGAATACACGGGCCTGGTCGGCAAAGAAATGGCCCATCACCGTGTCGACGCCCGCTTTCTCGACACTGCGCATATTGGGCCCGTAGAACATGCCCCGAAACACCGGGTGGGTGATGATCTCGTATGACGGGAAATAATCGATGAACCTGTACTCGGCCGTGATCTGCCCCGCCACCGCGCGCAATGTCGACTTCGAATAGCTGGTCGCGTTCAACACGTGCTGCCCCGAGGCCGTAGCCGTCAGCGGCACGGGCGACACAGTCAAAAGCACGCGCAGGTTCTTGTTCTTCTGACGCATCAACCGCAGAGCCGCCTGCAATTCCTTGTAAAGCGAGCGGAAGCCACCGTTTCGGAAAACGTGACGCTCGGGGTCAAACCGAGCGCCTTTCACGGTGCCGGGGCACAGCGCATATTGCAGGCCGGTTTCGCTGTTTTCCCAGCTTTCGGTCAGGCCCAAAGTGAAGACAAAGATATGCGCGCGTTGCACCGCATCGCGGATAGCGGCCAGGGTGGCAGCACGCGCGGCGCGCAGCTCGTCTTCAGAGGCAAAACCGCCGGGCTCGATCACCGGGCGCAAAGGATCGTAGAATCGACCGTCTTCTTCCCATATCTCGTCCGGCACCTCGCCCGCGTCAAAGGCCAGGCGCAACCACTGCAGCAGCATCTTGGGCGTGTAGATATTGCCGGTGCGGAAACTGAAGATGCCGTAGTTATAACGCCATGCCTCGTCATCCTGAACAAAAGGCGGGGCGGGTTCCGCATCGTACCACTGAAACCCGCGCTCACTCAGCGCGCGGCCAATATGTTGGGCGAAACAGCTACCCGCGGTCACGATACGGTCTTGCGGGCGCACCCGATACTTGGGCGACCAAAGGCCCGTCAAGCCAAAGGGGCCAGCCGCCGCGACAGCGGGGCGCCAATACGCCTCGGGGCCAAGGGTTTCATAAGGGTTACTCATCCGATGGCTACACCTTGAACCACGTATCGGGATCTGCCCCGACTTTTTCGGGAAAACGCTAGCAGAGCCCGAAAAACGGTTCAACGCGCGGCAAGCGCCCGGCCCGCCCAAGCCTGACCTTTGCCACCCGATCGGGGACTTTGCACCACACCTTGGGCACGCCACGGGCGCACGGGCAGCGGAAAACGCATGATCGGTACCGCGCGCCCCGGGATTGCAAGGTGCCTATGCCATCTGTGCCTTTTCCAGTTTTCGGGCGCCAGGGAAGACGATGTAGTAAAATACCGGCGCCGCGACCAGCGTGAGGATCGACGCAAAGCCGAGGCCGCCCATTATCGTCACCGCCATGGAGGCAAAGAACGCATCCCACAACAGCGGAATCATCCCGAGAATCGTGGTCGCGGCAGCCAGCACAACCGGCCGCAGGCGCGAGGTCGACGCCTCGACCACCGCGCGGGTGAAAGGCACACCATCGGCCCGGGTCAGGTCGATCTCTTCAACCAGCACGATACCGTTCTTGATAAGCATCCCCGACAGGCTCAGCAGGCCCAGAAGCGCCGTGAAGGAAAAGGGCAGCCCGCTGCCCAGAAGGCCGATCACAACACCGTTTACCGACATCGGCACAAGCAACCAGATCACCAGCGGCTGGCGCAGCTTGCCAAAAAGCAGGACCGAGATCAGCACCATGACCAGCAGCGAAAGCGGCAGCTTGGTGCCAAGGCTTTGCTGCGCCTTGGCGGAATCCTCGTATTCGCCACCCCAAACGAAGGCATACCCTTCGGGAATCGACATTTCGTCGATCACCGGCCGGATATCCTGGAACACCGAGGCCGCATTGACGCCGGGCGGCACGCCCGCCCCGACGGTGATCGTGAACAGCCGGTCGCGCCTTTGAATCAGCGTGTCCTGAACGTCGTAGGTAAAGCCGTCGATCACTTCCTCGATCGGGATGAAGGTCTGCGCGGCCTCGGAATAGACAGGCTGGTTTATCAGGTGCCCACTGCCTTCAAGCACAGCATCCGGCGTTCTGACCACGATGGGAATCATCCGGTCCTGCTCGCGGTAGACGCCGGCACGGATACCGTCGGTCGCGGTCTGGAGCGCCTGGGCGACATTGTCACGTGTGATACCAGCGGTCTGGGCGCGCTCGGACGCGTAGACGGGGCGCAGGACCAGCTCGCGTTCGCGCCAGTCACTGCGGATATCAAGCAGTTGATCCGACGCGCCTTTCAGCCGGCTTTGCGCCTCGTTGGCAAGCGTGCGGAGGACATCGGGATCGGGACCGGAAAAGCGCATGGCGATGGGCGTGCCGCCGCCGGGGCCAAAGGCAAGACGCTCAGTCCTGAACTCGCCCTGAGGCAGCGCCTGCCGGCCAAACGTTTCAAGGTCATCGCGCAGCGGCGGAATTTCGGCGATGGTGCCAGTACGGATGATGACATGGCCATAAGTGGGCAGCCGTTCTTCACCGGCATAGGTCAGCATGAACCGCGAAGCGCCGCCGCCGACGAATGTCGTGTAAGAAACAACGTCGTCGCGTGCCTCAAGCCAATTCTCGATCACCGCCATGTCGTCGGCCGTGCGCGCGATTCCCGCGCCTTGTGGCAGCTTGTAGTGCACGTAGAAGATCGGCGTGTTGCTGTCGGGAAAGAACTGTTGCTTCACTTGGCCGAACGCCACGAAGCAGACAGCCGTCAGCCCTATAAGGCCGACAACCACCAGCCAGCGCAACCGCAGCGCCAACCGAAGCGAGGCGGCGTAGGCGCGGAAAATCGGGCCGTCATACTGGCCACCGGCGCCACCCGTTCCTCTTTTGAAAAAATAGTGCCCAAGCAGCGGCGTGACCGTCACCCCAAGCACCCACGAGAGCAGGAGCGAGATGCCGATCACGGCGAATAAAGAAAACAGGAACTCGCCGGTTGCATCCGGGCTGAGGCCGATACCCACAAAGGCCATGATGCCGATGATCGTCGCCCCCAGCAGCGGTATCTGGGTCTTGTCGGCCACGTCGCCGGCCGCGTCATGCGCCGACTTGCCTTGCGCCATGTCGCCCTGCATGCCTTCGGCCACGACGATCGCGTTATCGACAAGCATACCCATCGCGATGATCAGCGCACCAAGCGAGATACGCTGCATCTCGATCCCGAAAAGCGCCATGAAGAAAACGGTTCCGACAACCGTCAGCAGCAACGTGGTGCCAACCACCACCGCAGCGCGCCAGCCCATGAACAGGGCAAGCACGATCACGACGATGGCGACCGACATGGCGAGGTTGAGAAGGAAAGCGTCCGACGCCTCCTCGACGACGAGATGTTGCTGGTAGATCGGGTGCAATTGCACACCGTAGGGCGTATCAGCCATCAATTGGTCAAGCCGCGCATCGACCCGATGCCCCACATCGACGATATTCAGCCCCTCTTTGGCAGAGACCCCGATGGTAAACGCCTCCTCGCCATCGAAGCGCACGATCAGCCCCGGTTCGGCCACGCGGTCACGATAGACGCGCGCTACATCGGTCAGGTCGATCACCTCGCCGCCGACCCCGATGGTAAGGCTCTGGATCTCTTGAACCGTGTCCGAGCCGACCGGCGCCTCTATACGGATATCCTGCCCGTTGCGGCTGACCGAGCCGGCCGGTGTCACGCTGTTGGCAGTGGTAATCGCCTGGATGATCGCGGCCGGTGGCAGCCCGAGATTGGTCAGGATAGCGGGCTCGGGTTCGACATAGATCGCCTCATCAGGCAAACCGTCGAGCGTGACATCCGCCACGCCCTCGACCGTCAGCAATTCACGCCGCAGGAAATCTGCCAGGTCGTGTCTTTCGGCATCGGTGAAACCGGGCGTCGTTACCGCGAAGAACAGCCCGTAGACATCGCCGAACCCGTCATTGACCTGCGGCTCGTTGGCATCCTGCGGTAACGAGGCGCGCGCGTCACCAACCCTGTTACGCAATTCGTCCCAGATTTGCGGCAGGTCATCCGGGCCATGAATATTCTCGACCTCGACGGTGATCCGGCTCACGCCGGGCTTGTTGGACGAGGTTATGTGATCGACCTCGGCCATCTGCTGGATCGCCGATTCCAGCGGCTCGGAAACCTCGCGCGCCACCTCCTCGGCCGATGCGCCCGGGTACTGGGTGATGATGACGGCCGTCTTGATCGAGAATGACGGATCTTCGAGCCGACCAATCGTTGAAAAACCCCACAGGCCGCCCAGAAGACAACCGAACATAAGCAGCCACGTGATGAGGGCCTTGTCGATGGATGCGCGTGCGACAGACATGGGCTTCACTCCCCGATGCCGGTGAAGCGGCGCACAAGCTGGCCATCTTCAAGAAGCGAGGCCCCGGTGGCGACGATCTCGGTGCCGGGTGGGGGCCCGTCGACCAGAACCAGGCTGCCATCTTCGCGCAGTTCGATCTCGACAGGGACGGACGACACCGTGCCGATGTCGGAATTGTCACCCTCGGGCGCATAGACGAAAACGGCGGGCGTGCTGTTTGGGTCGAACACAAGCGCCGTTTCAGGCACTGTCAGGGCGCTGCCGCGCGCACCGGCCGTCGCGACAGTGACCGTCGTAGCCGAGCCCGGCAGTATGCCATCGCCCACCTCGTCTACAAAGGCGAGTGTCACGCGAAAGGTCTGCGCGACCTCGGCCGTTTCGGCCTCGTACTCGCGAATGACAAGCGGGTACCGGGTCTCGTCACCGGGGAATGACGCGTGGATCTCGAACTTGCGCTCCGCGCCACCAAGACGCCGGAACAGCACTTCGGGCACGTCAATGTCGACCCGCATTTCGGACATGTCGTGCAACCTGACGACCGGCTGACCGGCCGAAACGGTGCTGAAATTCGCAACCTCGCGCCGTGCGACCAGCGCATCATAGGGCGCGGCCAGCGTCGCGTCTTCTAATTGTTCCTTGGCCTGTTCGACAGCGATCTGCGCCAGGTTCACGTTTGTCTCGGCGTCCTTGATCTGCACCTCGGGCACATTGTCGGAAGACAGCTGCTCCAGCCGCTCCAGGTCGCGATGCGCCTTGTCCAGGTTCACCTCGGCCTGCCGCAAACTACGCTGGTAGGATCGCTGATCAAGCTGCGCGATGACGCCCCCCCGCGCGAGGCGTTCGCCCTCGGAAACGGCGAATTCGGTGATCTGCCCGCTTACCTGGAAGGCGAGATCGACAGTCGCGCGCGCACGGACCCGGCCGTAGAATTGGCGGCTTACCGTGCTGTCATCCTCGGCCAGCGTCATCAACTTGGCCGGGCGTGGCACGTCTGCCTGCTGCGCATGCGCGGGCATTGCAAGACCAAGCGAAAGGACCAGAAGGAAAACCTGTTTCATGCAGACCCCTTGGAAACCTGGCCGCCGTGGCGACCGTGAAACACGATGCGGGCGAAATCCCTGCCCAGCTCATCGGCCGTCACTCCATTGGGTCGCGAGACCCAAAGCCGTACCATACCGAGAAAGGCACCCGTGTAGAAATGCGCGGCAACGGTCGTTTCCAGCGCCGTCGGTGCGGGCATATCGTGCCGGGCACCCCGTTTTATCATCCGCTCGACCAAGGCGGCGAACCTGGCCTCGGGCGTCAACGCGGGGACACCCTGCAAAAGCGTGTGCAGGCGTGGATCGTCGCGGTCGAGATCGGCAAAGATACGCGCTGATATCTTGGCAAGCCGGCCTTCTTGCGCGCTGTCTTCCTGTTCGGCCAAAAGCGCCTCGTGACGGGTCTCGATCTCGGCCAGAAGCCCATCGAGGTATTCGCCAAGCATCGCCGCCAGATCGGAATAGTTCGAATAGAAAGTCGGACGCGTGACGCCGGCACGTTGCGACAGCTCCCCGACCGAGATATCGGCGAGGCATTTCTCGGAAAGGAGAGAGCGTAGCGCGGTCTGAAGCCGCAAACGCGTGCGGCGGCGTCGGATATCCATGTCGCCGGTGTAAATTTTATTTAACAAATGTCAATAAAGCCTTGGTCCGCCGTGGTTGCCCCGGCGATCCGTGGAGGTGTCGATAGTAATCGGGATCGGATCTTGCGCGTAATGGCGCAACCGCGCCGGCGCTTCTCTCTTGGTCTGCCTTTTGCAAAAGAAACAGCCTGCCACGGAAACCGTGCCAGGCTGCCCAGGTGCCAGGCGTTGCCAGGGCCAGGTGCCAGGCGTTGCCAGGGCGACGAAAATGCCTTGGCAACGCTTAACTCACGAACGTCTCGTTACTCGATGATCTTGGAGACGACGCCGGCGCCGACGGTGCGACCGCCTTCGCGGATGGCGAAGCGCAGGCCGTCTTCCATGGCGATCGGGGCGATCAG
>NZ_JAMQGO010000015.1 GCF_023703375.1 Lutimaribacter degradans
TCGACGGCACTCAGCATTGGGCTGGAAAAGCCCGGTCGCCTTCGAACGGAAAGTGGCTTAAACGAGCACCTGGAGCGGCACAAATACGTGACAGGTCCACTGGGCCTGAAGCAGAAGGCTGAGGCGCGTCCCTGAGCACCTGCTCATATCTGAAGTTGAAATCATCACCGATGGCGGCCGGCGCGCGCGCCAATGGCTTGGCGTCGATTCTACAATGAGGAACGTCCGCACGGCGCGATTGCCAAAAAAACCCCGATCACGCTGACGAAATCGGGGGCATCACCAGCCTGTCACCCTGATCGAGGCGGAAAACTCTCGCCAAGGGCGGTCCAACGTTGGGGGTCGGATCAAAAGGTAACAAGCTCGACTTGCGAATGGTCTTCAAAAAGGGGGCGGGTAAGAAGGACTCCAACAGAAAACCGCGAAAGAAGGCAGGTCAGACGGACACGAACAGAGCAGATAGCACCGCTTCGGCGGATCAATCATTTGTGCAAAAACGCTTGACCGCCAGGCCCCCGTTACCGAAGCCCTGACCCTCAATCCGAAAGGCTTTAAAACGTTGTGTAAAAATGATAAATATTTGATAGACTGGTTTGCCGTTCATGGCTGACCAAGCGGAAAGGATTTGCTCGTGGTGCGTCCAAATGTGCTGGTTCTCGATGACGAGATTCAGATTACAGAACTACTTGAGATGGCCCTGTCCGAGTACGGGTGTGACGTATGCACGGTCAGCAAAATCTCGGAATTTCAGAACAAGCAAGCCGAGCAAGCTTTCGACATTTACATCATTGATCTTGGTTTGCCGGATGGCAACGGCTTGTCCTTGATTCAGGAATTGTCCCAAAATCCGGCTTGCGGCGTCATTATTGTGAGCGGACGTGGGGCGGATACCGATCGTATCGTTGGTCTTGAGATTGGGGCGGATGATTACATCACCAAACCGTTCAAGTTGCGCGAGTTGGTGGCCCGCGTCCACGCTGTTTTGCGCAGAACGCAAAGGCACCGGGTCGTGCAACAAGACGTCGCCCATGCTACCACGGATAGTACGGCTGACACGACAAGCACCATTCAGTTCGATGATTACAGACTTGATCTTGGTGCCCGACTTCTATTCGCGCCTCACGGGGGCGAAATCGAGCTGACCACCGCAGAGTTCAACCTGCTCGCCGCATTGCTGAACCGTCGAGGACAGGTGCTCACCCGAGACCAGTTGATGAACGCCATCAAGGGGCGTGATTGGGAAAGTTACGATCGCGCAGTCGATAGTCTGGTGAGCCGGTTGAGAAGCAAGATACCCGCTCCGTCGAGGCGCTCTCACTATATACGAACGGTTCACGGGGTTGGATACGCGTTTTCGCTGCCCTCCAACGACCGTGTCCGCGATCATGAGGGCTAAGCATCTGGCAACACAAACATTTCCTCTTATTGGGCGCATGGCCGACCTCTAGCACGCTCCGGCTTGTTTTGAATGAAAGACTGTTTCACACTATTCTTTAGGATTACTTGCAGCGATGTGGTTTGCTGGTCGCGCGGCCTCGCAGACTCGACTTCGCCAACACGTTACGCGGAAGCCGGCAGCAACAGCTTTTGAAATGAGAGAATCCATGCGTGGCGACTGTACCTCAAGGAGCGAAGAAAGAGGCGCTTGGTACCGATGCTCATCTGCATTTTTCCATCTTTTCTTTTGGCTGTTCGTGTCGACGGCAGCGCTCTCTGGCCAGACCGCACTCGCTGACCCGATACGGATCGGCGGAGTTGAGTATCTTGGTGACTTGCCAACTTTCATCGCAGAGCGTGACGGGCATTTCGCGCGTCATCACGCGGATGTCGAAGTCATATTCAGCGGTTCCGGGCGTGAGAATCTGCGCAGGCTGCGTGCGGGGGAGATAGATTTCGCGCTTATGGCCATGACCCCACTGGTCTTCGATGCACTTGCCAATCCCGTACGTGACGGCCCGGACTCCCCGGTGATCTTGGCCAACCTGTCGCATGCGCGCCCCGTGGTTCATTTGATGCTGCTCGATGTTGGTGACGTTCCTATGGACGAAGCGCTGCGCGGGCGGACCATTGGGGTGCCGCACGGCTCCAATGCTGATTATGTTCTTCACGTGATCGCCAGGATCGCAGGCATCTCTGAAAGCGACTACAGCTTGCTGGATATTGACCCCGAGGAAATGGGCGATGCGCTGGCTTCCGGTCGGATCGACGCCGTCAGCGTATGGGATCCGTGGGCGGGTCAGCTTCGCAACCGCTTCGGCGACCGCCTGAAAGAGCAGCCAGATACTGGCCGCTACGTCTCACGCTGGTTGCTCGTCACGCGGCGTGAAACCGCAGAGACCGATCCTGGCCATACCCAGGATATCCTGCGCGCGTATCGGGACGCTGTTGTCTGGATCCAGGCAAACCCGGAGGCAGCCTTTTCTGCACATGCGGCGCGCATCTCCGGCGCGAACTCGACTCAGAGAAACGGGGAGGTCGATCTTCTGTTCGACGTGACGCTCGACTGGTCGCTGATCGCCAGCTACCAACAGCAACTGGTCTGGGCCCTCACGGATACAAGAACGAACGACAGGGAAGTACCCAGCTTCATGGACATGGTTGCTCCCGCGCCGTTGGCCGCCATCGCTCCGGAAGCGGTGACCATACCGTATATCCCAAAAGACAGCGGCAGGCAGGACAAATGAGCCTCGTTCGCCTTTCGCAAATTTGCCTCGCCCTTGGCCTGATGAGTTTTCTTGCATTGTCCGGGGTGTCGTTTTTTCTGCTGGACCGCCTTCATAAAGAACAGCAGCAGCTTGCGTTTCTTTTGCAGGTTCAACGAGAGGTTAGCGCCATATCGGTTGGAGCCGACGCGATCGCGCTCTCGGGGACAGATCAAAAGCTCTACGAGGCATTCGTAGCCAAAGCGCGTCGTTTACAGACGGATTTGAAATCGCTCAGCAACGAGTTTCCGGATGCCCGCAATGCCGTCAAGGCCATCGACATGATCCTGACCGACCTCGATCCTTTGGTTCCGCGAGACCGCGCAGATTACCTTGGTCCTTTCGCGCGTGCCAATGCCGACGACTATTTCTCGAAACTTGCAGACTCCAATATTGCCAGCCACGGCATCGCACTGGATGCCGCTGTCAGTGAGGCGCTGAAACAGCGGCAAGAGCAGATTGCAGACCGGGCATTCTGGGTCGCCGCATCTTTCGCGTCCGTTGCATCATTTTTCCTCTTCGCCACGGTTGGCAGCTTTGCGCTGATCTACCAGCGAATCGGAGGACCACTACGCGCGTTCGCCCGGACGATTAAAGCGATCGACCAAGGGCAACCGGATGCGCGCGCGCCAGACACTGCCGATGACGAGATCGGAGAGGTTGGCCGCGCGTTCAACGAGCTCATCAAGCATCGCCGTGCCGCAGAAGAAGAATTGGAACGCTCCGCTTCGCTTTTGCGTATTGCCGGCCAAATGGCCCAGTTCGGAGGCTGGCGCTATGATGCCGTAAAGCGGGAAATCGAATGGAGCGACGAAACTGCGCTTATCCACGGAGAGCCCCCTGGCACACAGCCATCGCTGGAAGACGGCTTAAACTACTACGTAGAGGAAGACCGTGCCCGCATCGCAAAATTGTTCGGCGACTGCGTCGAAAAAGGCCAGCCGTTCGACGACATCTTCCGCATTTGCAATGCGAACGGAAATGTTGTGTGGATTCGCTCCGCGGGCCAGCCAGTCTATGGCGGCGACGGCACCATCAATGGCGCCCATGGTGCCTTCCAGGACGTGTCCGACCTTATGGCAGCTCGAAGTGAGGCAGAAAGGCGCGATGCGGAACTGCAGGATGTCATCAACTCGATCGGCGACGGCTTCATGATTCTCGATCAGGAGTGGCATTTCCGCTATGCCAACTCCACCGCATTGCGCCTGATGGAGCGCTCCGACAGTGATTTGATTGGTCGGAACATCTGGGAAGAGTTCCCAGAGGCGGTGGGGACGGATTTCGAGCATTACTATAATTCAGTTCTGGAAACCGGACAAAGCCAGTCCTTCGTGGCGTATTTCGCGCCGCTGGAAAAGTGGTTCGAGGTCAGTGCGCATGCCACCCGCGAGGGGTTGGCCGTGTACTTCCGCGACTACACGGATGAATACGAAAGGCAAAGCCAGCTGCGGCTGCTTCAAGCGGCAATCGATCGTATCGATGATATCATCCTGATCACCGAAGCAGAACCGATCAGCGGCCCCGACCATCCGCGCACCGTTTATGCCAATGCTGCCTTCGAACGACGGACGGGTTACTCGCGTGAAGAAGCGCTGGCGACCACTCCGCGGATTCTCCAGGGGCCAGAGACCGATCGGTCGGAGCTTGATCGCATTCGGGCCGCCCTGATCGCCTTGAAACCGGTGCGCGCCGAACTCGTCAACTATACGAAATCAGGCGAGCCGTTCTGGCTCGAGCTCGAGATATCGCCCGTTGCCGATGAGACCGGCAGTTACACTCACTGGATCTCTGTCGAACGCGACATAACCGAACGAAAGGAAATCGAGCGCCAGCTTCGGGAGTCCCAGAAGATGGAGGCAGTCGGTCATCTGACGGGCGGTGTCGCTCATGATTTCAATAATCTGCTGACTGTCATTCTCGGCAACGCGGAGCTGATCTCAGAAATGGCGAGCGACCCGAAAATTCGTCAGATGGCGGAAGTCACAATGTCCGCGGCGGAGCGTGGCGCCCAGTTGACCGGTCGCCTGCTGGCGTTTGCACGTCGCAAGCCACTGGATCCGAGACTGACCGACTTGAACCAATTGATCGAATCGATGCAACCACTCATTCGCCGCACCGTACCTGAAAGCACCGAGATCGAATGCGTACTCGACCCTGAACTCGGCATCGCTGAAATCGATGCCGGGGAATTGGACACGGCCCTGCTCAACCTCATTGTCAACGCGCGCGACGCCATGGAGGACGGTGGAAAAATTACCATCGAGACCGCCAATGTCGTGCTGGACGATCATTACGCTGCCCGCCACAGCGAAGTCGAGCCGGGCGAGCATATCATGGTCTGCGTGTCCGACACCGGCAAGGGGATGGATCCTGAGACGCTCCGGCAGGCCTTCGAGCCGTTTTTCACCACCAAGGACGTAGGCAAGGGAAGCGGTCTCGGGTTGAGCATGGTGTTTGGGTTCACCAAGCAGTCGGGTGGACACATTAAGATATATTCCGAGCCCAATGAGGGCACGTCGGTGAAGCTCTATTTTCCACGCCTGCCAATCGAACAAGAAACGGATGTCAAGCCAGCGGTCGAGGTTCCGCTGACAGGAGGAACAGAGCATATTCTGATTGCTGAGGATGATGACCTAGTGCTCCAACACCTCAAGAACCAGCTTGTTTCATTGGGTTACCGGGTGAGTGAGGCAATGTCTGGCCCAGAGGCGCTTGAAGTCATGCAAACGCACGAAGACATTGACCTCTTGCTGACAGACATCGTCATGCCGGGGGGTATGAACGGGCGCGAACTTGCTGAACAGGCGCAATCGGCTCGACCGTCCCTGAAGGTGTTGTTCACCTCGGGCTACACCGAGAACGCGATTGTCCATCAGGGACGGCTCGATCCAGGCGTCGCCCTGTTGAGCAAACCCTATACCCGGCTGGAGCTGGCAACCAAGGTGCGCCGCGTTCTCGATGGGGATCACGCCCAATTTACGCAAAACGCCATCCCACCTTTAGAATGATGGCGGCCGGCCGTTGAACCCGCGCCCTGCCCCTTCGGCTACCCAACTCCGATGTGTGATTGCTCGGAAGGCTGACGTCAGCTCCCCATCAGGTTCTTGAGCCCGCCTGTGAACGTCGCGTCCTCTCTGATCTTTCGGTCTTCGAGTATAGGATGTGCATCCTGGCCCGTGCGGAGGCGGAGGCGATCCCCGGTTTCGTTGGCGGCCTGCCAGATGATCTCGCCGACAACGTCAGGGGAGGACAGGGTCGCGACCAGCTCACCGAACAACCGGCCCATGGCTCGGCCTTCCAACTGGCAGACCGTGGTGTTTCCGTGGTTCGGGATCGTGACGGGGCTTCCACGCTATCGATAAAGCCATATTGCCTGCCGATTTACAAATCGGCAGGCGACCCCAAGTTGGTCGAGCGCGTGAACAAGCGGCGCTTGATGATGTCACCTGGAAGCAATTCACTTGACGACCACGCTCGACCACGGAGGGCACCCTTCGCCCCTTGTAATGTTGTCATTGTCGAGCCGCGCGCATCACCGATTGCGACACAGGAACGACATTTGACATCCCTGTTCGAGCGGAATACCCGACACGCTTGGTATCCTGAAACGGCAGTGAATTCTGCTTTGCGCGGCGTGCGCGGTCGAGACTCAGCTTGTAACCAATCCCATAGATAGTTTCGATGCCGTCGAACGCGGGGTCGAACTTGCGAAACTTGTTGCGCAAACGCTTTATGTGGCTGTCGATATTGCGGTCGTTGACACCACCCTGATGGCCATAGTCGTATACGATTTCAATCAGCTGTTCGCGCGACTTGACCACTCCGTCATGACGGGCAAGCGCATGGAGAAGATCGAACTCCGTCTTGGTCAGGAACAGCTCGCTTTCCAGCCAGAACGACTGAAACCGGCTTTTGTCCATGACAAGCGTACCACGCTTGCTCGGCACCTCTAGGCCCCGTTCCACGATGTGCTCACTCTTCTTGTCGACCGGACGCGCGCGGAACGTTATCCGGGCGAAGAGTACTTCGGGCGATACCGGCAAGCGAACGTAATCCAGCGCGCCAAGGCGCAGCACCGTCAATTCCTGAGAGGCCTCGCCATTGGCCGTGATCGCGATCACCTGTGCACCGCCATTGAAACCATGCCGGAACATTAACTTCCAGCCGCTGGCCTCGGGATCGTCGAGCGAGACCACGATCATTTCGGGCCGGAACCTCAAGAGTTCCTTTTCGGCGCGTCCGACATCAGCGACGACCAATGTCTGACTCCCAGCGTGGCGCAGCAAATCCGCGGTTTCATTGAGAAGTGCCCGGTCAGCCCCAACAAGCATCGTCCTGATCATTTTCTTACCCCCAGTATGTGCATCGGCCAATTCACCGACGACACCTACATGAGACCAGACTTTCGCCGTCTTTTGGCCCGGATCTCAGAAAACGTGCCACGTTTGTGCAAAAATGTGTGGTGGCTGTGGCGTTGTTGTTCTGCCCCCGCCTGAGGCGTGAGCTCCAATGTCCACTGACGTCATGCCATGCGGACGACGTGAGAGACGGCCAAGGGCGCTGAAGCGGTCCATCAGGGCCATGCGGATGTGGATTTCGGCGGTCTGGCGGCCGGGGCCTTTCGCGGCGATGCGCGCGCCGAAGGTGTTAAAGATTACATCGAACGTATGCGCGCGCGGTTTCCGCAACCGGAGAATAGACAGGCTGGGTCGCGTTCTTCCTCGAGGCCATGCACGCCCACGCCATGGTCGACATCGAGACGGCGGACGCAATCTTCAGCCTTCATGGCGAGAGCGGTTCCGCGAAGTGTTGAATTCTCAGTTCAATGACCAGGCATTGGACTTCGTTTGCGCCAGCCCGGCCTTCCGCGCGACCGGCTTGTAGGCCGCGTCCTTCGATGTTCCGGATTCCTTGTTCATCTTCGCGCCTTGGTGGCTGCGATGCGCCAGAAATCCGCCGTTACGAAATCCTCAAATCTGCCCCATAGATCCTGAGGCCAGACACTCGCACAAGTCACTCTCTTTCGTCCAACACCTGACGTATCTTCGCGGCCAAGTGTTCGCGCCGATAGGGTTTGTTAAGCAGCTTGACGCCCGGGTCCAGGCGTCCCTGGTGGACGATAGAGTTTTCGGTGTAGCCTGATGTGAACAAAACCTTCAGGTTTGGTCGAAGCTGGCGCGCTGCTTCCGCGAGTTCCCGGCCGCCCATGCCGCCGGGCATCACCACGTCAGTGAACAGCAAATCGATTTGAGCCGTCTGGCCCAAGATGTCCATGGCCTCTGCGCCCGCGGATGCTTCAAGCACATTATAGCCCAGCGACTTAAGCTGTGCCGACACATAATCGCGCACAGCGCCGTCATCTTCGACCACCAGAATGGTTTCTGTTCCACCGGTGATCTTCCGACCGGAGTTGACGATCGCGACGTTTTCCTCCTCGGTCCGAGCCCGCGGGAAATACATCTTGATCGCGGTTCCTTCGTCCATCTCCGAATAGACCCGGATATGTCCGCCGGATTGCTTGACGAACCCGAAGACCATACTCAATCCCATCCCCGACCCCTTGCCCACCTCCTTGGTGGTGAAAAAGGGCTCGAACACGCGTGCGAGCACGTCGGGCGGCATTCCAGTGCCAGTGTCAGTCACAATAATTACCACATACTGCCCCGGTCTGACATCCGGCTCCACGGCCACATAGTCATCATCAAGCATGGCATTGGCCGTCTCGATGGTCAGACTGCCTCCGTCCGGCATGGCATCGCGGGCGTTCACCGCAAGATTGAGAAGCGCCGACTCGAGTTGCGACGCGTCTGCCTCGATCTTCCACAGGCCGCCTGACCGGACGATCTCGATATCGATGGTCTCGGGGAGCACTCGACGCAACAGCACGTCCATACTCTGGATCAATGGCGCGATGTCGAGGATCTTGGGATCCAAGGCTTGTTTGCGTGAGAAGGCAAGCAGGCGGTTGGTAAGGTCCGCACCGCGATCGGCTGCGTCCAGAGACATCCTGGCCAGTCTTTGCAGGTGCGGCATATCTCTCAGCTTTTCTTCCAAGATCTCTGCATTGCCCATAATGATCGTCAGCAAATTGTTGAAATCATGCGCGACACCGCCGGTCAGGTGGCCAACCGCCTCCATTTTCTGGGCCTGGCGCAGACTCTCTTCGAGCTTCTCCCGTTCGGTTACGTCGGTGATCGATCCAAGAGCACGGATGACGTTACCGTGTTCATCACGAGTGGCAAAGGCGTGATCCTCGATAAGCACCCATGTGCCGTCGGGCCGTTTTACGCGATACCTCTCGTGCAATTCTGAAATTTCTCCCGAAAGGAACTTGCGCCAAGCCGTGTCGTAATTTTCAAGGTCATTTTTATGCACACGGTCACGCCAAGCTGCGTGAAATGACTCGGTTTCGTCCGGGTCAAAGCCCGTGATTTCGGCAAATCCGTCGCTCCACCATTGGGTGTCTGTTGTCAAATCCCAGTCGCCAATGGCACTGCCGGTGGATTTTGCGACCATACGGAAGCGCTCCTCGTTGGCGCGTAGGGCTTCCTCTACCTGCTTTCGCGCTGTGAAGTCCCGCTCGACAGCAATCCAGTGCGTGATCTGGCCGTCTTCGTTACGAAGCGGATGAATACTCAGGTCCTTCCAGAACGCCGCCCCGTCCTTGCGATAATTCAGGATTTCTGTCTCGATCCCCTCACCGCGCTCAAGCGCTGTGCGGATACGGGCCCGCGTCGCGCGGCTAGTCCCCGGCCCCTGCTGCAACCGGGGAGTCTGCCCGATCGCTTCTTCGCGGGTGTAACCCGTGGCCCGTTCGAATGCGTCGTTGACATAGACGATGCGCGGACCTTCGGGGGGCTCTATCGAAGCATCGGTAATGATCAGAACATCGCTTTGCTGGTCAACCGCGGCTTCGAGCAGCCGCAGCTGCATGTTCCGGGCGCGCTGCCGGGTGACGTCCCGGAAGTACACCGCGAGCCCTGCGGGGGTGGGATCGGCATTGACTTCGAACCACTTCTCAAGCGGGGAGAAGTACGCCTCGAAACGGACAGCACATCCTTCGGCAACCGCACGTTGGTAGTTCTCTTCGAACCCGCTACCGACAGCTTCCGGGAATTCCTGCCAGACGGACTTGCCTAGGAGGTTCTGTCGCGTTCTTTGCAGAAGTTCCTCAGCAGTGGAGTTGATGAACGCAAATTGCCAATTTTCATCCAGAAGGAAAAAAGCATCATGCATCCCTTCCAATGTGCTCCGTAGCCGGGCAGACAGGGTATCGGCCAGTGCTTCGACCTGGGTGATCTGCGTGAGGTCGCAAATACTCGCGACGATCGCCTCAGCCCCTTCAAAGGTAACTTTGCTCCAGGTGAAGGATACGGTGCGATGTTCGCCTGACCGAGTAATGATGGTCCAGGCTCCAGCATCGGCCTGCGTTCCATCGAAACGGCGAACTTGTTCGACGATCCTCGCCCGGTCGGCTTCGGGGCGCAGATCGGCGATGGTCATTTCCTGTAATGTCCGCGCGTCATAGCCGATCCAGCTTTGCGCTGCCGCGTTCGCGCTCAAGATACGAAGCGTCTCCGTCGAAAACATCCAAACCGGCAGCGACAGATGATCATAGGCTTTGAAAGCCGCTCGAGACAGTGTCGGAAATTTGGTCATGACAACCCCGCGTCGCCCGATGACGACCCTTTCTCATTCGATATATTGACAAAAATCGCCACATGCAAATTTGTTCAACCGAGGGCGCGACGCAAGATAGAGGTGCCCGGCACGCGATGTCAGCCGACGTGACGTGCGGCCAGCGGGAGCCATCAATCAGGTGTTCCCTGGCTAGTTTCCACCCCTTGTCAGAGAGTTTAGGGGACGGTTCTTTCAAAATTCCGATGCGCATTGCCCTGCACGGTTCGCGGGGTCAGAGCCAGCAGCTTCTGCCTGATGAGCCACTCCCGGCTCCGCACGAACTCGGGCAGCATTTTCGTGGTCCAGAGGTCAGCTTCATCCTCGATCAGGTGGCCGCCGCGATAGGCCGCATTCCGGCTTGTGATCCAGGCCTCGAAGGGCATGCCCTCTTTCTCTAGGTTTTCCTGGGAAGGCAACAGCTGCAGATTACCCAGCCTTTTCACCGCGGCCGCGATTTCTCGTGCCCGGTGCTCGGGTAGATCAATACACGGACGTTCCGAAAACGCCGCGTGCAGCACCAAAACGCTGCCGCCAAAACTGAAACGGAAATCGAACCAGCACCACCGTTACGATACTGCCTCAGCGTTCCGAAAAATTCTGGCGACGGACACGAGACCGATTTTGCTCACTCCAGAGGCCCTGATCCAAGGCAAGTTAAAGCTCGGCTTCATGAAATCGATCCCTGTCACCCGGACACCCACGGCGCCATGAATAGGGTTCGCCCCAAGGGTGTCAGCGTGATCTGATGCGGCGTGTTCTGCGCCGCCTCGGGCGCATACCGGCGCGATTGTTCGGGGCTTGCTCACGCCAGAACACATACAGTCCGGAGGTCAGGATGATCGTGATGCCTGCCCAGGTCGGGCCGTCCGGGATATCTGCAAACACCACGTAGCCTGCAACCGTTGCCCCGATGATCTCGAGATACTGGAACGGGGCGAGCAAACCTGCCTCTGCCTGGCGGAACGCTTCGGCAATCAGGATGAAGCTGGCGGCGGCAAGGCCGCCAGATGCAATGATTGCCCCCCAAACCCAGCCTGGCAGGCTGGTGTACGAAGGCTCCAGATGTCCTGTCGCTCCCAGCCCCAAGGAAATCAAGATCAGACCAAGGCCGGCATAGAACGTGGCGCCACACTGGACAGTCAGGCTCGACCGGGAACCTGACGCCTTGCGCAGGACAATCATGTTCAGCGCATAGCAAAAGGCTGCCAGAAGCGGCAGAAAGGCCATCGGCCCCAACTCGCCGCCGGGGCGAATGATGATCAGGACGCCGAGCAATCCGAACACGACAGCGATCATGCGCCGCGCGCCGACCTTTTCGCCAAGAAGCGGGCCGACGAGGGCCGTCAGGATCAGCGGCTCCGCGAAGAAGATCGCGATGGCCGTGGCGATCGGCATGACCGAGAACGCCCAGATCAGGCTGATTAGTGTCACCATAACCAGCGCGCCGGAAAGTGCGACGACCGGCGATAACATCGGTCCGCGCAGGCGGTTGCGCATCACGATAGCAATCGGGAGCAGGCACAGACCCTGCGCCACGAGGCGCGCCGTTGCCACCTCTACGGCGGAAAGATGGGCCGTCAGCAGCTTGGACAGCGTGTCACCGATCGGAAGCAGTAGCATCGCGACAGTCATGCACATCATGCCGACGACGGAGCTGTTCTCGAAAAGCGCGCCGCGGCGCGGCGATGTCGGGACGAATGTCATGGTCATCACTCCATATTCCAACGGCCCGAACGGCTTCGGGCGAGTGATGTCCGGGCGTTCAGGACACGGTTCAGGATTTGGGGTAAATGCGTATGTGAAAGCGACGCCATCGCAGAACGCATTGGACGGCAGATAAGGCCTCGGGGCGTCATGGGTCAAGGGGCTGACCGAGCCGGCTGTCCGAAAACTGAATGACATGACCACGCAGGCTTTTTGCAACCATCGGGCGCAGGCTGCGGATGGCGGAATTTCTCAGCTCGCGTCCTTTTGTGCTTTGATTTAAGCTGACCTTGGCGCCCATTTCTTCGCAAGGCGGTCAAGGCGTGCGATGATGCTGTAGGTCGCGGTATCTTTGGCATCGAAGGCCCCACCAGACCAGTGGATCATGTCCGCTTGTTGCCCTTGATCAAGCTCGGCGAGGACTTCGAGACACTCATGGTAACCCCACGCGCGAAGACTTCCTGCGCTTCGAGCGGGTGAACCGTGAGATTCTTGACGACGAGATGCTCGATATGATGCGCAATATTCCAGCGCATGTCGTCTACAGCGCGTTCTCGAAGGCATTCTTTCAGGGCATAGTCAGGATGTTTCAGCAAGACAACGAGATGCGCAGTGCGGTTATGACCGACAAGGGCGCACGAGAGCAAACTACGCGGCATTTCTTCAAAAGGGCGCAACGGCAAGCGCCGGAGGGGTGACATGGGGATCAGCAACACGCGCGCGGCTTCTTCGCGGTGCATACTTGAGAACAACGATATCAGGAGCCCCCAACAAGATCCGGCGCCTGTAAACGTCAATATCGAGAAAAATGGTAGCGGAGGAGGGACTTGAACCCCCGACACGCGGATTATGATTCCGCTGCTCTAACCACCTGAGCTACTCCGCCACTGGGTGACGCGGGATTTATGGGAAGGCGCCCGCGCGGTCAAGCCGGAAATCGCGCTTTTTCGATGCTTTGCGCGCGCGGGGCCTTCAGCCCTCGCGCCACTCGAAAAAGCCTGGCCCCGCCTCGTCCAGAAGATCCTGGGCCATGGCCTCTGCCAGCGCCACGCCATCGGAAATGGGCGCGCTGCGGTCTGCTCCGAGCCGCTCGGACCCGTCGGGGCGTAGTACTTCACCGCGCAGGCGCAGGGTGTTTCCATCCAGCTCGGCCAGGCCCGCGATCGGGGTGTCACACGACCCGTCCAGCGCAGCCAGAAACGCGCGCTCGGCGGCCAGCCGCTGGCCGGTTTGCCCGTCATGGATCGCTTCGAGCATGGCCGCGGCATCCAGGTCGTCGCTGCGCCGCTCGATTCCGATTGCTCCTTGCGCGATGGCGGGCAACATATCTTCGGGCGCGATGGCTGCACGCGCGACATCGGCCATGCCAAGCCGATTCAGCCCAGCCATCGCCAGGAATGTCGCCTGCGCCACGCCATCATTCAGCTTTTTCATGCGGGTCTGCACATTTCCGCGGAACTCGACCACCTTGAGGTGCGGAAACCTGTTCAGGATCTGCGCCCTGCGCCGCAACGAGGACGAGCCGACAACCGCACCTTCGGGAAGGCCATGCAGCCCATCGGCCGTGACACTGACAAAAGCATCGCGCGTATCCTCACGCGGGAGGTAGCAATCCAGCATCAGCCCCGGCGGCTGTTCGGTGGGCATGTCTTTCATCGAATGTACGGCGATATCGATGCGCCCCTCGATCATCGCGTCTTCGATTTCCTTGGTGAACAGGCCCTTGTTGCCAATCTCTTTCAGCGGGCGGTCGGCATCGATCATGGCGCGGTTGTCGCCAGTTGTCTTGATCACCACGATCTCGAACGCTTCGTCGGGCAGTGAAAAGGCCCGCATCAGGCGATCACGGGTCTCGTGGGCCTGCGCAAGGGCAAGGGGCGATCCGCGGGTGCCGATCTTGAGAGGAGAGGCGGGGCTGGGCAATTGCGTTGTCATGGCGAAAGGATTAGCCGTGTCACACTGTCCTGACAAGCGCCCCGCGCTTGACAATGTGTCGCCGTGAGGGGACGAACAGTGTCAACAAGGAAGGACAGCCCATGCCAGACAAGACGATCCTCAAGGCCCTTGCCGGTGAAACCCAGGAAACGCCGCCAATCTGGATGATGCGCCAGGCCGGGCGCTACCTGCCCGAATACCGCGCGACACGCGCGCAGGCGGGCGACTTCCTTTCGCTTTGCTACAACCCCGAACTGGCCGCCGAGGTGACGCTGCAACCCATTCGCCGCTACGGGTTTGACGCGGCGATCCTTTTTGCCGACATCCTGCTGATCGGGCAGGCGCTGGGCTCGAAGCTGTGGTTTGCCCAGGGCGAGGGGCCGCGCATGTCCACCGTGACCGACGCGGCAGGGGTTGCCGGTTTGCGGCCCGCGTCCGAAGTTCACGAAACACTGTCGCCCATTTACGAAACGCTGCGCATCCTGTCGCGGGAATTGCCGCGCCAAACCACGCTGATCGGCTTTGCCGGCGCGCCCTGGACGGTTGCCACGTACATGATCGGTGGAAAAGGCAAGGATGAACAGGCTGCAGCGCATGCTTTCAAGGCGGCGGACCGGGCGGCCTTTTCACTGCTGCTCGACCGGATCGCCGAGGCAACGGTGGAATACCTGTCCGCACAGATCGATGCTGGCGCCGAAGTGGTAAAGATTTTCGACAGCTGGGCCGGAAGCCTGAAGGGCCAGGATTTCGCCGATTTCTGCGAAGCCCCGATTGCCCGCATTATCCAAGATCTCAAGGCCCGCCACCCGGCCACCCCCATCATTGCCTTCCCGCGCGAGGCCGGGGACCGTTATATCGGGTTTCACAAGCGCACGGGTGCCGACTGCGTGGCCGTGGATGACAGCGTGACACCGGAATGGATAGCCAAGAACGTGCAACCCGATGGGTGCGTGCAGGGCAACCTGAAATCGTCGCACATGGTGACAGGCGACCAGGCGCTGGTGGACGAGACACGCCACATCGTCGAGACGCTGAAGGGCGGGCCCCACATCTTCAACCTGGGTCATGGGATCACGCCGGATGCCGACCCCGACAACGTGCAACTGATGATCGACACGATACGCGGCGCCTGAGCCGAGGGAGCGGCGGGCAAATGCCCGCCCTACCCGTTATGCCGTGCGGCCCGCGCGGTTGACCAGCCACACGCCGGTTACGCAAACGGCCATGCCGGCCATGGCCATTGGCGTCATGATTTCGCCCAGGATTGCCCAGGCCAACAGCATGGCCAGCGGCGGCACCAGGTACATCAGCGACGAGATGCGCGTGGCATCACCGCGCTGCACCAGGCCGACATACAGGCTGATCGAAACGATGGAATTGGCCAGCACCAGGTAGGCCAGCGATATGAACAGGTCGCCCGTCCAATTGACCGAGCCCAGCCCGAACGACAGCGCGATGGGCGCCATCACCACGAACCCGACGGCGTATTGCACGATGCCACCTATCACCGGGTCGGTGCGCCGTCCGTGCCATTTCTCGAACAGGGTGGCAAAGGTGATCGCCAGGAGCGCAGCAATGGCAAAGGGAACGGCCACCCAGGGGCTGGGCCCGATGGTCTTGCCCCCCAGAATAACGATCAGCACGCCCAGAAGACCCAGAACCAGCCCCGACCAGAGCCGCCGCGAGCCACGGCTTGCCCCCACCATCGGCGCAAGAGCGGCAACCAGTATGGGCTGCAATGCCATTATAAGGGCCGTGGTGCCGGCGTTCATGCCGTTCTGCATGGCCACGTAGGCGCCCCCGAAATAGAGGCACTGGATCATGAATCCGGACAGCGCAATAACGCCCCAATGCCGCCCACCGCGCGGCCATTGCGGGCGATAGAACAAAAGAAGCGGCAACAGCACCAGAACCGCCAACCCGTAACGCAGCGCCAAAAGCGTCATCGGGCGGATATGTGGCAACCCCAGCTTGGCAAAACTGTAGCCGCCCGCCCAGAACAGCACGAAGATTACCGGCGCCAGGCGCCATAAAAGGCTGTCATCGTTCGGTGTGGTCACGTTGGTCATGGGGCCAGTTACGCCGATGCGTCGCGACGCCGCAATGCGCAATTTAACGTTTCCCTGCCATTAACGATACTTGAAAAACCCTCTTATTGTCGGGCGAATGCCACGCTGCTGCCAGATTTCGGCGCGACACCGTTTGTTGACGAAACGAGGTATCGAGGTATCGAAGCATGGACCGACTGACGGAAATGGAGGCCTTCGCCACCGTCGTTGATCAGGGGGGGTTCACCGACGCCGCCAAGAAGCTGGGAATTTCCAAATCCGCCGTGTCGAAACACGTTTCCAGCCTCGAGGCCCGACTGGGTGCACGCCTGCTGAATCGCACGACCCGAAGGGTCAGCCCGACGGAAATCGGATTGGCCTATTACGACCGCGCGCGACGCGTTCTGAACGACGCGGGCGAGGCAGATGCACTTGTCACCTCGATGCAATCGGCGCCGTCGGGGCTGTTGCGAATCTCGGTGGCGACCGATTTCGGGGTGAACCACCTGTCGCCGGTTCTGGGCGAGTTTCTTCAGGAATATCCCGACATCACCGTGAACATGGTGCTGAACAATCGTTATGTCGAATTGATCTCCGAAGGCTTCGACATGGCCATCCGCATAGGCGAGTTGGAGGATAGCAGCCTGCGCGCCCGAAAGTTGACGGAAACCAGCAAGCGGATGATCGCGGCACCGTCCTATTTCCAGAAATACGGCCGCCCGCAAAAGATCGACGACCTGAATGAACACAAGTTGCTGCATTATTCCAACCAGTCGGCTGGTAACCTGTGGAAACTGACCGCGCCCTCGGGTGAAAAGCGCCAGGTGCGCACCGCCGGGTGGCTTAGCGTGAATGACGGGCAATCGCTGCTCAATGCTTGTGTCGCGGGGCTGGGCATCGCCTACCTGCCGTCCTTCCTGTATGCCGACGCAATGGAACAGGGCCTTGTGGAAGACGCCATTCCTGATCTGCCAGTGGAAACCCAGGGCATTTTCGCCGTCTACCCTCCGGGCCGCTTCACCCAACCCAAGGTGCGCGCCTTCATTGATTTTCTTGTCGACACCTTTGCCAACAAGGGGCCGACCGACTGGTAAGGACCGGGCTTTTGGCGGCACGGGCGCGTTCGGCACCGGGCGCGCCCTTTTTCGTGACGGCCCGCGCCCCTAGATTGACCTGCATGGACAGCCGGCGCGCAAGCCGATAGGACACGCCATCATGGCCAAGGCAAACACAGACCCGAACTACAAGGTGATCGCGGAGAACCGCCGCGCGCGGTATGACTTCGCGATCGAGGACGATATCGAATGCGGTATCATTCTACAGGGGTCCGAGGTGAAATCCCTGCGCGAGAACTCGGCCAATATCGCCGAAAGTTACGCAATGGTCGAAGACGGTGAACTGTGGCTGACCAACAGTTACATCGCCCCATACGAACCCGCCAAGACCTGGGGCCATGACGAACGCCGCAAACGCAAACTGTTGGTGTCGAAAAAAGAACTGGCGCGACTGTGGAACGCGACCCAGCGCAAGGGCATGGCGCTGGTTCCGTTGGTTTTGTATTTCAACCATCGCGGCATCGCCAAGATGAAGATCGGCATCGCGAAGGGCAAAAAGAACGTCGACAAGCGCGCGACCGAGGCCAAGCGCGACTGGAACCGCCAAAAGCAACGCCTGCTCAAGGAAAACTGAGCCCGCGGCACCGGGCAGGCGGGGCCGATGCCGGTCGCCGGCTCGATGTGCTTGGGCGCCCGGCGGCTCGGGCCTTGCCTCACACCGGCCCCCATTGTAGGCAATACACGACAATCGCAGGGGCATGGCATGGCACAAGACGATCCCAAGACGCTGGTTTCAACCGATTGGCTGGCGACACATCTGAACGACCCGGATTTGCGCGTCATCGACGCGACATGGGCCTTGCCGCAGATGGGCATCGACGCGAAGGCCGGGTATGCGGCGGCCCATATCCCCGGTGCCCGTTTTTTCGACATCGACGAGATTTCCGACCACCGCTCGGACTTGCCCCACATGGCGCCGCCAGTGGAAAAGTTCATGTCGCGAATGCGCGACATGGGCGTGGGCGATGGCCACCAGGTCGTGGTTTACGACCAGATCGGCACCCATTCGGCCGCCCGCGTCTGGTGGACATTCCGGCTGATGGGGCAAGACAATATCGCCGTGCTGAACGGTGGCTTTCCCAAGTGGCAGGCCGAAGGCCGCCCGATCGAAGATCTGCCGCCGGTCATCCGTGACCGCCACATGACCGTGCGACGCCAGTCCCATCTGGTGCGCGACGTGACGCAGGTTTCCGCGGCCTCGAAACTCGGGGATTACGAAATACTCGATGCGCGCTCGCCCGGCCGCTTTGCAGGCACCGAACCCGAACCGCGCGAGGGGTTGCGCAGTGGCCACATACCCGGCTCGAAATGCCTGCATTACGAAACCTTGCTGAACACCGACGGCACTCTGAAATCCCCCGACGATCTGCGCGCAGTGTTCGCCGCGGCGGGTGTTGATCTGTCGAAACCCGCGATCACCACCTGCGGGTCGGGCATAACCGCCGCGATCATCAGCCTTGCGCTTGAACGCATCGGCAAGACCGATCATTCGCTTTATGACGGGTCCTGGGCCGAATGGGGGGCATTCCCCACCCTGCCCGTCGCAACTGGAGAGTCATGATGTTTTCCTCGCTCAATGAGCAACCCGCCGACAAGATCCTGCAGCTTATGCAGCTGTTCAAGGAAGATCCCCGCGACACCAAGATCGACCTTGGAGTGGGTGTCTACAAGAATGCCGAGGGCGTGACCCCGGTGATGCGGGCCGTCAAGGCCGCCGAAAAGCAGGTCTGGGAAGAACAGACCACGAAATCCTATGTCGGCCTGCCGGGTGACCCGGCCTTTGGCGACGCGATGGTAAACCTTGTGCTGGGTGACTCGGTGGCGCGTGACAAGGTGGCCGCTGCCGCCACGCCGGGCGGCACCGGCGCGGTACGCCAGGCGTTCGAACTGGTGCGCATGGCCACGCCCGACGCGCGCGTTTTCGTGTCGAACCCGACCTGGCCCAACCATGTCAGCATCCTGAAATACCTCGGGATACCGATGGTCGAGTATCGCTATTTCGACAGCGAGACCGGCGGCATCGACTTCGACGGGATGATGGCCGACCTCGAAGGCGTCAAGCCGGGCGACGTGGTCTTGCTGCATGGCTGCTGCCACAACCCGACGGGTGCCAACCTGAACATGACCGAGTGGCAGGCGGTGGTCGACCTGCTGAACCGCACAGGCGCGGTGCCGATGATCGACATCGCGTACCAGGGCTTTGGCGACGGTCTGGAAGAAGATGCCGCGGCAACCCGCCTTGTGGCCGCCTCCTGCCCCGAAACCCTGATCGCGGCAAGCTGTTCCAAGAATTTCGGCGTCTACCGCGAACGCACGGGCATCCTGATGGCCGTGGCACAGGATGCAGGTCTGAAGACGCTGACCCAGGGCTCGCTCAACTACCTGAACCGGCAGAATTTCTCTTTCCCGCCGGATCATGGCGCGCGGGTGGTCACGACGATCCTGAACAGCCCCGAACTGCGTGCCGATTGGGCCGCCGAGCTGGAAGATGTGCGCCTGTCGATGCTGGGCCTGCGCGAACAACTGGCCGGTGAATTGCAGCGGCTGTCTGGCTCGGATCGTTTCGCGTTCCTCGCGCAGCATCGCGGCATGTTCTCGCGGCTGGGGACCAGCCCCGAGATGGTCGAGCGCCTGCGCGCCGAACATGCCATCTACATGGTGGGCGACTCGCGCATGAACATTGCCGGGCTGAACAAGACGACCGTGCCGATCCTGGCCAAGGCAATCATTGACGTGGGCATCTGACGCGCGTTCCACACGGTCTGACCTAAACGACAGGGCCGAAATCTTTCACAAGATTTCGGCCCTTTTTCTTGTTTCAAGAAAATACCGCGATCAGTTGATCAGCCCGGCATGACGCATCGCCGCGTCCATCTTTTCCTTGGTGGCATCGCTCAGCCCCATCAGCGGCAGGCGCACCTCGTCAGAGCACAAGCCCAGCTTCCACATGCCGTATTTCGCGCCGCACAGGCCCGGTTCGGTAAAGATGGCGTCGTGCAACGGCATAAGGCGGTCCTGGTATTCCAGAGCGGTCTGGTAATCGCCGGCCAGGGTCGCGGCCTGGAATTCGGCACAAAGGCGCGGCGCCACGTTCGCCGTGACCGAAATGCACCCGATGCCGCCATGCGCGTTGAACCCCAGCGCGGTCGCGTCCTCACCCGACAGCTGGATGAAATCGGTGCCGCAGGTGATGCGCTGGCGTGGCACGCGCGCCAGGTCGCCGGTGGCATCCTTGACGCCGATGATGCGCGGCAGGCGGGCCAGCTTGCCCATCGTGTCCGGCATCATATCCACAGCCGAGCGACCGGGAATGTTGTAGATGATAATCGGAATTTCGCAACAATCGTGCAGCGCCGTGAAATGCGCGATCATGCCGTCCTGGGTGGGTTTGTTGTAATAGGGCGTCACCATCAGCGCGGCATCGGCGCCCACCTTTTCGGCATGCTGAATGAATCGCATCGCCTCTTGCGTGTTGTTGCTGCCAGCCCCGGCTATGACGGGAATGCGCCCGGCGGCGGCCTCAACCACCGCCTCGATCACGCGCTCATGCTCCTGGTGGGTCAGAGTGGGGCTTTCGCCCGTGGTACCAACCGGCACCAGCCCGTTCGAGCCTTCGTCGACATGCCACTCGACCAGTTTCTTGAGCGTCTCATAGTCTACTTCGCCGTTCTTGAACGGCGTGACCAAGGCGGGAAGGCTTCCCTTGAACATGACACGCTCCTTTATTCGATCGGGGGCACAAGATTGCCCCGTGGCTGGTTTCGCGCCTTTCCCGTTCTGCCGCCCGGTTCTGCCGCGTTCGTGAATTGCGGCGGCAAAGGCACAGGAGTAGGCTGGCGCTGTTCTATCCTTTGTTCGACGGGAAAATGCAAGAGATGTTGCGCCGTCTTTTCCTTATAGTCTGCTTGTGTTTCGCTACGGGTGCGGCCGCCCAAGAGGGGCCAAAGCCATTCTCTGCCGCGATGAACGCGATGCGCAATGGCGACTGGGCCACAGCCCATGCTTTGGCCGAGCGGGCAGGTGCGCCTGCAGGCGACATGGTAGAATGGTTTCGCCTTCGCGACGGGCAAGGCAGCTTGGCCGAGGCAGCGGCGTTCCTGTCGCGCAATGCCGACTGGCCGGGCCTGGCGCTTTTGCGCAAGCGCAGCGAAGCCGTTGCCGAGGATGCCTCCAACACCGAGATACTTGAATTCTTCGCCGAAGCCCCCCCGCAGACCGGGGCCGGCGCGCTGGCCCATGCGCGTGCGCTGGCGGCAGCCGGGCGGCTGGGCGATGCTCAGGCAGGGCTGGTTCTGGCCTGGCGCACGATGGGCCTGACCTCCGCCGAACATGACGCATTCCTGGCCGCGCACCAGGATCTGTTGATGCCGCATCACGAGGCGCGGCTGGACATGGCCTTGTGGCGCGGAATGACCGGCGATGCAGAACGCATGTTGCCGCTGGTCAGCCCCGACTGGCAGGCATTGGCACAGGCGCGGCTGGCGCTCAGGGCCGGTCGTAACGGCGTGAACTTGCTGATCGACGCGGTTCCCGAACGCTTGCAGGATGATCCCGGCCTAGCCTACGAACGGTTCAACTGGCGCGTACGCAACGGCGCGACCGATGGCGCGTTGGAGATGATCGCCGAACGCTCGCACTCGGCGCCGGGTCTCGGTCGCCCCGAGAGCTGGGCGGGATGGCGCCGGTACCTGGCGCGGGCCGAAATGCGTGCAGGACGGGCCGACACCGCGTATGCGCTTGCCGCGTCGCACTGGTTGACCGAAGGGGCCTCTTACGCCGATCTGGAATGGCTGTCGGGCTACCTGGCGTTGCGATACATGAACGAACCTGACCTGGCACTCGATCACTTCCAACGGTTCCGCGCCGCGGTGGAAACGCCCATTTCGCTTGGGCGGGCTGGCTATTGGATCGGTCGCGCGCAAGAGGCGTTGGGCGATACCCAGGCCGCGACGCTGGCCTATACGCAGGGCGCCGCGCATCAGACCAGCTTTTACGGCCTGTTGGCCGCAGAACGCGGGGGAATTCCGCCAGATCCCGATCTTGCGGGCGAGGAAACCTTTCCCGACTGGCGCGACGCGCCGTTCACGAAAGCCAGCGTGTATCGTGCCGGTATCCTGGCGCTGAATTCCGGGCAGTTGTCGCTGGCCGAACGCTTCTTTATCCATTTGGCCGAAACCCTGGACAAGGTCCAACTGGGCCAGCTTGGCCAGATGGCGCAGGATCTGGGCCAGCCGCACCTGGCGGTGATGATCGGAAAGGCGGGGGCCGCACGCGGCCTTACCCTGCCCGGCCCCTATTATGCGCTGCACCCGATGAAGGAGATGAAGGCCCCGGTTCCGACGGAACTGGCGCTGGCCATCGCACGCCGCGAAAGCGAATTCGACCCGAACGTGGTCAGCGGTGCTGGGGCACAGGGGCTCATGCAATTGATGCCTGCCACCGCCGCCGAGGTGGCACGGGGCCTTGACCTTGACCACCAGGGCGACCGGGTGCTGCGCGACCCTTCGTATAACGCGATCCTCGGCAACGCCTATCTCGGGCAGTTGGCAACACGATTCGACGGCAACGTGGTCATGGTGGCAGCGGCCTACAATGCCGGGCCAAGCCGTCCGATCCGCTGGATGCAAGAACATGGCGACCCGCGCGCCGGCACCGTCGACATGATCGACTGGATCGAACATATCCCGTTTCGCGAGACACGCAATTACGTGATGCGGGTGACCGAAAGCCTGCCGGTTTATCGCGCGCGGCTGGGCCGCGATCCGCACCCGGTGCCGTTCACCAAGGAGCTGGTGGGTGACACGCTGCGTTAGGCGCATCGTGGCTAGGCAACGGCCCCCTCCGGGGCAATTACCGGGCCCGCCGTTCCCGCCAGAAGGTGAACAGGCCCGCGGCCACGATGATCGCTGCACCTATGGCCACGTTGTTGCGGATCACCTCGTCGAACAGGAAAACCCCCATGATCGACGCAAAGACAAGCTGGAAATAGGCGAATGGCTGCACCACGCTGGCCTCGGCCACCTCGTAAGTCTTGATCAGCAGGTAATGCCCGCCCGCGCCGGTCAGGCACAGAACGCTCATCCATGCCCAATCACCACCCCCCATGGGTTCCCAGAACCAGGCCCCGACGGCCGTCAAGGCGACCATGCCCACGGTGCCCGTCCAGAAAAACGAGGTTGCCGCGCTGTCGGCCCGCGCGGCATAGCGCGTCAGCAGCCCGTAAAGCGCGAACATCAACGCCGCGACCAGCGGGATGATGGCTGCGGGCTGGAACACCCCGAATCCGGGCTCAAGAATGATGACGATGCCGATAAAGCCCACACCGATCGCGGCCCAACGCCGCCAACCCACGGATTCGCCCAGAACCGGGCCTGAAAGCGCCGCGATAAGCAATGGGTAGCACGCGAAAACGGCGTGGCTTTCGACCAGCCCCAAAACGGTAAATCCCCATATCGCAACGCAAATCTCGGCCACGAGCAGAACCGCCCGAAACGCTTGCAGCCAGGGCTGACTGGTGGCTGCGGCTGCGCGGATGCCGCCTGCCTTGCGCGCGGCAATGGCGGTAACGAACGCGGCAAAGAACCAGTAGCGGATCATCACCACCATCAGCACGTTGTATTCACCGGCAAGGTGGCGGCTGATGCCGTCCTGTATGGCAAAGACGAAGGTGGTGGACACCATCAACAGGATCCCGAGGCGCGCGTTCGATTCCTTCATCACGTATGCGGTGGTCATGGTCCGGGCATCCTGGCTGTGGTCATGTGACGCTTGCGCCCGTATCCCGGCTGCCGGCTGACGTCAAACCCGGCCTCGGCCAGCGCGCGGCGCACGTGACCGGCGGCGGTATAGGTAGCGGCAGAGCCGCCCGGCAGGGTATGACGGGCCACCGCCTGCATCAGGTCAGCCCCCCAAAGCTCGGGGTTCTTGGCCGGTGAAAACCCGTCCAGGAACCACGCGTCGGCCCGGCCGTCCCAGCCGGGCAGGGTCTGACGCGCATCGCCCTCGATCACGTGCAGGGTCATGCCATGCCCCATGTCGATCTGGCGCTTGCCCTGCCGCCAGCCCGAAAGCAGGGGTGCGGCAAGCGAGGCAAGCCCCGGAAAGACCGACAGCGCCTGCGCCATGTCAGGGGCGCGCATCGGAAACCCCTCGAAACTGGTGAAACGCAAATGGCCGGGCGCGCCTGCACCGATCCACGCCTCCAGCGTGGCCAGCGCGTTCAACCCGGTGCCGAACCCCAGTTCAGCCACGCGAAACCCGTCGACAAAGCGCGCCGGCAGGTCATTGCCCGACAGGAACGTGTGGCGTGTCTCGTCCAGCCCGTTTTCAAGGCTGAAATACGGGTCGT
Source organism: Lutimaribacter degradans (assembly GCF_023703375.1). Taxonomy (GTDB): domain Bacteria; phylum Pseudomonadota; class Alphaproteobacteria; order Rhodobacterales; family Rhodobacteraceae; genus Lutimaribacter; species Lutimaribacter degradans. The sequence continues at coordinate 24,533 of NZ_JAMQGO010000015.1, forward strand.
TGAACCGGGTCGATACCGGCACCGCGCCATCGCGCCATTCCACCTGTGCCTGCTGGTCTTGCATCGCGCTGTCCCTTACACCGGGCAAGAGGATGAACCGGGGCGAGGGCATTGGCAATGGTGGACGTGACAGTGCGCGGGGCGGGCATTTTCGGCCTGTCAATCGCATGGGCCTGCGCAAGGCGCGGGGCACGGGTGCGCGTGATCGACCCGCACGGGCCCGGCGCCGGCAGCAGTGGTGGCCTAGTGGGCGCGCTGGCGCCGCATGTGCCGGAAAACTGGAACGAGAAGAAGGCATTTCAACTCGACAGTCTTTTGATGGCCGAAGGCTTCTGGGCCGAGGTCGCCGCAACGGGCGGCACCGATCCGGGCTATGCACGGTTGGGGCGGGTGCAGCCGGTTATGGATGACCGCGCGCTGGAATTGGCGCACGCCCGCGCAAAGGGCGCGGATACCTTGTGGCAAGGCCGCGCGGTCTGGCAGGTAAAGCGCGCGGATGACATGGGCGACTGGGCGCCCCGAACGCCGACCGGCTGGGTCATACACGACACGCTGACCGCCCGGATGCACCCGCGCCGCGCCTGCGCCGCGTTGGTCGCCGCACTGACCGCGCACGGGGTCGAAGTGATGCCTGGCGGCGCGCATGAGGGCGCGGTGATCCACGCCACCGGCGTCGCCGGCCTGGAAGAGATCAGCCAAGCCACCGGCGCCGCCTTCGGCAACGGGGTCAAGGGCCAGGCGGCACTGGTTCGGCTCGATCGGCGCGAGGCGCCACAATTGTTCGTGGACGGCGTGCATATCGTGCCCCATGCCGATGGCACCCTGGCCATAGGCTCGACCAGTGAACGTGACTATGACACCCCCTCGGGCACCGATGCACAACTGGATGTCGTTCTGGACAAGGCGCGCGCCGCCGTCCCCGCCCTGCGTGACGCGCCCGTGATCGAACGCTGGGCCGGGGTGCGGCCCCGCTCGAAGAGCCGCGCGCCGGTGCTGGGGGCGCATCCGTTATACGCCGGGCAGTTCATCGCCAATGGCGGTTTCAAGATCGGGTTCGGAATGGCGCCCAAGGTGGCGCAGGTGATGGCCGAGCTGGTGCTGGATGGCAAAGATTCCATTCCCGAAGGGTTCCGTGCCTAGACCAGCCACGCCAGCAGCAATGTCAACGTGAAGGCCGCGCCGACAGTGGCCAGCAACAGCGATAGTGATGCCAGCGCCTGCTGGCCATGGTCCTGCGCGAGGATCGGGTAGATGCCAAGCATCGGCATGGCCGCCGACAGCACGACCGCGGTGGCCAGCGCCCCCTCGGGCACAGGCAGGCCAAGCAAAGGCAGGGTGACCAGCGCACCCGCTACAAGCGCCGGATGCAGCACCAGCTTGGCCAGCGCGATCTGGCTGGCCAAGACCTTGTCACCCGCCACGGGCAGCCCGGCCAGCGAGCCGCCGATCACCACCAACGCCAACGCCGAGGACGACGCCGCCAGCATATCGAGCGTGCGCAGCACCGGTGCGGGCAAGCCCAGCCCCGACAGCGAAATGGCGAAGCCGGCCAACAGGCCCAGCACCATCGGACGCTTCAATAGACCCAGGACCACGCCGCCCAGAACCCGCAGAAACGATCGGTCCTTGCCTGGGCGGGCCAAGTCCATCAACAACAGGCAAAGCGGGATCAAAAGGACATTCTCGACCAGGAAATTCAGCGCGAGGATCACCCCCGCCAGGTCGGGAAAGACCAGCAGCATCACCGGAAAGCCCACGTAGCCCGAATTGGGGCACGATGCCCCCATCACCGCCACGGCCCGCCGCGCCGGGCCAACCCCCTTGAGCCAGACGAACAGGTAAACCAGCGCGATCGTGGCCAGCCCGCCAAGCGCGAAAACCCACAGGTAGCCGAGGTTCAGAACCTCGGCCATATCCCGGCGCGCGACGGCGCCACATAACAGCGCGGGCAGCGCAATGTTCAGAACATACCGGCCCAGAACATGCATGTCGGCGGTGTTGAACACCGCGAAACGCACCAATCCGAACCCCAGCGCCGCGGCCGCGAAAATGGGAAAGACAATGCCCAGAACCTCAGGCATCTTCGGCCCAGCCGTCGGCGTCATGCCCGATTTCTACGGCAAGATCGCGGGCGAAACGGCGCATCGTGGCGACCCGCGCCTGCGCCATCTCGCGGCCCGTGACGGTGCCCATTTCCTCGGGCAGGCGCAACAGCTTGATTGGCCAGTGATCCAGTGCAAAGGCGCGGTCATCCGGCTTTCGCCCGGCGGCGAACGGGTCATCCGCATCGTACAACGCACGATCCAGCCCGCCCGCCACGGCAAAAGCGCGCGCGATACCGATCGCCCCCAGCGCATCCAGCCTGTCAGCATCGCGCAGGATTCTTGCCTCGCGCGTTTCGGGCGGGATACCGGCGGAAAAGCTGTGCGCCCTGATGGCATGCTGGGTGGCGGCGACACGGCCGGGCGCCATCCCCAGCGCGGCAAGATGCGGTGCCGCCGCCCGCGCCGCAAAACTCGACGCCAGGGCCCGGTCGGGTGCATCCTTGGGCAGGTTCACCAGGTCATGCATGTAGGCGGCGGCACATAGAACATTCATGTCCGCGCCGCCCTCGGCCCGCGCGATTACAAGCGCATTGGCCCAGACACGATCCAGGTGGGCAAGGTCATGCGCGCTGTCCGCGTCCATTTCCGCAACCGCGACGGCGCGCAGGCTGTCGCGCAGTTCGCTCACCCGATACGGCCCCGGTTTTCCCCGACATGGCCGCGATGCAACAGCAGGTGATCCAGCAGCACGCAGGCCATCATTGCCTCGCCCACCGGAACGGCGCGGATGCCCACGCATGGGTCATGACGACCCTTGGTAACGATTTCCGTCGCCTCGCCGGATTTGGTAATGGTCTGGCGCGGTTTCAGGATGGAGCTGGTGGGCTTGACGGCAAAGCGCACGACGACATCCTGCCCGGTGCTGATCCCGCCCAGGATGCCGCCCGCGTGGTTCGACGAATAGACAGGCTGGCCGTCATTACCCATGAAAATCTCGTCGGCGTTTTCCTCGCCCGTGAGCATGGCTGCCGCCATGCCTTCGCCGATCTCCACGCCCTTGACGGCGTTGATGCTCATCATCGCGGCGGCCAGGTCGGTATCGAGCTTGCCATAAACCGGTGCGCCAAGGCCCGCGGGCACACCACGCGCGACAACCTCGATCATCGCGCCGACCGAGTTGCCGGATTTACGAAGCCCACCCAGGTAGTCCGCCCATTCTTCGGCCGCCTGTGCATCGGGGCACCAGAACGGGTTTTCGTCGACCTGGCCCATGTCCATTCTGGTGCGGTCGATTCCGTGCGGGCCGACCTGGGTCATGTACCCGGTGATCTGAAGACCCGGCACCAGGCTTGCCAGCGCCGCGCGCGCAAGCCCGCCCGCCGCCACGCGCGACGCCGTTTCACGCGCCGAAGACCGCCCGCCACCGCGATAGTCACGGATTCCGTATTTCTGCCAATAGGTAATATCGGCATGGCCGGGGCGGAATTTCTCGGCGATCTCGGAATAGTCTTTCGACCGCTGGTCTGTATTCTCGATCATCAACTGCACGGGTGTGCCGGTGGTCTGGCCCTCGAACACGCCCGACAATATCCGCACCTGGTCTGCTTCGCGCCGCTGGGTGGTGTATTTCGACTGGCCCGGCTTGCGCCGGTCCAGCCAGTGCTGCAACTGCACCTCGTTCACGGCGACCCCCGGGGGCACGCCATCCACCGTGGCGCCCAGTGCGGGCCCGTGGCTTTCGCCCCAGGTGGTGACACGGAAGATGTGGCCGAACGAGTTGAGCGACATGGGGCGGCGATCCTTGGCTGTGGTCAGGCCCGGGTTACCCGATTGCCGGGCCTCGCGCAATTGTCGGCGATGTCACCGCAGCGCGTGAAAATGATCGACCGGGCCGTGCCCGCCACCCACCTGCAACCCGTCCGCCGCCGCGATGGCGGCATGGATATATTCCTTGGCCGCGCGGGCCGCCGGCAGCGGATCGCCCTTGTGTGCAAGCTGCGTGGCCAGCGCCGAAGACAGGGTGCACCCCGTGCCGTGAGTGTTGCGGGTGTCGATGCGCGGGCTTTCCAGCCAGTCAGCCCCGTGCGCTGTCAGCAGCAGGTCGGGGCTGTGCCCGCCCGCAAGGTGCCCGCCTTTCAGCAGCACGGCACGGGGGCCAAGTGCCAACAGGGCCTTGGCTTGCCGCTGCATGTCGTCGCGGTTTTCGGCCTCGGGCTCGTCCAGCAGGTCCGCCGCCTCGGGCAGGTTCGGGGTGAGGATCGTCGCGATGGGCAACAGCCGGTCACGCAGCGCGGCCACCGCGTCGGCGGCCAGCAGGCGGTCGCCCCCCTTGGCCACCATGACCGGGTCCAGAACCACGGGCACGTCACGCCCGACCAGCGCGCCGGCAACGGCACCCGTGATTTCGGCGCTGCCCAGCATCCCGATCTTCACGGCATCGACGCGGATATCGTCGAATACAGCATTGATCTGATCGGCCACGAAATCGGGCGGTATCATCTGGGCCCCGCGCACGCCACGCGTATTCTGCACGGTCAACGCGGTGATCGCGGCCATCGCGTACCCGCCATTCGCGCTTATCGCCTTGATATCGGACTGTATTCCGGCCCCGCCCGAAGGGTCTGAGCCTGCGATGGACAGGATATTGGGGATCATGCGTACCTCCATGCGGTAACCAGTTCGCGGGTTGCTGTTTCGGGATCGGGCGCGGACGCGATCGCCGACACTACGGCAATGCCAGCGCATCCTGCCTGTTTCAGCGCCGGGATATGGGGCAAACCGACGCCGCCGATGGCCACGGCGGGCACCGCCGATTGCGCAACGAGGTGAGCCAACCCATCCAGCCCCAGCGGCGCGGCATGGTCGGGTTTCGTGGAAGTTGCATGCACAGGCCCTGCCCCGATCAGGCTGATCGCTCCGGCGGGCATGGCGGCCAGTTGCGCGGCCGTTTCGATCGACAGGCCCAGGTGCACGCCCGTGCCAAGGGCCACGCGCGCCTGTGCCGGGTCGCCGTCGCCTTGCCCCATGTGCAGCCCGTCCGCTCCGCTTTCCAGCGCGACCGACAGCCTGTCATTGATGATCAACGGCACACCCGCATCGCGGCAAAGCGGCAACAGGCGGCGGGCCTGGGCTACCATCTCGGCGTCGGTGGCCGTTTTGTCGCGGATCTGGATCATGCCCGCGCCGCCGACCAAGGCCGCCCGTACCAGCGCATCGTCGCAGCCATCCGGGGTAACGAAATAGATCATGCTCGCGTGACCCTTGCGCCTGCTGTTACCTCTTGTGGCGTCAGGGCATACAGCGCATCGAGAAACGCAGGCTGGAAGCTGCCAGGGCCCGCGGCCTGCGCACCCGCGCGTTCGCCCGCCAACCCGTAATAGGCCAGCGCCGCCACGGTTGCCGATAACGGGCTCTGCCCAACCAGGAACGCGCCGACGACGCCGGTCAGCGAGCAGCCCATCACGGTGATCCTGGGCATCAGCGCATGGCCGTTATCGACGCGATAGCCTGCTTCCCCGTCCGTTGCGTAATCCTGAGCCCCGGTCACGGCCACCACGGCGCCGGTGGCACGCGCCAAGTCACGCGCGGCGCCTTCGGCGGCGGTCACGCTGTCGGCGGCATCAGCACCCTTGCCCGCGGCCTCGGCCCCGGCCAGCGCCAGAATCTCGGACGCGTTGCCGCGAATGACCGTCGGCTTCAACGCCAACAGCCGCGCGCCCGCATCGCGGCGCATCGCGGTTGCACCGACCGCGACGGGGTCAAGCGCCCAAGGGGTGCCGGTATCGTGAGCGACCTGCGCTGCCGCCTCCATCCCGCGCAGCCAATGGGGGCTGAGCGTGCCGATATTCACCGTCAGCGCCTGCGCGATCCGGGCAAATTCGCCTGCTTCGCCGGCATCATGCACCATGGCCGGTGACGCGCCCGCCGCCAGCAAGACGTTGGCCATGACATTCATGGCGACGTAATTGGTGATGTTCTGCACCAAGGGCGCGTTGGCCCGCATCGTTTCAAGGTAAGCGCCACACTCTTTCATTGTCCGTCCTTTCATGGCGCAGGACGGGCCGCCCGAACCGGGCGCAACCACGACTTCCTCCGCCAGCATGATCTGGTTCAGGTTCAAAGGGTTCATCTCAGCCCCGCGTAATCGGGGGCGCCCCTGTCGTGAGAGCAAGGTAAACCGATTCCCGCGCCGGTCACCACCCCTTGAACTGGCCAAGGCGAAACATTACCGTCAGACCCACCTCGGGGTGCCCTGCGAACAGGGGCTGAGATGCGTTTCCGCGAACCCGTTGAACCTGAACCGGCTAACACCGGCGGAGGGAAGGTTTGGATCATCCTCCAAGGCTTTCACCCCGTCCGAAGCTGACAACGAGGATGCCATGCACCACCTGATGCTCGCCAGCACACTGATCGCAACCGCCACGATGGCCAGCGCGCAGGACCGCCCGGTTCTGACAGTCTATACCTATGACAGCTTCGTGTCGGGTTGGGGCCCTGGCCCGCAGATCGAACAGGCGTTCGAGGCAGAATGCGGCTGCGACCTGCAATTCGTGGGGGCGGGCGACGGTGCCGCGCTGTTGTCGCGCCTGCGGTTGGAAGGCGCAAGAACCAAGGCCGACATCGTTCTCGGCCTCGACACCAACCTGATGACCGCCGCGCGTGACACCGGGTTGTTCGATCCGCATGGAATAACGGCCGCCTTCGACATGCCGGTGGAATGGGATGATGACACCTTCCTGCCCTTTGACTGGGGATATTTCGCCTTCGTGGCAAATGCCGATTTCGACGCCCCCGGCGATTTTCGCGCGCTAGGGCAAAGCGACACCAGCATCGTCATCCAGGATCCGCGCAGTTCGACCCCCGGGTTGGGCTTGGTGATGTGGGTAAAATCGGCCTATGGCGACCAGGCCGCTGAAATCTGGGAGGGGCTTTCCGACAACATCGTTACGGTCACCCCCGGTTGGTCCGAGGCTTATGGCCTGTTCCTGGAGGGCGAGGCCGACATGGTTCTGTCGTACACCACATCGCCTGCCTATCACCTGATTGCCGAAGACGATTCCGGCAAGAAGGCGGTGCCGATGTCCGAAGGGCATTACATGCAGGTCGAGGTTGCTGCCAAGTTGGCCGGAACCGACCAAGCAGAATTGGCCGACCAGTTTTTGGAGTTCATGTTGACCGATGCGTTCCAGGGCGTGATCCCCACGACCAACTGGATGTATCCCGCCAAAACGCCCGCCGACGGGCTGCCAGACGGGTTCGACACGCTGATTACACCGGAAACAGCACTGCTGCTCGATGCGGACAAGGCCGCGGCCCTGCGTGACCAGGCGATTGCCGAGTGGCAAGCAGCGCTGGCCCGCTGAGGTGAGGGGCGGCACACCATTGCCGCTTTGGCCCGGCCGGATGGCCGGGCTTTTGCTTTTGCTGTTCCTTCTGGGGCCGCTGGCGGCGGTGGCATGGCGCGCCGGCGGGGGCGGTTGGCCAGGCCCGGCAGACATGGAGGCCCTGCGCTTCACGGTGGTGCAGGCGGTTCTGTCAGCCCTTTTATCGGTCGTGTTGGCGGTGCCTTTGGCGCGCGCGCTGGCGCGGCGGCGCTTTCCCGGGCGCGGGGCGTTGATCACGCTGTTGGGCGCGCCCTTCATCCTGCCGGTGATCGTGGCAGTTCTTGGCCTATTGGCGGTGTTCGGGCGCGGCGGCATCGTGAACGATACGCTGGCATTTCTGGATCTGCCGCGCGTGCAGATCTATGGTCTGCACGGGGTTGTGCTGGCGCATGTGTTCTTCAACCTGCCGCTGGCGACGCGGATGATTTTGCAGGGCTGGCAGGCCATCCCGGCCGAGCGGTTTCGCCTGGCCGCCAGTTTGGGCATGACCCCCGGCACGGTACTGCGCGTACTGGAACGGCCGATGCTGCGCGAGGTGCTGCCGGGGGCGACGCTTATCGTCTTTGCGCTGTGCCTTTCCAGCTTTGCGGTGGCGCTGACCCTTGGTGGCGGACCACGTGCCACGACGCTGGAGCTTGCGATCTACCAGGCGTTTCATTTCGATTTCGACCTGGGCCGCGCGGCGGTGCTTGCGGTCATGCAGATGGGGCTTGTGATGGCGGCAGCCGCGCTTGCGTTACGCGCGGGCGGGGTGACCGGGTTTGGCGCGGGGCTGGACCGTGTCCACCGCCGGTGGGAGGCAGAAATCCCCCTGTTGCGCGCGCAGGATGCGGCGTTGATCTTTCTCGGTGCGCTGTTCCTGCTGACTCCGCTTGCAGCGATCGGTTGGCGTGGAGTGGCCGGCCTTTCCGAGATGCCGGCCCAGGTTTGGCGCGCCGCCGGCGTATCGCTGGGCGTTGCGCTGACAGCAACGGCACTATGCCTGGTGATGGCGCTTTCGCTTGCCGCGATTGCCCTGCGCCATGGCTGGGTTGAGGGGGTGGGCCTGCTGGGCCTGGCAATTTCACCGCTGGTGATCGGCACCGGGTTGTTCCTGCTGGTCAATCCCTGGATCGACCCGGCGCGCCTTGCGCTGGGGGTGACGGCAGTTGTGAACGCGGTGATGGCCCTGCCTTTTGCCATGCGGGTGATCTTGCCGCGCCTGCGCGAGGTCGAGGCCACCCATGGCCGGCTGGCCACCTCGCTGGGGATGGTGGGCATCGCCAGGTTGCGATGGCTGATCCTGCCGCGTCTGCGCACCGTTCTGGGCTTTGCCGCCGGGCTTACCGCCGCGCTGGCGATGGGAGACCTGGGGGTGATCGCGTTGTTCGCCGATGCCGACAACGCCACGCTTCCTCTACAGATCCTGCGCCTTATGGGGGCCTATCAAATGCAGGCGGCAGCGGGCGCGGGCCTGCTGCTGCTGGTCCTCAGCCTGTCGCTGTTCTGGTTGTTCGACCGTGGGGGGCGCCACCATGCTGCGGTTTGACGACGTTCGGATCGTTCAGGGCGATTTCACCCTGCGCGCCGATATGGCGGTGGATGCCGGTGCGCGCGTCGCGGTTATCGGCCCCAGCGGGTCGGGCAAATCGACCCTGCTGAACGCGTTGGCGGGGTTCCTGCCATTGGCCGGGGGCCGCATCGGTTGGCACGGCACGGATATAAGCCTTGCCGCCCCTGCCTTGCGGCCGGTGGCCATGCTGTTTCAGGATAACAACCTGTTCCCGCACCTGACCGTGGCACAGAATGTCGGGCTGGGCCTGCGCCCCGACCTGCGCCTGAATTCGACAGAACGCGCGCAGGTCGATGCGGCGCTGGAGAGCGTGGGCCTGGCAGGCATGGGCGCGCGGCGCCCCGGCCAATTGTCTGGCGGGCAACAAGGGCGCGCGGCACTTGCGCGCGTTCTGGTTCAGAAGAAGCCGATGATCCTGCTGGATGAACCTTTTGCCGCGCTGGGGCCTGCGTTGAAGGCCGAAATGCTTGACCTTGTGTCCCGGGTTCTGGACGAGACAGGCGCGACCCTGCTCATGGTCAGCCACGATCCGGGTGATGCGCGCCGCATCTGCCCCCAGACCATCGTGGTGGATGCGGGCCGCGCCGAAGCGCCTGTCGATACCATCACCTTGTTGGACAACCCTCCGCCCGGTCTGCGCGCCTACCTGGGCGGCTGAGGCCGAAATGAAAAAACCCCGCGCCGAAGCGCGGGGTTCGTCGTTTATCAATCGGGCCAGGGGTCAGTGGGTTTTCTTGCCCTTGACCGGCGCCCAGATCCGCTTGTTCGTCAGGTACAGCAGCACCGACAGTACCACGAGGAACAGAACAGCGACGAAACCGGCCTGTTTACGCGCCATCATCTTGGGCTCTGCCGTCCACATCAGGAATGCGGAGACGTCCTGCGCCATGTGATGAATCGAGTTCGAATGACCATCGTCGTATTCAACCGCTTCTTCGTAAAGCGGCGGGGCCATCGCGATCCAACCACCGGGGAAGGCGGTGTTCTCGTAAAACAGCGTACCGGCTTCTTCCTTTTCCTCGCCGGTATAGCCGGTCAGGATCGAGGCGATGTATTCCGCACCGCCCATGCCTTTGAACAACTGGTTCAGGCCGGTGCCGTAGGGCCCGTGGAACCCGGCGCGCGCCTTGGCCATGAGGCTGAGGTCGGGTGCGTTGGGGTCGCCCGATTCGGGGAAGTGATCGGTCGGCTTCGCGGGGCGGTAATCGTCCAGCTCGGCGTCGTAGACCTCGTACCGCTCGGCATAGGCACGCATCTGGTCCTCGGTGAAGCTCGGCCCACCTTCGTCTGCCAGCGTGCGCAGTGGCACGTATTGCAGGCCGTGGCAGGCCGAACAAACCTCGGTGTAGACCTTGAGCCCGCGTTGAAGCTGGTTCTGGTCAAAAGCGCCGAACGGGCCTTCGAAGGAGAATTTGAAGTCCTCGACATGACCGTCGGAGCCCGCGGCAGACGCCGCCCCGGCCGAAAGGGCCAAGGCTGCGGTTGCGGAGATCGCAAGTTTTTTCAGCATCTTCCGTGATCCTTTCTTATTCGGCCGGAGTGCCAGCTTTGCCGTAATGGGCATTGAAATCTTCCTCGATGGTCGCCGGTTGTTCCTGCGGCTTCTCGATCACGCCAAGCAGCGGCAGGATCACCAGGAAGTAGGCGAACCAATAGGCCGACGCGATAAGCGAGAAGGTTGCATAAGGCTCTTCCGCGGGCATGGCGCCCAGCCACATCAGTACCATGAAGTCGAGGGCCAGCAGCCAGAACCACCACTTGAACATCGGGCGATACCGGCCCGAACGCACGCGGCTGGTATCCAGCCAGGGTGCCAGCGCCATCACGGCAATCGCGCCGAACATCGCCAGCACGCCAAAGAACTTGGCGTCGATGATGCCGCCGGTGATCCAGCTTGCGAACATCACGATCCACACGTCCGAGGTGAAGGCGCGCAGGATAGCGTAGAACGGCAGGAAGTACCATTCAGGCACGATATGCGCGGGCGTCACCAGCGGGTTTGCCTCGATGTAGTTGTCGGGGTGGCCCAGGTAGTTGGGCATGAAACCGACAATGGCAAAGAACACCGCCAGTATCACGGCCAGCGCGAACAGATCCTTGATCACGAAATAGGGCCAGAAAGGCACGGTGTCCTTCTCGGCCTCTTCCTTGGAACCGCGGCGCACCTCGACCCCGGTGGGGTTGTTGTTGCCCGTGGTGTGGAAGGCCCAGATATGAACGGCAACAAGCGCCGCGATCACGAAGGGCAGCAGGTAGTGGAGCGAGAAAAAGCGGTTCAGCGTGGCGTTATCCACGGCCGGGCCACCCAGCAACCAAGTCTGGATCGGCTCACCGATAAAGGGAATGGCACCAAACAGGCCCGTGATGACAGTTGCACCCCAGAACGACATCTGACCCCAGGGCAGAACATAACCCATGAAGGCTGTGCCCATCATCATCAGGTAGATCAGCATGCCGATGATCCACGTCACCTCTCGCGGGGCCTTGTAAGACCCGTAGTAAAGGCCGCGGAAAATGTGCAGGTAAACGGCAACGAAGAACAGCGAAGCGCCGTTCATGTGCAGATACCGCAGCATGTGCCCGCCATTCACATTGCGCATGATGTGTTCGATGCTGGCAAACGCCATGTCGACATGCGGCGTGTAGTGCATCACCAGAACGATGCCGGTGATGATCTGCAAGGCCAGGCAGAAGGTCAGAACGATACCCCAGATCCACATCCAGTTCAGGTTCTTGGGGGTGGGGATCATGATAGTGTCATAGAGCAGCCCGACGATGGGCAAGCGGCTGTGCAGCCACTTTTCGCCACCGGTCTGCGGCTCGTAATGATCGTGCGGAATTCCGGACATGTGCGCGTTTCCTTATCCCAGTTGAATCGTCGTCTCGTCGACGAAAGCGGCGACGGGAATATCAAGGTTGCGGGGCGCGGGGCCCTTGCGAATGCGACCGGCCTCGTCATAGTGCGAGCCGTGACAGGGGCAGAACCAGCCGCCGAAATCACCGGCGCCGTTCCCGATCGGAACGCAGCCCAGGTGGGTGCAGACACCGATCATGACCAACCATTCACCCGCATCGTCCATGGCGCGATTGGCGTCGCTTGCATCGGTTCCGGGCTTGTTGGGGTTCTGCGAAAGCGGGTCGGGCAGTGCGTCCATATCGACCGCGCGCGCCGCCTCGATCTCTTCGGGGGTGCGGCGGCGGATGAATACGGGCTTGCCCAGAAATTTGACCGACAGCTGCGAGCCTTCGGAAACGCCCGACACGTCGACGCGGATCGAGCTGAGGGCTTGCACGTCGGCCGACGGGTTCATTTGGTTGACCAGCGGCCAGACGGCCGCACCGGTGGCAACGGCACCTGCGCCAGCTGTGGCGTAGTAGAGGAAATCTCTGCGGGTGCCTTCGTGATCTTCTGCGTGGGACACGAGGTTCTCTCCTTCTTCAGCCGATACCGGCCAATGCGGGTGGGGCCGCATGGGGTGCAGCCAATTCCGTGCGCGTGTTTAACCGTGCTTTCCCTTGCAGTCCAGCGGACAATGACGCGCAGTTTACATGCCTGCACGCATCGGTCCGCAAGACGGGCAAAGCGCCCTGCATGCAGGGCGGCTCAACCACGCTTGGGATAATGTTTAGGGGCGCGCGGGGCACTCTCAAGGGAAAGATTGCCGCAGGCACGCTCTTGGCCTGTTCAATCGCCGGGTGTGGTCGCCTGCATCGCCGGGCGTTCGGAAAAGGCGGCGAACCAGTCATCCAACGCACCGCGACCCTGCCGCCAGCCCCGGTCACCGTGACGGAAATCAAGATAGCCAAGGGCACAGCCAAGGGCGATCTGGCCCATGTCGAGCGGCCCGCTCAGGTGACTTATCCATATCTTGCCCAGCGCATCCAGGCTACGCGACACCTTGGCCCACTGCGCCTCGACCCAATCTTCGGATTGCATGTTCTCGGGGCGGAAGCGGCGTTCATAGACCATGCTGATGGCGGAATCGAGGATACCGTCGGCTGTCGCCTCAAGCGTCAGCACCTCCCAGATGCGGCTGTCGGGGTACAAACCGGCACTGGCATGGGTATCAAGAAAACGGCAGATCACCCGGCTGTCATAGATGGCCGGGCCCTCGTCGCGCAGCAGCGCCGGGATCTTGCCCAGCGGATTGGCCGCGGCCACGCTGCTATCGGTGGCCATTGGCGTGGTCTTGACCGGCACCTCTTGAACCTGGTCGGCCAACCCGGCCTCGTGAATCAACACGCGTGCCTTGCGCGCATAGGGCGAGGCGGGGGACGAAATCAGTTTCATGCCGGTCTTCCTTGCTTGTTGCCCGCGCAGGTTATCCCGCTTGGGGCGCAATGCAATGGCCTAGTCGTCTGGCGGGTCGCTCATCATTTCGGCCAAATCCCGGTCATGCGCTGACAAGGCCCGGGCCGCAGCCAGGCGCGCCGCCTCGGGTTTGTTCTGGCTCAGTTTCCAGGTGCTGTCGATTTCGTTTACCACCAGTCGAAATGGCAGGATATGGCGCATCATCCGCGCCATCGCGTCCTTGGGCATCTTCTCGGTGCGCCACCGCGGCTTTGGGTCCAGCGTGGCCTCGAACCATTCCGACAGCTCGTCAAGCATGGGGTGCAGGCTGTCTGCCGACAGCTGTTCCATGCGCCCGATCAGGTGGACCGCGACATAGTTCCACGTCGGAACCTGGTCATCCATTTCATACCAATCAGGCGAGATGTAACCATTTGGCCCGATCACCGCCAGGCGGGCCGGAACGCCCTCCCCCACCAGCCGGCAGATCGGGTTCGACCGTACAAGGTGAAACGTGGCCTCGGTTCCCGCTTCGTTCAGCAGGAACGGTATGTGGCTGATCAGCGGCGCCTCGGGCGTCGAAACTGCCAACATTCCAAATCCTTGCGAACGGGCAAAGGTGATGTTGCGCTCTGTTCCAGTTTGGCGAAAGGCGGGGTTCGGGTGCATGGGCGGGCTCCTTTTCAGTGGCGAAACTAGCGTGGGACGCCGCGCGGTTACAGTGCCGAATCGCGCAGTTTCCAAAGGGCCGTCAGCCCGCCAAAAGCTGCTGGCCCTCGGCCCCGGTGATAAGCGCCGTCACGATCTGCCCCTCGGGTTGATCGCTGCCGAACCGCACCTCGGTGAATTGTTCGGTCCGCCCCATGCGCGGGTTTTCCATGAGGATGTGATGCCGCCGCCCATGTTGACCGGCAAGGTGTCGGGCCACCTGTGCATCGCCGGCCGCCCTAAGCCGGGCCGCGCGATCCTTGATCACCGATCCGTTCACCTTTTGCGGGATGCGTGCGGCGGGCGTGCCGGGGCGGGCCGAATAGGGAAAGACATGCAGCCAGGTCAGGTCGCACTCATCGACAAGGCGCAGTGAATTTTCAAAATGCGCCTCGGTTTCGGTGGGAAAGCCCGCGATAATGTCGGCACCGAAGGTGATATCGGGGCGCAGCGCGCGGGCCTCTTCGCAGAACCTGATCGCATCGTCGCGCAAGTGCCGGCGTTTCATCCGCTTCAGAATCAGGTCGTCGCCATGCTGAAGCGACAGATGCAGATGCGGCATCAGGCGCGGTTCGGTCGCGATCGCCTGCATCAGGTTCTCATCCGCCTCGATCGAATCGATCGAGGATATGCGCAGGCGCGGCAGGTCGGGCGCCAGCCGCAGGATGCGCATCACCAGGTCACCCAAATGCGGCCGCGACGGCAGATCCGCGCCCCAGCTGGTCAGATCGACCCCGGTCAGCACCACCTCGTTATAGCCTGAATCCACCAACCGCTTGATCTGGTCCACCACCACGCCGGCGGGCACGCTGCGTGAGTTGCCCCGGCCGTAGGGGATAATGCAAAAGGTGCACCGATGATCGCAGCCGTTCTGCACCTGGACATAGGCCCGCGAGCGCGTGCCGAACCCGTCGATCAGGTGGCCGGCCGTCTCGGTCACCGACATGATGTCGTTGACCTGCACGCGCGGCGTGTCGCCGACGAAATCGGGAGCCAGGCGCGTCCAGGTTTCGGGCGCCATCTTTTCGCTGTTCCCGATGACATGGTCGACCTCGGTCATCGCGGCAAAGGTTTCAGGTTCTGTCTGTGCTGCGCATCCGGTGACGATGATCCGCGCCGCGGGGTTGTCGCGGCGCAGCTTGCGAATCTCCTGCCTGGCCTTGCGCACGGCTTCGGCCGTGACGGCGCAGGTATTTATGACAACAGCGCCCTCAAGCCCCGCCTGCGCGGCGAGGTCTTTCATCGCCTCGGTTTCATAGGCATTCAACCGACAGCCCAACGTGGTGAATTTTGGCGGTACCGACATCGCTTATCCCCGCCATACGCCATCGAAAACATGCGCCGTGGGCCCGGTCATCCAGACACCATCCTCGGCAATGCGAATCGCGATCTCGCCCCCGTCGAGGCGGATGGTCACCTCGGGGCCGGTCAAACCGCGCCGATGCGCCGCCACGGCCGTGGCACAAGAAGACGAGCCCGATGCAAGCGTGATACCCGTGCCCCTTTCCCACACGCGCATCTGCAGCACGTCGGGCGCAACGACATGTGCGAATTGCACGTTCGTACGCTCGGGGAAAAGCGGGTGACGCTCGATCAAGGGGCCTTGCGCTGCCAAGTCGATAGAACCAGCGTCCTTAACGAAAAAGGTGCAATGCGGGTTGCCCATCGACGTGGCCGTCGGGCCGCCCTCGATAGGAAGCTCCAGTGTATCCATTTCGCGCGCCAGGGGCACTTCGTTCCAACGTGTCATGGCGTGCCCCATGTTGACCGATGTCAGCCCGCCGCCCGCGTCCCGCGCCGTCAATGCACCACGGTCGGTGGTAAGTGTCAGCTCGGGGTGGCCGGTTTCCGTTATCAGGTGCCGCGCAATACAGCGCGTGGCATTGCCGCACGCCGCCGAAACCGAACCATCGGCATTGTAGAACACCAGGTGCACATCGGCATCCCGCGCCGCTTGCATAACTGCCAGTTGGTCGAACCCGATACCACGGTGCCGATCCGCCATTGCCCGCACCGTCGCAGGGGTAACCGCCAGCGCATCTGCGCGCGCATCAATGACCACGAAATCGTTGCCGAGTCCGTGCATCTTCATGAAAGGGATATCTGTCTGTCGCGCGTTCATGGCGCGCATATACGCCCCGTGCGGGCATGAATCCAGACGGCCAATGAAAAAGCTGTCGTTTCGGGGTTGACCCCCGCCACCGCACTTTCTAGATAGCGCGCCTAGTGGGCCGTTAGCTCAGTTGGTAGAGCAACTGACTTTTAATCAGTGGGTCGCAGGTTCGAATCCTGCACGGCTCACCACTGATCATTCGTATTTCATTGATCTTGAGCGCCCTCGGGGCGGCTTGATCTTGGTGGTTGGCATAGCCCGCCGCCCCAGAACGATGTTCGCGCGTCGCATCCCGATCACACCGGCGGCAGGCTTTCTCGCGGGTTCTCGATAATTTTCTGCCCCGGAAACGCGGGGCTCAAGCCGGTCGACAGCCACAAGGACGGCGTGTTGCACGCCTGTCGCTGCGCCCTGGCTGGCGGTCAGGTTTACAAGTTGGCGACCCCGGCAGGATTCGAACCTGCAACCTGCCCCTTAGGAGGGGGCTGCTCTATCCGGTTGAGCCACGGGGCCACGCCGCTTTTCTTAGCCGCCCAGCCCAGCTTGAACAAGAGACCCGGTTCAAGCTAACACTTGGGTAATCGAGAAAACAGGACATTGCCAAAACATGTCGCGCCCGTTCAACCGCCCCCTGACCTTGCGTGACGTGTCCGAAGCGTCGGGCGTCAGTGAAATGACCGTCAGCCGCGTGTTGCGCAACCGTGGCGATGTCAGCGCGGCAACCCGTGAAAAGGTGCTCAGGGCGGCGAAAACGCTGGGCTATGTGCCCAACCGCATCGCCGGGTCGCTTGCCAGCCAAAGAGTCAACCTGGTTGCGGTGATCATACCGTCGATGTCGAACATGGTTTTTCCCGAGGTGATGACCGGCATCAACCGCGTCCTTGAAGATACGCCACTGCAACCTGTCGTGGGTATCACCGACTACCTTCCCGAAAAGGAAGAAAAGGTTCTTTATGAAATGCTGTCCTGGCGGCCCTCGGGGATCATCATCGCGGGGCTGGAGCATTCGGATGCAAGCCGCGCCATGCTGCGGGCCAGTGGTATTCCGGTGGTCGAGATCATGGACACCGACGGCACCCCCGTTGACGCGATGGTCGGCATCAGCCACCGCCGGGCAGGTCGCGAAATGGGCGAGGCGATCCTTAAGGCGGGCTATCGTCGTATCGGCTTCATGGGTACGAAAATGGCGCTCGACCATCGCGCACGCAAACGGTTCGAGGGCTTTACCCAGGCGCTGGCCAAGGGTGGCGTGGAAATCGCGGACCAGGAGTTTTACTCGGGCGGATCGGCGCTGGCCAAGGGGCGCGAGATGACGGCCGACATGATGGCACGCACGCCTGACCTGGACTTTCTTTACTATTCCAACGACCTGATCGGCGCAGGCGGAATGCTTTGGCTGCTTGAACAGGGCTATGACATTCCGGGCCGCATCGGCCTGGCGGGGTTCAACGGCGTCGAGTTGCTGCAAGGGTTGCCACGGCGGCTGGCCACGATGGACGCCTGCCGCGCCGAAATCGGCGAACGCGCGGCCCGGATCATCGTCGGGCGCACGGCAGAGCCGGCGGAAGAGGTGGAAAATATTGCCACGCTGACGCCGACCATCGACCGCGGCGATACCTTGCGCCAAGTTTGACCCAACAGAATGTCGCACCACTAGACCCTTCATGCCGCGCCGGAAAGAAAGGGGCCACAAGCCAGGTTTTGCGGCGCACCAGCGGCAGAACGGGAACAGGCCCTAGTAGCGCAGGAAGAATTGCCCCGCCGCGCCGCGCCGGCTGTCCAGCCCGCCATCGTCGAACACCTGCAAGACATTCAACAGCCGCCAGCCGTCACGTTGCAGGCGCGCCGCCAGTTGCGCCTCGGCATTGGCGCGGGTGCAAGGCTCGGAGATCTGCGCCACGCCATAATGCAGTTCAAGCGGGTTGTCGCGCCGTGCCTTGTAATCGGCATAGCAGGCTGCCTGCGCAGGCAGCGCCAGCGTCATTAAAACTGCGGTAAGGGCCATGACAGGTCTCATGCAGCGACAATGGGCGCACACCTTGCGATATTCAATATCCAAAGGGGTTTACGCCGATGATATCCGATAACAGCCGGGCGTTATTGCCTGTCCGGGCGCGTGTGCCCCAACCTTTTCACGTCGCAACAGGGCACCCCGTGACGGGTGGCCCGGCCAAATGAAAAGGAGCCCCCATGTCCCGCAGATTCATTGCCACCATCCTGGTCGGCGCACTCGCCGTTACCGGCCTGACCGCCGTTCCCGCCCGCGCAGATGGCGAGGATATCGCCAAGGCGCTGGCCGGCATCGCGGCGCTGGCCATCATCGCCAAGACCATTGAAAACCGCAACGACCGCCGCCACGAAGCCGAAGTGAGCCGCCAAGGCACCTGGCCCAAGCACGGCCATGTTACCGGGCCGATCCGGCCTCGGCCCCTGCCCGACCACGTCAGGAAGGCAAGCCTGCTGCCGCGCGAATGCCTGGTGAATGTGCGGTCCCGCCACAGGGATTACCGCGCTTTTTCCGGCCGCTGCCTGGCCGATCACCGCATAACTGCGCGCAACCTGCCAAATGCCTGCATGGTCGAGACGCGGGGCCGCGGACACCGCTACAACCAGATCTATTTCCGCGAAAGCTGCCTGCGCGATCGTGGCTACCGCACGGCCCGTTACTGAGCCGCGGTCGAACCATGCGGGGCGCCTGCGCCCCGCTTTCGACTTGCCCGCCGGGTCAATCCGCGCAATCTGTTCAGGCAATGAAACTGCCTGACCTCTCCTTTGAAAACGCCGCTCGCGCGCATGGTGCCAATCGTATCGCCGGCGTCGACGAGGTGGGGCGCGGCCCACTGGCCGGCCCCGTCGTGGCCGCGGCCGTTGTATTGGACCCGGCCCATATTCCCGAGGGCCTGCGCGATTCAAAACAGCTTAGCGCAAAACGCCGCGCCGCGTTAAGTGAGATTATTCACGACGTGGCACAGGTCGGAATTGGGCAGGCAAGCGTTGCCGAGATCGACCAGATCAACATCCTGCGTGCCAGCCACCTGGCAATGGAACGCGCCGTCGCCGCTCTGCCGGAACCACCCGACCACCTGCTGATCGACGGCAACATGATCCCCCGCGACCTGGTCATTCCGGCCACGCCCTTGGTCAAGGGAGATACGCTTTCGGTCAGCATTGCCGCGGCCTCGATCATGGCAAAAATATGGCGCGATCAGGTGATGCGGGATTTGGCGCAACAGTTCCCCGGCTATGGATGGGAAACCAACGCGGGCTATCCATCAAAAAACCACAAGGCGGCACTCCGAAATCTTGGGGTCACCCCACACCATAGACGTTCGTTCAAGCCGGTACACAATATATTGTATCAAGACAAATGTGTAAGTGGCTGATTCAAAAAAGAAATTGACCACGAATCAGCTTTGAATCATCTTTGTGCCCAACCACAGAGCGCGCCAATGCGCCGGGGACAGAGGCAGAGATGACAACAATGACCAAGAACACGGGCGCAGGTGCGCTCCCTATCAATACGATTCTGGATGGCGACTGCATCGAGGTGATGAACAGCCTTCCCGAGGCATCGGTTGACCTGATTTTCGCGGACCCGCCCTATAATCTCCAACTGCGCAGCGACCTGCACCGCCCGGATAATTCCAAGGTGGACGCGGTCGATGATGCCTGGGACCAGTTCAGTTCCTTTGCCGCCTACGACAAGTTCACCCAAGACTGGCTCAAGGCGGCGCGCCGATTGCTCAAACCCAATGGGGCCATTTGGGTAATCGGTTCGTATCACAACATTTTCCGGGTCGGCGCGGCGTTGCAGAACGCAGGCTTCTGGATCCTGAACGATGTGGTCTGGCGCAAGTCGAACCCGATGCCGAATTTCCGTGGCAAGCGGTTCACCAACGCGCACGAAACGATGATCTGGGCCTCGAAGGAAGAAGGCGCGAAATACACCTTCAACTACGAAGCGCTCAAGGCGCTGAACGAAGGTGTCCAGATGCGCAGCGACTGGGTGCTGCCGATCTGCACCGGCCATGAACGGCTGAAAGATGACAACGGCGACAAGGCACATCCGACGCAAAAGCCCGAATCGCTGCTGCATCGCGTGCTGGTGGGATCCACCAACCCCGGCGACGTGGTGCTTGACCCTTTCTTCGGAACCGGCACCACCGGCGCGGTGGCCAAGATGCTGGGGCGCGAGTTCATCGGGATCGAGCGCGACGAAGGCTATCGCAAGGTTGCGCAAAAGCGCCTCGACAGTACCCGCCGCTATGATCGCGAGGCGCTGATCGTGTCGGCGTCGAAACGCGCCGCGCCGCGCGTGCCCTTTGGTCAACTGGTCGAACGTGGGATGCTGCGCCCGGGCGAAGAGTTGTTTTCGCCCCGCGGAAAGATTGCCAAGGTGCGCGCCGACGGCACGTTGATAGGCGACCAGGTCAAGGGCTCGATCCACCAGGTCGGCGCCGCGTTCGAGGGCGCGCCTTCCTGCAATGGCTGGACCTACTGGCATTTCCGTCGCGACGGCAAGACCATCCCGATCGACCTGCTGCGTCAGCAGATACGTTCGGAAATGGAAGCCTGAAACGCTTCTTTCACATGAATACCGCCCGGTGTCCCGCGTCCTGACTTGCGGGCACCGACTGCCTGCCCCGCCATCACCGGCGGGGCTTTTTTGCACGCGCCTGTGATGCCCTGCACATCGGCTGCGCCTTGTTGCCACGCCGGTTTTCCTGTTTGCTGCACGCAACGCGCAAAACAGGAATCTGCCATGAGCGACACGTACACACCCCCCAAGGTCTGGACATGGGAACAGGAATCGGGCGGCAAGTTCGCCAGTATCAACCGCCCCATCGCCGGGCCGACCCATGACAAGGATCTGCCGGTAGGGCAGCACCCGCTACAGCTTTATTCCCTGGCCACACCGAACGGCGTAAAAGCCACCGTGATGCTTGAGGAGCTACTGGCCAAGGGCCATTCGGGCGCCGAGTACGATGCCTGGCTGATCAATATTGGCGAAGGCGACCAGTTCGGCAGCGGCTTTGTCGAAATCAACCCGAACTCGAAAATCCCCGCGCTGGCCGATCATTCGATCGACCCGCCCTTGCGCGTGTTCGAAAGCGCTTCGATCCTATTCTACCTCGCCGAGAAATTCGGAGAGTTCCTGCCCACGGAAACCCGCGCCCGCACGGAATGCATGAATTGGGTGATGTGGCAGATGGGCAGCGCGCCCTACCTGGGCGGCGGCTTTGGCCATTTCTACGCCTACGCGCCCGAGAAATGGGAATATCCGATCAACCGTTTCGCGATGGAGACCAAGCGCCAACTTGACGTGCTGAATCGCCACCTCGAGGGGCGCGATTTCATGGTTGGCGACTATTCCATCGCCGACATGGCGATCTGGCCGTGGTATGGGCAGTTGGTGCTGGGCCGTCTTTACGATGCGGCCGAATTCCTTGACGTTGCAAGCTATGAACACGTGATGCGCTGGGCCAAGGCGATCAACGCCCGCCCGGCGGTGCAGCGTGGCCGCATGGTCAACCGCACCTTTGGCGAACTGAATACACAGCTTCATGAACGCCACGACGCCGGAGATTTCGACACGAAAACGCAGGACAAGATCGAGGCAGCCGATAAAAGCGGCACATAAACGCCTAAAAAGCAGTCAAGCCGGCGGGTTTTGCAGCGCAGGCCCGCCGGTCCTCACCCCGCACCGTGGCCCAGACCACGACAAGGGCGTATTCTTGGAAGATGATTCATCCTCTGCCGCTGCTGGTTTTTTCCGATCTCGACGGCACGCTGCTGGATCACCAAACCTATGACTTTGCGCCTGCACGCCCGGCACTTGATGCGCTGGCGGAAATTGGTGCCGGCGTGGTGCTCGCCAGCAGCAAGACCGCGGCTGAAATAGCGCCGCTGCGCAACGAAATGGGCCTGGCTGCCTGGCCCGCCATCGTCGAGAACGGCGCGGGGCTTTTACCCGCCGACACGGCGGGAACGGACGATGACAGCGTCTATCGTGACATTCGCACGCGAGTGGCGAGGCTCCCCCCCGGTTTCCATGGGTTCGCCGACATGTCGGCGCAAGCGGTTGCGCGCCTGACCGGCCTGCCGCTGACCGCCGCCCGCGCCGCCAAGGCCCGGCAATTCAGCGAACCGGGCCTGTGGAAAGGTGATGCTGCCAGCCTCGCCACTTTTCTGGATGCAGCAAGGAAGGCCGGGCTGCACGCACGACAGGGCGGGCGGTTCCTGACGCTGTCACTTGCCGGCACCAAGGCCGACCGGATGGGCGCGCTGATCGCCCGTTACCAGCCGCGCGCCACCGTGGCCCTGGGCGACGCCCCGAACGATACCGAGATGCTGCAAACTGCCGATTTCGGCGTGATCGTGAAAAACCCCGATGCCCCCGCGTTACCACCGCTTGCGGGAGAGGCCACCGGACGTATCATTCGCACCGATGCCCCCGGCCCCATGGGCTGGGGGCATGCGATATTCGACCTGCTGGCCCGCCTGGGCCTGACGAAGGAGAGCCCGACCGATGGCTGATTTTCACCAGAACGGCAACATTACCACGCTGCACAACCTGCGCACGCAATCGCTTGACGATCTGACTTACGAATTGTCGACCTTCGCCCAGACACGGCGCATTTCTCTGATCCTGCCCAGCCTATACTCCGAGCTTGAAGGCCCGGCCCTTGCGCATATCCTGGATGAGTTGTCGCAGGTGCCATACCTGCACCGCATCATCATCGGGCTCGACCAGGCGGACGAGGCGCAGTTCCGCCACGCGCGGCAGTTTTTCTCGCAGCTACCGCAAACCCACACGGTCATCTGGAACGACAGCCCCCGGATGCTCGATCTGGGCGCGCGGCTCGATCGGCTGGGGTTGGCCCGGCAAGAGCCGGGCAAGGGCAAGAACGTATGGACCTGCATGGGCTACCTGATCGCCTGTGCCGATAGCACCGTGATGGCGATACATGATTGCGATATCCTGACATATGACCGCGAAATGCTGGCACGGCTGATCTACCCGGTGGCCAATCCGGCCTTTCCCTACCAGATGGCCAAGGGCTTTTACCCCCGCGTGGGCGAAGGAAAGCTGAACGGTCGCGTCACACGCCTGCTGGTCAGCCCGCTGCTGATCGCGCTGAAGCGGGTGATCGGCGACCGTGATTACATCGACTACCTGCGCAGCTTTCGCTATCCGCTGTCCGGTGAATTTGCCATGCGCACGCCCATCCTGCCCGATCTTCGCATCCCGTCGGACTGGGGGTTGGAAATCGGCGTGCTTTCCGAGGCGTGGCGAAACATGGCGCCCAAATCCGTCTGCCAGGTCGAAATTTCCGACGCCTATGACCACAAGCACCAGGCCCTGTCGCCCGAGGACGCGAACCAGGGCCTCAGCCGGATGTCCACCGACATCTGCAAGGCAATCTTCCGAAAGCTGGCCGCCGATGGAACGGTGTTCACGCCCAACGTTTTTCGCACCCTGAAGGCAACGTATTACCGTGTCGCGCTCGATTTGCTGGAAGGGTATTACAACGACGCGCGGATGAACGGTCTGTCGGTCGATCGCCACAAGGAGGAAAAGTCGATCGAGCTGTTTGCCGAGAACATCATCCGCGCTGGCCAGGTATTCCTGGACAACCCGCATGAAACACCCTTCATCGCCACCTGGAGCCGGGTGCATTCGGCAGATCCGAATTTCCTGTCAGACCTGCGCGCCGCCACCATCGCCGACCAGGAAGAGTTTGCCTAGCCATCCCCGCCACGGTTCGTGATCCAACGGCATTGATAGGGTGCCAGCGGGATTTCGGGGCCGGCAGGGTCGATGGTTTCGCCGGTGATCAGGTCATGCCAGTCGTCACCATCTATCAGGTTGATCTGCCCGGGGCTGACGGTGACGGTATCGGCGCTGACATTATGGATGGCAAAGATCGACTGGTGCCGATCCAGGCTTTGCCGCCAGATGCCGAACAGCCGGTCATCCAGGCGCAGGGTGAATTGCGTCGCATTGGGGTGAAACGCGGGCTGGCGTGCACGAATACGCAGCAGCCGCGACATGCCTGCCAGTGCCAGTGCCTGGTGACTTGTCGGATCGTCCAGCCGCGCCAGTAGCGAGGGGTAATCCCAGCGATGGCGGTTGATCGCCCTGTTCATCCCGCGCCGGCCCACCGCGTCGTGATCGTTGGGGGTGGCCAGCATCGAATGGATGTAGAAGGCGGGTATACCCTCCAGCGACATGACAATGGTTTGCGAGCACAAGAACCGCGTCATGTGATGCGCGTCCTCACCCAAAAAGGTGGCGCGCATCGCCTCGAACCAACTGCAGTTCAGTTCATAGGGTTCCTCGCCGACATCCGGCGTCGCGCGCATCGAGACCAGCCCACCGATGCTGCGCACCGTGTCGATCACCCGCGCCTTTTGATCGGGCGGCAACACGCCCTCGGCCGGGCGCATGCCGATTCCGTCATGGCTGGCGGTAAAGTTCAGATACGCACAGCCCAGTTGCGCCGGCGGCATGGTCGCTTGCCAACGGTGGAGATACCGCGCGGTGCCCGCCATCATCGCATGCAAGATCAGCGGCGGCAGCGAAAAATTGTAAACTGCGTGCGCCTCGTTCCGGTTGCCGAAATAGCTGAGGTTCTCGGTCTTGGGTACGTTGGTTTCGGTCAGCAAAACCACGGTTTCAGTGGCATAGTCCGCCAGCAGGCGCATCAACTGCACGATGGCATGGGTCTGTGGCATGTGTATGGATGGCGTGCCCGCCTCCTTCCACAGAAAGGCCACCGCATCCAGCCGCAAGACGCGCACGCCCTGGTCCAGGTGCAGACGGATGATTCGCAGCATTTCCAACAGCACCTCGGGGTTGCGGAAATCCAGGTCGACCTGGTCATGGCTGAAGGTGCACCAGACATGGCGCGGGCCGGTGCTGGTTTCGACCTCTTGCAACAAGGGGGTGGTGCGCGGTCGCACGACCGCCGAAAGGTCATCGTCGGGCGATGCTTCGAAAAAGAACCGGTCATAAGGCGGTTGGCCCTGCCGATAAGCGTTGAACCACGGGCCCTGGCTGCTGACATGGTTCAACACCAGGTCCGACATGAGGTGAAAATCACCCGCGATTCGCCGGATATCAGACCAGTCGCCCAATTGTGGATTCACGGCACGATAATCGGTCACTGCGAACCCGTCGTCCGAGGTAAAGGGAAAGAACGGCAGGATATGCACCCCGTTCACCACGCCTTTCAGGTGGCGCAGCAGGAAGTCGTGCAACAGGTCCAGCGGTTTGTGCGCGCCATCCTGGATCGAGTTGCCATAGGTGATCAGCATCGCATCGCGTTCCGACCACAGGTTGTTGCCTGGCCTGCGGGCGCGTTTACGACGATGCCTGCCCTCTGGCCAGAACGCCTCGAGGATCTGGCTGGCCAGGATATCGGCATCCAGCTCCGGGTAGATCCGCCGCACCAACCCTGCCAGCCGCTGCGAAAATGACAGCGGCCGATCAGTCATGATGCAGCCCCACGCGGCGGGGCAAAGCGGCACGCCATCTACGGAAAATTCCCTTCATGCCCCGAGTTTTGCGCAGGCATGGCGCCCGCGGCAAGGGGCGACTGCGCCGGCATGATTTGCGTGGCCCGGACCCTGCCCAACAAACAGGCAAAGGCCCTGCCACCGCTCCACCAGGCAAGCCCGGTGCGTTGTGTTGATCAATAAGTTTTGAAGGATTTGGTGGACCTGACGGCAGAAGAATCAAACCTTCTGTTTGAGGTTCTTGAAGATTGGGAACGCCATCTCGCGCATTTAGACCTTGACGGTCTGGAGCGCGACCATGACGAAACTGACATATAAATTCAATAACTTAGAGGGATACGCCCCTCCTGCTGAAAAACCGGCCACCAAAAAGCCGACGCCGTTTTCGCTGCGGCTGAGCTTCGATGAGCGGGCGCGGCTGGAGCAGGATGCCTCCGGCATGGCGCTCGGGGCGTATATCCGTGACCGCCTGTTCGGCGATGATGTCGCGCCGCGTCAGACGCGCGGGCATTTTCCGGTCAAGGACTATGCCGCGCTCGGGCGTGTTCTGGCAGCGCTCGGGCAGTCGCGGCTTTCGAATAATCTCAATCAGCTCGCCAAGGCGGTGAACACCGGCTCGTTGCCTGTCACGCCGGAAACCGAAGCCGATCTGCGGCAGGCGTGCAAGGATGTGCAGGCGATGCGGCGCGATCTGCTGATCGCGCTCGGCCTGCACGAGACGGGATCAGCCTCCAAAGCCGGACCGGAGCTGGAACCATGATCCTCAAGGCCAAAGAACGCGGCGGCGGGGCGCAGCTCGCCCGTTACCTGCTTTCGATGCGGGACAATGATCATGTCGAGCTGCACGAGGTTCGCGGTTTCGTCGGCGATGACCTGCTGTCCGCTTTCCGTGAGGTCGATGCCATCGCCAAAGGCACGCGCTGCGAGAACTATCTGTTCTCGGCCAGCCTCAACCCGCCTGGCGGGGAAACCGTCACAACCTCCGATTTCGAGAGTGCCGCCGATGAGGTCGAGCGCAAGCTCGGCCTCGAAGAACAGCCCCGCGCCATCGTGTTTCACGAGAAAGACGGACGGCGGCACGCGCATGTCGTCTGGTCGCGCATTGATGCCGACCGGATGCGGGCGATCAACCTGCCGCACTACAAGATGCGCCTGCGCGACGTGTCGCGCGATCTGTTCCGCAGCCATGGGTGGGAAATGCCAAAAGGGCTGCGCGACTGGCAGGAGCGCGATCCGCTCGGCTACACGCGCGAGGAATGGCAGCAAGCGCGGCGCGTTGGCCTCGATCCCAAACACATAAAGGCGCTGTTTCAGGAAAGCTGGAACCGCTCGGATTCCGGCACCGCCTTCGCGCAAGCGCTCAAGGAACGCGGCTTCATGCTGGCGCGCGGTGATCGGCGCGGCTTTGTTGCCGTCGATTATCGCGGCGAAGTCTATGCGGTGGCGCGGCAGGCAGGCGTGAAGACGAAGGATGTGGCGGCACGACTCGGCGATCCCGAAGCCTATCCGTCGGTCGATGAAGCCCGCATCTACATCGCCGCCCGCATGTCGGAGCGGATCAAGGGCTTCATCCGGCAAGCGGAGCTTGAAGCCGGACAGGGCCGCAAGGGGCTGGAAGCCGAGCGCCGCGACCTGGCCGCACGGCATCGGCAGGCGCGGCAAGTGCAGAAAGAAGTGCAGGAAAAGCGCTGGATTACCGAAACCAATGCGCGGGCGGCACGGCTGCCGCGCGGGATTTCCGGCCTGTGGCAGCGTTTGACCGGCAAATACAGCAAGATCAAGGAGCGCAACGAGCGCGAAGCCTGGGCCGCGCTCGTCCGCGACCGCGCCGAACGTGACAGCCTGATCGCCAGCCAGCTCGACGAGCGCCGCGCCCTGCAAGAGCGGATTCGGGAACAGCGTGAACGGCAGCAGGCCGACCTGCTCCTGCTGCGCGAGGATGTCGCCCGCTATCAGGATATGGCCCTGCCGGAGCGCGAGCCGCAACGGCGCGAGCCCGATCCCGAACGCCAAGACCGCAAGCGTCAGCGTCGCCGCGACCGAGGGCGGGATCGCGGATTTGAACGATAGACGAGAGAAAGGAAAACCAATGGATGAGTTCATCTGCATTGTCTTCGTGCCGCGCCGCGTCCTGACGCTGTACGAAGCTGTTTACGCATATCCGAAGGACGTGTGCGATATGGCCGAAGAGGACATACGGCTCGCAGATGAGGCGCATGAATGCGAGCATCACGACGCGCAGCACTTCATGCACATGTATGAAAATCAGGACATGTGCGGGGCAATTAAGGTCATCGTCGTCGATGATCCGTCGCTCGACCGCCTGCACTGTGTGCTGCCCGAAAATCTGAACTGAAACGCCGCCCTCGATGAAGGGCGGCGTTCAGGAGGGGGTGGCGGCATCAAACGGGTGCCGCGCCCTCGCACTGGTACAGGACATCATGACCGAGCGGGCCGCAGTCGCGCCAGCGTTCGTCATGGATCGATGTATCTTGGGCGATCTGGACGGCGGCGTCCTCGTCGTTGGCCTCGATGATGATGTTGTGCACGACATATTCGCCGCGTGAGATGATGTAGCGTTGCATGGTCTTTTCCTTTCCTTGCATGATTTGAGTGAGAAGCGGGCGCGCTCACGCGCGCCCGTTTTCTTTTTCGTTCTGGTGATCCGGCCCTTCGAGGGGCTGGCGCAGGACGATGCGGCCATTGATCGGCACCGTTTCGAGCTGGAGGGTGTAGCCCTTGTCGTCCTTGTGCCGCCAGGCTGCTCCGACCTTGTTCCAGTACGATTTCTCGCCCTTGTCGATGACGTGCCAGGCCAGAAAGTCCGGCGCGTTGTACTGCGGGGTTTCAGATTTTTTCTGTGTGCGTGCCATGATGGTTCTCCTTTGGTTTGTGGTTGGCTCGTTACGCCATTCCGCAAGACCGGACGAAGAAGGCACGGCGTCATTTCCAACACGGTCCGGCTCTGCCGGAGTGGTGCGGGCAGGATATTGATGGCGGGCCGCGTGCGGTCAGGAAGTCAGGCGTTTCCTGAAAACGAGCCGACCGCGATCCAATGAGCGTTCATCGCACGAGCATCACATGAACTGAGACCCAAGCGATCAAAGCGCTCCCTCTTTCCTCTGGCGACCGTCCTGCGGTGCTTCCGAGAATTCAGTGCTGGCAGAAAGGGCCACGCTCTGCGGCCAAGGCGATAAGCCTGCTCCACTACGTTGCGCCCGAAGGTGTCCGCATAAGCCGCTTCCTGCGTCGTCCTGATCCCGAGAAGACCTGGATAGGCCGGGTCTCGAAGAGGAAAAGGAGGATCACATGATCACGCTTCTCACCATGCAAGAGCTGCACGGCTTGACCGCTCAGGAACTCGGCGAACTGCATCAACTTTTTTCGATGCTGCTGATCGAAACCGAGCCTGACACGCCGGATCGCCGCAATATACTGGCAACGCTCGAAAATATCGAACGCGCCATGGGCCATCAGGCCAGACCAGCGGCACGTTCGCGCTGCAAGCTCTGACGCGCCGCGCAGCCCGCCAGCGGCGGGCTGCGTACTGGCTGGGGCTCAATACGGCCAAGTAACCGGCCACAGAACCGGCCATATCGACGGCCATAAACTTACTGACATGTAGCCTAAACGCATGCTATGATTGATTAACTTAGATCATGAAAGTTACCATAAAAGCGGCCAAAATCGAGGATACATGACGCTACGGGACGATAAAGAGACGATAGGCTTGTTCGAGCCGCTGATGGTCAGCGAGGGCTCGCCGCACAGGCGCGAGCTGAACGATCTTGCCCTCGATCTGGCCGCGCGCGCTGCCGCCTTCCGCAGCAGCCTGCCGGATCAGGTTGCGGCGGCGCTGGCCACGCTCATCCGCTCCATGAATTGCTACTACAGCAACCTGATCGAAGGCCACAACACGCACCCTGTCGATATCGAGCGCGCCCTGCATGACGATTACAGCGCCGATCCAGAAAAGCGCGACCTCCAGCTCGAAGCCAAGGCGCATATCGCCGTCCAGAAATGGATTGACGACGGCGGGCTCACGGAGCCGCCGACATCACCGGCGATGATCAGCGAGGTTCACCGGCGCTTCTGTGAGTTGCTGCCCGAAGACCTGCTCTATGTAGAAATGCCAGATACCGGCGAGCAAATCCGCGTTGTGCCAGGCGAATTCAGGGAACGTGACGTGGTGGTTGGCCGCCACGTCGCGATCAGTCCAGGCGCGGTTCCGCGATTCCTCGATCGCCTGCACCAAGCCTACCGCATGGCGGGCCGGATCGAGTCGATCCTCGCATCGGCTTGTGCGCATCACCGGCTGTTGTGGGTTCACCCGTTTCTGGACGGCAACGGGCGCGTTGCGCGCCTGATGTCCTATGCCATGCTGCGCGACTCTCTGAACACCGGCGGGCTCTGGTCGGTCGCGCGCGGCCTTGCGCGCAACGAAGCGGCCTACAAGAAGCACTTGCAAGCCTGCGACGAGCCAAGACACGGCGACCGTGACGGGCGCGGCACGCTCAGCGAAGCGGCGCTTGCGTCCTTCGCCAAATTCTTGCTGCAAACCTGCATCGATCAGGTGGAATTTATGGAAGGCCTGATGAAGCCGGACCGGCTGCGTGACCGGATCATGATCTGGGCGGAAGAGGAAATCCGTGGCGGGCGGCTGCCCCCGAAATCCGACGCGGTTTTGCGTGCGATCCTCTATGAAGGCGAGCTTCCGCGCGGCGCGGTGGCCGACATTCTGGGCACGAGCGACCGGACGGCGCGGCGCGTAACCTCCGCGCTGATCGAAGCGGGCGCGCTGACATCGGAAAGCTCGCGCGCGCCTTTGGTTCTGGCATTTCCGGCAACGCTTGCGGGGCGCTGGATGCCTGGCCTGTTCCCCGAACAGTGAGCACCTGCCTGTTAATCATCTGATATGCGGAAATGCCCTCATTGCCTATCAACAGATAGGCAGTTCGCGGCTGGCCTCGCGGCCAGCCGCGAAAATTTTCCACTCCTAGAACAGCGATAGCTGCGCCCCGTTCCAGCCGGTTTGCGCGGCCTCGTGGTCAAGCCATGCCGAGACAAAGGCCACCGCGCCGCCGTATTCGGCGACATGGCCGCAGGGCAGAAAGTTCGACCGGTAGCCGGTTTCGGTGACGGGCAGCGGCACGCGGCCTGCGCTGCGCAGCTCGATGTGATCACTTATGCCGAATCTTTCCGGCGTGAAGGTGATCTCGATATCGATCCCGCGCCATGTGATGTTGTGCTTTTCCATGGGTCAGCCCTCCTTGCGGGCAGAGCCGCCGCTTACGCGGCGACTCCTTCCTGCTGCTCGGGTTGCTCGATGACGGGCTGCAAGCCGTGCAGGAAATCCGCTGCACGCTGCGCATGGGCGGCGGCGCTGAAAATCGCGCGCTTGTCATCGCGCAGCACCTTCAGCCAGCTTTGAATATAGGCGGCATGATCGGTGCCAGGCTCCGGCGTCAGGGCCAGATCGGCGCAAAGAAACGCCGCGCCCAGCTCGGCGACCAGCTCTTCGCGGGCATAGCCTTCATCGCCCCACCGCTTGCGCCCGAATTCACGGTCAAGGCGTTTTTGGTGTTTCGTCCAGTGGGTCAGCTCGTGCGCCAAGGTCGCATAGTAGGCTTCGGGGCTGCGGAAGCTCTCGAAATGCGGCATCTGCACGTGATCTGTCCCGCCGCTGTAATATGCCCTGTTCCCGCCGCTGCGGATATCCGCGCCCGTAGCGGCGAAGAATTCTTCGGCATGGTCGATCCGCTGCGCGGGGTCGATGACGGGCTCGGGCATGCTGTAGAAATGCTCCGGCAGGCCTTCGATCTGCTCAACGTTAAAGACGCTATAACCCTTCATAAAAGGGATTTTGCGCTCTTCCTCGCTGCCGTCGTCCTGCTCTTCGGTCTTGGTGATGGTGTTGGCATAGACAACAAGATTGCCGCGCTCGCCTTTGCGGACGTGG
The DNA here is from genome assembly GCF_023703375.1 of Lutimaribacter degradans. Classification (GTDB taxonomy): domain Bacteria; phylum Pseudomonadota; class Alphaproteobacteria; order Rhodobacterales; family Rhodobacteraceae; genus Lutimaribacter; species Lutimaribacter degradans. The sequence continues at coordinate 56,107 of NZ_JAMQGO010000015.1, forward strand.
GCGCCATATTCCTTGGCTTGGCGGTAGGTCATCCAGAACGGCGAGATATAGCCGCCTTCCATGGCCGCGCCCCATAGCATCAGCACATTGATTCCGCTGTAGGCCATGCCGTTATGGCGCAGGGGCTTGATGATCCGCCCGTCCATGTTTCCGGCGGACCATGGCTTGTGCCATGTCAGTTCGCCTTGCTCCAGATCGGCAATGATCTTGTCTGTAACTTTCTGGTAAATGTCCTGTTTCATTGGCCCTTTCTCCTTTTAAAGCCGGTTGCACATGCAACCGGACTAGGCCCGCGCCAATGAGCGGGGGGAGACCGTCAGGACCGCAGACAGCGGAGGGGGATCACCCGTCCTGCACAAGCCGCAGGCGCGGAAGGACGGGGAGACCGCTGGCTGCGCCCGCAGCACATGCGGAGGGCTTGGTCTTGACGGAGGACGGGGCCGCAGGCCCCAAACAGGAAAGAAAGCGTCAGCCCTTCAGGGCTGGCCAAAGATGCGCAAGGGATGGAAGCCGCAGGGCCGAGACAAGCCATTGGCGCAGGCTCGGTTCACGACAGCCCGGCCCGCAGGGTGCGCTCTGAAAACCGTCCGCAGAGAATGTCCCAGTAAATCAATCTCTAGTGTTCGCCACCTGACACAAGATTCCCATCGGCGGCTTGATGTGCCATATTCGGGGCATGAGACGCAGTGACATCTGCCTTTACCTTGGCCCCGCC
>NZ_JAMQGO010000016.1 GCF_023703375.1 Lutimaribacter degradans
CAACCAGGTCCTGGCGCAGATCGAGTTGTGGACCAAGGGCGAGGACTACGGAAACAAGGTCTACATCCTGCCCAAGCACCTGGATGAAAAGGTTGCTCGCCTGCACCTGGATCGGATCGGGGTCAAGCTGTCGTCGCTCTCGGCCGAGCAGGCCGAGTATATCGGCGTAACGCCCGAGGGACCGTTCAAGCCTGAGCATTACCGCTATTGAGGGAGGCCAAGATGAGCAAACGCACACCGCATATCGTGGGACTGGGCAATGCCTTGGTCGATGTCGTCGCCGCCGTACCGCCCGAGGTGGTCACCCGCCACGGGCTGACGCCGGGCGGGATGCACCTGGTCGAGGCCGAGGCCGCCCATGCCCTGTTCGATGACGTCGGACCGGGCGTGCGTCAGTCTGGCGGCTCGGTGGCCAATACCATCGCGCATCTGGCCGAAACGCCGGTGCAGGGCACCTACATCGGCAAGGTTGCCGATGACGATCTTGGCAAGACGTTCCTCGAGGAAATGGTGGGGCTCGACCTGGCAGCACCGGTCGCGGTTGCCCGGAATGACGATCACGGGACCGGCCGCTGCGTGGTGCTTGTCACCCCCGACGGCGAACGCACGATGAGCACTTATCTCGGCGCGGCGACCACGTTGATGCCTTTTGAGGCGCGCGCGGCGCTGCCGGCGGATTTCGACATCCTTTTCATCGAGGGCTATATCTGGGACGCGCCGCATGGCGCGGCGGTGATCGAAACGCTGGCGCAAATGGCCAAGGCGGCCGGGGCCACCGTGGCGCTGACGCCATCGGATGCAGGTTGCGTGAAGCGAAACATCGAGGTGATGCGCAACACGGTCTCGCGCTATGTCGACGTCCTGATCGGCAATCATGTCGAGATCGGCGCGCTGGCAGGACGCGACGGCACCGAGGCAGCGCTGGACTGGGCCATGTCCAAGGTCGCCATCGCCGCGGTAACCGAGCACGAGAAGGGCTCCTGGGTTGCCGACGCCGATGGTCGGCACCACGTGCCCGCGGCACCCGTCGCGCGGGTGGTCGACACCACCGGCGCGGGCGACGCCTATGCCAGCGGCTTTCTGGCCGGGCTGGCCCAAGGGCATTCGGTGGACCGCGCCGGGGGAACGGGCGCGCGACTGGCGGCCAGCGTGCTGGGCCATTACGGCGCGCGCGACGGCGCAGCGGCCCGCGCCATAGCTCTTCCGGCTGCCTGAACCGACCGCGAGACTGGCCGGGGCGTTACCATTGCTCCGGCCCGCCGCCGCGCCCACACACAGCCGGCCCTGCGGGAGGATACAACCGTGACGTTGCAATCCCCTGCTGAAACCTTCTTCACCGAAAGCCTTTCCTCGTGCGACCCCGAGCTTTTCCAGTCGATAAACGACGAGCTGGTGCGCCAGCGCCACGAGATCGAGCTGATCGCCTCTGAAAACATCGTGAGCGCCGCCATGATGGAGGCGGGGATTTCGGTGATGACGAACAAGTATGCCGAAGGCTATCCCGGGCGGCGCTACCATGGCGGCTGCCAGTTCGTCGACGTGGCCGAAATCTGGCCATCGCTTTGCGCTCAGCACGGCGGATTCCGAGGATCTTCTCGCCGATCGGGGGGTGATGGTCAGCCGGGAGACCCTCCGGAAATGGGTGAACCGATTTGGCTGTCACTTTGCCGATTGGATCAGGCGCGACAGTCCGACGGCGGTCGACAAATGGCACCTGGATGAGGTCGTCATCCCGATCAACGGCAGAAAATACCGGCTCTGGCGGGCGGTCGACGCGAACGGCGACGTGCCTGATATTCTCGTTCAGCCACAACGCAACGCCAAGGCTGCAAAACGGTTTCCGGCAAGGCTGATCGGCCGGTTCGGTGTGCCCCGTGTCATGATCACGGACAAGTTGCGCAGCTATTTCAAGCCGATCCGGGACCTGGCACCGGGCGCGGATCATCGCGCGCACAAGGGCTTGAACAATCGGATCTAGGGATCACACAAGCCAACACGAAAACGCGAGAAATTGATGGGGCGGTTCAAATCGCCCCGACAGGCACAGAGATTTCTGGCAACACATGATCAAATGACATCGTTTTTCGCCCACGACGCTATCAACTCTCCGCCATCTCATACCGCCACGCCAGGGCCGATGCTTTCGACCTCTGTCTGGAGAGGCCATGCCGCCGAAATGACCGCCTGACAGGCAGAGGTCGCGCTCCTCTCAAATAGGTGAAAACAAGTTGGCAATCCCCGTAAAACTGCTGCTCGGTGCGCCTAAGGGTGATCGGCCGAGCTAATGTCCGAGGCCACCTACATGGAGGCCAAAACCATTCACCGGCTGCTCGAGTTCGATCCCACGGCCTTCCGATTCAAGCGTAACGATGAAAACCCGTTGGACTGTGATTTGGTGGTCAATGATGAAAGCTCGGTGATTGGCGTTGCTATTGCAATCGCTCCTGAAGGCGGTGACGAGCGCGGCGGCAATGCTGATCGTGGGCGACATCGGCCTGTTACCGGCTCGGCGCTTGAAAGGGGATGCGTCAGCCACTAATGTCTTGGGAATCAATAAAGTTCTTGTGAGATTATGGCCATCACAACCCTGATCATTGGTCTTCGGGGCGCGCGGTTACAAGGTGGGCCGGTGCGGTGCTGACCAATGTCCGCGGGTCATCGCGGCGCCTGTTGAATGGCGCTGCCATCGTGCTGGGCAGCCTTTTCCTGCTTCTTGTTTCGCTGACTGCCAGTGCGTTTCTCAGTTTTTCCGCGCTGGAGCGCGCGCAGATGGAGCTGTTGTCACAGGAATACAACATGGCCGGACGCGAGGCTGCGGCACAGATAGAGGAGGGCCTGCGGTTCGGGCGCCCCCTCGCGCAGTTTCTTGGGCTGGATACTATCCTTGACGACCTGCGCGCCATGCCCGGAGTGGCCGCCGCTGGCCTAACCGATGCGGATGGAGTGCCGCTGGGAGAGTGGGCGCTGAATCCTGTCGTGGAGCAGGACGCGAACTTACAGGCGGCGGTGCGCGAGCTTCGGGCTGCCGGCGCAGGGGCGACGGAACGCGCGCGCTCTGCTGAGCCGATCATCGCAGGTGCACGGCGCTACTTTCTGACACCATTGCATGGTCGGGATGATGCACTGGCGGGTGTCCTGATTGTTGCCGTACCGCTGGCAGAGCTTTCTGCGGCGCTCGACCGGGCCGTGAGCGATGCGGTGGGCGCGATGCTCGTCATTAGTGGTGTCGCGGCCGGTCTGCTGGCGGTCGCGGCGGGAAATTTGCGCAGCGCCATGCTTCGGCGCAGCTCGGGCCAAGCGGTGGCGCGGTGGCGCTGGATGCTGTTGCCTCTTGTCGTGCTTCTATCGGCGCAGACCGCCTATGCCGCCTTCATTTTGCAGATCATGCGTGCGGATCTGGCGGCGGCGGCCGAGACGGGCGCGGCGCGAATCGTTGAGCGCGGTGGTGATGATCTGGATCAGTTGCTGTCATTGGGTCTGACGTTCGACCGGATGCCCGGCCTGGAGGACCGGATGTCCGGGGAGCTGGCGCTCAACAGCGCGGTCGAAAGGCTCGTTCTTGAGGATGCTTCGGGGACCGTACGGATGCAGGTGGAGCGCGTGCCCGATGATGAGCCAGGTTGGCTGGCCGCAAGGATGCCGGTGCCGCAGGCCGGTGTTATCACCCGCGAACTGACAGGCCCTGACGGCAATCCGGCGGGCCGCCTGCGCGCGCGGATCGACAACAGGTCGATCGCCGCGGGTCTAGCCGAACAGGTGATCAGGATGCTGACGGTAGCGGCGACCTCCGCCTTCGTGATGATCGAGCTGTTCATCCTGCTGCAGATCGTGTTGCGTCCGGCAGTTGCCCCTCCCGGCGGCGCGTCGGCCATGCCCGGGGCCGCCGCGCGCGCCAGTCATGAACACGCATCGCCCGTCCCCGAGGCGCGGGACGCGGTTGATAAGGGGCCGCTGCATCTGGTGGCGCGGCCGGTGATGTTCGCCTTCGTGCTGTCCTGGGCGCTGCCATTGTCCTTTCTGCCGCTCAAGATGCGCAGCTTGGGTGGGCAGCTTTGGGGCCTGCCGGAAGATCTGGTGTTGGCGTTGCCCATCTCTGCCGAGATGGGCGCGGCCCTGGCAATGGCGATCCTGGCCGGTCGGCTGGCCGACCGTGTCGGTTGGTCTTGGCCGTTTCTGTTCGGTCTCGCCCTGTCGGTTCTGGGTGGTGTGGCAGCGGCGTTGGCGCCGGACAGCGCCAGCTTTATCCTTGCGCGCGCGGTGACTGGGCTGGGATACGGGTTGGCCTGGATGGGACTGCAGGCCTTCGTCGTGCAGAGTTGCGGCCCGCAGCGGCGCGGTCAGGCGCTGGCCAATTTGATGGCGGGGATCCTCGCGGGATTCATCGTTGGTACGGCTATCGGGGGCATCCTGGCGGAACAGTTCGGCCGCGATCTTGTGCTGCTGGCAACAGGTGTGGCGGTTCTGGCCCCTCTGGCCGTTGCGCTGGTGACGTTGCGCCCGTTTCTGCGCGTGGGAGCGCCCCGGAACGCCACACCATCGGCAGCTGCGGACGGTCCGGGAGGCGCAGCCACGCCGGGTGGCTGGACGCTGCTCCTCCGCAGTCCGGAATACATGGGGGTGCTCATGCTGTCGGTCGTACCGTTCTCCATTGCGCAGGTGGGGCTTTTGTATTTCGCGGTACCGCTGCATCTGGACCGTATCGGGGCTGCGGCGGCCGATGCCGGACGCATTCTGATGGTTTACGGCGTTGTCGTGATTCTTTTCGGCCCGATGTTGAGCCGGGTGATCGACCAGAGTCGGCTGAAGGCACCCATCGTCGTCGCGGGCGGTCTGGTCGGCGGTCTGGGCCTAACCCTGCTACTGGTCGATATGGGTCTGGTCGGGATCTTCCTGGCCGCCGCGCTGTTGAGCCTTTCCAGTACCCTGATCGAACCGGCGCGCGCCGCCCTCGTCATGCGGCTGCCGGCGGTGCAGGCGGCTGGTCCAGCCTCGGCACTGGGGCTGCAGCGCGCGGCGGACAAGCTGGGCCAGATGGTAGGGCCTGTGGCGATCGCGGTGATTCTGCCCGCTGCCGACATGATGGACCGGGTCGCGGGGCTGGGGCTCGGTTTCGCCGCCGCCAGCCTGCTATTGGCGGCGGTGGTCATGGTGCGCCATCCCAAGCGCAGCACAGGCACATGACTGACCCCAAGGCGCATCCCTTGCCCTCGCTCGGCGTCGAGATCGAAATGCCCGTGATCGACGACAGCGGTGCCACAGGCATGGTGGATGAACGGTACTTCACCGCCCTGCAGGCTCGGCGCGGCGCCGACGCAAGAGCGGAAGTCCTGGGCGCGCGCACCGTTGCGATCAGCTCCCCGCTGGCGGTGAACGGCGTGGACAATGGCTGGAACCTTCTGGAGACCGCGCATGCGCCGGTGCCGGCTGGACGGGGCGGATTGACGGTGTTGGCGCGGCGCATGCGTGATGACATGGTCGATGTCGGCGCCGCGCTGGCCGTGCAGGGGTTACGACTGACCTCGCTGGCACAGCATCCCACCGCAGGCTGCGGGGCGGAGTTGTATCGCAGGGCGGTAGCGCCCAAACCGGTTTACGACTATCTCACCGCGCGGCGCGGCTGGACTCATGCCGCCGGAATCGACGCCAAGGCCCAGAACGGCCCCACCACCGGCGCGCAGCCGGATGGCGCGGTGACGGCGCTGAATCTGATGCTGGCCGCGGCTCCCGCATTCATCGCGCTGTTCGCCAACAGCCCGTTCGAGAACGGTCGGCGCAGCGGGTTTATGGAAACGCGCATGACGCTGTGGCCCCGCATGGTCGCCAGCAGCCGCTTTCCCTCCGATGGCGCGCGGGTCGGGCTTCCCCCGCGCTGGTTCACGTCGCTGGGGGATTACTTCGCGTGGACCTTTGCGCCGGGTACCGTGATGCAGGCGGTTCCGGCCGGAAGCGGCAGCTACAAGGGCAGCACCGCGCTGTTCGAACCCGGCGACGGGCGGATGAATGCAATGCGTTTTCTTTCCGGGGGACCGGTTACGAGCAGGGCGGTAGAGGCCGGCAAAAGGATCCTGATCACGCCGACCGCGGCGCATTTCGAGTTTCTGCAGTGGTCGAACTTTCTGGATTTTCGGCTGCGCTTCGCCTTTGCTCCGCCCGGACCCCGCGCAGAGCAGATAAGCACAGCCCTTGCTGACCCTGTCCGCTTCCTGCCGCTTTTTCGTGACCATGCCAGCAATCTGTATATTGAGAACCGATGCGCCGGTGCCACTTTTGCCGACGCCGATCTGGCCGCCAGGGCGCCACACGCTGTGCAGGCGAGCTGCATGATCGCGCCTCTGGCTCTGCAGGCCGGGCTAATGGCCGCGGCGCCCCTTGAGGGCGCCGCGTTCTGCGCCCGCTGGCCGGTGGCGCGGGTGGCGCGGCTGCGCACACAGGCGATCCGCGCGGGCCTGACGCCGGATCCATCGGGGGATCGGTCAGGCTTGGCGACCACGCTGCGCGCCTTCTGCCGCGAGGTTCTGGACCTGGCCCGCGTAAACCTTCCCACCGCCGACCAAGGGCATCTAGCCTATGCTGACTGGGTGCTCGACACGGGTCTGACCGGCGCGCAGCGGGCGATAGATCATCGCGCGGAGCTGGGCCGCGCTGGCGAAGGGGCGGCGGGGCTTCAGCGGCTGGCCCGCGCCCGTGAGGCAGTGCCGCCGCCACCCCCGAATGACGGATGAACCGGTAATCGTGGCGGCGCCGACCGGGCGCGCGTGAAAAGATAGCTTGCCACGGGCCAGTAGTTGGCGGAAAAGTTGCGGAAAAACAGGGTAAAAAAGGAGCAGAAGAGCAGCATGGCGGCAGGTTCCACGGAGTCGGCGTTGCAGGCGGCAGATCTGCGTGGCACAGACCGCCCGCAGGAGCCGGGGCCGTTCACCATTCTCGCCGCATTGTGGCGCGTCCTGCGCCCGGAACTGCGTGTCCACAGGAAAGAGGTTCTGCAAGATCTTGGGCTGGCCCTCGCCGCCGGGGTGTCGGGGCTAGCCGGGCCCTATCTGATGTATCTGTTTCTACGGGCGGCGCTGCGCGACGATGCGGTGGCGCCGGTGCCGGCGCTCGCGCTTGGTGCAGTGGCATCCTATGCAATCTACGCCGTGCTGCGATCCGTCCACAACAACCACGCGCTGAAGACCGCCGAGGCGATTATCCTGACGCTAAAGCTGCGGCTGGTGCGTGCGGTAATGCGCAAGCCTCTGGCCTTCCTGGATGCGGCGCGGCAGGCGCAGCTGACGGCTATGCTGGCTACCGATCTCGACAAGTTGGCCACGAAGCTGCGCCAGAATGCAGGGCCGATGCTGACCGCCGCGCTTCTGGGGGTCGGCATACTGCTGGCGCTGATTGCGCTGGATTGGCGGCTGGGTCTGCTGGTCGCGGGGTTGAGCCTCGTCTACCTGGTTGGTGTGCTGTCGATCCATCGCGCGACCGTCCGCGCAGACTGGGTAGATTCCGAGGCCGACACCCGGCAGCAGCATATCCTGCGCGACATGCTGGACGGGGCGCGCGACATCCGGCTCTATCAAATCCAGCATCTGCACGAGGCGCGTTTTGCTGACTCCGCCGAAACCGTGCGACAGCGCGATGTTCGCTTGCATGAAACGCCCGTCTGGGGCTGGAATCCGCTGGTGGATTTCATCGCCGCGATGATCCTGCTGGGACCGGTGCTGATGGGGGCCTGGCTGCATGTCCGCCCGGATATCACCGTGCCGCTGGAACTGGTGCCGGCGGTGCTGACCTATGCCGCTCTGATGGCGTCGAACCTGCGTAGCTTCAGTCGCGGGCTGCAGGCGATAGGCTTCCTGGGACATGCTCTGGACCGGCTGGAAACGGTGATCGCCTATCCCGAGGAGCCGCCGCAAACGCCTCCGGCGCTGGACACGATGCCCGACGATCAGACGCTGCGGCTTGTCGGGGTGGGCCAGCGATACGGCAGCCGGAAGATCCTTGATAGCTTTGATTTGGCTGTGGCGCCGGGCGAGCGGATCGCCCTGACCGGTCCCAGCGGGACGGGAAAGACCACGCTGGCCAATCTGATCCTGCGGCTGGAAGAGCCGGATACCGGATGTGTGATGCTCGGTGGGCAGCCCGCGCAACGCTTTCCTCTGCCGCTGTATCTGAGCTATTTCGCACATGTCGGGCACCACACCCATCTGTTCCATACCAGCGTGCATGACAATATCGCGATGGGCTGGAGGCACGTTCCCTTCGCCGATATCGAGCGCGCGGCTCGGCTGGTGCGGCTGCATGATACGATCCAACGGCTACCGCAGGGCTATGACAGCGTGATCGGTGCGGACGATCTACATCTGTCTCAAGGACAGCGGCAACGGCTGGCGCTGGCCCGCGCGCTGATCCGCGAACCTGCGGTGCTGGTACTTGACGAATTCACCTCGGCGCTCGATTCCGAGACAAAGGCGGGCCTGCTGGATGATCTGTTCGCCGCGTTTCCCGGCACCACGATGATCTGCATGACCCATGATGCGCAAGTCATGGCGCGGATGGATCGGGTCGTGACACTGGAATCGGGGGGAGCGTTGCAGTCGGACGAGGCATCGGCGGAAACGTGCTCTGAAGAAGATGAACCGCCTCAGGTCACGCAGCACCTCGATGACATGAAGGCAACGCTGCGCCTGCCCGCGGATGCAGCCGCACTGGAACCCCTGGCGCAGTGGGTGGAGACTTGTGCAGAGCGTGGGCTGATTCCGGCCGAGATGGTGTTCCATGTCAACCTCGTATTGGATGAGTTGGTCAGCAACACCATCACCCACGGACATTGGGAGGGGGCAGGCGCGACAGCCATCGATATCGCTCTGGAACGCGCTGACAGGGCCGTGACCCTGACGGTTCAGGATGACGGCGCGCCCTTCGACCCGACCCGGGTGGACCCTGTCGATACCGACGCCCCGCTGGAGCAACGCGCTGTCGGTGGGCTCGGGCTACATTTCGTGCGAAGCTTTATGAATGATGTCGTTTATCACCGCAACGACGGGCGAAACCGGCTGACTCTGACCCGGCGCCTGGATTGACCCGCGCCGATGGCAGCACCGAAGTGCGGGCAACACGAGGTCAGATTACGGGTTGAATGGATCGTCTTGCAGTGTACCTTTGCCATTGCGACCATGGGCATAACGACGGGATGTGCAGGTCGTCGTGGCGGGCAACGCGACTGGGACGACCAATGACGCAAGCATACAAGCTGGTCTTGCGAAACAGGCTGGAAGAGATCCCGCGCATTGCCGAGACGGTGGAGCGTTTCTGCCTGAGGCACGAGCTGGCGCCGCGCATCGCGATGCACTTGACCTTAGCGCTGGATGAGTTGGCGACCAACGCCATCAGCCACGGTTTCGCGCCCGACATCGCGCACGCAGATGCAATCCGCCTGAGTCTGACGCTGGATGACGACGCCGTGCAGGCCGTGATCGAGGATCGTGGTCGTCCCTTCGATCCGCTTTCGGTGCCGCCTACCGATACCGGGCTGGGGCTGGAGGCGCGCGCGGTCGGAGGGCTGGGCGTGCATCTTGTGCGCGAGGTCATGGACGAGGTGCGGTATGAACGCACGAATGGCCTGAACCGCGTATATCTGCGCAAACGGTGCGACAACGAGAAATGAAACCGACCGACCCAAGGGGCCGGTTGCAGGTTGGAGGGGGATATCCCGGCAAATGGCGAAACTTTGAAAAAGGGTGCCGTTGCTTCACTCCGTCGTCTGCCTGATGGCAGGGACTGAAAGCTTGACGCAGATTTTGAACGAATGGCCGGCAACGCTGGCGGGGGGGGGGGGTAGCTATCAGCTTTGCTCTGATAAACCCGGCTATCGTAGAGGCGACACAAAATCCTAGGCGGGCTTTGATGAAGGCAAGATCCAGGTTGAGCGCCCGCGCGTGCGTAGCAAAGCCAAGGGCAAGGAAATGCCCCTCCCTCGTCGGGGGTAGATCTCTGCGCGGGTGTATCTCCACCAGCGGGTCATGAAACTGATTATGAACATGGCCACGCGCAAATTCGGCTGTCCCGTTCGGCTGCCCGAGGCTGGTGTACCTGCGGAAGCGAGCTGTGACCTGTCCAAATCCGCGGTCTCCCGGCGCTTCAAGGTGCTGCGCCGAACTTTTGGTGCAGACACCCGAAACCAGCGCTGTCAGGCGCGCAACATCAACAGCTGCCTCGCGCCGGCGTATCATGCCGCTGTACGCCGCGCCCTGAAGCAGGCCTGGGCGATTGACGATGCCGAGAAGGCCAAGCGCCTGATCCGCAATCTCGCACGGCGCTTCGATTGGGAAGCCACCAATGTCGCGGGCTCAATCCTGGCCGGTCTCGGCGAAATTCTCCCTTGGTCAGGATTGGGCTGTCGCTTGAGCTCTGGCGCTCATTGGCCAGCACCAATAATGTCGAGGCAAAGAGCAGTGTCACCCGACAGATTTGCCGGAACGTAAAACGTTGGCAGGATGCCAAGATGGCCTTGGGGCTCCTTAAGAGCTACAAGCAGCAGCCAATTCTTAAGCAGGTCCCTATCGGCTGTCGGCTGTACCGCGTCCTTGACCATATCAAGGACGCCGCATAACGTGCCGAAACGCACCGCCGCTCCGGCGAATTTCAACATCGATCGGGACATTCCCGTTGGAAAGGCGATACTATTGGTGGACAATCTCGGCGTCACACAGGAACGCGATGGCACTCTCGCGGTGGTCTGCGTGCGCGGACGCATAGATAGCGCGACATCTGTCCAGTTTGAGGCGGAGCTCGATATCGTATTCGCCGACCCGCCCGATGCCCTAATCATCGACCTGACGGATCTGAACTACATGAGCAGTGCCGGATTGCGCGTGCTCCTTGTGGTCGCCAAGCGCGCACGGGCCGAGGAGCGGCCGCTGATCCTGTGCAACTTGGCGCCAGGCATCCGCGAGGTCTTCGATATCAGTGGTTTCTCCACGATTTTCGAGATTGCTGCGACCCGCGCCGAGGCTGAGGCCCGGGTGCGCGGCTGACGCGCGCCGCCGTCAGGGAGACAGGGATGTTCCGCTCGCTCCGATTCCAGCTGTTCGCCGGCTTGATGGTCATATTGCTGGGGGCAGGACTGACGATCACGATTTCGACGCGTGAGCAGATGCGCGAGGCGCTTATTGGTGCGGAAACCCGCGCTGCACGCAACGTGCTGGGCCAGATCGAGCTGCAGGTTTCCAACCGCTACCGCGAATTGCTGGCCGAGAAATTGCGAATCGTGAATGAGCGGCGCGACGCGCTGGAACATATGGGCGCCGTCACGGTGGCCGCCGCCGAAGCGCATGACCGGCTAAGCGATCGCGGCCAGGCCAGCCGGGCGGAAGCCCGTGCGCTGACGCTGGATTTCGTCAACGCCGTCAGCCCAGGCGGGTCCGTGCAGGCGCTTGCGATGACACGCGAGGGGCGGGTACTGGCGCATTCCGATGGCAGCCAGAAGGGCCGTGACCTGAGCGCGCAGCCCGACATCAAGGGTCGCCCCCTACCCGTCGCGGTGCAGGAGGATATCGCCATTCATGGCCACGCCTATATCCTGTTTGATGACAGCGCGGTCGATGCCGGCGAGGATGGTGAGGATGACGGCGCCCGCGACGGCCGCCGCTTCGCCTATTTTCGCGAAGTGCCGGAGCTGGATCTCATTATCGGCGTGTCCGACCGCATCGGCGACGTCGAACGCTATGTCGAGACGGGCGTGGCCGCCACCGTCGAAGTGCTGGCCGAGACCCTGGCGCAGGTGCGGGTCGTCGATACGGGTTTCGTCTTCATCCTGGACGATGAGCTGAACGCCGTCACCCCGCCCGCTGACTGGGCAGCGCCCCTTATGCGCGAGCGCGATCCGGTCAGTGGTACCCCCATACCTGAACTCCTGGCCGCAGCCGCGCGAGGTGACGACCCTGCGACGCTCCGCTACGCGCTTCCCGGCGCGCAGGCGCCGATCGAGATGCAGGCCTATGTCAGCTATTTCCGGCCTCTGGGCTGGTATGTTGTCAGCACCGTTCCCTCCGCCGAGGTCAACCGCCCTGCCAATGCGCTGACCCGCCAGCAGGGCGTGATATTTGCCATGGTGCTGGGCGTAGCGTTGATGCTGGCCTGGCTGTTCGCGCTCAAGCTGACGGGACCGTTGCAGCGTCTGACGGGCTATGCGCGGCAGCTGCCCGGGCAGGATTTCACTCGTTCGGATGGCGCTCAAGGCGCGCTGGACCGGCTGGCGGATACCCGTTCCGAGGTTGGTGGGTTGGCGCGTGCCTTCCGCTTCATGGAAGGCGAGTTGCGCGAAAATATCCGCGTTCTTCTTGACACGACGCGCGACAAGGAGCGGATTGAGAGTGAGCTGAATATCGCGCGCGACATCCAGCGGGGCCTGCTGCCGAAGATTTTCCCGCCCTTTCCCGACAACCCGCAGATCGATCTGCACGCTTCGCTGACACCGGCGCGTCATGTCGGCGGTGATCTGTTCGATTTCTATTTTCTGGACGATCATCGTCTGCTGTTCGCAGTGGGCGACGTGGCCGACAAGGGCGTGCCGTCGGCGCTGTTCATGGCAATCACCAAGACCCTGGTGAAGTCAGCAAGCGGGCAGGAGACCGATCCCGCCCTTATGATGCGCCGCGTCAATGAAGCGCTGAGTGCCGACAATCCGCGCGCGATGTTCGTCACGCTCTTCATCGGCATCCTCGATATCCGCTCGGGCGAGGTGGATTACGTCAATGCTGGGCAGAATCCGCCGATCCTGCTGTCGACCGATGGCCATGCTGATCTGGTGCGCCCGATCAGCGGCCCGCCTGCCGGCGTTATGGAAGGCGTAGTTTATGACCGCCTGAAGCTCCGGCTTGCCTCGGGCGACAATCTGGTCGTGTATACTGACGGCGTGACCGAAGCGATGAATGACGACAACGCGGAATATGGGACCGGCCGCCTGTTGGCCCTCTTGCAGAGGTTGCGCGGGCAGCGCGCGACGCGGCTGGTCGATGGCGTGCTCGAGGACGTGCGTCGGCACTCCGACGGTGCGTTGCAATCGGACGACCTGACATTGCTGTGCCTGACCTGGCACGATACTTCACCAAGGGAATGATCCACCTATGCCACGCCTGAAACACACAGAACCGACCGTGACGATCGCGCCGCCTTCGCGCCTCTGGCATCGGGGACTGAACCGCGCATTGTTGGCGCCTTTTCTGTCGATCTTGCTGGTTCTGGCGCCGCCCGTGACCGCCGGGGACGACCTGACCACCGCGCCAACCCTGTCGCCGGAGGAAGAGCCCTGGCGAGTCGGTTATCTGGAAGGTGGGCAGTATGTCGATTACGAAACCATCACCAAGGCCATCGTCCGCGGGTTGATGGAGCTGGGTTGGGTCGAACCGGCTGATCTGCCCAACGCGCAGGGCGCGCAGGCGGGCGATTTCTGGCGCTGGTTCGGCGAAAATTTGGAAAGCGATTACATCGAGTTCGTGCCGGACGCGTATTACACCGCAGGGGATTTCGACAGTGATCAGCGTCCTGAAACTCGCACGGCCATCCTCGACCGGCTGACGCAGACCGGGGATATCGATCTTGTAATCGCCATGGGCACCTGGGCCGGCCAGGACCTGAGAGTCGAGGGGCTGGATGTGCCCGTGGTCGTCGGTTCGACCAGCGATCCGGTCGGAGCGGGCATCATCGACAGTTCTGCCGATAGCGGCATGGATCACCTGCACGCGAGGGTCGAGGTGGATCGCTATCAGCTGCAAATGCGCTTGTTCCACGACATCATCGATTTTGACCGGCTGGGCATCGTCTATTCCGACACCCGCGAGGGACGCACATATGGCGGGGTCAATGCCGTGGAAGAGGTCGCCGCAGAGCGTGACTTCGAGGTCGTTTCCTGCAACGCCCCGTATGCCGGCCTTCCCCAGAAGGAGGTCGAAGCGGGTGTGATCGCCTGCTACGATGAGATCGCCGCGCAGGTGGATGCGATCTATGTCACCGTGCATCGCGGTATCACCGAAAACTCACTGCCCGCGATCATGGACAGCATCAACCGCAACCTGGTGCCGACCTTCTCCATGCTGGGGTCCAGCGAAGTCCGGCGCGGTGTTTTAATGAGCATCGCGCAGGCGGATTTCTCGCATGTGGGGATGTTTCACGCAAAGACCATCGCACGAATCCTGAACGGTGCATCGCCGCGCGCATTGTCGCAGGAATGGAGCGCACCGCCCAAGATCGCGCTTAACCTCGCGGCCGCCGAGCGCATCGGTTTCGACCCGCCGGTCGATCTGCTTCTTGCCAGCGACGAGATCTACGAAACGATTTCGGCCCCCGATGCATCTCCCTGAGATCCGGCGCGTTCAGATCCCGCTGCGCGTCAGGAGCGCATGGCGGGCGGCGACCTTGGCGGCCAGGAACTCGGCGCTGCGCGGCTCCCATAGCGGACGGTTCCACATATAGCCATGCGCACGCAGGCTCGCCGGTTCACCGTTGAGCACCTGCTGGGGAAACACAGCCTGCATCAACGCCGCTTCGCCAGGGGAGCAGCGACGCAATGCACCGCTGCCCAGATTTACGATCTGACGCAGCCACAGCGCATTCAGCGCGATGCGCGGCGTCAGATGCTCTGGCGTTCCGGCGAACAGGAAAAAGCTGTCCCGCGATGGCGCGAACCCGGGATGCCGGCTGCGAATGGAGGCCGTCAGCCTGCGCAGATGCCAGCGCCGGTATCCCTGCAGCCGGTGCGTGCCCTCCAGCGCATCGCCGATTTCATACAGCGAAGTGTTGCGCAGCTCGCTCAGGCAAAGGCAGGCCATCGCCACCTGCTCCACCGAGAATCGGCGGATGCGGGGTATTCCGGCATCTCGAACCACCCGGCCTCCAGCATCTTTTTGGTATTTCGAGATCAGCGCGCCGCCGAAAGCTGCATATCCGATCACGCGCGCCTGCGGCAGCGCTCCATAGGCGCGGGGGGCCACATAGCGTCCGGCTGCGTCCGACCAAAAGGCATCAGTCACATCCAGCGGCACGGGATCGACGCGCAGCGCCGCAAAACGCTGCCGAAAGCTGTCCAGCACCCAGGGGAGGGCGGTTGTGGCCCCCTCCTGCACCGTCATGGCCACACCTTGGCAATGAAACCGTCCGACGGTTCCAACGTTCCCGACATATGCATCTGTTCCACCTGCCACTGCCACACACGCTGTTAGTTGGGTGGCATCTTAAAAATAACTAAAACTCTTTTTCAAAATCTTGCTCTGCTGATCGCGGTTTCACTACTAGGAGAGATGTCGAGGGTCAACGCGTGATAAGCGATGCATAACTCCGACGGGATTGCCACCTTGTTTTCGCTTATTTGAGAGGCGCGAGACCTCTGCCTGTCAGGCAGCCAAATCGGTTCACCCATTTCCGGATGGTCTCCCGGCCGACCATCCCCCCGATCGGCGAGAAGGCCCTAGACATCCGCCGTGCTGAGCGCGAAGCGAAGTTAGAACCAGACGGCATATGAAACGATTTCACAGGGAAAACGATAGCCTTTCAGGCGCGGCAAGGAGGAAGGTATGTTCATACCCAACGCCTGACCAAGCGCCGCACTGCAAACAAGTTGGCAATCCCGCGACAGTCTCGGGGACCGCCCGTCAGGCTGTGTTGCCCAGGCGGGCCTTGATCCATTCCAGCAGAACCTCTTCTTCTTGATGATCCAGAACCTGGGTATTGAGCAGTTCCATCCCGCGGATGCCTTGGATCGCAAGAAAGATGAGTGTGGCCATATGCGGGTCCGATGCGTTGGCCCTTATGCGAGCCAGGAAATCGCTTTCCTGGCGGCGGACTGGAGTCAGCATGCCCGGATCTTCGGCCAGCGCCGCCAGCAGGCCCGAGGGGGGCGGCGTGCCGCCCTGACGTTCGGACCGGAACTGATCAATATAGGCGCGGATGGCGGAATCCGGCTGTCCGGTGCGTTCCTCGGCGCTGATGGCCGCATCAAAGCGCGCCAGATAATCCTCGACCAAAGCCGTCATCAGGCGGCTTTTTGACGGGAAATGATACAGCAGCCCGCCTTTTGACACCCCCGCCTTGGCCGCAACCGCTTCAAGGGACAGATTGCCCGGCCCGGTGCATTGTGCGACGGCTTGCGCGGCGTCAAGGATGCGGCGGCGCGTATCAGATCGGGGCGCGCGGTTTTCGTTGTGCTGTGATATGGCTGACACCCTGAGTGGCATGTTGACTTTACCGTCCAGACGGTATAGCCGACAGCCTCGAAGATCAAGCCCAGCCTTTGCGTGACGGTGCGTGGCTTGACGCGCCTACATTGTCCACGTTTGCGGCGCAAAGGTCGTGCATTGTCCTGTCGCATGCAGGGCGCAACAGTTGCAAATCAGGATAGAGTCCATGGTCAAACGTCTGGTGATTGCTGTGATAGTGCTGGCGTTGGTCGGCGGTGGTCTGATCGGCTTTAACCTGTTTCGTGACCGCATGATCGAACAGGTGTTCGCAAACCTGCCCGTGCAGTCTCTTACCGTGGAAACGGTCGTGGCAGAGCCAGTGACATGGCAGCCGGTGCTGAATGCCATCGGCACGGTCAATGCGAACCAGGGCGTTGAACTGACAGTAGAATCCGCGGGCATCCTGCGCGAAATCCTGTTCGAACCGAACACGCAGGTCGAAGAGGGCCAGCTTTTGATCCGACTCGACAACGTGGTGCAACAGGCCGATCTGGAGGCCGCGCGCACGCAGCTTGAGTTGGAGCGCGCGAACCTGACCCGCCAGCAGGAACTGCAAAGCCGCGGCATCGCAACCAGCGCCACGCTTGAGGCAACGCAGGCCGCGTTCCGGGCCGCCGAGGCGCAGGTGGCGCGCGCCGAGGCCGTCGCCGACCAACGCGAGGTGCGCGCGCCGTTCGAAGGCACGATCGGGCTTTTGCGCGTCGATCTGGGGCAGTATGTGCAGCCCGGCACGATCATCGCCACGTTGCAGGATCTGGACACCATGCGGGTGGATTTCAGCCTGCCCGAGCAAAGCTTACCGGACCTGTTCATCGGGCAAACCCTGCATCTGAGCAGCGATGACGATCAGCAGACTTTTGAAGGACAGGTCAGCGGCATCGATCCGCGTGTCGATCCGTCCAGCCGCCTGGCGGCTGCGCGGGGCACGGTGGAACCGTCCGATGGCACCCTGACGCCCGGGCAGTTCGTGCGCCTTCGGCTGGATCTGCCGCAAGAGGATGGCGTGATCGCGCTGGATCAGACCGCTGTCGTCAGCAGCCTTTACGGCGATTTCGTCTACGTCGTGCGCCCGCAAGAGGATGACCCCGACGCGCTGGCCGCGCGGCAGGTGTTCGTGGAAACCGGTCGCCGCTCGGGCGGGAAGATCGAAATCCGCGACGGTGTTGCAGCCGGTGACCGGATCGTGATCAGTGGCCAGAACCGGCTGTCCAACAACACGCCTGTGGTTCTGGCCGATGCGCAGGCCGATGACGGGGTGACCGAATGAACCTGTCTGATGTGTTCATCAAGCGGCCCGTCGCCTCGACCGTTCTGGGGTTGCTGATAATCCTGCTGGGCCTTCAGGGGATGTTCAACCTTCAGACTCGCCAGTACCCCGAGGTAGATGAGACCGTGATCACGGTCACTACCGTATATCCCGGCGCGGCGGCTGATCTGATCCAGGGCTTTGTCACCTCGCCCATCGCGGCTGCTGTGGCCACGGCCGAAGGCGTGGATTATGTCACAACTGCTTCGCGGCCCTCGGCCTCGGTCGTGACGGTGCAGATGCGGCTGGGCGAGAACCCGGACACCGCCCTGACCGAGGTGATGTCCAAGGTGCAGGAAGTCCGCTCGCGCCTGCCACAGGGCGCCGAAGACCCCAGCATCGTCAAGGGCACCGGGCAGACCTTTGCCACAATGTACCTGAGCGTTCAGAACCCGGCCATGACGCCCGAGCAGGTCACTGAGTATATCGAACGGGTGATGGTGCCGCGCATGTCCACGATCGATGGTGTGGCGGAATCGCAGGTGCTGGGCGGCGCAAGCTATGCCATGCGCGTCTGGGTCGATCCGATCCGACTGGCGGGTCAGGGGCTGACCGCGTCCGATGTCGCATCGGCGATCAATGGTGCGAACTTTCTTGCTGCACCCGGACGCACCAGAAACGAACTGGTCACCTATGCGATCACGATGGAGTCCACCCTTCAGACGCCCGAGCAATTCGGACTATTGCCGATATCAGGCAGCGGGGACGAACTGGTCCGCCTGCATGACGTGGCGCGGATCGAACTGGCCGCCGAAAGCACCGACACGATCGTGAATTTCAACGGTGAGCCTGGCACTTTCATCGGCGTGTTCCCGACGCCTTCGGCCAACCCATTGGACACCTCGGCGAACGTTCTGGCCGAACTGCCCGCGATTCAGGAGAGCCTGCCCGAGGGCATGACAGTGACCCTGATGTACGATGCGACCGAGCAGATCGCGGCCTCCATAAACGAAGTGTTGCGCACAATCATTGAGGCGACGCTGATCGTCGGCGTGATCATCCTGCTGTTTTTGGGGTCGGTCCGGTCGGTTCTGATGCCTCTGGTTGCCATCCCGCTGTCGCTGGTCGGTGTCCTGTTCATACTGTTCCTGATGGGATATTCCATCAACCTGCTGACCTTGCTGGCGATGGTTCTGGCCATTGGCCTGGTGGTGGATGATGCCATCATCGTGGTCGAGAACGTGCAACGCCACATCGACGACGGGACAAGCCCGATGCAGGCCGCCTTCAGGTCGATGCGCGAGTTGTCGACCGCTATCATCGCCATGATGCTGACGCTGATCGCGGTTTTTCTGCCGCTGCTGTTCACCGGCGGCCTGACCGGCGCGCTGTTTCGGGAATTTGCCGTCACGCTGGCCGGGGCCGTGTTCATCTCGGGGATCGTTGCGTTGACCATCTCGCCGATGATGGCGGCGCGGTTGCTGAAAAAGGGCGGCGAGAACCGGTTTCAGAAGCGACTGAACAGTGGCTTCACCCGGTTCGAAGGGTGGTATGAAAGGCGTCTGTCCTCGTCTCTGGACTATCTGCCGGTGACGGCGCTGATCGTGGTCGTGCTGATCGGAGTCACCGGATACTTGTTCGTCAAGACTTCCTCGGAATTGGCCCCGGAAGAGGATTCCGGCGCGCTGTTTTCATTCGTGAACGCCCCCAGCTATGCCACCAGCACCTACACCCAGCGATATGTCGACCAGATGCGCGAGTTGACAAAGGACCTGCCCGAGCTTGATGCCAATTTCTCGATCACCGGCTTTGGCGGTCAGACCAATTCGGCCATCATGCTCTGGGCTTTTGATGACTGGGCAGACCGTGACCGGTCACAGGCCGAGATCCAGGCCGATCTTCAGGCGCGTCTGGCCCCCGTTGCCGGGTTGGAGGCTTTTGTCTTTGCGCCCCCTTCGCTGCCAGGTGCGGGCGGCGGTCTGCCGATTTCCTTCGTGTTGCAATCCACCGGCGATCCCTCGCAGGTCTACGAGGTGGCAGAACAAATCCGGCGGGAGGCGCAGGCCTCGGGTCGCTTTATCGTGGTGCAGAATTCGCTGAACTTCGACACAACGCAACTGGTTGTCCGCATCGACCGTGACAGGGCGGCGGCGCTGAACCTGCCCGCCAGCCAGATCGGCACGACGCTTGCGCTGCTGGTGGGCGACGGGCCGGTGTCGCAGTTCGACCGCGATAGCAACAGCTATGATGTGATCCTTCAGGTGCCGCAGGAATACCGCGACAACCCCGAGCGCCTGGGCGAGGTCTATGTGCGGTCCACGACCGGCGAAATGGTGCCCCTATCAGCGGTGATTGAGGTTGAAACCCGCGCGGCCCCGGCCAGTATCGAGCAGTTCAATCAGCTCAACTCGGCGACCATCACCGCTCTGCCGATACCGGGTGTATCCACGGGCGATGGCCTTGCCGTGATCGAAGGGATCGCGGCACCGCTTTTGCCCGCCGGATTCTTTGTCGAATATTCCGGCCAGTCGCGGCTGGAAAAGACCGAAGGCAACACGATTGCCGTGGCCTTTGCGCTGGCCATCGTGGTGATCTACCTGGTGCTGGCGGCGCAGTTCGAAAGCTTCCGCGACCCGCTGATCATCCTGATGTCGGTGCCGCTTTCGATCTTCGGGGTGATCGTGCCCCTGAACCTCGGGCTTGGGACGCTGAATATCTATACGCAGGTGGGGCTGATCACGTTGATCGGGCTGATCACCAAACACGGGATCCTGCTGGTCGAATTCGCCAACCAGCTGCGCCACGAAAAGGGGCTGTCACGCGCGGAGGGCATAGTCGCCTCCGCCCGCCAGCGTCTACGCCCGATCTTGATGACCACGGCCGCCACGGCGCTTGGCGTGGTGCCCTTGATGACAGCGGACGGCGCAGGTGCGGCGGCGCGGTTTGCCATGGGTCTGGTAATCTTTGCCGGGATCACCGTGGGCACGTTCTTTACGCTGTTCGTGGTGCCTGCGTTCTACGCGATGATGTCGCGCAGGGAACTGGCCCGCACCGCCGAAGAGGCTGTTGGGGACGACACGGTTGCAGCAGCCCTGGGCCAGAACTGATCGGCTGTTCCGTCGGACAAGCGATCCTGCGCAAGGCGGGGTGTGCGATCTGGGAAACGGGCCTCGCCGCAGCAAAGGGATTGCCCAGCAGACCAAAGCACAGCAATTCGTCAAACCGACCCACACTAAGCGGCTTGCCCCGGCGGATGGCAATTTTGAGAACATCCAGCTCGGCATATTAGCCCGAAGCGAAGCGCGACTATCCTCTCCGGGCATCGTGGTCACGCTCCAGAAGCCGAGCGCGAGGGAGGCCCAGGACTAAATCCTCTCACGAGAATCGGCCGCCATCAGGCGGCCCTATCCCTGTTCCAGGGACGCCGTCACCGGCGGGGGTGATCGCCGACAACGACCTTCCCCTTGGTGCCGGTCTTTGCGCGTTCACAGGACGACCGCCGCTCCGTATGATCAGGTCGGCCTTCGCTTACTCCAAGGCGCGCATTGCGCGGTGAATGGCCAAGAGAAAGTCCACCTCATGGCCGTGCATCGCAAAAGCATCAGCTATGCGCAATTGTAGCCCAGCAGTGTCCTTTCTTGGCCCGTCAGCTGCGCGTTGATAGGCCATCAGTGCGTCTCGGTGAAACGTCGCATGTCTTGAAATCGGGTCATTCGAAGCGCTCACTTGAGATGTCGCACTTGACCATGGCGAACAGCCCAAAGATGCGGACGTTTTCTCCATCACCGTTCGTGGCACTTCTGCGCCAGCCTGTGCACTGAAGGTAAGCGATAGACATCTGTCCGATCTTGGCAACTGAGTCACTTGAGCTTCTCCTGACCCCATGAGTCGAACAAGACAACGCCCATGGTTTTTCTGGATGTAACTGTTCCGTGAACTCTCTCACAAGGGCCGGAAAATACTCAGAGAAGCCTTTCAACACCTTGGAACCTGAGGTATTCAGGTTTGTGTGAAGGTAGCGACTGGCATCACGGGGTTCGATGAAATGACCGCCGGCGGGCTGCCGGTGGGTCGTGCATCCCTTATTGAAGGTGGGGCGGGGTCAGGCAAAACAGTCTTTGCGTTGCAGACCCTTGTAAATTCGGCGCGTGACCATCAATTGCCCGGTATTTTTGTAGCGTTCGAGGAAGCGTCCCCACAGATCCTTGCCAACTGCAAGCAGTTTGCCTGGGCAGAGGGCGATCTTCAGCGGCACGGCGTGTCCTTCGTGGATGCTCAGCCCAGCGTCGATCTTGTGCAATCGGGCGATTTCGACATCGCCGGATTGCTAGCAATCGTCGAGGCGAAGGCGCGTGGTAGTGGAGCGCGGCATATCGTTTTCGACGCGATCGATATTGTCCTGTCCTTGATGCGAGACAGCGCGACGATGCGCCGGGAAATCTACCGACTGCACAACTGGTTGCTCGAGCATGAATTCACCACCCTGATCACGTCTAAGCTGCATGACGGACACTTGGGCGGACAGGCATTGCCCGCGTTCGACGCGTTGCAGTTCATGGCCGACTGTGCAATTCGCCTCGATCACCGTGTTTACGATGGCGTGTCACAACGTAACCTAAGGGTGCGAAAGTATCGCGGTTCGGGGTTCGAGCAGAACCCAACGCCAATGGTGATTGACCGCAACGGCATCGACGTGGCGTTTTCGCGCCCGGACCGTAATCACAGGGTGCCAGTTACCACGGAGCGTGTCTCGTCCGGGGTTGCAGCACTGGATTCGATGATGGGTGGGGGGTATTTCCGGGGTGCTAGCATTCTCGTGACCGGCTCGCCCGGCACTGCCAAGACAACATTGTGCGGGGCTTTCGCGGATGCGGCGTGCACACGAGACGAGCCGACACTGTTTGTGAGTTTCGACTCGCGACCTGACGAGATCGTCCGAAACCTGTCATCGGTCGGTATTGATCTCGGGCAGCATTTGAAATCAGGGCTCTTGCGCCTGGAAAGCATGCGCGCCCTCGAAGGCAACGCCGAAACCCATCTCATGCGGATCCGGCAGTCTGCCGAGGCCCATGGGGCGCGCTGCGTGGTTATTGACCCGCTTTCGGCACTTTCAAAAGCCGGTAACCGCGGTATGGCCCCAAGCGTGGCCGAACGCCTGATTGACAGCGCAAAAGCGCAGGGCCAGACGGTTTTGTGCACCAGTCTTTTGGCGGACACGTCCGACATTGCCGAGGGAACACCTCTTCAGATTTCGACGATCGCCGATACATGGATCCACCTGAGCTACCTCGTGCTGGGTGGAGAGCGCAATCGCGCCCTGTCGATCATCAAGTCACGCGGTACAAGCCATTCCAACCAGGTGCGCGAAATGCATCTTGATGCGAATGGCATCCGCCTCAGCGAAGTTTACTCCGCCGGCGGGGACGTGCTGATGGGCACACTGCGATGGGAGCGCGAGCGGGCAGACGAAATTGCAGAACGCGAACGTCGCGAGAACAGTGAACGGGCGCAAGAGCGGCTGGATGCCGAAGCGCGCGAAATAGAAGCCCAGATCGAAGTCCTGCAACGCCGCTTGTCGGCGACGCAAACTGCGCACAAGACGCAAGAGTTCAATGAAGCCGAGCGATCGCGGAGAGACAGAACAACGCGTCGGAAGACTGCTGCGCAACGCGGCGGGTCGGCAATCGAAGACAGTGATCCAGATGGCAGTTGAGCAGGTTGTAACGTTTCGGCTTTATGTTGCCGGGCACTTGCCGAATTCGTCAAGGGCGGTGTCAAATCTCCGAGCATTCTGCGAAACGCAATTGTCTTCGGGCTACTCGATCGACGTATTGGACGTCCTTGAGAATCCCGACGCAGCGCTCTCTGAATCGATCTTCATGACCCCACAGCTTGTCGTGCAATCGGGAACCGGAAAACACGTCTTGATCGGCGATTTGTCCGACGCGTCCCGACTTGCTCAACTGCTTGCGGATGGCCCCTGACCATGGCCGACGAGAAGCAGCCCAGAGATCCTGATCAAGCGGCGAAAATTTCGCAATTGATCAAGACATTACATGAAACTCATGAAGAGCTTCGCCAGCTGATTGGGGATGGTGTCGATACTTTGCTCCATCCCGATGGTGCGATCTACATGATGCCGACTGCGCAAGCCGATCTGACCCAGTCCGAACGCATCCAGCGGCACTTTGCAGAAGAGCGTGCTGCGATCCTCGATTCGCTGCCTGCAAATATCGCGCTTCTCGATGAAAGCGGCGCAATCCTTGCCGTCAATGACAAATGGCGCGAGTTTGCGATTGCCAACGATTACCCGGGCAACCCCGACATGATCGGGCAAAATTACATATCCGCGTGCAGCCACGCGCTTGGAGAAGCTGCAGAGGAGACGCCCAAAATCGAGCGTGAAATTCGGGCTGTTCTGGACGGAACGCGCGACAAGTTCACTACGCAGTATCCGTGTCATTCACCGCAGCAAAAGCGGTGGTTCGAGATGGCCGTCACACCGGTCAGAATGGGTGCGCGCAGCGGTGCTGTTGTCATGCATTTCGACATCACCGACCGCATCATGGCCGATGAGCGCGCGCGCGTATACAAAGCCAGGCTGGAACGGATTGTCGAGCAGTCGAATGTCGGAATCCTGGTGGAGCGCGATGGCAAACCACTTCTGGCAAATCCGGGGCTTGCAAAAATGCTCGGCTACGACAGCCCGGACAATATATTGGCGCAGGCCGATACTCTGCAGCTCTTTGATCCCGGCGAGCACGAGAGGCTCTCTGGCTATGCGGCTGCGCGCCTCACCGGCGGCTCAGCCCCCGACAGCTATCGCGTCCTTGCCAACAAAACCAGCACGGGCACCCCGATGACCCTGGAGGCAAGTGCCTTTGTCATTAACTGGGATGACGGAGTTGCCACATGTTCGATGTTCACGGATGTGACCCGGCAGATCGCGAACGAGGAGAAGGTTCGACAGTCTGAAAGACTTCAGGCCGTCGGGCAGCTTACAGGCGGTGTTGCGCATGACTTCAACAATCTGCTGACCATCGTTCTCGGAAATGCCGAAGTACTGTCAGAGGAACTGGATGATCAATACCATCTGAAATCCTTGGCCGAGATGATCGCGAATGCCGCTGTGCGAGGGGCCGAATTAACCAACCGCTTACTGGCCTTTGCGCGCAAACAGCCTTTGGAGCCAAAAGTCCTGGATGTCGCACATTTGATCCAGGGCATGGATGGCCTTTTGCGACGCACACTGCCCGAGAACATCGATATCGAGATTATCCGTGCCGGCGGATTGTGGCAGATCGAGGCCGATGCGGCCCAACTCGAGTCGGCTCTGCTCAACATCGCTGTGAACGCGCGCGACGCAATGCCGGACGGGGGAGCCCTGACCATCGAGGTGGCCAATGCCATGCTCGATGACGACTACGTCGCCACAGAGCCGGATGTAAGGCCCGGGCAATATGTGGTCATCGTGGTCTCCGACACGGGCCACGGAATTCCTGCTGACGTCTTGAACCTGGTTTTCGAACCGTTCTTTACCACCAAGGAGGTCGGCAAGGGCTCAGGCCTCGGGCTGAGCATGGTCTTTGGCTTCGTCAAGCAGTCTGGGGGGCATATCCGGGTTTATTCGGAAGTGGATGAAGGAACTTCGGTGAAGATGTATTTCCCGCGTTCAAGAGCAAAATCAGAGCATGCCGCAACTGACCGAGCAGGACGGAGGATCACCGGAGGCAGCGAGACCATTCTGGTGGTCGAGGATGATGCCGCGGTGCGTGAGTTTGTTGCCGCTCAGCTCAAGGGGCTGGGCTATCACGTGCTGGACGCGTCGAACGGTCGCGAAGCATTGGACATATTGAGCCAGGCTTCGATCGACCTGCTTTTCACCGATGTTGTGATGCCCGGTGGCATGGGCGGGCATGAGCTTGCAAACGCGGCGCGCGAGTTGCTTCCGGGCGTGAAAATACTGTTCACTTCAGGCTATACGGAAAACTCGATCGTTCACCATGGAAGGTTGGATCAGGGCGTCAAACTTTTGAGCAAACCGTACCGCCGCGAGCAACTGGCCACGAAAATTCGTGAAGTGCTGGATGAAGTGCCTCCGAACAGTTCCGGCGCCAGCTGATCCTGCCACCGTCTTACGTGACGCACCGCTTTTGCGTTTTGATCTCTGGCCAATTCGCGTGGCGAGTGCTGTTGAAATCGAGTTCAGAGAGTGGCTGCGGAGGGGCAATCACAGGCTTTGGTATCGAACACCGGAGGTCTTCCCTGCTCATTCTCAACCCAGCACCTTGCGCAACTTCATGGCAAGCTGCTCACGCCGATAGGGCTTGCTCAGGAGTTCTACACCGGGATCAAGCTTGCCGTTGTGAACAATAGAATTCTCTGTGTAGCCCGATGTGAAGAGGACCTTGATTCCGGGGTGCAGTTGTCGCGCGGCATCGGCCACAGCGCGCCCGCCCATACCGCCGGGTATGACCACGTCTGTGAAGAGAAGGTCTATCTCAGGAACCTGTTGCAGAATTTCGAGTGCTTCGGGCCCTGCTGACGCTTGGAAAACCCGATATCCAAGCCCCTTGAGCTGCGCCACAACATGTTCGCGCACGAGCCCGTCGTCTTCAACGACAAGGATCGTTTCCTCGCCTCCGATGATCTGCCGGTCCGTATTTTTGAGCAGAACCCCGCCTTCCTTGGCCTGAGAACGTGGAAAGTAGAGCTTGAAGGCGGTGCCTTCACCAATTTCGGAATAGATCCGGATATGGCCGCCCGATTGCTTCACGAAACCGTAGACCATGCTGAGCCCGAGCCCCGTGCCATTGCCGACATCCTTGGTGGTGAAGAACGGTTCGAAAATTCGCCCCAAGGTCTCGGGTGGAATACCATGGCCTGTATCGGTGACCACGATCAGCACATACTGCCCAGCCTCGATTTCCAGTTCGCTGGCAACATACTCGTCATCCAGCGCGGCATTGGCGATCTCGATGGTCAATGCACCACCTTCTGGCATCGCATCGCGGGCATTCAGGGCGAGGTTCAGAACCGCAGCTTCAAGCTGACCGGGATCAATTTCGGCTTTCCACAAGCCGCCAGAGCGCACGATCTCGATCCCGATGTTCTCGGGCAAGGTGCGCCGCAACAAGCTGTCCATCCCCTGGATCAACTGGCTGACATCCAAAACTTGCGGCTCCAGGGTTTGCTGGCGCGCAAAGGCAAGCAGGCGGTTGGTCAGCTCGGCCCCCCTTAGAGCAGCATTTGCGGTCATCTCCGCCATTGCGTGAAGACGCGGCTGTTTTTCCAGTTCTTCTGACAAGGCTTCGGCATTGCCCAGAATTACGGTCAGCAAGTTGTTGAAGTCATGCGCGACACCGCCGGTCAGCTGGCCCACGGCCTCCATTTTCTGGGCCTGACGCAACCGCTCCTCCAGTTGCAGGCGTTCGGTGATATCGAGCATGCTGCCAAGCGCCTTGGTCACGCGACCGTATTCATTGCGAACGACAAACCCGCGGTCCTCGACTGTTGCCCAACTGCCATCGGCGCGCTGAAACCGGAATATCTCTTGCAAGACGTCTTTCTGCTCGGTTCGCAGGGCCTCGAAGGCTTGGGTTGCGCGTGCTCGGTCATCGGGGTGAATTAGCTCACGCCACGCGGTCGGTGTGCCGTCGCCCTGGAGTGCCGCATGCCCGTATATCTCCTGCATGCCGTCGCTCCACCAGAGGCTGTCGCTGTCGATGTCCCATTCCCAGACAGCGGTGCCAGTGGCCCTGGCGACGAGGCGAAAGCGCGCTTCATTGGCGCGCAGCGCGTGTTCGGCATTTTTTCGCTCGGTAATGTCGCGCTGGATAGAGACCCAATGCGTGACCGATCCCGCTTCATTGGGCACTGGCACGATCTCCAGTTCCAGCCAGAATTCCTCGCCCGATTTGGTGTAGTTGATCAGCTCAGACCGCACAGGCTCAAATTTCTCCATGGCGTGCCGGATACGGTCGAGCTCGTCACGCTGCGTCTTTGGGCCCTGCAGGGTGCGCGGCGTTTTGCCAATCACTTCCTCGCGGGAGTAACCCGTGCGTCGTTCGAACGCATCGTTCACATACACGATCTTCGGCCCATCCGGAGCGTCAATCGGTTCTGCCTCGGTGATAAGCAAGATGTCGTTCAGGTTTGACGTGGCAACATCCAGCAGTCGCAGTTGTTCGTCGCGGGCGCGCTGCTCGGTGACATCCCGGAAGTAGATCGCCAGCCCGCGGGGGGTTGGTTCCGCGTCGATCTCGAACCATGTCCGAAGCGTAGGATAGTATTCCAGAAACTGAACTTCCCGTCCTTCAGCGATCGCGAGTTCGAATTGCTGTTTGATGTTTCCGGCAGCTTCAGGAAACTCTTCCCAGGCTATCTTGCCAAGAATGTCCTCTCGTTTGCGTTGAAGAAGACGCTCGGCCTGACCGTTCACGAAAATGAAGCGCCAGTCGCTATCGAGCAGATAGAAGGCATCGCTGATACTTTCGAGAGTTTCCACGAGATTGTTGCTCAGTTCGTTCGCCTTCTGCTGCGCGGCAACGTGTTCAGAGATATCCTGAAAAGATCCTTGAATGGCGACGATGCGGTCAGCTTCATCAAATTCCGGTTCGCCGATCGCGCGCACCCATAGCCTGCGCCCCTTGGCACTGATGATTTCAAGCTTCTCGGAAAAAGGTTTGCCGTCGTCGAGGCAGGCCCGGAAAAGGGTAGCAATTCGGTCTCTGTGTTCCGGCGCATAATATGAGATGCCTTGCTCTACGCTTGGCGAGAACCCCTCCGGTTCATCGTGGATTCGGGCGGTCTCGGGTGACCACTCCAGTCGATCAGAACTTACGTCGTATCGCCATGCGCCAAACTTTGCCGATGTTCCCGCGATCTCGAGTAGCCGTTTCGTCCGCCTCATGTCACGGGAGGCCGCTTCTTCGCGCGCGAGCGCGGCCTGCGCGGTTTGCTCGGCAACGACGAGGCGAGAGACGTCGCGTGCAGCAATGAGTTCGGCACGACGACCATCATAGGTGATTGTGTGCCCGGTAATGTCCACGTGGATTACCCGGCCGGACTTCAGGCGATGCCGCCACACCCCAGCCTCATCGCGGCCTTCGGTTACCGCAGCGACGTTCTTTTCCAGCGCGGCGCGCTCCTCCGCAGGGCGAATATCAGCGATTGTCATCGCCAAAAATTCCTCGCGGGAATATCCGTATTTAACGATTGCCGAGTTGTTGACTTCAAGGAAGCGCAACGTTTCCAGATCATATACCCACATCGGGTCCGGATTGGACATGAAGAGGCTATCTGGGGCGAAGTTCAATTTCCAGTTCCTCGGGTGGATATGAAGAGGGCCAAGGCGTAATCACAGTGGTTCGTCACCTCGTCTGTGCCGTCGCCACGATAAACATTGTGAAATTTCATTGAAATACGATCGTGGGTTTTCCGTCAACCAACGAATACGGGCAACACCTGGGTAATCCCTCCCGATCTTGAGGGGATGCGATAGTAGAATTTTCTCGGCAGAATGAACGGAGAGATTCTGACATGCCCCCCAAGAGTCCTGGTTTATGAGTCAGCTCTGTTCAGGTGTTGGTCCGCTTCTGACCGTTGGCAATATTCCCGCGGGGTCAGCCCCTCGAGGCTCGAACGCGGGCAGCAGCTACAATCGCCCGGCTGGTCCGAATGTGCGCTGACATGCCTGACAGGGATAGGTCAAGACGAAGGGGTGACCAATGTCACCCCTCCCATCGCATCAAAAGGATCAATGCTCCCAGTAACCGCCTTGACGGTCCCGGCTGAAGTGCTCGAACTCCTGATCGTCCATCGCGCCGTCGCGGTTCCGATCATAATAGTTGAAAACGCCGGAGTTGTATTCGCGCTCTGTGATCATGCCGTCATTGTCGGCATCCAACGCGCTGAATGGCGTTCCGGACTCCTCGAATGCCGAAGTCCAGGTCTGGGTGAACTCGTCCTGGTTCAGCGCATTGTCTTTGTCGAGATCCCATCCGGTAAGGCCTTGCGCGACCGCCGGCCCTGCGGCTAGCGCGGTGACGACCGCACTGAGGCCGGCAAGTTTCTTGAGGTTGATAAGCATGTGGTTTCTCCTTTGTTTCGGTGTCGACGCAACGCCGACTACTTACTCAACGAAGATATTCGATAGATGTTCCATTTTCGTCAGAAGCGGCAAGCAGGCACCTGCATAATCGCCGGGGTCCTGAGGGGCTCGTCCGCGCTGCAGTCACAGGTCTGTGGCTGCGAAACTTCGTCAAGCGCTGCCCGAGTGGCGCAATCGCCGCCACCGGGTTTCGCAGTTGATAAAGCTCCTCGGGGTCACCGCCTCACAAGCGCCTTTCGCCTGCCCCAGATACAACCTGATCAACGGGGACAAGGCTCACCGGGTTGGAAATGCGGGCCCAGAAAGTGGTCGAACGTGACGAAGGATCGAAGCGTTATGAAGAGTGACGATTGGCGTAGGCACTACAGCGAGGACAGACCCCACAGCGCGATCGGATACAACATCCCGATTGTCATGCGTTGCCCCGATAGCGCTACCAGCCCGTCATCGTGAAAAGAGCCGGAAAAAAGCAGCTCCCTGCGATCCAAGGTTGGGTGGCAGTGCACAAACCCGTGGACTTCGTTATAGATGAGGGGCCGCTGGGCGGTGACCTGCCCCCTCCACAGCGGAAGCCGCCTGTTAGGAGACAGCTACAAATTCCGGGCCATGTCAGGCGACCTATGCGATCAGGAAAACAAGCATTTCAAGGCATTGACTGGCCGGCGCTGGCGGCGCCAGCGCCGCCGACAGCGACCTTGTCAGACATAAAAGTCCAAGTCTTCCTGCGCCTTTAGGAGATCGCGCAAGGTGATCGGATCGTCTCCGAAGAAGAACACCAGTCCCCAGTGGGTCCCGAAGGCTGACCGATCAGGCACTGTTTCCTCCACGGGTGCAACCAGTTCGTGCCCGTCAAAATAGGGGTGTTCCGTTGTTTCCTTCGGGATTTCCAGTTTGCTGACGACACGACGTCGGGGATACACACCAAAGCAGCCCGCGTAGCCTTTTGCGTCTTCCACCGCACGCGGAAAGAAGGCGTCGACCTCCTCCTTGGTGCTCTTGGGGTCGAAGACGAGGATCGAGGCCTGGTAGGCACTGAAGCCGTAAGCCCTTTCGATCAGCTCGAACGCTTTGAAGCCCGGTGGACGGTAGGCAACCTCGCCGAAGTACATTTCCCCATCGGAGGTCACGAAATACTCTGGATGGATCTGGCCGAACTTGATGTCGAAGGTCTTGATCAGCTTTTCGATCTGCTTGGTGATCGCCTCGCGCCAGCTTTCCAGCTCGCGGGTGGCAGGCACGAAGACGGAATACCCCAGCGTCACATACTCCGAGATGTTCAGAAACTTTATCTCGCCGTCGTGTATCCAGGCCTCGACCGCAAACTCCCACCCATCAAGATGGCTTTCCATCAATAGCGGATACTCTTCTTCTGGAATTTTATCGATATCTTCGATGTCACGGATCATCCTGTGACCGAGACACCCGGCCTTGTCGAAGGCCTTTACGTGGATCGGATCATCCGGGTCGCCGTCAAGCTTCAACAGCGTCTGGTTCACCCGCTTCATGAAGCGCACGATGTCGTCCTTTTCGTAGGCTTCTTCGAAAATGCCTACACGGATACCCCCCAGTTGGGCGCGCCGCTTCATCAATGCCTTGTCTCGGAACAGGATCGACTGGCCGTACATGCGCGGCTGATCCATCAGGACCGAGTTGATCGCGCCGGACCATTCGACGGTTTCCTCGAACAGCGGAATCGCCACATCCACACCCAGGTCCTTGAGCCGTTGGGCAATCTCCATGGACCGGTCGTTCAACCGCGCGAAATCCCAGGGAATAATCGGGATGTTGTTGGCCTCGCAAAAGTCTATGGCCCAATCGGGCGCGACCACGATATAGCGACGGTCAAATTTCTGGGCAGCCTTGATGGCATTGATGCTCCAGCCCAGCAAGGCGACGTAGCCCTTGTTCGGATCCTTGGGCGTTTCCGTTCCCTTGACGGAATCAAGGTTCGGATCCGTCCAGTTCGAGATGTCCTTTGCGATCGGGGCTTCTGAAGATTTCAAAATGGCTTTTCTCCTGAGGGATGTCTTTTCCAACACTGGCGACACGTGCAATGACCCGCCATAGTCGATAGATGCTTAGCTAATTTAAGTATAATGCAAGGTTGCGGAGTCGTCAAATCAGCCTTTGCTGGCGCTCCCGAAAACGGGAGTATGGAAAATATTTCCACAAAATAAGTTATCTACAACCTTTAAAGTTGTTTCTCTGGGGCTTGCAGGATGGTGGTTGCTCTCGTTGCGCAGCGATGTTCATCTCAAGACTGATAAAAATGATTAGAACTTCAAAATTAAAGTTGTTCGAGTTCAGGACATCATCGGCACCTATCGTGAAGTCAGCGGCCCGGGTTGGACAAGTCGCCGGATGTTGCTCAAGCAAGACGGCATGGGGTTTTCTATGCATGAAACCATCATCCCCGCTGGCGCAGAGATGGACCTATGGTATAAGCCCCATCTGGAAGCGGTTTAGTGCGTGGCTGGCAACGGAAGCATCCTGGACAAGGCCACCGGAGAAGCGCACGAGATCACCGACGGAACGCTTTATGCGCTGGACAACCATGATCAGCACACATTGCGCGGCGGCACCGAAGACATGCGGCTTATCTGCGCCTTCAATCCTCCGGTCAAGGGACGGAGAGTGCACGAAGAAGATGGCGCTTACCTGCCGGATGACGGCGAATCGTAAGGCGTAAAACGTCGTTTCCTTCCGGCAGCCCAAACGTGAGGGCCGGTGTCGATACGGCCTTTGGTGTTTGGGGTGTTGCCAAACCGCCGGAAATTGGGTGAAGCACTTTTCGGAAACTCGTGAACACTCGGTTCACTGTTTGGTCCTTAACCTTCGGCTTGGCTTTTCGAGCCGCAGCAAGAAATATCGGGAGCCCATCCTGCATGTACGTCTTTTTCAACCCCGTTGGGGCAGGCTCGCTCTGGTTTCACAATCTTGCCACCGCGGATGGAACCCGAGTGGCCTATGATCCGCAGGCCCGCGCGTTCATCCCGACGCCGCCCTTTTGCGTCAACCGCGAGATCATCGGATGCAACTGGATCGCACCCGAAGACGGAGCGCCCTGCCGATCCTGCGCCATGACCGCAGTCTATCCCGATACGTCCAATCCCGAAACGCGGGCGAACTGGGCCCAAACCGAAGCCGCAAAACGTTGGGTGCTGGACAATCTTGGGCGCTGGCACTGGTTTCGCCCGGAGGATCGCGGGACACCGCCGTATTTTCACATGCTTGATGACGGACCGACCCCTGCGGCGATGGGGCACGTGAATGGCGTTGTCACGATCAGCGTGGCCGAAGCCGATCCGGTTCTCCGCACGACGCGGCGCGAAGCGCTCGACGAGCCATATCGTACAATGATCGGCCATTTCCGCCATGAGATCGCGCATATGCTCTGGTGGCGCCTCAGCTTGCGCACCGACTTCCTGGAGGCGTTTCGCAGCGTCTTCGGCGACGAACGGGCCGACTATGCCGCCGCGCTGCAGCGGCATTACAATTATGGTCCGCCGGACGACTGGAGCCAGACCTACTTGACGACCTATGCGTCGGCCCATCCTCACGAGGATTGGGCGGAAACCGCTGCGCATCTGCTGCATCTGACCGATATCGCGGATAGCGCTATTTCGGCGGGGCTCATTCTGCCGGGTATACCGCAGACCGGCTGGGATGCTTACGCTGAGGCGGACACCATGTCGTTAATTCGAACTGCGATCAAGGTCGTCACGATCATCAATCACGCCAATCGCTCCATGGGCTTGGATGATGTGTATCCATTTGTGGTGTCTCACGGCGCTCAGAAAAAGCTCGCCTTTGTCCATGAGTGGCTGCGCAGAGGCGCCTTGGGCAGATGATGGACAAGCCCCTGTTCCGACAACCGTGTCTGATTTTTCGGATGATCTGATTTGGCGCCTCTAATTTCGGACATAGGGATTCTGGAAAAACCGGAGCGGTTCAAGCGGGGTCGATGAAGTCATGTTCGATGGAACCGGCCTCGGTTTCGTAGACCTGATCTTCACGGATACTGCGGAGGGGGGCTAGGTGGGCTTTGCCAGGTTGGTCTGTCACGACGGGACCAAGAGCCGTGCTCCGTTCAGGCAGCCATTAGCCGCATAGTTGTTCCACGGGCTGAACGCGTCAGCCCGAGATTGGCAGCATAGGCATTTCTGCGGCTTTGAAGCTGTATCTCCAGCACGTCTCTGTTTGCGCCGACCGCTCGCCAAAGCCAATGGTTTCGTCCTCGAATTGAAATCACGACCTCGTCCAGGTGCCGTTTGTCGGCAGGAACCGGGCGATCGCGACCGATGTTGGCCGCTATCTGCGTTCCAAACCGCGGGCACCAAACCCGGATGCTTTCATACGAGACGATTTCGCCCCGTTGGGTCAACAGATCCTCGACATCGCGCAGGCTCAGGTCAAACCGATGGTACGTCCAGATGGCATAGGAAATGATGGGACGAGGGCATCGGAAGCAGTTCGGACTCTAACTGGTTTTCGCTAGACGAGCATGACGCAAGGCAATGTAATCGGTGACACAGTCAGCGAGGTCAGTAATCGCACGCTTCTGGTTGTCGCTCCAGTCCCGCGGTACCCGGTCCAGCGCACAGAGTGACCCGAGTGTCTCGCCTGACGGCCCCGAGATCGGCGCCCCAAGATATGCGATTACGCCCATTTCATCGATAATGGGATTGTTCCTGATCCGCTCGTCAGTCCGCGCGTCGGACACGGCAAGCATTTCGCCGGTTCGGGTCACGATCTTGCAAAAGGAACGATCCAGATC
This sequence comes from Lutimaribacter degradans, assembly GCF_023703375.1. Classification (GTDB taxonomy): domain Bacteria; phylum Pseudomonadota; class Alphaproteobacteria; order Rhodobacterales; family Rhodobacteraceae; genus Lutimaribacter; species Lutimaribacter degradans. Next base: position 34,350 of record NZ_JAMQGO010000016.1, read on the forward strand.
CGTCTGGCTCAATCCAGCAGGCAGGCCTTTCGCGGATTTGAAATACTGTCGATAGGCACTCTCCTCAACGAAGGAGACGAGCGCGATCGGAACCTCGGCCGCATGACACACCAACCGGGTGAACCGATTGAACTCAGGCTCGGGCGGGCTGTCGACCAGCGACAGGTGACGCAGCACGTTTGCTACGACGTCATCCGCGCTCTTGCCGGATTTTTCAGGGAGGTCCGCGGTCCGCTGTTCCTGCATCTTCGCTATCCTTGATGTTTAGGCCGAACTCATGATCACGGGACAGGAGAATGCTGACCCGGATGTATGATCGGCAAACTGTCAGCAAAAAATGGCGAGGGGATGGCATACCAAGGGCGACAGTTAGGTCTCGTCAGGCAAAAACGCTTGCCGTTGGTGTGCGTGGAACAAAACAACCTGTTGACCACGTTTTGTTGAAACATTTAGTCCGCCCCTTTCGGGACGGACCATGATGCTTCTTTTGCTGACAAGAATAGAATGGATCAGTCTGCAGAAGCTTGCTGCAGCAGCGGAGTGATCTGCCGTACGGTTGCGCGACGGTTGGCCAAACTTGCGTCCTCGGTTTCGACTTTGAGGAACTGCTCACCATAGCCTTGCACCAAGAGGTTTTCTGGCGCGATCGTAAAATTCTCCGACAGTGCGAGCGCTATTGTTTCGGCCCGGCGGTCCGACAGGGCGAGGTTGGACGCCGCGTCGCCCACGGGGTCTGTATGACCTTCGATCAGAAAGACTTCGCGCGGATTGGCGGATAGAATTTCTTCCATCGTGGTGCCAATGTCACTCAGGTTGTCGACCTGATCCTTGAAGATCGCCGCTGACCCGGTGGCGAAGTTGATGGTATCAAGGTCAATGCTGGGCACAAGGTTGCGGACTTCTTCATGCTCGCGGATCTGGCGCAGGCTGAAGCGCCGGTCCGGCTTGGTGTCGGCCTGCAGGGCTGCGCGCAGCGCCGCTTGACCGGCGGTACTGACAAGAATGCTATCGACCCCGGTGTAGGTGTTCAGTAGCGCCGCGTCGATGGACTCAGCCCGCACCGTATCGTCGAAAAGCTTCACTTCGGTGCCGTCCGCAGCTACCTGCGTTCGGCTCAGAACACGGCCTTCACCGTCGCGGACGGTGACAACATGGTCGCCGGCAGCACGGGCCACCAAAGTCCGTGTCGAGCCGTCAGAGAACGTCTCGGTGCGCACATTCACACCCTCGCGAAGCAGTAATGCGTTGTCGTCCTTATAGACGACAAGCTGTCCGTCACGGTTCACGACGACGCGGTCTCCGATGTTGGCGACAACCTCGCTGCCATCATCAAGCAAAGACCCCACGGCGGCGGAACCATGCTGACGCATGAATGACTTCTCGAAAGGGCTCATTTCGCCGTCTTTGGCCGCCGTCGCCTCGGCACCCTCTTCGCCAGCAAGTGTAGTGGAACCGTCAACCTGTGTCCCGAACTCTTGGTTGCTCTTACGTGCGCCACCGGCGCCAATGGTGGTCTCGGTCACTTCAGTCGGCTCGGCATCGTCGCTTGCGCCTGCAACGGCCCCGGGATTGGCGCCATTACTTGCGTCTGCGGCGGAACCGGCGTTGGCGCCATCGCTTTTGCCTTCAGAGGACCCGGATGAGGTGCCAACGCTTGCGTCTGCGGCGGAACCGGTGTTGGCGCCATCGCTTTTGCCTTCAGAGGACCCGGATGAGGTGCCAACGCTTGCGTCTGCGGCGGAACCGGTGTTGGCGCCATCGCTTTTGCCTGCAGAGGATCCGGATGAGGTGCCAACGCTCGCATTCTGCGCTGGCGAAACCTGCGGAAAGCTCAGGGCAAGTACGGCCACAAGAGCTGTTGTCGTGTAATAGTTTTTCCTTAACATTTCGATTTTCCTATTTTTAAGAAGCAACGGGATTCTAAATCTAAACGCCGCAGGGCTGGTTTGGTTCCGCCGTCGACCGCTGAAACACCAACCTATTGAGTCACCTGGACGTGACTGTTCTTCTGGGTGGCGATCCACTTCAGCTTTGCGCAAGATGCTGCTTTGGATGAACCATCGTCCGTCTGATGTCGCTTCACGCGTTATGGACGACGCGAAGCTAATCGAGGTTCAGTATCGCGCGGGACGGGGGGCATGTCGGGGCTCTGAACGTGGCGGCCAGCTTTTCGCTGCGACCGCGCGGTTCGAGATCGAATTCCGCGATCCGCTCTCCGGACCAGTAAAGCACGTAGGCAAACTAGAGGCATCCCGCCGCGATCCCAGGATCGCAAGCAGGATTCCGAGCCGACTGACCGCGCCCCATCGTTCGTCCATGTGACGCCCGCTCTCCATTTTCAGCGATACACGCGGGATCTGCTGGCCCTGGGTTGTGCCGGCGCGATGCCATCCCGTGTTTGGCGATTGACCCCTCGAGTGGCGTGCCTCGGTCACATCGGTTTCGGTCAATAAATTCTGATCAGTCCCGATGCCCGGGTCGAGCCTAGCCCCGGACTGCCGCGGAACCGCCGGTCGTCCACCACCTTGATGGGTTGAGGATTTTCGGCGAGGGTCCACGCACAGGGGGCACTAGACCCTGACACTGGAAAAGGGGGTAAAAGCCATGACACGATTTCGAAAGCCGGGTCTGAGCGAGCGCTTTTCGCAACTGGGCTATCTGCTCAAGCACACGGCGACCATCGTTGGCCGCGACCGGGACATCCTCACGCCGGTGATGCGCATCATCCTCTTCTCGGTGATCCTGGTGACGCTCTTCTTCGCGATGATTTTTTCCTATGTTGTCGAGGCGAACGGGACCGGTACGTTGCTCTTGTTGGCGTGGCTCGGCGCGGCCTTTTACCATTTCTTCTACTTCAACCGCCAGGAACTAGCGTTGAGCTGGCTCGTCTTCGAAACGGCGGCCGGTCGGGATCGCAGCTTTTCCGAAGCGACCGACCATGCAGGTAAACTCGGCGGGCAGATACGCATACTGGCCTTTCTGGACATGGCGGCAGCCTGGATCGCGTGGCGGCGCGGCAACTCGAACAACAACGGCCTTCTGACCAACCTTGTGCTCGGCGCGATGACGGAAGGCTGGGACCTCGTGAATCATTTCCTCCTGCCTGCCTTCGCCGTGGACGGTGTGGGGTTTCGGGACGGCATGGGCAAGCTGCGCGCAACGCGCGAGAACGTCCCCGAAACCCTGGTGGGTGTCTTCGGGATTGACGTGATCGGCCGCGTCGTCGCCACCATCGTGGCGCCGCTTTACATCCTGCTGATCCTTGTCGGCCTGATCGTCGGCGTCTGGGCCAGCGGCACGATGCCCGCGGCCTTCGAGGCCGGTCGCTTGGGCGACGTCCTGCCGCCAGCAGCATTCGACTATCTGCCGGTATCGGCGGCCAGCGTGTTCAACTGGCTTCCGCTCTTCGTCTGCATATTTCTCGGCAAGTTCGTATCCTCCGTCTTCAAACGCGTGGTCACGGCGGTGAAGGTGATCTACTTCACGCTGTTTTACGCCCGCATCCTACACTCCGAGGATCTGGCTCCCGATATCCGGGACGAGTTGGAAAGCTATCTGTCTTTCGGCGGCAAGGATGACGACGACGCGCCCGGCGCCGTCCCGACCTGACAGTTGCGTGCACGCGCCATGGCCCGCAGGGTTTGCCGCTGCGGGCCATCGCCAGAAGCGTTTAGAGAGTTCAGGGCGCGCGCTATTTGTCGCAGCGAATTCCACGTGACTGTTGAGGGTTCGCCGGCTGGCACGAGCCAAGCGCCTGGGAGGCCAAGGACACTTAAAGAGACGTTGATCTGGCCGTCCCCGGACACGCTCATGGCAATGGGTCGCGACAATGGACTCCAGCAGATCTGGTGCTGATTGAGAGTGGAGTCGCAGGGTCAGTTCAGCGGTGTGAGATCCAGCGCGGCTCTGATCGACGTGATTGCGGACTCGACCATTTCGGGGTTGGCGCTTGCGCCTTCAGCCAAAGCGCGCAATGTCGAGCGTTGGTCGTCACTCAGCGTCTCGCTGTTGTCGATCAGGGCGAGGATCTCGTCACGATCAAAATTCGCCGGGGTCAGCCATTCTTCTGGTTCGGTTCCGCTCGCAACGGTATTGTCAGTTTCGGTTTCCGCCGTCGCGTTAAGCGCCCCGGTAGAACCGTCGGAACTGGCATCATCAATGACCCGGACCGTTGTCGTGATCTCATTCGGATCGAGTATGGTCGGCTCCCCATTTTCGGATGTCACCACGATTGCGCCTTCGGTGATTTCATCGCCGACCACGGTGCGATCATCATCGACACCTTCGGCCTCACGCGATTGCTCATCGGTGCTTTCGCCAGGCAAGGATTCAGCCTTTTGCGTCTCGCGAGCCTTCTGATCGGCGGCCCTGTCTTTATCTTCGCGCGCGGCTTTTTCTTTTCGCTCTGATTCTGCCGCCTGTTCGATGCGTTGCTCCTCCAGCCGGGCATTCTCGGACTGGGCGCTGAACCAGAAGGCGCCGCCGATAACGACAGCGGCTGCGACGACGATGGATATGATAATACCTGGGCGCATGGGTTGACCTACTCTTGTTCTTTGTCCCGGCAGTGGCTTCTGGCCGCTGATCGAGCAGTTGCGGTGGTCGCGTCGCGGAATGCCGCGAGGCGGATATTATCATAACTGCCGACGGTCGTTTTCGTTCCTTCCGCGGTTTCCGTACGCGTTGGCGCATCATCGCCCTCGGTCAAGATATGGGACCGGAGTATGGAATACGGCTCCATCGGCGGGTGCGCTGCATTCCCGCCCATCAGGGGGAGTATGTTTTGCAAACAATACCAGTGCCTTAACGAATGCCTAAAATGAATTCCGGAACGAATGGCGCAATTTCCTGTTGTCAAAGGTGATCGAACCGAAACATTAGGAGACTCACCATGTTGAAAAAAACCACTCGCGTCGCGCTTCTGGGTTCAGTCGCTGCACTCGCATTCAGCACTGCCCACGCCCAGACCAATGACCCGTCCGAAAGCAATATTGACACCGAAGCCTGTGTCACCCTGGCCGAACGCCTTGCGAGCGACGTAGACGTTGATGCGGAAGTGCGCACCGAAGTCGAAGATGTCATCGCCACAGGAGACGTGACACAATGTCAGGTGCTTTTCACCGCATGGGAGAGAGAAGGCACGGTGACCCGAGAGTCACTTGAGATGGTGGGCACTGACACGGTAACCCAGCGCATGGTCGTGCAGCAGGAAATCGAGGTCGACGCAGACGTTGCGGTTTATCAGCCGCCCGCCGAAGTTGATGTCGATACCGGCACGCCCGAGGTCAGCTGGTCCATGCCGCGCCAGACCCTTACCATTGATGAGCAGGCGCCGCAGATCATCGTCCGTCAGGGCCGGGCCACCGTGAATGTTGAGGTTCCCCAGCCGCGCGTTTCGGTCATGTTTCCGGAGCCTGAAATCATCGTCACCTGGCCTGATTCAACAATCGACATGTCTGAAATCAGCCCGAAGATCGAGGTTCGTATCCCCGAGCCGAAGGTCACCGTCAACATGCCGGATCCGGTAATCGAATTGACCATCGGCGGCTCTGAGCCGGCCGACCTGGTCGAACTCGATGACGGACGGTTTGCCCCGAAAGGCGCAACGAAAGAGGACCTACAGCCTCGTATCTCGATCCAGCAGCGCGAAGCGAAGGTTACCCCGAACCAAGAGGCCAAAGCGCCTGAAATCGTCGTCAACCGGGGTGAACCGAAGGTTACGTACGAAGGCGAAGAGCCCGAAGTGTCCGTGGAAATCATCGGTGAGCCCGAGATCCGTGTCTCCCCAGGGCAGCGCGACGGCGAGGCGAATGTGACAATCCGTAGCGACGCCGCTGAACGTGAGGAACGGACCAGATTGTCCCAGGAAGACGATCAGATCAGCGACTGATCAGGCTGCCCCAGCCGGACCACGTGCCCGGCCATGCGACAACCAGGAAAACGGCATCTCCATCTCACAATGGAGGTGCCGCTTGACCTGGGGCTTGCGTCATGACCAAGCCGATTTGCCTTTTCGACGGGGGGGTCGACGTTGAAGCTTGTCTCGGAAGCATGGGTTTCATGGCAGCGGTCGCGGTCGGCGCGGTTCAAGCACGCGCAAAACCACTGGGCGCCGGGCTGCGTTCCGAAGAACCGACTTTTCCGGACAGCCTGCCCGAAGGGCACGTCAAAAGGTCTTGGCGCCTTTCCGGCCTTGCGCGGAAATTGGAAGCAACTGGCCCAGAAAAACCATCCACAGGAGTCCGGGCATGGAAGAAAGAACACCCATTCTGCGACCGGGCGAGACGTGCTGGCGCATCGAGACGGCCGACCGCTTGGCGGTGATCGTTGACGCCGCTGACTACTTTACCACTTTGCACGAAGTCATGCAGAAGGCGCAGCACAGTGTCATCATGATCGGCTGGGAGTTCGACACAAGGATCGACCTTGATCCGCGAAAGGAAGCGGACGATGTGCCCAAGCGCATGGGCAGGTTTCTCAGCTGGCTGGCGTGTCGCCGCCCCGACCTGAATATCTATCTTCTGCAATGGGATGTGGGCCTTCTGTCGACGCTCTGGCGCGGGTCGACACCCCTCAGGCTCGTCGATTGGATCCTGCGGCGGCGCATTCGCCTGAAGCTTGACCACGCGCACCCCTCAGGCTCGGCGCATCATCAAAAGATCATTGTTATCGACGATGCGCTTGCGTTCTGTGGTGGAATAGACGCCACCGCAGACAGGTGGGACACACCCGAGCATTTGGATGATAGCCCGTTCCGAAGACGCCCCACCACGAAACGCCCCTATGATCCGTGGCACGATGCAACGACCGCCGTCGATGGCGACGCTGCGCGGGCGTTGGGTGAACTCGCACGTACAAGGTGGGAACGTGCGACCGGCGAGCGGATCCCGCCAACGCGTGCAGCAACGCCCCTCTGGCCGTCGAGCCTGGTTCCCATGATAAAGAACGCCCGAGTGGCGATTTCCCGCACCGAACCAGCCTATGCCGGGCATGGAGAAATCCACGAGATCGAGGCGCTCTATCTTGCGATCATTTCAGCGACGCGCCGCGTGCTCTACATCGAAAGCCAATACTTTGCGTCGCGGGTTCTGGCCGAGGCGATTGCCGCCCGGCTGGGGGAGCCGGACGGGCCGGAATTCATCGTGATCAATCCAGAAACGAGCGATGGCTGGCTCGAGGAAAATACGATGGGGTCAGCCCGGGCCCGGTTGCTCGAACTTGTGCGCAAGGCCGATATTCATGGCCGATTCCGGCTCTATACGCCCGTGACACGGCACGGGGCACCGATCTATGTGCATGCCAAGATCGTCATCATGGATGATACGCTCATGCGCGTCGGATCGTCCAACCTCAACAATCGGTCGCTGGGGTTCGACACCGAGTGTGATTTGTCCGTCGAGGCCAGACCGGGGATGCCGGGTGAGGATCGGCTCAGGATGAAGATCGCGGGGCTGCGCAACGGGCTGCTTGCCGAGCACCTGGAAGTTGACGTGCAAGTGGTGGATCAGGCCGTGGATGCCGCGGAGGGGTCGTTGATCGGGGCCGTTGAGGCGCTGCGCGGTACTGGCCGGTCACTGGTTGCTTTTGTGCCGCCGGATTTCGGCTACGTCGGGGACAAAGTCCTGCGGGAGAACAACCTGCTGGATCCTGAGCGTCCCGCGCGCCGCCGGTGGCGCAGACTTCGGCAAGGTATGTGCCTTCCCCTGGGCCAAGCCGGCAAGAAAATCACCTGACCGATGAGAGGGCCGCGCCCTCACCGGGCTATAGATTGATGCGCTCGCGCCACCACCACTCGGGGTGTTCGCGGCGAACGAAATTTACCAGTTCTTCGCGTAGGCGCATTTCGATTGTCCAAGCCTTCCAAGGGTTCGGGGCCATCGCATAGAACTCAATGGTCAGGCCATTTGACGAATGACCCGTCAGGTAGGCGAATAGCTGGTCGTGCTCGATCACTTCAGGATCGGCCTTGCCGAGGGCCACGAATTTCTTGCGCAGGACATCCACATCGGCCATCGGGTCAAGGACCATCTGGATGGTGCAGATCATGCGCTCATTTATGACCGACCAGTTCCTGAATGGATAAGACAGGAAATACTTGACCGGCACGATGATACGTCGCTCGTCCCAGGTGCGCAGCCGGATGAAGGTAAAGAAAATCGCTTCGACAATACACCAGTCGCCCTCGTAATGTATGCTGTCGCCAATCCGGACAGGCTTTGCGATCGCGATCTGCAAGGACGCGACCATGTTGCCGAGCGTGGCCTGCCCGGCAATGCCAAGGATCACCGTCAACACACCCGCCGAGGCAAGCAGTGTAACGCCGATATCGGCGAAAAGGTTGAATTGCATCAGTACGAAAACGATCGAGAAACCAACCGTGGCAACCAGCACCACCCGACGCAAAGCATACATGGAGGTATAGAACTCGCGTTCGGACGAACTTGGCGTATCGTAAGCGTTGCCCAGATGTCTTCGGGTCAAGTGGTCAAGCAACGCATCGATGCTGCGCAGGGCGGCAAGGCAGAAGCCGACGACAGCCAGCATCACCAGCGCAAGTCCGATGATCATGGTCGCCTGTCCGGAAAAGGAAACTGCGAATCCCAAAAGCCACTTCGCCGTCACCGAGGCTGTGACCAGCGAAAGCGGCAGCGCCGCGCGTTCGAATACGCGATGCTGTATGCGATCTGATGACATGTACCTCCCAAGGCCGACAAGCCAGGAGGTCAAAAAGCCCACAAGGATTACGACGGAAATCAGCAGGGGCAGGGCGATCCATTCCCAAAGCTGCAGCCCGCCGAATTCGCCTTTCAAGGATCTAGGAATATGGGATTCCAGGGCCGTTGGGCCGAAAGCATCGTGGAGCATGTCGATATTGGCGACCGTGTCGGTCGAGATCAACCAGACTGGAACATGCGCTTCGCCCTCCGGCGTTTTCTCAGCGTAACGACCAAGCCGTATGGCGTAGGTGTCACCGGCGACCTCAAGCTCTTCGAGAAGGAAATCCCGCCTCGGTTCCGAATGCTGTTGATCAGTGGTGCTGTCGGGCGACCGCGCGTCCGCCTCGGGCGGAATGTCCGCCCAATCGATCAGGAGTTTTCGGTCGATCGTCGAGGCGAGTTTGGCTGCGAGGTCGTGACCGCGCGATTTCTGTTCTTCTTCGGGCAGTTTTGAAAGGTTCAGGAAATGCATGGCGGTTTCGAAATCGCCCGTTTCCGCAAGCTCAAGAAAGCTTCTGAGCGCGACACGGGGCGAGCTCCGGTCCATTTCACTCGGCGGCGCGTCAAGGCCCGGATTGATCGCCTCGGTTTCGTACCAGAGCTCCGGGTTGTCCTGTGCTGCAAGCGGCGCAGTTATGGCAAGCATCGCGACCATGCATGCACACAGCAGCAGAAGATATCGTTTGGCTGGGGTGGCCTCAGCGTTCATCGAACGGGGCCGAATGGGGCGGACATGCATAACTCTTCATTTGAAAAACGCGTGATTTGATCTTCCTGCCACGACACCGATGAATGTGTGACGCGGCCAGAAAGGCAGTTGACCGGCGACTTCTGTCGTAAGCTCTTGCAAGGTAGGAAAAAACGCAAGAAACGGCCGGAGATCGTCGGCCGCTTCCGCGCAGGCGTAATCGGTCAAGGGTATCAGGCGGTTTTCGCCCAATCGTCGACCTGCTTTTCGGCCTCTTCCTTGCCCAGGGCGTATTTTTCCTGAACCTTGCCGACCAGTTTCTCGCGCTCACCGTTGACCTGTTGCAGATCGTCGTCGGTCAGTTCGCCCCACTTGGCCTTTGCGCTGCCAGTGGTCTGTTTCCATTTACCTTTGATGCTATCCCAGTTCATCGGTCTCTCCATGTGTTGGTTGCGGACAGTGTGATAACGCCACGGCCGCCAGATAGTTCCATCGTCCAGTGAGATACCCGCCCGCGTGGTGGGGCAGCCCAACAGTCGGGTCTGCGGCCGCTTCAGGTTCAGCACATGCTGCCACGATCCCGCCAACAACGGTACGGTCGTCGGTCGTGGTAGATGTGCCTGCTGTCGCTTGGGAGTTCTTCCGCCAGTTGGCGCAGGCAAACGGATCAATGCGGGGGATTTCGGAACGGACCACTCGGTCAGACGTTCTTTTACTGATGGGTGAGCAAGCGGTCGGTTCTCGATCCGCCCCTCGCCTGCTGCTATAGGAGAATTCCCGAATGAAGACGCTTCTTTCAACAACCGCCCTTGTGATGACGCTTGGGTTCCCGACCATGACGCTGGCTCAGTCGACCGACACAGCCTCCACCACCAATTCCGGAACTCAGCAACACGCAGGGAAAATGTCCGGCTTTCTGTCACAGCGTGGCCAGGCCGACCTCTACGCTTCGGATCTGATCGGACGCGATGTTCATGCACGCAGCTCGTCGGACGGAAAAGTCGCGGCCACCGAACGAGACACCGGCAAGGCCAATGGCAAGAACCGCATGTCGACGATGAACCGCGCCGATCTGGACGAGATGGAAACGATCGGTCAGATCAACGAGATCGTACTGTCGAGTGACGGGCAGGTTCGCGCCTTCGTGATTGGTGTTGGCGGATTCCTCGGCGTTGGCGAACAAGATATCGCCGTGACGATGGACCAGGTCACTTTCGCATCCGATGCCGATGACCAGTCGCATACCTACATCGTCATGAATACCGGGGCAGATATGCTGAAGGACGCCCCTGCCTATGCCGGCATGTCGGTGCAGGGCGATGCTGCGGATGGGAGCCGCGAAACCGTTCGTCCGAAAGCTCGGGAAGATGTTGCGGGTGACGACGACCAGAAGCGAGCCGATCGCACCACGCAAAGCGATGATGCCGAACGTGGCGATGAAAAGACGCGCACCAACGACCGGACCGCGTTTACAGCTCCCGATATGGAGCGAGAAGGCTATGATCGGGTCGAAGCCCGGGACGTCTCGACCGAAATGTTGATGGGAATGACCGTCTACGATGTGAACGACAACAATGTCGGCGACGTTCAGGACATGATTCTTGATGACAAGGGCGCGATCTCCAACGTCGTTATCGACTTTGGCGGGTTTCTTGGTATCGGCAGCAGCCAAGCCTCGCTTGGCTTTGGCGAACTGACCATCCTGACGAACGAAGGCTACGATGACGTGCGCATCTATGTTGATGCGACCAAGGAGCAGATCCAGGAACTGCCGCGGTACATGGCCTCGAAGTGACACCTCGAGAGGTTACGGCATCGTCATCGCGGCCGATCCGGCGATGACATGACCGGCCCATCCTGAACCTTCCCACAAAAGAGGCCGCACAATCGCTTGTGCGGCCTCTTTTCGTTTAGCGCCTGTGCCGGTTCAGCCGGTGTGCTGCGGCATCGCCTTGAGCTTTTCCTTCGTGGTGTCCAGGTGTACGCGCAGGTCGGATCCGTCGGTTTCCCGAAGAACGGTCAGCTGCTCGAACGGCAACAGAACGGAATGTGCCCCCAGGCCAAGAAATCCGCCGACCTCGATCACGGCGTCGGAGATCTTGCCGTCAGAGGTGATCTCAAGCGAACTGATCGTTCCGATGGTCTCGTCGTTTCGGCCATAGATAGTCGCGTTCTCGACATCGGTTGTCGTCAGATCATGCGGCTCTGCACGGTCGTAGCCATTGCGAACGAACCCGAATGCGCCGCCGGTTCCGGTTTTTTGTGGCGTTTCTGCGATATGTGTCATTTTAATTCTCCCATATCCCGTTGTGCGGGATGTCTGGCAACAGGTGCCCCCTGCAGGGGTGTGGCTGGTACCGTAACTTTCGTTGGGTTGCCTGGCGCGTCTGCGCCTTGCAAGCCCGTGTCAAACGGGTTCAGCCACATGGAAAGAACCCGAAAGTGGGCCTTGCGTTCCGAAGGGGCCAGCCTCAGGTGGAGTTCTCCAGAAAAAACCGGACCATCTGCGCGGAGGCATCGGGCCCTTTGGTGTCGGTATAAGATCCTGCTGCATGGCCGCCCGACCAGCCGTGGCTCGCCCCTTCGATCATCCAGAGCTCCAGCAGAACGGCACCGTTTGGTCCGGCGTATTCGCTACGCGCGTATCCGCGTCCACGAACAGACCTTTTTATCTCTTTCGTTGGAACAGCCTCGTCCCCCATCGCCGCCGCGACGATGATCGGCGCATTGGAAGGATGCACCGTGCTGTCGGTATCGCCATGAAAGATGATCCGGCGGGTCGGATTTGGCCCTGCCGGGGTGGCGGGCGCGATATCACCGGGGGTTCCGCCACTGCGCATCGCCGACATTGCCGAGATCACGTTGCGCGCTGTGCCGCGGCTCAGGCCGGAGTGAATCCCTGCTGCCGAAAAGACATCCGGATAGACGTCTGCCAGGATCGCCGCCATCGCGCCGCCAGAGGACAGGCCGGCCACGAAGACCGACTCGCGGCCCAAGCCGAATTCCTTCATGAGCTTTCGTGTCAGCGAGGCCAAAATGGCAGGCTCGCCGGCACCGCGCGCCTGGTGGTCCGGCTTGAACCAGTTCCAGCAGGACGCGCTGTTGTGGCCCTCGGTCTGCGCCGGGTAGGCGATAGCGAGGCCATGCTTCTCGGCAAGCAGGTTCATCCGTGTTCCGACAGCAAAATCATCCGGGGTCTGGTCGCAGCCGTGCAACATGAGGATCAGACCCTTGGGTTGCTTCGGCCGACTGGCGGGAAGGTAGAGTTTGAACGCACGCGATCCGGTGGTGCCGTTGTGCTTTCGAGTGATGTAGCGCGCTCCCGTCGGGATGCGGGGCGAAGCCTCATCTCCGGGTGATCGGGCTGTTTCGTTCGGCTTGAGCGATTTCGCCTTGAGCCGTTGCTTAGCCACGCTGCCGCGCTTGCGGCTCGTCTGCGACACGTCGGCCTTGCGCGGCTTGGCCGCGTTCGGAATGAATGCGGCAAACGGGGCGAGTGCTGAATCCACCATGAAACCGGTCATCGCGTCTTGGAAAGAACGGGTTTTCCTGGTCAGCGTGGTAGGGCCCATCAGCCGGTTCATCCTTCGCACTTTGGCCGTGAGGGAACGTTTCATGTGAATGTCCTTTGATTGGAAGACCTCCCTTCGTCCTGTACAATGACCAAAACCGATTTACGTTCCCGAGAGGCCACCGGTTGCGCAGCAATTTCCGCGCGGCAGCCCTGTGGTGTGCGCCTTGTCACGCACTTTGCAAATCGGCGGCAATCGCAAGCCGGACCAACGCCGGAAGCGATTCCACCCCGGTCTTGCGCATCACCGACGCGCGATGGTTTTCGACTGTGCGCTGGTTGATCCCGAGATCGTGGGCGATGATCTTGTTGGGCTTGCCGTCCAGAACCCGCTCAAGAATCTCGTGCTCGCGCGCGGTCAGGTTAGAAAACCGCTCCTGTGCGGCCTTGCGGGTGTCTGCCTGCGCATGTCCGTCATCGATTTGTGCCATTGCGGCCCGCACACTGGCCAGAAGCTCGGCGGCGCTTGTCGGTTTCTCGATAAGGTCCGAGGCGCCGGCCTTCAGCGCGGCCACGGCCATGGCGGCGTCGCCGTGGCCGGTCAGCATGACGGTGGGCAACTGAGATTCCTGTGTTCGCAAACGGTCTATCAATGCCACCCCGTCCATGCCGGGCAGCAGGTTGTCGACCAGAAGACAGGCGCCGCTACCGGGTCGCGGCGCCGAAAGGAACTCCTCTGCTGACGCATAGGTGACGACCACCCATCCTTCAGCTTCGAAAAGGCGCCGCATGGTTTCACGAATGATCGGATCGTCGTCGATGACATGCACGGACGTGCCGGATGGCTCCGCTCGCCATGCGGCCTCGGCCTTGGCCAAGCGGGCCATGAGCATGAGATCGGATATCTGGGCCAGAAGCACTTCGGGCAGCACCGGCTTGGTGACCTGACTAAAGGGTGATGCGGCGATGCTTTTCATCGTGGCGGAGGTAATGTCGCCGGTCAGGATGATGGTCGGCACCGTGACGCCCAGGATATCCGGCAGATCCTGCGCCAAGGTCAGGCCGTTCGCATCCCCGTGCAAGTCGAAATCCGTCAGCAGGAGGTCGGGCCGCGCCACGTCGCCGCTGGCCCATGCCAGCGCATCCTTCGCACCGGCCCTGGGAATGACCTTGTGACCCTCTTTGGTGAGAACGTCGGCCAGCAGATCCCGCAGCGGCTCTTCATCCTCAACCAGAAGAATCGTCCCGGTCTGTCGCTCCGAGACGCACGGTTCGGGTTCCACTTTCGGCGGTGCCAAGGCCTCGGGATCCGCGTCGACAACTGGTAGCGAGATCATGAATGTCGACCCCTTTCCAGGGGTGGAGCGCATGGAAACCGGATGCTCCATAAGCTCTGCAAGACGTTGCACGATCGACAGCCCCAGCCCGAGGCCCTGACCGGCAAACATGTCGGCTTTTTCGACCTGGTGATAGGCATCGAAAATCGCCGACTTGTCCGACTCGGCCACGCCAATGCCGCTGTCGCAGACATGAATGTTCAGGGTCTCGCCCTTGTGGCGACAGCCGATCAGGATACCGCCCTTCGGCGTGTATTTCAGCGCGTTGGACACGAGGTTGCGCAGCATCTGCTCCAGAAGTTGCGGATCGGTCCGCACCCAGGCCCTGGACGGCACCGACCGGAGTTTCAAATGCTTGAGTTTGCATTGCGGGCCGAATTCATCGACCAGGCGCTGTATCAACGGGGCGATTGGTACGGGTCGCATGTCGGGCCGGACGATACCGGACTCGATTCGGTTCACATCCAGCATGGAATCCAGCATTGCCGTCATGGAATTCAATGTTTGATCAAGAAGCGCGGCCAGCCGTGCCCCCTCGGTCGATCGCTTGCGCGGGGCGAGAAGCTTGTGCAGCAGCGCCATGGATTGCAGCGGTTGGCGCAGATCGTGGCTGGCCGAGGCCAGAAAGCGCGACTTGGCCCGGGTTGCCCGGTCGGCCTCTTCTATCGCGGCGAGCAGCGCTGCGTGGTTGCGCTTGCGTTCGGTGATGTCGACATAGGTAATCACGACGCCTTCAACCCTGTCAGCCTCGGCGCGGTAGGGTTGAATACGTCGCTGGAACCACTGACCGTCGGAGCCTTCGGTTTCCTGTTCGATCGGGTCGCCGGATGCGAGCACGGCGCGCGTGTCTGCGGCGAGATCGTCATCTCTGGACACGGCGGCCAGGTCCGACAGCGGTCGGCCGATATCGGTCGGGATCACGTGAAAGATTGCGCGCGCGGCGGGGGTGAAGAACCGGATGTTCAGGTCCAGGTCCAAGAACAGCGTAGCGACATCGGTGCTGTATAGCACGTTCTGCAGGTCGTTGGCCGTGGTGCGGTGGCGTTCGAGGGTTTCTTGCAATTGGCTGTTCAGTGCGGTCAGCTCTTCGTTCAGCGATTGCAGTTCCTCTTTCGATGCCAGCAGTTCCTCGTTGGTAGATTGGAACTCCTCGTTGACCGACAGCGCCTCGGCGGCGTCTGCGGCATGTGCCTCGACCTCGCGGTCCAGATCGCGCAGGGCATCCCGCAGGTCGTGACGGGTGGCAACAAGTTCGGCCTCGAGATTCGCAGTTTGGCCCTTGGGTGACCTGTCGGATGATCCCGCTGCCGCAGGTTGGCCCGGGTACGGAGTTTCGAGAAAGCAGGCCAGCAACAAAGGCTCGCCCCCGGCCGAGACCGCGTGCAAGGCGATATCATAGCTGCCGGAACTGCCGATGCGCCCGCCGGAAATGGTTACGACCGGGTTTTGGGAGTCGCAGGTTGCCGCCGCGTCCCGAAACCTTGCGCGCAGGGCCTTGGGCAACATTCCGACAAATCCGGGGTCGGGGTGGCCCTGCGTGATCTTGAGGTACTTCTCGGTCGGGCCAAGAAGATAAAGGCATTCAAGCCGGACATTAAGCAACGCCGCAGCAGGCGCATAGTTTTCCAGCAATATCTTGCGGCAAAGATCAACCAGCGCGGTTCGTTTTACCGGGGGTTGGGCGGGAGAGCGCGGCTCGACCTCGCCCCTGCCCGCGGCGAATTGCAGATCGCCGGGCAAGCTCTTGCCGACCCGGCGCCAAAGCCGCGAGGCCTTGTCCTCAAGCGCAAAACAGCTATTGCTTTGCCCCGGCATTTCGGCTGAACCCAGCAACAACAGCCCGTCCTGGCGCAGCGCAAAGCAGCAGCGCGCGACAACACGTTTTTGCGCCTCGGGCCCCAGATAGATCAGCACGTTGCGGCACGAGACCAAGTCGATCCTGGAAAACGGTGGGTCAGACAGCAGATCGGCAACGGTGAAGACGATCACGTCACGGAGCGTCGAGGTGACGCGCCAGCCGTTGTCTTCGGCCACGAAGAACCGGGCCAACCGTTCGGGGGAAACATCTGCTTCAATATCCTTGGAATAGAACCCCGTTCGTGCTGTGGCGATGGCTTCGGGGTCGACATCCGAGGCAAGGATCTGCAGCCGGGCTTCAGCCCCGGCGGCCTCCATCGCCTCTATACAGGTGATGGCAAGGCTATACGCCTCTTCGCCGGTGCTGCACCCCGCCACCCAGACCCGCAATGGCCGTTCGGGCGGCAAGGCCTTCAGCAGGCTGGGGACAGCCTTGGTTGACAGGTGCTTGAACACGGCGGCGTCGCGGAAAAAGCTGGTGACATGGATCAGCAAGTCGGATGCCAGGCGCGTGCGTTCTTCGGCGTCGGATTGCAGGATGTCCAGATAGCGTGCTGTCTCGTTCGGTCCGAGCCCGATATTGGACATTCGGCCTGCTATGCGACGTTCGATGGTCCCCCGTTTGTAAAGCGAGATATCCTGCGGAGCATACTCGTCTACAAGGGCAATCAATGCGTCGTAATCCACGGTGTCCGTTTGACCCGTACAGTCGCCGTCATCCTTGCCATGCCTAGGTGTGTCGGTTGCGGGGTCCGAAGCTGGTGTCACGGCCCCCAGAAAATCATTAAGCGCGCCGACCATGTCTTTCGTAGCGAGGGTCCGGTCGACGAAACCGGTCTCGATGGCGCTTTCGGGCATGCCCGGATAGGCGGCCTCTTCGGGGTCTTGCGCTATCACCAGGCCGCCCGCGGCATGTATGTCGCCGACACCGATGCTGCCATCAGTGCCGGTGCCCGACATGACGATGCATCCCGACAACGCGCGCGCATCGATGGCAAGCGAGCGCAGCAGGACATCAAATGGCAGCCGCACCCCCTTGCCGCCCTCCGGTTCGGAGAGATGCAGGACACGCTGCGCGACCGTGAGGAAAAGGCCCGGCGGAATGACATGCAGGCACCCTGACCGCAGGGCCATGCCTTCGGACGCCTGTAGAACCTCGAGCCCCGTGTCGCGGGCTAGAAGATCGACCATCATGCTTTCATGCGTCGGATCGAGATGCAGGACCAGAATGAACGCTGCATACATGTCATTCGGCATGTTCTTGAGCAGGGCGCGGCATGCCTCAAGCCCGCCGGCAGAGGCCCCGATGGCAATCACGGGCAAGTGTTGTTGCGGTTTGTCGTCCGACATGGGCTTTCCAGACAGGTCACAGGGCAAGGCTGCAGATACAAGCAAGGTCACTGGATACGTGTCGGATGCCATGCAGTCTCTGACACGGAACAATTTCGGGACGCCTCTGGACGCATATCAGATTTCGGCATTTCCTGAAACGGTCGTTGATCATGGCCCCGGCGGGCAGATTGGCCAGCCCTGAACGAACGGCCTGAGTAGATTCCGATCCTACTGCCACGCCCCCCCGAAAAAGTAGTGTTCGTACGTAACGAGTTGAGTTTGACAAGTGAGCATGAAGGCTGGGCAGCCAGTGAGACGGATATCCGAAAGCAGAATCCCTCTCCACTCGCATCTCCAGGCTTCACACGCGGGTTGCCCAGCCCGTTCCGAAGGGCGCGGTACGTTCGCGGCGCGCCCCACAGGCATTTGCATCATTCCGACCCGCGACGCCCGTAGGCTGCGAATTCAGCCCGATCAATCGAAAGGAAACCACATGAGTCAGATCGTTTATATCGTCGGCGCAATCGTCATCGTCCTTGCCGTGCTGAGCTTTGTCGGCCTGGCCTGACGGTATTCCGATGCGCTCGAACCTTTCCACCAAAGTCCAAGGAATATCATAATGCCATCCGCAATCATGCCTCCCGGCCAAACCTCCCCAAACGGGTCCTATCTGGATTGGCCCGCCATTCTTGCGGGTGGCGTGTTCGCGCTCGCAATCTCGTTTCTGCTGATCAGCTTCGGTGCGAGCCTTGGGCTTTCGCTGAGTTCGCCCTATCGCGGCGAGGGGATGTCGGCCTTCTGGTTCGCCATTGCTGCGGGCATCTGGTTCGCATGGGTGATGGTCACCAGCTTTGGTGCCGGCGGATATCTTGCCGGGCGGATGCGTCGCCACGCAGGTGACGCGACCGAAGACGAGGTCGAGACGCGCGATGGCGCCCACGGCTTGATCGTCTGGGCCACCGGCGCTCTGGTCAGCATCATCCTTGCCGCATCAGGCGTTGGCGGGCTGGTAAGTGCGGGCGCGTCTGCCGTGGGTTCGGCTGCCAGCACTGCGGTGAATGTCGCGTCCGAGGCGGCGTCTTCCGACTATTTCGCCAATGTCATGCTGCGCAGCGGTGCCCAGGATGCGGGCGCAGGGGCCACCGATACGGATGTGGCTTCGGGCAACGATGGTGACCCGGCCATGACCCCGGGCAGCCAGTCGGCCCGGCAAACCACCGAAATTGCGGGAGTCGATCCCGATGTTCAGCAAGAGATTGCCGGCATCCTCATGCGTAGTGCCGCCAATGGCGAAGTCGTCGAACGCGATCGCAGGTATCTGGCCTTGCTCGTCGCCGCGAACAGCGACCTTGACCAGAATGCTGCCCGCACCCGTGTCGATGAGGTTGTCGCCGAGATCGACGGAGCCCGAAACGCGGCGCTTGCAGCTGTCGAAAAGGTGCGCGTTGCCGGAGTGGTGTTCGGCTTTATCGTCGCCGCCACCTTGCTGGTCGGTGCCGTCGCGGCCTTCTTCGCCGCCGTTGCCGGTGGGCATCACCGTGATGAAGGGCTGGGCCTGGATGTGCTGACGGTGCGCCGATGATGCACCTGTGTTTCCCCAACTCTGAAAGGATAGACCCATGCCCGCCATTATCGCCTGGCTTCTCGGAGCGCCGCTCCTTGTCGTGATCATCATCGCCTTGCTGCTCTGAGCGATCGACCCACAGAGCCCGAGCACACCTTCAAAGCCTGGAAAGGAGCTTCCCCATGCCCCAGCAAACACAAGCCGAGATGTTCATTCAGACGCTTACAGAAATGCGGGATGCAGAACGCAAAAGTCGAGATGTCGGGTTGCGTCTTGACGTCAATCCGCAAGTCCAACGGATCATGCATGCCTTTTGGACGGATCCGAACGACGACGGCCACCCTTTGAATCGGACCCTGCGAAACCAATGGGTGGAATAAAACCCGTTGGCCCGAACCAAGGCAGATGAGCCTACCTTTTTCGTAACCCGTGACCAAGAGTTCAAGGAATGACCCGATGACGATTGAAACACTCGACGACCTGTTCCTGCACACGCTGAAGGACGTGCTCTATGCCGAGCGCAAGATTCTCAAGGCGCTGCCCAAGATGGAGCGCAAGGCGACCGACCCGAAGCTGAAAAAGGCCCTTTCGTCGCATTGCGACGAAACCGAAGACCACATCGTGCGGCTGGAAGAGGTGTTCGATGGTCTCGACAAGGCAGCGCGCGGTGCGAAATGCGACGCGATGGTTGGGCTGCTTGAAGAGGCCGAGGGCCTGATGGCCGAAATCGACGACGCTGAAACGATGGATGCCGCGCTTATATCGCTGGCCCAGGCGGTCGAGCACTACGAGATCGCCCGCTATGGGACGCTGGTCGCTTGGGCCCTGCAACTTGGGAATCCGAAGGCGGCAAAGCTCCTGCAAGCGACGCTCGACCAGGAATACGGTGCTGACAAGGCCCTGTCCAAATTGGCCGAAAAACGCCTGAACGCTCTCTCCGCCTGAGATGGAGGTGACGCTTGTTCGTGCGTGGGTTTGCGGCGCGCGGCGCGGCCTGACCCGCAGTCATTCGCTTCATTGGCAGTCATGACCTCCAGATTCGACCTCCTGGCGGTCGGTCTCATGTCTGCGACGCTTTCGTCGCGCGGGTCTCAACCAAGAAGGAAACATAACCGATGATCGAACAACATGCATTCCACGCTCTTCTCCCGCAGCAGGTGCCAATCCTTCGTCGCCGTGCGCTCAAGCTAACGGCCAACGAGCATCGTGCCGAGGACCTGGTTCAGGACACGCTACTAAAGGCCTGGACCAAACGCGACAGCTATCGGCCGAATACAAACCTGCGCGCCTGGTTGTTCACTATCCTGCGCAACACGTTCTTCTCGGATCTGCGAAAGTTGCGCCGCGAAGTCGAAGATGTCGATGGGGCCTGCGCGCGTACCCTGTTCGAGGAACCGTGCCAGCATCACGCACTTGCCCTGAAAGAGCTGATATCGGCCATCGCCAATTTGCCCGATGCCCAACGTCAGCCAATCGTGCTGATGGGTGCATATGGGTATTCGCAGCTCGAGGCTGCCAATGCCTGCAAGTGCACGGTTGGCACGATCAAGAGCCGGGTCAGCCGGGGGCGCAGCACTCTCAACCACGCCCTGGTCTACGAATTGGCGTGAACCACGGTCATCACCTCGCAGAGTGTTCGCGACTAGTTGCAGCTTCGTATTGATGCCGCTGACTGGCTATCCAAATTGCAGTGATTGTTGAGCGCCGCAAGCGCTCGTTCAGAATGAGAAATTGCGGCATCCGGCGATAGGATGCCTAACAGGTCACCAACTGGGCGGGGATTGCAGTGACGATATGCTTAAAAAGCAATGCCGAACACCATGGGCCCCAGCAGGATGAAGGTTCCAAAGGCCACGGCGATAGCGATGATGTTCATAAGCAGCCCCGCGCGCACCATGTCCGACATTTGCATCCTTTCATACGCAAAGACGATCGCATTGGGCGGTGTTGCCACGGGCATCATGAAGGCCATGGACGCGCCGAGGGCGACCGGCACTGTCAGGATCAGGGGGTTCAACTCCAAGCCCATCGCGACAGCCCCGAGAATCGGCAGGAACGTGGCCGTCGAAGCGGTGTTGGAGGTGATCTCGGTCAGGTAGACAATGGCGACAAGCACGGCCAGCACCAGCAACACCGTGGAAATGTCGAACCCGGCCACACCTTCGCCGATTATCCGTGCCAGTCCCGAAGACGAAAACCCACTGGCCAGCGCCAGCCCGCCGCCAAACAGCAACAGGACACCCCAGGGCAGGTCACGCGTGGCGGTCCAATCCAGCGCGTAACGCCCGGTGCCGCGCGACACGGGCAGGCCGAACAGAACCAGGGCTGCCGTGATGCCGATCATCGCATCATCCAGCGGTAAGCCCGTCAGCCGGACCAGCGGATCGCGCAGCATCCAGCCCAGGGCGGCAGTGCCGAACACGATCGCCACCAGCCGTTCACCGCGATCCATCGGCCCCAATGACTTGACCTCTTGACGCACCAGCTCATCCGCATTGCCCACCGCGATGCTGCTTGCCGGGAAAAGGAAACGCGTGAGCAAGAGCCATGTCAGGGGCAACATCACGGTGACGACTGGCAAACCGATCATCATCCAGCGGGCAAAGCTGATCTCGACCCCGTAGGTTTGCTGAACGAAACTGGCCAGCATCGCATTGGGCGGTGACCCGATCAGCGTGCCGACCCCCCCGATCGAGGCGCTGTAGGCCACCGCCAGCATCAAGGCGATTCCGAAGTTGCGCACCATCCGGTCATCTTGGCTCTGCCGACCGACGAAGTCGATCACCGACAAGGCGACCGCGAACATCATGATCGCGGTGGCTGTATTCGAGATCCACATGGACAGCAAAGCGGTAGCCAGCATGAACCCCAGCACGATCCTGGCAGGCGCAGCCCCCACAATCGATACGATCCGCAGCGCAATGCGGCGGTGCAACCCCACCCGCTGCATTGCGGCCGCCAGAAGAAACCCGCCCAGGAACAGAAAGATCAGCGGGTTGGCATAGCGCGCCGCGGTATCGGACATGTCCTGCACACCCAGAAGCGGCATCAGGACCAGCGGCAAAAGCGCCGTGGCGGGAATCGGCAAGGCCTCGGACAGCCACCAGACCACCATCCAAAGCGTAATGGCCAACATGCGCCATGCCTCGACCGGCATTTCCTCGGGCGGGCTGAGCCAGATCAGCAGCGCGGCCCCGGCGGGCCCGGCAATCAACCCGGCGATCCGCAGCGCTGGGGCCCGCTGAACGCTTCGCTTGGCAGGGTGGACATTTCTGTCTGCTGGCATTGGAACCTCGTGTTCAATCGACATCGGCATGCGCGGTAATCTTTGAAGACCGGATACGGACAGCTTAGGCTCAGGACTCATAGCCAATAAATGACGAGCGCCGCGAGTGCGATGGCGGAGAGGAAGACCTTTGGGCATCTGTCGTATCGGGTCGCCACACGTC
>NZ_JAMQGO010000017.1 GCF_023703375.1 Lutimaribacter degradans
ATCCTTGCGAAATTCTTCCGTTCGTCCTGTTCCCATAGCTCGTCTCCTTTGCTGCACAATATGCTATCAAAGGAGCGGCACCAAACCGCGACAGGTCCAAAGGGCAACTTTGGAAAAACATAGCAATGTCCGATAATTGCAAGCTATTCACCAAATTCGCGTAGTCATCAGGTCCGGAGAATATCGGCCCTGAGAGACCGCTTCCGGGCCTCCTGACAGCAGGGGCGGTGCCCAGCCCCTCCCGCATAACCCTCGAAAACAACGAAAAAATCCGGCCGCAGCCGGATCAAGAGAACGCTTTCGCGAGGGCAAGTGGCGGAGGGGATGGGACCGGGATCCAACGTTCTCCAAGCAACCAGAAATGTTTTCAATGCCTTAGGTGGTTCCTAGCCTGCGATGCTCGCAAAGAAGAACAGGGCTGCAAGTACCAAGGCCCATAGCACGCCGCCGACCACGATCATCGCCGCGACGCCGACCGCGAAGCCCGAAAGGATCCAGGCGCCGTCGCGTTCGATCATTCCGAGTGCGATGATCGAGATCGCCAGCGCCGGCAGCACGTTTCCCAACGGGATGGGCAGGGTCAGGATGACCGCCAGCACAAGGCAGAAGGCACCGATCACCCGCTCGGCCGTATCTCCCGTCAGCCCGGGCATCCTCGGGCGCAACAGTCGCTCGATCCGTTTCAGTCGGGGCACCGTCTGGTCGACCATCCGACCGAAGCCCTCGCTGGAAATGGATCGCTTGAGGACGACGTCGGGGAGGATCAAGGGTCGGCCGCCCATCAACTGAGACGCGATGATGACCAACGGCAGGCCAAGGATGCCGGAGGTCCCCGGTGGCATTGGCAGTACGTTGGGGACAGCGAACAGGAACAGAAGCGCGCCCGAAGCACGGTAGCGGAATGCCTCGACGAGCGTGCGCACCGAAACACGGTCGCCGCGGGTCTGGTCCGACACTTGAGAAAGCATCTCGGTCAGGCGCGGTGGGCTGGAGACTTCGGTGTTGTCGGCTGACCATCTCGTGGTCTGGTCGGTCATCGCGATCCTCGGAGAGTGTAGGGTGTGGCGGATTGGCCTGCACGGCGCTGCGTTCGACTGACTTACGGAGCCACCAGGCACTCCCGTCCGCCGAAAGAAGAGCGGCCAAAAAATTTTCGACGTGCGGGATGGGATCGGCCGACGCCTCCGTATGGATGTTGAACACAAAAACGAGGGCCGGAATGGATTCACCGTTGCAGATCGACGCGAAGACGCTACTGACGCCCGGCGACCCGGCGCCGGGCTTTATCCAGAGAAGCGTCTCGAACCCGCGCTACGCCTTCGACAGCGCGGCGGGGCGGTACCTCGTGCTGTGCTTCTACGGCAGCGCCGGCGATCCCCATGCGCAGGCAGCGCTCGAGGCCGCCCACGCCCGGACGGACATCTTCGACGACGACCGGGCCTGCTTCTTCGGGGTAAGCGTCGACCGGGAGGACGAGGCAGCAGGCCGCGTGGCGAACCGCATCCCCGGCTATCGCCACTTCTGGGATTTCGACCTGACCGCGTCACGGCGCTATGGCGTTGCCGACAAGGAGGCGGACCCCGCAAGCGGGCCGGTCGCGCTGGCGCGGCAGTGGATCGTCATCGACCCCACGATGCGCGTGCTGGCAGCCATCCCGTTCCGGCAGGATCGTGGTGACGTTTGTGAGATCATGGCGCTCATGGACAGCCTGCCGCCGCACGAGCGTTTTGCCGGGGTCGAACTCATGGCTCCGGTCCTGTTTCTGCCACGCGTGTTCGAGCCCGAGCTCTGCCAGCATCTGATCGGGCTCTATGAGGCGCAAGGCGGGGAAGAAAGCGGCTTCATGCGCGAAATCGGCGGCAGGACGATGGCGATCACCGACCCAGGTTTCAAACGCCGCAAGGATTACAACATCGAGGACGGCGACCTGATCTCGGCCCTGCAGGCGCGGTTCCTGCGCCGTGTCGTGCCTGAGATTGCCAAGGTGCACCAGTTCAAGGTGACGCGGATGGAACGCTACATCGTCTCCTGCTACGCGGCCGAGGATGGTGGCCACTTCTCTGCGCACCGCGACAACACGACAAAAGGCACGGTGCATCGCCGCTTTGCCGTATCGGTCAATCTCAATGACGATTTCGAGGGCGGCGAGGTCAGCTTTCCGGAATACGGCCCACGCAGCTTCAAGGCTCCACCGGGTGGTGCCGTCGTGTTCTCTTGCTCGCTTCTACACAAAGTCAGCAAGGTGACCAAAGGCAGGCGCTTTGCCTTCCTGCCCTTTCTGTATGACGATGCAGCGGCCCGTATACGCGAAGAGAATGCCCGCTTCATTGGCGAGACCGGCTCGAACTATCGCGCGAGCGACCAGACATCGGCAGAACAGAGCGCATGAGACGCGCCCGACAGGAGATATGAGCCTCCATGGCCCATGACGACCTCGACATCGTTGGACAACTCGAGGCCCTGCGCCGCTATGCGCGGGTCCTGACACGCGACGCCGAAGCGGCCGACGACCTGGTGCAGGCGACTTTCGTGCGGGCGCAGGAGCGGCGCGCAACCTTCCGGGATGGTGCGGATGTGCGGGTCTGGTTGATGGCGATCCTGCACAATCTCTTCATCGACACCCGGCGCAGTGCGCAGGCGTCCCAAGCCCGAGAACAGGCTTGGGCCGAGACACGACCGTCCTTTGTGGAGGCGTCCGGTGAAATGGCGGCACGGCTGGCACAGCTACGCGCCGCGTTCCTGTCGCTGAGTGCCGAACAGCGTGAAGCCCTTCACCTGGTGGCGGTAGAGGGGCTTGGGCCGATCGAAGCGGCGCAGATTTTGGGTGTGCCGCCGGGCACGGTGATGTCCCGCGTCGGCCGCGCGCGCGCGGCACTCCGCGCCTTCGAGGACGGTCGGGGCGAGGCAGCGTCGGCGAAACCATTCAGGATTGTGGGAGGACGCGATGAGCGACAGGACTGAGATCGATCCACAGATTGAGGCCGATCTTCTGGCGCTTCTGGAGGGGCGTCTGGACCCCGATCGCATCATAGCCGTCGCCGATTTTCTTAAGGAAAGGCCGGAGCGGACGGCAGACCTGCTTGCCGATGCAGGCAACACTGCAGCACTGCGTATGGCGCTTTCATCTGCAGACGATCCGGCGCCGCCACGACTCGTGGCCGGGGCGCATCGTTTGCAGGGCCGTTTGCGCGGGCAGCGCGTGTTGCGTCGCGCAGTTCCCTTCGCGGCAGCCGTGGTTCTGTTCGCTACAGGTTGGGTTGTCCATGCGACGTGGCAAATGACCGGGCCCGCAAGCGCCCCACCGCTGGTGGAGGCGGCGCTCGACGCGCAGTCGGCGCTGGAGCTTCGGCACTGGATGGTATCGCAGCCCGAAAGCGCGGAGCTGAACGCGCAGGAAATCGTCGCAGCACTCGGGGTAGACCTGCCGTCCCTGCCCGAGGATTGGACAGTGCGCGATGTGCAAATCGTTGCAACACCTGATCGCCCCGCCATTGCCATTGTAATAGACGCCCCTGATCTCGGTCGACTGATGCTCTTTGCGATCGCCCGAGGCACTGACGATACTGAGGATCCGCCCAGAGCCTTCGAGTTTCAGGGACGCACCATTGCGCTGTTCGAGCGTGGTCGATCGTCGTTCGTCCTCGTCGATGAATCCGGACATCCCGCGCAGTTGGCAGCAGGGGCGCATGAACTCTTGAACAGGTTGAACTGAAATTGGACCGATTTAAACTTACCCCTGTCGAGGAAGCTCTGTCGCGGGCTCAAGCTGCACTGGTTGAAAACAACCTGACCGAGGCTGTCTCGGCCTTCGCAGAAGCGCGAAAGGCCGGAGCGTCGCTGCGTCAGACCGCCGAGCGGCACGCCATCGCTCTGTCTGAATTGGGCCAGCACGCCGAAGCGATCGAGGTGCTCAAGCCCTGGTTCGCCAAGAACCGTAAGTCTTATCCGGTCACGAACCTGATGGGTGTGCTTTTGAAACGGGCGGGCCGTTTCACCAAGGCCGTGCAGGTGCTCGAGCAGGCGCGAAAGCTGAAACCCGGCGTTGTGTCTGCCTGGCAGAACCTTGGCAATGTGCACGAGGCCATGGGCGACCTCGAAGCCGCTGCGAAAGCCTTCCGGGGAGGGCTTCGGGCAGACCCGAAGTCGGCGGAACTCTGGCGGTTGCATGGCCGAGCCATTCTCGGTCTCGGGCGTTCGAAGGAAGCGTTGGAGAGCCTGCGCAAGGCCGTGATGCTCGCCCCTTGGGACATGGCGGCCGTCGGCATGCTGACCACGACCCTGCGCGAGGTCGGGCGGGCCGCGGAAGCATGGGCGCTTCTCGATCGGCTTGCGGCGCAACGCCCGGGTGAGCCCGAGATCGCCGTCGCCATGGCCCGCCTGCATCATCGGGAAGGCCAACCAGACAAGGCGAGGGAACTCCTGTCGAAGATCATTGCATCCAGTCCTGGACATCTGGGTGCCAACATGTTGCTGGCCGTGACCTACGGCGACTCCGACCGTGAGGCAGCGAACGCTGCATATGCGCGTGCCGTCGAAGCGAATCCAGGGTCGTTCGAGGCGCTGGACGGCCTTGTGGATAGCCTCGCCCGCAGCCGTTACGGCAGCGAGGTCGCCCATCTCGAACGCGCATATGAGCTCGGAATTCGGCTGCTCGATCGCTTTCCGTCTCGAGCGCCGGACGCAGCGCGCACGCTACGAACGGTCTTCATGCGTGTACTCGACGAGGATACCATGGCGCGCACCGGAACGCTGGCGTCGCTACTGCCGGTCTGGTTGGCGGACGGACGCCATTCCAACGTCCATTACGAGCTTGGACAGGTGACGACGCTGGATGAAAGGCTGCAACTGGTCGACTGGCATCGGCAGTGGGGCCGCAAGGCGAGCCGTGACATCTCTCCCGTCGAACCGATCGCGACACCGGCGCTGGCGACGGGGCGCAAGCTTCGGATCGGGTTCATGTCCTCGGATCTGCGGCAGCACCCCGTCACCTACTTCGCGCTGCCTCTGTTGGAGGGCTACGACCGCGACAGGGTTGATGTCTATTGCTATTCGTTCAGTGAAAAGCCCGAAGACAGCGTGCAGGCGCTGATCGCGCGGAGCGTAACGGCGTTCCGGCATTGGCCGAGGCGTCCCGACGCTCAGGTCGCGGAAGGAATCGCGCAGGACGGCCTCGACATTCTGTTTGAGCTTGGCGGCTCCACCGCCATGAACAAGCTGGAGGTTATGGCTTATCGCCCCGCGCGGCTGGGCGCGAGCTGGCTGGGTTATCCGCATTCTTCGGGGCTGGAGCAGATCGATCTGATCCTGACCGATCCCTACATCCGCCCGGACGATCCGCGCCTGCTGATCGAACGGCCCTTCGAGATGCCCGAAACCTGGGTCGCTATCTCGCGCATGTTCGCCGAGATCGACATATCTGAAGGAACGCCAGAGGCCCGCAAGGGGCATCTGACCTTCGGGACGGCCAATAACCCTTACAAGTACACGCCCGCCTGCCTCGATGCTTGGGCAGCGGTATTGAGGACCATGCCAGGTTCGCGGTTCCTGTTCCTGCGGCCCGAGGCGGGTGCCGAGAGCTTTGTGCGCAACGCGCGGGCCGCCTTTGCCCGGCGCGACGTCGACCCCGACAGGCTGGAGTTCATCGGCATCCGCGGCGGGCACCTGCCCCATTACAACGAAATAGACATCGCGCTCGACACGCTGCCGCATGTCGGCGGCACCACGACCTGCGAGGCGCTGTGGATGGGGGTGCCGACTGTCAGCCTGGCGGGCCGCGGCTTCCCCGAGCGGCTGTCCTATTCCAACTTGTCGAACGCGGGGCTGGGCGATCTCGCGGTGTTTTCCGTTGCGGACTACGTGGCCAAGGCGGCGGAACTGGCCGCCGATCCGGCCCGCCGCGCGGCGATGCGCAAAGGGGCTCGGGCCGCGATCCGCGCCAACCCTCTCGGCCAGCCCGAGCGGTTCACCAAGGCATTCTATGATCTGGCGCAAAGGGTGGCTTCGGAATGAAGGCTGTCATCCTGGCGGGCGGACGCGGCACAAGACTGTCCGAGGAGACGGGCCTGCGCCCGAAACCGATGGTCGAGATCGGCGGGCAGCCGATCCTCTGGCACATCTGCAAGATCTACGCGGCACACGGGATCACCGATTTCGTGATCTGCCTCGGTTATCGCGGCTGGCAGATCCGGAATTACTTCCTCGACTTCACGCGGCTGCACTCTGACCTGACGATCGACCTGTCCACCGGCGCGGTCGACGTTCTGCGCCCCGGAACGGAGCCGTGGCGGGTCACGCTGATCGACACTGGCGAAAACAGCCAGACCGGTGGCAGGCTCGCCCGGATCGGCCATCTCCTGCGCGGCGATGACGCCTTCTGCATGACCTACGGGGACGGGGTCGCAGATGTGGATGTAACTGGCGCCATTGCCTTTCATCGGAGACACGGGCAGCAGGCAACTGTGTCTGCCGTGGTGCCACCGGGACGTTTCGGCGCGCTTGATACCGTCGATGGCCGTGTCAGCGCCTTCACCGAGAAGCCCGCCGGGGATGGCGGACTGATCAACGGCGGGTTCTTCGTGCTGTCACCCGCCGTGCTCGACCGGATTGAAGGCGACGCCACCGTCTGGGAAGGCGCGCCGCTGCAATCGCTCGCTGCCGAGGGTGAGTTGATGGCGTGGGAACATCGCGGTTTCTGGCAGCCGATGGACACATTGCGGGATCGGGACTACCTGCGAGTGCTCTGGGAGGCGGGGCATGCACCCTGGAAGATCTGGTGAGGCGACCCGATCCATCCTTCTGGCGCGGCCGGCCCGTGCTTCTGACCGGCCACACCGGGTTCAAGGGCGGCTGGACTGCGCTGATGCTCGATGCGCTCGGCGCGCGGGTGACAGGGCTGGCGCTCGATCCCGAACCGGGGCTGTCGGCCCATGACGCGCTTGGCGGGGCCGCCAGGCTCGACCGCGACCTGCGCCGCGATATCAGGGCGACCGGCGCGATCGGGGATGCGGTTCCAGAGGGTGGCGTGGTGCTGCACCTCGCCGCGCAGGCGATCGTGGGTCGGGGCCATCGCGACCCATCGGGAACATGGTCGGCCAATCTGGACGGCACCCGCACGCTGCTGGACGCGGCGGCCGGCATGCCCATCGCCGCGGCGGTGATCGTCACCTCCGACAAGGTCTATCGCCAGACCGGCGCCCGTCGCCCCTTTGTCGAAGCCGACGCTCTGGGCGGGGAGGACCCCTACAGCGCGTCCAAGGCGGCGTGCGAGTTGCTGGTCGCCTCCTATCGCAAGGCGGGCCGGATCACTGTGCCGATCGCCACGGCGCGGGCTGGCAACGTGATCGGCGGAGGTGACCTTGGAGAAGATCGCCTTATCCCGGACCTTGTGCGCGCCATGGCTGCCGGGCAGTCGCTGCGCCTGCGCCACCCTGATGCGACGCGCCCGTTCCAGCATGTTCTGGACGTGATCTGTGGCTATCTTCTGCTGGCCGAAACCCTTGCCTCGGGCCCGGCGCCCGAAGCGGTCAATTTCGGCCCGGCGGAAGCGGAGACCCGTGTGCGCGACCTGCTCGATCTCTGGGCGCGCGCGACCGGCACCGCGATCGACTGGGCGCAGGACGCTGCCCCGGCCTATCCCGAACAGCCACGCCTCGCGCTTGACAGCTCCCTGGCCTGCACGGCGCTTGGCTGGGCGCCGTTAATGTCCGTCGGCATGGCAGCTGCCGAAACGGCGTGCTGGTATCGGGACCGGCTTGCAGGCCGCGATATGGCCAAGATCAGCCGCGACACCATCCAAACCTACCTGCACGGAGACCTGATCGCATGATTGTCGGCACCATCACGCGTTGCCGCGCCTGCGATGGTCCCCTGGGACCGGTGTTCTGTGATCTGGGCCGGATGCCAGTCGCCAACGCCTATCCCGCGCATGGATCAGACCCGCAGGCCGAGCCGCGCCACCCACTGCGCGCCGTTGTCTGCCGCGACTGCCGGATGGTCCAACTCGATCACATCGTCGATCCCGAGGAGGTCTTCAGCGACTACGCCTATTTCTCGTCGGTTTCGTCGTCATGGGTCGAACACGCAGCCCGCTTCGCGAAGGAGATGACCGCGCGGCTGGGCCTGGGGGCCGACTCGCTCGTGATCGAGGCGGCATCGAACGACGGCTACCTGCTGAAGCATTTCGTGACCGCGGGCATCCCTTGCCTCGGCGTCGAGCCTGCCGCGAACGTGGCCGAGGTCGCCCGTGCCGCAAGCGTGCCCACGGAAACCGCCTTCCTGACCGAGGCCAGCGCCGAGGCGATCCTGTCGCGCACGGGCAGACCGGCGGATCTGGTCGTGGCCAACAACGTGCTGGCCCACGTGCCCGATGTCACGGGTTTCGCGAATGCGCTGGCGCGGCTGCTGGCCCCCGAGGGCGTCCTGTCGATCGAGGCACCGCACCTGCTGGCTCTGGTGGACGGCGTGCAATTCGACACGATCTATCACGAACATTACGGTTACTGGTCGCTCTTGTCGGTCGAGAACTTGCTGGCCCGGGCGGGGCTGACCGTCTTCAACGTCGAACGCCTGAAGACCCATGGCGGATCGCTGCGGATACTGGCCGGGCATGCGCCCCGTCCCGCCTCGGCCTGGCTGAGCGCCCTCCGCGCCGAAGAGGCCGAGCGCGGGCTGGAGGACGATGCCTTCTACGAGAGCTTCCAGCCGCGAGTCGAAGAGACCTTGCAGGGCTTTCGTGGCTGGCTTGCTGCGAAGACCGACATGGGGCGGCGCATCGGCGCCTATGGTGCTGCGGCAAAGGGCAACACCTTCCTGAACGCAGCGCGGGTTCGCGCCGGTCACCTCTTGGCCGTCGCCGACATGGCGCCCTCGAAACAGGGGCGACGGCTGCCTGGCACCCGCGTGCCCATCGTGCATCCCGCGGAGCTCCTCGCGATGGCGCCGGACGATATCCTGATCCTGCCGTGGAACATCGCCCCCGAGATCGTGGCTTCGCTGCGCAACGCCGGCTACCGTGGCGGTCTGTGGACGGCCGTTCCCGAGATGCGGCGGCTCTGATGCGCTTCGATCCCACACCAATCGCCGGCGTCTTCGCCGTCAGCGCCGAACCGCACAGAGACGCGCGCGGCAGCTTCCGCCGCCTGTGGTGCCGCGAAAGCTTCTCTCGGGCAGGGCTGGAATTCTTGCCCGTCCAGTCGAGCCTGTCGACCAACCATCGCCGCCACACGCTTCGCGGGCTGCATTGGCAGGCACCACCACACGAGGAACAGAAACTCGTCCGCTGCGCGCGGGGGGCGGTCTGGGATGTCGCGGTCGACCTGCGCCCCGACCAGCCGACCTACCTGCACTGGCACGCCGAACGGCTCGACGCGGAAGGCGACCGCGCCCTGTTCCTGCCTCGCGGCGTGGCGCACGGATTCCTTACCCTGACAGATGGGGCCGAAGTCGAATACCTGATCGACACCGCACACGCGCCCGACGGCGCGCGCGGGGCGCGCTGGAACGACCCTGCCTTTGCGATAACCTGGCCGTCCGAGCCTGCGGTCATCTCCGACAAGGATCGGTCATGGCCCGATCATGGCTGTGCCTGAGCCCGTCCTCCTGACCGGCGCAACCGGCTTCGTCGGTCGCGCGATCCTTGCCGAGCTTGCGGCGCGGGGCATCCCTGTCGAAGCCGTTTCTCGCCACGACAGGCCTGACAGCGCGGGCGTGCGATGGCATCGCGCGGATCTTCTTGACCCGGAGGATCGCACGCGCCTTATCGGCCTGTCGCGCGCGACCCGCCTGATCCATGCCGCGTGGTATGTCGAACACGGCGCCTTCTGGTATGACGCGCTCAATGCCGACTGGCGCGCGGCCTCGCTCGATCTGGCGACGCTGTTTCTCGCCGGCGGCGGGCGACGGATCGTCGGCATCGGCACCTGCGCCGAATACTTGACAGAGCCTCACGGCTTGGCACCCTGGCCCGAGATGCGCGCGATCGCTCCGACAACGCCCTACGGCATGGCAAAGGCCCTACTGCATAGCCAGATGGAAGAGCTCAGCCGGGAGGCCGGCGCGTCCTTGGTCTGGGCCCGTCTCTTTCATCTTTATGGCCCGGGCGAGCATCCCGCCCGCTTCGTGCCCGCGCTGCTGGCCGCCCTGGCCGAGGGTCGGCCGGCAGAGGTGCGCGCCGCCGACCTCGTGCGCGATTTCGCCTCGACCGCTCATGTGGCGCGCTGCATCGTGGCCTTGCTGAAAACCGATGCGAACGGCGCATTCAACATCGGATCGGGCGCCCCGCGTAGCCTCGGCGCCCTGGCCCGGATCATGGCCGAGGCGGTTGGCGCGGACGCAGGCCTCAGCCTGAAGCATGCACCCGGACCGGGAGATCCGCCCGTGATGATCCCCGACCTGTCCCGCCTGTTCGCGACAACCGGCTTGACCCCCGAAGATGTCGACGAGGGTCTCTCGCGCTTCGCCAACGACCAGGTGGCGGCACAGACCCGCGCGGCCGACGCTGCCTCACGAAACTGAAAGGACGCAATCATGAGCTTTTTCCGGAAGTACTTCGAGGGCACGGATGATCGCGTTCTCATGAAATGGGCGCATTATTACGACATCTACGAGCGCGAGCTTGCCCAATCCCGGGACAGGCCGGTTTCCTTTCTGGAGATCGGCGTGTTCAAGGGCGGTTCGGTCCCGATGTGGAAGGCGTTTCTAGCCGATGGGTCGCGCCTCACCTTTATCGACATTGATCCGGCCTGCGCGAACCATGCCGAACCGGGAACCACGATCGAGATTGGAAACCAAGCCGATCCGGACTTCATCGAAAAGATTGCGAGGACCTATGGACCTTTCGATATTATCGTGGACGATGGCAGCCACGTGAACGCTCACCAAATCAAGAGCTTCGAATTGCTCTGGCCGCATATCGCAGACGGTGGTGTTTATGTCGTCGAGGATTGCCACACAAGCTACTGGCCGGGCTTCGGGGGCGGCTATCGCAACGAGGCAAGCTTCATCGAATTCGCAAAGCGACTGATCGACCGGATGCACAGCTGGTATACCGATCAGGACGAGATGTTCCCGTTCGACCCGATCGCAAAGGAGCTGGAGTCGGTCCGCTTCTTCGACTCGATCACCATGATCGAAAAACGGATCAAGACGGGCCCACCAACGCTCTACATCATCGAAAACGGTCGGATCGAGGAAACGACTCGTCCGTTGAAAATCCGCGGCCGTCGCTCGGCCTTTGCTGGCAAGGATGGCTCGTGACGATAGGATTATTCTTATTTCCAGGAGGGTGAACCACTTTGCGTCGACTTGGCTGGAACTGGCTGGACATCCGCGCCTGCTCCCGCATCACGTGTAGCGGTAGTCACTCAACATCTCCACGACTGCCGCCCCCTCCGACAGAAAGGCCAATTCCTCAGCCGCCCGCGCTTGGTACTTGTGGCTATACACCACGACCGGTGGACATGCCCCGATCTCGCCGCCGTCAGAACTGCCCGGCAGCACAGCCGCACAGCCAGACCGAGGGCGACGCATCGCCGCCTTTCCGCTCGGTCAAACGCTCGGCGGGATGTGGTACGGCGTGTTCGCGGCGGATGCTTCCACTTGGCTGGTGGGAGCGACCGTCGCTGGGCTGATGATGGTCGGCTCGGTTGTCGCCGCCTTCGCGGGTGTGCTTGCCGACCCGGTGCAAAGCCGTTTCGGAATCCACCGCCGCCGCCTCGGACGGCTTCTGGCTACGGTGGAGGAAGATGTCCTTGGGCGCGGCGACAGACCTTTCGTCGCGCGCGAGCATTTCTATGCACGCCTGCTCGATCTGTGGGACGCAGTCGCAAGCGCTTTCAGCATGTTCAGGAACTGACAAGGCGTCGCCACGCCTGGCCCGTGGCCACGAGCGCCCCAACAGTATACACCATCATCACGATAAAGGGCCGGAACGTTCGGCAAGAGTTGGAGAAAATGTACCTCGAGATTGCGATCGTCATTCTGCTGACGCTGATCAACGGCCTTCTGGCGATGTCCGAACTGGCCATCGTCTCGGCCCGGCCCGCGCGGCTAAAGCTTCTGGCCGACAAGGGAAGCAAGGGGGCTGCGACGGCAATCCGTCTCGCAGAGGATCCGGGCCGGTTCCTGTCCAGCGTGCAGATCGGCATCACATTGGTCGGCATCCTCGCGGGCGCCTTTTCGGGCGCGACGCTCGGCGCGCGGCTGGCGGCGAGCCTGATCGACGCCGGCACGCCGTCGGCCTTTGCGCAGCCGGTCGGTGTCGGGTCGGTGGTTGTGGCGATCACCTACCTGTCGTTGATCGTGGGCGAACTGGTGCCCAAGCAGATCGCCCTGCGCGCGCCCGAACAGGTCGCTGCGCGCGTGGCCCCGATGATGCGGATCATCGCTCGCGTCGCAGCCCCGCTGGTCTGGGTCCTCGACCGATCGGGCAAGCTGGTGCTGGCGCTGCTCGGGCAGTCGGGCGGCCAATCACGCGGGGTGAGCGACGAAGAGGTCCGGCTGATCGTTGCCGAGGCGGAAAGCTCCGGCGCCATGGAACAGGCCGAGAGCCAGATGATTGCCGGCGTGATGCGGGTCGCCGACCGAACAGCAAGGGGGCTGATGACGGCACGGCATGAGGTCGAGACGCTCGATGCCAGCAGCGACAAGGCGGAACTTTTGCAGCGCCTGCATGATCTCAGCCGATCTAGGTTGCCGGTCTGGGAGGGGGAGGTCGACAACATCATCGGCGTTCTGACAACCCGTGACATCCTGGTCCCCGCCCTGATGAACGAGCCGTTCGATCTGCGCGCCTTGCTACGCGAGGCCCCGGTGGTTCGGGACGCGCAAAGCGCGCTGGAAGTGGTGGATCGTCTGCGGACGGCACCGGCGCACATGGTGCTGGTCTATGACGAGTACGGGCACTTCGAGGGAATCATCACGCCAATGGACGTGTTGGAGGCCATTGCTGGCGAGTTTCCAGACAGTGCTGCGGACGAGCCCAAGATCGTAACGCGCGCGGATGGCTCCTACCTGATCGCAGGCTGGATGCCGGTCGACGAGTTCGCCGACCTGCTGTCGCTGGAGATCGATAAGGATCGCGATTATGAGACTGTCGCGGGACTTGTTCTCGACGAGATCGGACACCTGCCGGAGGTCGGCCAGCGGATGGAGCTGCAGGGCTGGACGGTCGAGGTTGTCGATCTGGACGGGCGGCGGATCGACAAGCTTCTGGTCGGCCGGTCAGGCTAGACAATGAGACCGGCTGCGATACAGACTGCACACCTTACTGCCGATGCGCTCAGCTCGTCTGCAGCAAGGCTTCAAATTACGGGGACGCGAACTGCTTGATACGGACATGGATCAACGCGACCCTCAGCGCCACCGGTGCGCTGCTTGAAAATGTCGGCTTGGATAGGAGGAGCGTAATGCCGGAATTGGAACGTGCAATGGAAAAGCTGATCTTTGCGAGCCGATGGATCCTCGCTCCATTCTTCATCGGACTGCTGGTGGCGATGGTGGTGTTGCTTTTCAAGTTCCTGAAGGAGCTTCTGGACCTCATCCTCAATATCTGGACGACCACGGATTACGACGTCGTGATCTCGATCCTGACGCTGGTAGACACAGCGCTTATAGCCGTACTGCTGCTGATCATCGTCTTCAGCGGCTACGAAAGTTTCGTCTCCAGGATCAATACCAACGATCACGAAGATCGGCCGGCCTGGATGGGCAAGGTTGGGTTCTCAGATCTCAAGCTCAAGCTTATCGGTGCAATTGTCGCCATATCGGCGGTCGAGCTTTTGAAGGCATTCCTCGTTAGCCAGAATTACACCGACAGCCAGCTCGCCTGGAAGGTCGGCATTCACTTCACCTTCGTGCTCTCCGGCGTGCTCTTCGCAGTCACCGACTACATCGCCGAAAGTAGCAAGCGAAAGTAGGCCCTTTGGCAGGAATGTCGCCGCACTGCGGTCTTCTGCGACCATGGTGCGTTGACCAATCGCAGCCGATGCTCTGTGCCAGGATTCACCGACGGTTCTGATTCACGCGGATCTGCCCTCGCATCACGGCGTAGTCGTTCAGCATTTCGGGGATCACCGATCCCTCCGGCAGCAGGGCCAGTTCCTCGGCCGCCCGAGCCTGGAACTCGCGGCGATACTGGACCTGCGGTGGGCAGACGGTCGCGACGCGGGGTTCAGAAGCGACCGTTGCGCAGCCGCTCAGCAAGCTCGTCGCGATTGCGAGGGCGGCGAGCCGCCGCTTCCAGCATCCGGCGTTGCACATCATTTGCCTCCTCAGTGGTTTTGAGACGTTCCGCGAAGCGTCCCGCTCGCTCGCCGGACCGCCGAAGCGAAAGCAGGAATAAGAGCACGGCGAGGACAATAGCGCCATAGCGTATCGCCGTGCACGCCCATGCCGATCCGGCGATCACTGTGAGGGGCCCACCAGTCATCTCCGGCCCCGGCGCCAGTCATCGAGCCGCGCATAGATCGTGACTGCGATGCCGCCGAGCGCGACGGCGATGAACACCCAACGCAGGGTGTCGAGATACGGCACGAGCGGCAGGATCGCGGTCTGGGTCTCGGCGAGGACGCTCTGCGCCACCTCGACACCCGCGGCACCCAGCGTCGCCGCTCCGGCAGCCCCGCCGCCCCTCATGATGCGGCTGTCGGCCAGTAATTCGCGCGCGGGCGGGGCCTCTGGCGCAAAGGGCACCGCGCGGACCGGGAACTTCTCGCCCCAACTCCGCGCTGGTCCAAGGTCGATATGCATGAAGCCGGACCGCGGATAGTAGCCAAATCCGAGGAACCCCACCGCCCGCGCCGCTGTCTCGAAGGCAACGGGATCGTGGTTCGCCATGGCGATGTCAAAGGCGGCGCCGTCGAGGTGCTTGGACCGGGTCGCACCACCGACGGCGCGGTTGTGCTCGGGGCTGCGATAGGCGGAGCGGAGGATCAGCGGCTTGCCCAGCCGGTCGCGCAGGGCTTGCAGCTTGTCGAGCGCCTCGATGTTGATCTTGATCGCCCCGGTGCCCCTGCAGGCGATTTCGGCGGGCGAGAAGTTCGGCCAGCGCCAATCGCGCTCTGGCACGTTGCGGAAATGCCGAAAGGTTCGGATCGCTTCAGGCATGATGACCTCCTTGGGAATGGAAACACCCGCCATTGGCGGGCTATGGGATATGTCGGGAAAGGCTGCTGGGGCTGGCGAGGATAACGGCCACAGTTGCGTGCTGCCTCATTCGCCCTTTCCGCGCTGAAACGCCTGAAACAGCAAATCTCGGATATCGCGAATGTCGGTTTCGATGCTGGAGAGGCGATCGGCATCGATCTTTCGGTCCTCCGCGCGCTGTTTGTCGACGCGGTCGCGTTCCTCGGTCAGTTCGTGATCGAGGCGCTGCAGCATCGCCTCGTTGGTAAAGGCGCGCCGGGTGACACCTGCGGCGAGGGCAAAAAGACCCGCTATGAGGCCAGTGATCGCGGCCGTCAGCCCATGCTCGCGCAGGGCCTGCGCCACATCGGTGACAAGGGACATGAGGAATTCCTTGTGTTCAGGAGCGTGCGAAGAGGTCGATTGCACCGCAGCGCCCCAATTCAGAGCAGGCCGTAGCGCTGCGCCAGCCAATCCTCGATGGCGAAGGTGGTGGTATCATCGAGGGTTCCCTCGTAGAGCAGGACTTCGTAGAGATGGCCGTGGAAATAGCCGCCGCTGGAAAAGCCCGAGCTGCGCAGGAATTGGGTGCTGGCCAGGGCCGTGCTGGAGAGATTGCTGAGTTGGCGATCCTCGATCCACAGGCCGATGCGGTTTTGCCGCAACCAGAAATTTGCATAGGGCAGATTGGTGTCGCCACTGGCATTGCGGCCGGCGGCCGCCATGAGGAGCTGCGGGTTGGTGACATTGCCGGCGCGCATCTGCGACTTGATCCAATGGATTTGCGCCCCGGCCGTGTCGCGGAAATGCAGCGAGACCTTGCCACCGCTGGAGACCGGGGCACCGAGGAGGGCCGGCAGGAGGCTCAACTCTGCCACGGCATCGGTCACGGCAAAGACCGTGAAGGGGGCGCTTCCCGTCGAGCCTGCGGGTTGGGCAAAGTCCAGGTCCTCGAAACACTGCGCCAGGCTGCAATCACAGGCGATATAGGGGTGGCCACCAAGACCGTCGCTGCGCCAGAGGGGGCGATGGGCGGGATCGGATTGCTGCGCATCCTCGGCGCTGCCCAGATTGCCCCAGCGGGCAACAGGATCGAGATCGGCCACGGGGACGAGGCCCGCATTGTCGGCAAAGACCGCTTCGCTGGCCGAGAAGCGGTAGAGAAGGTTCGTCGTCCAGACAAAGGGTGGATCAGGCGGAACCACCCCGGCCCCGGCCGCGAGGAGGCTCGTGAAGAGAAGCGGCATCAGAGCAGGCTCCCGGTCAGCGTGACGGACATCCCCGCGATGGTGGCATCGGCTGTTGCAGGCGCCACGAAGCGCAGCACATCTCCCGGCACGAGGGAAAGCGCCAGGCCGCCCGCGGTGGCAAAGGCGAAGGCCCCTGTCGCATCGATGGTGATGGTCCCTGCCGGGGCGCCGTTGCGCGTGAGCGCAATCTCGAAGGCGGCGGTGGGCGCGACATCGGCATGGCCGCGCGCGCCCGCAAAATCGACAGGCAGAAGCACCGCCCTTGGCACAACCACCTTGCCCAGCACGGCGCTGGCCTCGGGGGTGGCAAAAGCCGTCATCCCGAAATCCCAGGCTTCCTCCTGCCGCGCGCCGACGCGAGAAAC
Organism: Lutimaribacter degradans; assembly: GCF_023703375.1. Lineage (GTDB taxonomy): Bacteria > Pseudomonadota > Alphaproteobacteria > Rhodobacterales > Rhodobacteraceae > Lutimaribacter > Lutimaribacter degradans. Next base: position 16,736 of record NZ_JAMQGO010000017.1, read on the forward strand.
GGCATTGCCGCCGACATGGATCAGATCCTGACGGCCTGCGGCGAGATCGACCATCGGCCCGGAGGCCTGACGTAGCGACACGCTCTGGCCCGTGCCATTCTGCACGGCCAGCAGCCGTGAGATTGCGGGGAGTTGCAGCGTGAAGGCCGCAGCCGGGGTGCCGGTCAGGGCAAGCCGTGCCGCGCGCTGAACTTGTGCCAGCGTCGGGCTGATCGTGCCGCCCGCGGTGCAATCGACGGAGAGGGTGGCCACCATGGCGAGATCAAGGGCGTTGATCGCGTCATTGATGGTGACCTCTTTCTGGTTCTGGGCGGCGGCGACATGGGGCGCGGCCAGGTTCGGGCTGGTCATCGGGGGGCTCCTCAGGCAAGTGTCAGCGTGGCCAGGCGCGGGACGCCCCGCCCGATGGAGCCGCTCATCTGGCAGATCCGGACCGCGAGCGTGGCGGGCGGGCTTGTGAAGTCGGCGGCGATGGCCGCCGCCGGATAGGTCACGCTGGGTGTCGATGTTGTCAGCGTGCGTAGAACCGCACCGCCGGGGCTTGCGAGGATATCGACCTCATAGGCTTCAACCGTCTCGCTCAGGGGCACGGTGCCGGTGCCATCGCGCAGATCCCCTCCCAGGCGGGTGCGCCGGGTCCAGGTGATCTGGATGTCGGAGCCGACCTTCACGGCCCTTGGATGCACCGGCGCATAGGGCATCAGATCACGCCCGCGATGCACACGGGCCTCAATGGGCGTACGATCAAGGCTTTCGCCCAGCCCCACCGCGCGCCAATAGCGCATGAGCCCGAGATCCCCCAAGGACAGCAGCGTCGAGGTGATGGCACCGGGCTCAAGCAGGAGGAAGGTCTCCCCGACCGTGTGGCCGGAGACAAAGATATCCGTGCCACGCCGCCCCCGCAGAAAGCCTCTCAGCTCATAGCTGCCTCCGCCCAGGGGTGTGACCTCGCGGAACTGCAGCACCTCCGGTGCGCCATCGGCCCGGATCAAGAGGGCTGGATTGGACCCGTCAAGCATGGCGGATTGGCTGACGCTTGCCAGCCGGTCCCCGCCCGTGGTCATGGCGACGCGCAGGCTATTGATCTCGTCGGTCGCAAAGACCGCAGGCGGCGCGCCGAGGGCGCTCTGGGTCACGCCATGGGCCACCTGTGCGGCATTGCGCGCGACGAACTCCCAACTTGTGCTGTCGCTGCTGCGGAAGAGCGCGGCGCCCGGCCAGGCGCCGCTGCCATAGCCGCCCATGAAGATATAGGCCCGCGAAACCGCCGCGACCGGCGCATCGACGTCGCGTAGAAGCGGCAGGTCCGGCAGATGCAGCCGGGTCTCCGGCGCGCCGCCTAGCGGCACCGGCACCCGTCCCTGACCGCCATCGGCCTGGCGGGTGATGTCATGCACCCCGGCCTCCTGCGCCACGGCCCGGAGGGCGAGCGTCAGATCCGCGCCGAGATCGACCCGCTCGAGCCGCGCGCGGATTGCGCCACCGGACGGAAGGGTGATCGTCACCACATCAGTGGGCTCCAGGCGCAGATAGTCCGAGGGCAGACGCGCCTCGTAGAGGCAGCGCTCGGACCAGGCGGCGTAGAGCGCGCGGGCCGCAATCGTGCGTGCGGTGCTCGGTGTGAGGGCCATGGGCAATTCGACCGAGACCTGATGGCGTGAGCCCATGGTGGGCACCGGATGGGTCGCCCGTTTCTCCGACTGGGAGCCCTGCTGATAATCGGCGCTGGCATCCATGTAGAGAACGCTGACCCGCTCGGGCAGATCGACCTCCTGGCTGCGCGTCTCGCGCCATATCTCGCCTGCAGAGGAGCCACCGCTGGAGGGGCCATCCAAGGGGATGAGCAGATCGGGCGAGAGGGTCGCTGCGGGCGGGCGCCCGCGCTTGCGAAAGGCCAGGCGGTCGTCGCTTTCGACGCCGTCGAAGAAATAGGCCCGTGCCAGGGGCTCGATGGCCCCGCGCAAGGTCCCCTGTCGGCCGAGGACAAAGCCCGGCACCGTGTCGGTCATCTCGCTGACGTCGATGTCCGACGGCGCGAGCCCACCGCGGGCGCAGAGGTCGGACAGGATACCGCCCAGCGTTGCGCCGTCGCCCCCTGCCCTGCCAAGCCAGAGGCGGCTGAACCGGCCACCCGGGTCATAGGCCAGGAGGCTGTCGGTCTCCCCATCATAGACCTGCGCGCCGCCGAGGCCCGAGGCCCCGTTGAGCCAGCCATCGGCATCGAGCGTGATCGCCCCGGTTCTGAGATCGAGCTTGATGACGCGCCATTTGCCGCCGGCGCCAATATCGCGGGCGATGGCGAATTCCGTCCCCGTCAGACGGGCGGTGGTGACCGGCTGGCGGTTGGCGAAATGGCTCGGCCAGATCGCCACGGCGGTGCGCCAGAGGATGCCAAGACCGGGGCGCCATTTGACGATGTATTGCCGGTCGCTGAAGCCCGGGCCATCGACCCCGCACCAGAAGACAAGGCCGCCATCGGCCGGATCGAAGTTCAGCCCGCCGTAATCGCTGTTGAGGCTGGTGGCCTCCGGATCGATATCGCTCGGTGTGAAGGCCAGCCCCACGCTGCGGGTGGCCCCATCGTCGGTGACACGGATGCGGTGCAACTGGCCGAGGCTGGAATTGCCTGTGAGCGCCCAGCCTTCCCCCTCGGCCCCGCCGGTCAGGGCGGCGATGTTCTGCCCGATGCTGTTCTCGTGCCAATGATAGGCCATCTTGCCCGCATTCAGGAGGCCGAGATGGCGTGGCCCGGTGCCATTGGCGGTCAGAAGATAGCGCGCACTGCCGCGGGTGATCATCGCCATGCGGCGCGTGTAGGTAAAGCGCGTGGTGCCGTTGCTGAGCGCGATGCTGTAACTGCCAAACCGGCCGGTCTCGCGCAGCGCATCGGGATCGATGCGCAGGATCGGCCGGGCATTGCCGAAGCCCAGCGTGCAGTAGACTGCCCCATCGGTGCCGCAGAAGAGGCAGTCAAAGCCCGAGCCGATTGTCCCGTCTGCGGTGGTGATGACGTCCGTGGCAAGGACCTGCCGGTCTTCGTGCATGTTGCGCAGGGTGAAGCGCCGCAGGCCAGCGGGGCTCGTGGCCACCAGAAAGGCCCGGCCCCGGCGCCAGTCGACGGCAAGTTCGTCGCGCGTGAAGGTCGTGAGAGGCCCGGAGATGAACTGCAGGCGTTGGACCGGATAGCGGGGCTGCGCGCGCCACGTGATCTCGGCGGTGATGTTGGGGATCCTGTTGCCGTAATCCGCGAGTTCAAAATCCTCGAAGACGATGTAGCACAGGCCGCGATGGGCGGGCACAGAGCCCGCGCCTTCGACAGAGGCGATCAAGGGATCGGGAAGTTGGGTCTCATCGCCGGGGTAAAAGCGCATGCGGAGCCCGTCGCGGGCGACGGTCTGACTGCCCTCGATGGCGCCCGTGCGGTCGAAGATCAGCTTGCCATCGGCCCAGAGACGCAGGACCTGATCTGCGGGGCCTTCACCGAAGGCGAGCGCAAAGCTGGCAGCATAGCTGTATTCCGTGACCTTTTGCCCGCCGCCCCCGCCTTTGCCGCCGACGCGGGTGGTGGTGGTGGTCTCGATGAGGCCGGTGGACCAGATCATGTTGCCGGCGATGCGCAGTGTGCCATAGGCGATGGGGATCGGGGCGCCATAGGCCGAGGAGCTGACGGCGAGATCGGATAGGCGCGGGCCTTGCTGATCGGGCAGCTTTGGACCGAAGAGCGACTGGCCAACGACTGAGCCCAGAAGCCAACCCGCTTGCCAGCCAAGGCCGAGTGCTGCCGATCCCCAGGCCCCGAGCCCTGCAACGGCAAGGACGGCCATCAGCGCGCCTCGAGGAGTTGGGGGAAGCGGAAGGCAAAGCGCAGCTTGCCCGGCCATTCGCCCAGATACGGTTCCTCGATCACCCGGCCGCGCGCGCCATGGGCGTGGATCAGATGGGGCACGCCGAGGCGGTCGCTCAGGATGCCGGTGTGACAAGGATAGAGCGCCTCGACGAAGACCAGCACGTCGCCGGGTGCGATCCTGGCCGGGGCGATCTCGGTCAGATGGGCGTGGAAATGCTCCAGAAACCCCATGCCCTTGGCGCGACGCGTATAGCCGGTCACATCGTCATGCGGCAGCTCGAACGCGCGGGCGATCATGACGAGAAGGCCCACGCAGTCGATCCCCTCGGCGCTTCGGCCCTGATGGCGAAAGGGGAACCCGAGCCAGCGGCGGGCTTCGGTCTGGATGGCGTCACGGGTCAGCGAAGTGGAAACGGGCATCTGGGGAGCGTTGGAGACTGCGAGCCCGGCGTCACTATGCGAGGTGGCCTGCGCGGGGGTGGCAGGGTGGATCTTTTTGGTCATGGCAAAGGCACCCGGTTTTGGCGGCGGCGGGACCGCACGCCCCTCAAGTCGCATCGGGATAGCGCAGGACGGCGTCGAGCCCCGGCAGATAGGGCTCGCCGCGGAAGTTCAGCGCATTGGCAAAGCGCGTGCGACAGGTGACAAGGCGCTTGTCGCAGCCCGGCGTCACGCGGAACCCGTCCCCTGGTGAGATGGCAAGACCCGGGGGCAGATAGAGGGTGAGCCGGTTGGCCGCAGAGGCCCATGTCCGTATCTCGCCCGCGCGACCTGCATTTGGCCCGCTGGTCCAGGTCAGCACCCCGCCTGCGAACCAGTCGTCGTCACGTGTGGGGCCTGTGGTCAGGACACAGATGAACCGCCTGCGATCCTCGAGTGTTGTCACCGTGCCCTCCTGCGTCAGGGGGCCGAGGTCGACCTTGCAGCGCGCATCGCCGAGATCCGCGCGACATTCGGGGCTGAAGAGACCGCCGATCTGCTGTTGCAGCACCTGCGTCAGGCCCCTGAGTTCCGTGCGGAACTGCCCAGCCTCGGTCACGATGACTTCCCCGAGCCAGCCCCGCCGCAGGCGCAGGCGGCCCATGGCGGGATCGGCCCAGTTCACGAGGAAGAGGCGGACCTCGGCATGATCGAAAAGGCCGGCCCGCATGTCGGCCGCGGTAATGGCCTCGGCCTCGAACAGGCCCTCGACGTCGAGGCTGTCGACCGACAGGGCTGTCTCGGAGGACAGCGCGCTGCGCGAATAGCCGTGGCGCGAGAGATAGGTGGTGCCGTCAACCACGAGGTCCCGGTCGTGGTCGGTGAAATAAAATCCCCGACCATCGCGGGGCAGGATATCCCAGCAGGTGGCAATCGTGGTGACGGGGCCTGCGAGATGGCTCGCGAGGGCGGTGGGGATCTGCTTCATGTCCGGATCTCGATCAGGGGGATCTGTTGCCAACTGCCGCGTTCGTAAGCCTCGAGCGAGAGCATCATCTGGTCGGTGTCAAAGCGCACCGGCACGTCGAATTCGAAATCGGCGGTGATTGCCGCTCTCGCGGGCGGGGCCGTGGAAAAGGTCACGACCCCGGTCGTGGTGCTGACCGTCATGCCCGCGCTCACGATCGCGCCTGCGCGGCGGATGGTGATGCTGCCTGCCACGGGCTTGCTGATCGGGCGGGCCACATCGGTTGGCCCCGAGGCGTAGCGTTTGACGAGCTGAAAGGTCTTCAGCGTGCCATCGCCGGAGCCCAGCGTGATGTCTGTCGCGCGATAGTCCGTCCAGTCCTTGAACCGGAACCCATGGGCGCGGCCTTGCCGCGCGCGAAAGAAGGCGATCAGAGTCTCGAGATCGGCGCGGTTGCGGATGCCGCTGCCGACATCCCATCGGCCGCGGGGGATCGACCAGTTGGCATTGCGCCGCTCGAAGCCGGCAACGGTGGTGATGACGGTGGTGTCATGGACGGGTCCGCCCGTCGCCCCGCGGGCGATCGCATCGGGGAAGCGGATCTCGTGGAAACCGGTCATGGCAATCTCCATGCTGGTTGCTGTTGCATTCGCGTCACAATCGGGTCGGTGATCCGGTCGGGGGAGCGCGGTACATGGAAGCCCGACCCGGATTTGCTATCGTGCCATGCGCTGATCCAGGGAGGAGCTCGAGAGGTTTTGACAGTGTCGTTTCACAGCGTCGACGGTCTTTTCTTCCTTGGTTGCCGACAGGCTCGGGACGGGGGGCTACAGGTTGTCTATGACGAGAACGGTGGTCACCGGATGATCTTTGATCTGGGTGCCCCTGCGGGACAGAGTGACCGCGTTACCCCGGCCCTGCGCGCGGCTTTGCGTGAGCGCAATGTCATCGCGGGTCTTTACCGTGAAATGGCTGCGCGCAAGATCACGATTGAACCGGCGTCCTGAGCCCGACACGGCCATGGCGCATCCCGGGGGGGCTCAGGTATTGCGGGCTGCCCGTGTCATGGCGCGGCGGGCGTCGGCGAGGATCTGGCTTTGGGAGCGGCGGAAGGACTCGGCATCGGGCGTGGTGATGTTCATCACGATCTGAACCGGGCGGTCGGAGGGTTGGCCCGCCATCGGTCGGTTCTGCTGGCCTATGGCGCGCAACTGGGCCCGCGACAGCACCATCTCGCCCCGTTGAAGGATGGCTGGAACTTCATCCGGGCGCAGGCCCGCATATCCGCCGTTGTGATAGCGCGGGGCGCTGGCGAAGGCTGCGGCGGGGGCAAGGCGGGCGGGCGCAGGTCCGCCGACCATGCCGCCTGCGTGGAAAATCCCGGCGAATAGGCCACCGCCTGCAAACATGCCACCCAACGCATTGGCGAGCGGGCCGAGGATTGCCGAGCGGATGGCGATGCGGGTGATATCGGCCAGGATCGAATCCGCCAGCCCCCGGAAATCCAGCCGCCCCTTCACGACAAACGCCACCAACGCGTCTTCGGCCCCCTTGAAGGCGCGGCCGAGAACCTCGCCGATCTGCTGGCCGGTGTTCATGGCCGATCGTGCATAGCGGGCCAGCACGTCCGACGCCGCCTGCCAGCCAGAGGCGGCTTGTCGGGCGGCGGTCTGTGTGGTGGCGCCGGCGTTGCGGGCGGCCCCGGCGGTCTCGTCCAGCCCGGTCGTGACCTCCTCGGCGGCCGCCGTTGCTTGCGTCAGCGCCGTTGTGCTCTCCCGTCCGGCGCCCGTCACCATGTTCCGCAGCTCTTGCCAGGCGGTCATGGGACGGTTGGCGGCGGCCGAGAGTATCCCAGCGGCCTCGCGGTAACCCTCGGCCCGGCCGCGGGCGGCCTCTGCCGCACCGCTGAAGAGATCGGGCGTCTCGAGATAGGTTTGCGAGAGCGCGGCCTCAAAGGCCCGCCTCATGTCGCCAGCCGTGCGTTGGGCGGCTCCGGCGAAGGGATTGTCGAGGCCGCCGAGATCGACCGGGGCCAGCGTGCCTATCTGCACGCCCTTCTCGCCCACGGCCCAGTCCGGCAACAGCGCCAGCGCGGCATTTAGCCCGTCAATGAATGTGTTGATGCGGCGGACCACGCCATTCAGCATGGCCTCGATCGCATCGATCAACCCGTTGGCCGCGCGGAAGGCAAAATCGCCGATGGTCCCGGGCAGCGCGCCCCAGGTGGTGGTGACCGCGTCGAAGGCGCCTTTGAAGGCGCCGACGGTCGTGTTGGCCCAGCCCGTCACAGCGCCTGTGGCGGATTGCAGGCCATCATGAATACTGGCTTGTGCCGCGGCCCAGCCGGCCTCGACCCGCGCCCAGGCGGCGCCGGCGCGCAGGCCGATCCGGTCCCAGGCCTCTGCGGCCACATCCTTGAGCAAGCCCAAGGCCTCTCCGATGCTGCCCGTGGCCGAGACAAGACGCGTGAACTGATAGATCAGCTCGCCCGCGGCGACTACAGCCGCGCCGATGCCAGTGCGAATGAGCGCGCCGCGCAGGAGAACGAGCGCGGTGGCGAGGCCGCGCACCGAGAGCGCGGCGGCGGCCATGCCCGCCACCCAGCGGCCGGCGAGAAAGGCGGCAAAGGTGGCGGCATAGGTTGTGAGGCGGCCGAGATGATCGAAGAGACCGCGGATCGCGAGGCCGAGCGGGCCGGTGCGGCTGGCGAGCGCTGCCATGGCCTCGGCCACGGCCTCCAGCGCAGGCGCCGCGGCGACGGCCAATTGGTTCGACAGCCCCCGCCAGATGAGACCGAGGCGCGAGATGGCGTCGTTGGTGCGCTCGATCTGGTCGGCGTCCTGTTCGGAGACGACGACGCCAAAGGCCCGCACGTCCTCGGTCGCCTGGCGCAGCGTTGCCGTGTCGATCCGGCTCATGGCGATGGAGCCTTCCTCGCCGAAAAGCTGGCCCGCGACTGCCGCGCGTTCCGCCGCCGGCACGAAGTCCTGGATGGCCGCGTTGATGGCCCCAACGCGTTCGTCGAGCGGCAGCGCCAGCAGGTCGGCGGCCGAAAGCCCCAGCCGCTCGAGCGCCTGCGCCGCGGGACCGCCGCCGGCTGCGGCCTGGCTGAGCCGCCGCGTCAGGTCCTTGGTCGCCTGCTCGATGCCGGACATGGAGACGCCCGCCAGTTCGCCCGCGCGCTCGAGTGTCTGGATCGAGGCGACGGTCGTGCCCAGCGATTGAGCCAGCTTCGCCTGCGCATCCACCGTCTGCAGACCGGACCGGACCATGGCCACACCAGCGGCGGCAGCGGCTGCTACGGCGGCGGCGGCAGCCACAGCGACACGTCGCGAGAACGCCGCGAGCCGCGTGTTGGCCGCCTCCATCTCCCGGCTCAGCCGTCCGAAGCCGCGCGATCCGACTTCGCCCACGCCTTCCAGCTCGGCGCGCACCTGCCGTCCGCCCACGGCCGCGAGGCGGACGCTGACCCTCTTCTCAGCCATGGGAGTGATCCATCTGTTCGTTGAGCTTCGTGACCATCACCGCCTCGGTGACGGGCAGCAGTTCGGCCATGGCGAGCGGCGGCACGCCGAGGGCGTCACCGAGCGCCAGCGCCGCCGACATGTCCCAGCCGATCACCGCGCCGGGGAGCACGCGCAGCTGGCCGCCGAGACGGCCGACGAGGTCCCAGACCTGCCAACCCTCCGGCGTTTCCGGACGGTTCAGCCGCGCCGGGCAGTCCGGGCAGGCTTGCGCGCAAGCTTCGCAGTATCGCTCGCCCCCGCCGAAGGACCATTCGGCGAGAGCGCGGAGGCGTTTTTTTCCTGTTCCAGCAGCAGGCCCTTCGAGACATAGGTCAGCTGAAAAGCCTCGAAGATCGGCCAGACATCGAGAAGCGCGTCGATGGCTTCCGGGCTCGGGTCGATCGGCTTGCCGTCCGCATCGCCGATGCCCTCCCAGGCGAGCATCGCCCGTCGCGCGAGCGCCTTGGCGAAGGCGACAGCGCGCTCCTCGTCCGAGGCCTCCTCGGGCACCGCCTCGACGGCCGGATCGCTGCGGGTCGCCACCATCAGTGCGGTCGTCAGCGGGCGCAGTTGCACCCGGACGCCGGGCGCGAGGTCATGCCAGCGCGGCGCGTTGGTCAAATCGAGCGTGAGCATCAATACGTCTCCACATCGTTCACGAGGGTGGCGGTGCACATCCGGCCAGCCACGCTGTCGCGCGCAGCCTGCCAGTCGAAGGTCGCTTGCACGCCCTGCGGCCCGGAAATCTCGATCCGCGGGCGCGGCAGGTAGACGGCGTGCACGGTTAGGCGCAAGCTCTCGCCGGAGGGCAGGACATAGGCGAACTCCATCTCGCACGGGTCGCCATCGATGGCCTGCGTGACCAGCGTCTGGTCGGCGAAGCGCACCTCGATCCGGCCGGTGAGCGACGCGATGCTTGGGTCCGCGCCATCGATGCGGCCGTCCGAGCGGATCGTCTCGATCCGGTCGAGGTTGTTGGCATAGGTGATCTCGGCCGAGACCACATTGCCGAGGGCGCTGCCATTCCGCGTGATCGCCCCGTTGAAATGCCCGAAGCGCTTCAGCTCCAGCGCCGCCGGTGTTCCAGCGCTCGTGGTCGTGCCCACCGTCTCGCCCTGCGCCACCAGCCGTGCGGTGGCGGTCAGCAGACCCGAGCGCTGCATCTGCCAGGTGATCTGGTCGAGCACGCAGCCGGAATACATCGCATAGCGCGGAACCTCCGGCATGCCGGTCTCGATCGACATCGAGGGCAGAGTCCAGGACCCCGACTGGAACTCGTGGCTGTACGGCGCTTCCGCACCCGTGGTTGTCGGCGCACCGAACGCGGCCTTCAGCCAGAAGCCGAAGGCCTCCGCGTCGAGCGGCACCACGACATCGCCGTCCGCCGTCACCGCGTCCTTGATCGGTGCCAGCGGATCGCGGCCGTAGCCCAGCAGCTCCGAGTTCAGCAGCGGCTGCTCGGCGCCGAGCGTGGTGCTGGCGAAGGGCATCTTCGTGAAGCCGCTCGCGGGCGGCGTGCCGTAGACTGTCTCGAACGCAAGCGCCATCTGCGCCCGCGCCCCCTGGGCTCGTGCCATGTTCGTGTCCTTTCGTCGTCTGGTTGGACGGATCGCATAAGGCGGCGTTGCTGCCTGATTACGGCGGGTTTAGTCTTTACCCATTGGGCTGGGAGGAAAGCTGCTATGGATTTCAAGGACCTGCTGCGCATTCAAGGATACGATGCTGACGCCAGAGAGCGCATCGTCCTGCTACGCCATCGTCCGTTTGAGCCCAGACTCGCCCGGGCGATGCCGTGGATTATCGAAGAACGCCCGGACCTTTTCGAAACCTACCAATCGGTCCCAGGCCGGCCGGAAAAGGCCTTGCGCAGGGCGGAATACGTGGCAAGCTTCTTCGGCCTGTCGCCGGGTAAAGCGCATTTCGTCGGGCTTTATCGCATCGGTGAGGCGCGCGAGCTCGACCATGACGCCTTCTGGCGGATACCGGAGAACCTGATCCTCCGGGACATGGGATACGAGGGATTCACCGCTGAAGAGGCCGAAAGGTTGGGTTCGCGCCTTCAGTTCCATCTGGAACGCCTGCCGTTCTACAGCGACTGGCGCGGGCGGCTTGTCATCGATTTTCCGCCGCCAGAGCGCTCATGGTTCCGGTGGGTGAACCGTGGGACGTTCCCCGTGAGCGCGATCCTCGAGGAAAGCGCGTTCGCGGCCCCACCGCCCGACTGGCGTGACATCGATCTTACCTTCGCAGAGCTCGCAACCCTGCCAGGCTCATGGCGGGCGCGGCTGGCCGAATGGCGCGGGATTTACCTCATCTTTGATGAAAGCGACCGCCGCACCTATGTCGGCTCCGCCTATGGTCGCGACAACATCCTCGGTCGGTGGCAGGCCTACGCCCGGGATGGTCATGGTGGAAACCGTGAACTCCGCGGTCGTGACCCACGCGATTTTCGGTTCAGCATTCTCGAACGCCTCGCGCCGGACCTGCCGCCAGAGGACGTCATCGCCCGAGAAAACAGCTGGAAGCTACGGCTCCATTCCCGGCAACCGTTCGGGCTCAACGCCAACTGAGTCACCCACCGAGAGGATCGTCCGTCGAGTAGTGCAGCACCACCGCGATGGTCGCCGCCTTGAGGCTCGCCGCGCCCTCGACCGGCAGATCGACTGGCTGCGGAGCCTCCGCCTCGACCCAGTCGCAGAGCCCGCCCAGCGTGCGGTCGGTCGCGAGCGCCGCGCCGATGCTGGCGGCCAGCGTGTCGAAGGCGGCGTCGCGGTCAGCACCCTGCACCACCGCTTCGATTTCGGCACGGTGCTGGTAATGATAGCGCAAGGGCGACAGCGTCACTTCCGGCTCTCCCGGCTCGCCATCCCGCAGGATCAGCAGGCCATCGGTCGGCACGCGCTCAGGCAGCACCTCGCCGCGCAGGGCGGTGGCGGGCAGCGCCGAAATCCGCGCGTGCAGCGCGGCGAGGATGGTTTCACGGGAGGTGGGCATGGTGCTATCGTATGGATCGACAGCGGTCCGGAAGGATCACCGGCATGCCGATCATGATGGGTTTCAAGATAATCCGCCTCACCGTGGTGAGGACGACCCCGATGATGATCATTGACATGTACGGCGTTATACCGTACATGGATTGCTCTGAAGGAGATCGACTATGTTCGCCATTGAGACTGTGAGCCCGACCCCGGGCAAGATGGAAGCGCGCAAGGAATTGCGCATGCACCGCGCGGATGAGGAGCGCATCAAGGCCGCTGCCGCTGCAACCGGCCTGCAGGAAGCCGACTTCATTCGTCAGGCGGCCCTTCTGCGTGCGCAGGAGGTCGAACAACGTGTGTCCCTCTCTGTCTTGCCCGCCCAAGCATTCGATGCATTCAAGGCAGCCGTCGAGGCGCCTGGTCAGGTCGTGCCCGGGTTGGCTCGTGCCGCGGAAGCGTCGAAGGGCCTCCTGAAGGATGCCGGCTGAGACCGCGGCGGACGCGCCCGCTCTGACGATCGCGAAATTCGACAAGGCGCTGCATGACCGCAGCGCCTTCTCTTGTGGCTTTGCCCCCATCGACAACTTCCTGAAGTCGTCGCTCACGGACCAGATCAAGACCGGAATGGTCGCTGCGTGGATTGCCACAGCTGGCGACGATCCTGCCGTGCTGGGCTTTTACACTCTCGGCGCAATGGCCGTCCGAGCGGATCTCGGCCCCGGGAAATGGCAGCGCGCCGGTGTGCCGGACATCCCTGTTATCTACATCCGCGCGGTTGCCGTGCGCGATGACATGCAGGGCAAAGGGCTTGGAACCGCCCTCGTCGTGGACGCCATGCGGCGCTGCCTCGGGATCGCCGATCAGATGGGCGCTGCGGCCATCGTCCTCGATGTGCTCAAGGACGATCACTTCGAACGCCGCTGGAACTTCTACGAAGAGCTTGGCTTCCAGCCGCTCGGCGACCCCGAAAACAAGCAGCGCGTGTTCATTCCGATGGCGAACGTCCGTGCGACGCTGGGCTGAAGAGCCGCTCGGCATCAAATCCGCCCCTCCACCCAGTTCGCGACGATCAGCCCCGGCACGCTGTCGTGGGCCCGATACAGGTCACCCCGCTCGTACTTCTTCCGATCTGGTTGGCTCCACATCCGACGCCCCCCTCTCTCTCGCTGGCGTCTGACACAGAATCACAATCGATTCCAATGATTCAAGGAGTTTCCAGACAGGGTCTAAGCTTGATCTAGAGGCGGAAAACAGCATACCGTGAAACCGATCATGACAGTAGAGTTGGGTAGTTGGATTTGTCTAAAGTTGAGAAGTTAAGAGAGAAAATCGATGATCTTACTAGCAGGGAAACGGCACTGTACGCCGATCTCTCGGCGTTGCAACAAGGTATAATGGGTCTGATGGAGAATAGACCTACCACATTTCTTGCGGGAAAATTGCGGGATAGAAAGATTCGGAAAGCCACTGAGACCTTAAACGAGGGCAAGGAAGCTTTGGTTCACATCAAGTCTCTTTTACGGGTTGCCGAAGTGGAGTTGCAGATTGCCTTAGAAAAGGAGAACGCGGGCTAGCCCCGAACCGAATTCGACATATGCAATACCCCCCACGATAGTCCGATATGGTGCGTGGGTGTGCTGTTCTGTGGCACAGGAAATTGGCAGCTTTGTCCGCTGAGCGCACCTCAGAGCCTTGCGTCCACCCAGTTCGCCACGATCATCGCGGGCAGGCTATCATGTGCCCGCTCTGTATCCCGGTCGAGGTCGAGCCGCTTCGGCAGCTTGACCTGCGGGACGAGCAGGAAGATCGGCGCGCTGACCTGGTTGCGGCCTGTCTTCGAGCGCGAGGCGACCGCCTGGCCGCGTTTGTTGATCCGGGCGCGGTCGGCAACGAGAAGGCTCGGCCTTCTCCGGCGGTAGACGAAGCGGAGGCGCAGCCCCCGCCGGCGCTCCCATTCGCCGGGGGTGATCTTTCCGCCGCGCAAGCCCCGCCCAGCGGCTTCGGTCGGGATCGCGAGCCAGAACCCCTCCTTCGAGCGGATCAGCGGACCGGTGTCGTGGGCGCCGACGATGACCGGGGCCTTGGACCAGACGAGCGCCGCGGCGTTCAGGCTCTCGCCGGCCTTCGGGTAGGTCTGGCTCCGGATCGAGTTCGCGAGGCGCCGACCGAGCCCCGCCCCCGTGATCTGGCCGCGCCAGGCGGTCTTCAGCCCGGTTCCGGCCTCGCGCATGGCGGCGGTGACGGCCTTCTCGCCGGCCTTCACCTCGGCAGCCATGGCGGCGACGAGGTCCGGCGTGATGTCGAGCTTCAGCTTCATGCCGGGCGCAGATCCACGGTCCAGACGAGCCTTTCGCGGTCGCGGACGGGCTCGGCCTGGATGAGGAAGGCTTCGCCATCGATCTCGATGCGGTCGCCGGGCCGGGGATTGGGTACCTCGGACACGCGAAGATCCATGCGCGTGGTCTCCGACCAGATGCGCGCCTCGCCGAAACCGGTGGTCTCGTCCGCGCGGCGGGTGACAACGCGCACGAGGACGGGCGTACCTCCCTCGGGCGCGTACACCGCATCGCGGGCGACGTTGACATCCGCGAAGAGCACGTCGAGGGCCATGGCGGCGGCCGTCATCAGGTCCGCCGCGCGCTGCGCAGCACCTGCGGCCGCGTGCAGATCGGCAGCGGGTTGCTCTCGATCTCGAGGCGCACCCATTCGTCGCGGTCCCTGTCCAGGATCATCCGCGCATAGAGCGGCAGGCCCACGGTGTTGACCGTCTCGAAGGTGTCGGCGGGGGCGTAGTAGATCTCGAACAGGCCCTCGACGCCCTCGGGGTAGAAATACGCCTTGTCGGTCGGCACGCCAAAACCAAGCCCCCCGCGATAGCGCCGGAAGGTGATGCCGCCGAAGCTGACCTCCTCCCCTACCCTGCCCCGCAGATCGGCGGCCGCGGCGGTGTTGAGGTAGGTCTCACGCACCTCCTTGTGCGCCACCAGATCGGCGAAGAAGGCCGACCCACATTCGGCGCGCAGCTGCACCTGACCGGCGGCGAGCCCGCCCAAGGAGTCCTCGACGCTCTCGATCAGCGCCTGGCAGCGCTTGCGCAGCGCGCCCGAGGCGGGGCTCGTGTTGTCGAGATCGAAGTCAACCTCCGCCGCGGGCGTGATGCCGAACTCCGCGTGGTAGTCGATCACCGTCGCGCCGTCCTTCGGGTCCTTCACCACGCCCTGGATGCCGTTGAAGAGGTGGAACTCGAAGGTGGCCTCGGCGTCGTTCCTGAGCCGGCCGAGCTTGCGCGCGACCTCGGCCTGCACCTGCTGCACCGCGGTCTCGGAGCCGAAGTCGCGGATCGCCTGGATTTCCGAGGCCCAGAGCACGTCCTGCTTCTTGAACTGGCGGCAGACGAAGGCGCGCATCTCGCGGCGTTCGGGGATCTGGCTCTCATAGGCCGAGCCGCGTTCGGAGAACGGGATCAGCGACAGCGTGCCGTCGCGGCTCTCGATCATCACGGTGCGCGAACGCACGCCGCGGGCTCCGAAGAGGTTCGCGCCCGACAGGATCGCGGGCTTGTAGGGGATGTTCTCGAGCGCGCGGGTGAGCTCGACAATGGTGAAGGCATCGCCTTCGAAGATGTCCATGGTGGCCATGTGTGGATGGCTCCTTTCCTGCAAGGGTTTTTGTGGTGATCATGATCGAGCGGGTTGCGGTCATGTGTTCGGCCTGTCGGCGCGGTGCGTCTGACCGCTGGCCCTGATGAAGTCCGCGTGCCGGGTCCCAATCATGAGAATGAGCTATGACGCCCAGGCCACCAATGCGGGGTGTCCCAACGGCGGTTCTCCTTGATCATCATCATTCATCTCTGCCCTCGCAGCTCAGAGCGGCAGGTGTAGCTGCCGCTGTTTCGATGGGATCATCCCATAGCGGGACGGCGGTAGACGTCGCCGCGCAGCAGCACCGCCCAGACGATGCGCGCTGTCTTGTTGGCGATGGCGACGGTGACCACTCGCGCAGGCTTCCTCTCCAGCAGCTTACGCACCCAGATGCCGGTCAGGCTGGTATCCTGTCCGATCCGTCTGATGACCGAGGTGGCGCCATTCACGAGCAGGCGACGCAAATAGCCGTCGCCCATCTTCGAGATGCGGCCGAGACGATCCTTGCCGCCCGAAGAGTTCTGCCGTGGAACCAGGCCGAGGAAGGCCGCGAACTGGCGACCCGAGGCGAATGCATTCGGATCGGGTACCGTGGCCACCATGGCCGTGGCGGTAATGACTCCGACCCCAGGTATCGTTGAAAGCCTCTGGCAGACTTCGTTTTCTCGGAACCAGGCAAGCAGCTGGCGATCGATCGCGCGGATTTCCGCCTTCAGCGCCTCGAGCTGGTCGGCAAAGCCGAGCAACGTCGTTCGCGCAATCTCCGGAAGATCGGCGTGATCACCCGCTCTCAGGTCCGCGATGAGTTGCTTGAGATTTTGCGGCCCTTTCGCCGCGATGATGCCGAACTCGGCCAGATGGCTTCTCAGGGCGTTCAGCATCATGGTTCGCTGACGGATCAAGAGTTCACGGGTCCGATGCATGACCATGACGCCTTGTTGCTCTGGCGTCTTGACCGGGACAAAGCGCATGTTGGGCCGGGTCACGGCCTCGCAGATCGCCTCAGCGTCCGCGGCGTCGTTCTTCTGCCTCTTCACGTACGGTTTGACGTAAGCCGGCGGGATCAGTCGCACGTCATGGCCGAGTGCGGCGATCTCACGAGCCCAATAGTGCGCGGTGACGCAGGCCTCCATTCCGACCAGACAATGCGGCAGACCTTGCAGAAACTCGATCACCGCATTGCGCCGAAGTTTCTTCTTCAGAACAGTACGGCCTTCTGCATCGACGCCGTGGACCTGGAAAACGGATTTGGCCAGATCGATCCCGAGTGTGGTAATTTCCATTGTGGATTGCTCCTTCCCTCTGTTGGCTTGCCACAACGACAACATGGCAGATCGCGCTGCCGTCGGGTGGAGCCATCCACACCATCATGGGAATGCCTCCGGTTCAGAATTGCGTAGGGGTGCCCGCAATCAGCGGACGAGGATGCCCGCGGCGAGGAGCGCCGTGTGGGCGGCCGTGATCTCGCCCTCGCTGGGCGTGCCGGCAAAGACGAGGTCGTGGCGGTTGACGATGGCGGGGCCGCGGAGGACGGCGACGGCCGGCGCATCGCCGCCGCTCGCATCGGCCTTGCCCCAGAGCACGGCGACCGCGGTCTCTGTCCCGTCGACGGCCGCCGGGTCGTGGGCGGCGTATTTGCCCGAGGCCGTTATTTGGCCCAACACGGTTCCGGGAATGAGCGTGCCGGAGGCGACGGTAATCGTCTCGCGGGTGTAGTCGCGATGGGCTTCCCAGACGAGGAAGCCGCCGGGATGCGTGGACTCGGAAAGCGTGGTCATGGTGTCTTATCCTTTCAGCTTGAAGGTGCGGGCGATGACGTCGCCCCAGGGGCGGGTCGTGGCGCTCCGCCCGGGTTGCGGGTGATGGGGCGTGATCTCCGGCGCCGTCTCGGCGCGCGCGTCCAGCAGCGCGGCGCGCACCGCGTCGAGGCTGGCGTCCTCCTCGAGGAACCGCCCGGCCATCTGCGGCAGAGCCGCGAGGCGGCAGAGATCGACGACGGCCCTCGCATGGGCGATGGCCTCGGCGCGGATGGCCGTGGGGTCCGAAGTCGGTTTGATGGAGGCCGTCGCCGCTTCTGCACCGGTTTCATCACCACCAGGATCGTCGGCTGCGGGCTGCGGTGCGGGATCGGGCGCCGGCGCGACATCGTTGGCGTCTTCAACGATGTCGGGTCGCGTCTCTGCGCTCTCCGGCTCGACGATCTCGACCGCCTCCACAAGCTCGGGCGGCGCGTTCCGGAAACGCCCGATATCGAAGCTGGCGGCGATGCGCACGGGCTCCGCCAGCTGCGTGGCGAGCCCTGCGTCCAGCGCCTCGACGGCCGAGAACCAGGTCTCCGCGGCCATCAGCGCCGCGATCTCGTCCTCAGTCTTGCCGGAGCGTGCCGCGTAGCCGCGCGTCATGCCTGCGGCGATCTTGTCCAGCGTCCCGGCCATGTCGCGCATGTCCGCCGCCGTGCCCATCACGAGGCCGGCCGGGTCGTGGATCATCAGGAAGGCGTTCTCGGGCATGACGATCTCGTCGCCGGCCATGGCGATGTAGGAGGCGGCCGAGGCGGCGATGCCGTCGATCCAGACGGTGACCGTGCCGGCATGACGGCTCAGCGCATTGTGGATCGCGACGGCATCGAAGACCGAGCCGCCGGGGCTGTTGACCCGCAGGTCGATGGCCGTCTCGTCGGGCAGCGCGCCAAGTTCGGCGAGGAACCCCTTGGCCGAGACGCCATAGGCGCCGACCTCGTCATAGATCAGCACCTCCGCGCCGCCCTCGCGGGCGCGGATCGTGTACCAGCTCTTCATGATGTCACTCCTGATTGTTGGCGCGGTCCGGTGCCGGCGCATCTTCGCCCATCGTCTGATCGTTGCCGTCGCCGGGGCCCGGCCGCCGCGAAGGTGTCGCCCGCGCGCCTTGGGTTTCGCCGGGGCTGGTGCGGTAGCGCAGCCCCAGACCCTCGGCACGTTTGGTATCCACCGCGTTCTCCCGGTCGACTTCCTCGACGTCGTAGCCGGTGGCCTCGACCACCTTGCGCCGCGAGGTGATGCCCGCCTCCATCGCCAGCACCTGCGCCTGGATGTCCTTGAGCGGGTCGACCCAGTCCCACCGGGGCGGGATCCACTGCACCATCCGCGCGGCCGCCGGGTCGGGCAGATCCAGCCGGCCGGCCAACCGTGCGGTCTCCAGCCAGCGCGCCCAGACGGGCCGGCAGAGCTGATGGGCGATCACCCCGTGCTGGAGCTGCTGCACCCGCCGGCGGAACTCCACGAGCTCGGCGCGCAGGCTGGAGTAGTTGGCCTGCCGGACATCGCCGGTGACCAGGTGATAGGGCAGCCCCAGCGAGGCCGAGACGCCGAGCAGCGTCCGGTACTGGAACGCCTCGTAGCTGCTGCCGACATCGGCAGGGCTCGAGAACTTCACATCCTCGCCGGGCAGCAGCACCTGCATCGTGCCGGGCTCGAGGCTCGCCAGGGCTGCCCCGTCAAGATCGGCCTCCGCCTCGCCCATCATCGGGTCTTCGGGGGCTGTCTTGGTGATGAAGCCCGCAAACATCGCCGCGGTTTTCTTGCGGTCAAGCTCTGCATCGTCATACTGGTCGAGCAGAAACAGCCGCACCATGGCCGGGGCGATATGCGGCAGGCCCCGGATTTGTCCTGCGTCTATGGGGCGATAGATGTGCAGGATATCCTCGGCCGACACGCGGACCGTCTCGGGTACTGCCACCCGCTGATCTGTACTGTCACCCGGATGGCGGCGGCGGAAGTGATAGGCCACCCGCCGCCCAATCGCGTCGAACTCGATCCCGCAACGGATGCTGTTGCCGTTGGCCGCTTTTCCCGTCTTCTCGAAGGGCAGCATCTCGGACTGGAGAAGCTGCAGCTGCAGCGGGACCAGCAGCCCGTCCTCGGCCCGGCGCGGGCGCAGCCGGACGAAGCACTCGCCCGCGACGAACATCTCCCGCGCGACCATGGCCTGCAGCCCGTAGAAGTCACTCAAGCCGTCCGCATCGGCCTCGTCCGTCCAGGCCAGCCAGAGCTTCTGCACCCTGTCGCGCAGATCCGCATCCGTAATGAGCGAGGACGGTTTGATGCCGTCACCCACGAGGTTGGCGGCGAAGGCCTCGCAGGCATTGGCCGCATAGCCGTTGGTCACGACCAGCTCGCGGGACCGCGCCAGCAGTCGCGGCCCGCCCCTGGCGACCAGCGCGTTGATGTTTTCCAGTGGCGGGTTCCAGCCGCGCAGCCTGCGTTTCGCCATGGCGCCTTCGAGACGCGCACGCACGCTGGAGGGGCCGCCGGCGGGCTGGCGGCGAAACCGGTCGAACAGCCCCATGGATCAGAGCCCCTTGTCGGTCGTCACGCGCAGCTGCCGCACGATCCGCCGGCCCTCCGAAGCCGCAATCTCGCGATCGAGCGCCTCGATCGCCCGGTCGATCTCGGCGACGCTGCGATACTCCACCGTCTTGCCGTCATAGCTGACACGGGCCACGCCCGAGGCACGCTGCGCTGCAAGCGCGTCGCGGCGCGCGCGAAGGTCAGTGATTGTCGGCATGCCACACGCCTTCTATGCTTGGGACAACGTTACCGCCCGGAGGCCCCATGTCCGAACCTGTCGCCCGTCTGCTGATCGAGCTCAAGGACATCACCCCACGTATCTGGCGGCGGGTGGATGTGAGGCTGACGACCAACCTCAGGGCGCTCCATGATCTGATCCAGACGGTCATGCCATGGGAGAGCTATCACCTTTACGAATTTGCCGTCGGAGACAGGATCTACGGCGAGCCCGATCCCGAGGACGCATTCTGGGATCGCAAGGTCTATCAGGCGAAATCCCTTCGGCTCTCGATGCTGATCAACCGCGGGATCACGGAGTTTCTGTACACTTACGATTTCGGCGACGACTGGCGCCATCGCATCGTGATCGAGGGCGTCTCGGATGCCGAGTCGGGTCTGGACTATCCGATCTTCCTCGGTGGTGAACGCCGCGCCCCGCCCGAGGACGTGGGAGGCCCGTCCGGCTTCATGGAGTTCGTCGAGGCAATCTCGAAGCGTAGCCATCCGCAGCATAAGGACATGGTGTGCTGGTACGGCGGCCCGTTCCATCCGACCGATTTCGACGAAGCCGATATCGCACAACGCGTCCGCGAAATCGCTGCAAGGCGCAAGGCAGCATACGAGGCCTTCCAGCGGAGTCGTGCGATGCGGCAACCCTGAGCAACCGCGCTCGGAGGCAGTGGTCGCGCAGGCCCTTTAGTCAGCCCTCCCTGGGCAGGATGCGATAGTGCGCCTCGGTCGGCTGGCAGGCCGCGCCATTGATCGGAAGAATGTCCTGCGGACAGGCCGACATTGCCACCACGCAATCCATTCGCGCCCGCAGGGTGACGTAGTCGCCGGGTCGGGACAAAGGCTCTCCCCAGCTGGTGGTTCCGTCTTCCGCCACGGGGATGTTCATCCACAGGTTCAGCGGGCTCGGACATTCGAAGATTTCGATACCGATCCGTCGCATGGCAGCGAACAGGTTGTCGGTGCAATTGTCATGATAGTCCTCGCACCCCAACAGCCCGTAGCGGTAATCGTCACAGGCCGCGATCAACGTGTCGTGCCAACCGGGCGACGTGTCCTTCTCCATGATCATGATCGGGCGACGACGGTTGGTGACCAGCGGATCGCCTTGACCGGGCCACATCTTACCCAGTGTGGCCCGCATGTGTTCGTTCGACAGAAATTCCGTCGGATCCTCTGCGCTGAACGCCCAGGTATCGACAACCTGTGCGCCATGGGTGTTCACGATCTGGATGGCCTCACCAGCGCCGAGGCGCACGGCCCGCCCCTTGCGGGCAGGTATGGTGAACAGTTCCGGTTCTCCAGACATTGGCGGCTCCCCATTCAATTGGCAGATTGATCCAATCAGCTTTGTAGCGCTTGAGCAAGGTGATTGACCGAACAGCGCAAGCGCCTCTCACTTCATGTATCGCGAGTGCACCGTGCGCCGCCGCGGCGCCGAGCGGGATGCGGGCTTGGCCGACGCCTCAGCGTCTGACCTCGCCATTTCCACCGCAAAAGACCGTTCAAGGTCCTGCCACCGAGCCTCCGGCCATCGGTCTGCCCCGAGAATCCAGGCGGCGGCGCGCGCATAGACCCGGCAATCCAGTGCCTCGTTGCGCTCGCGCAGCTTCTGCCATTCGAGCCGGGCGAAGCCGCGCCTGGTGCGCACCGTGACCAGTTGCTCGGCCGTCAGCTGTTTCAGCCACTCAGTATCGGCCCAGGCAGGCAGATGGACCGTTCCCGGCGGGAACGACGCACCGGCCGTGATCTCTTCCGGCGCTGGCCGCACCTGACGCAGGAAGCGATAGGTCTCGGTTTTGAAGGTGGACGTGGCAACCGTCCAGAGCCGCGCGCCACGGCGCAGCCTTCTACCCGCGATGGTCGCGTCGACATAGGTCGGGCCGGTGACCGGGCTCGTGCGGTTGAACCCCTCGACGCCTTTGACCGGAGCCACTGGCCCGAAGCCGACCTGTCGCGACCAGGCATAGACAGCGCTGGTCTCATAGCCGGTATCGATCGCCAGCCGTGCCAATGTCATCGGCTGACCGGAAGCGTGCTCCCATGTCTGGCCAAGCAAATTGGTCAACTGCTGCCAGCAAGCCGGATCGCCGGGCCCGCCTTCGATGACGACATGATCGACCAGCCAGCTTTCCAGACCTCGGCCCCAGGCCCAGACATCGACCTCGATCCGATCCTTTTGGACATCGGCCCCGGCGGTCAGGAACAACCCGCCCGCGGCAACGGTCCCGGCCGGCCAGTCCTCGCGCCGGTCGGCCAAATGCTGCCAGTCCGGCGCGTCGCCACTTTCAACCCAGGTCTCGCCAAGGATCGTGTTGCGAAACGCCTTGATCGCCTCGTCCGATCCTTGGGCGGCCTCCCAAGCCCGCACAATCCGCTCCCAACTGAACCAGCCGATCGGCGAATAGAACGCCGAAAGGTGATAACCGACGGTATTGGGATCAGCCGCCGTGGCGGTCGCGCGCCATTCGCCAGTCTCCAGCATCGCCGTCTTGTGATGCTCCGCGATGGGCTTTTCGCAGCCCTCGCAGAGATACTCGGCCGTCTCGGGGCGGCCCTTTTCCCAGCGCAGCCGGTCGAACTTCAGCCACTGCATGGCGCCGCAATGCGGGCACGGCACGAAGAAGCGCCGCTGGTCGGAGGCCTCGAACTCCCGCTCGATCCGGCTGAGCCCGCGGATCGTCGGGGTCGAGACGAGGAACACCTTGCGCCGGTGCGCGAAGGTCAGCGACCGGGCTTCGGCCAGCGTGACCGGATCGCCTTCCTCGTCGGCCGAGGCCGGATAGGCGTCGACCTCGTCGAGGAAGATGTACCGCGCCGGGGTGGACCGCAGCCCGACCGCCGAGTTCGCGCCGGTCATGATCAGGATGCCGCCCGCGAACTCCTTGGACAGCATCGTGTTGCCGGCATCGCGCGAGCGCGCCGGCTTGATCCGCTCCCGCAGCTCCGGGCTTTCCTCGATCAGCGGGTCGATCCGCTGGCGCGAATTGCGCTTGGCCAGTTCCACCGTCGGCTGGACCGCGAGCATCGGCCCCGGCGCCTGATGGATGACGAACCCGATCCAGTTGTTCCCGGCCTCGGTCGCGCCGACCTGTGCGGCCTTCATGAACACGATCCGCTGGGTCGGATCGCCGGGCGAGAGCCGGTCCATGATCTCGCCCATGTAGGGTGTGCGCAGCGTGCGATACTGCCCGGGTTCGGCCGAGGCGCGCGACGACAGCTTGCGGTGCCGGTCGGCCCATTCCGACACCGTCAGGTCCGGGTCGGGCCGCAGCCCGGCGAGCCACGCCCGCAGAACATCCTGCGCCCCGTCGAAGGCCAGCGCGTCCGCGTTCTCAGCGGAGATCGGGCTGGATCTCGGCGAGGTCGTCGAGCTGGGATCGGACATGCTTCTCCAGAGCCTTTTGCATCGCGGCGGGCTCGACGACGATTTCCTGGCCTGAAGCTTCGCTGCATGAGGCCGAGAGATCGGCCGCCATGAGCGCCGCCACCCGGGCGGGCCAGTTCACCCAGACATCGCGCTCCTGCCGCGCGAGCCGGAACACCAGCGCCAGCGTGCGGCCGCGGTCGATCAGCTCGCCCTTGAGCTTTTGCAGCCGGATGCGCCGCTCCTGCGCTTTCAGCACCTCGTTCGCGGTCTTGGCCTGCAGGAAGGTAGTGCCGCCGCCCGTGGCCGGCGCGGCCAGGCCCTGTTCCTTCAACGTGTCGCCCACGGCCGAGACCGCCGCCTCCGGGACAGACTTGAGCTTCGGCTTTGGTGCCTTGCGGGTTTTCGACGGGTCGGTCGCTTCAGCACGCAGCGCATCGCTGGCCACCGCGTCGATGCTGCCATCGGGATGCAGAACCAGCCGCCCTGTGCCCTTGGCCTTCTGGACCGCCCCGCGCGATAGCCCGACGCGGGCGGCATACTGGCGCTCGCTCAGACCCTCCACGACACGCTCCGATTATCATTACAAATCATGTGCTTATGTTGTTGATAAGCCTCCGCGCCAGAGCGAACCTGGTCTCAAGAAAACGATGCAACTCAGCATACGGAGCCACCGCGATGACCAGTCGCTTGAACACGATCACCACGCCCCGCCACCAACTGCGCGCCGAGAAGGCGCGGCGCAACCGGGAGGCGGCCCTGAACGCCTTCATCAGCAAGAAGGCCGAGATCGACGAGAGGCTCGCCCGCCTGCAGGCGCTCAGCGACGACCACTTCAACGCCCACCCCGACGAAGTGAACTGGGGCCATGTCGGCACCCTCGAGCACTACGCCAACCTGCTGAAGCGCATCACCGACAGCGCCTTCGGCGAGGGCGAATACGCAGAGTGACAGGAGCGCACATCATGGAAACCAGCACCATCCGCATCACCATCCGCGACCTGAACGACCCTTGGGATGTCAGCCGCATCCCCGCCGTTCTCGACGACATCGAGACCGCACTCCGCGAGGAGGCGGACATTCCCGCGCGCCTTACCGCCGACAGCATGACCATCGCCATCGACGTGGCGACGGATCGACTGCCCGCCGCCGCCACGGCGCTGCGCGACCTCGGGTTGATCTGACCTCGAGCCACCGCCCGAACTCCGGCCGCGCGCCCTGCGCGGCTTGGGGTCGTAGAAGATCGCGACGGTCGCGGTTCGAACACGGAGACGACCCCATGACCAAGCCTTCCGACACGCAAGCGATCATCCTCAGCGCCGCTGCGCAGCGCGGCGATCACAACGTCCTGCCGCTTCCCGGTTCGCTCCGCGGCGGCGCCGCCGCCAAGGTGGTTGGCGCGCTGCTGAAGCGCGGGCTGATCGCCGAAACCACGACCGACAGCCAGACCAAGGCGGACGCGGCCTACAACCGCATCTGGCGCAACGACGAGGACGGCTGCGCCATCCTCCTGCACATCACCGACGCGGGCCTCGCCGCCATCGGCGTCCAGCCAGAAGCCGGCGACAGCGCGTCCACGGGCGCCGATGAGGCGCCGAGTGCGGAGGCCCCGCAGGACGCTCCCGCCGAGGCCGATCCCGCCCCCAAGGCGCGCACACCGCGCGAGGGCACGAAGCAGGCGAAACTGATCGAGATGCTCCGCGCCGAGGGCGGCGCGACCATCGACGAGATCGTCGAAGCCACGGGATGGCAAGCTCACACGGTGAGAGGCGCCATGTCCGGCGCGCTCAAGAAGAAGTTGGGCCTGACGATCACCTTCGAGAAGATCGAGGGGCGCGGCAGGACTTACAAACTGGCGTAGGGTTAACTGGTTGGCTGCTTGACCCCAAGCCAACTGTGTGAAATCGATCTGGGCAATGCGTTTACGTCGAACAACTGCCGATGGCTACCTGCTCACGTATCTCGCTCCCAAGACCTGTTGAAATGAGGTTTTTGATTGTCGCCACTTCTGAAGAATTCGCTACTCTTTGTGGGGTTTGCCGTTATCGCTGCGGTTCTCAATGCGATTGTTTTCCCAGGCCCGTTGGAAAGCCCATACGCTGAGGGAGTGGGAAAAGCCTTGGTTTGCTGGGGGCTAGCATATTTAGGCTCAGGACTCATAGCCAATAAATGACGAGCGCCGCGAGTGCGATGGCGGAGAGGAAGACCTTTGGGCATCTGTCGTATCGGGTCGCCACACGTC
>NZ_JAMQGO010000018.1 GCF_023703375.1 Lutimaribacter degradans
GGGCGTCGGTCAACCAGAAGAGATCAGACATGTTCACCGCTCGTTTTTCGAACCGTGAATCACGCCGCCTCGCAGAAATCAATGGGTCCTGACCCTAAGCAATCCGCCGACGAAATCCGTCCGGATATTCGAGCGGCCACTCTAGATGATTTGCCCTTTACTTACACTCACCTTCGGCGGGTCGCCGAACATCTTGGTTTTTGGGACCAGCCACATGGAGACCTGCGCCATACTGGGTTCGATCACATCGCAGAACGGCCCATCTATTTCTTAGAGGGTCGTCGCGCGGTTGTAGCTTTCGCACAAGAAAACACACTGGAATTTATGGAAACATGCGCCTCTCAGGCAAATCTGGCGCGCTGGCTTCAGCAAAACTAAAGTGAATGGTCGCGCTATACATATCCAAAGGGCCGCGCCCGACCCTGGGTGGGCAATTCTGCCCACCTCCGCTCTCCATCCACCCCAAAACGCCCCCGTATCACCTTGAAACCCGACCAAAACCGTCATAATCGCCCTTCCCATGGGCGTTGTGGCCCCTATCTTGGGGCGCAATGACAGAAAACGCTTGTTCAAGGGGCGGGCCATCCGGTTTAAGTGGCCGCGTCATTTGCGGGACGGGGAGACGACATGACCAACGGCGGCAGCCTGCTACCCATCATTGCGCTTTTGCCCTTTCTCGGGGCCTTGGTGCCGGGGTTGATGATACGGGCGGGGCGTAACGCCTGCGCGACATTCACCGCCGTTCCGACCATCGCCGCGCTGGCCATGCTGGGCGTTCTGACGCCCGACGTGATGGCGGGCGAGGTGCTGAAGGCCGAGATCGAATGGCTGCCGCAACTGGGGCTTTCGGCCAGCTTTTTCCTTGACGGGCTGGGGCTGCTATTCGCCTTCATGATCCTGGGCGTCGGCCTGCTGATCACGCTTTACGCGCGGTTCTACCTGTCGGGCGATGACCCGATGGGCCAGTTCTATACTTACCTGCTGTTGTTCCAGGGCGCGATGCTGGGTATCGTGATTTCCGACAACATCCTGCTTTTGCTGATTTTCTGGGAGTTGACAAGCCTCAGCTCGTTCCTGCTGATCGGTTATTGGAAACACCTGCCCGAGGGCAGGCAGGGCGCGCGCATGGCGCTGGCGGTGACCGGCTCGGGCGGGTTGGCGATGATCGCGGGGATGCTGATCCTGGGCAATATCGTGGGCAGCTACAACCTGACCGATATCCTGGCGGCGGGCGACGTGATCCGCGCGTCGGATTGGTACCTGCCCGCGCTGATCCTGATCTTGCTGGGGGCTTTCACCAAGTCGGCGCAGTTCCCGTTCCATTTCTGGTTGCCGCATGCCATGGCCGCACCCACGCCGGTTTCGGCCTACCTGCACTCGGCCACGATGGTGAAGGCGGGCGTGTTCCTCATGGCGCGGATGTGGCCGGCGCTGGCGGGGACGGATGCGTGGTTTTACATCGTGTCGATCACCGGCCTGATAACCATGGTGCTGGGCGCGCTGATCGCGCTGTTCAAGGATGACCTGAAGGCGCTTTTGGCCTTTTCCACGGTCAGCCACCTGGGGCTTTTGACGATGCTCTTGGGGTTCGGCACCGAAAAGGCCGCCATCGCGGCGGTGTTTCACATCATCAACCACCTGACCTTCAAGGCGGCCTTGTTCATGACGGCGGGTATCGTCGACCATGAAACCCACACCCGCGATATCAAGCGGTTGGGCGGGTTGGCCAAGTTCATGCCGATTACCGCGCTGATCGGCACAGTCGCCGCGCTGTCGATGGCGGGGATACCGCTGTTCAACGGGTTCCTGTCAAAAGAGCTGATGCTGGAAGAGGCTGCGCATACTGCCTGGTACCAGAACGACTGGATCGTGCCCGCGCTGGCCACGCTGGGGGCGCTTTTGTCGGTGGCCTACAGCCTGCGTTTCATTTTCCACGTTTTCGCCGGCCCGGCGCGCGACGATTACCCCGCGCATCCGCATGACCCGCCCTTTGGCATGTATGCCGCGCCCGCGCTGCTTTGCGTGCTGGTGGTGGCAATCGGTGTGCTGCCGGGCCTTGCCTACCCGATGGTCAAGGTGGCCGCCCAGGCGGTGACGGGCCAGGAGCTGAATTTCTACCTCAAGATCTGGCATGGCGTGACGCCCGCGCTAATCATGTCGATCATTGCCGTTGTGGGCGGGGCGTTGCTGCTGGGGCTGCATCGGCCGCTGGCGCGTGCCTGGAATGCCGCCCCGCGCCCCGAGGCCAAGGCGATATTCGATGCGCTGATTTCCGCGCTCGTTCGCCTGTCGCGTGGCGTGACCGATGGTCTGCACAATGGCGCCATCAGCCGCTACCTGGCCATTTTCGTCGTGTCCACGGTGGGGCTGGTCTACGTGGCCTTTTCGGGCGGCACGCTCAGCCCGCCCACGCGCGAGATGCTGCCGGTGCCGCCTGTCGTCGCGGTCGGTTACGTGTTGTTGATCGCGTCGGCGCTGTTGGTCGTGCTGAACCACCACAACCGCTTTCGCGCGCTGGTACTGATCGGGGTGATCGGCTTGATGATCTCGGCCGGGTTCGTCTACCTGTCGGCCCCCGACCTGGCACTGACGCAGATTTCCGTTGAAACCGTCACGATCATGCTTTTGCTGCTGGCGCTGCATTTCCTGCCAAAGACCACGCCGCGTGAAAGCAGCGTCGGGCTGCGGCTGCGCGACGGGGTGATCGCCGTTGCAGCGGGCGCAGGCGTCGCCGCGCTGGCGATGGTGTTCCTGCTGCGCGATTTCGACCCGATCTCGGATTATCACCTGGCCAATTCCTATGAGGGTGGCGGCGGCACGAATGTCGTGAACGTGATCCTGGTCGATTTCCGCGGCTACGATACCTTTGGCGAGATCATCGTTCTTGGCATCGCGGGCCTGACCATTTTTGCGCTGATGGAGGCGTTGTTGAGCGGCCCGGCCGCGCGGCGTCTGCGCAACACCGATTACAGCCGGGATCGCTCGCGCGACCGGCACCCGTTGATGATGGTGGTGGCCACGCGGGCGATGTTGCCCATCGCAGTGATGGTCGGTGTCTACATCTTCTTGCGCGGGCACAACCAGCCGGGCGGTGGTTTTGTCGCGGGGCTGGTGATCTCGATCGCCTTGCTCATGCAATACATGGCCTCGGGCTTTGGCTGGACGCAGACGCGGCAACGGCTGGAATATCATACGATGATCGGCTGGGGCGTTCTGATCGCGGCGCTGACAGGGGTCGGCGCATGGCTGGGGGGCGCGCCCTTCCTGACCAGCATTTATGGCTACATCAAGCTGCCACTGATCGAGAAATTCGGCCTTGGCTCGGCCTTTGCCTTTGACCTGGGCGTGTTCCTGACGGTGTTGGGGGCGGTGATGCTGATGCTGTACAGCCTGTCGCGCATCGCGCGCTACGCGGGCGAAACGGTGAACGTGGAGCCGATGGATTATGACCCGTCGGGCAAGCGCGAACTCAAGAAACCGGAGGGCGAGTGAAATGGAGCTTTTGGTGGCAAGCGCGGTGGGCGTGCTGACCGCGAGCGGCGTTTACCTGATCCTGCGCCTTCGGGCCTTTCCGGTGATTCTGGGGCTGGCGCTACTGTCTTATGCCGTGAACGTGTTTCTATTCTCGACGGGGCGGTTGGCCATCAATGCGCCCCCGGTTCTACAGGCCTACGGTGACGCCAGCTATTCCGACCCGCTGCCGCAGGCGTTGGTGCTGACGGCGATCGTCATTTCCTTTGGCATGACGGCGGTTTTGGTGATGTTCGCGCTTGGGGCTTATCTCGAGGCGGAAGACGACAGCATAAACATGACCGAGACAGACGAGACCGAGACCACCGGCAAGGAGGGCGAGGCATGAGCCATTGGATTATCGCCCCGGTCGTGCTGCCAGCGATCCTGGCGCCGATCATCGCTTTCGTGATGCGGTATGATATTTCGCTGGCGCGCACGGCCTCGTTCGCGGGCACCATTGCGCTGGCGGCGATCTGTTTCGGGCTGACGGTCGCGGCGGCCGGTGGTGAAACCGTGTCCTACGAGTTGGGCAACTGGCCGGCGCCATTCGGTATCGTGCTGGTGCTCGACCGGCTTTCGGCGGTGATGTTGTTGTTGACCTCGGTTCTGGCCTTGGTTGTTCTGGTCCATGCGGTGGCCACCGGGTGGGATGCGCGCGGGCGGCATTTCCACGCCCTGTTCCAGTTTCAGCTCATGGGAATATTCGGCGCATTTCTGACCGGCGACGCCTTCAACCTGTTCGTCTTCTTCGAGGTACTTCTGATCGCCTCCTACGGCATGATGATCCACGGTGGCGGCAAGGTTCGGTTGCAGGCAGGGCTGCAATACGTGGTGATGAACCTGGCGGGGTCCACGTTGTTCCTGTTTGCGCTGGGCACGCTCTACGCGGCCACCGGAACGTTGAATATCGCGGACCTGGCCCAACGTGTGCAGGGCCTGCCGGTCGAGGATGCGGCGCTGGTGCGGGCAGCGGCGATGATGTTGATGATCGTGTTTGCCATCAAGGCCGCTCTGTTTCCGGTGCAGTTCTGGCTGCCGGCGACCTATTCCAACGCGCCCGCGCCGGTGGCGGCGCTTTTCGCCATCATGACCAAGGTGGGCGCTTATGCGATCATCCGGGTTCATACGGTTGTATTCGGCCCGGATGTGCCGGTGCTGTCGGGCGTGGTGGGTGACTGGTTGATGCCCGTGGCGCTGGTCACGGTGGCCATCGGGGCGGTGGGCGTGCTGGGTGCCTCGCGCCTGATGCCGCTGTTGTCCTTTTCGGTCATCGGCTCGATGGGCACCATGATGGTAGCGGTTGCCGCGTTCACCCCCGCAACGACCGCCGCGGCGCTGTATTACATGGTGCATTCCACCTTGTCCGCGGCGGCGCTGTTCCTGCTGGCCGACCTGGTCCTTGCGCGGCGCAACGGCGACCGGCTGCGCGCGCAATTGCCCACGGTTCAGAACGGGCTTTTCGCGGCGCTTTTCTTTGCAGGGGCCATCGGCATGGCGGGGATGCCGCCGCTGAGCGGGTTTCTGGGTAAGCTTCTGATCCTGGATGCGATGCAGGCCACGCCGCAGATGACGGCCGCGTTCGTGGCAATCTTGCTGGGTTCGCTTTTGACGATCGTGGGCTTCGCCCGCGCCGGCAGCGTGCTGTTCTGGAAATCGACCGGCCTTGCCCCGGCAGAGCCTGCCCCGAACCCCGACGATGGCGAGCCGCAGGAACTGGCGGACGCCCCGGCTCCGGCAGGCGTCATGTCCGTTGCGCCGACCGTGGCAGCGTTGGCGTTGCTGGGAGGGCTGGCCATCTTTGCCGGGCCGGTCAGCGCCTACCTGGGGGCCGCGGCCGACCAGCTATACGACAGCAGCGGATATATCTCGGCCGTGATGGGCCAGGGGACGGAGGGCTGATCTATGATGAAGCGCGTATTTCCCCACCCGTTGCTTAGCCTGGCGCTGCTCTTGGTCTGGCTGGGACTGGTCAACAAGGTCACGCCGGGCAACGTGGTGCTGGGCGCGATCCTCGGTATTGCCGTGCCTTTCGTCACCGGGCCCTACTGGCCGGGCCGGCCCATGATCGGGCGGCCGTTGCGCGTGGTCGAATATATCTTTGTCGTGCTTTGGGATATCGTCGTGGCCAATTTCCAGGTGGCCGCGATCATCCTTTTCAAACCGGAAAAGAACATTCGCTCGGCCTGGGTGACGGTGCCTATCGAACTGACATCGCCCGAGGCGATCACCGTGCTGGCGGGCACGATCACCATGACGCCGGGCACCGTATCCACCATGCTGTCAGCAGATAGCAGCGCGATCCTGGTACATTGCCTGCACGCCGACGACCCCGAGGCCGTGCGCGACCAGATCAAGCGCCGCTACGAATGGCGCCTGAAGGAGATTTTCCAATGATCACCTACGCCCTTTACTTTGCGTTCGGTTGTTTCGGCCTTGGGCTGTTGTTCAATCTCTGGCGTATCGCCACGGGCCCCGAAAACGCCGACAGGATCCTCGCGCTGGATACGATGGTGATCAATATAATCGCGCTGCTCATCCTCTACGGGATCTGGCAGGGCACGACCGTGTATTACGAGGCGTCGATGCTGGTGGCGATGGTGGGCTTTGTCTCGACCGTGGCCTATTGCCGCTTTGTTCTACGCGGCGACATCATCGAATAGGGGGCGGCATGGAACTGGCAACCGATATCCTTATTTCCTTTTTCCTGGTCCTGGCCGGGATTTTCGGCTTGGTCGGCTCGTTCGGGCTGGTCAAGCTGAAGGACACGATGCAGCGCCTGCATGCCCCCACCAAGGCGACAACGCTGGGTGTGGGGGGCGTGCTGATCGCCTCGATGCTGTATTTCCTGCTGGTCAAGGGCAGCCTCTCGTTTCACGAGTTGCTGATCACGCTTTTCCTGTTCCTGACCGCACCGATCAGCGCGCATTTCATTGCCAAGACCTTTGTTCAGGCCCGCATCAAGGAAAGCGACCTTCCGCCCACGGGGCGTGAATACGGCTGGTCCATCCATGACGACCCGCCGTTGGTCGACGATGACCGAAAGCCAGACGAATAACAGGCGAAAGGGCCCCGGATGCTGATGCTTGACCATATCGCCGTAGCGGCCGAAACGCTGGACGAGGGCCGCGCCCATCTTGAAAGCATGTTGGGGATCACGCTGAACGCCGGTGGGCATCACGCGGTCATGGGCACGCATAACCTGCTGACGGGGATGGAGGACGGGCTTTATTTCGAACTGATCGCGATCGACCCGGAGGCCGCCGCGCCAAACCGTCCGCGCTGGTTCGACCTTGACCGGTTTTCCGGCCCGCCGCGCCTGACGAACTGGATTTGCGGCACGGACGATATGGACGCCGCCCTTGCCGCACTGCCCGGGGCGGGGGAACCCTTGGAGGTGGAACGTGGTGACCTGCGCTGGCGAATGGGCGTGCCGGCAGATGGTGTGCTGCCTTTCGACAAGGTCCACCCCGCGTTGATCGAATGGCAGGGCGATGTTCACCCGGTGCAGCGGTTGCCGAACTCGGGGTTGCGGCTGCTCGAATTGCGGGTGATGCATCCGCGCGCTGACGCGTTGCGTGCCGCCCTTGCCCCGCATCTGTCGGAGTCGCGCGTCAGCTATGTCACGGCGCAGGCGCCGGGGCTGGAGGCCGTGCTGGACTCCCCATTGGGCCGAAAGGTTCTGCGGTGACGCCGCGCCCTGCGCAGCCGGGCGATGCGGCGGCCCTTTTGCCGATCGTCAACCATGTCATTCGTGACACCACCGTCACCTTTACCAATCGCGAAAAGACCGAAAGTGACATGCGCGACGAGATCGCGGCACGTGGCTCTGCCTTCCTGGTGGCCGAAGAGGCGGGGCATATCCTGGGCTATGCCAGCTATGCGCAGTTTCGTGGCGGCCCCGGTTATGCCCGCACGATGGAACATTCCATAGCGCTGGCCCCGGCGGCGCGGGGGCATGGGGTGGGCCGGGCCCTGATCGAGGCGATGTGCGACCAAGCCAGGGGGCAGGGCGTGCACGTGATGATCGGCGGGATCAGCGCCGAGAATGTCACCGGCCTGGCCTTTCACGGTCGGCTCGGATTCGTCGAAACCGGCCGTTTGCCGCAAGTCGGGTTCAAGTTCGGCCGCTATATTGACCTTGTATTCATGCAAAAATTTCTGTGATCCGCGCTGACAGCGGTATGCGCAAAGGTTACTCTGCAACCATGTCGATCTGGTCTCGCATATCCGACGCACTGTCCGCGCTCGCCAATGGCGAGCCGCTTTCGGCCGTGTTCGACAGGCTACGCACGCCGCCTGAACGCTCGGTCGCCTTCACCATCGCGGTGATTGCCCTGGGCGCCAAGATGGCCAAGGCTGATGGGCAGGTCACGCGGGACGAGGTTTCCGCCTTTCGAGAAGTTTTCCAGATTTCGCCCGAGGACGAGGTGCAGGCCGCCCGGGTTTTCAACCTTGCGCGGCAGGACGTCGCCGGGTTCGAGGATTACGCCCGCAAGATCAAGGCGATATTCGACCGCACCGAAGGGCCGTTTTGCGACCTCATGGAAGGGCTGTTTCACATCGCGATGGCTGACGGCACCTATCATCCGGCCGAGGACGCGTTCCTGGAGCGCGTCGCCGTGATCTTTGGCTTGCCCGAAAGCGATTTTCGCAGCTTGCGCGCGCGTTTCGTGCCCGACGCCGTGCCCGACCCCTATACCGTGCTGGGTGTCAGCCCGGACATGCCGATTGATGAGATCCGTCGCGCATGGAAGAAACTCGTGCGCGAAAATCACCCCGACGCGTTGACCGCGCGCGGCCTGCCGACCGAGGCGATCAAGATGGCCGAGCGCCGGATGAATGACATCAACGAGGCCTGGGACGAGATCAGCAAGGGCAAGGCCGCCTGATGCGCATCGCCACCTACAATGTCGAATGGTTCAACGCGCTGTTCGACGACGATGGAAACATGCTGGATGACAAGGGCTGGTCAGGGCGGCATGACGTGCGCCGCACCGATCAACTGGCCGCGCTGGGTATCGTGTTTACCGCGCTCAATGCCGATGCGGTCATGGTGATCGAGGCGCCCGATCACAACGGCCGCCGCGCCACGGTAGCCGCGCTGGAAAATTTCGCCAGTGCGTTTGACCTGCGGGCCCGCAAGGCAGTGATGGGTTTCCCCAACGATACGCAGCAGGAAATCGCGCTGCTTTTCGACCCGGACACGATGCAGGCGCAGCACGATCCGCTGGGCGACCCAACCGGCAAGAAGGGCCACACCGACAGCCCCCGGTTTGACGGGGTGTTTCGGATCGACCTGGATATTGACGCCACCGAGGACCTGGTGCGCTTTTCCAAGCCGCCGCTGGAACTGGCCGTGCAAACCGTGTCCGGCCGCAGCCTGCGGATGATCGGGGCACATCTGAAATCCAAGGCGCCGCACGGCGCGCATGACCGTGACGAGGTAATGCGCATCGCCATCGCCAACCGGCGCAAGCAACTGGCGCAGGCGATCTGGTTGCGTCAGCGGGTGGATGAGCTCCTGGCGCGAGGCGACTCGCTGATGGTATTGGGTGATTTGAACGATGGCCCCGGCCTTGACGAATATGAAAACCTGTTCGGGCGCTCGTCGGTGGAAATCGTCATGGGGCAGGATGGGCAGGCCGAGCTTTATGACCCGCACGCGCGCCGCGCGCTGCAACACGGCCTTGGGGGCACACCGACCTCGGCCCGGTTCTACCTGGG
The DNA here is from genome assembly GCF_023703375.1 of Lutimaribacter degradans. GTDB lineage: Bacteria > Pseudomonadota > Alphaproteobacteria > Rhodobacterales > Rhodobacteraceae > Lutimaribacter > Lutimaribacter degradans. Next base: position 9,238 of record NZ_JAMQGO010000018.1, read on the forward strand.
CAGCGAGAACCGGTATCTCCAGGCGCTGCTGGATTACATCATGATCTCTGATGACATGCGCGCATTGGCGCCGCGCTGGCGCATCTGGCACCCGTTTGACGACCCGGTGTGCTGGAAAACGCCCGAACTGCGCGACGCGCTGGTGATGGCGTCGGATCATTTTCCGGTATCGGTGGATATTGGCCTGTAATTCGGTGGGTGACTCAAAATCGTGACCCAACTGGTCTATATTGGCGTCATGAAACGTATCATCGCTGTTACCGTTCTTGCCTTTTTGCCGCTTGGGGCCGTCGCCGACGAAGCCGAGACCGAAGGCTATTCCCTCATGGAAGAGGGCGCGCGGATGTTTCTGCGCGGCATGATGGACGAGGCCGAGCCCGCATTGCGCGAGCTGCGCCGCTTTGTCGAGGACATGGAACCCGCCATGCGCGAATTCGTGCAAGAGATGGGGCCCGCCCTGAACGAACTGGCCGAGAAAATCGACGACCTGTCGAATTACCATCCGCCGGAGATGTTGCCCAATGGCGATATTATCTTGCGTCGCAAGGTGCCCATGCCAACGGTGCCGGATGCGCCCGGCGAAACGGGCGAGATCGAGCTTTAGGTGACAAGGGCCCGCGCTGTGGGCTGAAGCCCACCCTACGCGTTGCGGCTGGCGCGCCGCAGCTTGACGCGGGTCTCAGCACCAAGGGTTTCTGCCAGCGACAGAAACCGCGCCTCGGCCACCTCGCCAAAGAGTGGATCGGCCTCGCGGCTGAGCCAAAGCTCAAGCTCTTTTTTCTTGGGGAACCAGCGCAGTTCACCCATGGGCGCGCCTTGCAGCCAAAGCATCGCGCCAAACCGCATCGCCTTGCCCAGCACCTCGGCCTGGTGGATGTCCTTTTCCGCGATCAGGTCATAAACCGTGTCGAACCGCGTGCCGTTACGCTTGTTGGTGTAGCGGTGCATCAGCGCAAGCCCCAGGAACACGCGCTCGGCATGTTTCAACCCGCCAAGATTGGCGCGCGTGGCGTTGTCAAAGCAGACTTCGGCACGGTAGTCGGGATGGGCGCGCCAGCTGACATCATGCAGCAGGCAGGCGGCGCGGATCAGGCGCTTCCGATCATCCGAGGCGCCGGAGAACAGCGGCAGGATGAAATTGTAAAGCTGCCGGCCAAAGCCGGGCAGGCGGGCATCCTTGTCTTCGGCAAAGCGGCACGCTTCGATCAGCGGGTCGCGATCCCGAAGATCCTGCGGCATCTGTTCGTAAAGCATCCCCTCGCGGATGCCATAGCTGCTGATGGCGATATCGTGCGGCTTGAACTGCTTGATCACCTCTTTCAGCACCTCGGCTGCCAGCGGCACCAGCGCCATACGGCTTGAAGACACGCCCGCGCGGCTGCGCAGGTCGGCGGCATCCTCCTTCTCGATATACTTGACCGTTTCGCGCACCGATTTGCGGCTCATGCGGTATTCGTGCAGCACGTGAAGGGGGTAGCCGCGCCGCTCCATGTCGATCCGCGCGATGGCCCGCCAGGACCCGCCCACCAGGAACAGCCGGTTTTTCTGGGGGCCCATCTGCGCGGCCAGCTTTTCCAATGTCTCGCGGATATACTTTCGGCGCCCCTTCTTGCCGCCCTTGATCGAGGCCAGCTTCAACGGGCCGAGGGCCGAGGTTTCGCGCCGCCCCACCACGCCGCCGTTGATTTCGGCCAGTTCCATGGACGAGCCGCCGATATCGCAGACCAGCCCGTATGAACCCGGCCAACCCAGCAAAACGCCCTGCGCCGACAGGCGGGCCTCTTCTCGGCCGTCGATGACATGGATACGAAGCCCGGTTTCGCGCAGAACCTCGTCGCAGAAATCGGGCCCGTCCTCGGCGTCGCGCACGGCTGCCGTGGCCACGATGGTGAGCGGCGCGATGTCCATGCCGTTGGCGAGGTGCTTGAACCGGCGCAGGGCCGACAGCGCGCGTGCGCGCCCCTTGGGCGACAGCCGGCCCGTATCGCCCAACCCCTCGCCCAGGGCGCACATGATTTTTTCGTTGTAGAAATACGCCGGGCTGCGCGCCGCGCCGTCAAAAACCACCAGCCTGACCGAGTTCGACCCGACATCGACCACGCCAACCCGCGACAAGGCCCGCGCCTTGGGATCGTTGAACAGCGGCCTTCCGAAAGGCCCCCAGTCCGTGGGTGCCGCGCCGATCATATCGGTCATGTTGTTGGCTCCATGCCGTTTTGCCCGTTATGGCCGGGGCTGTGGCGAGGGTCAATCAACCTGATCGGGCAGGCAGGACATATGGCCAGGCCATCGCGCCCAAGCCGGCCCGCCCGCGCAAGACCTAGTCTTCGGTGTGGGTCAGCTTTGGCACGTCCTTGGCACCGGCGGACCCGCGCCCGGAAAGCGAGGGGTTTTCCATGAAGAACCGATGCGTGTTGAAGGCAAACTGCCCTTCCTTCAAAGGCGCGCGGTGAAAGCTGCCATCGGGTGACATCACCCAGGACTGCGCCACGTCGGCCAGGTTGGCCGCCATGATCTGGCTGACGATCTGTGCCTTGACTGTTGGGTTCTCGATATCCACCAGCGTTTCGACCCGGCGGTTGAGGTTGCGCCCCATCCAGTCGGCTGACGAGATGAAAACGCGCGCCTTCTTGCTGGGCAACCCGTGGCCGTTACCGAAACAGATGATTCTGGAATGTTCCAGGAACCGGCCGACAATGGATTTGACTCGGATATTGTCCGACAAGCCCTTGATGCCCGGGCGCAGACCGCAAATGCCGCGAATGACACAGTCGATCCTGACACCGGCGCGACTGGCTGCGTAAAGCGCGTCGATCATGTCCGGCTCGATCAGGGAATTCATCTTGATCCAGATCTGCGCGGGCCGACCGGCGCGGGCATGTTCGGCCTCGGCGGCGATCATTTCAAGCATCTTGGGCTTCAGGCTATGGGGGCTGATCGACAGGTTTTCCAAGCCTTCGGGCTTGGCATAGCCAGACAGGTAATTGAACACCTTGGTCGCATCGCGCCCCAACGCCGGGTCGCAGGTGAAAAACGACAGGTCGGTATAAATCTTGGCGGTGATGGGGTGATAATTGCCCGTGCCGTAATGGGTATACGTGACCAGCTTGTCGCCCTCGCGCCGGACCACCGTTGAAATCTTGGCGTGGGTTTTCCAATCGACGAACCCGTAAACCACATGCGCGCCCGCGCGCTCCAGCCGCCGCGACTGGCGGATGTTGGCGGCCTCGTCGAACCGCGCCTTCAGTTCGACCAGCGCGGTGACGGATTTGCCGTCTTCGGCGGCCTCGCACAGCGCCTCGACAATGGGCGAGTTGCGCGAGGTTCGGTAAAGCGTTTGCTTGATCGCCACCACATCCGGGTCGCGCGCGGCCTGCTGCAAAAAGCGCACGACCATGTCGAAGGTTTCATAAGGATGGTGCAGGAGCATGTCTTTCTGCCGGATCGCGGCGAACATGTCGCCATCGAAATCCTGCACCCGTTCGGGCACGCGCGGGGTGAAGGGCGGCCAAAGAAGGTCGTGCCGGCTGTCGAGCACCAGTTCCTTTACATCGGCAATGCCGATCATGCCGTCGACCTCGACCACCTCGTCGGGGGTGACGTGCAACTCTTCCATGATGACGGCTTTCAACGCCTCGGGGGCGCCGGCCGAGATCTTCATGCGCACCACTTCGCCGCGGCGGCGGCGTTTCAGCGCCACCTCGAATTCGCGAACCAGGTCTTCGGCTTCTTCTTCAAGTTCCAGGTCGCTGTCGCGCAGCACACGAAAGGCACAATGCCCCTTCAGCGTGTAGCCCGGAAACAGGCTGTCGAGATGGAGCAGCAACAACTCCTCGAGCGGCAGGAACCGGTGCTGCCCCTCGTCAGAGGGCAGGGCCACGAAGCGATCGATCTGGTGGGGGATCGGCAGCAGCGCCTGCAGCGCGCGCCTGTCGGATTGGCGGTGCAGTTGCAGCGCCAGTGAAAAGCCCGTGTTGGGGATGAAAGGGAAGGGGTGCGCCGGATCGATCGCCAGCGGCGAAAGAACGGGAAACACGTTGGTCAGGAACAATTCCTCGAGATAGGCCAGGTCCGCCTTGGTCAGATCGCTTGGTTCCAGCAGATTGATCCGTTCGTTCGCCATTTCCCCGCGCAGCGTGGTGAAGATGCGTTGCTGCGCCTTCATCAGGTTGCGCGCATCTTCGTTGATCAGCACCAGTTGCTCGGCCGGGGTCAGCCCATCGGCTGCGGGGGTGGTATTGCCGGCATGGGCCAGTTCGCGCAGGCCCGCGACGCGCACGGTATAGAACTCGTCCAGGTTGGCGGCCGAGATCGACAGGAAACGCACCCGCTCCAACAGCGGCACGCGAAGGTTCTTGGCCTCTTCCAGAACACGCCAGTTAAAGCCGAGCCAGCTCATTTCCCGGTTGAAAAACCGCCCCGGTCCGGTCTGGTCCAGATCGGGCAGTTCAATGGCGGGAGGGAGCGGGGCTTTGAGAAAATCTGCGCTGTCCATGGGCGGTGTATCGGTCCTTTCCGTGACGGTTACGTGACGGGGCCACGAGGTACTGCGAAAAAAGGTGCACCCGTGCAGGGCGCTTGTCCAGTGGGTGTTACGTCGCCATCTGTGTCAGGACGCGGCGCACCAGCGGCGCCGTGATGGGGCGCTTTTCGGCCAGGGCCACCCGGTCGATTTCGGCCACCACGGCGCGCGCGGTGGCAAAATCGCGGGTCATGTGGCGCAGCAGATGATTCAGGGCCTCCGGGCTGGGGGCAACCTGCCTGTCGGCAAAAAGTTTCAGCAAAACGGCCCCCAACAAACGGTCATCCGGCGGCGACAGCGTGGCGGTCTGGGTGCCCTGCATCCGGCTTTGCAGGTCAGGCAGGCGCAGCCCCCAGCGCTGCGCCGGGCCGGTGGCGGTGACAAGCAGGCTGTGCCCTTCGGCCAGGACAAGGTTGTGCAGGTGAAACAGCGCCTCCTCGGCGGTGCGCTCGCCCGCGATGTCCTCGGCATCCTCGATCGCGACCGGCGCTTTTGCCAGCGCGGGAATGTCGGCCCCGCACAGATCGCGCGCGACGATGATGCGCGCGCCGCTGTCCTGTGCCCAGACATGCGCGAGATGCGTCTTGCCCGCGCCCTCGGGGCCGATCAGCAAAAGTTTGCGGCTTGGCCAGTTCTGCCAGTTCTCGATCATCGCCACGGCCATGGCGTTGGCGGGCGAGACAAAGAAATCCTCTCGCGCCCGCGCGGTGCGCACGGGCAGGTCGAATCCCAGTTGCTGTCCCATCATTCGCCGGACTGATCCGACAGCCCGCGATACAGGCGACTATCCTTGTAGTTGCCGATCAGGAACCGGGTGACGACGCCAATGGCGGCGGCCACGGGCACGGCCACCAGCATTCCGACGAAGCCGAAAAGCGTGCCAAAGACCGAAAGGGCAAACAGCAGCCAGACCGGGTGCAACCCGACCGATCCGCCTACCAGCTTGGGCGTCAGGATATTTCCCTCGATCACCTGGCCCAGAACGAAGATGGCCGCGATCAGGCCAAGCGTCAGCCAATCGCCCCAGAACTGGAACAGGCCCAGCCCGATGGCCAGCGCGCCCCCGACCAGCGCCCCGACATAGGGGATGAAGGTGATCAGCCCCGCGATAAAGCCCACGACCAGCCCGAATTGAAGCCCCACCAGCATCAGCGCTATGGCGTAATAGGTGCCCAGGATCAGGCAGACAGTGCCCATGCCCCGGATGAAACTGGCGATCACGCCGTCGATTTCGCCGGCCAACTGGCGGATCACCGGTGCGTGGTCGCGCGGCAGCAGTTCGTCGATGCGGGCGATCATGCGGTCCCAATCGTAAAGCAGGTAAAAGGCCACCACCGGAACGATCACGAAAAGCATGATCACGTTGATCACCGACGCCGCGGAATTCACCACGGATTCAAGCAGTTGCCCGCCCCGGTCGCGGATCGTCTCGCCCAGCGAGGCCAGCGATTCACGCAAGACCGATCCCTCGTCCATTATCCCTGGAAAGCGGGTATTTAGAAACTCCAGCAGATCGCGGAACAGCTGCGGCGCGGTTTCAAACAGGTTGATCGTCTGGTTGACGAGCGATGGTATGACCAGCAGCGCCAGCACGATGAAAACAATCACAGCCACCAGCGTGATGATCGCCGTCGCCACCGCGCGGCTTGTGCCCAAGCGTTCCAGTCGGTCGGCGACGGGATCAAGGAAATAGGCAACCGCCCCGCCCAGCACGAAGGGCAGGATCACATCGCCGAGAAACCACAGCGCCAAAACGAACACCGCTGCGGCGATGCCCCAGTATTTCATCTGTGTGCCGACGGGCAGGGCCATGCGCGACTCCGGAAACTCCTGTCCTTCATATGTCTATCGGTCGGCAATAAGTTGCAAGGGGCAAGGCAAACGGCGCTTGCCCCGGGGGTGGAATCGCCGCCCCTTGTCTGGCACCCGGTGACAAGCTAGGAAACGCCAACCCTGTTTGCACGAGGATCATCATGCGCCTGAGCCGCTATTTCCTGCCCGTTCTGAAAGAAACGCCCGCCGAGGCGCAGATTGTCAGCCACCGTTTCATGCTGCGTGCCGGCATGATCAAGCAGGCCAGCGCCGGAATCTACTCCTGGCTGCCGCTCGGTTTCAAGGTGCTGCGCAAGATCGAGAACATCGTGCACGAGGAACAGCTGCGCGCCGGCCACCTGCCGATGTTGATGCCGACCCTGCAATCGGCCGACCTGTGGCGTGAATCCGGCCGCTACGACGATTACGGCCAGGAAATGCTGCGGATGAAGGACCGGCACGACCGCGACATGCTGTTCACGCCGACCGCCGAGGAACTGATCACCGACATCTTCCGCGGCCATGTCAGCAGCTACCGCGACCTGCCGCTGACCATGTATCAGATCCAGTGGAAATTCCGCGACGAGATCCGCCCCCGCTTCGGCGTGATGCGGGGCCGCGAATTCCTGATGAAGGACGGCTATAATTTCGACCTGACGAAAGAGGATGCGCTGCACGCTTACAATCGTCACCTCGTCAGCTACCTGCGCACGTATGAACGCATGGGGCTGCAGGCCATCCCGATGCGCGCCGACAGCGGCCCCATCGGGGGCGATGACACGCATGAATTCCTTGTGCTGGCGGAAACCGGCGAATCCGAGGTGTTCTATGACAGCGAGATCACCGAATTGAAATTCGGCGATCGGGACATTGATTACACCTCGAAAGAGCAATGCCACGCTGTGCTGGAGGAATTCACCAGCCGCTACGCGCGCACCGACGAAACCCATGACGAGGCCCTGTTCAACCAGGTTCCCGAAGCGCGCCGCCGCGTGGCAAGGGGTATCGAAGTCGGCCAGATATTCTATTTCGGCACCAAGTATTCCGAGGCCATGGGCGCCACGGTGCAGGGCCCCGATGGCAAGGCGGTGCCGGTGCACATGGGCAGCCACGGAATCGGCGTGTCGCGCCTTGTCGGTGCGATTATCGAGGCCAGCCATGACGAGCGCGGCATCATCTGGCCCGAGGGCGTTACGCCCTTCCACGTGGGCATCGTGAACCTGAAAACCGGCGATGCCGAGGCGGATGCCGCGTGCGAAACCCTCTATGCCGCGCTGACGGCCAAGGGGCTGGAGCCGCTTTACGACGACACCGACGAGCGCGCGGGCGGCAAGTTCGCCACGATGGACCTGATCGGCCTGCCCTGGCGTATCACGGTAGGCCCGCGTGGCCTGAAGAACGGCGTGGTCGAGTTGACCTGTCGCCGTACCGGCGAAAGCGAGGAAATGAGCCCCGAGGCGGCGATTGACCGCGTGGCGCAAATTTTCGCGCCGCACATGGTGCGTGGCCTGTAACCCGCGCGGGCGGGTTGGATCGGCACGCTGCTTGCTGCTAGGCTTGGTCCGTGATGCGACGCATGTTGTCCCTTTTTGCGCTGGCGTTTTTCGGGTCTGCCGCCCCCGCGTCGGCCGACCCGCTTGACGCGTTTCAGGCGTGGGCCAAGGCGCAAGGTGCACGGGATACCGCCATGGCGGTGGTGCGCGATGGCGCGCTCATCCACGCGCGCGACGCTGACACCCCGCGCGACCTTGCGTCGAACTCCAAGGCGATCACCGCGCTTTGTGTCCGCTCGCTGGTCGAAGATGGCCTGCTGTCCTGGGGCAGCCCGATTTCGGAGGTGCTGGGCGCGGATGCACCCGCCGGCACCGTGGCCGAGCTGGTCACGCACAGCGCCGGGATCGCGCCCGACAGCACCCAGCTGCGCATGGGCTTCTGGCTGAACGAGGATGCGCCGCGCCATGCCCATGTCACGCGGATCGTGCAGGATCGCAAGCGACAAAAGGGCACCCGAGGCGCGTTTATTTACAACAACGAGAATTACGCGCTGCTGGGCCGGATCGTCGAAATCACCACCGGGCAAAGCTACGCGGCGGCCTGCCGCGCGCGGGTGCTGGCCCCGGCCGGCGTTTCCGGGGTGCTATCCCCGCGTTTCGGCGCTTTCGCGGGCTGGGGTGGCTGGCGCATGAGCATGGCCGATCATGCCCGGTTGATTGCCCACTGGTTCGGACCAGAAGGCGCCGTGGGGGCCAATCCGCTGGCCGCGCCGCATTTCGAACGGGGCGATGGGGCCGCATACGGGCTGGGCATGAATTACCGCACCGAGGCCGCAGGGCGCGTCATGTCGCATGCCGGCGCGATCGCGATCCCCTTCGGGCCAAAGACCGGGGCCTTTGTTTTGCGGCTGGCCGACGGCACGGTGGCGTCAATGGCCTATGACGTCGCGGTCGCCAAACCGGACCAGTTTCGCGCTTTGGCCCAGGCGCTCTCGGCGGCGCTATCGCCGATGGCAGCCGGCGAGGACCAGGATCAATGATCTTTCGAAGCCTTACACTCGTAAGCGGTCTTGTCGGGGCGCTGGGACTTTCGCAATTCCCTGCCTATTCCCAGCAGTATACCCAGCGCCTGGGAGGCGCGGTGGACGAGCTGGCCCGCGTGGTGGATGATTTCGACGCCTCGGCCACCGCCGCCGGGTTGAGCCGCGAGGCCGCGCTGGACCAGATGGCCGGCTCTGCCTTTCTGGAGTATCGCCGCGCCGACATGGCTCGCACCTTCGAACGGCACGGGCGGCTTTCCGCCGACCTGGATGCGCTGCGCGCGGCGGGGCCGTTCATGCGGGCCTATCACGCCGCGCGGCTGACCGACACGCAGATTGCCGCCCGTGCCTGGCACGATTACCGCCCGGCCTTGCCACTGGATTTTGCGGGGTTGGTTTTTGCCCTCGCGGGGTTCGTCACCGTCGGCGGCGCGTTCTCGGCGTTTTTATCGCTGCTGCGTGGGGCCTTGCGCCGGCACAGGCACTCCAGGGGATTGTCGCGGATCGGGTAAGGCATTGTTTCGTAATGCATGCTTGTGCAGGGCGGCGCTTTTCTGACAGATTGTGGCGAAATAATGGTGCGATGCCCGCGGTATTAGACCCGTGGTGACAACCGCGCCGAAACCGGAAGGACAGGTGCCACATGATGTTTGCACATTGCGATGACCATGGGGCTGCCCTTGCCGATGCACTGCATGTTTCCGAAAGCCTGAATGGCCGGGTGGTCATCCCGGTGTCGGACCGCGAACGTGGCACGGTTGTCGTGATGCACCAGAGCGACGCGGAAAAGGCGCCTGAGATCACTTATGACCATACAGATGATGGGCACCTGTGCTTGTGTCTGCGTGGGGGCGAAGTCGTCTTGCAAGGGCTGTCGGACCCGTCGCAGGTGTGCATGGTGCTGGCTACACAGTAGCCACGGGGCCAAATCGGCGCGCATCTTTGCCGACCTGTGCCGCGCGGCTTGACCGCGCGCGGTCAAACGCCCAATGTCGCGCTGAAATTCCCGACGGAGATATCCAGTGCCGCAGCCGCGACTTTCGCAGACCGCGCCCTTTTCTCGCTTTGAATGGATGATCGCCTGGCGCTACCTGCGTGCCAAGCGCGCCGAGGGCGGTGTCAGCGTGATGACGTGGATCAGCCTGATCGGCATCACGCTTGCCGTGTTCGCGCTGATCGCCACGCTGGCGGTACGCTCTGGGTTTCGCGCGGAGTTCGTCGACACGATCCTGGGCGCCAATGCCCATGTTACCATTTACAACCTGGGTGAGGTCGACCCCCAGACAGGTGCGATAGACCGTACCTTGCCCGACTACACCGAGATGGCCGCCCGCGTGGCCGATGTGCCCGGCGTGATCCGCGTGGCCCCGCTGATCAAGGGGCAGGTCATGGCCAATGCGCGCAATCGCAACGCGGGAATCGAGGTGTTCGGCATCGCGCCGGAAGATCTCAGGTCGATCCCCCGGATCGGCCAGGGCGATGCCCACGAGGGCCGCGTGGAAGATTTCGCCGACGGGATCGCCGTCGGCTCGGGCGTGGCGCGCGAGTTGAACGTATCGCTTGGCGACACGATCAAGATCATCAGCCCCAATGGCGTGAAAACCCCCTTTGGCACCAAGCCGCGGGTCAACGCCTATCCCGTCACCTACATTTTCAGCGCGGGCCGCTGGGATATCGACCGCACGCGCGTTTACATGCCCTTCGACGAGGCGCAGGTTTTCTTTAATCGCGAGGGCGTGGCCGACGAACTTGAGGTGATGGTCGAAGAACCCGAAGAGGTCGACAAGCTGATGATGCCGCTGTTGAATGCCGCCGGAGAGCGCGCGCAACTATGGACGTGGCGCGATGCATCGGGCGGGTTTCTAAATGCGCTCGAAATCGAGGACAGGGTGATGTTCGTGATCCTGGCGATCCTTGTGCTGATCGCGACGATGAACATCGTCTCGGGTCTGATCATGTTGGTAAAGAACAAGGGCCGCGACATCGGCATATTGCGCACCATGGGCCTGACCGAGGGGTCGGTGCTGCGGGTGTTTTTCATCTGCGGGGCCTTTACCGGGCTAATCGGCACGGCGCTGGGCGTAATCCTTGGTTGCCTTTTCGCGATCTATATCGACCCCATTTTTGCCTTCGTCAACGGGCTGTCCGGGGGCAACGCCTGGGACCCGTCCATTCGCGGGATCTATTACCTGCCCGCCAAGCTGGAGCTTTCGGACGTGGCAAGCGCGGTTGCGCTGTCGCTGGGCCTGTCTTTCGTTGTCACGATATTCCCGGCGCGGCGTGCCGCGCGTATGAACCCGGTTGAGGCGTTGCGGTATGAATGATCCGGTGCTGACGCTCAAGGGCGTGACAAAGACCTATAGCAAGGGCAAGCCCGGCGCGGTCGAGGTGCTGCGCGGTGTCGATCTGAGCGTTGGCCGCGGCGAGGTGGTGGCACTCGTGGCGCCCTCGGGCGCGGGCAAGTCTACCCTGCTGCACATCGCCGGGCTGCTCGATACGCCCGACGAGGGTTCGGTCATGATAGGCGGGAACGAAATGGTGGGCCTGTCGGACAGGCGGCGCACGATCGTTCGGCGCAACGACGTGGGGTTCGTCTACCAGTTCCATCACCTGCTGCCCGAATTCTCGGCTTTGGAGAATATCGTTCTGCCGCAGCTTGCGCGCGGCGTGCCCAAGGACGAGGCGCGGCTGCGCGCGCTGGACCTGATGGCGCGCGTGGGCGTGGCCGAACGGGCCGAGCATCGCCCCGCCGCCTTGTCGGGCGGGGAGCAGCAGCGCGTAGCCTTTTGCCGGGCCTTGGCCAACGAACCGCGGCTGTTGTTGGCCGACGAGCCCACGGGCAACCTGGACCCTGAAACATCCGATACGGTGTTTGCCGCGCTGATGGACCTTGTGCGTGCCACCGGCCTGTCGGCCCTGATCGCCACCCATAACATGGCGTTGGCGGCCCGGATGGATCGTGTTTTGCGGCTGGACAAGGGTGGTCTTAGCCAGGGTTGACCGCTTGGAATTCTGACCGGCCAGGCCCGGCGCATTCCGGCAATTTCATGGGGTTGTCCCGCGCGGCCCTTGCGCCGCTTGCTAAAGCTCGTCGTCTGTTCGTCCCGATGGCACTCAGGCTCGCTGCGTCAGGAAAACCCCGGCCGCCATCAGGGCTATGCCGCCCGCGCGGGTCAGGCTGACTGGGCTGACACGCGCGCCGAACAGCCCGAAATGGTCGATCAGCGCGGCGCTGAGCAATTGCCCCAGCAGTACGAAGAACACCGCGTTGCCAACCCCGAAATGCGGCGCGATGAAAGTGATCGACAAGATGTAAAAGGCCACCAGTAGCCCCGCCAGCATCAGGTGCCGCGGCGCGCTGGCCAAGGCCAGGATCGGGCGCGGCCCCGTCAGCACCAGAACCACCAGGCTCGTCAGCAGCGCCACGCAGAAAAGCACCACCGCCGCCGCCACGGGTGAACCCAGCCGGGCGCCCAGTTGCGCGTTCAAGGCCGCCAGGACGGGAATGCCAATTCCGGCGGCCAGCATCGTCAGCGCGTAGAAATGAGTGGGTTGCATCGTGGTCTTTCCTGCGTTCCGTTATCGGGGGGCTTGAACATGTGACGTTCGCGCAATCGCCTGCGTGGCCCGTTACACTTGGGGTTTGAAGAACGTCGCGGTGGCCTGTGCCACCAGCTTGTCGCCCGGCGCGGTCAGCAAGTCGGCGCGCGCGAAAATCAGCGCCTTGCCGGCCCGCACCACATGCGCCTCGCAGCGCAGGCGTTCGCCGGTGCCGGGGCGCAGGAATTGCGTGTCGAGGTTGGTGGTGGCCACTGGCAGAGGCGCGCCCAGGTGGGCAAAACAGGCAAACACCATCGAGGTATCCGCAAGCGTGGCCTGCGCCTGCCCGCTGACGATGCCGCCCACGCGCGCGATCTGGTCGGTTATGGGAATCGACAGGGTGGCGCGGTCGGTGCCCATTATGTCGACACGAATATCCAGTGCACGCACCCAGGGCGCAAAGCTCTGCTCGAGGATTTTCTCTGCTTCGGCCACCGAAACTGTCATGCCGTCTTGTCCTTTCTGCCGTCCGGGGTGCACCATGGCGCGGTTGCACGCGCTTGTCACCCATGATCCAGATCAATGCATGAATGCGCGACGGTTGCGACACATTGTCAAGGAGCATCCCCGGGGAGGTAGGAATGAACCGCGCGATTGTCATCTTGGGCGCCACGCTGGCCGTGGCGGCCTGCGTGGCTGACAGGCCGCGCTCTGATCCGGGGCAAGCGGTGTTCGACAGCCTGTGCGCTGCCTGCCACGGATCGGGCGGGCAGGGGGATGGTCGGGTGGCGACCGATCTGCCGGTGCCGCCCGCCGACCTCACGGCCCTGGCCGCGGCAAATGGCGGGACGTTCCCGCGCGAGGCGGTGATGGCGCAGGTTTACGGTAAACTTGGGCGCTATCATGATTCGATCATGCCAGAGTACGGACCGCTTTTCGATGGCGCCACGGTGACTGTTGCCAGCGCCGATGGCAGACAGGTAGAAAGACCGCGCGCGCTGGTCGAGCTTGTCGATTACGTTGAAACGCTGCAGCAATAAGGATATCGCCATGAAAGCTATTCTTCTCCTGGTGCTGGCCGCATGGCCCATGGCCGTGGCCGCGCAGGATGCCGAAGAGGGGGCGGGCTTGTACATGCAACGTTGCGCCAGTTGTCATGGCGCCGAGGCGCGGGGCAACGGACCAATGGCGCCGGTGCTTCTTGTGCAGCCCACGGACCTGACGCAGCTTGCCGCCGGCAACGATGCCGCGTTTCCGATGCTTCGGGTGATCCGCCGCATCGACGGGCGCGATCCGCTGGTCAGCCATGGCAGCGACATGCCGGTTTATGGTGAGCTGTTCGAAGGCGACGACACCGCGCTGAAACTGCCCTCGGGCCAATTGGTGATGACCAGCCGGCCCATTGCGGATCTGATCGTCTTCCTTCAGGCTATCCAGGATTAAAGCAGGGAGAACAGGAATGTTGCGCGCGATTGCAGGCTTTTGTCTGGGCGGGGCGGTGCTGGCGGCCTGCGCCGTGGCCGAGATGCCCGAACCACCCGAGGGACAGGCGCTTTTCATGGAAAACTGTGCATTGTGCCATGGCGCCGATGGGCGCGGCGGTGGCGAAATCGCCGATGGGATGCAACCTGCGCCGTCGGACCTGACCCGGATCTCGGCGCGCAATGGCGGGACATTTCCCCGCGCGCAGGTTTTGTCGCAGATCGACGGGTACACCCGCATGGATCGCACCGAGGAGATGCCGGAATTCGGCCTGCTTCTACGTGGTGATACCGTGCCGGTCGATGTGGGCGACGGGCAGCTGACACCGGTGCCGCGCCCCCTGGCGGCGGTGGCGCTCTACCTCGAGTCCATCCAGCGTTAACGGCAGATGCCCCGCGTCTTTGCCCCCGGCCAGGGCAGGCGCACCCGTGGGCGGCTGATCGCGCGGTCAAGACCGTTCAGCGGCATTTCCGCGCTAATCATCTCGCGCAGCCGGGCCGTGCGCGGGGCGTCCGGGTCCAACAGGCGGCAGCAGACATATTCTTCCATGATCGCGCCCTGCTGTTCATAGCCGTAATCGAGGAAACGCGCCGTGTTCTCGACATCGAAAAGATAGGGGTCGGGATTGCCCGAATGTTCGCCCGCGCCCTTGAGCGGGTGGTATTTCGTGCGCGCGCGGTTTTGCCATTGCCAGACATGCACCATCTCGTGGGCGAACATCATGGCATCCAGCAGGTCTATCCGATCCGGAAAGCCCTTCATGAAATCGTCGCGGTAGAGGTCACGGCGATAGAACACGCGATTGAACAGAACCGCCGCGCCGGGCGAGACGGTGACGGTTTCGCCGCGCGAGGGTGGAAATATCCGCTCGCTGCAACTCAGGCGCGGGCGAACGGGGCGTTGATAGGTGAACGACCCCGCGACCAACCCGTCATGAAAGCGTACGCGCGCGGGGTTCACCGTGTCCCCGTGCAGGGCGGTGGCGAAGGCAACCTCGTTTTCCGTCATGGGGCGCCCGCAGGCGGCCAGAAGGATCACGCAGGCGGTAAGGATCAGGGCGCGCATGGTCGAACAGTTGCCCGCCGGCACGGCAAGATCAAGTGCGTAGACCGGGGTTGGCCGGCCGCGATGGGTTTTTCGTCGCCAGCAGGTCGAGAGGTGTGCCGGGCTGAAGCCCGGCAACCCGGTGATACCCGTCGCCCCGAATGATCCGCGCAAGGCGCCGTCGCGCGTCTGGAACGTTCCAAGGGGCGCCAGATTGCCGATGTCCCTAAAAATCCAATTCTTCGACGAACCGCGCGTTTTCCTGGATATACTGAAACCGCAATTCAGGCTTCTTGCCCATCAGCCGCTCCACCAGGTCGCCGGTCTGGCCGGGTTCGTCCTCGTCTATCGTCACGCGGATCAGCTTGCGGGTTTTCGGGTCCATCGTCGTTTCCTTCAAATCCTTGGCGTCCATCTCGCCCAGGCCCTTGAACCGCTGCACGTCGATCTTGCCCTTGCCGCCCAGCCCCTTGGCCAGCCATTTCTCTTTTTCCGCTTCGTCCGAGACATACATCCGGCGCGCACCCTGCGTCAGGCGATAGAGCGGCGGGCAAGCCAGGTACAAATGTCCCGTATCGATCATCGGACGCATCTGGGTGAAGAAAAATGTCATCAGCAGTGACGCGATATGCGCGCCGTCGACATCGGCATCGGTCATGATGATGATCTTGTCATAGCGCAGGTCGTCGACGTTGAATTTCGTGCCCAGCCCGACGCCGAGGGCCTGGGTCAGGTCGCTGATCTCGGCATTGGTGCCAAGTTTCGAACTGGCCGCGCCCAGCACGTTCAGGATCTTGCCGCGCAAAGGCAGCAGGGCCTGCGTGCGGCGGTCTCGCGCCATCTTGGCCGAACCGCCCGCGCTGTCGCCCTCGACGATAAACAGCTCGGTCCCGTCGCGGTTGGTTGCCGAACAATCGACCAGCTTGCCGGGCAGGCGCAGTTTCTTGGTGGCGGTCTTGCGCTGGGTTTCCTTTTCCTGACGTCGGCGCAGCCGTTCCTCGGCGCGCAGCACCAGGAAATCAAGGATCGCGCCAGCCGATTTGGTGTCGGCGGCCAGCCAGTTGTCGAAATGGTCGCGGACCGAGTTTTCGACCATGCGCTGCGCTTCAACCGTGGCAAGGCGATCCTTGGTCTGGCCCACGAATTCAGGGTCGCGGATGAAGCATGACACCAGCGCACCGGCGCCGGTTGCCAGGTCTTCGCGGGTGATCTGGGCAGCCTTCTTGTTGCCTACCAGTTCGCCATAGGCCTTGATGCCCTTCAGGATTGCGGCCCAGAACCCGGCCTCGTGCGTGCCGCCCTCGGGGGTGGGGACGGTGTTGCAGTAGGATTGGATGAAACCGTCGCGCGCCGGAGTCCAGTTGATCGCCCATTCGACCTTGCCGGGGGCCTTGAATTTCTCGAACGACACGGTACCGGAAAACGGGGTTTCCGCGTAGGTCGAGGCACCGCCCAACGCCTCTTTCAGGTAATCTGACAGGCCGCCGGGAAAGTGGAATTTTGCTTCGGTCGGGGTTTCTCCGTCGCTCGTGGCGCATTTCCAGCGGATCTCGACGCCCGAGAACAGGTAGGCCTTTGAGCGGGCCATCTTGAACAGGCGAGCGGGTTTGAGCTGCAACGCGCCGAAAATCTCGGGATCGGGGTGGAAGGTGACGGCCGTGCCGCGCCGGTTGGGCGCGGCGCCGATTTTCTCCAGCTTGCCCTGCGGCACCCCCCGCGAGAATTCCATCGCGTAAAGTTCCTTGTTGCGCGCCACCTCGACCCGCAGGTGATCGGAGAGCGCATTGACCACCGAGCTGCCGACGCCATGCAGGCCGCCCGAGGTTTCGTAGCTGTCGCCCGAGAACTTGCCGCCCGCGTTCAGGGTACAAAAGATGATTTCCAGCGCCGATTTCGACGGATCCTTGGGGTGCGGGCCGGTGGGAATTCCACGGCCGTTATCGCGCACCGAAACGTGCCCGTTGTCGTGCAGTTCCACCTCGATCCAAGTGGCGTGGCCTGCCACGGCCTCGTCCATCGAGTTGTCTATGATCTCGGCCACCATGTGATGCAGCGCGCGATCATCCTTGCCGCCGATATACATGCCCGGTCGCAGCCGGACATGCTCCATGTCTTCGAGTACCTGGATCGAGGCGGCATCGTAGTCAGAGGACGTGGCTGGGGTCAGAAGGTCGTCGGCCATTGTGCTTGCTGCTCATGATTTGATTGATTAGTGTGCAGTATGGCAGAGCGGGCAAGGCGGGGGAAGTGGGCGTAACCCCTGGTTACTGCCCCGCATGAGGGCCTATGGCCGGTGAACGGGCCCGCCGCCACCTCGTCCACGGCATGGCGATGACGGAATGCATGAAAAAGTAGAATAAATCGAGGGCTTGCCTTAATAATGCCTAGTTTTGCCGAAAGGGTGCACCTTACGGTTGTTTTACAAGTGCTCTTTTGTTTTCTGCAAAATAGGAGCATCAAATGATCACCTTCAGCAAACCCAAGCCCAAAACCGGCGAAAGTTGGATCGAAATACCAGGCGGCTACAAGGCCACGCGCAAGTGGGCGCCCCAGATCGGGGATATCTTTCCGAATTTCAGCCTGCCGTCCCCCGATGGCACGATCACCTTTCACAACTGGGCCGAAGGTCGATGGACGGTTCTGTCCAGCCATACTGCGCCGTTCTCGCCCGTTTGTACCAGCGAGCTCATGTCTCTGGCGCTGCTTCAGGCAGAGTTTGAAAAGGCGGGTTTCTCGGTCATGTCACTGACCGTCGGCGGGGTGAACACGGTTTCACGCTGGATCACCGATATCGAAAAGCGGTTCGATCTCTCGGTCGATTTTCCGGTTCTTTGCGACCGGGAAGGGACGTTGGTGAAGGATATGGGGTTGATCCATCCCAAGAACATTCCCGGCATGACGATACGCAAGAGCTTTGTCATCGATCCAGGCCTGCGCGTGCGGCTGATGTTCGATTTCCCTGCGAAAATCGGTCGCTCGTTCGAAGAGTTGCTGCGTTGCGGGCAGGCATTGCGAATCTCGGATCACACCTCGATGGCGGTGCCGGCCGATTGGACAACGGGTGATCCATTGATGCCGGGCCCCGACATCAGCGACGAGGAGCTTGATAAACGGTATGGCACCATCTGGACGAAGCTGGGCGATTATCTGCGCATCGTGCCGATGCCCGAGGCCGCGCCTGTGACGCCACTGATGGTGCCGCGGCCAAGCATCGCCGCAGAATGACCGCGCGGGCCCGCCGACACCGGCTAAGGCCATGTTGGCGGGGCTATTTTTGGTGACAGGCCCGCCACGGTGGTGGTTTGCCGATTCTAGCGGGCCAGCCAGTCGCGAATGATCTGCGCCACCGCGGCGGG
This sequence comes from Lutimaribacter degradans, assembly GCF_023703375.1. GTDB lineage: Bacteria > Pseudomonadota > Alphaproteobacteria > Rhodobacterales > Rhodobacteraceae > Lutimaribacter > Lutimaribacter degradans. The sequence continues at coordinate 27,527 of NZ_JAMQGO010000018.1, forward strand.
TTGTTGGTGATGCAGCCAGTGATCGGCGTCCGGCACGGTGGCGCGGGTCAGGTCGGCGCAATAGGCCTCTAGCCCCTCGGTCGCCTCGGGCAGAAGGGCTGTGTCGTTCTCACCCCAGATCAGAAGGTGCGGCATCGGCACGCGCAGCTTGTCATGGGGCAGGTCGGCTGCCGGATGGCCCGGTTCGGGTACCACCAGCGGCGAGGCACGATACCAATTGACCATGCCGCGCATCCGTCCCGGACGGGCCCATTCGGCCAAGTAGTCTTCCAGCCGACCACCGGCCAGCCAAGACATGTCCATATGCGCGGCAAAAAGCGCGCGCAGCTTGGCGAAATCGTCGGCTGCCAGGATGTTCTCTGAGCCTTCTGCGCGCAGCCACGGGATGTATTGCGAGGCGGCAGTTTGCGCGCCGCCCGCCGCCAGCGCGCGTTGGAACGGGGCGGGATGCACGCCGTTCATGACGATCAGGCGGTCGACCAGGGCAGGCTGGAACATCGCCAGGCCATAGGCCACCGCCGCGCCCCAATCGTGGCCCAGCACGGTAACGGGTGCGCCGATCTGCCCGATCAGCGCGCTCATGTCGCCCACCAGTTTCGCGGTCTTGTAATGATCCGTGTCCTGTGGGGCCCAGCTTTGGCCAAACCCGCGTTGATCTGGGGCGATCAGGCGGTACGCCGGCAGGTGCGCGGCCAGTTCGGCCCAGGCGCCGCCATATTCGGGAAAGCCGTGCAGCGCCAGGATGGGCGGCGCATCCGCCGCCCCCCATTCGCGGATGTGAAAGCCGTGGCCACCCAGCTCGGCAGTGTATTCGCGCATCATTCCCCCTTGTTCAGCGTCTCGAAACGCAGGCCCGCCGCGGTGCGCGGGGCAAACCCGGCCCAATAGTTGTGGTCGTCCTTTTCTTCGCCCGCGTCGTTTCGCGAAACCTTGCCCTCTTCGGCGTATTCAACCAGGTCGAAATAGCGGGCCATGTTGCTGTCGCCCTTGAGGTGCAGGTTCATGAAACCAGTGGCGAAATGCTGCGCGATGTTGTTCATGCGCACGTTGTCCCAGACGGCGTCGGCGTAATGGTCGAAGGGCATGAAATCCAGCACCCCGGTATCTTCCCACGCTTCGGCGGGCGCGGGGATCGGCGCGGCGGCGTTGTGGTTGGCGCCGATGAACGTCAGCAGGTGCCGATCGGTGCCGGTTGCCTGTTCGAAAATCTGCCGCATCGCCGGGTAGACAGACACGTCATCGACCGACCCGGCCATCATGAGCGTGGGTTTGCGCAGGCCCGCCAGCCCCGTTTCATCCCAGAAATTCATGTTCTTGCCCCAAGGCCCGATGGCGATGATCGCCTTTACACGCGCGTCCATCAGCCCTGCATGGGCATCGGTGCCGGCCTGGTTTGCGGCCAACAGGCCCCGGGGTGTGCCCCAGCTGTAATCGACCGCCTGTTGCGTCACGCCCGCCCCGCCGAAGATCAGCGCGCCATAGCCGCCCATCGAATAGCCGATAACGCCGGTTGTGTCGGTGTCGGCAATGGCACCAAGCGGCCCGTCAAGCCCGGCCATGTGGTCGATCACGGCCTTCTGGTCCCACGGGCGGTTATAAAGCGTCGAGCCAAAAGCGGCCTGATCGGAATAGGTGCTGTCGGCATGGTCAATCGACACGGTGACATATCCCTTGGAGGCCAGGTTTTCGCCGAGGTGACTCATGAGGAAACGGTTGCCGGGGTAGCCGTGGCTGATGACGACCAACGGAAAACGGCCCTCTGCGGGCGTCGCATCGCGGGCGGCGCGGCCTGTCAGGGTGGTAGCGGTCTGGCCGTCGCGGATGACGGTTTCATAGGTGCCGCCCGCTTGGGTTCCGGGGGCGGCCGGATACCAGATTTCCACCGTGTAAGACCGGTCATAGGTCGGCGTGGCGGTTTCGGTCACATTCACGATGTCGACGCGGCCCGGCACGGTGAAACTGCGTTCCTGTACGCCCACGGGAAAATCGCCATAGGGGGCAAGCGCGGGGGCATCGGGGCGAATGGTATCGATAGGGTTCTGGGCCATGAGCGGTGTTGCGGCGAGTGTGGCGGCCAGCGCCGCGCTTGTTGCATGTTTCATTTGTCGGTCTCTCCCTTTTGCTGTTTCTTGACATAGGCTTGCAAGCATCGTTGCAAACGAGGATGCGATTTTGTTGCGTCAAGCGCATGACATGCGCGCCGGGTTTGCCCCGGCGCCGGGGCGCTGTTGCGAGGGGTAGCAAGACGAATGGGCAGGGTCGCCGCGCCCCGCGCTTCGGCGCGATTTGGCGCAAGTCCTGCATGTCGTATTGATGCGCGGCGCCCGATCGCCTAAGCCCAGGCCATGCGTCGTATCCTTGCCTCAGCCCTGCTTTTGTTCACCGCTCCGGCGGCCAGCGCGCATCCGCATGTTTTCGTGGATACCGCTCTGCATATCGTCACCGATGATGCGGGCCGTATAACCGGGGTCGAGGTTCATTGGGCCTATGACGAGCTTTACAGCCTGCTGGTTCTGGAAGACATGGCACTGGATGACGATTACGACGGCGTTCTGACCGAGGCCGAGTTGGAGGCGCTGCACGGCTTTGACATGAACTGGGTCGAAGGGTTCGCCGGCGATCTGTATGCCAGCCGGTCGGGTGGTGCGCTCGTCCTGGGGCCGCCGCAGCCGCGCGGAACCGAGTTTGCAGATGGCAAGATCGTCACCCGGCATTACCGGCCACTGGCCGATGGCACGGCGCAATCGGTGACGTTGCGCGCCTATGATCCGACCTTTTACACCGCCTACGATCTCACGGGGGGCGTTCACGCGCCCGAGGGCTGCGAGGTTGCCATCGAGAAACCGGATCTCGATTCTGCCTATGCCGAGGTCGAGGACCAGCTGGAAGACCTTCCGCCCGACCCCGAGGATTACCCGGCCGTGGGCGACCTTTTCGCGGATACGGTGGTTGTGTCATGCGGCTGATCGTCTGGGCCGCGTTGGCGGGCATCGCCGCGCTGGCGCTGTGGCTGTGGGGGATGGGCGGTGTCGACGATGTCAGCCGCTGGGCCGCCGATGGACAGCGCGACGTGCAGAACGCCATGGCGGGGCTGTTGCGACGGCTGCGCGGCGGCGACCCGGCGGCATTGGGCGGGCTTTTGGCGCTGTGTTTTTCCTACGGGTTTTTCCACGCGGCTGGTCCGGGGCACGGAAAGATCCTGATCGGGGGATATGGCGTCGGCCGTCGTGTGCCGCTGCTGCGCCTGTCGGGCCTGGCCGTGGCGTCAAGCCTGGCGCAGGCGCTGACAGCGATCGCCATGGTCTATGCCGGTGTGCTTGTGCTTGACCTAACGCGCGACCAGATGGTCGACACCGCCGAACGCGTGCTGGCGCCGGCCAGTTTCGCGATGGTGGCGTTGGTGGGGCTGTGGCTGTTCTATCGCGGTTTGCGGCGCTTTGGCCGGCAACCTGCGTCGGGACCGCAGCTTCAAGACCATCATCACGACCATGATCATGGCCCCGATTGCGGCTGCGGCCATGTCCACGGCCCCACGCCCGAACAGGCGGCCGAGGTGCGCTCGCTGCGCGATGCGCTGGTGCTGATCGGGGCGGTTGCAGTGCGGCCCTGCACCGGGGCGTTGTTCGTGCTGATCCTGACCTGGCAGATGGACATTCGCATGGCCGGCATCCTTGGGGCGCTGGCGATGGGGCTGGGCACGGCCAGCGTGACGGTAGCCGTGGCGATCCTGTCGGTCGTGCTGCGCGAGGGGACGTTGATGCAACTGGGCGGCGGTGCGCGGTCGCTGCGCGCGTTAAGCCTGATCGAGATCGGCGCGGGCGCGGTCGTGGCGCTGGTGGCCGGGCAATTGGCGCTATCGGCGCTTTGACCGGGGGCCGGTGCGCCGCCGTGCCGGGCGCGTTTTGCCGAAATGGCCGGAAACACCTTGATTCGATTGGATTTTCGTGCCGGGATAGGCAGAATGATCGGCGCAGCTGCGCGACCGCGCCGCCCCCGTTGCCAAGATTGTGGGCCGCGGGGCAAGGTGTGCCGGCCACCTAGCAATAGCGAACAGGGGAGAGTGCAGGAAAATGACCGACATGCAGGGGCGCAAGGCGCTGGTGACCGGGTCGGCCACCGGGTTGGGGCGGTCGATGGCCGTGAAACTGGCCGAGCGGGGCGCGGATGTGATCGTGAATTACACGCGCTCGTCCACCGAGGCGGAAGAGGCGGCTGACCTGTGCCGCGCAGCGGGTGCCGAGGTCAAGGTGGTGCAGGCCGATGTATCGACCACCGAGGGCGCCCGGGCACTGGCTGCTGCGGCACAGGGCTGGGGGCGGCTGGATATGCTGGTGAACAATGCCGGCATCACCCGGCACGCGCGCGACCACGCCGACCTCGACGCGCTCGGCCGTGACGATTTCCTCGATGTCTACGCGGTCAACGTGGTGGGGCCTTACCTGACTTTGCAGGCAGCGAAACCCTTGCTGGTGGCGGCCCATGCCGATACCGGACGGGCGGCTTCGGTGCTGAACACCTCGTCCATCGCCGGCGTCAAGGGTGTCGGCTCATCGGTGGCCTATGCCGCGTCAAAAGGCGCACTGAACACCATGACGCTGTCGCTGGCGCGCGCGCTTGCCCCAGCGATCCGGGTAAACGCGATCTGCCCCGGCTTTATAGGCACACGCTGGTTTCGCGATGCGATGGACGAGGCCGGGTATGCCGAGAAAGAGGCGCAGGTGGCCGCGACCACGCCGCTGCACGTTGCCTCGGGGCCGGATGACATCGCCGACGCGGCGCTGTTCTTTCTGTCGGATGCCGCGCGGCATGTCACGGGTGAAACATTGCTGGTGGATGCCGGGATGCATCTTGGCCGCGCCCGGTGATCGTCAGCCGATCAACTGGAACCGCGTCACATCCACCATCCCGCGGTCGGTGATCTTGAGCGCGGGGATCACCGGCAACGCCAGAAATGCCAGTTGCAGGAAAGGCTCGTTCAGCGTGACACCCAGCGATTTGGCGGCCGCGCGCAAATCTTCCAACGCGTGGCGCACCTCTTCGAAGGGGGCAAGGCTCATCAATCCGGCAACGGGCAGGGGTAGCTCGGCCAACACCTTGCCAGCCCGCGCGACGACGAAACCGCCCTCGATCTCGGACAGGCGGTTCGCGGCCAGCGCCATGTCGGCATAGTCGACACCGACGCAGGCGATGTTGTGGTGATCGTGGCACACGGTCGAGGCGATGGCGCCCGCCCGCAGGCCGAACCCGCGCACGAAGCCGGTGGCAATATTGCCGTTCTTCCCGTGCCGTTCGATCACCGCGATGCGCACCAGGTCACGCGCGGGGTCGGGGCGCTTGTCTCCGTCAAGTATTGGCACGGTTTCATGCAGGTGCTCGGTGATGATCTTGCCCTCGACGATGCCGATCACGTCGGTATTTTCGCGGTTGGCGGTCGCACGAAAACTGTCAGCTGTCACGCGCGGCGCCTTGACCGAGTTGCGCCCCACCGGCGCCACGTGGCCGCGCGTGGCAAAAGCGGCCTCGCATACCCGGACACCGCCGGCGAAAACCATCTCGACCGTGCAGGCGTCGACATCGGAAAGGGCCACGATGTCGGCCCGCCGCCCCGGTGCGACCTGGCCGCGATCTTTCAGGCTGAACGCCTCGGCCCCCGAAAGCGATGCCGCGCGATACGCTGCCAGCGGCGGCGTGCCCAGCCGGATCAGCTCGGACACCATGAAATTCAGGTGCCCCTCTTCCCCGATATCCAGCGGGTTCCGGTCGTCGGTGCAAAGGCCCATATAGGGGGCCGTCGTCAAGCTGAGCAGGGGTTGCAGCGCGTGCAGATCCTTGGAAACCGAGCCTTCACGGATCAGCACGCGCATCCCTTTTTGCAGCTTTTCGCGTGCCTCTTCGGCGGTGGTTGCCTCGTGCTCGGTGCGTATGCCCGCCGCGACATAGGCGTTCAGGTCGTGTCCGGACAAAAGTGGGCAATGCCCATCGATATGCCCGCCCTCGAACAGTTGCAGTTTGGCTATTGCCGCGGGGTCGCGGTGAATCACGCCGGGGTAGTTCATGAACTCGGCCAGCCCGATACCCGACGGGTGGCCCATCACCGGGCGCAGGTCAGCCGCCTCGATCCGGGCACCGGCGGTTTCCATATCCGTCGATGGCACGCAGGACGAAAGCTGCACGCGGATATCCATCAGGGTGTGCTGGCTGGCCTGCTGAAAATACCGGATGCCGTCCGTGCCGATCACGTTGGCGATTTCATGAGGGTCACAGATCGCGGTTGTCACGCCCAGGGGCGTCACGCAGCGATCGAACTCGAACGGTGTCACTAGCGACGATTCGATGTGCAAATGCGTGTCGATGAAGCCGGGCACCAGTGTCATTCCGGTAACATCAACGATCGAACGGCCCTCGTAGCTGCCGCCGATTCCGACGATCGTGTCACCGCAGATCGCCACATCGCCCGGCACATGCGTGTCGGTCACCAAGTCCCACACCGTGCCGCCTCGAAGGACGAGATCGGCAGGCTCATCGCCACGCCCCTGCGCGATACGGGTTTCAAGATCGGTCATTCAATGCTCCGCCGTTGCCATTCCGAGATACCGTGCATGGGTGGAACATGCCACAAGAACCGTCGGGCTGCGACCGGCCGTGCCGACTCGACCAGGTCTTTTCTGCCCTGTCCCATCCGCCCGGAACTCTCGCTCTGACGTGCTTGCTGTTCTTGTTTCGCGCGGTTACTTCTAGGCTCAGGACTCATAGCCAATAAATGACGAGCGCCGCGAGTGCGATGGCGGAGAGGAAGACCTTTGGGCATCTGTCGTATCGGGTCGCCACACGT
>NZ_JAMQGO010000019.1 GCF_023703375.1 Lutimaribacter degradans
ACGGCGGTGGGGGGCCTGACAAGGCGGCGTGCCGGCCCTTTCGGGTGGCGTTTCGCGGGCAAGCTGTTACACCGCCGGGCATTCGTCTTTCCATGTGCAGGGGGCAGGTCGATGAAAATCCTGGTTGTTTTCGGCACCCGGCCCGAAGCCATCAAGATGGCCCCCGTGATCAGGCGGCTGCGCGAGACGCCGGGCCTGGAGGTCAGGGTCTGCGTCACCGCCCAGCACCGCGAGATGCTCGACCAGGTGCTGGACCTGTTCGGCATCAGCCCCGATTACGATCTGGACATCATGCAGCCCGGCCAGGACCTGACCGATCTGACAGCGCGCATTCTCGTGGCGCTGCGCGACCTGTTGCAGGCCGAACGGTTCGACCGGCTGCTGGTGCATGGCGATACCACCACCACCCTGGCCGCCGCGCTGGCCGGGTTCTACGGCAAGGTCAGCGTCGGCCATGTCGAGGCCGGGCTGCGCACCGGCGACATCCACGCCCCCTGGCCCGAAGAGATGAACCGCGCGCTCGTGGGCCGGATCGCCGACCGTCATTACGCCCCGACCGAAACCGCCCGCCGGAACCTGCTGGCCGAGGGTATCCCCGACACGGCGATACTGGTCACCGGCAACACGGTCATCGACGCGCTGCACGAGATCGAGGCACGGTTCGAGGCCGATCCGGCGCTCGATGCGCAGATGCAGGCGCGGTTCGCCTTTCTCGACCCGGGGCGCCGGATGGTTCTGGTAACGGGCCACAGGCGCGAGAATTTCGGCGCCGGGTTCGAACGGATCTGCACCGCCCTGCGCGACATCGCCGCGCGGGGCGATGTGCAGGTGGTCTATCCCGTCCATCTCAACCCCAATGTCCAGGAGCCGGTGAACCGCATCCTGGGCACGGCGCGCGATGTGCACCTGGTCGCGCCGCAAGACTATCTGCCCTTCGTCTGGCTGATGCGCCGGGCCCATATCGTGGTGACCGACTCGGGCGGTGTGCAGGAAGAAGCCCCGAGCCTGGGCAAGCCGGTCCTGGTGATGCGCGACACCACCGAACGCCCCGAGGCGGTGCAGGCCGGCACCGTCCGGCTGGTTGGCTCGGATGCCGCCCGGATCAGCGATGCGGCGCTTACCCTGCTGCAAGACGACGCCGCCCATGCGGCGATGGCGCGCGCCACGAACCCCTATGGCGACGGCCAGGCCGCGGCCCGCATCGCCGCCGCGCTTGGCGCCGAGGCCCAGGGCTGAGCCCCGGACCTCCGCCTGCATGCAGGCGGATCCTTGCGCCCTGCCCTTCACCCCATGCGACGGCAATTGCTTTTTGCGCCGCGTTTTGCGACTGGGAACCGGCAGCATCACGGCAAGACAGGATTGGCAACATGTGCGGAATTATCGGTGTTCTCGGGAACCACCAGGCCTCGCCCATCCTGGTCGAGGGGCTGAAGCGGCTGGAATATCGCGGCTACGACAGCGCCGGGATCGCCACCGTGAATGGCGGCCGCCTGGAACGCCGCCGCGCGCTTGGCAAGCTGGCCAACCTGTCGGACGCGCTGGTGCATGATCCGTTGCGCGGTACCGCGGGGATCGGCCATACCCGCTGGGCCACCCACGGGGCGGCCACCACCGTCAATGCGCACCCGCACCAGCGGGGCCGCGTGGCCGTGGTGCATAACGGCATCATCGAGAATTACCGCGCCCTGCGCGCCCGGCTGGCCGCGCATCAGCTTACCCCGGAAACCGACACCGACACCGAAACCGTCGCCATGCTGTGTGACTGGCACATGTCACAGGGGCTGTCCCCGATCGAGGCCGCCAAGGCCACCGTTTCCGAGCTGGAAGGCGCCTATGCGCTGTGTTTCCTTTTCGAGGGCGAGGACGACCTGATCGTTGCCGCGCGCAAGGGGTCGCCGCTGGCCGTCGGCTGGGGCAAGGGCGAGATGTTCGTGGGCTCGGATGCGCTGGCGCTGGCACCGATGACCAACGAGATCACCTATCTCGAAGAGGGGGATATCGCCATCGTCACCCGCGCGGGTGCCACGTTTCTCAATGCCGCCCAACAGCCCGTCAGCCGCCCCCGCCGCACCGTCGATCTCGACAGTGCCATCGCCGACAAGGCCGGGCACCGGCATTACATGTCCAAGGAGATCGCCGAACAGCCCGACGTGCTGGCCAATGCGCTGGAATACTATGCCGGCGACAACGAGGGCGGGCAAATGCTGGAAGCCGGGGTGGATTTCAGCGCGTTCGACCGGGTCGTCATGGTGGCCTGCGGCACCGCCTCGCTGGCCTGCCTGGTGTCGAAATACTGGGTCGAGCAGATCGCGCAGATGCCGGTGGATGTCGATATCGCGTCCGAGTTCCGCTATCGCGAGGCGCCGCTCGACGCCCGTACGCTTGCCGTCTTCGTCAGCCAGTCGGGCGAAACCGCCGATACGCTGGCCGCGCTGCGCTATGCCACGGGCAAGGCCGGCAAGGTCGTGTCCGTCGTCAACGCGCTGGAAAGCTCGATCGCCCGCGAAAGCGATCTTGCCCTGCCCATCCTGGCCGGCCCCGAGATCGGCGTTGCCTCGACCAAGGCCTTCACTTGCCAGCTTGCGGTTCTGGCCTCGCTCGCATTGCAGGCGGGCCGCCAGCGCGGCACGATCGACCCCGCGCAACAGCGGTTGCTGACCGATCAGCTGCGCCAGGTCCCCGGCCAGGTCGCGCAAGCCCTGGCGATCGCCCCGCAGATCAAGGCGGTCAGCGCCCAGCTGGCCCGCTATGACCACGTGCTGTTCCTTGGCCGTGGCGCGCTCTACCCGCTGGCCCTGGAGGGGGCACTCAAGCTCAAGGAGATCAGCTATATCCATGCCGAGGGCTATGCCAGCGGCGAGCTCAAGCATGGGCCCATCGCGCTGATCGACGAGGAAATGCCGGTGGTCGTTCTGGCGCCGCATGACGGCATGTTCGACAAGACGGTGTCGAACATGCAGGAGGTCATGGCGCGCGGGGGCAAGATCGTCATGATCAGCGACGGCCCCGGGTTAAAGGATGGCGGCGACGGGGCCTGGCAAAAGGTCGAAATGCCAACCATCGATGGCCCATTTGCCGCGATTGCCTATGCCGTACCGGTCCAGGAGCTGGCCTATTTCACCGCGGTGGAAAAGGGCACCGACGTGGACCAGCCCCGCAACCTGGCGAAATCGGTCACGGTAGAATGAAGCGCGGCCCTTCCGGTTTGCCGGCGCGGGGCGCCCCTCAGAACCGCGCGGCCAGCGTGGCCACGCCCACGGGCAGCGCGGGCCAGGCCGGATCGTCGCCCGCGTCGATGGCGCGGCGGCATTCGCCCTGCATCGCCGCGACCCAGGCTTTCCAGGCGGCGGCGGTTTCCAGGTCGCCCTCGACAAACCCGGCCTGGGCGCGCGCTGCATCGGCGCTGACCCCGTCGGCGCGCATCGCGGCATAGATCACCCCGGCCTGCGCGATATTGGCCTGTGCCGTCTCGCCCACGGCGCCCAGGATCAGGGCGCGGCATGCGGCCTTGATCGCGCCGGAACGGGCCGTGGCGGCCTGCGCGGCCCTGGCCTCGGCGGTGATAAGTTGCGTGAGATCGATATTGCTCATGTCGCGGGCTCCTCGGGCAGGCTGTGTGCTGGCAGGTCGATCACGTCATCGCCGGTCACCATGACAGGCCGGGGGAAAAGCGTTTCCCCGGGCGCGCGCGGGCCGTGCGACAGCGCAAGGGTCAGGTGCAGAACGCCGCCCTCGCGGGTGACGGGGCCTGTGATCCACTCGGACGCCACGGCCCCTGCCGGCAGGGTTGCGCCTTCGGGCACGACACTGAAATCGAAGGCTTCGCCGTCGATCAGCAGCGTGTCGCCCTGCCGCGCGAATATCGGGCGATCATCGCGGCGAACGGGGGAAAATGTGATCTGCATGGCGGTGTCTCCTCAGAACCAGCGGCCAATGGCCATTGCATTCGCATAGGTGGTTGCGGCGAAAGACGAGGCTGCGAACGCCTTGAAGCCAACGAACGTGTTGCCGGGGACACCTGCTGTCAGCCACCGCGCCGGATTGTCACATGTTCCGGACACGACCGGCTTTGTTCCGGCAAGGAACTCTGCCGGGAATGTCCAGGCAGTGTTGGTTCCCGACCAGAAAACAGACCCGCTCGAATCGTCGCAGGGGTCCAGGGCGAACTGGTAGACCCAGCAGATCTGCGTGCCGTCCGCGAAGCGCGCATAGTCGCCATTGGCATTGCTGCCCCGCTCGATCACCGCGCCCGTGGGCGTGCCGCCGGATTGGCTGGCAGAGCCGACAAGATTGCCCGGCCCGTACGCGTAATCGGCCCGGGCCAAACGCCCCGCCGTCGTATCGGTGGCGTCGGCCTGGACCGCGGCCCCACCGACATGACCGCTCATGGCGTCAACCACCAGCGCCTCGGTCCAGGTGCTGCCATCGGCGCTGACCTTGAGATGGAAATCATTGTCTCCCGCCAACCCGAGCTCGGCATGGCCGGTCCATCCCGACTGGTAAAGCAGCGCTCCGGTCTCGCCGGGGCCGGCCTTGTTGATCTTGACCTGGTGACCTGCACCAGCATGGGAAAACAGGCTGGCCCCGGCGGCCACGGCCAACCGGTTGGTGGCATCCGACGCGGTGCCGACCCCCACCCCGTCCAGGTTGTCGAAATCAGGGGTGACGGGTATCCAGTCCCCGCCCCGGCAGGCCACAAGCCGCGCCCCGGCCGCATCCCAGGCCCGCCAGCCCTCTTGCGGGGCCATGAACAGCCAGCCCGGATCGGCCCATTGCGCCAATTGACCGCCCTGCCCCGCCCAGGCCCCGGTCGGGGCGGGGCCAAGCGCATGGATCTCGCCCGGGGCCGGCACCGCGGGCGGGGTCTCGCTCCCGATGCCGGTCAGGACAAGCTGCGCCAGCGTATCAAGCAACTGGAGCGCTTCGTTATGGGTGACGTGTTTCTGGGCTTGCGACGGGGCAATCACCGGCAGGCCCAGCCGAGCGGTGGTATTCGGCATGGCGTGGCATCCTCGCGGGAATTTCGATGGGCCCAGCGATAGACCTGCCCCGTTTGACGCCACCCTAACAGGGCGTGCTTTGCTCTTTGTTAACCCTTCGGCGTCATGCGGCTGCGCAGCCAGCCCAGGAAGGCCTTGTCCGGATCGGAAAGGCGGGCCCGCCCGGTTTCGGCCCACCAGCCCTGCCATTCGGCCACCAGCCCGTATATGTCCATGCCCGGAGCCAGCCGACGTGCCGCATCCAGGGTTTCAGCGCCGACATGCGGGGCGTCGGGGCGCCGGGCACTGCCCCGACGTGTCACCCGGACCAGGTCGCCCTCTTCCTCGACCAGCCGGTAATCGGGCAGATGGTCATCGGCGATCATCCGGCGGATCGCGGCACGAAACACCCGCAAAGGCGCCGCGCTGCCGGTTTTCTTGTGCAGAACCGTCACGCTCACCCGCCAGTCGGGCTGGCGCCCGCAATGCTTGCGAGCCAGTTCGTAGACCCGCCGCTCCAAGGGTTTGCGCAGCCGGAAATAATCCCGGCTCAGCGTCAGCACCGATTTCGCCAGCACCGCGCGAAACAGCCATTCGCTCAGCGTGACCACCACCGACACCATGCGCCCACCACGCGACTTGCGCTTGATTTCCCATTCCTCGATCAGGCCGAATCCGCGCGTCGTCTCTTCGCCGCCGGCGCTGAGGTTGGTGGTGATGCGGGTGCCGGCCAGTCGCTCAAACGCCTCGCGCAGGCGGGTATAGCCATCGCCGGACGTGTCGCGATTTGTGGCCACCAACAGATCATGCGCCTTCAGATGCAGCGTACGGCTGATCGCGCGGCCGGCGTTCATCGCGGCCATCAGCTGACTGATGCAATAGATCAGGATATCCTTGTCATGGATCGTGGCCCGGCCCCTGACGCTGGGGGTCACCTGCACCTCGATCCCGTTATGGGCATAGGACAGGATACGCCGGTCGGGGCGCGTCGACAGCGAAAAGATCGGATGTTCCATGGAGCCAAGGTCATCCTTTGGCGACGCACCGAAAATATCGCAGACAAAGAAATCGCCCGTCGGATGCCGGTCCGGCAACAGGCCCGCGCCGCCTCTTGAATCTGCCCCCATGCCGCCCGTCCCCGTCATATCCTTCGCCCCGATTCCCGGCAGACCGATCTGCCCTGTTCGGGCTGCTGCCCTGCGTTTTATCCCTCCCCGATTCTATCGGGGTTTCAGTGACACCACCCTAGAGTTATCCACAGGTCCGATCCAGCCCGTCACCACGTCCTTTCGGCGGACCAGAGTCACCTTGGCGTGGGATCAGAGTCACCCTTTCGGGGGTTCAGAATCGCGACGACCCGGAAAAACCGGCGCAACCATCGGATTCAAAAGGATTTGCTCAAATCACACGACACCCGTAACGTATAATTAACAAATAATAACAGGCAGATTTTTGCGTAGCCCGGAAATACCCATGGCGCAAAAAGGTAAAGTGCCGGATTTTGCAGGGAAAAAGCAGGAATACCCCATAGGGATACGCTCTTTTCTTCCATGTCTGCTCTTTTGGCGTATACTGGCGAAAACACAGAACATCGCGAGGCGACGCATGGGCAGCACACTCCCTCCCTATCTACAGATAGATCCCGATCACGCGCTGGGGCAGCTTGGCGCTCCGACGACCACGGCAGATTTCCAGTCGATCGCCCAGGCTTGCGCCCGGGGGCGCACCGACCTGGCCAGTCGCGGGCTTGAGGAAACCGGCAAACGCAGCCTGCGCCGTTTTTCCACCTGGGAAATCACCCGCTACCTGATCCCCGTCGCCACCGGCCATTTCCGCCGCGTGCTCAAACAGAACCCCGACCTGCCCCAAGGCCATTCCGAAACCGAGGGTGGCGCCAAGTGGTTCACCCTCGACGAAGTTCTGCGCCTGCGTGCGCATTTCGCTGCCGAAGGCTCGAAGGCCAAATCCTACCTGCCCTACCGCCCTGCCGGGCAGAAGGCGAAAATCGTGGCGGTGGCAAATTTCAAGGGCGGTGTCGGCAAGACCTCGACCGCCGCGCACCTGGCGATGTCCGCCGCGCTGGATAGCTACAAGGTGCTGGTGGTCGATCTCGACAGCCAGGGCAGCATGACCTCGATCTTCGGGGGCAAGGTGGATGATGAGTGGCAGACGGTCTTTCCCTTGCTGGCGCGCCATTACGCCACGCATCTGCGCGCGGACAACCAGCGGCGGCTCGACCGGGGCGATGCGCCGGTGCCGCTCGACGACTCTTTGACCGAAGCGCTCGAGATCACGGCCCAGAACCTGGTGCAGCCGACCCATTGGCCGAATATCGACCTGATCGGCGCCCAGCTCAACCTTTACTGGGCCGAGTTCCAGATCCCGGTCTGGCGCATGCAGGCCCGGGGCTGGAAGCTGTGGGATGCGCTGACCGACATGTTCGAGGCCGACGGGGTGCTTGACGAATATGACGTGATCTTCCTCGATACCCCCCCTGCCCTGGGCTACCTGACGATCAACGGGTTGGCGGCGTCGGATATTCTGCTGGTGCCCATGGGGGCCTCGTTTCTCGAATTCGATTCCACCGGCCGTTTCTTCGACATGCTGCATTCCACGTTCGCCTCGATCGAAGAGGCCGAGAACATGGCCGCCCGGGCCCTGGGCCGCGAGGGGCTGGCCTTTCAATGGGATGCGGTGCGCGCGCTGATCACCCGCTATGACGGCACCCAGCAGGCCGAGCTGGCCGCGTTGATGCAGGCGTATCTGGGCCCTACCCTGTCGCCGCATCGGCAGGATTACACCGCCCTGATCGGGCAGGCCGGCGAAAGCGTGCAGGGCATCTACGAGGCCGATTACCGTGATTTCAACCGCGAAACCTATGTGCGTGGCCGGGAAACCTTCGATGCCACCTATGCCGCGTTCAAGACCCTGCTGGCTGGCAGCTGGCGCCGCGATGAGCTGGCCGCCGCGGAGGCAGCGGAATGACCCGGCCACGGCATACCCGTTTCGCGCGCGAAACATTTCCTTGCACCATTGACTGCCGGGCACCCACGAAGAAAGGAGGCCCTGCATGGCCAAACGCAAGCGCCTGAGCGCCCCCAACCCGATATTCCTCGACGGGGCCGACGCGCAGGCGCCCGCGCCGTCCCAGGGCCCGGCCGCGCTGGCGGCGACGCGCGCGCCGATTGCCGATGTCGCCCGCGACAGCTCGGCCGCGGCCGCGTTGGACGAGGTGGTCGGTGAAATGGCCCGCGCCCGTGAAGAGGGGCGCCTGATCACGCGCCTGCCGCTGGACCGGATCAAGCTCGATCACCTGGTGCGCGACCGGGTGGTGATCGACGACGAAGACATGCAGGCACTGATCACCTCGATCGAGATGCGGGGCCAGCAGACCCCGATCGAGGTCGTGGCGACGGGTGATGATCGCTATGGCCTGATCTCGGGCTGGCGGCGATGCCAGGCGATCGCCCGGCTGCATGATCAGGGCAAGGGCGATGGCTCCGTGTTGGCAATTCAGCGTCAGCCCGAAAGCGCGTCCGATGCCTATCGCGCCATGGTCGAGGAAAACGAGATCCGGGCCGGGCTGAGCTATTTCGAACGGGCCCGCATCGTTCATGTCGCGGTTGGGCAGCGGGTGTTCCAAACCCAGAAAGAGGCGCTACAGAGCCTGTTTTCCGCCGCATCCCGGGCGCGCCGCTCCAAGATTGGCAGCTTTGTCAGCCTGGTCCAGGTATTGGGAGAAGCGTTGCGCTTTCCGCAGGCCATCGGCGAAAGGCTGGGGCTGCGCCTGGCCAAGCTGATCGAGGCAGACCCCGAGGCCGCGGCCGCGCTGGCCCGCGACCTTGCGGAGGCACCCGCAAAAACCGCCGAGGATGAACAGGCCCGGCTGGCCCGCTGGGCGGCGCGGCTGGAACAAGGTGCCACCAGGACACCGCCGCACCGGTCGGCCGCGCAAGCCAGCACACCCCGCCCCGGCCTGGTGGCCCGCTACCATCCCGACAAGAACCGGCTGGAACTGTCGGGCGAGGCCCTGACAGGGGAAATGCGCCAGGCATTGATGCGCTGGCTTGAAGGCTGGCGCTGACCACATGTGTCTCTAACCTGGCGGTTAGAGGCACATGTTTGAAATGTTTCGCGCGCGAAACGGCCGCCGTTCAACCTGTGCCGGGGCTATTTCAGCAACCTTTTCAGATATTGACCATAGCTGTTCTTGGCAAAGCTTTCGGCCCGTTGGGCAAGTGCCTCGGCGGTAATCCAGCCCTTGTCGAAAGCGATTTCCTCGGGGCAGCCCACCTGCATTCCCTGCCGTTCGGACAGGGTGCGGACAAAATTGCCCGCATCCAGCAAGGAGCCGTGGGTGCCGGTATCAAGCCAGGCATACCCCCGCCCCATCTGCCGAACGTCCAGCAGCCCGTCTTCCAGGTACATTTCGAGCAGCGACACGATTTCAAGCTCGCCCCGAGCCGAAGGCGTGACCTTTCGGGCCCGCTCGGGCGCTGACCCGTCAAGGAAGTAAAGCCCGGTCACCGCGTAGGGCGATGGCGCGCGCGCGGGCTTTTCGACGATGGCACGCACCGTGCCCGCCGCGTCGAAATCAACCACGCCATAGCGTTCGGGGTCGGCCACCCGATAGCCGAAAACCGTGCCGCCCGTGATGCGCCTGTCGGCCGTGGCCATCTGCTCGGGCAGGCCGTGGCCGAAAAAGATATTGTCGCCCAGCACCATGGCCGAGGGCGCCCCGCCGAGAAAGCCCTCGGCCAGGATATAGGCCTGCGCCAGCCCGTCGGGCGAGGGTTGCGCGATATAGCTCAGCTCCAGCCCCCATTGCGACCCGTCCCCCAGCGTGCGTTTGAACTGCTCCTGGTCCTGCGGGGTGGTGATCACCGCGATGTCGCGAATGCCCGCCAGCATCAGCACCGACAGCGGGTAATAGATCATCGGCTTGTCGTAGATGGGCAAAAGCTGTTTCGAAAGGCCCTGCGTGATCGGGTAAAGCCGGGTGCCGGAGCCGCCGGCCAGGATGATACCTTTTCGTTTCGTCATGCTGTCACCTCTTTCACGATCTCTGCCAGGGCGGGTTTCCAGTCGGGGCGGGAAATGCCGAAATCGGTCTTCATGTCGCGGCAATCGAGCCGCGAATTGCGTGGTCTGTCCGCCGGTGTCGGGTAATCTTCGGTCGGGATGCCGGTGACGGTCACGTTGCGGCCCGCATGGGCAAATGTTTCGCGCGCGAAACGGGCCCAGCTTGTGTCGGGGGCGCCCGCGAAATGGTAGAGACCGCCCCCCTGCCCCGCCACCATCGCGCGCGCCATTGTCAGCAGCGCCTCGGCGATGGCACCTGCCGGGGTCGGCCCGCCGACCTGGTCATCGACCACGCGCAGCGTGTCGCGGGTTTCGGACAGGCGCAGCATGGTCTTGACGAAATTGCTGCCATGCGCCGAGAACACCCAGGAGGTTCGCAATATGGCCCATTGCCCGCCCGCCGCGGTCACGGCCCTTTCGCCTGCCAGTTTCGAACGGCCATATGCCCCCAGCGGCGCCACCGGGTCGGAGGGGCGCCAGGGCGCTGTGCCGGTGCCGTCAAAGACATAGTCGGTCGAGACATGCAGAAAGGGAATCCCGCGTGTCGCGCAGCCCTGCGCCATCGCGCCGGGGGCATCGCCATTGATGATCGTGGCCCGGTGCTCTTCCGTCTCGGCCTTGTCGACGGCGGTATAGGCGGCGGCATTGATCACCACCTCGGGGGCATGGGCGTGGATGGCCCGGGCACAGGCGGCCGGGTCGGACAGGTCGGCCCGGTCCCGGCCAAGCGCGATGACTTCGGCGCGGGCCTGCAATTCCGTGGCCACCTGGCCGGTCTTGCCGAAAACCAGTATTTTCATGCGCGGGTTCCCAGCCGTTCGCCCACGCCGTGCCGATCTTGCAGGGCGCGCCACCAGGCCTCGTTGTCGAGGTACCATTGAACGGTCTTTTCCAGACCCTCTTCCACCGTGACCGAGGGGCGCCAGCCCAGCTCGTCGCGGATGCGGCCGGCGTCGATCGCATAGCGCGCGTCATGGCCCGGCCTGTCGGGCACGAAGGTGATCTGCTCGGCATAGGAGCCGGCGGGCCGGGGGCGCTTTTCATCCAGGATCGCACATATCGTGCGGACCAGGTCAAGATTCGTGCGTTCGTTCCCGCCGCCGATATTGTAGCTGCGCCCGGGCCGGCCCTTCTGCATCACCAGCAGCAGCGCGTCGGCGTGATCCTCGACATAGAGCCAGTCACGGATGTTCGTTCCGTCGCCATAGATCGGCAGCGGCTTGCCCGCCAGTGCATTCAGGATCACCACCGGGATCAGTTTTTCGGGAAAGTGATAGGGCCCGTAATTGTTTGAGCAATTGCTCAGCACCACGGGCAGGCCATAGGTTTCGTGCCAGGCGCGCACCAGGTGGTCCGAGGCCGCTTTCGAGGCGGAATAGGGACTGCGTGGGTCATAGGCCGTGGTCTCGGTAAACTTTATCGCCGGGTCGGCTGGCAGCGAGCCATAGACCTCGTCGGTCGAGATATGGTGAAAGCGGAACCCATCGGGCCGGCCCCGCCCGACCCAGTAGCCGCGGGCGGCCTCCAGCATGTTGTAGGTGCCGGTGATATTGGTCTCGATAAAGGCGCCCGGCCCGTCGATGGAACGGTCGACATGGGATTCCGCCGCCAAATGCATCACCGCGTCGGGCGCGTGTTCGGCAAACACCGCATCCAGCGCCGCGCGATCGCGGATATCGGCCTGCACGAAGCTGTATCCCGCCATGTCAGAGACTGGGGTCACGTTGTCCAGGCAGGCGGCATAGGTCAGCGCATCGAGATTCGTCACCCGGTGGCCGCGCCTCATGGCCAGCCGCACCACCGCCGACCCGATGAACCCGGCCCCGCCCGTCACCAGGATCTTCATGTGTCACTCTCCCATGTGAAGGGGCTGTCGAACTCGGCCAGGGGCGGGGCCTTGGCATCCTTTTCCGACAGCACCGGTGCCGCGCCCAGCCCCCAATCGATGCCGCAGCTGTCCCAGGCCACCGCGCCGTCACAATCGGGCGCGTAGTAGTCGGAGCATTTATAGATCACTTCGGTCATCGGCGCGCGCGTGACGAACCCGTGCAGGAACCCTTCGGGGATCAGCAATTGACGCCCGTTGTCGAAACTCAACTCGACCCCCAGCCACTGGCCGTAGGTCGGGCTGCCCCGGCGGATATCCACCGCCACGTCGAACAGCCGCCCGCGCCCGCAGCGCACCAGCTTGGCCTGGGCATGGGGCGGGGCCTGGAAATGCAGCCCGCGCAAGGTGCCCGCCGCCTCGGACAGCGAATGGTTGTCCTGCACGAAATCGTAATCAAGCCCGGCCGCGCGCATGCGCTGCCGGTTCCAGCTTTCGCTGAAAAAGCCGCGCGCGTCGCCAAATCGCCGCGGGGTCAGGATCACCACGCCGGGCAGGGCTGTCTGTTCGATCTGCATTGCGGGCTCCTTTCGTGATCCGCCCCTGTTGCTGGCCTGCCATTGCCATGATGCGGGGCAGGGGCGCTGCGAAACACCCGGGCCCCGCCCTGCATCAGTCTTTCGTCGACAGGCGCGCCTTCTGGGCGCGCAGCCGCTCGAACAGCCGCAGGGCCAGGCCGGGCTTGTTGACCTGGTCGGCCCGCGCCACGGCCAGCGCGCCCGCGGGCACGTCGCGGGTGATGGTCGACCCCGAGCCCGTCATTGCCCGATCTCCCACGGTGACCGGGGCCACAAGCATCGTGTCCGAGCCGATAAACGCCTCTTCGCCGATCACGGTGCGATGCTTGAACACGCCGTCGTAATTGCAGGTCACGGTGCCGGCCCCTATATTGCTGCACGCCCCGATCTCGGCATCACCGATATAGCTGAGGTGATTGACCTTTACCCCCTGGGCCAGGCGGGCGTTCTTGATCTCGACGAAATTGCCGATCCGGGTGCTTTGCGCCAGTTCCGCCCCCGGGCGCAGGCGCGCATAGGGGCCGACCACCGCATCGCGGCCCACGTGGCACCCTTCGAGATGGGAAAAGGCGCGGATCGTGGCGCCGCCCTCGATGCGGACACCGGGGCCAAAGACCACGTTCGGCTCGATCAGCGTGTCGCCGCCCACCACCGTGTCCCAGGCCAGGTGCACCGTTTCAGGTGCCTGCAGGCTGACACCCTCTTCCATCAGCGTCGCCCGCGCCCGGGCCTGGAACGCCGCCTCGGCCGAGGCCAGGTCGGCGCGGGAATTGACGCCCATGGTCTCGGCCTCGGGGCAGGGGACGACGGTGGCAGACAGGCCCTTTTGCGCAGCGATAGAGACGATATCGGTCAGGTAATACTCGCCCGAGGCGTTGTCGTTGCCGACCGCGTCGATCAGCGAGAACAGGGTCTGCGCCCTTGCCGCGATCACGCCGGAATTGCACAGGCGGATGGCGCGTTCCTCTTCGGTGGCGTCCTTGAACTCGACGATCCGCAGCAGGCGGTCGCCCTCGGTCACAAGCCGCCCGTAACGGCCGGGGTCGGCGGCCTCGAACCCCAACACCACGATGTCATGCTGCTGGCGGGCCGCGGTCATGGCCTGCAGCGTCGTGGCCGAGATGAAGGGCGTGTCGCCATAAAGCACGACGGCATCGCCGGGAAACCCCGCCAGCGCGGGGCGGGCCTGCGCCACGGCGTGGGCGGTGCCAAGCTGTTCGGCCTGCAACACCACCTCGGCGGCTTCGTCATAGGCGCGGGCCGATTCCGTCACTTTCTCCGCGCCGTGGCCGGCCACGACAACGGTCTTTTCCGGCGCCAGGGCGGCCCCCGCGCGCAGGGCATGCCACAGCAGCGGCGCATGGGCGACGGGGTGCAGCACCTTGGGCCGGTCCGATTTCATGCGCGACCCCTTGCCGGCGGCGAGAACGATCAATGCAACGGTCATGCTCAAATCCTGTATCGGCGCGTCATGGACGCTTGTGCCCCGGATCGGGGGGGCTGGGCAAGGCGGCGCTGTGCCACTGGTCGCCCACGCCGCCGGGCCGGTTTGACTTTTCAGGGCGTTTATGAGCAATGCGCATGTCAAGGATATGCAAGACGGGCAGGGGTAATGCACAAGCAGGCAGCAAGCATGGGGCGGCTGGTGGCCGTTGTCGTCACCCATGACCGGCTGGACAAGCTGCGACTGACGCTGAGGCGGTTGCTGGAAACGCCCCCTGCGCAGCTCGAGGCGGTTCTGGTGGTCGACAATGCCTCGCAGGATGGCACCGGGGCATGGCTGGCCACGCAGGACGATCCGCGCCTCGCGGTGCATCGCTGCGCCAGCAATTGCGGCGGGGCCGGGGGCTTTGAAATCGGCATGCGCCTGGCGATGGAGCGGTTCGACCCTGACTGGCTGGTGGTGATGGATGACGATTCCCGCCCCACGCCGGGAACGCTGGAGACATTCCAGGCCGCCGACAGGTCGACCGCCGAGGCCTGGGCGGCGGCGGTCTACCTGCCGGGCCCGGACAAGCAGATCTGCGACATGAACCGCCCGGCGGTGAACCCGTTCTGGCATCGGCGCATCCTGTGGCGCACGCTCCTGGGCCGGGGGCGCGACGGGTTTCATCTCGGGCCGGCCGATTATGCGCCCGATGCCGGGCCCAGGGCGGTGGATTCGGCCTCTTTCGTGGGGCTGTTCATCAGCCGTGCGGCGGTGGCGCGGGCGGGGTATCCCGACGGGCAGCTGTTCATCTACGGCGATGACACGCTCTATACCCTGACGCTGAGCCGGGCAGGGGGCCGTATCCTGTTCGACCCGAGCCTGGTGTTCGAGCATGATTTCTCGACCCATAGCGAGACCGACAAGCGGTTTCGCCCCCTGTGGAAAAGCTATTACCACTACCGCAACCTGCTGATGGTCTACCGGTTGTGTTCGGGTCGGCTGTTCGTGCTGGTGGCGCCGGCCGCGGCGCTGAAATGGCTGTTGAAGGTGCGCCACCATTCCGGCGAGCGGCGGGCCTTCCTGGGCTACGTGACCCGGGCGTTGCGCGACGGGATATTGCGGCGCACCGATGTCAGCCACGATACGGTCAAGGGCTGGCGGAACGGCCGGGGCTAGGCATCAGCGGGTGAGGATATCGCGGTGGTAGCGGTACAACAGCACGATACCCATGAACAGCGCGATCAGGCTGAAACCCACCACGTACAACTCCGAGACATAGGCGGCCTCGTAGGTGGCATAGAACCCCGTGCGCGCCAGCCCGACGATGTGGAACAGCGGGTTGTACCACAAGATATCCTGCGCCCCCCGCGGCATGTCCTCGTAGAGAAACAGGACGCCCGAGGCGATGAACAGGGGCCGTGTCGCCACCGACCAGATCATGTCCCAGGCGTCGATCAGCCCCGACAGCGCGCAGTTGAGCATGCCGACCCCCAGGCTGAGCAGCAGCACCAGGCCAATCACGGTGAGGATGGGCATGACATCCAGCATGGCCCGGCTGTCGGTCAGCATCAGCACGATGAATATCACGATATGGCCTACCAGGATGCCGGTCAGCGCGTTCAGCACGAAGCGCGCGATGATCGCATCCATCCAGCTCACGACCGGGTATCGCAGCAGCGGCCTGGAAAATTTCAGCGCCCTGGCCACCATGGTCGAGACGTTCTGGTACAGGATGAACGGCACGAAACCCGTAGCATAGAACAGGATGAAATTGTTGCCCAGTGGCGGGTTGCGCAGCAACAGCGAGAACCCGATGGCCAGGATGAACACCCCGCCCAGCGGTTCGAGTATGGCCCAGATATACCCGCCCGGCGACCGGCCATAGCGCGTCGACATCTCGCGCAGCATCAGGGCCATGACGGTCCGCCCTGTCCGGTACGTGCTGGCCACCCCGGAGCCGGGGGATTGTGGCGGCGGAATATCGGTGGCAGACATCGCGTAGCGTCCTGTGGCAAGGTTCTGCAACAGTATGTAGAATACTGCCCCATCTTTCAAACGGGTTTGGCCAGGGTAAGCAATTGAAAAAAGTATTTAAAAAGGGTGACCCTTCAAATCAGCCCCCGCTTCCCGAGACGGAACGGAACTCCGGTCCGAAACCCGGGCCGTCCCCGGAGGAGGCCGATGCCGTGCAGCAAACCCCGCAAAAGCCGAAAAGGCCGAAAAAGCCGGGGGGGGCCGCACCGACCGTCCAGGTGCGCCCCATGGCCGAACCGGCCCGGATGAAGACGCGGCATTGGGCGCTGATCGCGGGCTTCGTCGCCTGCGTGATCCTGCCGCTTGTGCTGCTGGCGCTGTACCTGTGGCTGGTGGCCGAGGATCAATACGCCTCGACCACCGGGTTTACCGTGCGCCAGGAAGAGGGGGCCAGCGCGACCGATCTCCTGGGCGGCCTGGCCAGCCTGACCGGGGCCAGCGGCTCGGCCGATGGCGATGTGCTGTATGAATATACCCGCAGCCAGGCGGTGGTGCGCCGGATCGACGAGAAACTCGGCCTGCGTGACTATTACGCCCGCTACTGGTCGCGCGATCCCGTCTTTGCCCTGTGGCCCGATGCCTCGATCGAGGATCTGCACTGGTTCTGGGATCGCATCGTGCGGGTGTCTTTTGACCAGTCCACGGGGCTGACCGAGCTGCGGGTTCTGGCATTCGACCCGGAAATGGCCCGCAATATCGCGACCGAGGTCGTCCGGGAAAGCCAGAAGATGGTCAACGCGCTCAACGAGGCGGCCCGGCTCGATGCGATCCGCTATGCCGAGGCCGACCTGGAGCAGGCCCAGGAACGCTTGAAAGAGGCCCGTGCCGCGCTGACGCGGTTCCGGACACGCACCCAGATCGTGGACCTGGAATCCGATATCCAGGGCCGCATGGGGGTGATGAGCACATTGCAACAGCAGCTGGCCGCCGAACTGGTGGCATTCGACGAGTTGAGCCAGACCACCCAGGGCGACGACCCCCGCATGGTCCAGGCGCTGCGCCGCATCCAGGTGATCCGCGACCGCATCGCCGAAGAGCGGCGCAACTTCGCCACCACCGAGGTGCTGTCGACGGGAGAGGATTACCCCACGCTGATCTCGGAATTCGAAGGTCTGACCGTCGAGCGGGAATTCGCCGAAGAGACCTATCGCGCGGCGCTCACCGCCTGGGACAGCGCCAAGGCCGAAGCACAGCGCCAGACCCGCTACCTGGCCGCCTATATCGAGCCGACCCTGGCCGAAGAGCCGGAATATCCGCAGCGTTTCATGATCTTCGGGCTGGCGGCTTTGATCCTGACGCTGGGCTGGGGGATCCTGGCGCTGGTCTATTATTCGCTGCGCGACCGGGCATGAGGCACCAGGCGGAGCTGGCGGGATGATCCGTTTCGAAAACCTTTCCAAGAGCTTCTGGGTCGGCGGCGAGCGCCGGTTGGTGATCGACGACCTCAATATCACGTTGCCCACGGGCGCGTCGCTGGCGCTCCTGGGGCGCAACGGGGCGGGGAAATCCACGCTGATGCAGATCATCGCCGGGATCATGCGGCCCGATACGGGGCGGGTGGTCTCGGATGGCACGATTTCCTGGCCGGTGGCCTTTGGCGGCTCGTTCCACGGAGAGCTGACCGGCGCGCAGAACGTGCGTTTCGTGGCCCGCATCTACGGGGTGGATACCGACAGCCTGATCGCCTTTGTCGAGGATTTTGCCGAGCTGGGCAAACATTTCCACATGCCGGTGCGCACCTATTCGGCGGGTATGAAGTCGCGGCTGACATTCGGCACCTCGATGGGGATCCGTTTCGATACCTATCTCGTGGACGAGGTGACAGCGGTGGGGGACGCGGCCTTCAAGCGCAAGAGCCAGGCGGTGTTTCGCAACCGGATGGAGCGGAGCGGGGCGATCCTGGTCAGCCATTCGATGCCCGAACTGCGCCGCTTTTGTGACTCGGGTCTCGTGCTCGATCGCGGGCATCTGCATTACTTCGAGGATATCGAAGAGGCCATTGACATGCATGAGCGCCTGATGCGTTGAGACGGCAAAACGTCTCAAACCTTCTGAAAACACGTCTCTAAATCAGCGGAAAAGCCACGGTCTTGCCCGGTTTTTCCCCCGCGCCGGTGCTGCTTTGCAGCCTACGGATATGGCCGGGCACCGGGGTGAGAGGTGTGGGATGCCAACGATATTGCATCGCGCCGTGATCGGCGCGGATTTGTCCGGTTTGCAAAACGATATCCGCGCGCTGGAGGTCGTGCCGGGGGACCGGGGGCCGACGATCCTGGCCGCGGGCGGGCCGAATGGTGCGTTGGTCAGCCTGTCGCTGGGGGCCGGCGGGGTGGCCGGGGTCGTGTCGGCCACGCCCTATACCGATTCCATTGCCGCATCCCTTACGGGCGAGGTCGCGGTGCTGGAGGTCGACGGTGTCCCCCATGCCATCGTCGGGCAGGCGGCAGGCGAGGGGTTGGTTGGCTATGCGCTGGAACAGGATGGTACCCTGGGGCCGGCCGCCACCGTCGCGATGCCCGCGCTCCAGGCCGGGGCGACGGGGGTGCTGGCCGTGTCGGCCGCGGGCTTTGTCCATGTCGCGTCGGGTTCGGGCACGGTCACCAGCCTGGCACCCGATGCGCAGGGCCGGTTGCGGGGCGCCTCCGTCATCCATGACAGCGCGGGCAGCCACCTGGCGTCACCGGTCGAAATGGTGACGGCGCAACTGGGCGGCCGGTCCTACCTTCTGACCCTGTGCGCTGACGAGGACGGGGTCAGCGCCTTTGCCGTCGACGCCCCGACCGGCCGTCTCGCGATCAGCGATTCCCTGGGCGCGCAGAATGGCATGGGCATCCTGGACATGCCCGTGGCGCTTGAACTGGCCCGGGCGGGCGGGCGCACCTTCCTGGTCGTCGCGTCATCGGCCGATCAGGGGCAGGGCGGGGCGCTGAGCGTCATGGAATTGACCACGGCGGGCGGGCTGCGCCCGGTGGATCACGTGCTCGACACGCTGGCCACCCGGTTTGGCCGTGTGCAGGACATGGCGGTGGTCACGCATGAGGGCCGCTCTTACGTGGTCGTGGCCGGGGGCGATGACGGGATCAGCCTGTTCACGATGCTGCCCGACGGGCGGCTGTTGCATCTCGACACGATCGCCGATTCCGGCGGGCGGGGGCTGGCGTCGATCTCGGCCATGACCGCGGCGATGGGCCCCGGTGGAATCGAGATCCTGGTGGCCAGCCATGACCAGCCGGGGCTGAGCCAGTTTACCGTGCCGCTGGCGGGGCAGGGGATCACGCGGCAGGTGGCAAGCGGCAGGCTTGACGGCACGGGGCGCGACGACCTGCTGTCGGGGGGTGCGGGCGCTGCCACGCTGGTCGGGGGCGCGGGCAACGACACGCTGGCCGACGGGCAGGGGCATGATCGGCTGACAGGCGGCGCGGGGGCGGATGTCTTCCTGCTCGAACCCGATGACGCGCGCGACGTGATCACCGATTTCGAGCCCGGCCGCGACCGGATCGACCTGACGCTCTACCCGATGCTTTACAGCACCGACCAGGTCGAGATTTCGACCACCGCCTGGGGGGCGCTGATGACGATCCGGGGCGACGTGACCGAGATACGGCGGGCCGGTGGCGGACCGATCAGTGCGGGCGAACTGCGCGCGGCGCTGGATTGGGAAACGGGGCGGGTGCCCATGGCCCTGCCCGACGAGACCCGCGGCACCCCCGGGGATGACACCCTGGTGGGCGATTGGCGCAGCGACCTGCTGATTGGCGCGCAGGGCAATGACCTGCTCGATGGTCTTGCCGGGTCCGACCGGATCGAAGGCGGGCAGGGGCGTGACACGTTACGGGGCGGCGATGGGGCCGACACGCTGAATGCCGCCGCGGGCAACGACCGGCTGGAGGGTGGTGCGGGCGATGACATGCTGCGTGGTGGCAACGGGTTTGACCGGCTGCTGGGCGGCGCCGGCAACGACACGCTGGTGGGCGGCAACGGGCGCGACACCCTGCGCGGCGGCGCGGGTGACGACGTGCTGCGGGACACCGGCCAGGGCGGGGCGCCGGGGCGTGACCTGTTCTTCGGCGGGGCCGGCGATGACACGATCCTGGGGCGCGGCGGCAATGACACCGCCCATGGCGGGGCGGGCGATGACGTGATCCATGGCCGGCGCGGCGATGATTTTCTGCGCGGCGGCAACGGGGTCGACCGGCTGTTCGGGGGCAACGGTGACGACAGGCTGGAGGGTGGCAACGGGCGCGACATCCTGCGCGGCGGGGCGGGCGATGATATGCTCCGGGGCGGCGGCGGGTTTGATCGGCTGTTGGGCGGCAATGGCGACGACAGGCTGGTGGGCGGCAGCGGCCGTGACACCCTGCGCGGCGGTGCGGGCGATGACATGCTGCGCGGTGGCAACGGGGTCGATCGGCTGTTGGGCGGCAATGGCGACGACACGCTGGTGGGCGGCAACGGGCGTGACACCCTGCGCGGCGGCGCGGGTGACGACGTGCTCGATGGCGGCGGCGGCGGTGACCGGCTCGATGGCCGGGGTGGCCATGACACGTTGCTGGGTGGCGCCAATGCCGACACGCTCATCGGTGGCGGGGGGCGGGATGTGCTCGAGGCCGGGCAGGGTTTCGACCTGTTGATCGGTGGGGCCGGGGCGGATGTATTCGTCTTTCGCGGCGGGGATGGCGTCAACCGGGTCCGCGATTTCACCCCCGGGCGCGACCAGTTGCACCTGGATGTGACGGAACGGGGGTTTGCCGACCTGGCGGTCTCGGGAACCGATCAGGGCCTGCGTCTTGATTGGAGCGGTGGGGCGGTCATCCTCGAAGGCGTGAGCGCGGCGGGCTTCGACGCCTCGGACGTGATATTCCTGTAACCCGATGCTTGCGCGCCCCTTGCGGGACGCGCGGTGTTTTCAGGTAAAGATGAAATCGTTGGCATCCAGGTCGCTGCGGTTGACGTTTTCGAGCAGGATCGAGTTTCCGTTCCCGGTATCGATCCGCACATCCGCGCCCACCCGGGTCGTCGCGCCCAGAAGCTGGCTGATATTGCCGATTGCCGCGATGGCCGACAGGTCGATCACCTCGTCGTCGTCCCGGGCGTCGAAATCGGTGATCACGTCCGCGCCATGGCCGGCCGCGAAGATGAAGGTATCCGACCCCGCGCCGCCGGTGGCTGTATCGTTGCCGCCCCCGATGTTCAGGCGGTCGTCACCTGCGCCGCCAAAGAACAGGTCGCGGCCCAGGGCCCCGCCCTGACCGGTGTCGTGCAGCACGTCGTCGCCATTGCCGCCGCGCATGGTGTCGCGCCCGTTGCCGCCAAAGATCGTATCGTGCCTGTTGCCGCCGAACAGCCGGTCGAAGCCGTTGCCGCCACGCAGCATGTCGTCGCCGTTGCCCGCGCGCATGGTGTCGTTGCCGTTGCCGCCCAGGAGCGTGTCGCTGCCGTTGCCGCCGAACAGCCGGTCCAGGCCCACGCCGCCCTCGATCCGGTCATTGCCGGCATCGCCACGGGCGGTGTCATTGCCGCCCCGCCCCAGGATCGTGTCATCGCCGGCCCCGCCGAAGAACAGGTCGCGGCCCAGGGCTCCGCCCTGCGCGTTGTCCCGCAGCAGGTCGTCCCCATCGCCGCCGCGCATGGTGTCGCGCCCGTTGCCGCCCACCAGCGTGTCGTTGCCTGCGCCGCCCAGCAACTGGTCGAACCCGTTGCCGCCAAAGAACAGGTCGCGGCCCAGGGCCCCGCCCTGGTCATTGTCATGCAGCACGTCGTTGCCGTTGCCGCCCCGCATCGTGTCGCGGCCATTCCCGCCAAAGATCGTATCGTGGCCGTTGCCGCCCAGCAGCCGGTCGAAATTGTTGCCGCCGCGCATCATGTCATCGCCCGCGCGGCCCTCCAGCCTGTCGTTCCCGCCAGCGCCCGCGATGGTGTCGTTACCCTGCCCGGCCTGGATGTGGTTCGCGGCCCCGTTGCCGGTGATATCGTCATTGCCGGACCCGGTGACCAGGTGTTCGATCACCGTGCCGCGCGCGATGCCGATATTGCCGATCAGCCCGTCGACATCCGAGAATGTCGCGCCGCGCAGATCGACCCGGTCGTTGGTGGTGCTGAAGGACAGGTCCAGCGTGTCGATCCCGCTCCGGTCATAGATGGTCATCGCCACCGGCTCGGTGCCGTTCATGTTGGCATTGCCGGTTCCGTTGGCCAGCGAATCGAACACATCGGCCATGTAATTCGTCAGGGTCGTGTTGGCGCCCCAGGTGGTGTTGCCCGCGGTTTCGCTCGCGGCATCGGGCGCGCCGTAAAGGTTCTGGATCGCGATGATATCGGCCATCATCGTCGTCATCAGCTCGGCATAGCTGGCGTTGATGCTGGTGTTGTCGCTCTGGTCGAAATAGGACATGACCGAGATCTGCCAGCTGTCATTGCTGAAGGTCTCGTCCACCCCGTAGGTGGCGCTGCCGTTGTAATTGCCCTGGTGGCCCAGCCCCAGCGCGTGGCCGATCTCGTGCACATAGGTCGAGAAGGAATAGCTGTCGATCGTCGTGCCATAGGTCGACAGCCACCCGGTACCGATATTGACGCTGGCGGTGGTGGTGTATTCACCGATCACGCTGTCGGGCCCGGCAAAGGCGCCCGACTGGCTGTCGTCAAACGTGATATCGGCGCCGCTGAACACCTCGACGAACTCGATATCGGCGACCATTTCCCAGGCTTCGAAGGCCCAGCGGGCCAGCTGTTGCCCGTCGCTTGTCAGGTCGGTGATGTCCACCGTGATCCGGTTGTCGGAACGGGTATCGAAGCGGAACCCGTCAGAGCCGCCATCGTTCCAGAAGCCATCGGTCAGGTAATTGGCCAACTCGTCCAGCGTGTCAGTGGTGCCCGGGCCGGGGTCGGGGGGCTCGGGCGAGCTCCCCTGTGTCACGTCGATCTCGTAGGTGCCGGAATCGGTGTCGTTGTACGAGCCTGCCGAGATGTAATAGGTGCCGCCGCTGGTTGCGGTGAAATTCAACGCGGAATCGAGTACCTGCCCACTATCGTCGTCTTGGGCGACCAGTTGTCCCGCGGCATCATGGAGGCGCAGGTAAGAGTCGTGGAGTGTGCCGCCGCCGCCATGTGCACCGGACAGGTTTATCTGGTAGGTTTCGCCTGCCTCCAGCGTGATGGCGACCCAGTCGCGGTCGCCCTGGTCCAGTTCGCCGCCGAACGTGTCGCCCACCTGGATCGAGTAGATCGTGCTGACATCGTCTGCCGCATCCGTGGTTTCCGTCACGTAGGCGCGGGTCGGGTCGGTGACGCCATCAGGGTGGCGGGTGGGGTCAAACGTGGCGGTTGCCATACAAATTGTGCACATATCAATAACCTCGGTGCAAGTTCAGGGGGCCGTCAGCGTGGCATGCAGGTCTGGTGTAGCCTTGAGAAGCTCACGGGTAAACTGTTCACAGATCTCGGGTGAAAAGCTGGTATCGCGCAGGGTCATGCGATGAGCCTGGCCGGTCTGGCGGGCGCCGTCCGGGCCCTTTTGCCAGACCAGGTGGCCGGACAGCACGCCATCGCCATGCTTTGTAACATGCAGGGCCATGCCGATATCGCCGGGGCGGGTGGGGGCCTCGTCGCCGCGTGCCACGGTGCGGATCACGGTCGGGCCGGCGGCGGTTTCCGCCAGGGCCTGGATCATCGCCCGGCACAGCGGATCGCGCGGTTGCGCGTTTTCCGGGCAGCTCAGCCGGATCACCGCGCGATCGGGAGAGCGCGCCTGCGGGGCGGAAACGCCTGTCATCAGCGCCACCGCCAGCAAAAACGCCCCAAGCAGACGCCGCCGAGGCCCGTCAGGGCGGTGTATCTGCGACATGGCACCCGAATCCTCCCATAATTTCTTAACTTATTGGAAAGGGCAGCCCGGGTCCAATCACGCTCCGGGGCGTGGCAAGGGGGTGTGATGATTTTCGCATAATCATTGTTATGTAAAATAACTCGTATATTCCGGGGTGCGGGGCCGGCGATCTCAGGCGACCCCGGCGCGCAGCAGGTCGTGGATATGCAGCACCCCCACCGGCGCCCCGGCGCCGTCGACAACCATCAGCACCGACACCTTGCGTTCGTTCAACAGCGCCAGTGCCTGCCCGGCCAGCGTGTCGGGGGTGACCGTCACCGGGTCGCGGGTGGCGATGTCGGCGGCGCGCAGTTCCATCAGCCCGTCGATATTGCGCCTCAGGTCCCCGTCCGAGATCACGCCGGTCAGCCGCCCCTCCTCGACCATCGCGGCGATGCCGAACCGTTTCGAGGTCATGGTCAGCAGAACATCGGTCATGCCCATGTCGGGACCGCACAGCGGCAGCGCGTCTTCGCCATGCATCAGCTCTTCGACGCGCATGAGCTGCGCGCCCAGCTTGCCGCCGGGGTGGAAGGTCTGGAAATCTTCGGCGCTGAACCCGCGCGCCTCCATCACCGCCACGGCCAGCGCGTCGCCAAGCGCAAGCGTCAGCGTGGTCGAGGTGGTGGGTGCCAGGCCGATGGCGCAGGCCTCGGGCAGGTCAGGCAGGGCCAGCGGGCAATCGGCGGCGCGCATCAGGGTGCTGCCGGGCCGCGACGAGATCGCGATGAGCGGCACCGAGAAACGGCGCGTATATTGCAGCAAGTCGCCCAGTTCGGCGGTTTCGCCCGAGTTCGAGATCAGGATGCAGACATCGTCGCGCGTCACCATGCCAAGATCGCCATGGCTGGCCTCGGCGGCATGCAGGAAATCCGCGGGCGTGCCGGTCGAGGCAAGCGTTGCCGCGATCTTGCGCCCGATATGGCCCGATTTCCCGATCCCCGACACGATCACCCGGCCCGATGCCCCGAGGATCAACGCGACCGCCGCCTCGAAACCCTGCGGCAGGGCCGCGGCCATCTGGCTCAGCGCCTCGGCTTCGAGTTGCAGCACCCGCAGCCCGGCGGCGCGGGCCGTGGCGGGGTCATGGGTCGGATCGGCCGGGGTGTCGCTCATGGAAAATGTCCTGTCTTGTCCCGGGGACCGGATACACGCTTGCCCGTCCCAAGGCCAGAGCGCCCCGCCCGGTCGGGCGTCAGTCGCGGGCATAGAGATCTTCGTAGCGGATGATGTCATCCTCGCCCAGGTAGGCGCCGGTCTGCACCTCGATCAACACCATGGGCAGCTTGCCGGGGTTGCGCAGGCGATGCACGACACCCAGCGGAACATAGATCGACTGGTTTTCGCTGATCAGCTGCATCTTGTCCCCGACGGTGACCTCGGCGGTGCCCGCGACCACGATCCAGTGTTCGGCCCGGTGATGGTGTGCCTGCAGGCTGAGCGCGGCCCCGGGATTGACAACGATGCGCTTGACCTGGAACCGCTCGCCCGTCGCCAGGTGTTCGAACCAGCCCCAGGGCCGGTGCGCGCGCGGAAAGGCATTGGCCTGGTCGATGCCGCGGGCGGTCATCGCGGTGACCGCCTCCTTGACCCGCTGGGCCTGGGATTTGTGGGCCACCAGCACCGCGTCGGGCATCGCCACGGCGATGATGTCCTGCAGGCCGATCCCCACCAGCTCCGTGCCCTCGGCCTCCGAGCGCAGCAGCGTGCCGTGGCAATCGATGGCATGGGTCCGGTCCGAGCAGACATTGCCCAGGTCATCCGGGCCGCCCGCGTTCCAGACCGCGTCCCAGCTGCCCAGGTCGTCCCAGCCATGGGGGTATGGCATCACCACCAGGTCGCGGGCCTTTTCCATGATGGCATAGTCGATCGAGATATCTTCGACTGCGTCCCAGGCCCCGGGGTCGAGCCGGGTGAACCCCAGGTCCGAACGGGCCGCCGCCACCGACGCGGCAACCGCTTCATGCAAGGCCGGGGCATGGGTGCGAAAGGCGTCGATGGCGGTATCGGCCCGCAACAGGAAGATCCCCGCGTTCCACAGGAAGCGCCCGTCCTGCAGCATCCGGGCGGCATGGGCCGCATCCGGTTTCTCGACGAACCCCGCCAGCGGCTGGGGGGTGTCGGCATCGATACGGGCGCCGGGCTCCAGCTCAAGATAGCCATAGCCGGTATCGGGCCGGGTCGGGATGATCCCGAAGGTGACAATCCTGCCGGCGGCGGCCTGCGAAGCGCCCCCCTCGATGGCGGCGCGAAAGGCCCCGGGGTCGGGGATGACATGATCGGAGGGCGCCACCAGCATCAACGCTCCGGGATCGTCCCGCGCAAGCCATAGCGCGGCAGCCAGGATCGCGGGCGCGGTGTTGCGCCCGTCGGGTTCGATCAGGATCGCGCGGGGCGCCTGTTCGATCCGGGCCAGCTGCTCGGTGACGATGAAGCGGAACGGATCGCCCGTCAGGATCACCGGCGCGCCAAAGCCCGGCCCCGACAACCGCTCGGCCGAGGCCTGGAACAGGCTCAGCGGGCCCACCAGTTGCGAGAATTGCTTGGGGTAGGATTTGCGCGACACCGGCCAGAGCCGCGTGCCAGAGCCACCGCAAAGCAGAACGGGGGTGATCATGGGCCGGCTTTCATCGGTCAGCGCCATTGCTGTGGCCTCCTTTTCTTGCCGGCCGGGCGGGAAATGCGTCACGCCCCAGTCTAGACCGTGCTTCGGGCGACTTGAAACACGAAATTACACGTTTTCGGCGAGTGATCGGCCCCGCCGCGCCGACAGCATGGCACCGGGGGCATCGTCATCTGATCCGGGCCGTTCAGCCGTTTCATGGTTCACCCTTTGCCTGGACGGATTCTTAACACCTCACGCGGCTGAATTCACAGGGCGACGCCGCTTGATCTATAAGCCAAATTGAACAATCTTGCGACCATGGGGCCAGAATATATGCTGCGTCAGGAATGTGTTTGAACCGCATATTATTCCACATGATCGGCGTGATGCGGGCCAGGAAACAAGAGATTTATCGAACGTATGAAAGTCATTCTTTTCATCGGGCATCACAAGGTCGGCTCGACATCTTTGCAGGATTTCCTGGCCCGCAATAGCGTGACCCTGGCCGAGGCAGGGATTCTTTACCCTGCCGTCGATTTCGAAGCCATGGCATCGATGCTGGCTATGGCTGTAGGGCGCCACACCCCGGAAGCGGTATTGCCTATCAATTCTCGCGAACCGCATAACGCCCTGGCTTTCCGGATGCTGGCCGAGCGCAAGAAAGGCAAGGTGCCTCCTTTTCATAAAGGTTTGCCAGCCCTGCCCCAAATGATCCATGCCATTCGCCAGCAGATCACGTTTCTGCAGCCCAAGGCGGTGATCCTTGCCGCCGAGGTGTTTGCCAATTTTGCCCCAGCCGATCCCGCCTTGATCCAGCGCCTGAAAGAGATTTTCCCCCCCGAGTCAGAGGTCACGGTAATCGCCACACTTCGGAGGATCGACGAATACCTGTCTTCTTGGCACGGACAGCGCCTGAAGTTTGGCCACAAGCTGGCACCGTTGCGTGAGGAGGGGATGCGGGACTATTTCACAAACATTCATTTCGATTACCAACTGATGCTGGAGGGCTGGCTGAAGGGCCTGCCCGACGCCCGGTTCATTCTCCGGAATTATGCCCATGTGCAGGAATCTGGCGGCTCAGTGGCAGATTTCATCGCGCAATCAGGATTGCGCTTCCCAAGGCGAATGGCCGCAGAAAAACGAACGAATGAATCTCTACATCGCGGAATCTACGAGATCGTTCGGCGCGGCAATCATGTGCTGCCCAAGCCACAGGCCGAGGAATTGCGGCAATTGCTGCGCAAACTGACGCCGCTAATGGGTCTGCCGAAATCCTCCGAAATCGAGTTGTTTGGAGCCGGAAACCGGGCCGAGCTGGTCGAGCGTTTTACGCCAATCCACGCCTTTTTGGAGGACGCTTCAGGCAAGGCTCCCTTCTTCCCGGACCTGGAGGAGGCGCGCAACACGCAGTTGGTGCCGGAGGCAGAGGTATTCCGGCACGCTCTGGCGAGGTTGCGCCGGCATGAAAACGAGATACAAAACTTGGAAACCAGGGCTTTTCTGCAAAGTTTAGAGACGGAAATCGTGTCCTGATTACTGGCAGCCCGTTACAGAAAGGGACAAGATGATCACCGCGCCCGCCATTCACGTGAGTCCCGCTGACAACGGCCCCACTTTCATTCAGAGTATGTTGGCGCGAAATATCCAGGCCGCGCTTTAGCCAGTTCGGAACCGCCCATGTCATGCGTGGCGCCGCTCATCCGGGAAACCAGGGCCGACCATGGCCTTCCCCATACTGCCCGTAACT
Source organism: Lutimaribacter degradans (assembly GCF_023703375.1). Lineage (GTDB taxonomy): Bacteria > Pseudomonadota > Alphaproteobacteria > Rhodobacterales > Rhodobacteraceae > Lutimaribacter > Lutimaribacter degradans. Next base: position 28,141 of record NZ_JAMQGO010000019.1, read on the forward strand.
CCGCACCCAAGAAAGGCTGATACCCGATGGCTCTCAAGGATGCCCCGTTGCAGTCGTTGATCTGGCCCGAGCCAGGCCTGAATACCGAACGGGATCTTTACGTCCGGCTCGACCAGGGCGCGGCCCTGTCGATGCCGAACCGGGAAATCCGCTTTGTATCCGGCGGGCTCGCCGATTTCGGCACCGCTATGAACCTGTTCAATGTCGGGAAATGGCACAAGTATTGCGGGCTCGAGGACCTGTCGCTGGAGCTCGAGGGCGAAGGCACGTTCGAGCTCGTGGTGTTCCATGCCTACCCCCAGCACTCCCGAACGCGGATGATCAACGACGTGATCAGGCTTGAGGCCGGCCAGCCGCAATCCTTTGCGCTGCGGCAGCCCGGGGGGTTCGAAAATCGCGGTGTCGTGTTCTTCCAGCTCAAGGCGCTTGGCCCGGGCGCCTTGCGCGCCGCGCAGTGGCGCACCGAGCAGGCCCCGCGCCGCAGCCCGCAGATCATGCTGTCGATCACCACGTTCAGGCGCGAAGCGGCGGTGCAGAACACCGTCGCGCGGTTCGAGGCGTTCATGTCCCGCTCGGCGCTGAAGGATCACCTGCACCTGGTGGTGGTCGATAATGGCCAAAGCGCCGAGATCGCCCCCTCGGCACATGTCACGCCGATCGCCAATGAAAACCTGGGTGGCTCGGGCGGGTTTGCCCGCGGGTTGCTGGCCGCGCAGGCGCGCGGGGCAAGCCATTGCCTGTTCATGGATGACGATGCGGCCGTGCACATGCAGGCGATCGAGCGTAGCTGCATGTTCCTGGCCCATGCGCTGGACGAGAACGTGGCGGTCTGCGGTGCGCTGGCCAACGCCCAGCATCGCTGGCAGATGTGGGAAAACGGGGCCAGGTTCCACTACTTGTGCCACCCCCAGTTCAAGGGGCTCGACCTGCGCGAAAGGCAGGACGTGACGGACATGGAATTCGCCAGCACCGCCGACAAGCCGGCCGATTACTACGGTGGCTGGTGGTATTTCGCCTTTCCGGTGAACCGGGTCCGGCACATGCCCTTTCCCTTTTTCGTGCGCGGCGATGACATAAGTTTCTCGTTGATGAACGGGTTTCGCACCGTGCCCCTGCCCGGCGTGATCTGTTTCCAGGACGAGGATTTCTCGTCCAAGGAATCGCCGCAGACGCTGTATCTCGACCTGCGCAGCCATCTGGCCAACCACCTGGTTCCGCCCCAACTCGAGGTCGGGCGCAAGGGGGTGATCAAGATCGCGGCATGGTTTTTCGTCCGGTCGTTCCTGTCGTGCCATTACGAAACCCTGTCGGCGGTGACGCTGTCGCTGCGTGACGCGATCGCGGGGCCCGGGTTCTTTCGCGAGAACGCGGATATGAGCCGGCGCCGCGCCGAGATCAAAGAGCTGATGGAGCTTGAGGTCTGGCGCCCGCTGGAGGGCGAGCCGCCGGCCGAACGGCGCCGTTTCGACCCGGATCGACGCTTGGACCGGGCGTTGATGAAAATCACGCTCAACGGCCACCTGCTGCCGTTCTTTTCACGGTTCGGCAACCATATCACCCTGCCGGCCGAGGCGCGGGGCGCGCGGCGGCCGATCTGGGGCGCGGCCCGGATCACCTATGTGTCGGCCGATGGCAGGAAAGCCTATACCGTCCAGCACGACAAGCGGCGCGCCTGGGGCGCGGCCTGGAGCTATCTCAAGTTGTTGCGCCAGCTGTGGCGCGACTACGATGCGATCCGGGATCGCTGGCGCGAGGGCTACGAGCAGCTGACAACGCGGGATTTCTGGAAAGACAGGCTGAATGTCCCGGCACAGGATCGTGCCGCCACCGCTATTGCTGCCCCGGCCGACACCTGAATATCGCCCGTTTCCCCGGGCACGCGGGCGATGCGGCCTGGCCCCCGGCCCCGAAGGCCGATGTCACGGGGCGCGCGGGGATGATCGCACAGGCCGCCATTCCGGCTGTCGCGGTCAAGCCTGCCCGTCGAGCTCTGCCTTGAGCCTGGCGATAAGCGTGCCATGCGGGCGCAGCCTTTCAGCCGCGCAGATCAGGCGCAGCGCCAGTTCCGTCTTGTCCGCCTGTTTTGCCAGCCTCGCGGCCGCGCGCAGCTGCGGGACGCCGACATCGGCATGCCAATCGTTCATCGCGCCAAGCAGCAGGCTGATCGCCTGGTTGGCGCTCTGTTCGGTCCAGGTTTCGCACGGGTCTTCCGGGTAGGACGAGAAATCGTCGGAAAACAGGTCACTGCCATCACGCCCCCCCAGCCGGGCGTTCAGCGCGACATTGCCGGCGCGGTAGCGGTCATAGAAGCGCTGCGCCTCGATACGGGCGGGCATTTGCGGCGCATCGTCGGGTAGCGCCCGCATGATAAGGCCCCGCAGGTCGGGCGGCACATCCTGGGCGTTCATGAGATGGCCAAGCTTTGTCTTGGTCATTCCGTAGGAGACATTGAGATTCTTGCTCACGTCCAACCCGGCGGGGTCCAGCCCGGCGGTCACCGCGAAATCATGCCAGGCATCGCCCTGCAGAAGGGTTTCGCGGTCCCAGACCCGCACGATCACGTTGTCCTCTCCGAAGGTATCCAGCCAGTACCCGATCCGGGTGTTGTAATCGAGGTACTGGTCCAGCCCCGGCCCGTTCCAGGGAAGCGACGTCGTGCCGCTGCCGAAAATCTCGGCTTCGGCATGGCGATTGTTCTTGGCGCCTTCCTGGTGGTGTGACACCGCGTGCGAATCCTGGCGCCGCAGGTAGACGATGATGCGGACCCGGTCGAAGTAATCATGCACCAGCGCCGCCAGTTGACGGATATGCTGGGGCCGGAAAAAGAACGAGAAGTTTTCCGAAGAGGCGATCACCCGATCCTGTGGCGCCTCGGCGAACAGGCGGCGCAACAGCGCGGCATTGCGAACATGAAAGCCCTGCCGGGCGACCTTTCCCCACGCGACCGGGCCAATGGCCTGGTGCAGCGTGGCCTGCCCCTCGGGGGCGACAAAGCAGTGGCCCTGGGCCTCCAGCGCCGCCCCGTTTGCCTTAAGGGTGTGCTGGATGGTCGTTGTGCCTGTCTTGTGGCAGCCAATATGAAGAAGCAATTCCCGAGGCATACATATTCTCTCAACTCGTCTGGTGCCGAACGTTGCCTTTGGCCGGCAGGCGCAGGTTTGCCACGGCGGGGCCGCTCCCCCTAGAGCGGTGCCTTCACGAAGGCCGGGGTGTCCTGCCCCTGCGCAAGGAAGGCATCGGCGGTGTCCAGCGCCTCGCGGATGGTCACATCCATGTCGAGATAGCGATAGGTGCCCAGGCGGCCGACGAAGGTCACGCCGGTCTCTTTCTCGGCCCGCGCCACGTAATCGGCCAGCAGCGCCTTCTCCCGCACCTGGCGGATCGGGTAATAGGGAATGTCATCGGCCGTGCAGGCGCGCGAGAATTCGCGGTAAAGCACCGAGCCGTCATGGCTTTCCCAGGGGCTGAAATGCTTGTGCTCGGTGATGCGGGTATAGGGCACATCTTCCTCGCCGTAATTCATCACCGCGCAGCCCTGGTAATCGCCCTCGTAGGTGAAACGCTCGAAATCAAGCGTCCGGTAGCCAAGCCGCCCCAACGCGTAATCGAACCAGCCATCCAGCGGGCCGGAATAGAAGACGTGGTCCCACTGGTCCTTCTCGGCGCGCTCGAAGGCGGTGTTCAGGTGCACCGAGATGCGCGGGTGGTCGAGGATCCGCTCGACCATGGCGGTATAGCCGTTTTCCGGCATGCCCTGGAACTTGTGAAAGAAATAGTTGTCATCGTAATTGAAGCGCACCGGCAGGCGCTTGAGGATCGAGGCGGGCAACTCGGAAGGGTGCATGCCCCATTGCTTCATCGTGTATCCCTTGAAGAACGCCTCGTAGAGATCGGGGCCGACAAAGCGCAGCGCCTGTTCCTCGAAGGTCTGCGGATCCTCGATCGAGGTGTCGGCAACCTCGGAGATGAAGTCGCGCGCCTCGTCGGGCCGCATCGTCTTGCCATAGAACTGGTTGATCGTGTGCAGGTTGATCGGCAGCGAGAAGACCTGCCCCTTCGAGGTGGTCTTGACCCGGTTCTTGTAGGCTTTGAACGTCTCGAAGCCGGTGACGTAGTTCCACACCTCTTCGTCGTCGGTATGAAAGATATGCGGCCCGTAGACATGCACCATGACGCCGGTCGCGGAATCGCGCTCGGTATGGCAGTTGCCCGCCACGTGGGCGCGCGCGTCCACCACGGTGATGTCATGCCCGGCCTCGGCCAGTTTGCGCCCGATCACCGCGCCGGAAAGCCCGGCCCCCACCATGAGAATTCTCATCGATCAAATCCCTTCAGTCACAACGGGAACCTTGTGTCACGAGGGTGTGCCAATGACAATATCGCGGTGTCCCTGCGCGGGCCATCGCGGCGCCCCTGCACGGGCCCGGCCCGAAAACCGGGCCGCCTGCCGGGGCGGGTGCGCTCAGGCGTCCCTGATCACGTCGCAGATGCGCGTGACGATCTCGCGCAGGAGGGTTTCGTCATGCGCCTCGCCCATCACCCGGATCAGCGATTCGGTGCCCGACTTGCGGATCAGCAGCCGGCCGCTGTCGCCCAGGCGGGCCCGGCCATCGGCGATGGCGGCCTGCACGGCCGCGCTGTCCAGCGGCGCCTGCCCCGGCGTGTAACGCACGTTTTCCAGGATCTGCGGAACCGGCTCGAACACCCGGGTCAGCCGGCTGGCCTTGTCGCCGCTTTCCTTCAGCATGGCCAGCACCTGCAGCCCCGCCACCAGCCCGTCGCCGGTGGTGGCATGATCGGTCATCACGATATGGCCCGATTGCTCACCGCCCAGATTATAGCCGTGATCGCGCATTTCCTGAACCACGTAGCGGTCGCCGATATCGGTGCGCTTGAGGGTGATGCCCTGCCCGGCAAGGTAGGTTTCCAGCCCCAGGTTGGACATGGCCGTGGCCACCAGCGTGTTCTTCCGCAGCCGCCCGGCCTGCGCCCAGCGGGTGGCCAGAAGCGCCATGATCTGGTCGCCGTCGATGATCGCGCCGGTTTCGTCCAGCATGATGATCCGGTCGGCATCGCCATCCAGGCAGATGGCGACATCGGCGCCGGTTTCGCGCACCATCCGGGCGGCGGCCTGCGGCTGGGTCGAGCCACAATCGCGGTTGATGTTGTATCCGTTGGGCGACACGCCCAGCGTGATCACCTCGGCGCCCAGCTCCCACAGCACTTCTGGCGCGGCCTTGTAGGCGGCGCCGTTGGCACAATCGAGCACCACCTTGAGCCCGTTGAGGCGAATCCGCCCGGGCACCGTGGTCTTGGCATATTCCACGTAGCGCGCAACCGAGTCGTTCAGCCGGGCCACACGGCCGATATAATCGGGGTCGATGTTGAAGGCCCCGCTATCCAGCAGCACCTCGATTTCCCGTTCGATATGGTCCGACAGCTTGTATCCCTCGGGGCCGAAGAACTTGATGCCGTTGTCGTGGAACGGGTTGTGGCTGGCCGAGATCATCACGCCCAGGTCGGCCCGCATCGAATGGGTCAGCAGCCCGACCGCCGGCGTGGGCAGCGGCCCCAGCGCAAAGACATCCATGCCGGTGGCGGTAAAGCCCGCGGTCAGCGCGTTTTCCAGCATGTAGCACGAGCGGCGGGTATCCTTGCCGATCACCACGCGCCGGGTTTCGGCATTGGCATTGAAATAGGTGCCCACCGCCGAGGCCAGGTTGACCATGAAGCCCGCGGTCATCACGCCGGTATTGGCGCGGCCGCGAATGCCATCGGTTCCAAAGTATTTCCTGGTCATGCACCGCCCCCCGGGATCGCCTTGCCGGCCTTCTCCCTAAACGGCGGTGGGGGGCCTGACAAGGCGGCGTGCCGGCCCTTTCGGGTGGCGTTTCGCGGGCAAGCTGTTACACCGCCGGGCATTCGTCTTTCCATGTGCA
>NZ_JAMQGO010000001.1 GCF_023703375.1 Lutimaribacter degradans
ACGTGTGGCGACCCGATACGACAGATGCCCAAAGGTCTTCCTCTCCGCCATCGCACTCGCGGCGCTCGTCATTTATTGGCTATGAGTCCTGAGCCTAGCAAAAGCACATCCAACATCACGTTAGAATTTGAGCTTAACGAAACTGAGACTCAAGAGTTTAAAGACGAGATAAAAAGCAATCTAAACGGAACGCTTCCGCTAATGATATCTTTCGGCCAGAGAGACTTCGATGTGCTGATTAAGAAGCCGGGTCGCGGGCAAGCTCCGCTGACCAAAAAGAGCACGAGAATTGCTGATTTCATATCTCAAAGGATTTCGTTTGAGTACATTCCGGCAATTCGAACTGCGGAATCTGCGTCAAGAGTGATATCCGAGTTAGTTGAACGGGAATTGCTTCGACTTGAAAGGGACGAGGAATATACCAATGCAGTCCAAGTGATTGAGGATCTGCAAAAACCGGTCTTTGAAGAGTTGGCCAGTACAATTCAGTCAACGGTTGCCGGTTTCTTGCCAAATGTGAAATCGGTCGATTTACAAACACGTCGAGAAGCTCGGTATCGATCGTTGCGCCGAGACGTGGAAATTATTGTAGACGATGGAAACCTCACAAGACTCAATCGCAAAGGCGACGGTGTTCAAAGCTTGGTCGCTCTAGCTTTGATGCGTCATGCTTCAGAGCAAAGTTCTAATACTGACGGCAGTAGCATCATAGCAATCGAAGAACCCGAATCGCACCTCCATCCTCGCGCGATACATGAACTCAGATCAGTAATTGAATCACTTGCTGAAAAAAATCAGGTGGTTTTAACGAGTCATTCACCGCTGTTTGTCGACCCAAGTAATTTGAATAACACAATCATCGTCAAAAATAGTAAAGCGGCCCCTGCGGCCCACGTTGCAGATATTCGCGAGGCCCTTGGAGTTCGGTTTTCCGACAACTTGGAGAACGCTAGGGTGGTCCTTTTGGTTGAAGGTAGCGACGACGCTATCGCACTATCCGCTATAGTTGCTGCGCGAAGCGAACCGCTTAAAGAGGCAATTTGTAGCGGAACAGTCAAGTTCGATCATTTGGGCGGCGCAAGTGCTTTACGCCAGAAGGCTTCTTTCTACAACGCAGGCGCTTGTCTGCTACAGTGCTTTATGGATGATGATAAAGCCGGTCAAAGTGCCGTGCAGCGTGCAGTCGATGACAAAGTTCTAAAGCTCTTGGATGTGAATCTTTGTACTGTTCCGCACTTGTTGGAAGCGGAGTTAGAAGACCTGTACGATAAATCCGTTTACGCTGATGCGTTCCTCGCCGAGTTTGGCGTCGATGTCAGAAAGAAACCCATGGCAAAAGACAAACAAAAGTGGTCGAATACAACAGAGCGTCTCTTCCGACAGGCCGGCAAGCCTTGGAGTGACGGTGTCAAAACACAGGCTAAGAACTGGCTTGCAGAATTTGCAGCTGAAAACGCGAACAGTATCGTCAAAAAACAGCTTTCAGGGCCAATTGACAGCTTTATAAAAACTGTTGAAGCGAAATTGCCGGTTGGTTAGTGGGATACCCAACATTTAAGAATATCTCCTTTAGGCTGGGAGCGGCCGTCAGACGAGTTTCGTACGAACGTCCGCTCCGGCCCGCTTCCTGACAACCATCCACACCCGGCGACCAACAACCTTTCCCGCCGCCGATCGCGCGTGGGCCGCTTGGCGGGGTTCGCGCCCCGCAGGGGGTTAATGGCCGCGCGGTTTCGGGGGCGGATCGCGCGGGGCGGGCGGTTTTCGGGGGATATGCGGCCGGGTTACGCGTCTGTTACGTCTGCGGACGGTGCAAAACCGCGCGGTCTGGCGCTTGGGCCGCGCGGTATGCGTTCATCTTTCGTCAGGAAATGCGCGCCATCCTGGCCGGATCGCGCGGTTAACGGGGCGCGCGCCCGTTTTCGCGCGGTCAGGTCCGGCGCAGCCGTATCACCACGTCGACCGAGGCCAGCTCCGCCCCTTCGGGCACCTCCGGCAGGCGGCTGATCTCCAGTTCCTCGCTGGGCGCGTCCTGCAGCGTGCCGCTATCCTCCCAGAAGAAATGCGGGTGGTCATGGGTGTTGGTGTCGAAGTAGCTCTTGGTGCCGTCCACCGTGATCTCGTGCAGCAGCCCGACCTCGCAAAAGGCGCGTAGCGTGTTGTAAACCGTTGCCAGGCTTACCTTTTCTCCGCTGTCGCGGACATCGGCGAACAGGCTTTCGGCGGTGACGTGGCGGTGGTGCCCGTCGCCCACCAGCAGCGCCGCCAGCGCCACGCGCTGCCGCGTCGGGCGCAACCCGCCCTCCGATAGCCATTCGGTTCCACGTTCGATCTGCCGCTGGGTCACTGTCATCGCGAATTCCTTGCTCCACCGGATATATAGGGCGCACCGACCGGAAATTTCAAACAAAAACCCCAGATAACCACAGGCTTGAGCCCACCCCCCCCCCAATGCTACAGGAACCGGAACCGACACCGACGGACAAGAAGGAAGCGTCGCAGATGGCCGACTATCCCGCCAGCTTTGGCAAGGAAGACCTGTTGAAATGCGCCCGTGGCGAGCTGTTCGGGCCGGGCAACGCGCAACTGCCCGAGCCGCCGATGCTCATGATGGACCGGATCACCGACATCTCCGCTGACGGCGGCGCGCATGGCAAGGGCCATGTGCTGGCCGAGTTCGACATCACCCCGGACCTGTGGTTCTTCGAGTGCCATTTCCCCGGCAACCCGATCATGCCGGGCTGCCTTGGGCTGGATGGCCTGTGGCAGCTGACGGGTTTCAACCTGGGCTGGCGCGGCTGGCAGGGGCGCGGCTATGCCCTGGGCGTGGGCGAGGTCAAGCTGAAGGGGATGGTACGCCCCGACCGCAAGATGCTGACATACAAGATAGATTTCACCAAGGCCGTGCAAACCCGCCGCCTGACCATGGGCGTGGCCGATGGCATCGTCGAGGCCGATGGCGAGGTGATTTACGAGGTCAAGGACATGAAGGTCGCGTTGAGCGAGACGTGAACGCGATGAGCGAAACAGGTTTGCCTCCCTGTCCGGATTGCGGTTCGGCCTTTACCTATGAAATGGATGCGCTGCTGGTCTGTCCGGAATGCGGGCATGAATGGTCGGCGCAGGAGGCGGCCGCGCAGGTGATCCGCGATAGCGCGGGCACGCCGCTGGCCGATGGCGACACGGTGACCGTGATCAAGGATCTCAAGCTGGGCGGCACCTCGTCGGTGGTCAAGGTGGGCACCAAGGTCAAGAACATCCGCCTGGTCGACGGCGATCACGATATCGATTGCAAGATCGCCGGGGTGGGGCAGATCGGCCTCAAGTCGCAATTCGTTAAGAAGGTCACGAAATAGGGGCAGGGGTCGCGCCTGCCGCCGTTTTAAGCAGCCTTGAACGAATGGCGGGCCACTTCGGCGCATGTCCAGTTGCCGACGCCCCCATGCGCCTTGCCGCCGCCATCCCTGCTTGCACCTGACCGCCCCCATGCCCTACACAGTCAGCAAATAGATGAAGGGAGGCCACATGCGCCGCGTCGTCGTTACAGGGTTGGGCATCGTTTCCAGCATCGGCAACAACGCCACCGAGGTTCTGGCCGCGCTCAAGGCGGGCAAATCCGGCATCACCGCCAACGAGGCGATGAAAGAGCACGGGTTTCGCAGCCAGATCGCGGGGGATGTGAAACTGGACATCACCGAGTACGTGGACAAGCGCACGTTGCGCTTCATGGGGCCGGGGGCCGCCTATGCCCATATCGCCATGTCCCAGGCCATCGCCGATTCCGGGCTTGAGGAAAGCGATGTCGTGAACCCGCGCACCGGGCTGGTGGCGGGCTCGGGCGGGCCGTCGACATCGGCCATGCTGGCCGCGCATCTGACGGTGCTTGAAAAGGGCAGCCCGAAACGGATCGGACCCTTTGCCGTGCCGAAATGCATGTCCTCGACAATCAGCGCGAACCTCAGCACCGCGTTCCAGATCAAGGGGATCAATTATTCAATCACCTCGGCCTGTTCGACCAGCCTGCATTGCATCGGCAATGCGGCCGAGCAGATCATGATGGGCAAGCAGGACGTGATGTTCGCCGGTGGCGGCGAGGAACTGGACTGGACGCTGTCGTGCCTGTTTGATGCCATGGGCGCGATGAGCAGCAAGTTCAACGACACGCCCGAGCGCGCCAGCCGCGCCTTCGACGTGGATCGTGACGGGTTCGTGATCGGCGGGGGCGGCGGTATCCTTGTCCTGGAAGACTTGGAACATGCCAAGGCGCGCGGTGCAAAGATCTATGCCGAGGTCACCGGATATGCCGCCACCAGCGACGGGCACGACATGGTCGCACCCAGCGGCGAGGGCGGCGAACGGGCCATGCGCCTGGCGCTGCAAACCCTGCCCGAGGATCGCAAGGTCAGCTATATCAACGCGCATGGCACCTCGACCCCGGTGGGCGACGTGGGCGAGATTGAGGCGGTGCGCCGCGTCTTTGGCGAGGGCAGCACGCCGCCTGTGAGTTCGACCAAGTCGATGACCGGCCACAGCCAGGGTGCCACCGGCGCGCAGGAGGCGATTTATTGCCTTCTGGCGCTTGAGCATGATTTCATCATCCCCTCGATCAATGTCGAAACGCTGGATCCCGCGCTGAAACCCGCGGAGATCGCGACGGCGCTGGTCGAGAATGCCGGGCTCGACTCGGTGATGACGAACTCGTTCGGCTTTGGCGGTACGAACGGGTCGATGATCCTGTCCAGATATCGCGGGTAACACGAAGATGATGAATTCGATGGAGGGCAAGCGCGGCCTGATCATGGGCGTCGCCAACGACCGGTCGATCGCCTGGGGCATCGCCAAGGCGATGGCCGGGGCGGGGGCCGAACTGGCCTTTACCTACCAGGGCGAGGCTTTCGGCAAGCGGCTTTCCCCCCTTGCCGAGAGCGTGGGTAGCGATTTCATGGTCGATTGCGACGTGACTGACGACGCGACCCTGGACCGCGCCTTTCGCGAACTGGCCGAGCGCTGGCCGACCATTGATTTCCTGGTGCATGCCATTGCCTATTCCGACAAGTCGGAGCTTACCGGGCGGTTCATCAACACCAGCCGCGAGAACTTCAAGAACTCGATGGATATCTCGGCCTATTCCTTCATCGATGTGGCTCGGCGCGCCTATCCGCTGATGAAGGAGCAGGGCGGTACGATGTTGACCCTGACCTACCAGGGATCGAACCGGGTGGTGCCCAATTACAACGTGATGGGCGTGGCCAAGGCGGCGCTGGAAGCGACGACGCGCTACCTGGCCAACGACCTTGGGCCGGATGGCATCCGCGTCAACGCGATCAGCCCTGGCCCGATGAAGACGCTGGCCGGCGCAGCCATAGGTGGCGCGCGCAAGACTTACAAGCACACCGAGGCGAACGCGCCCTTGCGATCGAACGCGACGCTGGAGGCGGTGGGCGGCACCGCCGTCTGGCTGGCGTCGGACGCGGGGGCCTTTACCTCGGGCGAGGTCATTCACGTCGATGGCGGGTATCACGTGCTGGGTATGCCCCAGCCCGAGAACCTGTGAGCGAGCGGGGCGCGCCCGTGGCGCGCGCTGCCTGTCTCGGCCCGTTCCGGGCCTCGGGGCCGAGGGGCGCTGCCCCTCGGGCTCCCCGGGGTATTTGCGGCAAGAGGAAGAAGGTAGCCGGCGCATGAAGATCCTGTTCCTGGGCGATGTCATGGGGCGCGCGGGGCGCGTGGCGGTGGCCGAGCGGTTGCCGCGGCTACGGGCCGATTGGCAACTGGATTTCGTGATCGTCAATGGCGAGAATGCCAGCAACGGGGCCGGCTTGACCACGGCCCATGCCAAGCTGCTGTTCGAGGCGGGCGCGGATTGCGTGACCCTGGGCGATCATGCCTTTGACCAGAAGGACATGTTGCAGGCCATCGAGGGCGATGCGCGCATCCTGCGGCCGCTGAATTATGCCAAGCAGGCGCCGGGGCGCGGGGCGCGGGTGTTTTCCGACGCACGCGGACGCAAGATCCTGGTGGCGCAGGTGTTGGGGCAGGTTTTCATGAAACGAGCCTTCGACGATCCTTTCTCGGCCATCGACGCGGTGTTGCGCGCGCAGCCGCTGGGCGGGGCGGTGCAAGCGGCGGTCGTGGACATGCATTGCGAGGCCACGTCGGAGAAGATGGGCATGGGGCATTTCTGCGATGGGCGCGCCAGCCTGGTGGTTGGCACCCATACCCATGTTCCCACGGCGGATGCGCAGATCCTGCCGGGGGGCACGGCGCTTTTATCGGATGCGGGGATGTGCGGCGATTACAACTCGGTCATCGGGATGGAGAAATCCGAGCCGATGCGCCGTTTCGTGACGGGTATGGGAAAGGGCCGCTTTACCCCGGCACTGGGCGAGGCGACGCTGTCGGGCGTCTACATCGAAACCGACGACAAGACGGGCCGCGCCACGCGGATCGAGATGGTCCGCCAGGGCGGCCACCTGCCGCAGGCGGGCCCGTGAGCCCAGGGACGTGGAGCGTGCCCGCGCCCGTGGCGATCATGGCGGGCAGGCACATCTGCACCCCGTCGGGGGATGTTTTCGGCAGGTGCCGATCCAGGCATGGTGTCCGCCCGTCTGCCAAGTGCAGCCGCGGTGTTCTGGCCCTCTTGCTCGGGTTCGGGGCATGGGCGAGACTGACGCGTGGTGAGTGCGGGTAGCAAGGGCGCGGGCATGGAGCTTTTTCAGTTTTCCCAGGCAACGCAGGCTGTCATGTCGCTGGTCGTCGTGCTGGCGATGTTCGTGCTGTTCGTAAAGGAATGGTACCCCACCGAAGTTGTCGCGATCGGTGGTGCCGCGCTGATGCTGGTGCTGGGGCTGGTGCCCTATGACCGGGCGCTGGAGGTGCTGTCGAACCCCGCCCCCTGGACCATTGCCACGATGTTCATCGTGATGGGGGCGCTGGTGCGCACCGGCGCGCTGGATGCCTTTACCGCCTATGCCGACCGGCATGCGCAAACCCGCCCGCGCATGGCCATCGCGATGCTTTTGGGGTTTGTCATCGTGGCCTCGGCTATCATGAACAACACCCCGGTGGTGGTGGTGATGATCCCGGTTTTCGTGCAACTGGCGCGCACGTTGGGGCAATCGGCCAGCAAGTTCCTGATCCCGCTCAGCTATGCGGCGATCATGGGGGGGACGCTGACGCTGGTCGGGACATCGACCAACTTGCTGGTGGATGGCGTGGCGCGGGCCAACGGGTTGGAGGCGTTCTCGATCTTCGAGGTCACGCCGCTGGCGGCGGTCCTGGTGGTCTGGGGCATGTTCTACCTTGGGGTGATCGGGCCCTTGCTGTTGCCGGAACGCGATAGCATGGCCAGCATGCTGTCGGACCGCTCGAAGATGAAATTCTTTACCGAGGCCGTCATTCCGCCCGAAAGCAACCTGATCGGTCGCGAGGTGACGGGCGTGCAATTGTTCAAGCGTGAGGGCGTGCGGCTGATCGACGTGATCCGCGGCGACCAGTCGCTGCGGCGCAACCTGCAGGGTGTCACGTTGGAAGTGGGCGACCGCGTGGTGCTGCGCACGCAGATGACCGAGTTGTTGAGCCTGCAACGCGACAAGAGCCTGAAGCGCGTCGACCAGATCAGCGCGGTCGAGACGAGCACGGTCGAGGTACTGATAACGCCCGGGGCAAAGATGGTCGGCCGGCGGCTGGGCGCGTTGCGGCTGCGGCGGCGGTTCGGGGTCTATCCGCTGGCGGTGCACCGGCGGAACCAGAATATTGGCCGGCAGCTTGACGAACTGGTGGTGCGCGTGGGCGATACGCTGCTGCTGGAAGGGACGCCAGAGGACATTCAGCGCCTGGCCAACGAGATGGACCTTGTGGATGTCAGCCACCCGTCGGCGCGTGCGTTCCGGCGGGGTCATGCGCCGCTGGCCGTGGCAGCGCTGGTGGGTGTGGTGATACTGGCAGGGCTGGGCGTTGCACCGCTTCTGCCGTTGGCGGTGATCGCGGTGGCGATCGTGTTGCTGACCCGCTGTATCGACGCGGACGAGGCGTTTTCCTTTGTCGAGGGGCGCCTGCTGGCGTTGATCTTTGCCATGTTGGCCATCGGTGCGGCGCTTGAACATACGGGCGCGGTGGCGTTGATCGTCAACGCGATTGCGCCGGGTTTGTCGGGGCTGTCGCCCTTCGTGATCGTCTGGGTGATCTACCTTTTGACCAGCGTGCTGACCGAGATGGTCAGCAACAACGCCGTGGCGGTGGTGATAACGCCCATCGCCATCGGGTTGGCGCAGGTGATGGGTATCGACCCGCGGCCGCTGGTCGTGGCGGTGATGGTGGCGGCAAGCTGCAGTTTTGCCACGCCTATCGGATACCAGACCAACATGCTGGTTTACGGGCCGGGTGGCTACAAGTTCACAGACTTCATGCGCGTGGGCGTGCCTTTGAACCTGACCATGGGGATACTGGCCTCGGCGCTCATACCGTTTTTCTTTCCGTTCTGATGCAATGACGGGCGCGCGGAAAACGCGGCGCGAGCGTGGCGGGGAAAGAAAACGCCGAACAAGCCTGGGCATCGGCCCGCGGTTGTGCAGGGCTTTCCGCGTGCGTGCCCTGCCTGCCTTGCAGGCTGATTACAGCGGCCAGAACACAAGGATCAGCGGCACTGAAACCGCGATCACCAGGATTTCGAGCGGCAGGCCCATGCGCCAGTAATCGCCAAAGCGATAGCCGCCCGGGCCCAGGACCAGCGTGTTGTTCTTGTGCCCGATCGGCGTCAGGAACGCCGATGAGGCGGCGACGGCCACAGCCATCAGGAACGGGTCGGGCGACATGTCCAGGCTATGGGCCATCTGGATGCCCACGGGGGCTGCCACGATGGCCGTGGCGGTGTTGTTCAGCACGTCCGACAGGGTCATCGTTACGACCATCAGCACGACCAGTATCGCCCAAGCGGGCCATCCCTCGGTCAGGCTGACCAGATTATTGGCCAGAAGGGCGGTGCCGCCCGCGTCTTCGAGCGCCGCGCCTAGCGGGATCATCGAGCCCAGCAACACGATAACCGGCCATTCGATGCTGTCGTAAAGCTCGGACAGCGGCACGATGCGCAACAGCGCGTAGGCCACGACCACGATTCCCAGTGCGACGGGCAAGTATATCAGGCCGAAACTGGCCAGCGCGACGGCCACGGCGAACAGGCCGATCGCGGCCCAGGTCTTGCTGTCTTCGGTGACGGCCAGGCCGCGATTGGCCAGGGGCAGGCAACCCAGCCAGTTGACCACCTCGGTGCTGCGGTCGCGCGGGGCCAGCACAAGCAGGATATCGCCCTGTTTCACGGTGGTCTTGCGCACCTGCTTGGTGATCCGCTTGCCTTGGCGCGAGATGCCCAGCAGCACCGAGCGCTGCCGCCAGGCCAGGCCGATGGATTGCGCCGATTTGCCCACGATGCGCGCATCGGCTGGCACAACCAGTTCCAGCAGGTCGACCCCGTCGCCCTCGGCCCGCAGTTGTTCTTCGCGGGTCTTGTCGGAAAAGGCCAGGTTCATGGCCGTGCGAAACTCGTCCAGCGCCTCGGGCGCGGCCTCGATCACCAGCGCGTCCTCGGCGCGAATGGTGGCGTTACGGGCACTACCGTAAAGCCGCTCACCTCCGCGTGCCAGCCCGATGATTGCGACATCGGCCTTTTCGGCATCGGTCAGGAGCTCGGCCACGCGGTGCCCGATCAGCTCCGAATCCTCGGGCACCGTCAACTCGGCGATATAGGCGGCGAAATCGCGCGCTTCGGCCATGGCATCGTCGCGGTGGGGGATCAGCCGCCAGCCGATGGTTGCCACGAAAATCAGCCCGACGATGGCGGTTAGCCCGCCCACGGGGGCGAAATCAAACATCTTGAACGGTTCGCCCAGGCTATCACCGCGGATAGAGGCGATGATGATGTTGGGCGGTGTGCCAATGAGCGTCGCCATGCCGCCCAGGATGGTGGCAAAACTGAGCGGCATCAGTGACAGCGACGGGCTGCGCCCGGCCTTTCGCGCGGTCTGGATGTCAACGGGCATCAGCAACGCCAGTGCCGCCACGTTGTTCATGAAGGCCGACAACACGCCGCCCACGCCGCCCATCAGCGTGATGTGATGACCAAGCGAGCGGCTGCTGTCGATGACCGTGCGCGTGATCAATCCCACCGCGCCCGAGCGCATCAACCCCGTTGAAACGATCAGCACAAGCGCCACGACCAGCGTGGCTGGGTGGCCGAAGCCGGCAAATGCGTCTTTTGAGGGCACCACGCCCAGCACGACGCCGATCAGCAACGCTGAAAATGCAACTATATCATAGCGAAAGCGCCCCCATAGAAGCATCGCAAAGACACTGGCAAACAGGGCAAACAGGATGATCTGATCTTGCGTCATGACGCAGGTTTAGACCGTTTGTTCCTGCCCGTCACGCAGAGTATGCAGCGATTTCCTGCCGGTTGGGTGCCGGCGCCAGCGCAGCTCGAACCGGCAGGCCGCGTGACCCATCGCGCAGCATGTCACCTCGCGGACGCGGGCCCGGTGATGAACAAGGGCGGTAAACAACCGCTCGAACACGGCCGCGTGCCAGTCACATACGGGCCGGGGCCGGATTTCGCCGCGGACCACGGGGTTGGCGGTGATGTCGAAAACGGTGGGATGCCCGGGCCGGGCGGTCAGGTGCCCGGTGCCGCAGAATGTCCAGGCATGGGCCGTGATCGCACGGGTCAACACCCGCGCCGCCAAGGGCGCGGGCAGGGTGCGCAGCAGCCTGCGCGCCGAGGCGGGTATGCGGTTGTCCAGGAGGTAATCGCCCGTGGCCAGCCCCGCCGCCCGCGCCATCGCGCGCGCATGTTCGGGGTGGCGCAGGCGCATGTCCTGGTGGATGGCGGCCACCAGCGCCTCGTCGATCATGACGCGGCCGTCGGGCACTTCCATCAGACCATGCGCGGCAAAAAGGGCATGGCGTGCGTCCACGCCCACGTCGCGATCAAGCACGGGGGCCAGTTGCATCAGTGCGTTGGGGCCGATCCGGCCCCCGGACAGGCCAGAGTGATCAAGCATCCACCTGTTCCGTGCTGCGACCGCCGGCCACCGCCTTGGCGGCATCTTCGGGTATTTTCAGGGCGTTGCGTTCCTCGGCTCGGGCCTTGCCTTGTGCGCGCAGCGCCTCGCGCCGTTCGGCGGCACGGGCCGCGCGATCGGCGGCGGCTTCCCAGTCTTCCATCTGTGCGTCGGCGATGGTGCGGGTTTCGTCAAAGTGGAAATCCACCTTGCCCTTTGTCTGCGGCCCCCAGTATCCGGCCTTGCCCAGGTCGTAGAAGGTGCGCCCGACACCGGCCTTCAGGAATGCCTTAAGGCAGCCAAGCAGGTACCGGCGGCGATAGCCGGTGCCGCGCCATGGATAGTGGAACAACGCCTTTCGCATGTAGAACCGGCGATAGTTCTTCATCACGCCGTCCAGCAGCTCACCCCGGGTCAGGGCTTCGGGCTTCATGATGGGGGTTACGAAGTTGTATTTCGAGAAATCGAAAACCTCGACCTGGTCCTTCAATTCCTGGAAAAGCGGGGTAAAGGGCCAGGGCGTGTACATCGACCAGTTGGCAAGGTCGGGCTGCCAGTCCCAGGCCATCTGGAATGTCTCTTCCAAGGTTTCGGCGGTCTCGTTGTCCAGGCCCACGATGAACTGCGCCTCGGTAAAGATGTCGGCCTCGCGCAGAAGGCGTATCGCCTCCTTGTTTTCCTCGACCTTGGTTTCCTTGTTGAACAGGTCCAGCTTGAGCTGTGCTGCGGCCTCGGTCCCGAGGCTGACATGTACGAGCCCGGCCTTGCGGTAGAATTTCAGCAGATCGCGATCTCGGTAAATGTCGGTTACACGGGTGTTTATGCCCCATTGTACCCTGTCGGGCAGGCCGCGCTTGATAAGTTCTTCGCAGAACTGCACGAATTTCTTCTTGTTGATGGTGGGTTCCTCGTCGGCGAGGATGAAGAAGCCGACGCCGTGGTTGTTCACCAGGTCCTCGATCTCGTCCACCACCTTGATGGGGTCGCGCACGCGGTAGTCGCGCCAGAATTTCCACTGGGAACAGAATGAACAGGTGAACGGGCAGCCGCGCGCCATGTTGGGGATGGCCACCTTCTTGTTCAACGGGATGTAGATGTACTTGTCCCACTCCAGAAGCGACCAGTCCGGGTTTATGGCGTCAAGATCCTTGACGGTAGGGGCGGCCTGGGTGGCCACGATCTGATCGCCTTCGGTATAGGCCAGCCCCTTGATTTTATTGCGGCCCTCGGGCCAGCGGCCCTGGTCGATGGCCGTTATGAGGTTGGTAAAGATCTCTTCGCCCTCGCCACGCACGATCACGTCGATCCAGGGCGCTTCGGACAGTACCTGCTTGTACATGAAGGTGGCATGCACCCCGCCCAGCACGCGCAGCGCGCCCGGCACCACTTGCGCCGCGATTTTCAAAACGTCCTCGGCCTTGTAGATCGAGGGCGTGATCGCGGTGACGCCAACCACGTCAGGTTCCAGTTCGGACAGCCTGCGGGCCAGTTCGTCGTCTTCCATGTGGTTGGTCATGGCATCCAGAAAAGTGACATCGCAATAGCCGGCATCGCGCAGATGCCCGGCCAGGTAGGCCACCCAGGCCGGTGGCCAGTTCCCCGCGATCTCGGCGCCGCCGGAGTGATAATTGGGATGAACAAGAACGATACGCATGGCAGAGATTCCCTTCTGTGTCCTGCCAACCTAACATTGGAAAGTGTCAACCCAACTTGACATACATCAAATCCCGGCCATGTGCCTGGGGGGATTGAACCCCGGCCGGCCTTTCGCCTATAGACACGTGCGCAGGAATTTCCCGGAGATTGCATCATGGCAGGCCATTCGAAATGGGCGAACATCCAGCACCGCAAAGGGCGTCAGGACGCCGTGCGGGCCAAGCTGTTTTCCAAGCTCAGCAAGGAAATCACCATCGCCGCCAAGATGGGCGACCCCGACCCGGACAAGAACCCGCGCCTGCGCCTTGCTGTGAAAGAGGCCAAGGCGCAATCCATGCCCAAGGACAACATCGAACGCGCGATCAAGAAATCTGTCGCCGGGGAAGGCGATGAATACGAGGAAATCCGCTACGAGGGCTATGGCCCGAACGGCGTCGCGGTGATCGTCGAGGCGATGACCGACAATCGCAACCGCACCGCATCGAACGTGCGGTCGACCTTTTCCAAAAACGGCGGCAACCTGGGCGAGACGGGCAGCGTTGCCTTCATGTTCGAACGCAAGGGTGAGGTGGTCTATCCCGCCGCAGTGGGGGATGCCGACACGGTCATGATGGCCGCGATCGAGGCGGGCGCGGAAGACGTGGAAAGCAGCGAGGACGGCCACGTGATCTGGTGCGCGGATACCGACCTGAACGACGTGTCCAACGCGTTGGAGGCCGAGCTGGGCGAAAGTGAATCGACCAAGCTTGTCTGGAAGCCTACGACCACGACCGAGCTGGACCTTGAAGGCATGCAGAAATTGATGAAATTGATCGACGCGTTGGAAGATGACGATGACGTGCAACGCGTCACCACCAATTTCGAGGCCAGCGACGAGGTCATGGCCCAACTGTAACGCGCCAGACCAGAAAATTTATTGCAGCGCCGTGGTTTGCGGCGCTGTTTTCATGTCTGCTGACCGGGTTTGCGCGGGCTGTGATTTTGCCGGAAAAATCCGCGGATTTACGCTGTTTTCCGATTTTTGAAATTTTATATGATTTTCAGCGCCTTGCCGGCCATGCCTTGAGTCACTTCTGAGGTCGAACGCGCGTCGCGCCGTGGGTCTTTCGGTTATAGGACAGCGGCAAAGGGCAATGGACGCTTGAAGAAAGCAGATAGATATTCCCTGTTTATCCACAGAAAAATCAGAATTTTGTTGTCCTATTACGTTTCACGGGCATGTTATCCACATAAAGTGGTCACATCACCATTTCAGGCGTCAGTTGCCGTGCCGCGACCCTTTCGTTGAATTGCAGCATCTGCGCGGGCCAAGGTCTGCGCGGTCATGCCCCTGGTGAAGCACCGGGTATCAGAACCGGGGGCGAAAGTGGCGGTGTAACGCAGATCGTCCGACGGGTGGGGGATACAGCCCTGAACCGCACGCCTGCAGCCCGAACGAGCCAAGAGACTGCACCGAGGCGAGCGCGGCCAGTTGTGCGGGGTCCAGATGCGGCGGTGAAAATTGATCGGATGAAAACAGATTGTCTAGCCTGAACGCGAACCGGGTGGTACGCGACGCCGGTCAACAGATCGAAAGGGGCAGGCATGCAATCGGCCATCGCGGGGTTTTCACTGGGGTTTTCGCTGATCCTGGCCATCGGGGCGCAGAACGCCTTTGTATTGCGGCAGGGGCTGCGGCGGGCGCATGTGCTGCCCATCGTGCTGACCTGTGCCTTGTCTGATGCGGTTCTGATCGTCCTTGGCGTGGCGGGCTTTGGCGCGTTGGCCTTGGCACTGCCTTGGCTGGAGCCGGTGATGCGGTACGGTGGCGCGGCTTTCCTGGGCGTTTACGGAGCGCGGGCCTTTCTGGCGGCATGGCGCGGCGGCGAGGCCCTGGAGGCAGGGCAGGATGCCGGCAGCCTGCGTGCGGCATTGCTGACCTGCCTGGCGCTGACATGGCTGAACCCGCATGTCTACCTTGATACCGTTGTTCTCTTGGGCACGATCTCGGCGCAATATAGCGCGCGGCCATTCGCCCTGGGCGCGGTGGCGGCCAGTTTCACCTTTTTCTTTTCGCTTGGATACGGCGCGCGCCTGCTGGCGCCGTTTTTCGCGCAGCCCCGCGCGTGGCGCGCGCTGGACGTGATCGTGGGCCTGGTGATGTGGGCCATCGCGGCCAAGCTGCTGCTGGGCGCGTGACCCCACTTGCAGTTAACTCGTTAACGTGAATTCATGGCGCCATGAAAAACGCGGAAGCAGCAAACCGGCCCGTGATGGGCGTGTTCTGGATGGTGGTGACGGGTATTCTGTTCGTCTGTGTCACCGCCCTTGTGAAATACCTGGGCACCGATATTCCTTCGCCGCAAGCGGCCTTTATCCGCTATGCGCTGGGGCTGGTTTTCGTCCTGCCCATGATCCGGCCGATTCTGAACGCGCGGCTGACGCAGCGGCAATGGGGCCTGTTCACCCTGCGGGGGCTGGCGCATGCGGCCGGCGTTTCGATGTGGTTCTTTGCCATGGCGCGTATCCCGATCGCCGATGTCACTGCGATGAATTACCTGGCGCCCATTTATGTCACGATTGGCGCGGCGCTGTTTCTGGGGGAACGGCTGGCCAAGCGCCGGGTGATCGCGGTGATCGTGGCGCTGCTGGGGGCCCTGATCATCCTGCGCCCCGGGTTTCGCGAAGTGGGCGCCGGACATCTGGCGATGCTGCTGGCGGCCATCGTGTTCGGGGCCTCTTACCTTTTGGCCAAGGTGCTGACGGACGAGGTTGATGCCATAGTCGTGGTGGGAATGCTCTCGATCTGGGTGACGGTCGGGCTGGCACCGATGGCCGCAAGCGTCTGGGTGCCGACTGATCTTGAAACCGTGATGGTGCTGTTCGGCGTGGCGATACTGGCGACGGGAGGGCATTACACGATGACACTGGCCTTTGGCTGTGCGCCGCTGACCGTGACACAGCCGGTGACGTTCTTGCAACTGGTCTGGGCTGTGGCCGTGGGCGCGCTGTTTTTCGGCGAGGCGGTGGACCCTTGGGTTATCATGGGCGGGCTGGTCATCATCGGGTCGGTCAGTTTCATCACCTGGCGCGAGGCCGTGCTGAAGCGCCGCGCGGTTACGCCCGCCGCTCCTGCAACCAAGCTGTGATCGGGGCATTGGCCGGATCCAGAGGCGCGCTGCCACGCAAGCCGCGCCCTACGGGGTGCGCGGATCGAGCAGTTTTTCGATGATCCGGGCCGGGGTGATTTGCCCCACCAGTTGGTCGTCGCGCGTGATGCCGATGACGTCGTTGGCTGTCACGGCCTGCATGACCTGCTGGATTGTCGCTTCCGCAGGCAGGGTTATTTCCGGTGTGCCCTGCGCCGTTGTCATGATGTCGCCCGCGCACAGTACGCCCAGCGGGTTCATATGGGCCACGAAATCGGCCACGTAGGGGCTGGCCGGGTTGGTAAAGATGTCCTGCGGGGTGCCGCATTGCACGATGCGCCCGCCCTCCATGATGGCGATGCGATTTCCGATCTTGAACGCCTCGTCCAGGTCGTGGCTGACGAAGATGATTGTGCGGCGGCGTTTTTGTTGCAGCTCCAGCAACTCGTCCTGCAGCCGGGTGCGGATGAGCGGATCAAGCGCGGAAAAGGGTTCATCCATCAGCAGGATCGGCGCGCGGGTGGCAAAGGCGCGGGCCAGCCCGACACGCTGTTGCATCCCGCCCGACAGCTCGCTTACCTTGTGATCGGCCCAGTCGGACAGGCCCACCAGCGCCAGTTCTTCATCGATGCGGGCCTGCCGGGCGGCGCGGTCCATGCCTGCCAGTTCCAGTCCCAACCCGACGTTCTCGCGCACGCTGCGCCAGGGCAGCAGGCCGAATTGCTGGAACACCATCGAAACGGTGCGTTGGCGCAAACCGCGTAGGGTGGCGGCATTGGCGGTCGTGACGTTGACGGGGCCCGTGTCGGTGGTAATTTCCACATTGCCGCGCGCCACGGGGTTGAGCGCGTTGACCGCCCGCAAGAGCGTGGATTTGCCCGAGCCCGACAGGCCCATCAGCACCAGGATCTCGCCCTCGGCCACGTCGAGCGAGCAATCATGGACCCCAAGAACCTGCCCGGTGGCACGCTGCACCTCTTCGCGGCTTTGGCCCTGGTCCATCAGGGGCAGGGCAGTCGCAGGCTTGTCGCCAAAGACGATCGATACGTTTTGAAAGGATACGGCGCTCATTTGCGATCGAGCCTCAGCAGACGGTCCAGAATTATGGCGAGCACGACAATGACGAAGCCAGACTCGAAGCCAAGCGACGTGTTCACCTGGTTGAGGGCGCGAACCACCGGAACGCCCAGCCCGTCGGCGCCGACCAGCGCGGCGATCACCACCATCGACAGCGATAGCATGATGGTCTGGTTCAGACCCGCCATGATCTGGGGCAGGGCGTAGGGCAGTTCGACCTTCCAAAGGGTCTGGCGTGGTGTGGCGCCGAAGGCCTGCGCTGCCTCGAGCAGCGGCTTTGGCGTGCCGGTGATGCCCAGATGCGTCAGTCGGATCGGCGCGGGCAGAACGAATATCACGGTCGCGATCAGCCCCGGAACCATGCCGATGCCGAAAAAGACGATCGCCGGGATCAGGTAGACGAAGGCCGGCAATGTCTGCATCAGGTCAAGCACGGGGCGCATCGCGGCATAAAGGCGGGGGCGGTGTGCGGCGGCGATGCCGATTGGCACGCCCACCCCCATACAGACCACGCAGGCCGACAGCACAAGCGTCAGGCTTTCGGTGGTCTCTTCCCAGTAGTCCTGGTTGACGATGAAAAGAAATCCAACCGCCACCAGGACCGGCATTTGCCAGCGCCGGTGCAGCGCGAATGACAACACCGCCAGAACGCCGATGACGATCAGCGGATGCGGTGTTTGCAGCACCCACAAGATCGCGTCGATCAGCGCCTCGAGCGAGTCGGAAAGCGCGTCGAAGGCGAAGGTGAAATTGCGTTGGAGCCAGTCAAATACCGCCGCGGCCCAATCGCCCACGGGGATTTTTCTGTCGGTCAGCCAGTTCATGTCGGGGTTTCCTGGTAGCGTGTGACGCCGCGTGCCGCGCGCATGGTGGCAAAACCTTCATGCCTTGGCGCGGCGGGCGAAAACTCATGTCGCAGGATCGCGACGACGGTTTGGAGGATGATGCGGGGTCTGGCACTGTTCTTGATCGTGGCCGCGCGGCCCCCGCGCCAGTGCAAGGTCCGCTCGGCCAAAAGGGCTTGCCTGCCGGCAAGCCCCGTTTTCGTGCGGAGCGGTCTCACTCCAGCGCGGCCTTGACCGCGGCCATCGCATCGCCGCCATCGCGGGTGGTCACACCGTCAAGCCAGCCGTCGAGCACGCCGGGATTGGCCGCGAGCCATGCGCTTGCGGCGTCGGCGGGGTCTTCTCCGTCATTCAGGATCGCGCCCATGATCTCGTTTTCCATGGCCAGCGTGAATTCCAGGTTTTGCAGCAGCTTGCCGACGTTGGGACATTCCTCCACGTATCCGGCTCGGGTGTTGGTAAGCACGGTCGCGCCGCCCAGGTTCGGGCCGAACCAGTCATCGCCACCCGTCAGGTAGGTCAGGTCGTAGCGTGCGTTCATCGGGTGTGGTTCCCATGCAAGGAACACGACGGGCTCATCGCGGCTGTCGGCACGGCCCACCTGCGCCAGCATCCCTTGTTCGCTGCTTTCCTTCACATCGAATTCGCCCAACCCAAAGGCATTGTCCGCGATCATGTCCATGATCAGGCGGTTGCCGTCATTGCCCGGCTCGATGCCGTATATGGTTTCCTCCAGCGCCTCGGCATGGGTCGCGATGTCTGCGAAATCGGCGATTCCCAATTCTGCGCCCGCGGCGTTCGTGGCAAGCGTGTATTTCGCGCCTTCCAGGTTGGTGCGCACGGTATCGACAGTTCCGGCCTCGCGGTAGGGGGCAATGTCGGCCTCCATCGTGGGCATCCAGTTGCCCAGGAACACGTCGATATCACCTGCCGCCATCGAGGTGTAGGTGACAGGCACCGACAGCACCTTGATATCGGTGTCGTAGCCCAGTGCCTCCAGCACCGTGGTGGTGGCAGCGGTGGTGGCGGTGATGTCGGTCCAGCCCACGTCGGAAAAGCGCACGGTGCCGCATTCGGCCCAAGCTGCGGGGGCGGTAGCGATCAGCGCCAGCGCGGATAGCATGGATTTCGTGGTCATTCGGAGTCTCCCTTGTGTCGAGGTTTATTGATTGACGAGTCAATCAAATACCAATTAGGTCGTTTGCATAGCAACTTGGGGGTCGCGTGTCATCATGCCCAAGCTCGGAATGGAGCCTATACGCCGCGAGGCGCTGGTAAAAGCCACGATCGCAGAGATCGGAGTATGTGGCACGCTGGATGTCAGCGTGGCGCAGATCGCGCGTCGTGCCGGCATGTCCTCGGCGCTTGCGCATCACTACCTTGGCGGCAAGGAACAGATCCTTGTCGCGGCAATGCGTTACACCATGGGGATCTACGCCGCCGAAGTGCGCGGTGCGCTGGCAATGGCAGCGACGCCTGCCGCACGGGTCGAGGCGATCGTGCGTGCCTCGTTCAGCCCGCGCAATTTCCGGACCGATACGGTTGCGGCATGGATGAACTTCTATGTTCTTGCCCGCCGTGCGGACGAAGCACAGCGCCTTTTGGTCGTCTACCAGCGGCGGCTGCGGACGAATCTTTGCCACGCCCTGCGCCCGGCCATCGGGGGGCGTGCCGAACCGGCGGCCGATCGGATCGCGGCGCTGGTCGACGGGGTCTATCTGCAACAAAGTCTTGGCCGCGACACGCCCGACAGCGATCAGGCGGTGGCGCAGGTGCTGGGCTACCTGGAACTCGAACTGGAAAGGGCTGCGTCATGACCCGCCCCAATATCCTGGTTATCATGGTCGACCAGTTGAACGGCACGTTGTTTCCAGACGGGCCGGCAGACTGGTTGCATACGCCGAACCTGCGCAAGCTGGCGCAGCGTTCGACGCGCTTTGCCAACGCCTATACCGCCAGCCCGCTATGCGCGCCGGGGCGGGCGGCCTTCATGTCGGGGCAATTGCCCAGTCAGACGGGCGTTTACGACAACGCGGCCGAATTCACATCGAGTATCCCGACATTCGCCCACCATCTGCGCCGTGCGGGGTATTACACCTGCCTTTCCGGCAAGATGCATTTCGTGGGCCCCGACCAGTTGCACGGGTTCGAGGACAGGCTGACCACCGATATCTATCCGCCCGATTTCGGCTGGACGCCGGATTACCGCAAACCCGGCGAGCGGATCGACTGGTGGTATCACAACATGGGCAGCGTGACCGGCGCTGGCGTGGCCGAGATTTCCAACCAGCTGGAATATGATGACGAGGTGGCGTTCCACGGCGTGCAAATGGTTTATGACCTGGCACGCGGAAAGGATGACCGGCCCTGGTGCCTGGCGGTCAGCTTTACCCACCCGCACGACCCTTACGTTGCGCGGCGCAAATACTGGGATCTCTACGAAGACAGCGACCAGCTGCACCCGACGGTGCCGGCGATGGAGTACGAAACCCACGATCCGCACAGCCAGCGTATCTTCGATTCGAATGACTGGCGCAGCTACACCATCACCGAACGCGATATCACCCGCTCGCGGCGGGCGTATTTCGCCAATATCTCGTATCTCGATGAAAAGATCGGCGAGGTGCTTGCCGCGCTTGAGGCGACCCGGCAGGCCGAGAACACGATTGTCGTGTTCGTGTCCGATCACGGCGACATGCTGGGTGAGCGCGGGCTTTGGTTCAAGATGAGCTTTTTCGAAGGCTCGGCCCGCGTGCCCATGATGATCGCGGCGCCGCAGATGCGCCCCGGCCTCGTGAGCGATCCGGTCAGCAACATCGACATCTGCCCCACGCTTTGCGACCTTGCCGGCGTTCCGATGGACGATGTAATGCCCTGGACGACGGGCGAAACCCTGGTGCCGCTTGGGCGGGGAGCCGTGCGCAAAAGCCCCGTGGCGATGGAATACGCCGCCGAGGCGAGCATTTCGCCGATGATCGCGCTGCGCGAAGGGCGCTGGAAATACACCAACTGCGCGCGTGACCCCGAGCAGCTCTTCGACCTCGATGCCGACCCGCATGAGCTGACAGACCTGGCCGAAAGTCCGGAACATGCCGCAACGCTCGAACGTTTTCGCATCATGGCGGCCGAACTCTGGGACCTGGAACGCTTTGACGCCGAAGTGCGCCAATCGCAGGCGCGCCGGCTGGTCGTGTACGAGGCGTTGCGCCGGGGCGGCTATTTCCCGTGGGATTACCAGCCGCTCCAAAAGGCCAGCGAACGCTATATGCGCAACCACATGGACCTGAACGTGCTGGAAGAAAGCCAACGCTTTCCGCGTGGCGAATGACCCCTTCATCTTGCTGAAAAAACTTGCGCCGGAGGCGACACCCATGACCTATCCAACACAGCCGACCGCCAGCCATTTCATCGGCGGTGAGTATGTCGAAGATACCGCCGGCGCCGCGCTGCCGGTTGTCTACCCGGCCACGGGTGAAACCATCGCCATTTTGCACGAGGCCACGCCCGCCATCATCGACCGGGCGCTGGAGGCCGCGAAAGGCGCGCAAGCTGACTGGGCCGCGATGAGCGGCACCGAGCGCGGGCGCGTACTGCGCCGCGCCGCCGATATCATGCGCGCGCGCAACCATGATCTGTCGGTTCTGGAAACCATGGATACCGGCAAGCCTTACCAGGAAACCAGCGTGGCCGACGCCACCAGCGGCGCGGATGCGCTGGAATATTTCGGTGGGTTGGCGGGCAGCCTGACGGGGGAGCATATCCAACTGCCGGGTGGTGACTGGGCCTATACCGTGCGCGAGCCCTTGGGCGTCTGCGTCGGGTTGGGCGCGTGGAACTACCCCACCCAGATCGCCTGTTGGAAGGCCGCACCCGCGCTGGCCTGTGGCAACGCGATGGTGTTCAAGCCCTCGGAAACCACGCCGCTTTGCGCGCTGAAGGTTGCCAAAATCCTGATCGAGGCCGGTGCGCCTCCAGGGCTGTTCAACGTGGTGCAGGGCGCGGGCGCGGCGGGCGCGGCGCTGACGACCGATCCGCGCGTGGATAAGGTCTCGCTTACGGGGTCAGTGCCCACGGGCAAAAAGGTCTACGCCGCTGCCGCGGCCGAGATGAAGCATGTGACCATGGAACTGGGCGGCAAATCGCCCCTGGTCGTGTTCGACGATGCCGACCTGGACGACGCCGTGGGCGGCGCGATCCTGGGAAATTTCTATTCCTCTGGGCAGGTTTGTTCCAACGGCACGCGGGTTTTCGTGCAACGCAACCTGCGCGATGCCTTTCTTGATCGCCTGTCCGAAAGGTTGGCAAACGCCGTTATCGGCGATCCGCTGGACCCGGAAACCAGTTTCGGCCCCATGGTCAGCGAGGGGCAGTTGCAGATCGTGCTGAATTACATCTCCAAGGGCACCGAGGAAGGCGCGCGGCTGGTCTCGGGTGGCCAGCGTCTTGACCGGCCCGGCTGCTGGATCACGCCGGCCGTGTTCGCCGATGTGACGGACGACATGACGATCGCGCGCGAGGAAATTTTCGGCCCCGTCATGTGCGTGCTTGATTTCGAGAACGAGGACGAGGTGATCGCGCGGGCCAACGCCACCGAATACGGGCTGTCGGCAGGCGTCTTTACCAGCGATCTGCAACGCGGCCACCGGGTGATCGGTGCGCTTCAGGCCGGTAGCTGTTTCCTGAACTCCTACAACGATGCGCCGGTCGAGGTGCCGTTCGGCGGAGTCAAGATGTCGGGCGTGGGCCGTGAAAATTCAAAGGCCGCGATCGAGCATTACAGCCAACTCAAATCCGTGTACGTCCGCATGGGCCGGGTCGAGGCCCCCTTCTGATGCATGCCGATTACGTTATCGTTGGCGCCGGCAGCGCCGGGTGTGCCATGGCGTATCGCCTTGCGCAGGCCGGGCGCAGTGTCATCGTGATCGAACATGGCGGCAGCGACTGGGGTCCGTTGATCAACATGCCCGGCGCGCTGTCCTACCCGATGAACATGGCGCGCTATGACTGGGGCTATGAAACCGAGCCCGAGCCGCACCTGGGTGGTCGCCGCCTGGCGTGTCCGCGCGGCAAGGTGGTGGGCGGCTCGTCGTCAATCAACGGCATGATTTATGTGCGCGGCCATGCGCGCGATTTTGATCACTGGCGCGATCAGGGGGCAAACGGCTGGGGCTATGCCGATGTGCTGCCCTATTTCAAGCGAATGGAACACTGGCACGACGGCGGTCATGGGGGCGACCCGGCTTGGCGTGGCACCGATGGGCCGTTGCACGTGACGCGCGGGCAGCGCGTCAACCCGCTGGTGCGCGCTTTCGTGCAGGCGGGCGTGCAGGCGGGATATCCCGAAACGGGCGATTATAACGGGCACCAGCAAGAGGGCTTCGGCCCTTATGACATGACGGTGTGGCAGGGGCGGCGCTGGTCGGCGGCGCGGGCTTATCTTGACCCGGCGCTGAAACTGCCCAACTGTACGCTGCTGCGCGGGCTGGCACGGCGCGTGGTGATCGAGGATGGACGCGCAACCGGCGTCGAGATCTCGCGCAAGGGCCGGACCGAGGTGATCGCCGCGCGGGCCGAAGTGATCCTTGCGGCCTCGGCCATCAATTCGCCCAAGCTGCTGATGCTGTCGGGGATAGGCCCTGCTGCGCATCTGGCCGAGCACGGCATCCCCGTGGTGGCCGACCGGCCCGGCGTGGGGCAGAACCTGCAGGATCATCTTGAGCTTTACATCCAGATGGCGGCCAGCCAGCCGGTCAGCCTGTATAAATACTGGAACCTGTTCGGCAAGGCGTGGGTGGGGCTGCAATGGCTGTTGGCCCGTCGCGGCCCCGGCGCGTCGAACCAGTTCGAAAGCGCGGGCTTCATCCGCAGCCGCGCGGGCGTTGATTACCCCGATATCCAGTATCATTTCCTGCCCATCGCCGTGCGCTATGACGGGCAGACAGCGGCCGAGGGTCACGGGTTCCAGGCCCATGTGGGGCCGATGCGCAGCGTGTCGCGCGGCGCTGTCAGCCTGCGCGGCGCCGATCCGGGCGCGGCGCCGAAGATACTGTTCAACTACATGAGCGACGAAAGCGACTGGCGCGATTTCCGGCGCTGCATTCGGCTCACGCGCGAGATATTTTCGCAAGATGCCTTCAAGCCCTTCGTCAAACACGAGATCCAGCCGGGTGAGGCCGTGCAATCCGATGACGCGTTGGATGATTTCATCCGTGACCATGTCGAAAGCGCCTATCACCCCTGCGGCACCTGCCGGATGGGGCGGGCCGACGACCCGGGCGCGGTGGTCGACGCGCAGGCGCGCGTGATCGGTGTGCAGGGGCTGCGCGTGGCCGACAGCTCGGTCTTTCCGCGCATCACCAATGGCAACCTGAATGCGCCGTCGATCATGGTGGGTGAAAAGGTGAGCGACCATATCCTGGGCCGTGATCCGCTGCCACCCGAGAACGCGCAGCCCTGGATACATCCCAACTGGCAGAGCGCACAGCGTTGAGATAATCTCCTTTTCTTAACCTTGGTTAACAAATCCGGTTGAACTCGGTGGGCTGCCTTCCGAAATTAACAGGATGTTAAGAATTTGTGCTGCCTTTGTTCTGATGCTTGCCGCCTGGCCCGCCGTGGCCGGGCCGCAAGGGTCCGTGCGCGTGGTCGATGGCGACACCTTGAAGGTGGGCGGCGTCACCGTGCGGCTGCATGGCATCGACGCGCCGGAAACCGACCAGTTCTGCGGCGGCGATGGCGCGCCGCCCTGGGCCTGCGGGTCATGGGTGCGCAATGAACTGCGCGGCTGGGCCGAGGGGCGGAATGTCAGTTGCCGGACGGTCGATACCGATCGGTATGGCCGGGTGGTGGCCAAGTGTTACCTTGACGGTCAGGATATCGGGCAAAGGCTTGTGCGCGACGGGCTGGCCTTTGCCTATCGCAGGTACAGCCTGGATTATGACCTTGATGAAAAGGGCGCGGCGGTGAATGGGCGCGGCCTGCATGGCACCGGCATACAGTCGCCCGCCGCCTTTCGCCGTGCCGCGCGCACGGCACAAGGCGCGGCCAACCTTGATCACGCGCCAGATGGCTGCGTGATCAAGGGAAACATCTCGTCCGACGGGCAGCGCATCTATCACATGCCCGGTCAGGCATGGTACGGGCGCACGCGCATTTCGCCGGCAAAGGGCGAACGCTGGTTCTGCTCCGAATCCCAGGCCCGAAACGCTGGCTGGCGCCGCGCGGCCCGCTGAAATGCGCACAAGCTTTGTGCAACTGACAGGCTGGCATGCCCCGGCCCGGTGACTTAGGTTTCTGCCATGGATGAAAAGCTTTCCCTCGATCTGCGCAGCGGCCTGCCCGCCCATCTGCGCGTGCTGGCCGACAAGTACCCGCGCGAGATGTGGCGCGGGCATACTAACTTCAACCAGCTGACGGCGTTCTGGCTGGATCGGCACCTGATGTTCCGCAAGGTGCTGGACAAGCTGATCACTGAAACGCAGGCGCATCTGGATGACAGGGCCGGGCCGCGTTACGGGCCCGAGTTGAGCCGGTATACCGGATTCTTCCTGCAAGAGCTGCACGGCCATCACGGGATCGAGGACGCGCATTATTTTCCGCAGTTCAAGCCGCTGGATGCCCGCGTTTCCGGGGCCTTCGACCTGCTCGACCATGACCACCACGCGCTGGATGCGCATTTGCATGACCTGGCGCAAGACACCAACGCGGTTTTGCGCGCGCTGCAGGCCGGGCAGGGTACGCATGACGCGGCGGGCGCCCTTTTGGCCCGGCACGAGGCGTTTCGTCACTTCCTTGATCGGCACCTGACAGACGAGGAAGAAGTGATCGTGCCCCTCGTTCTGGAATACGGCGCCGACATGGCATGATTTTTTGCGGTTTTCCCGCGCATTGCCGCGCCGGTTTGATCCGCATCAAGGAGGAGGGGGCCAGTCTTTACTAGTCTGGCGTTCAACCAAGGAAACAGGAAGGAGACCGCGCATGTCCCATACCCCCCACGAATTGCATGAAGAGTTCCCCGAACACGCGGAAAAAATGACCGCGCTTAAAACCTCGAACGCGCATTTTGCCAAGCTCGCCGAGGAATATCACGAGATCAACCGCGCCGTGCACCGGGCAGAAACCGATATTGAGCCGACCGACGATCTCAACATGTCCGAGATGCGCAAGAAACGCGCCGCTCTGAAGGACGAGATTTACCAGATACTTTCGGCCGCCTGATCGGCAAAGGCACATGCCGCAGGACGGGTTTGTCGGCCTGGGGCTTGTTAGTGACCCGTTTGGTTTTTACAGGGGCGGCGCCGAAATGGCGCCGCCCCGCGTTTGTCGGGGTTGGGAAATCTCCGTTGCCCCGGCAACACCCGCAAGGGCCAGCGCGGCCATCACCCGAAACCCCAGGCTTCACTCCACCCGGTAGGGCAGAACCCCGCGTTCGTTACTGTCGATGGACAACCGCCGCTCCAGCGGCGGGACCGAACGCTGGTGGCAATGGGCGCGTTCGCAGATGCGGCAGGATATGCCTATGGGTTCGAACGCGCGTGGGTTCGAAAGGTCCAGGTCGTCGGCATAGACCAGCGCATCGGCGTGGCGCACCTCGCACCCCAGCGCAATGGCATAGCGCCGGGTGGGCGCGCCGAAGGCTCCGCCCGGCTTGCTGACGTCACGAGCCAGGTTGATATAGCGCATCCCGTCGGGTGTTTCGGCCAGTTGCCGCAGGAATCGGCCCGGTGTTTCAAAGGCACGGTGCACGTTCCAAAGCGGACAGGCACCGCCAAAGCGCGCGAATTGCAGCCGTGTGGCGCTGTGGCGCTTGGTGATGGTGCCGGCCTGATCGACGCGGACGAAAAAGAAGGGAATGCCCTTGGCGCCGGGGCGCTGCAATGTCGACAGGCGGTGCGCCACCTGCTCGATCGAGGCCGAGAAACGCGTTGCCAGCAGTTCCAGGTCGTGGCGGGCGCCTTGGGCGGCTTCGAGAAAGCGCGTATAGGGCATGAGCGCCGCCCCGGCAAAGTAGTTGGCCAGCCCGATCTTGGCGATGGCGCGGGCCTCGTCGCTGCGAAAACGCGCGAAATCCAGCGTCGCCTCAAGCAGCTTGTCCTGTTGCAGCAGCGCGAGTTGCAGAAGGATCTGGAAGGTCTGGGTTTCCGGTGCCGCGCGGTTCGAAAGGGTCAGCACGCGGGCCTCGGGGTCGAAATGGCGCAGCCGGTCGCTGTCGGCCAGGCGCAGGTTTATCCCGGCCTGATCCAGCATCTCGGGCGCCTGCAAGCGCATCGGGCGGCCTTGGGTGGCCTGCGCCATGTGTTCGGCCGCGCGGTCGACGGCGTCGATATAATTGTCGCAATAATGAAAGAAATCGCGCACCTCGTCCCAGGGGCTGGGTTGCAGGCGCGACTCTTCGCGCCCCAGCGCCTCGTCCAGGCTGGCGAGCCGTTCGTGGGTTTGACGATAGGCGTGATGCAGGTCGATGAAGGCGCGCGCCAGCGCCGGCGCGTTCGATGCGGTTAGCCGCAGATCGGCCAGTGGCGGGGGCGCATCGCCGAAAAGCGGGTCGGCCATCGCTTCGCGCATGTCGGTGACGAGCCGCTCGCTGTCGCCGGTGTAAAGCTCGGTCACGTCAAAGCCGAACTCCTGCGCCAAGGCCAGCACCACGGTCGTGCTGACGGGGCGGTTGTTGTTTTCCATCTGGTTCAGATAGGGCAGGGACACGCCCAGTTTCGCGGCGAAATCCTTTTGCGTGAGGCCGAGGCGCTGGCGGGTTTCGCGCAGCTTGGCGCCGGCATAAAGCTTTTTCGTGGCCATGGGGATTCTTTGCAGTTTTGCGTTTGTACAAAGGTGCCTTTGCAAAGCGCGCCTGTCCAGTCTGCTATAGCGGGCGCGCGGGCCGGGCCTCGTGCCGACCGACGAAACGAGGGGGCCAGCCCCCTCGTGCTCCCCCGGGGTATTTCAAGCAAGAGGAAGAGGTCAGAGCCCCAGTTGCCGTTCGCGCAGGATGACGCCGGTTATGGCGACCACGGCGAAAAGCGAGGTCAGGAACATAATCCAGATCAGCGGAAATTCCCCTGCGCCGGGCACCAGTAGCGCGCCTGCCAGTGCCGACAGGCCCGCGCCGCCGCCGATCATGATGGCGCCGCCCAGCCCCGAGGCGGTGCCGGCCAGGTGCGGGCGCACCGACAGCATGCCCGCGGTAGCATTGGCGATTGTCATGCCGTTGCCAACACCCACAAGCGTCATGAAGCCGAAAAAGCTCAGCGGGCTGGAATAGCCGGAATAGGACGAGACCAGCGAGAACGCCATGCCCACGGTGGCCGTGACCGTGCCCCAGAGTACCATCTTGTTCACGCCGTAGCGCGAGGCATAGGCGCCCGTGATCCAGTTGCCCAGGAAATAACCGATCGACGGTGCGGCGAAATAGATCCCCATCTTGCCGGGCGAAAGACCAAACACGTTGGAGGCCACGAAGGGCGCGCCGCCCAGATAGGCAAAGAACGCGCCCGATCCGAAGGCCGCCGCAAGGCAATAGCCCCAGAAGCGTGGGCTGGTCAAAAGCTCGGGGTATTCGCGGAACTGTCCCAGCAGCGTGTTGTCCGAGGCGCGCGCGGTTTCGCCCAGGTCGCGCCATGTCAGCCAGAACACAGCCAAACCGGCAAAGAACAGCAGCCAGAAATTCGCATGCCACCCGAACAGTTCTTCGAGGATGCCGCCGATGGCCGGGCCGATCATCGGCACCACCGCCATGCCCATGGTGACATAGCCGATCATCGAGGCGGCGCGGTCTTGTGTGAACATGTCGCGCACAACCGCGCGGCTGAGCACCATCGCAACCACCACCACGGCCTGGATCATGCGGAAGGCCAGGAATACGGTGACGTTGGGCGCGAAGATGCAGCCCAGCGTGGCCAGCAGGTAGAGTGCAAGGCCGATCAGGATCACCGGCCGGCGCCCGAAGCGATCCGAGATCGGGCCGACGAAGATCTGCAGAACAGCGTTCATCGCCAGGTAGATCGCAACCGAAAGCTGCATGAGCCGGTATTCGGTGTCGAAATAGACGGCCATCCCCGGAAGCGAGGGAAGAAACACGTTCATGCTGAGAGCCGAAATACCGGCCAGAAGGATCAGCGTTGAAATATGTGGGGGTGTGGTGCGATCAAGATAGCGCACCGAGGCCGTGTCACTCATGGAACTTGAGTAGGCCCAGCCCGGGGCAATGTCCAGACGCCCGCCGCGTCTTTGCTTTTTTGCAATTAGCTTTAAAAATATTTCACATGATTTGCAAATTTGCCGGATTTCGTTTGGACTTGAGCCAGCGCAACATTATAACCCGCCGAAACGGAAGGGGACCGCCATGAAAGACATCCTGCAAGAACTTGAAACCCGCCGCCATGCTGCACGCATGGGTGGGGGGGAGAAACGCATTGCCTCGCAGCATGACAAGGGCAAGCTGACCGCGCGCGAACGGATCGATCTGCTGGTCGACGAGGGCAGTTTCGAGGAATACGACATGTTCGTTGCCCATCGCTGCACCGATTTCGGGATGGAAAAGAACCGCCCATACGGCGACGGCGTGGTGACGGGCTGGGGCACGATCAACGGGCGGTTGGTCTACGTGTTCAGCCAGGATTTTACCGTTCTGGGCGGGTCGGTGTCGGCCACGCATGCACAAAAGATCTGCAAGATCATGGATATGGCCATGCAGAATGGCGCGCCGGTGATCGGCATCAACGATTCGGGGGGCGCGCGTATCCAGGAAGGTGTCGATAGCCTTGCCGGTTACGGCGACGTGTTCCAGCGCAACATCATGGCCAGCGGCGTGGTACCCCAGATCAGCGTGATCATGGGCCCCTGCGCGGGGGGCGCGGTCTACAGCCCGGCCATGACCGATTTCATCTTCATGGTCAAAGACAGCAGCTACATGTTCGTCACCGGCCCCGACGTGGTGAAAACGGTCACGAACGAGGTGGTCACCGCCGAAGAGCTGGGCGGCGCCAGCACCCATACCAGGAAAAGCTCGGTCGCGGATGCGGCGTTTGAAAACGATGTGGAGGCGCTGGCCGAGGTGCGGCGCCTGGTCGATTTCCTGCCCGCCAACAACCGTGAAAAGCCGCCTGTCCGCCCGTTCTTCGATGATGTCGATCGGGTGGAACAGAGCCTGGACACGCTGGTGCCGGAAAACCCCAACACGCCTTACGACATGAAGGAGCTGATCCTGAAGATCGCGGACGAGGGGGATTTCTACGAGATCCAGGAGGATTTCGCCAAGAACATCATCACCGGGTTCATCCGGCTGGAGGGGCAGACCGTGGGTGTTGTCGCCAACCAGCCGATGGTTCTGGCCGGCGTTCTGGACATCGACAGCGCGCGCAAGGCGGCGCGTTTCGTGCGGTTCTGCGATGCGTTCGAGATTCCGATCCTGACGCTGGTGGATGTGCCCGGCTTCCTGCCGGGCACCAAGCAGGAATATGATGGCGTGATCAAGCATGGCGCCAAACTGCTGTTTGCCTATGGCGAGGCGACGGTGCCCAAGGTCACCGTGATTACCCGCAAGGCCTATGGTGGCGCCTATGTGGTGATGGCGTCGAAACATCTGCGGGCCGACGTGAACTATGCCTGGCCGACATCCGAGGTGGCGGTGATGGGGGCAAAGGGTGCGACCGAGATCCTGTATCGCAGCGAGCTGGGCGATGCCGAGAAGATCGCGCAGCGCACCAAGGAATACGAAGATGCCTTTGCCAACCCCTTTGTCGCCGCCGAACGCGGTTTTATCGACGAAGTGATCCAGCCGCGCAGTACCCGCAAGCGCCTGGCGCGTGCCTTTGCGATGTTGCGCAACAAGAAACAGGACATGCCCTGGAAAAAGCACGACAACATCCCGCTGTAAGCGCGGGTGGTTGCCCGGGGGCGGGGGCGCTGCCCCCCGTCGCGCGTGGCGCGACTCCCCCCGGGGTATTTCTGGCAAGAGGAAAACGATACGGTGGCACGACGCGGACAACAGGATCGCTGGTATGTGGACAGGGCGGGGACGGGGCTTACCCTGTCGCGCCATCGGCCCGCGCGGTTCGACCTAGGCGTCGAGGCGGTTTTGCCGTCGATGGACCCCTTGCGGCTGGCCCACCAGGTGCGGCAGGATATGTGGCGGGCGCTGCGCGACCTGCGGGGGTTCGCACCGGCCGTGCGCGTCGCGCGCAAGGGCGATGCTTTGCACGTGCTGGCAGGTGGCGCGGTGGATGGCCCGGTGCCGCGCGCGTGGGCCGAAGCGGCCATTCGTGCGGTTCTGGACGATCCTGCCAACCGTGCCCGCTGGCAGCGCCACGCGGGCAAAGGGGTGTCTTATGTATAGGCGCCTGATGACTTTCGTCGCGCTTGGGGGGGCTTTGGCCTGTGCGACCACGGCAGCCGGGCAGGAGGAGGCCCGGCCCGTGCCCTCACCGCCTTCCGGGATTTCCCTTGCCTTGCAGGACGTGGTGATCGACGCGCCCGCCGGCATGGGCGAAGTGGCGCGATTTCGTTTTGTCGCGCCGGCCATCGGGCAGGATGCCGGCTTTGAGGAAGTCGAGCAGGATTTCGGGTTCCTGTGTCGCGATTACGCCCTGCCCCAGCTGGCGCAGGCCGGGGTGAGCGCGACGCGCGTCATCGTTTCCTTGGCTTCCGAGCCGATCGAGTTCGGTGCCACCGATCCCGAAATCATTCAGTACATGGATGTGTTTCGCGTCGAAAATGACACCTGCATCTGGGAGGGTTTTTGACCATGCCACAATATCTTGCGGGGCATTGTTCAGGTTCGGCGGCAATTGCGGCTTTCCCGTCACAGACTGCGGCGGCGTCTGCGCGCACGTATCATTCTTCGCGTGATTCTTGTATTCTGTATTTCGGTTGCACCCAAGCGACCGTTACCTCGCAAGAGGGGCAGGGCCGGTGCCGATGCGCCGGTTTGTCCAAAACAAGAAACAGGAGAAACGGATGTCGAAGTACATCAAGAGCATGCTCGCCCTGGGTCTGGTTGCCGGTCTGGCAGCCTGCGCACAGCCGGCAGAGGAAGAATACGTCGTGGTCGAGCCCGAGCCCATCTCGGTCGAGCCGACCTATACCGGCAAGTACAAGTAATGCTTGTCGGGGTCGGGTCTTCGGGCCCGGCCCCATCCCTGCCCTTGGCGATGCGGGGGCCCGGACATGTTGAAGCATCGCGGCTTTCCCGGTCGTCTTCCGGGCACTGATTTCCAGTTCATCATTCGCCGCGCCAACCCCAAGGGCGCAACGCCGCTGACCGCGCGTGAACGGTACCGCGACCGCCGTCCGGCCGACAAGCGCGCCGACGCGGCTTTCTTGGGTGCGCTGTGGGATCATTTCGGCGATCAGCCTTTCGAGCGCGGCAACCTGGATGCCGGGCGGTTGAGCTGGCTGTTTGGGCGCGAAGTGGTGCCTGCGGAAGATCCGTTCGACCCCGAAAGCTATGACGCGCTGTTGCGCATTGACGAAGCCACTGCGCGCGCTGCCTTTCCGGAGGTGTTCGAGGAATGATCGGCACTTTCCTGCGCAAGGCGCCTCAACTTTGGCGGGAAACGGCCTATCTTGAGGGCTGTGATATTTACCATATTGCGCCATGGTCTGCCACGCGGCAAACTGGTTTTGTAGTGGTGGCCCGAACCCCTCGGGCCGGGACGATGAGTCTGACCCGTTACCCTTCCCCTGTTGGGCGGTGCGACCTTTCCCCAGGTCGGCCGCCCATCTTTTATAAAAACCGCTCAGAGACTTGTGCCGGTCGGCAACGCTTTGCCTGTATTCCGGCGGGGCCCGGCTATGTCTGGTATTTGCCCCAGTTCGCGCCATATAGCCTGTTGCTGAAAACTTGGGAAAAAAGGCAGGACAGACCATGCAGATCAAATCCGTTTTCCTCGTTGCGGTTGCAACCGCCGCGCTTGCGGGCTGTGGTGACACGGCGCTGGAACAAACGTTGCTGGGCGCAGGCACCGGCGCGGCGGCTGGCGCGGTGCTGGACACCAACGTGGCAGGCGGAGCCTTGGTCGGTGCCGTGGCCAACGTCGCCTATTGCCAGCAATACCCGTCGCGGTGTTGACGCAACACTTTCCAACGTCAGTGCGCAGCGCGCTGGCGTAAACACACTGTTTCCGGTACGGTTCGCCTCAAAGCCTGAAGAAAAAAATCGAGGCACCGAGCATGAGAACCGTGAAATTCCTGGCCGCGATGGGCGTCATCGTGGCGGTCGTCGGGTGGTCATCCGTTCCGGAAACATCCAGCCGATTCCACTTCGCCCCGTCATACGACGCTTTGCCGGGCCTCGACTGACCGGCGGCGCCTCTGGCGAGATGCCGCCAGGAAACCACCCGAACCATATGCAAAACCGCGCCGGCCGCCCTTGGGCGAACGGCGCCGTTTCGCGTTCTGCCATAGGAAAGAAAAGGGACAGCGCATGTTCAACAAGATCCTGATTGCCAACCGGGGCGAGATCGCCTGCCGCGTGATCAAGACCGCCCGCAAGATGGGTATCCAGACCGTCGCGGTCTATTCGGATGCCGACAAACATGCGTTGCATGTGGAGATGGCCGACGAGCGCGTGCATATTGGCCCGCCTCCGGCAAACCAGTCTTACATCGTGATCGACAAGATCATGGACGCCATCAAGCAGACGGGTGCGCAGGCGGTGCATCCGGGCTATGGTTTCCTGTCGGAGAACCCGAAATTTGCCGAAGCGCTGGAAGCGGCCAATGTCGCCTTCATCGGGCCGCCCAAGGGCGCGATCGAGGCGATGGGCGACAAGATCACGTCCAAGAAGCTCGCGCAGGAGGCCGGTGTCAGCACGGTGCCCGGCTACATGGGCCTGATCGAAGACGCCGAAGAGGCGGTCAAGATCAGCAACGAGATCGGGTACCCGGTGATGATCAAGGCCAGCGCGGGGGGCGGTGGCAAGGGCATGCGCATCGCGTGGAACGACGACGAGGCGCGCGAGGGGTTCCAAAGCTCGAAGAACGAGGCGGCCAGCAGTTTCGGCGATGACCGTATCTTTATCGAGAAATTCGTGACGCAACCGCGCCATATCGAGATCCAGGTGCTGTGCGACAGCCACGGCAACGGCGTGTATCTGGGCGAGCGGGAATGTTCGATCCAGCGCCGGAACCAGAAGGTGATCGAAGAGGCGCCAAGCCCCTTCCTTGACGAGGAAACCCGCCGCGCGATGGGTGAACAGGCCGTGGCGTTGGCCAAGGCCGTTGACTATGCAAGCGCGGGAACCGTGGAATTCATCGTCGATGGGCAAAAGAATTTCTATTTCCTCGAGATGAACACCCGCTTGCAGGTGGAGCACCCGGTGACCGAGTTGATCACCGGTGTCGACCTGGTCGAGCAGATGATCCGCGTGGCCGCAGGCGAAAAGCTGTCGATCACGCAAGATGACGTGAAGCTGACCGGCTGGGCGCTCGAAAGCCGGCTTTACGCCGAAGATCCGTATCGGAACTTCCTGCCCTCGATCGGGCGGCTGACGCGCTATCGCCCGCCCGCCGAGGTGGCCGCCGGCCCGCTGCTGGAGATGGGCACCTGGCAAGGTGACGCGCCCGCCGGCGACACGGCCGTGCGCAACGATACCGGCGTGTTCGAGGGCGGCGAGATCAGCATGTATTATGACCCGATGATCGCCAAGCTGTGCACATGGGCACCCGACCGCGCGCAGGCGCTTGAGGCAATGCGCGTGGCGCTTGACCGTTTTGAGCTCGAGGGGATTGGCCATAACCTGCCGTTCCTGTCGGCGGTGATGGATCACCCGAAATTCACCGCGGGCGACATGACCACCGCCTTCATCGCCGAGGAATACCCCGATGGGTTTGACGGGGTCGCCCTGGATGAAGCCGCGCTGCGCCGTATCGCGGCCTGTTGCGCGGCGATGCACCGCGTGGCCGAGATTCGCCGTGCCCGCGTGTCGGGCCGGATGGACAATCATGAACGCCATGTCGGCGAAGATTGGAATGTCACGCTACAGGGCCAGTCCTTTGACCTGAGGACCGCGGCCGATCGTGACGGTGCGACCGTGACCTTTGCCGATGGCGGCAGCCACCGCGTGACAGGCGACTGGACACCGGGCGACCAACTGGCCGACATGCTGGTAGATGGTAAGGCTCTGGTGATGAAGGTCGGCAAGATCTCGGGCGGGTTCCGTATTCGCAGCCGGGGCGCGGACCTGAAAGTGCATGTGCGTTCGCCGCGCCAGGCCGAATTGGCGCGTCGTATGCCCGAGAAACTGCCGCCCGACACGTCGAAGATGCTGCTGTGCCCGATGCCGGGCCTGATCGTGAAGGTCGACGTGGAAGAGGGTCAGGAGGTGCAAGAGGGCCAGGCGCTGTGCACGGTCGAGGCGATGAAGATGGAAAACATCCTGCGCGCCGAGCGCAAGGGCATCGTGGCCAAGATCAACGCCGGGCCGGGCGACAGCCTGGCCGTGGATGACGTAATCATGGAATTCGAGTGACTCCATGATTGCCCGCGCCGTAACCAAGCGGAAAGGGCTTTGGCCCGATACTGTGCCCCGGAACATTTCCGGGGGCAGCCTGCATGGCATATATGGCGCGACTTTCCTGGCTTTGCCTGGGCCTTTTGACCCTGGTGGCCTGCGCGATGGACAAACCCGAAACCGCCCGCGCCTTTGCCGATCGTTGGGTCTGGGTGCAGGCGCAAACCTATTTCTCGTCGGCACGCGGCTGCACCGTGGCCGTGTACCGGCTGGACCGTTCCGGGCTTCGCACCGGCGCCAGGCGGGTTTACGATTTGCGTCAAGGGGTGGGGCTGCTACGGCAGGGGCACGGCGTGGCCTTTGCCGATACACAGACAACCCCAGATGCCCTGTCACGGGCGGTGATGTCGGCCGATCTGCATACGGGGCTTGGCCTGGTGTCCAGCGTCACCGGCCCGCGTACCTGCATGTCGGACGAGGTGGCGCGCGCCGTGCATCACATCCTGACCGGGCAGGGTGTGATCACTGTTTACGACCCGTCGGAAAAC
This sequence comes from Lutimaribacter degradans, assembly GCF_023703375.1. Lineage (GTDB taxonomy): Bacteria > Pseudomonadota > Alphaproteobacteria > Rhodobacterales > Rhodobacteraceae > Lutimaribacter > Lutimaribacter degradans. Next base: position 35,749 of record NZ_JAMQGO010000001.1, read on the forward strand.
ATGGTGTTGCTGATCGACACGGTTTCGCGTCACGCAGTCTTGATGCGCGGCCCGGTCTGACGGATCAGCCCGAGTCGCGCGTGTTCATTTCGCGAATTTCCCGCTGGCGGATCGGCATCTTGTCGATCGAGCGGGTGATCTCGCGCACGTCGAAGGGCAGTGGTTTGCGAATCCGCGTCTGTCCGTCCTTACTGATGATGACCAGTGAAAATCCACGCGGATACAGCGCCCGGCGGAGTGCCGACTCCGCCTGTGGCGTCGTGTCGGTCAAAACCACCACGTCGCGTTGCAGAAGCGGCCCTGGATCTTCGCGCAATAGCTGCATCTGTTCGATGTATCGCGGGTCGTTGGGGCTGTCGGCGAAGACGATCACTAGACGTGAAACCCACAAGAACTGGTCCAGTTCCACACCTTCCGACGACATCAGCGGCAATTCGGGCTCTGGCTCGGCTGTGTCCTGCGCCGCCGCCGGAACGGTGAAAAATATCGCGATTGCAAAGGCTAAGACGTGTTTCATGAATTCTCCTGTCAAACATGATATAGGCAGGCCGCGCGCTTATGCGAATAGGTTTTTCGTGAAATTCGTCGGAAATGCCAAGCTGGGGCCACAGCCCAACCCGGGGGCGGAATGATGGCAGCATTGTCCAGCCATCGCCACCCGACAGGGCGGGGGTGCCGCGGCATCCCCCATCCGCGCAGCGGCCATGGCCCATTCATTTCGTTCCGCCGTGTGCAGGCCGCGCGGCTGGCCACGGGAACCCTGTGCGGACGATCCGTTCCGGCCGGCAGCCGGTGCGGATGGTCCGGCCGAATTGATCACCGGAAAGCCGTTCGAGGCCAAGGGCGTCGCCCTTGCCCCCGACAAAACAGAAAGAGGACATGCACATGACCACCAAGGACGAGTGGCGGAAGCTGGCTGAAAAGGAACTTCGCGGGCGCCCGCTGGAGGACCTGACCTGGAAAACCCTTGAAGGGATCAAGGTGCAGCCAGTCTACACGGCCGAGGATGTCGAGGGGCTGGATCACCTCGGTTCGATGCCGGGATTTGCCCCTTTCACGCGCGGACCCAAGGCCACGATGTATGCCGGCCGTCCCTGGACGATCCGGCAATATGCCGGTTTTTCCACCGCCGAGGAATCGAACGCCTTTTACCGCAAGGCGCTGGCCGCAGGGCAGCAGGGCGTTTCGGTCGCCTTCGACCTGGCCACGCACCGCGGATATGACAGCGACCATCCCCGCGTTGTCGGTGACGTGGGCAAGGCCGGCGTGGCAATCGACAGCGTCGAGGACATGAAGATCCTGTTCGACGGCATCCCGCTGGACCAGGTCAGCGTGTCGATGACGATGAACGGCGCTGTCATTCCGATCCTGGCGAATTTCATCGTCACGGGCGAGGAGCAAGGCCACGACAAATCGGTCCTGTCGGGCACCATTCAGAATGACATTTTGAAGGAATTCATGGTGCGCAACACCTATATCTACCCGCCGGAGCCGTCGATGCGGATCATTTCCGACATCATCGCCTACACCTCGGACAACATGCCGAGATTCAACTCGATCTCGATTTCCGGCTATCACATGCAAGAAGCCGGCGCGAACCTGGTGCAAGAGCTGGCCTATACCCTGGCCGACGGGCGCGAATACGTGAAGGCCGCTATCGAGGCGGGTATGGATGTCGACAAGTTCGCGGGGCGGCTGTCGTTCTTCTTTGCCATCGGGATGAATTTCTTCATGGAGATTGCAAAGCTGCGCGCCGCGCGCACCCTGTGGCACCGCATCATGACTGAATTCGGCGCACAGAACGAACGCTCGAAGATGCTGCGCACCCATTGCCAGACCAGCGGTGTCTCGTTGCAAGAACAAGATCCTTATAACAACGTGGTGCGCACCGCCTACGAAGCGTTGAGCGCGGTTCTGGGCGGCACCCAGTCGCTGCATACCAACGCCCTGGACGAGGCGATTGCCCTGCCCACCGATTTCAGTTCGCGCATCGCGCGCAACACCCAGCTTATCCTGCAAGAGGAAACCGGCGTGACCAACGTGGTCGATCCTCTGGCGGGCTCTTATTACGTCGAAAGCCTGACGAACGAGTTGATCGAGAAGGCCTGGGCGCTGATGGAAGAGGTCGAGGAAATGGGCGGCATGACCAAGGCGGTGGCCAGTGGCATGCCCAAGCTGCGGATCGAGGAATCGGCCGCCACCCGACAGGCCATGATCGATCGGGGCGACGAAGTGATCGTGGGCGTCAACAAGTATCGCAAGGAAACCGAAGACCCGATCGACATCCGCGATATTGATAACCAGAAGGTCCGCGAGGGCCAGGTCGCCGCGCTGGAGCGTATCCGCGCCAGCCGCGATGACGCGGCTTGCAAGGCCGCGCTGGACGAGGTGACGCGCCGCGCGAAAGAGGGCGGAAACCTGTTGGAAGCGGCGGTCGAGGCCGCGCGCGCACGTGCAACCGTGGGGGAAATCAGCATGGCGATGGAAAAGGAATTCGGCCGCCACCGCGCCGAGGTGAAAACGCTGGCCGGCGTCTACGGCGCCGCCTACGAGGGCGACGAGGGTTTTGCCGCGATTCAGAAATCGGTTGAAGATTTTGCCGAGACCGAAGGCCGCCGCCCGCGCATGCTGGTGGTCAAGATGGGCCAGGACGGGCATGACCGCGGCGCCAAGGTGATCGCCACCGCCTTTGCCGATATCGGATTCGACGTCGATGTGGGTCCGTTGTTCCAGACACCGGACGAGGCCGCGCAGGATGCCATCGACAACGATGTGCACGTGATCGGCATCAGTTCGCAGGCAGCCGGGCACAAGACCCTGGCCCCGCAGCTGATCGCGGCGTTGCGCGAAAAGGATGCGGGCGACATCATCGTGATCTGTGGTGGCGTGATCCCGCAGCAGGATTACGAGTTCCTGAAAAAGGCCGGCGTCAAGGCGATCTTTGGCCCGGGCACCAACATCCCCGCAGCGGCGCAGGACATTCTGAAACTGATCCGCGCCGCGCGCGCCTGATCGCGGGCGGGGATCTAACGCAGGTTTGGGAAATGTCATTGGTTTTTCCCCATGATTTCAAGACGCCACCGCGATAGACGATACGTGACGCGCCAGCCGGGCGTATTTTCGGCATGGCGTTTGTAAGGTGCCCAAGGCCCGCCCGCAGCGATGCGTGGCGGGCTTTTTCCTGGTCATTTCGATCTGCTGGCCATTGGCGTGCGTATTTCCCATGAAAGATGCAGAAGGAAACCCAATGCAGATCGTGCTTCTTTACGGTGTCACCGCGCTTTTTTTCCTGGTGGTTGACGCCATCATGCTGACCAAGATCATGAGCCCGCTTTTCGAAACCCACCTGGGCGATCAACTGCGCGACAGCCCGCGCTTGGGGGCGGCTGCGCTGTTTTACTTGTTCTACGTGGTCGGTGTTCTGGTCTTTGTATCGCTACCGGCATTGCGGGCAGATGCGCCGATGCAGGCGCTTTGGATGGGGGCGATGCTGGGGGCCGTGGCCTATGGCACCTATGAATTTACCAGTTTCGCCGTGATGAAGAACTGGCACTGGCAGATGGTCGTGGCCGATACGACATGGGGCGCGGTTCTGACGGGCAGCTCGGCCTTTGTGGGGGTCTGGATCACTCGGGCGCTGATCGGCCCGGCCTGACAGGCCAGATGTCATGGCTCTCGCGCCTTTCCAGAGGATTGACCGTTCGTTTTCTGCGCAATAGCTTGATTACGCTACAATAAAGGCCTGCCCACATGGCCGAACAGTTCAGAGGTTACCGTTATGACATTCAAGACCATTCTTGCGGCTAGCGCCCTTGCCATGGCCGCTGGCATGCCCGCCTCGGCGATGGATGCCAAGATTTACCCTTATCATTCCAAGGAAAATTATTGCCCCAGCGGCCTGCAGCCCGTTGTTCTGGGTGGCGTGGTAAGCTGCGGCCAGCCGAACCAGTCGATCAGCTATGCGGAAATGAAACAGCACACGGTTTCAAGGCGCGGCCATGGGCGTCTTGTTTGCCCGGACGGCGAAAAGGGCTGTTATCGGCAGTGACCCAATTCGGGTAGGGGCGGCGGGCACCGCCGCCCCTTTGCGCCGGTTTCGATTAAAGAAGTTTCAAGTCGGCGGCCATCTCGCGGCCATCACGCCCTTCCTGGAGTTCAAAGCCGACTTTCTGGTTGTCGGCCAGGCCTGTAAGGCCTGAACGTTCCACGGTCGAGATGTGCACGAACACATCCTTGCCGCCTGAATCGGGTGCGATAAAGCCGTAGCCTTTGGTGGTGTTGAACCATTTCACGGTGCCGGTGGGCATGTCCCGTGTCTCCTTCTGTCGTCATAGTTCCACCCGGACGAGCCGGGCGAGCAGGCCGGTTATCAGGGTCCGGCATCGACGAGAGACGGAAACTGAACTCCAGTTGCTACCCTGAGGATTGCACCAGATTTGTAAAATACAAGCAAAACCTTGGTCGGAAATTGTATGCACAAATGGCTGGCCAAATGGCGAAATTGGAGAGTTGAAATGAAAATCTATGGTCTGAAAAACTGTGATACATGCCGTAAGGCATTGAAATCACTTTCATCGGCTGAGCTGGTTGATATTCGCACCACGCCGATGCCGATCGAATTGCTGACCCGGGCCCATGCGCAATTTGGTGCCGATCTGGTGAACCGCCGCTCCACGACCTGGCGAAATCTTGAGCAATCCGAGCGTTCCCGGCCCGAGCTTGAATTGCTGGCCACGCATCCCGCGTTGATGAAAAGGCCGTTGATTGAAACCAGCGACGGGAGCCTTTATCTGGGGTGGGCGGCAAATGTTCAGGCGGCGCTGATCTAGGCGCGGCGGATGGAGGATGAATGCGCAACGCGGCCTTGGTTCTGGGAATTATCGGCGGGCTTTTCGCCATGATGGTGGGCTTTTTCAGCTATGGCTACACCGAAGCCGCCGCGCGCTACGCCGAGATCGAAGAGATTTTCGGCCCCGTGGCCAATCGCGAAATGATACGTATCGTCAGTTTTGCCGCGCCCATCCTTGCCATCGCCGGCGGCGCCATGGCCAAGGCGCGCGCGTTGTGGGGCGGGGTGCTGATGATCGTGGCGGCGGTCGGGATCTATGCCGCTTTCGGCTTTGGCGTCTTCACGATGTTCCCGCTTGGCTTTTGCCTGCTTGGCGGGATTCTGGCCCTTGCCGCGGGGAAACCGGATGAGCCAAAGGCGCATTTCTGAACAACACCGCGTCGAGCGACAGCGCCCCCGCCCCCTTGATCGCCGGCACCAGCAACACCAGCATCCACAAGGCCCGTTGATCCAGGATCAGGCTGTCTGGCTGCCGGTCGAACCATGCACCCAAGGTTTCAGCATGGTCGATCCCGCCGTGGCCGTAAAGGTCGGTCAGGCTTTGCACCACGATGAACCCGATCATTCCCAATGCCGCCGCACGCGTCAAAAGCCCCAGGATCAGCAACAACGGCAGTATGAATTCCGCCCATGTACCGGCCAGTACAACGAGCGTGTGCAAGAACGACAATTGGCTGGTGTCAAACCCGGCAGCTTCCATCGCCCGGGGAAATATCTGCGCATAGGCGCCTGCGGAAGGCACGAAAATGCCAAAGACACCATCCCCGAGCTTGGTCATTGCCGAGGCCCAGAAATAGGGAAGCAAAACGGCGGCGAACACGAAACGCGCCAGTATTGGCAACAACCCGTCCAGATGAGCGATGGGCGCGGTCAGACGGTGATAAATTCCAAGCAGTACGGTCATTGTCGTGGGGTTCCTTTCGTCAGGGCGCGGTGCGACAGCAAAAAGGCCAGAACCTCGCCAAGGTCGAATTGGGGTGCCGCGTCGGTGGCGGTGTCCGCCGCCTGACCAAGGGGCTGTCCATCGCGGAGTGCGGCCATGAACGCGAAGCCGCCAGCAGGCAGCGCATGCGCCACCGGGTCGAAATCGGGGCGGATCACGGCGACTTCCTGTGCCCCGCCCTTGGGTTTTGCGGTGGAAGGGTCCAAGGCAAATCGGCGTATCTCGACCACGGGCCACGCGCTGCGCATGAGATGAACAGATGGCGCAAGCGCAAGCGGTGTCCGCTCTACGTCATCTTGCGAAACCGCGGACAGGTCTTCGGCTGTCAGGGCCGTGTGATCGGCCGCGTGATAGCTGGCGCGCAAAGCCAGTTCCAGCCGCGCGACGTCTGGCAGGTAGGGAATATGCGCCAGCGCCACGATAGCCGCCACCCAATCGGGAAAGTGCTGGCCATAGCGTATCATCAACGGTCCCTCGGGTGGGTTTTCGGTGGCGTACCCCCGTGCGATATTGCGGAAATTCTGGGCACCCAACAGGCTGCGGATGGCGGGAAAGCCCGTCTCCAACGCCTCGATCAGCGATACCAGAACGTTGTTTCGATAAACGTTGAAGCGCCGCCCGGCGGGGCGACCGGCCCCATCATGCAGACCAGCAGGCACCGGATGGGCCGGGTCGCGCAGCGCGGGCAGGAACTCGGTGATCAGCCCTGTCATCGTGCAAGCCTGGCGCTGTCACGATTCACAGACATCTCTTGCGCATCCGGTATCGCGGCCAGCGCATCAGCCGCGCGTGCGGCCTCGTCGCGCAGAACGAACCAGTCGGGCACGTCGGTATCCCATTCGACCAAAACCGGACGTGGGCCTGCCAGGGCCAGCGTATGATCAAGCAGCGCCCAGACAGGATCAGCCACTTCGCGACCGTGGCTATCGATCAGCAGCGGCGCGCCTTGATCATCGGTGTCGTCGTCGTGGCCGCCCAGGTGAATCTCGCCCACCGCTTCCAGGGGGAAGGCGTCGATATAGCCGCGCGGCGAAAACCCGAGATTCGTGGCCGAGACGAATACGTTGTTCACATCCAGCAGCAGTCCGCAGCCCGTGCGCCGGGTTATTTCGCGAAGGAAATCCGGCTCGTCCCATGTGCTGTCCGAAAACGCCAGGTAGCTGGACGGGTTCTCCAACAACATTCGCCGCCCGAGGCATGTCTGCACCTCGTCGATATGGGCGCATACGCGGGCGAGCGTGGCGTTGGTATAGGGCAGCGGCAACAAATCGTTGAAGAACGCGCTGTCATGGGTGGACCATGCCAGGTGTTCCGAAAAACTGTAAGGGTTCAGCCAGTTGCACAGCGTGCGCAGCCGGTCGAGGTGGTCGGGGTCAAGTCGCGCCTCGCCGCCGATCGACAAACCCACGCCATGCACGGAAACCGGAAACCGTTTCGACAGTTCGCGCAGTTGCGCGATCGGGCGGCCACCCGCGCCCATGTAGTTTTCGGCATGTATTTCCAGCCATCCTACCGGGGTAGGGTCATCCACCAGCGCTGTGTAATGCTGTGGTTTGTAGCCGACGCCGGGCAGGGCCGGCAGTGGGGTCTGGTGCGTGTCGAACATCGGGTGAACCTTTGATTGCAGGATGGACGGGACGTGCCCGCCCATCCCTGGGGCGCATCACGACTTGGGAACGTCGCGTTCCAGTGGTTCGAGGCTGCCCATACGCTCTCCCGGCAGGTCGATCTCGGTGCAGGTGCCCGCATCGACCATGGTCCATGCGTTGCCCTGGTAGTCGACGGTCGAGGTGCCGGCGCACGTGGTGCCGGGGCCAGCGGCACAGTCGTTCTCACCGGCCAGGCTGACACCGTAGCACTTTTCCTTTTCTGCGGCGCTGGCGGCGGTGCCATGCGCGGCAACGGCCGTTGCGACAGCGCCCAGAAGGGCGGCGGTTTTGAGTGTTTTCGACATGGAACTTTCTCTCCGTTACTAGGTTTGAAACCGTGCCGGGGCTTGCGCCCTCGGTGTCACAAGCCTGCCGCGACGCTGGGTCGCAGTGTAGTCACGGGCGCGTGCATCACGAGCGTGTCAGCGCGCGTTCACGCCGCGTGAGGTTTCGCGGCTGCAGCAATTCAGCGAAAACAACGGGTTCGTCTGTGGAACCGTAACAATCGGGCCATGTGCGCCAAGCTTCCTGCGGGGGAATGTTACAGGATTGTCCACCGGTGCAGGGCCATTGCGGCGCCGATCACGCGGTTCGTCAGCAATGTGTCAGTCCTGGGCCCGCGAAACGAAAACGGCCCGCGCAAAAGGCGGGCCGTTCCGATTTGGTGCAGGATGGTTCAGGCTAGGTCGGGCGGGGTGGCATCTGCTCCCAGGCTGGCCACGATGTCGGCCAACGGTTGCACGCTGGTCTGTTTCTCGCCCAGGCGGCGGACGGAAACGGTGCGGTCTTCGACCTCGCGGTGTCCGACGGCCAGGATGACGGGCACCTTGCCGACGGAATGTTCGCGCACCTTGTAGTTGATCTTTTCGTTGCGAATGTCGGCCTCGGCCCGGATGCCGGCCTTTTGCAGCGCCTCGACCACTTCGGCCACGTATGCATCGGCCTCGGACGTGATCGAAGCCACGACAACCTGTCGCGGGGCCAGCCAGAACGGCAGCTTGCCGGCGTGTTCCTCGATCAGGATGCCAATGAAGCGTTCGAAACTGCCCAGAACCGCGCGGTGCAACATGACGGGGCGGTGCTTGTCGCCATCGGCGCCGATGTAGGTGGCATCCAGCCGCTCGGGCAGGACGAAATCCACCTGCAACGTGCCGCATTGCCAGTCGCGCCCGATCGCGTCGGTCAGCACGAATTCCAGCTTGGGCCCGTAAAACGCGCCTTCGCCCGGGTTCAGACCCGGCTCGGTGCCCGCCGCGCGCGTCGCGGTAAGCAGCGCGTTCTCGGCCTTGTCCCAGATCTCGTCCGAGCCGGCGCGCGTCTCGGGGCGGTCGGAGAACAGAACCTTGAACTCGGCAAAACCGAGATCGCGGTAGATTTCCGACAGGAAATCGATGAAGCGGGCGGTTTCGGCTTCGATCTGATCTTCGGTGCAGAAAATATGCGCGTCATCCTGGGTAAAGCCGCGTACGCGCATGATGCCATGCAGCGCGCCCGAGGGCTCGTACCGGTTGCATGATCCGAACTCGGCCATGCGCAGGGGCAGGTCACGATAGGATTTCAGGCCCTGGTTATAGACCTGCACGTGGCCGGGGCAGTTCATCGGTTTCAGCGCGTTGACCGATTTTTCCCTCGCGTGCTCTTCGTCGACCTCGACGATGAACATGTGCTCCTGGTATTTCTCCCAGTGGCCCGAAGCCTCCCACAACCTGCGGTCCACGACCTGGGGCGTGTTCACCTCGACATAGCCGCCGCGGCGCTGCTGGCGGCGCATGTAATCCTGCAACTGAGTGTAGATCGTCCAGCCGTTGGGGTGCCAGAAGATCTGGCCCGGCGCCTCTTCCTGCATGTGAAACAGGTCCATCTCGCGGCCGAGCTTGCGGTGATCGCGCTTGGCGGCCTCTTCCAGCATGGTCAGGTGGGCGCGCAGCGCCTCCTTGTTCTGAAAGGCCACGCCGTAGATGCGTTGCAGCATCTGGCGCGAACTGTCGCCGCGCCAATAAGCGCCCGCTACGCTCATCAGCTTGAAGGCATCGGCGGGCACTTGTCCGGTGTGTTGCAGATGCGGGCCGCGGCACAGATCCTGCCAATGGCCGTGCCAATACATGCGAATGGGGTCGCTGCCCGGGATCGCCTCGATCAGCTCGACCTTGTAGGGTTCGTTGTTGGCTTCGTAATACTTGATGGCGCGGTCGCGGTCCCAGACCTCGGTGGTGACGGGGTCGCGCTTGTTTATGATCTCGCGCATCTTTTTCTCGATGGCGCCAAGATCCTCGGGGGTAAAGGGCTCGGCCCGGTCGAAATCGTAGTACCAGCCATTGTCGATGACGGGGCCGATGGTGACCTTCACGTCGGGCCAGATTTCCTGCACGGCGCGGGCCATGATATGCGCCAGGTCGTGGCGGATCAGTTCCAGCGCGGGGGCTTCGTCCTGCATGGTGTTGATGGCGATCTGCGCGTCGGCGTCGATCGGCCATTGCAGATCCCAATGCTGGCCGTTCACGGTGGCGCTGATGGCTTTCTTCGACAGCGACTTGGAAATGTCGGCGGCAACCTGGGCAGGGGTAATCCCGGCCTCGTAGTCGCGTGCATTGTCATCGGGGAAGGTGAGGGAAATCGGTGCCATTGCGGTTGGCTCCTCGTCGGTTTGGCGCCCACGGAACGCCCGGTTGCGGGTATAAGGTTCGGCTTGCTCTGTGCCCCTGCCCGTGGGCAAAGTCAAGCAGGGGGCTGGTGGCAAAACCGGGCGGGCGGCTTAAGTCGCCCAAGGCATGGCGCGGGTGCTTGCCGCGCGAGGACAGGACAGTGACATGACTGAAAGCCGCGCCGAACAGACATTCGAGACCTTGGCGGGCGAGACCGATGGCGATGACGGCCAGCGCGAGGCGCGAAACGGGCTGCGCCACATGGCGTCGCTCAGCCTGACGAAGGTTTCGGACGGGTTGATCGACCCGAAACTGGTGCTGAGCTGGCTGCTGACGGGGCTTGGTGCACCGGCGGCCTTCGTGGGGGCGCTGGTGCCCATCCGCGAGGCCGGCGCGCTTTTGCCGCAAATGGGCCTGGCGGTGGTGCTGCGCCGGATGACGCAGCGCAAGTGGATGTGGGTTGCGGGCAGTGCCGTGCAGGGGCTGGCCGCGGCGGGTATCGCGGTGGCGGTCAGCATCCTGTCGGGTTGGCTGGCGGGGCTTGTGGTCTGCTTGCTGCTGGCGGTTCTGGCTGTGGCGCGGGCTGCGTGTTCGGTCAGCTACAAGGATATTCTGGGCAAGACCGTGGGCAACACGCGGCGCGGTGCGGTGACGGGCTTTGCCGGTTCGGTATCGGCTGCGGTGGTGTTCGGCTATGCGCTGCTGCTTTTGTCGGGGTTGATGGACAGCCGCTGGCCGGTGATCGCGGCGGTGGCGCTGGCCGCTGTCCTGTGGGTGGTCGCCGCGGCGATACTGGCAGCCCTGTCCGAGCCTGCCAGCGAAGAGGCCGCGCCCGAAAAGCGCCCCGCTTACCTGGCCATTCTGCGCCGCGACGCGCAGTTGCGCCGCTTCATCACCGTGCGGGGCTTGCTGGTAGTGACCTCGCTTGCGCCGCCCTATTTCGTGGTGATCGCGGGGCAGTCGGGGGCACAGGGGCTGGAGCGTCTGGGCGCGCTTGTGCTGGCCTCCAGTGCGGCGGCGTTCGTGTCGTCTTACCTCTGGGGCCGTCTGGCCGACCGATCCTCGCGCCGGGTGCTGATGCTGTCAGGCTTTGTCGCGGCGCTGGCCATGCTGGGGGCTGTGGCGCTGACCCGCGCAGGGCTGGCCGATGGCTGGGCCATCGCCGGCGCGTTGTTCTTGCAGATGATCGCCTATCACGGGGTGCGGCAGGGCCGCTCGACCTACCTGGTGGACATGGCACCCGAAGAGGAACGCGCCTCCTACGCGGCATTGGCCAACACGGTGATCGGCACGTTGCTGCTGGTGGTCGGCGCCCTTGGCGGCGCATTGTCGGCGCTGGGCGCGGATTGGGCCCTGCTGGGGTTTGCCGGTCTGTCGGTCCTGGGGGCGTTCGCGGCGCTGGGCCTGAACGAGGTCGAGCGCGCCGGGTAGGCCAACGCGCGACGGTTTGGCGGCTATTCGCGGTGGTCTTGAGGCCGCGCTGGCCCGTCACGGCATCCATCCGCCGTGCGCAGCCGACAGCATTGCACCCGCCGCCTGCCCGTGCAGTATGGGCCCAAAAGCGGAGGGAACGATGCCGGAAACAGATTGGGCGCGCCTGAAGGCGCATGAGCTGCGCGCGCTGGCCGACCAGAATGCGGTTGTGATCTTGCCAGTCGCCTCGACCGAGCAGCACGGGCCGCACCTGCCCACGATGACCGATACGCGGCTGGGATACGAGATTGCCCATCGCGCGGCGCGCATCGCTTACGATACGCGCCCGGTCGTGGTGGCGCCCGTTGTCTGGTCGGGGCTGAGCGAGCATCACATGCCCTTCGGCGGGACCTTGACGGTCAGCCATGCCACGTTTCGCGCGTTGATTGCCGATCTGATCGACAGCATCACGCGGTTGGGCTTTCGTGACATCCTGATTTCCAACAGCCACGGTGGCAACATCGTTGCTTGCCAACAGATACTGGATGAACTCTCGCCCAAGGTGGCAGCCACGCTGGCCTTTGTCACCTATCCGACAGAGGCGGCCCAAGAGTATGCCGAGATCCTGGAGGACCAGGAACAGATCATGCATGCGGGCGAGGGCGAAACCGCGATGATGATGGCCTGCGAGGGCGACCTGGTCGATGCCAGCGAATTGGGCACCATCGCGCAAATGGGCGAAACGGGCGGGCCGGCCTTTCTGAAGGCGGGCAAATCGGGCTATCGCTGGCGGCCTTTTGCCCACATGACGGCCAACGGGCTGGCCGGTAACCCGGCCCGCGCCACGCCCGAAAAGGGCGAATTGCTGTTGCAGGCAGGGGCCAAGGCAGTCGCCGCACTGATCGCCGACCCCGATACATGGGCCAGCCCGCGCGACCTGCGCGGTGCCGGCACGCAAGGTGTGAATTTTCGGAAAGAGTGACACAACACATGGCAGATCCTGATTTCCTGACAACGTCGCAAGGGCGGCGCATCGCCTATCAACAGACGCCGGGCAGCGGCCCTGGCGTGGTGTTCCTGGGCGGGTTCAAATCCGACATGGAGGGCACCAAGGCCCTGCACCTGGAAGAATGGGCGCGCGCCACGGGCCGGGCCTTTTTGCGGTTCGACTATTCCGGCCACGGCCAGAGCAGTGAGCGCTTCGAAGATGGCTGCATCGGCGCGTGGGCGGCGGATGCGATGGCCGTGATCGCCGAATTGACCGAGGGGCCGCAGATATTGGTGGGCTCATCCATGGGGGGCTGGATCTCGCTGTTGGTCTGCCGCGACATGGCCGAGCGCGTGTCGGGCCTTGTCACAGTCGCCGCAGCGCCCGATTTCACCGAGGATTCGATGTGGGCGGGATTTGACGATGCGCAGCGCGCGGCGCTGGCCCGTGATGGCAAGGTGGAACTGCCCAGCGAGTACGATGACAGCCCCTACGTGATCACGCAAAAGCTGATCGAGGATGGGCGCAACCATCTGGTGTTGCGCGATGCGTTGCCGTTGCGCTTTCCTGTGCGGTTCTTGCAGGGCACGGCGGATGAAGATGTCGACATGGCAGTGGCCCTGCGCCTGCTGAACCACGCGCAGGGCCCGGATATGCGCCTTACGCTGGTCGACGGGGCCGACCATCGCTTTTCCGACAGCGATTGCCTGGGCCTGATCGTGCAGTCAATCGACGAGGTCACGGCCCGCCTGGGGCACGCGTGACCCGCAGGGATTGCTCGGCCCGATCGGCTGCGGCATATCGCTGGTGCAGGTATGGTAAAAAGGGGGCTCGGGATGTCTGAACCGCTGGTGCTGTTGCCGGGAATGATGTGCGACGCGCGGCTTTTCGCGCCGCAACTGAACGTTCTGTCGCGCGAACGGGTGGTCAGCATCGCGCCCATCACCGGGGGCGAAAGGGTTGAAGAGATCGCGAGTGGCCTGCTCGATGCGCTGCCGCGCAAGTTTGCGCTGGCGGGGCTGAGCATGGGGGGCATCGTCGCGATGGAGATCCTGCGTCGCGCCCCCGACCGCGTGACGCGGATCGCATTGATGGATACCAACCCTCTGGCCGAGACCCCGCAAAGCGCCAGCGCGTACGAGCCTTTATTGATCAAGGCGCGCGCCGGGCGGCTGGACGAGGCGCTGCGCGACATGATGCGCCCCGACTTCCTGGCGCCGGGACCGGGGCGGGTGACGGTGATGAACGCCTTCCTGGAAATGGCCATCGAGATGGGCCCGGCGGTGTTCGACCGGCAGATCCGGGCGCTGCAACGTCGCCGCGACCAACAGCCCACGCTGCGCCGCTGCAAGGTGCCCGCGCTGGTTTTGTGCGGCGTGCATGATGGGCTGACCCCGCCCAAGCGGCACACGTTCATGGCCGAACTGATCCCTTATGCCGAACTGCGCCTGATCGACGAGGCGGGCCACCTGCCTACGCTCGAAGCGCCCGAGGCGGTGACGCAGGCGCTGAGGGATTGGCTTGCGCAGCCTTTGGTGTTGCGATGAGCATGCCGGGTCCCGCGGCGGCGCGGCCCTTTGGCGTGCAGATGCCAACCTGGCCCGCGCGCGCGCCCCGTCAGGCCGCCGCGCCGGCGCAGATCGCGCCCGACCTGGCCCACGCCCTGCGAGCGGCGGGGCTGCGTGATGGCGCCGCGTTGTCGTTTCATCACCATTTTCGCAACGGCGACGGGGTGCTGAACATCGCGCTCGACGCGGCGGCAACACTGGGGGTGGCCGATCTGACGGTGATGCCCAGCTCGGTCTTTCCGGTGCATGGGCCACTGGCGGGCCACATCGCGCGCGGGACGGTGGGTGGGTTGCGCACGGCCTACGTGGCCGGACCCGTGGCCAAGGGTCTTGGCAAGCTGGCGCGCCCTGCCGTTCTGACCACCCATGGCGGCCGCGCCCGCGATGTCGAAGCCGGCCGGGCCACGCCCGATATCGCCATCATCGCGGCGGCAATGGCTGATCGCGCGGGAAACCTGACCGGCTTGGCGGGCGATCAGGCCTTTGGCCCGATGGGATATGCCCAACCCGATGCGGCCCATGCCCGCCACGTCATCGCGGTGACTGACTGCCTTGTCGACGGGCTGCCGGTGCCGGCGTCCATCCCGGGCACGCAGGTCGACCAGATCGTGGTGCAAGACCGGATCGGCGCCGCGGCCGAGATCGTGTCGGGCACGACGCTGATCACGCAAGAGGTGCAGGGACAACATATTGCCGACATGGCGGCGCGGCTGATCGCGGCCTCGGGTGCGATGCGGCCGGGGTTCAATTTTCAGACAGGGGCCGGGGGCGTGTCGCTGGCGGTTGCGGCGCGGCTGGGCACCTTGATGGCCGAGTCGGGCGTAACGGGCGGTTTTGCCTGCGGCGGCATTACCGCGCCGCTGGTGGCGCTGCACCGCGCGGGGCTGTTCGCGCGCTTGCGCGACGTTCAGTGTTTTGACCTGGCAGGCGTCGAAAGCCTGGCGCGCGATGCCGGCCATACGGCCATGTCGGCCAGCGAGTATGCCCACCCCGACCGTGCCGATGCGGTGGTGAACGCGCTTGATGCGGTGATCCTGGGCGCGGCCGAGGTTGATCTGGATTTCAATGTGAATGTCACCACCGGCAGCGACGGTCGCATCCTTGGCGGCTCGGGCGGGCATGCCGATTGCGCGGCGGGCGCCGGGTTGTGCATCATCGTGACGCGGGCGACGGCACGGGGCATGTCGCGCATCGTCGACCGGGTGGCGTGCCGCACGACGCCGGGCCGCGATGTCGATGCCGTGGTGACCGAGCGCGGCGTGGCCGTGAACCCGGCCCGCCCGGAACTGGCTGAGCGCGCCCGCGCCGCCGACCTGCCCGTGACGACGCTGGACGAGATGCGCGCGGGCCTGCCCAAACCCGTCGCAACCGCCGCAGAGGGGCCGGTGACGGCCCTCTGCGAATACCGCGACGGTAGCGTGATCGACGTGATCCGGGGATACGATGGCCGATAGGGATTGGCGCCAACGACTGCGCCGTGGCCGACAGCGCGCGCAGATCTGGGCGCGGCGGCACATCCCGCCGGGGATGCGGCTGGTGGCGGGCTTGCTGGTGATGGTGGGCGGGTTGTTCGGCTTCTTGCCGGTGCTTGGCTTCTGGATGATCCCGCTGGGTCTTGCAATCGCTGCGCTTGACGTGGTGCCTGTGTGGCGCTGGCTGCGGGGACGCGCGGGAAAGCGGCGTTAGCGCACCGCCTTAAACTTTGACATTGCTCTGCCTTCTGGCTTCATGCGCACCGAAATGACCTAGATACCGCCGCGCAACATCGGCACGCCGCCAGGCCCCTGCGTCCGCGCAACCACGCCCGCGCGCAACGTGCGGCCGATGCGGTGGGCCAGCGCGCTCCAGGCGTTGGCCTTGGTCTCGGGCAGTTCCTGCCGCAGCACCATGTCGAACAGGCCCAGCCACGCGTCGAACATGCCCGGCCGCACGTTGCCTGCCTCCTTGTGCACCTGCATCACGTTGCCGTCGTAACCGCCGCTGTGCCGGATCGCCTTGCGCCAGAAGGCCGCGACCCTTTCTTCGTGCGCGGGCCAGTCATTCACGTGCACGGCGAATACCGGGGCCAACGCGGGATGTTCGCGCACATGGGCATAAAACGTCGCGACGACACGGGCGATTTCTTCATCACTGATCTCGAAACGGGGGGGCAGGGCGGTCATGGGCTTTCGGTGTCCTTTGGTGGGCATACTGTGCCCGCATGCGCCGCGATGCAACAGGCGGCCACATGACCCGGTAATCGGGGCAAACCGCTCTGGACGCGCGCGCAGGCAGCGCCTATAAGCCGCCCATGATGCACATGGCGGCACTCATTATTCGAATTAGCAGCCCGGCGCTCTGATCCAGTCGAGTCGCCGGGAAATAGGCGTCTGGACCGCCGCGCCGCCCCAAAACCCATCATTGAATTCACGTAAAGGACGCCCAGACATGTGCGCCGAAACGCCCGACTACAAAGACACCCTGAACCTGCCCAAAACCGATTTCCCCATGCGCGCGGGCCTGCCCAAGCGCGAGCCCGAGTGGCTGGAGCATTGGAACCGCATCGGCATCTATGACCGGCTGCGCGAAAAGCAGGGCCGCACGCCTTTTACCCTGCATGACGGCCCGCCCTATGCCAACGGGCACCTGCATATAGGCCACGCGCTGAACAAGACGATCAAGGACATGATCGTGCGTTCGCACCAGATGATGGGCTATGACAGCCGATACATCCCCGGCTGGGATTGCCACGGCCTGCCGATCGAGTGGAAGATCGAGGAACAATACCGCAAGAAGGGCCGCAACAAGGACGAGGTGCCGATCAACGATTTCCGCGCCGAGTGCCGGAAATTCGCCGAGGAATGGGTGGATATCCAGCGCGACGAGTTCCAGCGGCTGGGCATCACAGGCAACTGGGCCGACCCCTACCTGACGATGGATTTCCACGCAGAGCGCGTGATCGCCGAGGAATTCATGAAATTCCTGATGAACGGCACATTATACCAGGGGTCCAAGCCCGTGATGTGGTCGCCCATCGAGAAGACCGCGCTGGCCGAGGCCGAGGTGGAATATCACGACAAGGAAAGCTTCACCATCTGGGTGAAATTCAAGGTTGTGGAAGCTGATTGGCCAAATGAGGTCGAGTGCATTCAAAATGAGTCTGACGAGCGACAGGACAACTTGGAGTTTCTCAGGCAACTGAAAACTGATCTGACGGACGCAAGTGTGTTGATCTGGACCACCACACCCTGGACCATCCCGTCTAACAAATCTGTCGTCTACGGTGAAGAGATTTCTTACGGTCTTTATGAAGTAACCGGCACGCCAGACGAATGCTGGGCGAATGTCGGCGACCGCTTCATCCTGGCCGATAACTTGGCGAGCGATGTGATGGCAAGGGCTAGGTTGGAAGACACAATGTGGCGCAGAGTGCGTGACGTTGACACTTGGATGCTTGAAGGGCTCAAGCTGACCCACCCGCTGGCTGGGGCTGAAGGGGCGAATGGCGAATGGGATGACATCCGCGATTTCCGCGCCGCCGACTTCGTCACCGACACCGAAGGCACCGGGTTCGTTCATTGCGCGCCGTCGCACGGGATGGAGGAATATGAGCTTTACCGCGAATTGGGCATGCTGGATCAGGTCATCACCTATAACGTGCTGGATGACGGATCGTTCCGCGCCGATCTGCCGTTTTTCGGCGGTAAATACATCCTGTCCCGCAAAGGCGGCGAGGGCGACGCCAACAAAGCGGTGATCGACAAGCTGGTCGAGGTCGGCGGGCTGCTGGCGCGTGGCAAGATCAAGCACAGCTACCCGCATTCCTGGCGCTCGAAGGCACCGGTGATCTATCGCAACACGCCGCAATGGTTCGCCGCGATCGACCGTGCGGTGGGCGACGGGCAAGATACCTATGGCACGACGATCCGCCAACGCGCCCTGACCAGCATCGACGAGCTTGTGAAGTGGACGCCGAAATCCGGGCGCAACCGGCTTTACTCGATGATCGAGGCGCGCCCCGACTGGGTGTTGTCGCGTCAGCGCGCCTGGGGCGTGCCGCTGACCTGTTTCGTGAAAAAGGGCGCGCTGCCCACCGACCCTGATTTCCTGTTGCGCGACCCTGTCGTGAATACCCGCATCGCCGAGGCGTTCGAGGCCGAGGGCGCAGATGCGTGGTACAGGGACGGCGCGAAAGAGCGGTTCCTGGGCGATGATTACGACCCCACGGAATGGGAACAGGTGTTCGACATCCTCGACGTGTGGTTCGATTCCGGCTCGACCCATGCCTTTGTCCTGCGCGACCGCGAGGACGGCACCGAGGACGGCATTGCCGATGTCTACATGGAAGGCACCGACCAGCATCGGGGCTGGTTCCATTCCTCGATGTTGCAGGCTTGCGGCACCATCGGCCGCGCGCCCTATCGCAACGTGGTGACACATGGTTTCACTCTGGACGAGAAGGGCAACAAGATGTCCAAATCGCTGGGCAACACCATCGTGCCCGACGAGGTCATCAAGCAATATGGCGCCGACATCTTGCGGCTGTGGGTGGCGCAGACCGACTATACCGCCGATCAGCGCATTGGCCCGGAGATCCTCAAAGGGGTCGCCGACGGCTATCGGCGGCTGCGCAACACGATGCGCTTTATGTTGGGGGCGTTGGGGCATTTCAGCGATGCCGATCGCATCGAACCCGCCGACATGCCCGAGTTGGAGCGTTGGGTGCTGCATCGCATGGCCGAGTTGGACCAGACCGTGCGCGACGGTTATGCCGCCTTCGATTTCCAGGGCGTGTTCCAGCAATTGTTCAATTTCTGCACCGTTGACATGTCGGCCTTTTACTTCGACATCCGCAAGGACGCGCTTTACTGCGACGGCGACACGACCCGTCGCCGCGCGGCGCGCACGGTGATGGATTTGTTGTTCCACCGGCTGACCACGTGGCTGGCACCGATCCTGCCGTTCACGACCGAGGATGTGTGGCTGTCGCGTTTCCCCGGTGACGACAGCAGCGTGCATTTGCAGGACATGCCCGAAACGCCGGATACGTGGCGCGACGATGCGCTGGCGGTGAAATGGGCGATGGTGCGCCGCGCCCGTCGCGCCGTCACCGCCGCGCTTGAACTGCAACGCAGCGATAAGGTGATCGGCGCCAGCCTTGAGGCCGCGCCAGTGGTTCACGTGGCCGATGCCGAGATGCTGGCGGCGCTGAAATCGGTGGCGTTCGAGGATCTGTGCATCACTTCGGATATCGTGCTGACAGCCGATCCGGCCCCGGCCGAGGCCTATCGCCTTCCCGAGGTCGAAGGCGTGGGCGTGGTGTTCGAAAAGGCCGAAGGGCAGAAATGCCAGCGCTGCTGGAAAATTCTGCCCGACGTGGGCCAGCATGCTCATCCCGGCACGTGCAAGCGCTGTAACGACGCGCTGGGGTAAGGGGCGGGTCCAAGCCCCGCCGCGCCCCCTTACGGTCGGGCGCAGGGAAACCCCGGTTGGCAGGCTTCCAAGCGGTTGCTATCATCGGTGCGTCCTGGAAAGAGGAGCGCGCCGATGCAGCGCCGCATGATCCTGTCCCTGGCCGGCGCCGGCTTTCTGGCTGCATGCACCCCCGCCATCGCGCCGGGCGCGATGCGGCTGGCGCCGAACTCGACTCTGGTGGTGGTGCGGCACGCCGACCGTAACGGCGAAGATCTCAGCACCACGGGCAGCGCCCGGGCGCGTTCTCTGGTCGAGGTGCTGTCCAATACCGACCTTGCCGCCATCCATGCACCCGACATAAAGCGCAACCTTGATACCGCGGCGCCGCTGGCGCAGGCGCGGGGCCTGCCCGTCGTAACTCCGCGCGGCGCGTCGCTGACGCGCCAACTTGTGCGCCGGGCGCGTGGGCGCGGGGTGATCTGGATCGGCAACAAGAGCAACATACGCGAGATCTGGCGCGACCTGGCCCTGCCCGACCCCGCACCGCTGGACTATGGATCGCTGGCGATCATCCGCAGCGATGCCAACGGCGCCGTGACCGTCGAGCGGCGCAATGTTCCCGCTGACTGAAAACTTCGTGAAACGCGCGTCGTCTGATCTGGCCCCGGCACGTGGACCGCTCAAGGCATCTGCCCCTTTGATGCCGCACGCGCCCCGCTTGCGCCGGACGCTCGGACCCGGAACTGCCCGCGTGCCAACCCGCCTGTCGTGGCGGCCCGTCGAATGAGCGCGCGCCTGACTATCGACACGCCCACCGGCCCGCTGACCCTGACCGAAGAGGCCGGGGCGCTGACACAGGTGACATGGGGTGGTGGTGGCGATGATGATACGGTCCTCTTGCGCGCGGCGGCGGGGCAACTGACCGCGTATTTCGATGGGAAAAGAACCGAATTCGACCTGCCCCTGAAACTGTCAGGCAGCGCGACCCAGCGCGGGGTATGCACGGCCATCGCGGCGATCCCCTTTGGCGAAACGCGCACTTATGGCGAGATTGCGCGCGACCTTGGCTTGCCCGCGCAGGCGGTGGGGCAGGGCTGCGGCGCCAACCCGTTGCCGATTGTCATCCCGTGCCACCGGGTGCTGGGCGCGCATGGCCTGGGCGGGTTTTCGGGCGGTGCCGGTGTGGAAACCAAGGTCTGGCTTTTGCGCCACGAGGGCGCGGGCGGTTTCCTGATCTGACGGCTTGTCCTGTTCGGACGGGCGGCTGCTCTTTATCCACAAGTCAGCGGGTGTTTCTGTCGCAATCGCAACCTGCTTCAGCTTTTGTTCACAGCGTCGCGCGCAGGTACGATCTGCTGCACGATTCCCACCAGCACCAGGTAGAGGCTGGTCAGCACCAGGCCCCAATGGGCCCAGCTTTCAGGGTGGAAATCGACCCAGGCGGCCCACCCGGCGAAAAAGGTCCAGGCCAGCGCCACGGGCAGCGACACCAGCCGCCAACGCTCGGTGCGCACGGGATGGATGAATTTCAACGGCAGGAACATGGCCAGCGCCAGCCCGGCGACCAGCGCAAGGCTGACGTAGAAATCAGGCTCGACGGCGAACAGAACGATCACCAGCATGTTCCAGCAGCCGGGAAAGCCCGAAAAGGAATTGTCCTTTGCCTTCATGCGCGTGTCGGCGAAATAGACGACGCTGGCATAAGTGATGACGATGATGGCAAACCACCCCGTCCAGCCGGGCAGCAGGTCGGATTTGAACAGGGCAAAGGCCGGGATGAACACGTATGTCAGGTAGTCGATGATCAGATCCATCAACACGCCGTCGAACTCGCCAGCGTTGCTTTTCACGTCGTATTTGCGTGCCAGCGGCCCGTCGATGCCATCCACCGCAAAGGCGACGACCAGCCACAGGAACATCATGTCCCATCGTTCGTTGACCGCGGCCAGCATGGCCAGCATGGCGAAAACCGCGCCGGTCGCCGTGAGAAGATGAACCAGTATCGCCTTGACTCTTAATGACACATCAACCTGCCTTTCGGCCGCCAGTGGCCTTTGGGTGGGTGGCTTCGTACACCTCCATCAGGCGCGCGGTATCAACCGCCGTATAAGCCTGCGTGGTCGATAGAGAGGCATGACCCAGAAGTTCTTGTATGGCGCGTAAATCCCCGCCCGAATTCAACAAATGCGTGGCAAAGCTGTGGCGCAATGCGTGTGGCGTGGCGCTGGCGGGCAAGCCCAGTTGTAGCCTTGCCTGCTCCATCACCTTCTGGATCGCGCGCGGGCTGAGCGCGCCACCACGCACACCGCGGAACAGCGGGCCGTTTTCCTCGGTCTCGAAGGGGGTTAGCGCCAGGTATTCATCCACTGCCTGACGTGCCGCGGGCAGCACGGGAACCACGCGTTCCTTGCCGCCCTTGCCACGGATGCGCAGCACCTCGGGCAGAGGCGCGTCGGCCCCGGTCAGCGAAAGCGCCTCGGATATGCGCAGCCCCAGCCCGTAAAGCAATGTAACCACCGCCATGTCGCGCGCGGCAACCCAGGGGGCCCCGGCCTGCAGTTCGACGCGCGAAATCATTTCGCGCGCGGCATCCTCGGCCAGCGGGCGGGGCAGTTTCTTCTGGAACTTGGGCGAACGGGTGGCCAGCACGGCCGAAGGTTCGAACCCCTCGCGTTCGGCCAGCCAGCGATAAAAACTTTTGACGGCCGACAGTTTGCGCGCCAGCGAGCGCGCCCCTGTGTCGGGCCCGCGGGTGGCCGCCATCCATGCGCGCATGTCGCCGGTGGTGACACGGGCCAGCGCGGCCAAGCCCTGCGATGCGCCCTTGTGTTCGGTCATGAAGGCAAGAAAGCCCAGGACATCGCGGCGATAGGCCTCGATCGTGTTGTCTGACGCGCCCTTCAGCGCCTTTTGCCGCTCCAGCCAGGCGACAAGCGCATCGCGTGCTGCGGGCGAAACGGCCGTCATGACAACCAGCGGCGCATCGCCCGTTCGAACACGCCCCCGAAAAAGCTCAAGAGGTCGGTGCCGTGGGACGGGGCGAATTGATGCGGGTCTTCGGCCCCCATCACCAGCATACCCGGCAGGCGCCCCGGCCCGAGATCGAGCCGCAGGCACGCCTCGGAGCGTATCCAGCCGGCCGCGTCGCCATAAATCGCCTCGCTGCCCTCTTCCATCTGGCGCAGGGTGACGGGCCGGGTGGGGGCCGACCGCCCGTTGCTCAGGTAGCTGTCGATGAAACCGGGTTCGGCCACGCTCAGCACGTCGCCCATGCGTTGCACCGCCGGGTCGGCGTCGGATTGCACGGTTTCCAGCACCAGCCGCATCACGTCGACGCGCAGGATATCGGCCACCTCGCCGCCCAGGTCGCGCAGGAAGGTTTCGAAATCGACAGGGTCGAGCATCCGCAGGATCGCGCGGTGCACCTGGTTGGTGCCGGCAAGGTTTTCGTAGGCGGCAGCGATGACGCTGCGGTGCGTGTCTTCGAGCCGGTCCAGTCGCGCTTCGAGCCGGTCCATCGCCACGCCGCGCAGGTCTATCACGTTGCCGCCCATCGCCCGTTCGCTTGCCGCTACCAGCGCGCGCATCAGGTCGTGGTCGTCCAGGATCACGTCGGGCTGTGACAGGATGCGATCGCGCAGCGTGTCATCGATACGGGGCTTTGTGGTCATGCTCGTCTCGGCCTTGTTTTTCACGACCTTAGCAGGCCGGCACGCGGTTTTCCGCATGTTTTTTCATCTGGTGCGGGATTTGGTGCCTTCTTGTCAACGGATAAGGCCCGCCATGCGGGCGGGCCTTGCATTGAGTTCATGATACGGTGGCACGCATCAGACGATCTTGATGCCGGCGGCCTCGGCATCTTTCAGGAACTGCTCCAACCCCTTGTCGGTAAGTGGATGCTGGGCCAGTTTCTGGATCACCTCTGGCGGTGCAGTCATGACATCGGCGCCGATGCGGGCGGCCTCGGTCACGTGGTTCACCGTGCGGATCGAGGCGGCCAGGATCTCGGTTTCAAAGCCGTAATTGTCATAGATCTGGCGGATATCCGCGATCAACTGCATGCCATCGAGGTTGATGTCATCCAGCCGCCCGATGAACGGGCTGATGAAGCTGGCGCCCGCCTTGGCGGCCAGCAAGGCCTGGTTGGCCGAAAAGCACAGTGTCACGTTGATCATGTGGCCCTCGGCCGACAGGGTCTTGCACGCTTTCAACCCGTCCCATGTCAGGGGCAGCTTGATGGCGATATTGTCGGCGATGTTGGCCAGTTTGCGCCCTTCGGCGATCATCGCCTCGGCCTCGGTGGCGACGACCTCGGCCGAAACGGGCCCATCGACCAGCTCGGCGATCTCGCGCGTCACTTCGAGGATGTCGCGCCCCGATTTCTTGATCAGCGAGGGGTTGGTGGTCACGCCATCGACGATGCCCAATGCGTTCAACTCGGCAATGGCGGCGATATCGGCGGTATCGACAAAGAACTTCATTCGGTGCCTCTCTTTCGGGCGGTGGTCTTGCTCTGCCCTGCCTTTACCCCATAGACCTGTGCCCCGAAACCCCGATTTCCGAAAGGTGCCGCGGCATATGCGCGATTTCTTCCACGAGGATCAGCTGGTGGCGGTGCTGACCACCCAGCCACTGGATCGCCTGCTGGATTACCGCGCGCCCGAAGGCGGGTGTTTCCTGGGGGCTTTCGTCGAGGTGCCGCTGGGCCCGCGCAAGGTGCTGGGCGTGGTCTGGGGGGCGGGCAAGGGCGATTTCGACCGTGCGAAGATCCGCCCCATCACGCGTGTGCTGGATGCCCCGCCGATGCGCGAAGAGATGCAGGACTTCCTGACACGCGCGGGCGCGTACACGCTGACGCCGATGACACAGATGCTGCGGCTGGCCACGCGCGCGCCGGGCCTGGGCGATCCGCCGTCGATGCGGCGCATCTATCGGCTGGGGCAGGGGGTGCCCGACCGCATGACCGAGGCCCGCGCCCGCGTGCTGGAGGTGCTGCGCGACTATGGCGGGCTGGCCTTTACCCTGGGCGAACTGGCCGAGATGGCGGGCGTGTCTTCATCCGTCATCAAGGGGCTGGTGAAGCAGGGCGCCGTGGCCGAAGAGGACAGCCCGCGCGATCTGCCTTTCGCGCCGCTTGACCCCGATTATGGCGGCAAGGCCCTGACGCCCGCGCAGGCAGAAGGCGCCGAGCGGCTGCGGGCAGGCGTGCAATCGGGTCGCTACGGGACCACGCTTTTGCGCGGTGTCACCGGGTCGGGCAAGACCGAGGTGTATCTCGAAGCCGTGGCAGAATGTCTGCGCAAGGGGCGACAGGCGCTGGTGCTTTTGCCCGAGATCGCGCTGACGCAGGAATTCGTTGCCCGGGTCGAGGCACGTTTTGGCGCGCGGCCCGCCGAGTGGCATTCAGGCGTGACCATGACCGAACGCCGCCGGACATGGAAGATGGTGGCGACGGGGGGCGCACAGCTTGTCGTGGGCGCGCGCTCGGCGCTGTTCTTGCCCTATCGCGACCTGGGCCTGATCGTCGTGGATGAAGAGCATGACACGTCCTACAAGCAGGAAGAGGGAGTGTTGTACAACGCCCGCGACATGGCGGTGTTGCGGGCCTCGATCTGCGGCGCACGCGTGGTGCTGGCCTCGGCCACGCCAAGCCTTGAAAGCTGGGCCAATGCCGAAGCCGGCAAGTATGAAAAACTGGTGCTGGGCGACCGCTTTGGCGACAGCGTGTTGCCCGACATGCGCGCCATCGACATGCGCGCCGAGAAACTGCCGGGCGATCGCTGGGTGTCACCGACGTTGCAGGCGGCCGTGCAGGCGAGGGTCGATGCCGGGGAACAGGCGCTGCTGTTCATCAACCGGCGCGGCTATGCCCCCATCACGCTGTGCCGGGCCTGCGGGCACCAGGTCGGGTGTGACCATTGCGACGCGCGGATGGTCGAGCACCGGTTTCTCAAGCGCCTGGTGTGCCACCAATGCGGCGAGACCAGGCCGATGCCGGAAAAATGCCCCGCCTGCGACGCGGAGGACCGCCTTGCCCCCGTTGGCCCGGGGGTTGAGCGTTTGAGCGAAGAGGCGCAAGCGCTGTTCCCCGATGCACGCATTGCCACGCTGAGTTCCGACATGTTCGGCAGCGCCCGCGCGTTGAAAGAGCAGATAGCCGCGATAGCGGCGGGCGAGGCCGATATCATCATCGGCACGCAATTGGTTGCAAAGGGGCACAACTTTCCGCTGCTGACGCTGGTGGGCGTGATAGACGCGGACCTGGGGCTGCAAGGATCTGACCTGCGCGCGGCCGAGCGGACGTTCCAGCTGATGCGGCAGGTGGCCGGACGCGCGGGGCGCGCGGAAAAGCGCGGCGTGGCGATGTTGCAGACATTCCAACCTGAACACCCGGTGATCCGCGCCATCCTGGCCGGCGACGAGGAAGGCTTCTGGCGCGCAGAGGCGGCCGAACGGCAACAGGCGGGCGTGCCGCCCTATGGACGCATGGCGGGCGTGGTGATCTCCTCTCCCGATGCGCAGGTAGCGTTTGATATCGGCACGCAACTGGCAAGAGCCGACGGGCCGCTGCGCCAGATCGGCGCGCAGGTTTTCGGCCCCGCACCGGCCCCGATTGCCCGGATCCGCGGGCGCCACCGGGTGCGGTTACTGGTCAAGGCGGGCAAGGGCGTGGCGTTGCAAGGCGCGATGCGCGCCTGGGTGGGGCAGTTGCGCCTGCCGGCACAGGCGCGGCTGGCCGTCGATATCGACCCGCAGAGCTTTTTCTGACACCGGGGTATTCAGGCGGAGTGGCGGTGCCACGCAGGTATGGTTTTCGCCAGGGGCTTTGCCCCTCTTGGGCCTGCGGCCCAATTCACCCCAGGGTATTTTCGGCAAGAGGAAGCAGGGGACTGGCCCCCTGGATCAGGCGGCGGCGGTGGCAGTGCCGCGCTGATCGACGAGGACATCGGTCACCATTGCGCCGATCCACATGCAGAAAAGCGCCAGCCACGCCGTGCCCGCGAAGACCGACCCGCCCGTGACGCCCGCTCCGATTGCGCAGCCACCGGCCAGCATCGCGCCGAAGCCCATCAGAACGGCCCCCGTCATCGACCGGCGCATGTTGGATTCATCGGTGAAGCCCTGGAACTTGAACTCGCCCTTCAACAGCGCCGAGACCATCGAGCCGACGACGACACCGGGAACCAGCCCGATCGAGAATTGCAGCGCCTCGCCGCGCGACAGGAAAAACATCAACGTATGCGCCGAAGGCCCCGAGAAGGTGACGCTTTCGATCGTGATGGGGTCGAAGGCCATTTGCGCCAGGTTGTAGGTGGCCACCCAGCCGATCGCCACCGCGAAGCCCACTCCGGCGCCAAAGACCAGCCGGCTTGCCGATATGCGGTTTTTCCACGACAGCACCAGCGCCAGCACGGCGAATACCACGCCGATAGCCAGCCCCGCCCCTTGCGGCAGGCCGAGCGCGGCCAGCAGGTCGAGGTTGCGCCCGCCCGAGGTCGTCCAGAGCGCGGCCAGGGTGTCGCGCGGGCCCGACAGGATGCCCGACAGGCTCATCTGGGCCACCACGGCAAAGATCAGCCCCGAAACGACCGAGCGCAGGTTGCCCGTGGCCGCCAGAACCAGCAACCGCCCCGAGCAGCCCCGCGCCAGCACCATCCCGACGCCGAACAAGAGCCCGCCGATGATCGCGCCCGACCAACTGCCCGGCACCGCCATCTGCCGGCCTTCGGCGGCGTCGAACAGGCCCAGAAGCTGCGCCCCTTGCACCCAGACCAGCGCGGTGGAAAAAGTCAGGAACCACACGGCCACCTTGTCGCCCATCTGGCCGCGGGCGAATTCCGCCGTGGCCGCGCGCAAGCAAAAGCGCGAGCGTTGCGCCGAGACGCCGAAAACCACGCCTGTCATCACGCCCAGAAGCGCGGCGGTCGGGGCCTCTCCGATCCATTCGACAAGGGCAAGAAGATCCATCGCGCGTCTCCGGGTTTTGCGGCGTTTCGGCGCTGTCTGTCGCATGGCGCGCAAATTCGTGCCTTGATTCAGATCAGAACGGTGCGAAAGCGACCGTGACCGCGTCGCAATCGGGGCGGACGGCCTGGCGCGCGCGCGGTATTCCCCCCCTATCGTCCACGGCGTTGCAGGGAGGTGCGCCATGACCCAAGCGATGAACGAGATCGCGGCAGCGCAGGCCCAGGCGATGGCCATGCTGGCGCTGGCCGCGATGCCTGTGAGCGTCAGCGCCGATGTGGTCGCGCTGGAAGGGGGCGAAGACCCGGCCTTTGGCACCGTGCGTTGGCGCACGCTGTTTTGTGCCGACAGAACCAGCACGCAGGGCATGGTTGTGGGCGTGGCCGAGTTCGGCGCGCATGGCACGCTCAAGCCTCATCGCCACGGCGCGGCCGAAATCTATTTTGGCCTGACGGGCCGCGGCACGGTAACGATCGAAGGTGTGGCGCACACCATCGGGCCGGGCACCGCGCTGTTCATTCCGGGCGAGGTTCTGCACGGCACCGTGGCCGGCCCCGACGGGCTGCAATTTCTTTACGCCTTTCCGCGTGACCGGTTTTCAGAGATCGATTATCGTTTTGCAGCCGAGGGGTAGGCCCGCGCATCGCCTGTTGCATGGCCCGGTCGCGCCGCGCCTGTCGCGGTGATGCGATGCCTTGCCGGGGGTGCATGGCCGGCTTGATATCAGTGCACTCGCCAAGCCCGTGAAAAGGGCGTAAAGCCATTAACATGAGAACCATGCCCCTGGCCGAGGCGCGGCATCTGCCGCTCTGGCGGCGCCCCACGAGTTTGCTGTTTGCCATGGCCCTGGCCATGCCCATCGCCTTTGCGACCTGGTCGGCGCTGCTCAATAATTTCGTGGTCGAGGCGGCAGGGTTCGACGGGGCCGATATCGGCCTGTTGCACACGGTGCGCGAAATCCCGGGCTTTTTGGCGGTGGGAGTCATCGCGATCATAATTTTCATGCGCGAACAGGTGCTTGGGCTTGTTTCCCTGATCCTGTTGGGGGCGGCGACGGCGATTACAGCGTGGTTTCCCTCGCTTGGCGGTATCCTGACGATCACCATGCTCAGCTCGATCGGGTTTCATTATTACGAAACGGTCAACCAGTCGCTGCAATTGCAATGGCTGCCGAAAGACCGCGCGCCGCAGATCCTGGGATGGCTGCTGGCCGCGGGATCGGCGGCGACGCTGGTGGCCTATGTGCTGATCGTGCTGACATGGGAAGCGTTCGACCTGTCCTACAACCTGGTCTACCTGGCGTCGGGGGGGATAACCGCAGCGCTGGCGGTGTTCTGCCTGTTGGCATACCCCCAGTTCGAGGCACCCAACCCCCAGGTCAAGAAATTCATCCTGCGTCGGCGTTACTGGCTTTATTACGCGTTACAATTCATGGCCGGGGCACGGCGGCAGATCTTCATGGTTTTCGCAGGGTTCATGATGGTCGAGAAATTCGGCTTCGAGGTTCACGAGGTGACGGGGCTGTTCCTGATCAACCTGGTGATCAACATGGGTTTGGCGCCCGTGTTCGGGCGGGCCGTGGCGCGGTTTGGCGAGCGCAACACGCTGGTCTTTGAATATGCCGGGCTGGTGCTGGTGTTCCTGGCCTATGGCGGGATCTACTGGTTCGGCTGGGGGGTGTTGCTGGCCTCGGTGTTATACGTGGTAGACCACATGCTTTTCGCCCTCGCGCTGGCGCTGAAGACCTATTTCCAGAAGATCGCCGATCCGGGCGATATCGCACCCACTGCGGCGGTGGCCTTTACCATCAACCATATCGCGGCGGTCGGGCTGCCCTGGGTGCTTGGCTTGTTGTGGCTGGTTGCGCCGGGGGCGGTGTTCGGTTTGGCCGCGGCCATGGCGGGCACCTCGCTTCTGTTGGCGCTGATGATTCCGCGCCACCCCGAGCCGGGCAACGAAACCGTTCTTTCGCGCTTTGTCGCCCCCGCGCCGGCAGAATAGCGAAACCACATGCCATTGCCGCATCGGGCGCCGGGGCGGACAAGAAACAAGAGGCCAGGGAATGTCCCAGTCAGCGACCGCAAAGTTCACCACCGGCTCGACCATGCGGCACGTGGTGGTGATGACGCTGACGGGCTCCTTGGGGCTGAGCTTCATGTTCCTGGTGGATTTCCTGGCGCTGTTCTGGATCAGCCAGCTTGGGCGCGAAGACCTGATCGCGGCGCTGGGTTTCGCCGCGACGGTGCAGTTTTTCCTGATCTCGATATCGGTCGGCATGATGATCGCGGCGGTCGCGCTGGTCAGCCGCGCGCTGGGGCAGGGCAACCCGGACCGCGCCCGGCGCATTGCCACGTCGTCAATGATCTATGCCGTCGCGATGCAGGGCGGCATCGCGGTAACGGTATTCGTGCTGCGCGGGCATATCCTGGCCTGGTCGGGCGCCGAGGGCGAGGTGCTGGACGTGGCGGCGCAGTTCCTGGGTATCTCGGTGATGTCGCTGCCACTGATCGCTCTCGGCATGAGCGCGGCGGCGGTGCTGCGCGCCGCGGGTGAGGCGTGGCGCGCGATGATGGTGACGACCACGGGCGGGTTGGTGGCGCTGGTGGTCGATCCGGTGTTGATCATCTGGTTGGAACTGGGCGTGCCCGGGGCCGCCATGGCGATCGTGATATCGCGGTTGGTGATGGCCTGTGCGGGGCTTTACTGGGTGGCGGGCAAGGGGTTGCTGGCGCCGCCCGCGCCCGGCGATCTGCGCGATACCATGGCGCCCTTCCTGGGCATCGCGCTGCCGGCGGTGGCGACGCAGGTTTCCACCCCGTTCGGCAACTGGGTGCTGATCCGCGCCATGGCCGAACATGGTGACAGCGCCGTGGCAGGGCTTGGCGTGGCCGCGCGGTTGCAGATCCTTGGGTTCGGCGGGATCTTTGCGCTGTCGGGGGCCATCGGTGGTATCATCGGGCAGAACCACGGCGCCGGCCTGCCCGGGCGAGTGCGGCAATCCTATGTCGACGCGTTGAAATTCTGCGCGATCTATACCGCGATCGTCTGGGCGCTCATGGTCGCGCTTGCCGATCCGCTGGCGCGGGCTTTTGGACTGACGGGGCAGGCGGCCGAAGTGTTGCACTGGTTCGCCCATGTCGGGGCGGGGTCGTTCATGTTCACCGGGGCGTTGTTCGTGGCCAACGCGGCCTTCAACAACCTGGGACGGCCAATCTGGGCCACAGTGGCCAACTGGACGCGCGACGGCGCCATGATGGCGCCGCTGGCCTTTGGGCTGGGCGCGGTGTATGCCGCGCCGGGGGTTATCGCGGGGCAGGCCGTTGCCAATATCCTTGCGGGCACTCTGGCCGCCTGGGTTGGCTGGCGCTTTGTCAGCGGCAGGCTTGACCGCACCGCGCGCCCGGCCTAACGCCAACCTGCGACGATAGCGGAGACAACGACATGCCCACCTTTACCG
The DNA here is from genome assembly GCF_023703375.1 of Lutimaribacter degradans. GTDB lineage: Bacteria > Pseudomonadota > Alphaproteobacteria > Rhodobacterales > Rhodobacteraceae > Lutimaribacter > Lutimaribacter degradans. The sequence continues at coordinate 66,617 of NZ_JAMQGO010000001.1, forward strand.
CCATGACCACCCTGTCCGGCAAGGACCGCGCCGAGGCATTGGGCCTTGCCGTCGAGAACCTTGTGCCCGAACCCGCCGGTGTTGGCGTTTTCGAGATCGAGGACGACTCGGGACTGTGGGAGGTCGCCTGTTATTTCACCGAAAGCCCCGATGACACCGGGCTGGCGCTGCTGGCCGCGGCCCACGACGCCAAGCCGTTTGCCATTTCCGAACTGCCGGAAACCGATTGGGTCGCCAAGGTGCGGCGCGAGTTGACCCCGGTCGAGGCAGGGCGGTTTTTCGTCTATGGTAGCCATGACGCCGACAAGGTGCCGGCGACATGCGAACCGTTGCTGATCGAGGCGGCGATGGCATTCGGCACCGGGCATCATGGCACGACGCTGGGCTGCCTGCGCGCGCTTGACCGTCTGGCCAATGACGGGTTCACCGGGCGCAATGTCGTGGATATCGGCTGCGGCACCGCCGTTTTGGCCATGGCGGCCGCGCGGATCTGGCCCGACACGGTGCTGGCCAGCGATATCGACGCCGTCGCCGTCGAGGTGGCCGAGGCAAACGTGGCCGCGAACGACCTTCAGGGCCGGGTGCGCTGTCTTGAGGCCACGGGTTTTGACCACCCCGAGTTGCAGGCTGCCGCACCGTTCGACCTGGTCTTTGCCAATATCCTGAAAGGGCCGCTGATCGCCCTTGCCCCGGATGTGGCCAAGAACACCGGCCCGGATGCGAAGGTGATTCTTTCCGGGATACTGAACGAGCAGGCGGATGAGGTTATCTTGGTTTATTCACGGTTTGGCATCAATCTGACGCACCGTGAAGAGATTGGTGAATGGACGACGCTCACGCTGGTGAATAACAACTAATTCAAGCCCAAATTGAGGTGTGTTTTAGGCGTTTGCCCCATTTTTGCCGCATTTTGGGGGCATACAGAATTTTGACACTGGTGGGGGCCGGTATCAAGTATTCGGAGTTCAAGATGGACGAGGCTGCCACTGATTTCCAGAAGCGATTGAAGCGCATTGGAAAGCGACATGCGCGTCTTGAGCATGGCTATGTTTCGGTCGTGGGTGAAGACGGGCTGATCATTACCAAGCCCAAGCGCAAATCCGGCGGGTTCCCGCTGCGCGTTCTGGCGACCCTGGTGCTGTGTTTCTTCGGTTTCAAGATCCTGTTGATCAGCCAACTGGGTCCGGAAGGATACGCCACTCGCGTCGACCTGTTGAAAACCGGCACGGTGATCGAACAGGGCGGTGCGTGGCTATTGCAGGCCGATCCCGTTTCACTGGCTGTTGCAGACGGTATAAACAAACTGACCCTCTGATCTCTCGCAGAGGCGTCCTCCCCCGGCTCAGGTTCGGTTGACAGAACATCGGGGGTCAAAGGAAAAGGCCGCGTCCCTTTAGGGGCGCGGCCTTTCTCGTGGGTGTCGGTAGGGCGCTTAACCGCGTGCCACCGTGTCGATGTCACCGCGGCACAGGCCGATATCATCGAGTTCGCGGTCGGACAGCTTGTTCAGCGCGTTACGGGTCACGCGCGCGTCGTTCCATGCGGCGACGGCGGCAACAAGGCGTGAGAACAGGTTGCCACGGCGAGGGGTGGTGCCGAAGGCTGCGGGGCGGTGGGCGTCGAAAACTGCCATTTTCGTGATCCTTTTGAGCAAGATTTGGGCGGGCTGGAAACTCAGCGTTCTGATGGGGCAAATAGGGGGGGCGCTCACGCCGCGCAAGCAGCCATTTTTGCATAGGCGTCATGCAGCTTTTGCATGTGTCGCGTCGGCGGCAAAACCCTTTAAAACAAGGCTGAAATCCGCCTGAATCGGATGGCGATCTGCCTGTGTGTCGGCGCGATTCCGCCACGCGTGACGCTGCGATGCAGCAAGGTGTCGTTTTTGGCCCGTGGCGCTTTCGGCTTGGCGTTTGTTCGCCTTTCGTGCTACTGCGTCAGAAAAGCAACAATATGCAGGGCAGTGATGAGGATTTTGGGCATCGACCCGGGGTTGCGGAACCTTGGCTGGGGCGTGATCGACGCGCAGGGCAGCCGACTCAGGCACGTGGCGAACGGAATTTTACATTCATCCGGCACCGATCTGGCACGCCGCCTGCTGTCTTTGCACGCGCAATTGACCGATATCCTGCACACCCATGCCCCTGACACGGCGGCGGTTGAACACACATTCGTCAACAAGGATGGGGCCGGCACGTTGAAACTTGGCCAGGCGCGGGCCATCGCCCTGCTGGTGCCGGCGCAGTTCGGCATCGAGGTGGGCGAATACGCCCCCAACGCGGTGAAAAAGACGGTGGTGGGCGTGGGCCACGCGCAAAAGGGACAGGTGGAGCACATGGTCGCCATGCAACTGCCCGGCGTCAAAATCGCGGGGCCCGACGCGGCCGACGCGTTGGCGGTGGCGATCTGCCACGCCTACCAGGGGGCGGCCAGCACCCGGCTGAACGAAGCTGTGCGGAGGGCCAGCGCATGATCGGCAAGATCGCGGGGCGGATCGATTACCGTGCGGAAGACCACGTTTTGATCGATGTGGGCGGTGTGGGATACCTTGTCTATTGCTCGGATCGCACGCTGGCGGCGCTGCCCGGCGCGGGCGAGGCGACGGCGCTCTATACAGATCTGCTGGTACGCGAGGATATCCTGCAGCTTTATGGTTTCGTCACGCTGGTGGAAAAGGAATGGCATCGCCTTTTGATGAGCGTGCAAGGCGTGGGCGCCAAGGCCTCGCTGGCGATCCTTGGCGCGCTTGGCCCTGATGGTGTCAGCCGCGCCATCGCCCTGGGCGACTGGAACGCGGTGAAGGCCGCCAAGGGGATCGGCCCCAAGACCGCGCAGCGCGTGGTGAACGAACTTAAGGACAAGGCCCCCGGCATCATGGCTTTGGGGGCCGGCATGGCCGCCGCGTCAGGCGAGGCCCCCGCTCAAGTGGTCGAGGGCAGCACGCCTGCGCCCAACGCGGCCGCCTACGCGCCCGCCAAGGGCAATGCCGCCGCACAATCCGAGGCGCTGTCGGCGCTGTCGAACCTGGGCTATGCCCCCGGTGAGGCGGCCAGCGCCGTGGCGCAGGCCGCCGGAGACGCGCCCGAGGCCGGCACGCCCGAGTTGATCCGCGCGGCGTTGAAACTGCTGGCACCGAAAGGGTAGGGGCATGGGCACGCTCAACAGGCGGGGTGACCTGTCTCGTACCGAACGCCACCCGCGGCATAAGGAGCGCCGAACATGACCGGCCCCGACCCCACGCTGCGCCCCGATCCCAGGCCCGAGGATGGCGATCGTGCGCTGCGCCCGCAGGTACTGGACGAATTCATCGGCCAGGCCGAAGCACGCGCAAACCTCAAGGTGTTCATCCAGTCCGCACGCCAGCGTGGCGAAGCGATGGATCACACGCTGTTCCATGGCCCTCCCGGTCTGGGCAAGACCACGCTGGCGCAGATCATGGCCAAGGAACTGGGCGTCAATTTCCGCATGACCAGCGGCCCGGTGCTGGCCAAGGCGGGCGACCTCGCGGCGATATTGACCAACCTGGAATCGCGCGATGTTCTGTTCATCGACGAGATCCATCGCTTGAACCCCGCGGTCGAAGAGGTGCTTTACCCCGCGCTGGAAGATTTCGAACTTGACCTCGTGATCGGCGAGGGCCCGGCGGCGCGCACCGTGCGGATCGAGTTGCAGCCCTTTACACTGGTGGGCGCCACGACACGCATGGGCCTGCTGACCACGCCGTTGCGTGACCGTTTCGGCATCCCCACCCGGCTGAATTTCTACACCCGCGACGAGTTGCACGAGATCGTTACCCGCAACGCCCGCCTGATGGGCGCGCCCGCCACGCCAGAGGGTGCGATGGAAATCGCCCGTCGCTCGCGCGGGACACCGCGGATTGCCGGGCGGCTGCTGCGCCGGGTGGTCGATTTCGCCGTGGTCGAGGGCGAGGGGCGCGTCACGAAAGAGATCGCCGACCACGCGCTGACACGTCTTGGGGTCGATGACCTCGGCCTGGACGGCGCCGACCGTCGATATTTGCGGCTGATCGCCGAAAACTATGCCGGCGGTCCAGTAGGCATCGAAACCCTGTCGGCGGCGCTGTCGGAAAGTCGCGACAGCCTGGAAGAGGTGATCGAACCCTTCTTGCTGCAGCAAGGCCTTATTCAGCGTACGCCGCGCGGGCGGATGCTGGCGCAAAAGGGCTGGACGCATCTGGGCCTTGCCGCGCCGCGCCCGCCCGGGCAGAACGACCTGTTCGGCCAGTAACACCGGCTTGCACCCGTCACCCGCCCCGCGCTATGCGGGCCGCGCGCCCAGACGGAGGAGCCATGACCGACCCGACATCCCTGACACCCGACGAGGTGACGGCGCTGTTTACCCGCGCCGATGACCAGTTCCTTTTCGCGCGTTGGGGGCGGCCCATCGCGCCGGTGGTTTTCGGCGTGCAGGATGCCACGCTGGAAACGGTCAAGGGCGCGCTCGAGGCGGTCGCCGCGCTGTCGGGCCACAAGCTGGCCGAGACCGACCCGGAACTGGGCGCCAACCTGATGGTGTTCTTTTTCCGCGAATGGGACGAACTGCCCGAGGTGCCGAATCTCGATCGGCTGATACCGGACCTGGGTCCACTGGTCGCGCGGCTGAAATCGGTCGATGCCAACCAGTATCGCGTCTTTCGGTTCGACGAACAGGGCGGGATCAAGGCAGCGTTCGTTTTCCTGCGGATGGATGCAGAACTTTCGAAACTCCCGGCCGACGTGCTGGCGCTTGGCCAGGTAGTGCAAACCTTCCTTTTATGGTCCGACACGGCCTTCACCGACCGCTCGGCGCTGGCCGTGATGCAGGACCGCACGATCCTGCGCCCCGACATCGCCGCGCTGCTGCGCGCGGCCTATGACCCGGTGCTTCCCGTGGCCAGCAGCGATCCGTCCCACGCGCTCAGGCTCGCGGCGCGAATGGCCCGGGCCGCGCCGCCCAGCTGATGCGCGTCTTCGTCGGCCTGCCGCTGCCCGACGCGGCGAGCGAGGCGCTGGAGGCGCTGCAATCCGACCTGCGCGCGGGCCGTCACGTGCCGCCCGAAAACCTGCACCTGACGCTGGCCTTCCTGGGCGAGGTCACCCTGCCCGATCTCGAAGCGCTCCATCTTGAGTTGCAACAGGTCTCCTGGTCCCCGTTCGAGCTGCGGCTCTCGGGGCTGGAGCTTTTCGGCGGCCCCCATCCCCGCGCGCTGGTCATCGAGGCCAGGGGCGGCAAGCCGCTGCGCCACCTGCGCGACAAAATCCGCAGCGCCGCGCGCGGCATTGGCCTCGACCTGCCGCGCACACGGTTTCGCCCGCATGTCACGCTGGCCCGGTTTCCCCGCGACATGTCCACGCAGGATGCCACCAGCCTCGGCCGCTTCCTGGCCGCGCATGGCGACGCGGCGTTGCCCGCGATGTCGGTCGCCGGTTTCGCGCTTTACCGGTCTCATCTCGCCCGCGATGGCGCGCGATACGAGGTGCTTGCGGACTATCCCGCGACGGCCTAGCTTGCGCCCATGACCAAGGCACCGAAGATCCACGAACTGCCGATCCGCGTCTATTACGAAGACACGGACATGGCCGGCATCGTCTATTACGCCAATTACCTGCGCTACATCGAGCGCGGGCGCAGCGAATGGGTGCGCGCCGTCGGGCTGGATCAGAACCGCATGAAGGACGAACAGGGCATCGTCTACGCCGTGCGCAGGGTCGAGGCCGATTACCTCGCCCCCGCGCGGCTCGATGACGAACTTACCGTTCTGACTTGGGTCGAAGAGCGCCGCCCGGCCCGCATGATCATGGGCCAGGAGGTGCGCCGCGGTGACAAGGTGCTGTTTGCCGCCATGGTCACCATCATTTGCATGACGCTTGAAGGTCGCCCCGTGCGCATGCCCGATTACACCGAGGGCTGAACAGCCCGCGTTTTCCTCTTGCCGTAAATACCCAGGGGGGTGAATTGGCGCGCAGCGCCAAGAGGGGGGCAGCGCCCCCTTGCCTCGGCGGCGCCTGCAAGGGCGGCGCAATACATCATGGCGCAACGCAGGCGGGTTTCCGCACAAAAGTCACATGGCGCAACCGTGATGCAGTTCCTGTTGGCTTTCCCCTTATTCATAAGGTAGTTTGTCCACAAAAGCCCCGAAAACCCGGGCCACAACAACGAGCAGGCAGAATGGAAGCAGAAACCCTCGCACTGGCGCAGGAGATGGATTTCTCCATGTGGTCGCTTTTCGCGCGCGCCACCCTCACCGTGAAACTCGTGATGATCCTGTTGATCCTGGCCTCGTTCTGGTCATGGTCCATCATCGTGCAAAAGCTGATCAGCTACCGAAAGGCCCGCGCCGAGGCCGCGGTGTTCGACCGCGCCTTCTGGTCGGGCGAGCCGCTGGATGAACTGTTCGACCAGATCGGGCCCGAACCCTCCGGCAGGTCCGAGCGCGTCTTTGCCGCCGGCATGACCGAGTGGCGGCGCAGCCATCGGCAGGATGGCGGGCTGATCGCGGGGGCGCAGGCGCGCATCGACCGCTCGATGGATGTCGCCATCGCGAAAGAGGCCGAGGATCTGCAAAGTGGGTTGTCGATCCTGGCAACCGTCGGGTCGGTCACGCCCTTCGTCGGGCTGTTCGGCACGGTCTGGGGCATCATGCACAGCTTCATCGGCATCGCCGAGCAGCAGAACACCAACCTCGCCGTCGTGGCCCCGGGCATCGCCGAGGCGCTGCTGGCCACGGGGCTGGGCCTGTTGGCCGCCATCCCGGCGGTCATCTTCTACAACAAGTTCAGCGCCGACAGTGACCGGATCGTCGCGGGCTACGAAGCCTTCGCCGACGAATTCGCCACCATCCTCAGCCGCCAGCTGGATTCCTGAGCCATGGGCGCGGGTGTGATCCAGAAAGACAGCGGCGGGGGCGGGCGGCGCAGGCGGCGGCGCGGAGGCCGCGCGCGGCCGATGTCGGAAATCAACGTCACGCCCTTTGTCGACGTGATGCTGGTGTTGCTCATCATCTTCATGGTCGCCGCGCCGTTGATGACGGTGGGCGTGCCCGTGCAATTGCCGAAAACCGCCGCCAATGCGCTGCCGGGCGAGCAGGAAGAACCGCTGGCCATCACCATCACCGCCGAAGGGCAGGTTATGATCCAAACGACCGAAGTGCCCCGTGACGAGATGGTGAACCGGCTGCGTGCCATCGCGGCCGAACGCGCCAGCGACCGCGTTTTCGTGCGCGCCGATGGGGCTGTGTCCTATGCCTCGGTGGTGCAGGTGATGGGCGCGCTCAACCGGGCCGGGTTCGACAATATCGGGCTGGTCACAGACACTGGCGGCCCCGCCCTGGATGGGCAGGAGAACTGAGGCCCGCAATGAATTTGGGGCACATCATATCCGGGGTGGGCCATATCGGCCTGATTGGCTGGGTGCTGTTCGGCGGCGCCTTTGCACCCGCGCCCGAACCTTTCGAGGTGACAGAGGTCGCGATGATCTCGAGTGCCGAGTTCGACGCGCTCATGTCGGGCACCGAGCCGCCGGAAACCGCAACCGACGTGGCCCTGCCCACGCCGCCCGAATCCGACGAGGCCCCCGCGCCCGCACCGGCACGCCCCAAACCGCGTCCAACCCCCCCCAGCCCCGAGGCCGCCGAGGCGCCGCCGCCCGATGCCGCGCCCACCCCGCCCGATCCCGAACCTGCCGATCCGACCGAACTCCAGGATGAGGTGAACGACCTGGCGCCACCGCCGCAAGAGCAGGCCGTGCCCGCGCCCGATCTGTCCGACCGGCCGGTACCCCGTCCGGCCCCGCGCATCGCGCCCGAACCTGTCGCCCCACCGCCGCCCGACGCGGAGGTTGACGATGTCGTGCGCGAAGAGGCCACGCCGCAGGACAACGCAGACACCCAGCACGAGGAACAAGACGCCACCGCGCCCGAAGAGGCCACGTCCGAGATCGTCACCGAGGCCGAAGAGGACCCTTCTGCCGCGCCCGTGCGCTCGCTTCGGCCGCGCGCCCGCCCCGACCGGCCCGCGCCTGAACCGGCCACCGAAACGGCCGCCACGCCCGAAGCTGAAACGCCCGAGGCAGACGGCACCCGGAACGCCGTGGAAGACGCCCTGGCCGAAGCGCTGGGGGGACAGGAGGCGCAGGGGCGTTCGACCGCGCCCACCGGCCCGCCCATGACCGCCGGTGAACGCGATGCCCTGCGCGTCGGCGTGCAGCGATGCTGGAACGTTGGGTCGCTATCTTCCGATGCGCTGAGTACCACGGTGGTGGTGGGAGTCGACATGAACGAGGACGCCACGCCGGTGACCGGCTCGATCCGCCTGATCAGCCACTCGGGCGGGTCTGCCGCCTCGGCCCAGCAAGCCTTCGAGACCGCGCGCCGCGCGATCATTCGTTGTGGCGTGAACGGTTTCGACCTGCCGCGTGAAAAATACGGCCAATGGCAGGAGATCGAAATGACCTTCGACCCTTCGAACATGAGGATCAAGTGATGGCCCGGGCTTGCGGTCGGTTTTGTCATTCTGCGCCAATTCCCGCCGATGCGCGATGCGGCGCGATTGCATTTTTGCTCGGTCCAAAGACTATGAGGAGCCTATGATGCTGCGTTTTCTGACCCTTATTGCCGCCTTTTGGATTTTGGCACTGCCCGCGCAGGCGCAAGATGGCCCGCTTCGGATCACGATAGACGAAGGCGTGATCGAGCCGTTGCCTTTCGCAGTGCCCGAGTTCGTAGCCGAGAACGCCGCTGCCGCGCAGATGGCAGAACAGATCGCCCGCGTGGTGGCCGCCGACCTGACAGGTACCGGGCTGTTTCGGGAAATTCCCGAAGACGCATTCATCAGCAAGATCACCAGCTTTAGCAGTCCGGTCGAATTTGCCGACTGGCGCGCGATCAATGCGCAGGCCTTGATTTCCGGCGCGGTCAGCACGGGCAGCGATGGGCGGATCTCGGTGAAGTTCCGGCTTTACGACGTGTTCGCAGGCCAAGAGATGGGCGCGGGGTTGCAGTTCGACGGCACGCAGGACGGATGGCGGCGCATGGCGCACAAGGTGTCCGACGCCGTTTACAGCCGCCTTACGGGCGAGTCCCCCTATTTCGACAGCCGCGTGGTGTTCGTCGCCGAAAGCGGTACCAAGGGCGAGCGCCGCAAGCGGCTGGCCATCATGGATTACGACGGCGCCAACGTGCAATACCTGACCGACAGCAGCAACATCGTGCTGGCGCCCCGATTTTCGCCCACGGGAGACCGGATTCTTTATACCAGCTATGAAACCGGCTTTCCGCGCATCTACGTACTGGACGTGGCCAGCGTTGGCCGCCGGGCCTTGGAAAACCAGCCCGGCAGCATGAGCTTCAGCCCCCGTTTTTCGCCCGACGGGCAAACGGTCATCTATTCGCTGACCCAGGGTGGCAATACCGATATCTACCGGATGAACATCAACGGTGACGGGGTCCAGCGGCTGACCAACGCACCCTCGATCGAAACCGCGCCCAGCTTCAGCCCGGATGGCAGCCAGATCGTGTTTGAATCCGACCGCTCGGGCAATCAGCAGCTTTATATCATGCCGTCCTCGGGGGGCGAGCCGCGCCGCATAAGTTTCGGCCCCGGCCGCTATGGCACCCCTGTCTGGAGCCCGCGCGGCGACCTGATCGCCTTTACCAAGCAATCCAAGGGCCGGTTTCACATTGGTGTCATGCGTACCGATGGCAGCGAAGAGAGGCTGCTGACCGCCTCGTTCCTGGACGAGGGGCCCACCTGGGCGCCCAACGGCCGGGTGATCATGTTCACCCGCGAAACGCAGGGCGCGGGCGGGCAATCCTCGCTTTACTCGGTGGATATCACCGGGCGGAACCTGAAACGCGTGCGCACCGAAACCGGCGCCAGCGACCCGTCATGGTCGCCCCTGCAGGAATAGGGCGGTGCGCGGCATGATGATTCACATGCCGGTCAGCCTGTGGTAGTAACGAACACAGGCCTGATCACGGGACAACGACAACAAGAGGCGGAATTTGAAAATGACTTATATTGCAAGGGCAATGATGCTGACCACGGTGCTGGCGCTGGCGGCCTGCACCAACCCCGACCGTTTCGGTAGCGGCACCGATGCGGGCTCTGGCGCGAATTCGGGCGCGGTTGTTCCGGGTTCGGCCAACGACCCGGCCTCGCCCTCGTATTTCCAGCAGACGGTGGGTGACAGGGTGCTGTTCGCGGTTGACCAGTCGACCCTGACCAACGAGGCCCGCGGCGTGCTGGATGGACAGGCCGATTGGCTGATGCAGAACACGGATTACACCGCCGTGATCGAAGGCCACGCCGACGAACAAGGCACGCGCGAATACAACCTGGCCCTTGGTGCGCGCCGTGCCAACGCCGTTCAGGAATACCTCGTGTCCAAGGGCGTGGCCAACAGCCGGTTGCGCGTGGTCAGCTACGGCAAGGAACGCCCGATCGAGCTGTGCTCGGACGAGGCATGTTATGCCAAGAACCGCCGTGCGGTCACGGTGCTGGCGGCAGGGCTGTCCAGCTGATCTGGGCGCGGATAACCGATAGGGGTGTTGCGATGCGCAAGGTTTTGATGGCAGGAGTTCTGGCCGCGATGCTGCTGCCGGGCGGCGTTGCGCGGGCGCAGCAGGCCGAAACGTTGGCCGATATCCGGCAAGAGTTGACGGTTGTCTTTGTCGAGATCCAGAAACTCAAGCGTGAACTGTCGACCACCGGCGCGCCGGGCGGTACGGGGCAGGGCGGCTCGACCTTGCAGCGTATCGACGCGATTGAGGCCGAGTTGCAGCGCCTGACCGCCAAGACCGAGGCGCTTGAATTCCGTATCACCAGCGTGGTGCGCGACGGTACCAACCGTATCGGCGATCTGGAATTCCGCCTGTGCGAGTTGGAGGATGATTGCGACATTGCCCAATTGGGCGACACGCCCAGCCTTGGCGGGGTCGATCTGGAAACCGGCCCGACGCCCGTACCGGCCGAAGAAGCAGGCGACGCTTCGGAGGGTCCGCAACTGGCGATGGGCGAGCAAGGCGATTTCGACCGGGCAATGCAAGCCATGGACGAGGGCGATCATGAACAGGCGGCCGAACTGTTCGGCAGTTTCGTCGAAACCTACCCTGGCGGGCCAATGACCGCCGAGGCGCATTTCCAACGCGGTGAGGCATTGGCCCGGCTAGACCGCAACACCACTGCGGCCCGCGCCTTTCTCGATGCGTTCAGCAGCGACCAGGATGGCCCCTTTGCGCCACGCGCATTGTTGAGGCTGGGTGAAAAGCTGGGCGATCTGGGCCAAACCCAGGAGGCGTGCGTGACCTTGGCCGAGGTGAGCGCGCGTTTCCCGCAATCGGACGCCGTGACGCAAGCCGAAGAGGCACGGGCGCGGCTCGACTGTCCGTGAACGACGCCGCCAAGCGCGTTGGCGCGCGCCTGGGCGAACTGATTGGGCAGGATTCGATTTCCGGGCTTGGGGTGGCTGTTTCGGGTGGCGGTGATTCTCTGGCCTTGATGTTATGCGCAGCTGCCTGGGCGCGGGCGCGCGGCACGCCGTTCCGGGCCGTTACGGTCGATCACCGCCTGCGGCCCGAAGCCGCACAAGAGGCTGCAACCGTGGCACGCGTCGCAGCCGATCACGGCATCGCACATGACACCGTCGAATGGCATGGATGGGATGGAAGCGGCAACGTGCAGGACAATGCCCGCCGCGCCCGGTTTGCGCTTATCTCGGTTTGGGCGCATCGCAACGAGATCAGCCATGTCTGCCTTGGCCATACCGCCGACGACCAGGCCGAAACCGTTCTCATGCGCCTTGCACGCGGGGCGGGTGTTGACGGGCTTTCCGCCATTCCGCCGCGGCGCGTGGTCGAGGGCGTGGCCTTTCTGCGCCCCATGCTCGATATCGCGCGCGACGATCTTCGCGCCTGGCTGACGGCGCAGGGGCAGGCCTGGATTGATGATCCGTCGAATGAAAATACCCGTTTCGACCGGATCAAGGCCCGCCGCGCGTTGGACCACCTGGCGCCGCTTGGCCTTGACAGGGACAGCCTGATCACCGTGTCACGGAACATGGCAGAGGCCCGCAAGGCGCTGAAATGGCAGACCTATCTGGCGGCGCGTGAGTTGGCGCAGATGCAGGCCGGCGATGTCTTGATCGCGCGCCCCGGGTTTCGCACGTTGCCGCAAGACATTCAGCGGCGGTTGATCGCGCAGGCGCTATGCTGGATCAGCGGCGCCGCATACCCGCCGCGCCGCCGCCCGCTGCTGGAGATGGTGCAAGCTGCCTTGCAGGGGCGGGGCATGACATTGCATGGCTGCCAGATGTTGCCCGACGGGCCTGATCAGCCGATCCGCCTGACGCGCGAATACAATGCCGTTGCCCGCCTGCGTTGTGCGGTGACGCAAACCTGGGATGGCCGTTGGCGTTTTGTCGGGCAGGCCACGCAGGCGCCGCTGCAAATTGCCGCGCTGGGCGAGGCGGGGCTGGCGCAATGCCCCGACTGGCGTGAAAGCGGCCTGCCACATGCCTCGATGCTGGGATGCCCTGCGCTTTGGGACGGCGATACCGTGGTTGCCGCACCGCTGGCCTGTCGCCCCGAATGCTGGCGGCAGGTTCTTGCCCGAAACGAGGAAGACTTCTTTGCCGCGCTGATGAAGGGGTGATTGTGCATTGAAGAAACCGCGCTGATCTCTATCTTAGGATGGGGGGCCGGATAGATCTTGGCCCTTACCAAGAATTATAGGAGATTTTCCTTGGGCAACGCGAGAAACATCGCCTTTTGGGTGGTTCTGTTCCTTCTGATACTTGCGCTTTTCAACCTGTTCAGCGGAACGGGCGGAACCATGCAAAGCACGTCGGTCAGCTATTCCGAATTCGTCCGGAAGGTCGACAACGAAGAGGTCAGCCGCGTCACGCTGGATGGCGAACAGGTGCGTTTCCGGGGTGAGGATGGGCAGGATTACACCACCATCAAGCCCGAGGATGCCGAGGTCACGCAGATGCTGATCGACCAGGGCATCCCGGTTTCGGCCGAAAGCCAAGAGCAAAGCGGCTTCCAGTCGTTCTTGCTGTCGCTTCTGCCATTCGTCCTGCTGGTCGCGATCTGGATTTACTTCATGAACCGCATGCAGGGCGGCGGACGTGGCGGTGCCATGGGCTTTGGCAAATCCAAGGCCAAGCTGCTGACCGAAAAGCAGGGCCGTGTCACATTCGATGACGTGGCGGGCATCGACGAAGCCAAGGAAGAGCTGGAAGAGATCGTGGAATTCCTGCGCAATCCGCAGAAATTCAGCCGGCTGGGCGGCAAGATCCCCAAAGGTGCGCTGCTTGTGGGCCCGCCGGGCACTGGTAAGACGCTGCTGGCCCGCGCGATCGCGGGTGAGGCGGGCGTGCCCTTCTTCACCATCTCGGGCTCGGACTTCGTGGAAATGTTCGTGGGTGTCGGCGCCTCTCGTGTGCGCGACATGTTCGAACAGGCCAAGAAGAACGCGCCCTGCATTGTCTTCATCGACGAGATTGACGCCGTGGGCCGCGCCCGTGGTGCAGGCTATGGCGGCGGCAATGACGAACGTGAACAGACGCTCAACCAGCTTCTGGTCGAGATGGACGGGTTCGAGGCCAACGAGGGCGTGATCATCGTGGCCGCGACCAACCGCAAGGACGTGCTTGACCCGGCGCTGCTGCGCCCGGGCCGGTTTGACCGTCAGGTCACCGTGCCCAACCCCGATATCAAGGGCCGCGAAAAGATCCTGGGTGTGCATGCCCGCAAGACCCCGCTGGGCCCCGATGTCGATCTGCGCATCATCGCGCGCGGCACGCCCGGTTTCTCGGGGGCCGACCTGGCCAACCTGGTGAACGAGGCGGCGCTGATGGCCGCGCGCGTCGGGCGCCGTTTCGTGACGATGGAAGATTTCGAGCAGGCCAAGGACAAGGTCATGATGGGGGCCGAGCGTCGCTCGATGGTGCTGACACCCGACCAGAAGGAAAAGACCGCCTTTCACGAGGCCGGTCACGCCGTGGTGGGTCTGACGTTGCCCAAGTGCGACCCGGTCTACAAGGCAACGATCATTCCGCGTGGCGGTGCCTTGGGCATGGTCGTCAGCCTGCCGGAAATGGACCGGCTGAACTGGCACAAGTCCGAATGTGAGCAAAAGCTGGCCATGACCATGGCGGGCAAGGCGGCCGAGATCATCAAGTATGGCGAGGACGAAGTGTCGAACGGCCCGGCCGGCGACATCCAGCAGGCCAGCCAGCTGGCGCGCGCCATGGTGATGCGCTGGGGCATGTCCGACAAGGTCGGCAACATCGACTATGCCGAGGCGCATGAAGGATATTCGGGCAACACGGCCGGGTTCTCGGTGTCGGCGCATACCAAAGAGCTGATCGAGGAAGAGGTGCGGCGCCTGGTGCAGGAGGGCTATGAAAGTGCCTACCAGATCCTGACCGAGCGCAAGGCAGACTGGGAGCGTCTGGCCGAAGGGCTTTTGGAATACGAAACCCTGACCGGCGACGAGATCGCACGCGTGATGCGCGGCGAGCCGCCCCATACCGACGAGGATGAGGGCGACAACGAGGACAAGGGCAACGCCCCCTCGGTCACCGCCATCCCGAAAACCCGCCCCAAGAACAAGCCTTCGGGCGGGATGGAACCGGAACCGACCTGATGGTCGAAACCACGCAAACCGATTGGGACCCCGGGGCCTATGACAGGTTCCGGGGTCAGCGTTTGCGCCCTGCGCAAGACCTGATCCATGCGGTCGGGTCCGTGCCCGCGGGCGATATCGTTGATCTGGGCTGTGGCAGCGGTGTCGCGGCCGAGGGGCTAAGGGCGCGTTTCGGCGATCGCAGGCTGATCGGCGTGGATACGTCGGCCACGATGCTTGCCAAGGCGACGGCAACGGGGCTCTATGATAGGCTGGATCAGGCCGATATCACGCTTTGGCGTACCGACGCGCCCCCGGCGCTGATCTTTTCCAACGCGGCGCTGCACTGGCTGGGCGCACATGACAGGCTGGTGCCGCGCCTTGCCGCGATGTTGGCCCCCGGTGGCACGCTGGCGGTTCAGGTTCCGCACCAGAACAACGCCCCCAGCCATCGCGTCTGGTTGAGCCTGGCGGACGAGATGTTCCCGGGCCGCTACGATGGCGCGGGCGGGCCGGATGTCTTGCTGCCCGCCGATTATCATCATCTCTTGTCGCCCCTGGGCAGCCTGACCTTGTGGGAAACCGAATATTACCAGCTTTTGCCAGCAGACAAAGGCGCCCATCCCGTTCGTCGCTATACCGAGGCGACCTTTGCCCGCCCGCTGTTGGCAACGCTTGACGATGGCGAGCGTGCGCAATTGATCGCCGCTTACGAGGCGGTGATGGAAAAAGCCTACCCGCGCGGGGCCGATGGCTCGGTCCTGTTTCCGTTCCGGCGGCTGTTCTTCACGCTTGTGGTTTGATCGCGTGCGGTGATGCGCGCCATCAGCACAAGGCGATTGCTTGTGCTTGCGGGGCCGGGCACCTTTGGGCGCGCAACCACCGACGGAGCCCATGATGCCAGCGCTGATCCCAACCGAGTTTACCGTCACGGTCACATGGCTGGGTGTGGTCGAAAGCGATGACCGAACCGCCCTGATCGCCACATCACGCGACGCGGTCGACCTGACGTTCGAGGGGCTGGCAGGGTCGGTTCATGGCGGGCGCCTGCGCCCGTCTTGCAGCCGAGTCACGGCGCAACATCCCAAGGGTACGCCCATCGCGAACGAACGCCAGCTCTCGCTCCTTGCCGAGGAAGAACTGGCCAAGATCGCCGCCGCCATGGGCCTGGCGCGGCTTGATCCCGCGCGGCTGGGCGCGTCGGTCGTGCTGCGCGGCTTGCCCGATCTCAGCCTTGTGCCGCCGTCGTCACGGTTGCAGGGGCCGGATGGCGCGACCATGGTGGTGGATATGCAAAACAGGCCCTGCCAATTGCCGGCCCGCAGCATCGAATCCGTCGAACCGGGCAAGGGCCGCCTTTTCAAGCGCGCCGCCAATGGCCGCCGGGGCGTAACCGCCTGGGTCCAGCGCGAGGGGCGACTGGCCTTGGGTCACACGCTGCGCCTGCACATCCCCGATCAGCCCGCATGGCCGCACATTGCGGCGGCGAGGGGCGGTTGATCTCGGGGATGATTTCCGAAAAGAAACAAACGCGCGGCATCTCGCCGCAAGCAGCGCCGGAAATGTCGGAAATGCCGCGTGGAGCCATTGCATCTGGCTTTATCACGGCGTTGCAAAGACCCGGCACAGGCCGCACAGCAGGGAAGTGATCCATGAGCTACAAGTCCGATATCGAAATCGCCCGCGAAGCCAAGAAACGCCCGATTCAGGAAATCGGCGCCAAGCTGGATATTCCCAGCGACCACCTGCTGCCCTACGGCCATGACAAGGCCAAGGTCAGCCAAGAGTATATCAATTCGGTCCAGGGCAATGCCGATGGCAAGCTGATCCTTGTGACGGCGATCAACCCCACCCCGGCGGGCGAGGGCAAGACCACCACCACCGTCGGCCTGGGCGATGGCCTGAACCGCATCGGCAAACGTGCCGCGATCTGCATCCGCGAGGCCAGCCTGGGCCCGTGTTTCGGGATGAAGGGCGGGGCCGCAGGCGGTGGCTACGCGCAGGTTGTGCCGATGGAAGAGATGAACCTGCATTTCACCGGTGATTTCCACGCCATCACCAGCGCGCACAACCTGCTGTCGGCGATGATCGACAACCATATCTACTGGGGCAATGAACTGGGCATTGACGAGCGCCGCGTGGTCTGGCGCCGGGTGCTGGACATGAACGACCGGGCGCTGCGCGACATCGTGACGTCGCTGGGCGGCGTGGCCAACGGGTTCCCGCGCCAGACGGGTTTTGACATCACGGTGGCCTCCGAGGTGATGGCTATCCTGTGCCTGGCCAACGACCTTTCCGATCTGCAACGCCGCCTGGGCGACATCATCGTGGCCTATACCCGCGCGAAAGAACCGATCACCTGCCGCGACATCAAGGCCGATGGCGCGATGACCGTGCTACTGAAGGATGCGACGCAGCCCAACCTTGTGCAGACGCTGGAGAACAACCCAGCCTTCGTGCATGGCGGGCCGTTTGCCAATATCGCACATGGCTGCAACAGCGTCATTGCCACGCGCACGGCGCTAAAGCTGGCCGATTATGTTGTCACCGAGGCCGGTTTCGGTGCCGACCTTGGTGCCGAGAAATTCATGAACATCAAGTGCCGCAAGGCAGGGTTGGCGCCCTCGGTCGTGGTGGTGGTTGCCACCGTGCGCGCAATGAAGATGAATGGCGGCGTGGCCAAGGCCGACCTGGGCGCGGAAAACGTCAACGCGGTCAAGGCTGGCTGCCCGAACCTGGGCCGTCACATCGAGAATGTGAAGCAATTCGGCGTGCCGGTCGTGGTGGCGATCAACCATTTCGTAACCGACACCGATGCCGAGGTGCAGGCAGTCAAGGATTACGTGGCCGAGATGGGCAGCGAGGCGATCCTGTGCCAGCACTGGGAAAAGGGGTCCGAAGGGACCGAGGCGCTGGCAACCCGCGTGGCCGAGATCGCTGACAAGGACGAAAGCAATTTCGCGCCGCTTTACGGCGATGACCTGAGCCTGCTCGAAAAGGTGGAATGCGTCGCAAAGCGCATCTACCGCGCCGATGAGGTGCTGGCCGATCAGAAAATCCGCAACCAGCTGAAGGAATGGGAAGACGCGGGCTATGGCAACCTGCCGGTCTGCATGGCCAAGACCCAGTATTCCTTTACCACCGATCCCAACCGCCGCGGTGCGCCCACAGGCCATTCGGTGCCGATCCGAGAGGTGCGCCTGAGCGCGGGGGCCGGTTTCGTGGTGGTCATCTGCGGCGAGATCATGACCATGCCGGGCCTGCCGCGCGTACCCGCCGCCGAGGCGATCATGCTGAACGAGGCAGGCCAGATCGAAGGGCTGTTCTGAGATGGGCAGGCGGGCCGTCAGGGGCATCGCGCCCCCGGCGGCCCGGTCGTGGCCCCTTGGGCCGCTCCTGCCTCGGGCGGGAAATACCTGGCAAGATGAAGACGCGGGGCTTGCTTGTGACCTGACCCTGGGTCAAGACACCGGCAAACCGGGAAGGGATGAACCATGACAGCGACGATCATTGACGGCAAGGCGTTCGCGGCCACGGTGCGCAAGAAAGTGGCAAGCCATGTTGCAACTTTGAAGCAGGGGCACGGCATAACCCCTGGCCTTGCGGTGGTGCTGGTTGGTGAGGATCCGGCAAGCCAGGTTTATGTCCGCTCGAAGGGAAAGATGACCGTCGAAGTGGGAATGAACTCTTACGAGCACCGGCTGGATGCCGATACCTCGGAGGCCGACCTGCTGGCACTGATCGAGCGGTTGAATGCCGACACCGATGTGCATGGCATCCTGGTGCAATTGCCGCTGCCCGGCCATCTGAACGAGGACCTGGTTATCAACGCGATCGACCCGGCCAAGGATGTGGACGGGTTTCACATATCGAACGTGGGGTTGCTGGGCACGGGGCAGAAAAGCATGGTGCCCTGTACGCCGCTTGGCTGCCTGATGATGCTGCGCGACCATCACGGAAGCTTGTCGGGCATGGACGCGGTGGTGATCGGGCGGTCGAACATCGTGGGCAAGCCGATGGCACAGCTTTTGCTGGGGGACAGTTGCACCGTCACGATCGCGCACAGCCGGACGAAAGACCTGCCCGGTGTCGCGCGCCGTGCCGATATCGTCATCGCCGCGGTGGGCCGGCCCGAGATGGTGCCGGGTGACTGGATAAAGCCGGGCGCCACCGTGATCGACGTCGGCATAAACCGCATCGAGGCACCCGAGCGCGGCACGAACGAAGATGGCAGCGTCAAGACACGGCTGGTTGGGGACGTGGCCTTTGACAGCTGCGCCGAAGTGGCAGGTGCCATTACCCCTGTGCCCGGGGGCGTCGGCCCCATGACCATCGCCTGCCTGTTGGCCAACACCGTCACGGCCTGCTGCCGCGCCCACGACCTGCCCGAACCCGAAGGTTTGACTGCCTGAGCGCGTTCGCAACTGCTACCTCCGCGTGTAACAGGGTGGGGTGCGCGGGGTATTTCTTTTCCTTGCGCTCGCATTCAGTGCTCGCTATGCCGTTGGAAAGGTATGATTTTCCCTTTTTGAAGGGGGGTAACTTTGGCGAGTAATGAATGGACAGGAATCCGATCGCGGATGATGCATCCAATCACCTTGGTTGTTTGCGTCAGCCTATCTATCATAGCCACGATTTCCGGCCCCTTCGGAACCCTTGAAACAATGAATTTGCCAACACGCTTTGCCTGTTGGACGCTTATGGTTTTCGGCACGACCTTCATGGCCTATGTCGCGCGCGCCCAGATTGCCCGCCATGTCGACGGGCAAAAACGGCCCTTCCTGTACGAGGCCTGCGCCGTTGGGCTGATGGTGTTCTATGCCACGCCTTTCGTGATGCTTCTGGCATGGGGTTTTGGCGGCATGCGCTGCGTCGGGATAGGCTGCGTGGCGCGGTTTGCCTTTTACGTGGCCTCAGGCTGCGCAACCGTGTTCCTGATGCGCCGCGTGATCCCCGGATTCGAGGATATGGTTTTCTTTTCGCGAGACGAGGATGGCGCGGTTCAACTGGTTGCACCGGCCCCGGTGACGCCCGCCCAGTTGGAAGAGCCGCCACGCCCGCGCTTGTACCGCCGGCTTGAGGGGCAGGATATCGGCGAGGTGCTGCATCTGACGGCCAGCGGGCATTTCGTGACCGTAACTGGCGACCGCGCGACGCATAAAATTCGGATGCGCTTCGCCGATGCGGTGAACGAGATGGACCCGGTTGATGGCCTGTGTACCCACCGCTCGCACTGGGTCGCGCGGGCTGCCGTGTCCGACCACAGGCGCGCGTCAGGTAAGCTGTTCATTGTACTGAAAAACGGCATGGAAGTGCCGGTAAGCCGTACTTATCGCCCCGGCTTGGAAAAGGCCGGGCTTATTCCCCACTCCGGGGCCTGACGTCTCAGCGTGGCATCGGCATGGGCCTGGCTGTTTTCCCTGTCAGAACGGCAAGCGCCTCCTCGCGCATGAGCTCGCGCAGCGCGTTGTCGGCGCTTTGCAACCCGCCGGTATAGGTGCCGAAAGCCGGCAGGATCACACGATCACCGTCAACCAGGAAACAGGGGCGCGTCACCGTGCGCAGCCGTGTGCGTATGCTGGCCTTGGGGTGGTAGTGGCCGGAAATCTCGCCGCTTTGGGCAGGGTCTGCGATGTGGCGAAAGGTAAGCGGGGGCAGGGGCAGCTCAACCATATGCGAGCCACCCAGGCTGACCGGCCCAGGATCGTGGTTGCCCTCGATCCAGATCCACTGTCGACCGGCCTGCAGTCGGGCAATCCAAATCCGTTCGCGTTCGGGCAGCGACTGCGCGGCGGTGGTATCATCGAAACTGTCGCCAAGGCAGATGACCGACTTTGGCTGGAACGCGTCGATCTCGGCTTGCAGGCGCAGAAGCGTATCGCGGGTTTCATAGGGCGGCAAATGCGCGCCGCCGCGCCGCGCCAGCCTTTCGGACTTGCCCAGGTGCAAATCCGAAACGCAGAGCAGCCGTTGCTCGGGCCACCAAAGCGCGCCCGAACCGAGCGCCACCAGGCTTTGACCGGCAAGGGTGAAGGGGTAGCCATCATTCATGCAAACGTGATGCGCAAAGGACCGGCGAAGGTCAAGTTCGGGGGTATGTCGCGTATCGAACGGGCAAGACAGATCAGCCCAGTTCGCCCAACCCGGCCTCGGCCAGCAAGCGCGTTGTTTCTTCCTCGACCAGCCGTTCCTGGCCCGCGCCCTGGACGGGCACGCGGCCCGGCTCCAGGAAAAGCGGTGCGGAAAGGGGGGACAGGCGGTCAAGGCGCACATGGTCGATCCGCCCCTGTACGCGATCCAGCATATCCTCGATCCGGGCGAAATCGACCAGGCCGCGCATCGCCTCGTCGCGGGTTATGCGCAGCATCAGGTGATCGGGGTCGTATTTCACCAGCGTGTCATACAGGATGTCACTGGAAAACGTTGCCTGCCGCCCCGATTTGCGCTGCCCCTGGTGGCTGCGCTGGATCAGCCCGGCGATGGTTGCGCTGGCGCGAAAGGTCCGCTTCATAACCGCGTTGCCGGCCAGCCACCCCTCAAGCCCGTCGCGCAGGGCGGCACGGTCGAAAAGCGGCGCGGGGTCTGTCACCCGGTCCAGCCCCCAGATCAGCACGGCGTAATCGGTGGCCACGAAGCCGAGAGGCGCAAGACCCATCTCCTCCATTCGCTTGGTCAGGATCAGCCCCAGCGTCTGCTGCGCGTTGCGCCCCGCGAACCCGTAGGCCACAAGGTGTTCGCGCCCTTCATGCGGGAAGGTTTCGATAAGCAGCCGCCCGGCCTGCGGCAGGCGTGATATCGACCGTTGCAGCCCCAGCCACTGGGCAGTGTTTTCGGGCAGTTGCGGCCAGCCAGGTTGTGCGAACATGGCAAGGATACGTTGCGCCAGCTGGGTGGAGGTGGCGAATTTCGTGCCGTTGAATACGGCAATCTTTGGCTCGCGGCCGGCATTGCGGCTGACTTCGACCGTCATTTCACGCAAGGATTCATAGCGCACGACGCGGCCGCCGATAAGGAATGTATCGCCGGGGGTGAGAGAGGCGGCAAACCCTTCCTCGACTTCGCCCAAAGGCGTGCCGCCGCGGCCTTTCAGGCGCACCTTCAGCGTGTCGATATCCTGGATCGTGCCGATATTCTGCCGGATGAGCGCCGCTGCGCGCGGGTCGCGCAGATGCCACTGGCCATCGGCGCGCCTTTGCAGGCGCTGCCAGCGGTCATAAGCGCGCAGCGCATAGCCGCCGGTGGCGCAGAAATCCAGGCAGGCGTCGAAATCGGCACGGGGCAGGGCGGCATAGGCCCCGGCTTGCCGGGTCTCGTTGTAAAGCGCATCAGCATCGAAGGGCCCGGCGCAGGCGCAAAGCAGGATGTGTTGGCACAGAACGTCAAGCGGCCCCGGACCGCGCGCTTCGCCATCCAGATCGTGCGCTTTCGCCGCTTCGAGCGCAGCAATGCATTCGACCACCTCGAACCTGTTGGCCGGCACCAGCAGCGCCTTTGATGGGGCGTTGTAGCGGTGGTTGGCGCGGCCGATGCGCTGGACCAGGCGTTTGACGTTCTTGGGCGCCCCGACCTGTATAACAAGATCCACGTCACCCCAATCGATGCCCAGGTCGAGCGACCCGGTGCAGACGATGGCGCGCAATTGGCCCGCGACCATCGCAGCCTCGACCTTTTCGCGCTGCGCGCGCGCAAGACTGCCGTGATGGATGCCGATGGGCAGACCTTCGTCATTGGCCATCCAGAGCTTGTGAAAAAAGATCTCGGCCTGCGCGCGGGTGTTGTGGAAAATCAGCGTCGTCTTGTGGCGTTTGACCTGTTCCAGAATGGCCGGAATGGCATGTGCGGCGCCACCCCCGGCCCAGGGCGGGGCTTGGCGGGTTTCCAGCATCGCGATATCGGGGTCGGGACCCGGATCGGCCTGCACGATCTGGCACGGGTCAGGGTGACGCGCCAGCAGGTGTGCGATGGCGGCCGGCTCATCCACCGTGGCCGATAGCCCGACCCGCCGCAGCCCCGGCGCCAGCGCCTGAACCCGTGCAAGCGCCAGCATCAGTTGATCGCCCCGCTTGCTGTCGGCCAGGGCGTGTATTTCGTCCACCACGATGCGCTGCACGCCGGCGAATATGCGCGGTGCATCCTCGTAGCTGATCAGCAGCGCCAGTGATTCAGGTGTCGTCAACAAGATATGCGGCGGGTTGGCGCGTTGACGGCGTTTGCGGGTGTAACTGGTATCGCCGGTCCGATCTTCGACACGGATGGGCAGGTTCATGTCGGTAATGGGGCGCGTCAGGTTGCGCTTTATATCGGCGGCCAGCGCCTTGAGCGGGCTGACATAAATCGTGTGGAGGCCCTGATGCGCGCGGTCGGACAACTCTGCCAGCGTGGGCAGGAAACCCGCCATCGTCTTGCCGCCCCCCGTGGGCGCGATAAGCAAAGTCGCCGGGTCCGCAGCGCGGGCCAGCATCTCTCGCTGATGGGGGTGGATCTGCCAGCCTTGGCTGGAGAACCAGGAATCGATCTGATCGGGCAAGTCGCGCATAGGCCAGATGTAGTGCCGAACAGCGCCGGGGAACAGGGCGCGAACAGCGCCTCCTGCATCTGCCGCATCGCTGATCTTTCCCGCGCAACAGGGCTGCGCATAGATGAGTGAGCTTGGCAATGAAAACAGTCGTCGCGGCGAGGCCACGATTGAACGGGTGATCGCCCTGACGGGCGACGAAACCGACGCGGTGCTGGCCCGCCGGCAAGCGGAAGGTATCACGGCCGAGCCGGGGCAGACGGTAGCCGCCCTGTCGGGCGGCGATCGCGGTGAACCGGCCGCCATGTTACGTATCGGTTTGAAAAAACAGTGAAATCCGGCGCGCGCCCTGCATTATGGCCCGGGCACGCCGCCCGGATCATTTCACGATATGCTCGTCCTTGACGAACATGTTGGCCCAGGCCCGGTCGATCAGCTCGGGGCTCATCTGATAAGGCATCCCCTCGAATTCGCAGATCGAGATTATCTGGTCGATCAGGAAGATCGGTTGGTAATTTGCATAGACGTTGTTGATGGTGGGGTACTTCTTCTTGATCAGGTGCACCAGCGCCGGTTCGGACAGGGGCATGCCGCGCTTTTTCGCGACCATGGCAAAGATCTTCAGGAAATTCTGCTGGTTCGGGCCGTCGATCTTGATCTTGTAGAAGATGCGGCGCAGGGCGGCCTGGTCGAAGATCTCGTTCGGGTGAAAGTTGGTCGAAAAGATCACCAGCGTGTCGAACGGTACTTCGAATTTTTCGCCTGATTGCAGGGCCAGGATGTCCTTGTTTTCTTCCAGCGGCACGATCCAGCGGTTGACCAGCGATTGTGGCGGCTCGGCCTGGCGGCCAAGGTCGTCGACGATGAAGATTCCACCCGTCGATTTAAGCTGTAGCGGCGCCTGGTAGGTGCGCGCGGTGGGGTTGTAGACGAGGTCAAGCATCGACAGGCTAAGCTCGCCACCCGTGACAACGGTTGGGCGCTCGCACTTGACATACCGGGTGTCATAGCTGCGGCGCACGCGCAGGGAATTCGGGTCATCCTCTTCGGTTTCGGCGGCCGAATGAACGATCGGGTCATAGACGGTGATCACCTGGCCAGCGTATTCGATGGCGCGCGGCACGTAGATCTTTTCGCCCATGGCGTCGCGTATGCCGTTGGAAATACTGGATTTGCCGTTACCCGGTGGCCCGTACATCAGGATCGAGCGACCGGCGCTGACCGCAGGCCCGAGATTGTCGAGCAGGTCATCGGGCAGCACGAGATGGCCCATCGCATCGGTCAACTGCTTGCGCGTGATCTGGATGTTGCGGATCGACTGGCGTTTGACCTGCTCACGATAAACGTCGAGCGGCACGGGCATTGCGCCGAAATATTCCGACTGGCTGAGCGCATCGAGCGTGCGTGCCTTGCCCGCATCGGTCAGTTGGAACCCCATTTCATTGCTGGCATTCGCGTGCAGCGTGCCCGTCGCCTCAAGCAGGTTCTGAGCGCGGGTCATGTCGATCAGCTCGGTCGTGACGGCCCGTGGCAGGCAGATGGCGCGGGCGATGTCGCCGATCATGTCCAGGTTCTTGCGAAACATGGTTTTCAACATGATGTCGCGCATCATCACGACAGGCAGTTGCATGTCCTCCAACCTTGCGGGGATCGGGGGCGGCTGCACGCCTGTGGCGGGGGGCGCTTGCATGTTCATCGGGCTGTTTCCTGCTCAATCATTGCGGTGCGCGGGGGCACCCTTGATGGGTTTGCCCACGTTTGTGCCAAAGCATGATGGCAAAATAATGGAGAAAGCTTTACGGCTTTGCGCCGATCAGAACGCACCGAGCGCGAGGTAGATCACCAGCGTGCCCGCCAGCGGCAGACCCATAGGAAATTTCCGACCTGCCGACCAGCTTTGCCAATGGGGCGCCAGTGCGCGCAGCGCGGTATACTTGGCCAGGCGATGGCTTAGATAGGCCGCCGACAGGCTTGCGGCAAAGATCACGATCAGCACCTGCAGGTCCGCCACCCAAAGATAGGGCCCGGCTGCGGCCAGAAATTTTGCATCACCCGCGCCGGCCAGCCCGACCGCGTTCACCACCATTCCGAGGATCAGCAAGATGGGCATGTGCAGCAATTGCCAGCCATATTCGGGCAGGGGCATCAGCACCGGCCCGAATATGGCGAATAGCACGAAGAGCATGACGACCGTCCAGTTCGGGATGCGCATGCTGCGCAAATCGCTGAAGGCCACGTAAAAACACACGGGCGCCGCCACCACCAGCAGAACCAGCGCGGTCATATCCTGAATGGCCAACGCTTGTGACAGCCGTCCGATGAGCCCCAGCACGTCCATTGGCAGATCAGCCGCCTTCCAGCGCCCTGAGCGACCGCACAGCCGCCTCGAAATGTTGGGGGTGCGTTTCTATCGCGTCGCGCAAAAGGCCCTTGCCGGTTTCGACATCGCCCCGTTTGACCGCGCTCAACCCCAACGTATGCAACAGCTGTGCTCGTTCGACCTGGTCCATCGGCACGACGGGAAGGGTGTATTTGCCTTGCGCGCCGCGGGACAGGACCATGTTGTTCTTGGCGGTGAACAGGCTGCCATCGTGTTTAAGCGCCTCGGCAAAAAGGCGTTCGGCTTCATCGTAATCGCCCCGCGACAGCTTGGAATAGCCCCAGTTGTTCAGAACGCCGCCAGGGCGCGTGGTCAGCCCCACGGCAATTTCGTAGAAACTGTCGGCTTTTTTCCATTCCTCGTTGCCGTCGGCAATCATCGCCTCCAGCCGGTAGCGTTTGAAGGTCTCATGGGTCGGGGGGACACCGTTCAGTGTTTCCTCGGCCTCTTTCCACTGACCATTGCGAATGTAGGCATCGGCCAAGTCTACCGTGTCATCCTTGGTGGCATCGGCGTGTTGCAACACCTTTTTCCACGCGCTCACGGCTTCGGTGTGGCGCTTGGCGCGCACCATCGACTTGGCCAGGCCGCGCTGCAAGTCGATCCGCTCGGGCTTGTCCTCGACGGCGCGGGTGAAATATGAAACCGCCTCGTTCGGGTCGGCCACTGTCAGCATGATGTCGCTAAGGTTGCTTTCATCGACCACGTCAACTTCTTGAAAAGCGCGGTCGACCTTGTCCTTGTCAATCCGCTGTTCGCAGGCGGACAAGCCGAGAGACCCGGCGATACACAGGGAAATAAGAAGGGGGTGGCGCATGTTTTTGCGTCCCTTTTACTGCTCTTGCCTCTATGGCACGCGTCGGATGAGGTAATCACTGCTGCCCCGGCGCACCAATTTATAGTCTTGTTCTTTCTTGTCACCATAATCTGGATTTTTGTTTTTTGCTATGGCCAAGCGCAGATTATCACGGATTGAGTCACTTTCGCCATTGTCGAGTGCGTAGGCCCGGCGAAATACCTGCTCGGCTTCGGCCACGTTGCCCTGTTCCATCAGGACGACGCCAAGGTTGTTCCAGGTTTCCGGTATCGCGTTTTCGGTGTCTATGGCACGGCGTAAAAGTTGTTCTGCCTGGCCCAGCCGGCCAAGCCCCAGGTTCGCGGTGCCAAGCCCCGAAAGCACATCGACATCGCCGGTGCCACGCTCAAGCGCGGCACGGCTGTACGCTTCCAGCGCCAGCTCGAACTCACCGGCCTGAATAAGGCGATGGCCCACCAGCAGCCCGTCAACCGCCAAGGCGCCCGGTTTCGGGCCCGGCGCATAGGGGCCGCGCGATGAATCAAGGCCGCCCGTGGAACAGGCGGCCAAGACCAATGTTGCGATCAGCGCGATCCCCGGGCGGATCGAAGTCATGCCGTGTTTGCCCCGTTTCTAGTTGCCGGTCGCGCTCTGGATGTTCGTGATCCCGTTAACGGACGGACCGACAAGGATGATCAGAAGCGGCGGCACTGTCAGGGTCATTGTGACAAGTGTCATCTTCGTAGGCAACTTGTTTGCCTTTTCCTCGGCGCGCATCACGCGTTTGTCGCGCATCTCGCCGGCATAGACGCGCAGCGCATCGGCGATCGAGGTGCCGAAGCTGGCCGATTGGATCAGAACTGTCACGAAGCTCGATACGTCCTGCACGCCGCAGCGTTCGCCCATGTCGCGCAGCACCGAGGATTTGTCCTTGCCGGCCTTGATCTCGTAGCTGACGATTTCGAATTCGTCGGCCAGCGCCGGAAACGAGGGGCGGATTTCCTTGGACACGCGGATGATGGACTGATCCAGCGATTGGCCGGCCTCGATGCAGACCAGCATCATGTCCAGTGCATCGGGAAAGCCTTCCTGGATCTGGTTCTGGCGTTCCTGCTGCCGCTTCGTCACCCAGTATTTCGGTGCCATGTAACCCACGACGCCGGGCCCGAGAATGTGCATCAAGGTGCTTTGGGTGGTCAGGTCGGGCGCACCGGCCTTGAATGTCATGTAGTAGATCGTGCCAACGACCACACCACCGATCCCAAGTGCGAATTGCGCAAAATGGAAATAGCGCACGGAATCCTTGGTGCGATAACCCGCCTGCATCAGCTTCTGGCGAACGGCCGAGTATTCCTGTTCGTTCTGGGGCTCGAGGAATTCCTTGTATTTCTCAAGCTTGTTGTTGGCCTGGTTGGTGCGCAGTTTCTTGCCGGGCTTGTGCACAACGCCCCGCTCGTTCTCCATGCGCAGCTTTTCCAGCGGATCCTTCTTCTGGCTCAGAAGGATCGGGATGGTGGCAAGGATCAGGAACAGACCCAGCCCGCCCACCACGATCAACGGGCCGAATTCACCAAGGCTGCCGGTAAGGATGTCGTTCAACTGTTGCATCGTCGTCTCCTCAGACCTTGATGTTCACAAGCATGCGCATGACCAGCAGGTTGGCGACCAGAAATCCGCCGACCACGAAACAGGCCGGGATGAACCAGGGGTGATCCAGCACGTCGTCGTAGTAGTTCGGGTCCAGAAGGTTGATCGCGATTAGCGCGAACACGGGGAAACCAGACAAGAATTTTCCCGACCACTGTGCCTCGGCGGTGATGGCCTTGACGCGGCGGAACAGGCGAAACCGCGCGCGGATCACCTTGGCAAGGCCCGCCAGGATCTCGGCGAGGTTGCCGCCCGACTGCTGCTGGATCGTCACCGCCACGGCGAGAAAGCGCAAATCCTGCATGTCCAGGCGCTCGGCCAGGTCTTTCAACGCTTCGCCCACGTCGCGCCCATAGGCGGATTCGTCGGCAATGATGCCGAACTCGGTGGCCAGCGGGTCGGGCACCTCCTTGGCGACGATCTGGATGGCCGATGAAAAGGGGTGACCGACGCGCAGGCTGCGCACCATCAGTTCGACCGCATCGGGCAATTGTTCCTCGATCATCGACATGCGTTTCTTGGCCTTGTGGTTGACCCACATGAAAATGCCGCCCACGCCCATGCCCACGGCGACCGCTGCGCGCACCGGGGCGCTGGTTTCGGTGCCGATGGTCAGGCCGAGGAAGGAAATGACCGAAAGCGCCACCATGAGCATGATAAGCTGCACTGGCGTAAAGGCGATCGCCCCCTTTTGCGCGCGGTCGGCCAGCATCGCGTAAAGCGGTATCCCGCGCGAGTTCATGTGCTGGCGCATCTCCTTGCGCAGCTTGGCCATCACCTCTTCGCGGCGGCCGCCCTGTTCGAGCATTTCAAGCCGGCGGTTCACCCGGTTGTTCAGGCTGATCGAGCGGCCGAATACCGTGAGGTACAAACCTTCCACCAGCACCAGGACACCGATGAAGATCAGCCCGTAGATGAGCGGCTCAATACTTATGGACATGACTGGTTACTCCGCGGCGATGGGTTCAAAGATGTTGGCCGGCAGGTCATAGCCCCAGAGCCGGAAACGTTCGGAGAAGTTGCTACGCACGCCGGTGGCCGTGAAATGGCCGATGATCTTGTTTTCCGGCGTCAGGCCGACACGCTGAAAGCGGAACACTTCCTGCATCGCGATCACGTCGCCCTCCATGCCTGTGATCTCGGTGATCGAGGTCATGCGGCGCGACCCGTCTTGCAGGCGGCTGGCCTGCACGATGACGTTGACGGCGCTGGCGATCTGGCTGCGCACCGCCTTTATGGGCATTTCGATCCCGGCCATGGCGATCATGTTTTCCAGCCGGCTGACGCCGTCGCGGGCGCTGTTGGCGTGGATGGTTGTCATCGAACCGTCGTGGCCGGTGTTCATGGCCTGCAACATGTCGATCACTTCCTCGCCGCGGGTTTCACCCACGATGATGCGGTCGGGGCGCATACGCAGTGCGTTGCGCAGACAATCGCGCTGGGTCACGGCCCCCTTGCCCTCGACGTTGGGCGGGCGGCTTTCCATCCGGCCGACATGGGTCTGTTGCAGCTGGAGTTCGGCGGTATCTTCGATCGTCAGGATGCGTTCGGCATTGTCGATGAAGGATGACAGGGCGTTGAGCGTCGTGGTCTTGCCCGAGCCCGTTCCGCCCGACACGATCACGTTCAGGCGGCACGCCACCGCGGCTTGAAGATAGGCGGCCATTTCTTCCGAAAAGGCGCCGAAATTCACCAGGTCGTCGATGCCCAGCTTTTCCTTCTTGAATTTCCGGATCGACACGAGGCTGCCATCCACCGCGATGGGCGGCACCATGGCGTTGAAACGCGAGCCATCGGCTAGGCGTGCGTCGACATAGGGGTTGGATTCGTCAACGCGCCGCCCGACCGCCGAAACGATCTTGTCGATGATCCGCTGAAGGTGCTTTTCATCCTTGAAGGTGACATCGGTCAGTTGCAGCTTGCCGTCGCGCTCAACGAAGATCCGCTGCGGCCCATTCACCAGGATATCGTTGACGGTGTCATCCTTGAGCAATGTCTCAAGCGGGCCGAGACCGCGCACTTCGTCGTAAAGCTCCTGGTTCAGGGTCGTGCGATCCTCGCGGTTCAGAACGATACCCCTTTCCGACAGAACCTCGGCCGCGATTTCGGAGATCTCGGCTTTCAGCTCGGCTTCCGAGGCGGCCTCGATCGCGCTGAGGTTCAGGTTGTCCAGAAGCGAGCGGTGCAGTTCCAGCTTGATGTCCCCCAACCGCTCCTTGCGCTTGCGCTCCTTGTCGGCGGTCGCGACCTGGGCCGGGGTCTTTTGGGGGGCTTGCCGTGCAGAAGAGACCGGCGCGGGTTGGGGCGCGGCTGCCGCGCGGGCAGGTTTCGGCGCAACGGCCTTGGGCGCGGGGGCCGGGCGCGGCGCAGTCGACGCGGGGGCAGTCTGTTTCTTGTAGCGCGAAAACATGCCTTACTTCCTCACAATCATCACGCGGCCTCTTCGGCATCGCTTTGGCCAAACTCATGCAGGCTTTGCGCCAGCTTGGCGATTTCCTTGCGCAGCGGGTTCTTGCCCGCGCTCAATGCCAGGGGCTGGCCGTGATCGGCCCCCTGCGTGACCGGCCGGCCGCCATCGGGAAGCAGCAGTTCGATCGAGATGCCCAGGCTTTCGGCCATGCGCTTGACGCGCGACTTGCCGTTCAGGTCGGTGAATTTCGGCGCGCGGTTCAGGACAAAGCGGATCTTGTCAAAGGGCATGTCCTCGGATTGAAGCAGCCGCTTGAACCGCAGCGTGTTCTGCGCAGATCGCATGTCGAGCTCGATCATGGCGAAATAGACCTGCGCCTGCGACAATGCGGTTTCGGTCCATTGCACCAGGGTATGCGGCATGTCGATCACGACATAGTCGAAATGGTGGCGCGCAATCTCGATGATTCGTGACACGTCTTCCGACCCTATCAGGTCAAGCGGGATCATGTCGGGCGGCGCGGTCAGCACCTGCAAGGCATCCTCATAGCCGATGAGGGCCGCCTGGAAGCTTTCGTCATCCATCGACTCGGTATCGCCGAGCAACTCCAGAACCGCCTCGCGGCGGGGCAGGTCGAGGTAGGTCGCCGTCGCACCGTATTGCAGGTCGAGATCCAGCAGGCAGACCTTGGGCGGCGTTTCGCCCTTCTTCGCGACCTGCGACAGCTCCCATGCAAGGTTGACTGCGAATGTCGTGCAGCCGCTGCCGCCGGCTATGCCGTGGACGGCCAGCACAACACCTTCGCGCGATGGGCCGCTGCCACGCCGGGCGCTCGGGGCGCTTTCGTCGGCTTCGGCATGGGCGGTGGGGGCAGGGGCGCGCAGCCGGTCGATCGCGGCCTGCAACTCGTTCTCGGGCAAGGGGTAGGGCACGAATTCATCCGCGCCCTGCCTAAGCAACTGGTGCAGGGCGGTTGGGCTGATGTCTTCGGCGATCAGAATGACCTTTATACGGTTGGCCTTGGCGCTGGTGATGATTTGGCCCAGCATGGCCAGGTTTTCCTCGTCATCCGCATCCACGGCCAGCGCGATGAACTCCAGTGTTTCGGCCTCGGGCTGATCGAGAAAGGCAAGCGCGTCGTCAAAGCCCAGGTCGCCCCAGGTTTCGCCCATCGCGGTTTCCATGTCTTCGACCAAGAGGTCGAAATTCTTTACATCACGGCTAACCGTGCAGGCGAGGATCGGACTTGCCTCCGGCACCATTTGAGCGTTGCTTGTCATTCGCCTCATGTCCTTTTTTCGAGAAGCGGCAGACAGTTGAACCGTCTTCGTGCTTCCGGGTCCGACTCGGCGGACCTGTTATTCACTCAAGGTGAAGATGTCGGAGAATCTGGGCGAGATTGCGGCCAAAAGATCGAAATTGTGCGTTATCTTCAAACGATAAGAAAAAGCGGGCTGCATTGTTGCGCCCGCTTGTCCAAGGTCAGGATGTATTTTCCGATTATTGATCGGTTCCGAAGTCCGCGCCGGTGATCCCTTCAAGGTTCGACGTCGGTTCAGCGCTGGCGACATATTCGCGATAGATGACCTCGGCGTATTTGCCGTCCATCACCGTGGGGTGCCGCTTGAGAAAGCCGGAAACCTCGGTCACGGTGCGGCGGTTGCGCCGCTCGCGGCCTTCGGTCACGACAAGAGGCTGCGTTTCACCGTAGCTCACCACCGCCTCGAGGCGGCTGCGATCGACGCCAAGCGATGTCAGGTAATGCACCACCGCGCGGGCCCGGCGCAGGCCAAGCCGCTTGTTATAGTAATTCGATCCAACCTTGTCGGTGTGCCCGTAAACGCGGAACCGAACCTCGGGGAACTGGCGGATCCAATCGGCTTGGCGGCGCAGGTTCGCACGCGCCGTTTCGTCAAGCACGGCCGAATTGAACGCGAAATTGACCATCGAGGGCACTTCGCGCGCGAACCGGTTCGACAGGTCCACGGCATAGCTGCGCTCGCCGTTCTGGTACATGATGTTGTTCATCGTCGAGTTGCCGAAATCCGCATTGCTATGCAGGACACCGGCTTCGCGCCAGAAACTGGAATTCGCCATCTGCCTCTCGCTGCAGGCGGTCAGGGCCACAAGGCCGGTCAGTGCGAGTGTCTTGTACATCTGCCTTGCTCCCATCAATCCATCACATAGCCGTAGGACCCCTTGAAGTCCTGCTTGGCAACTTCGCCAGCGGCCCCCTTGAGCGGGCGGGTCGAGCCATCGTTGCTCGTGACGCGGCCGTAAAGGAACAGATCCTTTTCAGACGGGGGTTTCACCCTGTCCGTCGGCAGGCTGAGCGCCTCGCCACGGGTTGGGGTCACCAGGTGCGCGGTGATGATGATTACCAGTTCGGATTGCGAACGCTGATACTCGGCGCTGCGGAACAGCGCGCCCAGCACCGGGATGTCGCCCAGCCAGGGAACCTGGCCGCTGAGATCGCGGAAATCGTCCTTGAGCATGCCCGCGATGGCAAAGCTTTCGCCGTCGCGCAGTTCGACCGTGGTGGTAGCTTCGCGCCGCTTGAAAGCGTCGATCTTGAAGGAGTTGAGCTCAAACCCGCGGGTCGGGTCGATTTCCGAAACCGCGGCCTCGAGTTCGAGGTTGATCAGCTTGTCGTCCAGCACGCGCGGAACGAAATTGAGTTCGATACCGAAGGGCTTGAACTCGACGGATACCCGACCGTCGCT
Organism: Lutimaribacter degradans; assembly: GCF_023703375.1. Lineage (GTDB taxonomy): Bacteria > Pseudomonadota > Alphaproteobacteria > Rhodobacterales > Rhodobacteraceae > Lutimaribacter > Lutimaribacter degradans. Next base: position 99,712 of record NZ_JAMQGO010000001.1, read on the forward strand.
TTGGCTGACCGGAACGGGGTATTCGCCGCCGGCCAGAAACTTGGCTTCCTGGCCGGAAAGGGCCGTCAGGTTGGGTTCGGCCAATGTGCGGATGACGCCCTTGCTTTCAAGCGCTTCCAGCAAAACGCCGACTTCGACCGAGCCGGCATTGAAACCGAACAGCATCGCGCCGTTCTGTTCGGTCGACGCGGGCAGCGTGCCGGCGAGGGCATCGCCCTGTGATACCGAATTGGCGGTGGTGTTCGTGCCGCCCGAGATACCCAGGTCACCGCCCAGCGATGTGCCGTTCAACGCCAGAGAGGCGCTGAGCGATTTCGACACGTTGCGCTCCATCTCGGCGAAACGAACCTTCAGCAGAACCTGTTGCACGCCACCGACGCTCATAAGGTTGGACACGCGTTCGGGCGCATAGCGTTCGGCCAAGTCCAGCGCGCGCTGCATCTTCGATGTGCTCGAAACCGTGCCTGACAGCACGATACCGTCATTCGCGGTGCGCACCTCGATCCGTTCATCGGGCATGATCTGGCGGATGCGTTCCTTGAATTCCGAGATATCTGCCGCGACCCGTACGTCCACGTTGGTGATCAACTGGCCGTTCGCATCCAGCAAGGTCAGCGTCGTCAGACCCGGTGCCTTGCCCAGCACGTAGATGGTGCGATCGCTCAACGATGAAATGTCGGCAATGGCCGGATTGGCGATGCTGAGTTCGGCGAAGGGTGTTTCGCTTTCCACCACGACCGCGCGGTTCATCGGCACGCTAAGTGACGATTCCATGCCGCTTTTCACGACACGGACGGATTGTGCCGCCGCGGGGCTGGCCAGGAAGGACGGTGCATATACCAATGCAAAGCCGACGAACGCCGCTTTGATAAACTTGTCGATTTTCATGTGACCTGCCTCTCGATCACGCCTCGTTACATCGGCCTTGTCCGACCGTATTTTGAACGACCATGAACGAAACTTGGATTTTTTGCAAGAATCAAGCTGTTCGGCAATTCTTTTAACGTAGATATCCGGCAACATGCCTGAACAAGCGAAGCCGGCCCGCTTTGGACGGGCCGGCCGGGATGCGGGGTGGGTGCGGATCAATTCGTGCAGGGGATCGGGATTTCGACCACTTCGGAACCACGGCGGGTGCGGATGGTGCAGACCTTTTCCTTAACCTCTTCCTCGACAACCATGTCGGCCAGGCCCAGCAACTTGCGCTGGTCGATTTCGATCGCCCCCGAGACACTGTCATCATCGAGCCCGACCAAAGCCAGCGACAGCCGGCCGGTCGATTGCGCCAGCGCGAGGCTTGCAACCTGCTCCGGCCGCACGGACACGGTGACGGTGCGCGCGATTGCGGCGCCGGTCGTTTCACTATTGGCAGACTGGTCGATGGCGATGACGTTCACGCCGGTTTCGATCAGTTTGGTGACTTCCTGGCGGCTTTCGCTATTGCGCGCACCGCCGGAGCGGGCAACCTGCCCGGTCCAGTAGACATCCACGCGATGGCCCGGCATCAAGAAGCCCGACACGCCGCTGGCCACGTCGACCTTGATCGCGAAGGCACGCTTGCCACGTTCCAGCTGCGAAGTGATACCGACCTCTTCGCCCGGCTGGGTGACCTTGACGGCCATCACCGCCTCGTCCTTTTCCATGGTGCGCAGCACGCGGCGGCGTTCATCGGTATTCTCGGGGAACAGCGCACCTTCCTGGGTGAACGCACCTTCGGGCACGGCCTCTTCGGGCCAGCGCACCTCGCGCACATCCTCGGGCATGAGGATCTCACCGTATTTCAGCGGCCGTTCGGCCACGTAGACTGGGACGGTTTTCACCAGTTGCTCTTTCATCGCATTCGCCTCGGCCAGTCTGGCCTGGTAGCTGGCGATGTAATTCTTGGCCATGTAGACGGCGAAACCGGCCAGCGCGAGGCCGGCGACCAAGACCAATCCAAAGATTACCCGCATGCTGTTACCTCTTCTCGTTTCGGCTTTCGGCAAGCGAACCTGCCGTGCCGTGTTGCGCTACCCCGTATGCTTGGCCGGGGGCGTGGGGCGCACCCGCCACCGAAAGTCGAAGGCGGGTGCACAGTGTCATTTGCCGATCTCGCTGCCGATATTGGTTGCGGCCTCGGCTGAAAGAAGGTTCGTTTGGGTTTCGATGCCGATGTAGGCAGCGGTCGCCAGGCCAACGACGGCCGCGGTCAGCACGACCCAATCAACGGTGACTGCGCCGTTGTCGTCGCGCAGGAAGCGTCTTGCAAATTTCAACATTCAGTCCTCCACGGGATCCTAAATCATTAACCAACCCGTCGTTTTCCTGGCCAACTCTCCGGCAGTCGGATGAAACAGGTTAAGGATTGATGCCATTGGATTGAGGCAGAATTTTGGTTTCAAGATAGCGATTTGCAGGTATTGCGATGCCGACAAGCCAGCATGTGAAAAGGGCCACCTGAAAGCAGGTGGCCCTTCTAGGGTGTTCAAGCATGGCGTGTTGCGCCACCAAAACCTTACTTGGTCAGTTCGCCTTCGATGTTGGTCGCGGCGGCATCGGCCAGGGCCTGGGTCTGGGTTTCGATCGCGCCGTAGGCCGCGATGGCCAGGCCAACCACGGCTGCGGTCAGCACGACCCAGTCAACCGTGACGGCGCCGTCTTCGTCTTTGCGGAAATTCTTGAAAAAGTTCATCATGGTACATCCCTCCAAAGGATCGGTTACTCAGGTTGCCCTACCGATCCGGAAAATCCCGACCCGTGTTTTCCCTCTGGGGGCGGGGCCGTCTCGGTATGTTGCGTTTATCGGGGACAAATGCGGCATGAATTTGGTGTTAACGCGGTCAAGAACGGCAATTTCAGGGCCTTTTCGCGGATTTCACGTCAACTGCGACATGTCGGCACTTGCGTCCAAGCCGTCGGTCAGTTCGAAACCAGTTGGTTGGCCTGGGCAATGGAAAAGGGCCACCTGAAAGCAGGTGGCCCTTCTAGGGTGTTCATGCATGGCGCGTTGCGCCACCAAAACCTTACTTGGTCAGTTCGCCTTCGATGTTGGTCGCGGCGGCATCGGCCAGGGCCTGGGTCTGTGTCTCGATCGCGCCGTAGGCGGCGATGGCCAGGCCAACCACGGCTGCGGTCAGCACGACCCAGTCAACCGTCACTGCGCCGTCTTCGTCGTTGCGGAAGTTCTTGATAAAGTTCATCATGGTATGTCCCTCCAAAGGATCTGTTGCTCAGGTTCTCAACCAGGCAGTGAATGAAGTGGGCGTTGCTCTCATACTGGCCCGTCGCCGCCTTGGTATGACGTTAATTAGCCAAAGCAATCGGGCATGATTGGGGCAGCAATCGAGCCATTTTGGAAAATTTGAAGAAATTGACCTGAAAAATTATAACATAATGAAAAATAACAACAAAAAAACATTTTCCGCACCTGCATGCACGCATTTTTCTGTCCGCTGCCGCAGTTTTTCCATCAATTCCGCTTTGGAAATGGCTTTTCCGACCCGATTCCAGTAAATTCGGGTTAACGAGCAGAAGAACAAAAGGCAGGTCATGTGATGAGGCGGCGGTCACTTGTGGTGGCGCTTGCGGTGGCAATGGGGCTTTCCGGCCCCGTGCTGGCCGAGGGGCCGAAACCTTTTCCGGATTTTACCTTCAAACGCGTCACCCCCCCGAAAAAGGGTGAGCGCCCCAAGCTTCCGCAGATCGAGCCTCGGACCGAGCCGGCGGTGGCCGCGAAACCGACCGACAGGGAAGAACCTGCCACGCGCAACGCGCGGTACGATTGGTTCTGGCAGGCCGTGTCACCGGACATGGAGGGCGCAGGGCCCGCGCGGTTGGAGCCTGCGCTGAACAGCCTGTCGAACCCACCGCAGGGGCAGGGGGTGGCCGCGCCACGCCTGGGTGACCTGCTGCGAATCGCGCGCGACCGGCAGGCGGCGCTTTTGCTGAACACGGTGGGCACCAGGGTGTCGCCCGCGCTGGCACTGGCCGTCATATCCGTTGAATCCGGTGGCCGCCCGGATGCAAAGAGCGAGGCCGGCGCACAGGGCCTGATGCAGCTGATCCCAACCACGGCCGCGCGGTTCGGCGTCACCGACAGCCTTGATCCACAAGACAACATAAAGGGCGGTATCGCCTACCTGGATTGGCTGCTGAAAGAATTCGAAGGCGATGCCATCTTGGCACTGGCTGCCTACAACGCGGGTGAGGGGGCGGTGAAAAAGCACCAGGGCGTGCCGCCCTTTGCCGAAACCCGTGATTACGTGCCGAAGGTTCTGGCGGCCTTTGCCGTGGCGCGTGCCCTGTGCAAGACCCCGCCGCAGTTGATCTCTGACGGGTGCGTGTTCAACCTGGGCTCGTGAAAAAGGCCGCGCCTGGTGTGGCACGGCCCTGTTCGAAACCCGAAGTCCGGTTCAGACGATCGTGGCCTCGGTCGCGGCCACCAGTTCGTCATGGGTGACGCCGGGCGCGGTTTCCACCACGTGAAGGCCCTTGTGCGTCACGTCCAGCACGCCTAGGTTGGTAATGATCCGGTCAACCACGCCCTTGCCCGTCAGCGGCAGGGTACATTCCTTCAACAGCTTTGACTCGCCGGCCTTGTTGGTATGGTCCATCACCACAACCACGCGGCCAACGCCGGCCACCAGGTCCATTGCGCCGCCCATGCCCTTGACCAGCTTTCCGGGGATCATCCAGTTGGCCAGGTCACCTTTTTCGCTGACCTCCATCGCGCCCAGGATTGCCATGGCGATCTTGCCACCGCGGATCATGCCAAAACTTGTGGCGCTGTCGAAATAGACCGAATGCGGCAATTCGGTGATCGTTTGCTTGCCGGCATTGATCAGGTCCGGGTCTTCCTCGCCCTCATAGGGGAAAGGGCCCATGCCCAGCATGCCGTTTTCCGATTGCAGCGTCACCTCGACGCCTTCGGGTATGTAGTTGCTTACCAGCGTCGGAATCCCGATGCCAAGGTTCACGTACATCCCGTCTTCCAGCTCTTGTGCGGCGCGCGCCGCCATTTCGTTGCGATCCCAAGGCATATGCGTCACCCCTTTTTCCTGTTACTGGTCCGTAAAGCCCACCGGCACGTCGATCATGACCACCGTGCCGGCGGCCCCACGGGCCACGTTGATTGTTGCGTCGAGCCCGTCCAGCAATTGCTTGATCAACTGCCCGCCCAACGTCTTGTCGCTTGGAAACTCGGCTCCGGCGGGAAGGCCCACACCGTCATCCGAGATCATGATGCGCAGCCCGCCTGCCGCCAATTGCGTCACGCGCAGTTCGACATAGCCCTGCTGCAGCCCTTCAAAGGCATGGCGGAACGCGTTCGTGACGACCTCGCACATGCTGAGCGCGATCCGGGTCGCTGTTTCAAGATTGACATGGATCGGCTCGATGAACTGGTTGAAACGGATGCCCGCGCGCCCGTCATGAAACGCGATGCCGTTGGAGATGCGGCTTAGCAGGCTGCCAAGGTCGATGAAACCGTCATTGACCCGACGGTCGGCCAGTTTCATTTCCTCGTAGACAAGTTGCAGGCATTCCAGCCGCCGGGGCAGGGCTTTGGCCTCGTGCAAAATCTCTTCCGTGTCGGTGCTGCGCAATTTCTGCAGCCCGGCAAGCATCAGTGACAAATCCTTTTCCACGCGGCTGCGGATAAGATTAAGATGGGTATGCTCGATCTGGTTTTCCGACGCACGGTCACCGGGCCGCAGCTCTTTCTGGATACCGAGAAAATAGATCGCTTCACCCGCCTCGTTCTTTATGGGGGTGAGAATCAGCCGGTTTTGAAACGGCGTGCCATCGGCGCGGTAGTTCAGGATATCGACCGAGGCTTCGCGGGCCTCCTTCACCGCTGTGCGAATCTGGTCGACATCGCGCTTGTCGGTCCGCTCGCCCTGCAGAAATCGGCAATTGCGCCCGATCACGGCCGAGCGCGCATAGCCCGTGGTGCGTTCGAACGCGTCATTGACATAAATGATCGGATTGTCCTCAAGCCGTGGATTGGTGATGAGCATGGCAATGCTCATGCGGGAAAACCCGACAAGAACGTCGCCTTCACTCAGCACCAATGACATGTCTTGATCGTGCACGGGCGCGGTTCCCTGTCAGGCGGCCTTGCGCGGGCGTGTCGTGCGCTGCTCGATCCGCTTTTCGTGCTCACCCTGGATCAGGCGATGGACGTAGATGCCGGGCAGGTGAATCGCATTGGCGTCCAGTTCGCCGGGTTCCACGATCTCTTCGACCTCCATCACGCAGACCTTGCCGCACATCGCCGCCGGCGGATTGAAGTTGCGCGCGGTCTTGCGGAAAATGCAGTTTCCGGTCGTGTCGGCCTTCCACGCCTTGACGATGGCCAGGTCGGCAAAGATACCGCGTTCGAGGATGTATTCCTCGCCATCGAAGATCTTTACTTCCTTGCCATCGGCAATCTGCGTGCCGACGCCGGTCTTGGTGTAGAAACCCGCAATGCCCGACCCGCCGGCGCGCATACGCTCGGCCAGTGTGCCCTGGGGGTTGAACTCAAGCTCCAGCTCTCCCGACAGGTATTGGCGCATGAACTCGGCGTTCTCGCCCACGTAAGACGACATCATTTTCTTGACCTGGCGGGTGGTCAGCAGCTTGCCCAGCCCGAAATCGTCGACACCGGCGTTGTTCGAGGCGACGGTCAGATCCTTCACGTCGCTGTCGACGATGGCGTCGATCAACAATTCGGGGATGCCACAAAGGCCAAAACCGCCCGCAGCGATCAGCATGCCATCATGCAGCAGACCGTCCAGCGCCTCGGAGGCCGAGTTATAGACTTTTTTCATGGGTCTCTCCCTGAAGTCGGTTGTTGGCAATGTCTTGCCGGGTGGAGCGCGCAGAGTCAACGTGAAGGTGGACCGCTGCATACCGACCAAGGGGCCGGGCCGCAGCCACGCGGCACGTTCAGGCCTTCTTGGCCGTCTTGCCCGTGGTTTTCTTTCGCCCGCCGCCCTTCTTGGCCGATTTCTCGGCGATCAGTTGCACGGCCATGTCCATCGTGACCGCGTCAGGCTCGGTCTCCTTGGGGAGGGTGGCGTTGATCTTTCCCCATTTCACGTAAGGCCCGTACCGTCCGTCCATCACGTTGACCGGCCCACCTTCGTCAGGATGCTCGCCCAGCTCTTTGAGGGGCTTGGCCGCCGCACGTCCGCGCCCGCCGGGGTTGGCGCGCTTTTCGGCCAGCAACTCGACCGCGCGGTTCATCCCGATCTCGAAAACGTCGGCGGGGTCTTTCAGGTTGGCGTAAACGGGCTTCGCATCGTCGGGCAACTGGTGCATGACGTAAGGCCCGTAACGGCCGAAATTCGTGCTGATCATGCCGCCCTCGGGATGCTCGCCCACCTGGCGCGGAAGCGAAAGCAGCGTCAGCGCCTTTTCCAGCGTCATCTCGTCGGGCTCCCAGCCTTTGGGCAGGCTGGCGCGGTCGGGCTTCTTGTTCTCCTCTGTCACCTCGCCGCGTTGCACGTAGGGCCCGAACCGGCCCGAGCGCAGGCTGATCTCGTTGCCATCCTCGTCTTCGCCCAGCACCCGGTCGCCCGTCTCGGCCGCTTCGCCACCGATGGGCCGGGTATACCGACACTCGGGATAGTTCCCGCAGCCCACGAACCCGCCCGAGCGCGAGGTTTTCAGATGCAACTGGCCCGTGCCGCACAACGGGCAGATGCGCGGATCGCTGCCATCCTCCCGTGGGGGGTAGAGCGTGGGCGCCAGCGCCTCGTCCAGCACGTCGAGCACCTCGGAAATGCGCAGTTCGGACGTTTCGGCAATCGCGGCCGAGAAGTCGCGCCAGAAGCGTGACAGAAGCTCTTTGTAATCTGACTCGCCCGCGCTGACATGGTCCAACTCGTCTTCGAGCGCGGCAGTGAAATCGTATTCCACGTAGCGGCGGAAGAAATTGGTCAGAAAGATCGTGACGATCCGGCCCTTGTCCTCGGGGATAAGGCGGTTCTGCTCCTTGCGCACATATTCGCGGTCCTGGATCGTGGTGACAATGCTGGCATAGGTTGACGGACGCCCGATCCCCAGCTCTTCCATCTTCTTGACCAACGTCGCCTCGGTATAGCGGGGCGGGGGTTGGGTGAAATGCTGGTCTGGCGTGACACCTCGCTTTTCGGCCTTTTCGCCCTCCATGATCTGGGGCAGGCGCTTGTCATCATCGTCAACCACCTCGTCGCGGCCCTCTTCGTAGACGCGCAGGAAGCCGTCGAACTGAATCACCTGCCCGGTGGCGCGCAGCCCCACCTGGCCATCGGCACTGGCAATCTCGACGGTGGTGCGTTCCAACCGCGCGGCGGCCATCTGGCAGGCCAGCGTGCGTTTCCAGATCAGGTCGTAAAGCTTGCGTTGATCGGCATCCGACAATTTTAACGCCGCGGCATCCTTGGCCATGTCGGTGGGGCGGATGCATTCATGCGCCTCTTGCGCGTTCTTGGCCTTGTTCTTGTACATGCGCGGGCTGTCGGGCACGTATTCGGGGCCGAAGCGATCCTTGATGGCGTCGCGCGCGGCATGCACTGCCTCGGGGGCCATGTCGATGCCATCGGTTCGCATGTAGGTGATGTGACCGGCCTCGTAGAGGCGCTGCGCCGCGCTCATCGTCTGGCGAGCGCCCATGCCGAACTTGCGGCTGGCCTCTTGCTGGAGCGTCGAGGTCATGAAGGGCGCGCTGGGGTTGCGGTTCGCCGGTTTCGCCTCGACCGATGTCACAGTCAGGTCGCGGCTTGTCACGGCCTGCACCGCCAGTTCGGCCTGGGTTTCATTCTCGATGTCGTACTTGTCCAGCTTCTTGCCGGCCAGAACGGTCAGGCGCGCCTCGTATTCCTGGCCGCGCGGCGTGCTCATCAGCGCCTTGACCGACCAGTACTCGCGCGGTTTGAACGCCTCGATCTCCATCTCGCGCTCGACGATCAGGCGCAGGCAGACCGATTGCACGCGGCCGGCCGATTTCGCACCCGGCAGCTTGCGCCACAACACCGGCGACAGGTTGAAACCCACAAGGTAGTCCAGCGCGCGGCGGGCCAGGTAGGCCTCGACCAGCGGGGCGTCGATCTCGCGCGGGTTCTTCATCGCCTCGCTGACGGCATCCTTGGTGATCGCGTTGAAGGTCACGCGGCGCACATCGGTGTCTTTCTTGATGGCGCGGCGCTTGGTCAGCGCTTCTTTCAGGTGCCAGCTGATCGCCTCGCCCTCGCGGTCGGGGTCGGTGGCAAGGATCAGTTCGTTGTCGGTTTTCAGTGCCTCGGCGATGGCGCGAACGTGTTTCTGGCTGTCGCTCGTAATCTCCCATTTCATGTCGAAATCATGCTCGGGATCGACCGAACCATCTTTGGGAGGCAGATCGCGAACGTGCCCGTAAGAGGCCAGAACGGTGTAATCAGAGCCCAAATACTTGTTGATTGTCTTGGCCTTGGCAGGAGATTCGACAACAACGACGGGCATATGATTTCCTTTCGACTCGACACCGGGGGCTTGGCGGCGGAACATGTGGGTTGCCGTATGTCTTTGTCAATGCGCCGTTTTGAAGGCCGGGGCCACTTGCCCGTCTGCGGCAGGCCCACCGCGCTCTTGTCAATCGCCGGGCTCGCGGCGGTTGCGGGCGTTCAGCAATGTTCTAAAAAATGGGTGGCGCGCGGCGTCAGGTTGCGCGGGCCAGCAACCCGCCGGGGTGGCGGATGATGCGGCCGTCAAGCTCCAGGTCGGTAAGTGCCGGGGCGACCGCCTGCGCGGGAGCGCGCAGATCGCGGATAAGCTGGTCCTCGGCCAGTGGCGAGGGGCCAAGACGGTCGAGGATCTGGCTGTGCAGCGCGGCGGTTTCTTGCAGGCTGCGGCGTTCTGGCGCGGGGTCGGGTATGGTTGGCGTGCCCGCCCGGTCGGGCTGGGCACGCGGTGGTGCCGGCGCGTTCTGCGCGGGCAGCGCCTCCATCACGTCTTCGGCGCGGCGCACGAGCGTGGCGCCATCGCGGATCAACATGTTGCAGCCGGCGGCGCGCGCATCGAACGGGTGGCCGGGCACGGCCATCACCTCGCGCCCCTGGTCGAGCGCGTCGCGTGCCGTGATAAGGCTACCCGATTTCGCCGCGGCCTCGACCACCACGACGCCGCGCGCCAACCCCGAGATCAGCCGGTTGCGGCGCGGGAAATGCCGCGCCTGTGGCGCCACGCCCATGGGCTGTTCCGACAGGCGCAGGCCGGTCCTTGCGATGTTTTCGGCAAGCTGCGTGTTTTCCGCCGGGTAAATCACGTCGACACCGCCGGCCATCACGGCGATGGTGCCGGTACCGAGGGCGGCCAGATGCGCCGCGGTATCGACTCCGCGGGCCAGCCCCGAAACGATGACAAAACCCTGTTTTGCCAGGTCAAGCGCCAGCGCGCGCGCCATGCGGGTGCCCAGCGACGAGGCGTTGCGGGCGCCGACCATGGCAATGCGGTCGCGCGTCAGCAGGCCCGTATCGCCAAGCGCCCAGAGGATCGGAGGCGGATCGGGAAGATCGAGAAGCGCGGCAGGATAATCGTTTGCGCCCACGCATAACATCTGTGCATCCGCGCCGCGCGCCTTGCGCAGTTCGGCCTGCGCCACCTCTGGCGGGCAGGGTGTGTAGCTTTCGACGCCCGCTGCGCGGGCGACGCCGGGCAAGGCGTCAAGCGCGGCGGCTGTCGAGCCGTGCTCGTGAAGCAGCCGGTAAAAGGTCGAGGGGCCAACCCTGCGTGATCGCAAGAGGCGAAGCCACGATACCCTCTCATCTTCCGTGGTGGGTGGGAGTGGGGGGTGAGTGGAAGGATGAAACTCTTCTGGCATCGCGACCTCGCCGTCTTGCTGGAATCATCTCTAGCGTGCGGCTGGTTAATGGCCGGTAAACCAGGCCGGGCCCGCCACGCATGCCCAAAGGCTTTATCCCCCCGAACCTCCTACGGTCAGCCCGCCGAGCATCACCGTGGGCTGGCCCACGCCAACTGGCACCCATTGCCCGGCCTTGCCGCAATTGCCCATGCCGGGGTCAAGCGCCATGTCATTGCCCAGGGCGCGGATCTGTTGCAGTGCCGTGGCACCATCGCCGATCAGCGTGGCGCCCTTGACCGGCGCGCCGATCTTGCCGTTCTTCACGCGGTACGCCTCGGTGCAGGAGAAGACGAACTTGCCATTGGTTATATCGACCTGCCCGCCACCAAAGCCAACGGCGTATATGCCGTCTTTAAGGTCGGCCACGATATCGTCCGGCTCGGCATCGCCGCCCAGCATGTAGGTATTGGTCATGCGCGGCATCGGCGCGTGCGCATAGCTTTCTCGTCGCCCATTTCCGGTCGGGGCGACGCCCATGAGGCGCGCGTTCTGGCGATCCTGCATGTAGCCCACCAATATGCCATCCTCGATCAACGTGTTGCGCGCGCTGGGCGTGCCCTCGTCATCGAAAGTGAGGCTGCCGCGCCGGTCGGGGATGGTGCCGTCGTCCAGAACGGTCACGCCGGGCGCGGCCACCCTTTGACCCAGAAGCCCCGCGAAAGCCGAACTGCCCTTGCGGTTGAAATCCCCTTCCAACCCATGGCCCACGGCCTCGTGAAGCAGGATGCCGGGCCAGCCCGGGCCCAGCACGACATCCATCACGCCGGCGGGTGCGGGCTCGGCGCACAGGTTGACCAGCGCAATGCGCAACGCCTCTTGTGCCTTGGCCTGCCAGTCTGACGGCTCCAGCAACCCGTCCAGGGCCACGCGCCCACCCCCGCCCGCCGTGCCTTGTTCGCGTCGGCCCTGATCTTCGACGATGACGCTGACATTGACGCGGGTCATCGGGCGGACGTCGCGCAGGCGCTGGCCATCGGGGCGCAAGATCTCGACTTCCTGGCACGACGCGGCAATGGTGGCCGAAACCTGCACCACGCGCGGATCAAGGTCGCGGGCGAAGGCGTCGATGGCGCGCAGCGTTTCCAGCTTTACGGGGAACTCCACACCGGCAATCGGGTCAGCATCGGTGTAAAGGTGGCGGTTGGTTGCCTGTGGCCCTGCCGCCATCGTGCCGCCGCCATCGCCCACCGCCAGCCGGGCGGTGGCCACCGCGCGCGTCAGCGCGGCCTGCGAAATCTCGGAGGAATGGGCGTAGCCAGATACCTCGCCGCGCACCGCGCGCAGGCCGAACCCCTCGGAGGCATCGTAGCTGGCGGTTTTCACGCGACCATCGTCGAACACCAGCGCCTCGGCGCGGCGGCGTTCCAGGAACAGCTCGCCATCATCGGCGCCGGCGGTTGCCTCTTGCAACTGGCGCAGGGCTGCATCGTGGTCGAGCATCGTGTCGAACGGGCGAAACTCATTCTGGACCATGGGGTGGGGCCTTTCGCTGCTACCCGGACACGGTGCGCCCGGTGCCGCGAGATATAGACGCAGGACAGCCCGCTTTCCACCGTTTCCGGGGTGCAGCCCTCTTGATTCGGCGGAAAACACATTCAAAAAACGTGTTTTTCCGCCTTGTTCGCAGGCGCTCAATTGATCTATGTCAAAAAAGCGTCCGTTTGCCGCAACCGAAATTGTTGTCCAATTGGGTAGAATGTGGTTTCTGGCAACGACCGACCGAACGGGATTCCGCCGTATACAACGCCGGGCGGAGTCACGGGGGACCATAAATGACGAGCGATCAACCGATCAGGGTGACACATGCGACTTTTATCTAGCCTTCTGGCCGCAACAGCAGCCTTCGGCGCCGCGCCGGCCTTTGCGCAGGACGCGCTTGAAATCATTGGCAAACCGACGCAGGGCGGCATGGGCTTCCAGCCCGCTGCGACCGAACTGGCCCGCGATCTGCAGGGGCTGGATGGCCTCATCCTGGTGATCATCACCGCGATCACCATCCTGGTGTGCGGCCTGCTGCTGTACATCATCTTCCGCTTCAATGGCCGCGCCAACCCGAAGCCGGCCAGCTTCACGCACAACTCGCCGCTGGAAGTGGCCTGGACGATCGGCCCGATCGTGATTCTTGTCTTCATCGGGGCGTTTTCGCTGCCGGTGCTGTTCAAGCAGCAAGAGATCCCCGAGGGTGACGTTTATATCAAGGTGACGGGTTACCAGTGGTTCTGGGGCTACGAGTATACCGATCATGAATTCGGCTTTGAAAGCTTCATGCTGGCCCGCGACGAGCTGGAAGACTACGGCTATGGCCAAGATGAGTACCTGCTGGCTACCGATACGGCCGTTGTGGTGCCCGTCGGCAAGACCGTGGTGATGGATGTGACCGCCGCCGACGTGATCCACAGCTGGACCATCCCGGCCTTCGGCGTAAAGCAGGATGCCGTGCCCGGTCGTATCGCGCAGCTTTGGTTCGAAGCCGAGAAAGAGGGTGTGTATTTCGGCCAGTGCAGTGAATTGTGCGGCAAGGATCACGCTTACATGCCGATCACCGTCAAGGTCGTGAGCCAGGAGGCGTACGACGAATGGCTGCAGGGGGCGATCTCGGAATACGCCGGTACCCCTGCCTCGATCCAGGTGGCCTCGGCTGACTGACGCACGCCAAGCGGCATGCGCCCGCCAGCGTATGCCGCCGCACCATCTGACAGGACACGAAAAAGATGAGCGACGCGACGATCAACAGCACTGTGAACCAGCCCGAGGCTGGCTTTGGCGACTACGTTGCGCTGCTCAAGCCGCGTGTGATGTCCTTGGTCGTGTTCACCGCGGCCGTTGGCCTATTGGCCGCGCCGGGCGCAGTGCATCCGTTCATCGCGTTCTGCGCGATCCTGTTCATCGCCATCGGGGCCGGTGCCTCTGGCGCGCTGAACATGTGGTGGGATGCTGATATCGACGCGGTGATGAAACGCACCGCGCGCCGGCCGGTGCCCGCAGGCAAGGTCACGGCCGACGAGGCGCTGGGCGTGGGCGTGGCCCTTTCGGGGCTGGCAGTGACGATGCTGTGGCTGGCCACCAACTGGGTCGCCGCGGCGATTCTGGCCTTCACCATATTTTTCTATGCCGTCGTCTATACCATGTGGCTCAAGCGTTGGACGCCGCAGAACATCGTGATTGGCGGTGCTGCTGGGGCGTTTCCTCCGATGATCGGTTGGGCCGTGGCCACGGGCGGTGTTTCGGTGGAATCGGTGTTGATGTTCGCGCTGATCTTCATGTGGACGCCGCCGCATTTCTGGGCGCTGGCACTTTTCATGAACTCCGACTACGAAAACGCGGGCGTGCCGATGCTGACCGTCACCCATGGGCGTCGCACGACCCGTACCCATATCTTCGTGTACACGCTGCTGCTGGCCGTGCTGGCCCTGGGGGCGGGGGTCACCGCGATTGGCGGCCCGATCTACATGGCCGTGGCCGTTGTGCTGAACGCGATGTTCGTGCTGGGTGCTTGGCGCATCTGGCGCCGCGACGAAGACAGCGCGGCATTAGATAAATACTTGGTGGAAAAAAAGTTTTTCCGTCTGTCGCTTCTGTATCTCTTTGCGCATTTCGGGGCGATCTTGGCCGAGGCGGCACTGCGCCCCTGGGGCATGGGGGGCTGGTAAGCGATGAGCTTTCACAAGGAACACGAACTGCACACCCGTCGAAAAGGCCGCAATATCGGTCTTGGACTTACGCTGGTGGCGCTGATTTGCATCGTCTTCGGGTTGACGGTGGTCAAGGTGACCCGTGGCGATTTCGAACCGCCGCGTGGCCAGGTCGAAGGAAACTGATTGATGGCAATGGATCCTAAAACCAAGACTTTGGCACAAACGGTCGGGGTCGTCGTCCTGATGGGCGGGCTGGCATGGGCCTCGGTGCCGTTTTACGACTGGTTCTGTCGCGTGACCGGGTTCGGCGGGGTAACGGATGTCGCGGAAGCGGGGTCGGACGTGATCCTGGACCAGACCATCAAGATCCGTTTCGACGCCTCGAAAGAGCGTGGCATGCCGTGGGAGTTCAAGCCGCTGCAGCGCGAGATGGATATTCGCATCGGCGAAACGGGGCTGGCCTTCTACGAGGCGTACAACCCCACCGACCGGCCCGTGGCAGGCAGCGCCAGCTACAACGTGGCCCCCTACGAAGCAGGCGGGTTCTTTACCAAGATCGACTGTTTTTGTTTTGAACAGCAGATACTGCAACCAGGCGAGCGGGTTGAAATGCCGGTCACCTTCTATGTAGATCCCGAAATCGTCGATGACCGCGACGCGAAATACGTGCACCGCATCACGCTGGGCTACACGTTCCATGAAATCGACCTTCCCGAAGAGCAGGCCACGCGTGCTACGGGCAAGGACAAAACCGTTAACTAAGAAAAGCCAACGAGGGAAACGCGATGGCGCACGAAAAGAACCATGATTACCACATTCTGGCCCCATCCCTGTGGCCGTTTCTTGGATCCGTTGCAGCGTTTGTTATGCTGTTCGGCGGTGTCATTTGGATGCATGACAGCGGGCCTTGGGTGTTCCTGATCGGCTTTGTCGGCGTGCTTTACGTCATGTTCGGCTGGTGGGCCGACGTCGTTGCCGAAAGCCAGGTGGGCGACCACACGCCGGTGGTGCAGATCGGGCTTCGCTATGGCTTTATCCTGTTCATCATGTCCGAGGTGATGTTCTTTGCCGCCTGGTTCTGGAGCTTCTTCAAGCACGCCATGTACCCGATGAGCCCGCAAAGCCCTGCGGTTGACGGGCAATGGCCGCCTGCGGGCATCGAAACCTTTGATCCATGGCACCTTCCGCTGATCAACACGCTGATCCTGCTGTGCTCGGGCGCGGCGGTTACTTGGGCACACCATGCTCTGGTACATGAGAACAACCGCGAAGACGTGAAATGGGGCCTGATCATCGGTGTCGCCCTCGGTGTGATCTTTACCGGTTTCCAGGCTTACGAATATACCCATGCCGCCTTCGGCTTTGGTGGCAACATCTATGGCGCCAACTTCTTCATGGCCACCGGCTTTCACGGCTTCCACGTGATCATCGGCACCATCTTCCTGTTTGTATGCCTTCTGCGCCTGATGCGCGGGCATTTCACACCGGAAAAGCACGTCGGCTTCGAGGCCGCGGCCTGGTACTGGCACTTCGTTGACGTGGTGTGGCTGTTCCTGTTTGCAGCCGTCTATGTATGGGGCGGCTAAGGCCAGCGCCTTTGCGGTTGAAATCCACCGCGTAAACCGACAAAAGCAAGGCGCGCCGGTGATGGCGCGCCTTGTTCCTTTCCAAGCCCTGCGTGAAAGACCCTGCAATGCAGCGTATCCTTGTTCCGCTGATTTTCGGTCTGGCCGGTGTCGCCGTGCTGGTCTGGCTGGGCGTCTGGCAGATGGACCGCCTGGCGTGGAAACAGGGTGTTCTGGCCGATATCGAGGCGCGGATCGCCGCCGACCCCGTGGCGCTGCCCGACACGCCCGACCCGACGCAGGATCGGTATTTGCCGGTTCAGGTCACCGGAAGCCTGGATGCGGCCGCCCCCTTGCGCGTGCTGGTCAGCCAGAAACAGGTCGGTGCGGGCTACCGTTTGATTTCTGCGCTTGAGACCGGGCAGGGCCGCGTTTTGCTGGATCGCGGCTTCATACCCGTGGCGGACGATGTGCCCCCCGTGCCCGGTGGCCCGGTGACGGTGATCGGAAACGTGCACTGGCCGGATGATCGCAACGACTCGACCCCCGAAAACGACGTGAGCGGAAACACCTGGTTCGCGCGCGACATCGACCAGATGGCACAAGTGCTGAACACGCGGCCGCTGCTGGTGGTGGCGCGCAGCCTTTCGCCGGCGGAACAGGGCGTGACGCCCTTGCCGCTCGACAGCAGCGGTATTCCCAACGATCATCTTGAATACGCGATAACCTGGTTTTCGCTGGCCGCCATATGGGCCACGATGACCGGCTTTTTCCTGTGGCGCAATCGGCGCCCGACCTCACAGGCGGACAGTTGATGAAATACGTATCCACACGCGGCCAGGCGCCCGAGCTGTCATTCGAAGAGGCGATGTTGACGGGCCTTGCGCGCGACGGTGGCCTTTACGTGCCTGCCGAAGTGCCGGTTATGGCGGCCGAAGATATCGTCGCGCTTGCAGGGCAAAGCTATGAAGAGGTGGCGTTTCGCGTGATGCGCCCCTTTCTTGGCGACACGTTCACCGATGACGAGTTTCGCGACATCATCGCCCGCGCGTATTCGGGTTTCGGCCACGCCGCCCGCGCGCCGCTGGTGCAGCTTGACCAGGGGCATTTCCTGCTGGAATTGTTCCACGGTCCCACGCTGGCGTTCAAGGATTTCGCCATGCAATTGATCGGACAGTTGTTCGAGGCGGCGTTGAAACGTTCGGGGCAGCGGGTGACGATCGTGGGCGCCACCAGCGGCGACACCGGCAGCGCCGCGATCGAGGCATTCAAGGGGCTGGATGCGGTTGATGTGTTCATCCTTTTCCCGCATGGCCGCGTGTCCGAGGTGCAGCGCCGCCAGATGACCACCCCGTCGGAATCCAACGTGCACGCGCTGGCCATCGACGGCCATTTCGACGACGCGCAGGCCCGCGTGAAAGACATGTTCAACGATTTCGAATTTCGCGATGGCGTGCGGCTGGCCGGGGTGAACTCGATCAACTGGGCGCGGGTGCTGGCGCAGGTTGTATATTACTTCACCTCGGCGGTGGCGCTTGGCGCGCCGCATCGCAAGGTGTCATTCACCGTGCCCACGGGGAATTTCGGTGATATTTTCGCGGGCTATATTGCCAAGCGCATGGGCCTGCCCATCGACCGGCTGGTGGTGGCCACCAACCAGAACGACATTCTACACCGCTGCCTCAGTGCGGGCGATTACACGCCCGACGGGGTGATCCCCTCGATCAGCCCCTCTATGGATATCCAGGTCAGCAGCAATTTCGAACGCGCCTTGTTCGATGCCTACGGGCGTGAGGGCGGTGCGGTGGCCCAGTTGATGGACGAGTTGAAGTCGGGAGGGTTCCACGTCAGCCAGGGGGCGCTTGAAACGCTGCGCGCGCATTTCGAAAGCGGCCGCTGCGACGAGGATGAAACCCGCGCCACGATCAAGCGTTTGCGCGCCACCACAGGCGAATTGCTGTGCCCGCACACCGCCGTTGGCGTGAAGGTGGCCGAAGAGCACATTCGCCCCGACGTGCCGATGATCACGCTGGCCACGGCGCATCCCGCGAAATTTCCCGACGCGGTGGAAGAGGCGGCCGGGATTCGCCCGCCATTGCCCCCGCGCATGGCCGACCTTTACGAGCGGGACGAGCGCGTGACACCCGTGGCCAATGACCTGGCGGCTATCGAAACCCTGATAAAGGAGCGTTTGTCCAAGTGAGTGTCCAGATCGAAACCCTGCCCAACGGCTTTCGCGTCGTGACCGAACGGATACCCGGCCTGCAATCGGCGGCCATCGGTGTCTGGGTGCTGACCGGTGCCCGCAACGAACGCCCCGAGCAGAACGGCATCGCGCATTTCCTGGAACACATGGCGTTCAAGGGCACCGAAACGCGCAGCGCGTTGCAGATCGCCGAGGCGATCGAGGATGTGGGCGGCTACATCAATGCCTATACCTCGCGCGAGGCGACGGCCTATTACGCCCGTGTTCTGGGGGCGGATGTGCCGCTGGCCTTGGATGTGATCGCCGATATCCTGCGCAACTCCGCGCTGGACCCGCGCGAGATCGAGATGGAGCGCGGCGTGATCTTGCAAGAGATCGGCCAGGCGCTCGATACGCCCGACGACATCATTTTCGACTGGTTGCAGGAACGCGCCTATCCCGAACAGCCCTTGGGCCGGTCCATCCTGGGCCCGGCCGAACGCGTGCGCGGTTTTTCCCGCGAAGACCTGGCCGGTTTCGTGACCGAGCATTACGGGCCGGGCAACATGGTGTTGTCGGCTGCCGGTGACGTGGATCACGACCAGATCGTTGATCTTGCGCGGGCCACCTTTGGTGACCTCGCGCCGCGCGGGGCGCCGCAGGCGCTGCCCGCCCATTTCGACGGCGGCGATCTGCGCGTGGAAAAGACGCTGGAGCAGGCCCATCTTGCGCTGGCATTCGAGGCGCCGGCAGTGACCGATCCGGGCATCTACACCGCGCAGATCCTGGGCTCGGCCCTGGGAGGCGGCATGTCGAGCCGCCTGTTCCAGGAGATCCGTGAAAAGCGTGGCCTGTGCTACACCATTTTCGCGCATGCCGGGGCCTATTCGGATTCGGGGATGATGACGGTCTATGCCGGCACGTCGGGCGATGATCTTCCGGCGCTGGTCAATCTGACCCTGGACGAGATGAAGCGCGCCGCCGACAGCCTGAGCGAGGCCGAACTGGAGCGTGCCCGCGCCCAGATGAAAGCCGGTCTGCTGATGGGGTTGGAAAGCCCGTCGGCCCGCGCCGAGCGGATGGCGCGCATGATCCAGATACGGGGCCGCGTGCCCGACCTAGCCGAGGTGGTGGCGCATATCGACGCGGTCACCTTGCCCGATTTGCGCGCCATGGCGGGCCACATGGCCAGCACCGCGCCCATGGCCGTGGCCCTTTACGGCCCCGTGGGCCAGGCGCCCGACTGGGATGCGCTGGCGGCGCGACGGGCGGCCTGATGCTGTTTACACGCAGGAAAGTGCGGATCGAGACCGAGCGCATGACCCTGCGTGCCCCACAGCATGGCGATTTCCGCGACTGGACGAGCTTGCGCCGCGAAAGCAGGGATTTCCTGGCCCGGTGGGAACCCACATGGGCCGAGGACCATCTGACGCGCAAAGGCTTTACCAACCGGGTTTACTGGGCGCAGCGGGCAATCGCCAGCGGTTCGGCCTTGCCCTTGTTCCTGGTCCGGCGCGACGACCAGGCGCTTTTGGGCGCTATCACGCTGGACAACATCCGGCGCGGGCCCGCGCAGGCCGGGACATTGGGCTATTGGATAGGCGAGGCTTTTGCGCGGAACGGCTACATGCGCGAAGCGATCGAGGCCACGGTTCACCACGCGTTCCACCACATGGGATTGAGCCGGATCGAAGCTGCCTGCCTGCCCGAGAACACCGCCTCGCGCGGGGTGCTGGAAAAATGCGGCTTCAAATACGAGGGCGTGGCCCAATCCTATTTGCAGATCGACGGTCGCTGGCGGACGCATGTGCTCTATTCCGCGCTGCGGGCCGACCGGCGAGGACGAACCGATATCGGCTGATCTTGGTGCAGGCACAACTGTCAGCGCCGGGGCGTCCCGCCTGATTTTTAGGCCGGCGCGGGTGCCAAGCCCCCGATCACGCGGCTGTGATCCTCGCCCGTGGCGGGAATCGGACTATCCTTTCTCCACGAAAGGGAGGTATGCCGATGATCCGAATTTTCCTGGCCCTTGTCCTGGCCGTAACCGCACATGGTGCCGCGGCGCAGGATCGGCGCATGTCGCATTGTATCGCAATTGCCGACGCAGCCCCCGGCATCGAATACCTGCACAAGGCCAGCTTTGCCGATCCGGTGCCGGATTTCTCGAGCCGGATCACCTATATCGCCCATGCCTCGTTCCTGATCCAGACGCCGGGTGGGCTGAACGTGGTGACCGATTACACTGGCTTCATCGGCAATGTTGACCTGACCCCCGACGTGGTGACGATGAACCATGCCCATTCCACGCATTGGACGGCCAACCCCGACCCCGCGATCCCGCATGTGCTGCGGGGCTGGGGCGATGAACTCGGGCAGGGGGTCGAGCATCGGCTGGACCTGGGCGAGATGTATATCCGCAACGTGCCCACGGATATCCGCAGTTTCGGCGGGGTCGAGGAAAGGGGAAATTCGATTTTCGTTTTCGAGGTCGAGGGGCTGTGCATCGGGCATCTGGGCCATCTGCACCACGAACCCGAAGAGGCACAGTATGCCGCGCTAGGCCGGCTCGACGTGGTGATGGCGGCGGTTGATGGCGGCATGACGCTGGATTTGCCCACCATGCTGAAGGTGCTCAAAAGGCTGAAGTCCTCGGTCGTGATCCCGATGCACTGGTTCCAGGATTTCACCCTCCAAGCGTTCCTTGAGGGAATGGCGGGCGATTTCGACATCGTCAATGACGGCGCACATTCGCTGACGGTTTCGTTGCGTGACTTGCCTTCGCGCCCAACGGTGGTGGTGTTGCGCCCCAACTACCTGCGCGCATCGGCGGATTGAGTGTTGCCGGGGCATTGCCGCCGCGCGCCTAGTGACGTCGCCCGCGTTTATCTGGCTAGATGAAGCTGGTGGGCTTGTCGTCCTTCCGGTGCTGTGCCTATCTGGCGGCCCAAGCGAGGGAGTGACGATGCTGAAAGACGCTGACACCGGATTCATCGATCATTTGCGCGGGCTGTTGCCTGATCGCACGGTGCGCGCGGTCGAACCACGATACCTGGAAGAGCCGCGTGGACGTTGGCCCGGCCAGGCCGGGGCGGTTGTCGCGCCAGCCTCGGTTGACGAGGTGTCAATGGTGCTGCGCGCCTGTAACGATGCCGGGGTGGCCGTGGTGCCTTATGGCGGCGGCACCGGTTTGGTCGGCGGGCAGGTGGCCCAGGCGGGCCCGGTGCCCGTGCTGCTATCGCTGGAGCGGATGACAAAGATCCGCGCGGTGCACCCCGAGGAAAACGTGATCGAGGTCGAGGCCGGCACCATCCTGCAGGATGTGCACACGGCGGCCGAAGCGGTCGATCGTCTTTATCCGCTGTCGATCGCGTCCAAGGGCTCGGCCCGGATTGGCGGCTTGCTGGCCACGAATGCCGGGGGCGTGAACGTGTTGCGCTACGGCAATGCGCGTGACCTGTGCCTGGGGCTGGAGGTCGTGCTGGCCGACGGGCGGATATGGAACGGCCTGAGCAGGCTGCGCAAGGACAACACCGGCTATGACCTGCGCAACCTGATGATCGGGTCGGAGGGCACGCTGGGCGTGATCACCGCGGCAAGCCTGAAGCTGGCGCCAAGGCCGGCGGGCGAGGGCACGGCATTGATGGTGGTCGAAAGCCCCGCGGCCGCGCTATCGCTGCTGGCACTGGCACGGGACCGGATGGGAGAGGGCATCAGCGCGTTCGAATTGATGCACCGGATGGGGCTGGATTTCCTGGCCGAGACGTTGCCCGACATCCGTCAGCCCTTTGGCGCACCGCCCGAATGGTTTGTCCTTGTCGATGTTGGCCTGGCCGCGGGGCTGGACCCGGCCGAAGCGTTGGAGGCGCTTTTCGCCGACGCGTTCGAACGCGGGTTGGTCAGCGATGGTGTGATCGCACAATCACAGGCGCAGCGACACGAGATGTGGGAGCTGCGCGAGCAGATACCCGAGGCGAACCGGCGCGTGGGCTCGATTTCAAGCCACGATATCAGCTTGCCGATGGGACGTGTGGCGGAGTTCATTGAAAAGGGCGGCCCGGCGCTGGGGCGGTTGGGCACGTTTCGCATCAATTGCTTTGGTCACCTGGGCGACGGTAACCTGCATTACAACGTGTTTCCGCCCAAGGGGCGCAGCAAGAACGAGTTTCAGAACCTGCGCGATGAAATAAAAACATGCGTGCATGACCTGGTGAACGCAATGGGCGGTTCGGTCAGTGCCGAGCACGGGATTGGGCGTTTGAAAGTGGACGACCTGGAACGCTATGGCGACCCCGTCAAGCTGGAGATCATGCGGGGGATCAAGGCGCAGTTCGACCCGCGTGGCATCCTGAACCCCGGCGCGGTTCTGCGGGCGGCGGATTAAAGCCCCTCGAACGCGCAAAGCGCATGCACGTCCATGCCCAATGCCTCGATCCGTTCGCGCCCGCCCAGGTCGGGCAGGTCGATCACGAAGGCGCAGCCGATGATCTGGCCGCCTAGTCGCTCGATCAGCTTGATCCCGGCTTCGGCGGTGCCGCCCGTGGCCAGCAGGTCATCGACCAGCAGCACGGTCTCGCCGGCGGTGATGGCATCGTCGTGCAGTTCCACGACAGCCTCGCCATATTCAAGCGTATATTCCTCGGAGATCACGGCGCCGGGCAGCTTGCCCTTTTTGCGCACCGGCACGAAGCCGCAGCCCAGTTGATGTGCCACCGCACCGCCCAGGATAAAGCCCCGCGCTTCAAGCCCCACGACCTTGTCGATACGCTGGCCGGCATAGGGGTGCAGCATCTGGTCGACGGCCATGCGAAACCCGCGCGGGTCGGCAAAAAGCGTGGTGACATCGCGAAACAGGATTCCCTCATGCGGGAAATCGACGATGGTGCGGATGTAATCCTTAACGGTTTTTTGCGTATTCATGGCCTTCCCCGGTGTTGCGCGCCGTCCGGTTTGGCGCATCCCCGTGGCTGGTGCAAGGGGGCATGGCCGCGCGGACGCACGGTGCCGCAAGGGCAGGCGGGCCGGCATGACTGCCGGTCTGTTTTCCCTTTCATCAGGCTACGAGCCATGAAGGCGGGTGCTTGGACCGGTGTTGTTTTGTCTTTTCTTTCTCGGCACGAATGGCTATTCCTGACATTGGCAGCGCATATATTATGTATATACCTTTAATATACATTTTCAGATGAGGCATGGATGTGAGCGCCAGGAAAACCGACAAAGACACCAAGAAGGCCAAGAACAAGGACAGCCAGCTGATCTTGCGGCTGGACAAGGCCGAACGCGATGCTTTCGTCGAGCTGTGCAAGGAAATGGATACCTCGGCCGCGCGGGAGATCCGCGGTTTCATCCGAAAATTCCTGAAAAAGAACGGTTGAAAGGTCAGGCCACGCGCCGCAGGCTGGCGGTCAAAACCCCCATGCCGATCAGCGCCACCCCGCCCATGCGGGTCAGCCATGTCACCACGCGGGGGCGTGCTATCACCCGCCTCAGCCGGTCGGCGGCCAAGGCATAGGCCAGCGCGTTGATCGCAGCCAGGGCGACAAAGGTAGCGATCAGGATGCCGAATTGCGGAATCAGCGGTGCGCCCGGATCGACGAATTGCGGCACGAAGGCGATGAAGAAGGCGATGGATTTGGGGTTGAGCGCGGTGACAATCGCGGTTTGCCGGAACACCACGCCAGAAGCCACCGGCGCAGTGTCCTGCACGCCAAGCCCCTTGCCCGACGCGCTGCGCAGCAAATGCCAGCCCATCCAGACAAGGTAAGCCGCGCCGACCCATTTCAGCACGGTAAACATCGTGGCCGAGGCCAGTATCAGCGCCCCCAGCCCGGCCAGTGATGCGCTCATCGCAAGGAAATCGCCCAGGGCTACGCCCGTTGCACTGGCCACCGCCACGCTGCGCCCCTGGCTGAGCGCGTAACTGAGCACCAACAGGACCGTGGGGCCGGGAATCAGCAACAACGCGGTCGCGGCGGCAACGAAGGCAAGCCAAAGATCGAGCGGCATCAGGGGCGTCCTCGTGGCGGGTAGTGGCGGCGCAGGACCATGATATCCTGTGGGCCGAGCTGTTTGCTGGCGTTTCTGTCTTCGGAAAAGATCGACAGCCCATCATAGGCAGAATTGCGGATATCGGTCATGAAGCCAAGGGCCTGCGTGACTTCCTCCAGCATGGCAGATTCGTACTGGGCGATGGGAAGGTTGGTGGAAAACACGATCGTCGCGCGGGTGATGTGGCGGGTTTCTGTATCCCACCAGATGCGCACGGTGGCGCCGCGAATGGTGGCGCCGTCGATGCCCTCGATCCCGCTGTTCTCGATCGGTGCGCTGCCATCGGTATCCAGCAGGTAGATACGGATATCGGCAATCTCGGGCTCATCGGTCTGCACCAGGCGAAAACCGGCGCCCGCATCGTTTAGATATTGCAGCGCCCGGATCAGCGCCGCGCGGGCGCGCATCTGCTTGCCACCCAGGAACGCGCGGTCGATCCGCGTCAGTGCTACGCGCAGGGGCGAGCGGGTTTGCCAGCGCAGCTCGGGCTTTGTGCAGGGCCTGTCCGGGGCGGCGCCGCAGGCGACGAGGCGATAGAAATCGTCGTCGTTCAGCCGGCCCTCGGTCTGCACGAATTCGGTGGCCTGCGCCGGCAACGCATGCATCAGCATGATTAGCGCCACAGCCCGGATCACGACAGAACCCGGCCCGCCACCGCGTCAAGCCGCGCCAGCAAGGCGCGGTCGCGCTTGTCCGGGGCGGTGATCATGGCGGTATCCAGCGCCCGGTCGCAGCCATGCGGGCAGGGTGGGCGGCCAGGGGCCAGCCGCTCGGGCAGTTGGGTGATGGTCTGGCGGGCTTTCCCCGCATTGCCCGATAGCGTTCGGATGATATCGGAAACCGCGACCGCATCGTGATCAGGGTGCCAGCAATCGTAATCGGTGACCATCGCGACCGAGGCATAGCAAAGCTCGGCCTCGCGGGCCAGTTTGGCCTCGGGCATGTTGGTCATGCCGATCACGTCGGCGCCCCAGTGGTCGCGATACATGTTGGATTCGGCAAGGGTGGAAAACTGCGGCCCTTCCATCGCCAGGTAGGTGCCCCCGCGATGCACGCGCGCGCCTGCCGCCTCGGCCGCGTCGGCTACGGTGGTGGCCAGCGTGCGGCAGGTGGGGTGGGCCAGGCTGACATGCGCCACGCAGCCGGGGCCAAAAAACGATTTGTCGCGCGCGAACGTGCGGTCAATGAACTGATCGACAATCACGAAATCGCCCGGCGCCATTTCATCGCGGAACGAACCGCAGGCAGACATGCTGATCACATCTGTCGCCCCCAGCCGTTTGAGCGCGTCGATATTGGCGCGATAAGGAACCGAGGACGGGTCAAGCACATGACCCCTACCATGGCGCGGCAGAAAGGCCAGTCGCAACCCCAGCAGCGTGCCCGTCAATATGGCATCCGAGGGGGTCCCCCAGGGCGTTTTCACGGTGACCCACTCGACCCCTTCCAGCCCGTCGATCTCATACAGGCCCGACCCGCCGATGATGGCGACCATGCGTTCCGTCATTCTATCATGCCCCTTGTGCTGCGCCTGTGGCACATGTTCGAACGTCCCGCGCCGCCGCGCAAGGGGCGAGGCGAGCGATGACGCCCGATGGTGCGGCGATCAGTCGTCTGGGCGCGCAAGGGTGAACAGATCGGTGATCACCGAATAGTCGCGATAGCCCAGCCGGGTCAGCGGCTGAAAACTGGTGACATCGAACATTCCGTCTTTCAGGCAATCGTCGCGCATGTAAACGCCCGTGACCTCGCCCAGCACCAGGAAATTCGCGGCCCCCCGCAGTTGCACGATGTCGACCATTTCACATTCCAGCGCAGCGGGCACGCCGTCCACGCGGGCGCAGGCGATGGTTTCGCACTCTACGCGATTCAGGCCGGCATGGTCGAATTCGGATTGGTCGGCCGGGATGGTCGCGCTTGAGGCGTTCATCGCGTCGCGCATCGCGTATTCCACGATGTTCACGCAGAACACGCCGGTTTCGCGGATATTGGTCACGCTGTCCTTGGTACCGGGGCGGTCATCCTTGGCCCCGGTTGACGAAAACATGACCTGTGGCGGCACGTAGGCGGTGGCGTTGAAAAAGGAATAGGGTGCAAGATTGTCGACCCCGTCCTGCCCGCGCGACGAGATCCAGCCGATGGGCCGGGGCGTGACGATGGCGTTGAAAGGGTTGTGTGGCAAGCCGTGGCCGTCTTTTGGTTGATAAAACATTCCTGTCCCCTCGTGCTCGTGTTTGTGCCAGACCTAGCGCCATGCTAGGGGCCTTTCCAGCGAATTCAGGGGGTGGGCGCGGTGGTCGAACTGGCGCAGGAACACGATGACGACTGGTGGGAGGTCGAGGCGCTTTACGACCTGTGTTTTGCGCCCGGCCGCGAGGCGTTGTCGAGCTATCGTTTGCGCGATGGTGTGCCGCCTGTGCCCGAACTGTCATTGGTCGCGCGCGATGCGGACGGTGTTCTGGCCGGCGCCATCAGGTTCTGGCCGGTTCTGGTGGGCGGGCGTCGCGCCTTGCTGCTGGGGCCCGTGGCGGTTCACCCGACGCGGCAGGGCGAAGGGCTTGGCGGCTTGCTGATCCGCGACAGCCTGGAGCGCGCGCAGGCGCTGGGCTGGGACAGGGTGATGCTGGTTGGCGATGCGCCCTATTACGCCCGGTTCGGATTCGTGCGGCTCGACGGGGTCGAAATGCCACCACCCACCAACCCCGACCGGGTGCTTGGCCGTGCCCTGTGCGATGGCGCATGGAAGGGCGTGACCGGCCGTGTGACACGTCCGACTTGAACCTGGCGCCCGCATGGCCAATCTATGCAGGGTAGCACGGGGAACCCATGGATATCGAAGTCATCGAACAGACACCCATCGACCTGGACGCGGAAATGCGCGCCCTTGCCCGGCGCTATGCCGCGGCGGGCGGTGTGGGTATACAGGTTTTGAACCTTATCGGCGGGCAGGCCGAAAGCCTGCTGGACCGGCTGCCAAAAGGCGTGCGCGACAACCTGGACGGCACGACCGAGCGCGCGCTGCGGGTGGCCATGCGCGCGGCGCACAGTTCGCGCGGGGTGGTGGCCGATCAGCCGGGTTGGCTGAACACGGCTGTTACCACGACGATGGGGGCGGCTGGTGGTTTCGGCGGGCTGCCCTCGGCCATGGCCGAACTGCCGGTAACGGTCACGGTGCTGTTGCGTGCGATCCAGGGCGTTGCGGCTGAACACGGTTTCGATCCGGGGGCCGAGAACGTGCAGTTCGATTGCATCCGCGTGCTGGCCAGCGCCGGGCCGCTGGACGAGGATGACGGAAGCGACCTGGCCTTTATCGGCACGCGCCTGACCCTGACCGGTGCCACGCTGAACGGGTTGATTGCGCGTGTGGCGCCGCGGTTGGCTACGGTTTTGGGGCAGAAACTGGCCGCGCAAACCGTGCCATTGCTTGGCGCGGTGGCCGGTGCGGCGACAAATTATGCCTATACCAGCTATTACCAGGAAATGGCCCACGTGCATTTCCGCCTGCGCCGCCTTGCGATCGAGGCTGACCGCCCGCATCCCGAGCTGCTGGCGGACCTGCGCCAGCGCGTACGCCCCGCGGTGACGCGCAAGTAAGCCCCGTGTTGCGAAAGCGGCCCTGCCGTCGGCCGACGCAGCGCGCGAATGGCTGCTTGGCTGTTTCGGCCCACACCCGACCCGCACGGGCGGGCTATTCTGCCATCACCGCGTCAGTTGCAGCCCCTTTAGGCATGCGCATCAGCCCCCGTTGCGCAGATGCTCCATCACCGCGCCGCGCACCGACATGTCACCACGGTCGCGCGCGTCATGGATCACCCCGCGCAATGCATCGAGGTTGACCCGGCGCAGCACGCTTTTAACCGGCCCGATGGACGCGGGGCGCATCGACAGGGTGGGCATGCCGATGGCTGCAAGGCAGGCTGCCTCAACCGGGCGGCCAGCATCTTCGCCACAGAAACTGAGCGCGGTGTTCGAGGCCGCGCAGCGCGCCACGATCTGTTCCAGGAAGGTCAGGAACGACACGTTCAGCGAGTCATAGCGGCGGCGCACGCGCTCGTTCTCGCGGTCGGCGGCAAAGAAGAACTGTTTCAGGTCATTGCCCCCGATCGACAGGAAGTCGACCATTTCAAAGAACTTGTCGGGGGCGAAGGCCAGGCTGGGCGTTTCCAGCATGGCGCCAACCTCGATATGCTCGGGGATGGCGTGGCCCAGTATGCGCTCGCGCGCCAAGGCCTTGTCCATCTCGGCGCGGGCGGCGGTGAACTCCTCGTACTGCGCAACGAAAGGGAACATGACCGACAGCGGTCGTCCGTTGGCCGCACGCAACAACGCCTGAAGCTGCATCCGCAACACGCCGGGCTTGTCGAGCCCGACCCGGATCGCGCGCCACCCCAGCGCGGGGTTCGGCTCGTCATTTGGTTTCATGTAGGGCAAGACCTTGTCCGACCCGATATCGAGCGTGCGAAAGACGACGCGCTTGCCATTCGCGGCTTCGAGAACGCGGGAATACAGGGCCGCCAGTTCGCTACGGCGCGGCATCTGGTTGCGCACCAGGAATTGCAACTCGGTGCGAAACAGGCCGACGCCCTCGGCACCCGATCCGTCAAGGCTGGGCAGGTCGGCCATGAGCCCGGCGTTCATTTGCAGGCTGATCGTCTTGCCGCACAGCGTGGTGGCCGGCTTGTCGCGGATCGAGGCATAGCGTTCCTGCGCCTTGGCCTGCATCGCGATCTTGTCGCGAAAGGCCGCCACCACGGTTTCGTCGGGGCGCAGGTGCACCACGCCCTGGTCGCCATCGACCATGATGTGATCGCCGTTCAGCGCCTCGGTGGTGATGCGCTCGGCGTGAATGACCAGCGGAATCGCCAGGGCACGCGCCACGATGGCGGCATGGCTGCCGACCGATCCCTCTTCCAGGACGATACCTTTCAGGCTGCGGCCATAATCCAGTAGTTCGGCAGGGCCGATATTGCGCGCGATCAGGATCGGGTCGGGGGGCATTTCCGCGCCAGTCTGCGCGCCCTGGCCGGTCAGGATACGCAGCAGCCGGTTGGAAAGGTCATCCAGGTCGTGCAGGCGCCCGCGCAGGTAGGGGTCGGAAATCACGGCCATCCGAGCGCGGGCGGTGGATTGTTCCTTTTCCACGGCCGCCTCGGCTGAAAGGCCCCGGCCGATATCCTCTTCCATGCGGCGCAACCAGCCCTTGGAATTGGCGAACATCCGGTAGGCTTCCAGCACCTCCATCTGTTCCTTGTCCCCGCTGGGAGCCCCGGCCAGCATTTCATCGACGCGCACCCGCAGGTCGTCGACCGCCTCGCGCAGGCGGGTCAGTTCCTTTTCAGGGTCTTCGGCAACGGGGTTCGTGATCACCACGCGTGGCTCGTGCAGCCAGACATGCCCTTGCGCCGCGCCTTCCTGGCCGGTCGTGCCTCGGAACATCACGGCCTGCTGGTGGCGCGCCTTGAGCGCCGCGCCTTCGCCGACAAAAACGCCCAGCTCGGTCATTTCGGCCAGCACCATCGCCACGACTTCGAGGGCATAGACCTCGTCCGAGGAGAACAGCCGTGCCTCTTTCGATTGCACAACCAGCACGCCCAGCTTCTCGCCCAGTCGCTGCACCGGGATTCCGAGGAACGAAGAATAGATCTCTTCGCCCGTTTCCGGCATGTAGCGAAAGCCCTTTTCCTTTGGGGCATCGGCCGAGTTGATGATCTTGCCGGTGCGCGCGACACGGCCGACCAGCCCCTCGCCAAGGCGCATCCGGGTTTCGTGAACCGCCTGCGGGTTCAGCCCCTCGGTCGCGCAGAGTTCCAGCGTTTCTTCGTCGCGAAACAGGTAGACCGAGCACACCTCGGTGCCCATCGAATCCGCGATCAGATGGGTGATCTTGTCCAGCCGCTCTTGTCCCGCGGCCTCTTCGGCCATGGTGTCGCGCAACCGGCGCAGCAGTTTGCGGCTTTCGGTTTCCGTTTGCTCGGGCATTGTCGCGCCGCTGTCCCCCAGAGTGTTGGCCGGTTTTTCCCGACCGCCCTTTTAGAGCACAGGACGCGCGGAATTTGAACGGGTTTCTTGACGGGTGGGTTGCATTGTGGCGGCAACATGCCCTTTTTCCGCGCAGGTTCGCCGGCTAGCGGCCTGCGCGGCGCGGATGGTCAGGCTTTTTCCAGCTCGAACGCGTCGTGCAGGGCTTGCACGGCCAGTTCCATGTACTTGCGGTCGATCAGGACAGAAATCTTGATTTCCGAGGTGGCGATCACCTTGATGTTGATGCCTTCGTCGCGCAGCGTCTGGAACATCTTGGCCGCCACGCCCGATTGGCTGCGCATCCCGATGCCAACGGCGCTGACCTTGGCGACCTCGGTATCGGCGACCAGGTCGTGATAGTTTATCTCTCCCCGGGCCTTGGCTTCGCTCAGGGCCTTTTCGGCGCGTTTCACCTGGTCTATCGGGCACGAAAAGGTCATGTCGGTGCGACCTTCCTCGGCGATGTTCTGGATGATCATGTCCACGTTCACGCCGGCCTCGGCCAGCGGGCCGAAAATGGACGCGGCGATACCGGGGCGGTCGGCAACGCTGACCAGGGTCATCTTGGCCTCGTCGCGGCTGTAGGCGATACCAGATACGGGGCGGTTTTCCATCACTTCCTCCTCATCGCAAACGAGCGTGCCCGCCTCGTCTGATTGTTCCTCGAAACTGCTCAGCACGCGCAGCTTGACGTTATAGCGCATCGCCAATTCGACTGAGCGGGTTTGCAGTACCTTGGCGCCCAGGCTGGCCAGTTCCAACATTTCCTCGAACGCGATCTTTTCAAGTTTTCGGGCCTTGTTGCTGACGCGCGGATCGGTCGTATAGACCCCGTCGACATCGGTGTAGATGTCGCAGCGTTCGGCGCCGAACGCCGCGGCAAAAGCAACTGCCGTGGTGTCGCTGCCGCCTCGTCCCAGCGTGGTGATACGGCCTTCGGGGCTGACACCCTGGAATCCTGCAACCACGGCCACGCGCATGCCCTCGGCGAATTTCGAGGAAATGTTGTCGGTGGGGATTTCCTCGATCCTGGCAGCGGAGTGGGCGCTGTTGGTGCTCACCGGCACCTGCCAGCCCTGCCAACTGCGTGCGGGCACGTCCATTTCCTGCAAGGTCAGCGCCATCAGGCCGGCGGTCACATTCTCGCCCGAGCTGACGATGGCGTCGTATTCGCGTGCGTCATAAAGTGGCGAAGTTTCGCCGACAAAGCCCACCAGCTTGTTCGTTTCCCCCGCCATGGCCGAGACGATGACGATCACGTCATATCCCTTGGCCACTTCGACGCCCACGCGCTTGGCCGCGCGCTTGATGCGATCAAGCGTTGCGACGGACGTTCCGCCGAATTTCATAACGAGAATGGGCATGTCTTCTCCCGTCGATCAGGTTTCGCGGGGTTTAGGCGCAGTTGGGCCAAAGGGCAAGGTATCTCGCACGGCGCGACGGGCGCGATCAGGCGTCATGCCCTTCATCGCGGGCTGAATCGCGGGCAACCTCCAACTGGCTCAATGCGGCCTCCAGGTCTTTCTCCAGTTCACGGGCTCGGGCGACATATGCCTCGTTCTGTGAGGCGGGAATATCCTTTCGCCACAGCTTGGCCAGTTCGCGCACGCTTTCGCGGTCATGGCGGTAGAACAGGCGCTCGGCCTCGGCGGCCTCGTATTCGGTCAGGCCCACCTGCTCCAGCACGTAGCGGCCTGCACGCAGGCTGCTGTCGAACATCTCGCGCACGATGTCGTTGGCTCCCGCCTGATACAGCTCGAACACGTGGTTGCGGTCATGCGCGCGGGCGACGATGTGCAGGTCGGGCCGTTCGCGCCGCGCATAGGCCACCAACTGGTTGGTGGCCGTTGGATCATCCAGCCCCGCCACCAGAACCCGCGCTTGCGCCAGGCCCGCCGCATGAAGCAGCTCGGGGCGGGTCGGATCGCCGAAAAAGCCCTTGAAGCCGAATTTGCGCATAAGCTGTATGGTTTCCATGTCATGATCCAGCACGACCGTCTTGTACCCCGAGGATTGCACAAGCCGGTTCACGATCTGCCCGAACCGTCCGATACCGGCGATGATCACCGGGCCTGTCTCGTCGATCTCGTCGGCCGAGCGGGTGGGGTGCTCGTCTGCCATGTGCCTGGACAGCCATTCGTAAATGATGAACAGCAGCGGGGTGATCAGCATCGACAGCGCCACGATCAGCAGCAGCCGATCTGCAAGATCGCGCGGCAGGACCGATTGTTGCACCGAGAACGACAGCAGAACGAAGCCGAATTCGCCTGCCTGCGCCAGCCCGAGCGTAAACAGCCACTGATCGCGCCCCTTCAGCTTGAACACGCGGCCCAACCCGTAAAGGATCACGCCTTTCACCAGGATCAGCCCCAGTGTCAGCCCGATCAGGGTCAGGGGGGCTGTCCAAAGCACGCGGAAATTGATGCCGGCGCCCACGGTGATGAAAAACAGACCCAGCAAAAGCCCCTTGAAGGGTTCGATATCGCTTTCCAACTCGTGGCGGAACTCGCTGTTGGCCAGAACCACCCCGGCCAGGAATGCACCAAGTGCCGGCGACAGGCCCACCATCTGCATCAAGAAGGCGATGCCCAGGACGATCAGCAATGCCAGCGCGGTATACATCTCGCGCAGGCGGGCATGATGGATGAAGGCAAAGATCGGGCGCGTCAGGTAAATGCCCGCCAGTATGATGGCGGCAACCACACCCAGCGTGACCAGCGTCACGCCCCAGCCGGGCAGCCCTTCGACCAGGCTCATCGCCTGGTGATGCGCGTCGCCGGCATTCTCGAGTTCGCTCGACCGCATCACGTTGCCCTGCGGCGACAGCTGCGGTGCCGAGGGTATCGCCAGCAGCGGCAATACCGCCAGCATCGGGATAACCGCGATATCCTGTGTCAGTAGAACCGAAAAGGTGGCGCGCCCGCCGACGGTCTGGACGAGGCCCTTTTCCGACAGGGTTTGCAATACGATCGCGGTTGACGACAGCGCCACGGTCATCCCAATGGCCAGCGCCACGGACCAGTAGAACCCCAACGCCATCGCGCCGGCCATCACCGCCAGGGTGGTCAGCGTGATTTGCAGCCCGCCCAGCCCGATCAGCCGGTTGCGCATGTCCCACAGCGTGCGCGGCTCAAGTTCAAGCCCGATGATGAACAGCATCATCACCACGCCGAACTCGGCGAAATGCTGTACGTCCTGGTTGTCCTGTCCGATCAAGCCCAGAATCGGGCCGATCACGATGCCAGCCATCAGGTAGCCCAGGACCGATCCAAGCCCCAGCCGCGCCGCCAGCGGCACGGCGATGACCGCCGCCATCAGGTAAATCGAGGCCTGGAACAGAAACTCTTGCACTATGCTGACTCCTTCGGGGTGGCACGTCGGGCCGGGAACAGGGTTGCGGACAAGGCGAAGGCCCTTGGCGGGGCAGCCTAAATGGCGCGGCGACAGATGCGGCGCGGTGCCTTCATACTGCGTATCGACCGCGAAACCATTATGAAATCAATGATGGTGCGCTGCAATCAGGTGGTGTTGCCCGCCTGTCAGGCAGGGCGACCCTTCTGCTGCGATCTGGCGGGCCATCCGTGCCGGTCAACCCCTTGGCATCGTCAGCGTGACCGAGCGGCCGCCCTTGGTATAGCGCAGCTCGCTTTCGCCGATGGCCTGCACGCGGCCGCCATCCAGCCGATCGCCTACCTGAACCTTCTGGTAGCGTCCGTTGGACAGCCTGATCAGGGCGCGGCGACTTGACGGTTTGCCATAGACGCCGATCAGGTTCACTCGGTTCATGCGCATCGCGTTGCGCACGGTTGCCGCGCGCGAGACATCTGCCGTGGATGGTACCGGGGGCGCCACCGTGCGCGGCGCCACGGCGGCGGCTGTCTGCACTGGTTCGGGTTGATCTTGTTCCGTGCGGCGCACGACCCGTTCGAAATTGCCCGGGCGGGGGCGCGGTTTCAGCGATTGCGCCACCGCCTGCGCGGTTGCGGTTTCGTCTGTTTCTTCCTCGGCCTTCTCGACCTCGGGGCGCAGGCGCGGGCGTATTTCGCCCAGTTCGGCACGGGTCAGGCCGCCCAGGTTGCTTCGCTCGTTCTGCTGCACCAGGTCGTCCGGGCGGGCGCGGGGCCGGAAAGCGGCCAGCCGTGCCTGTTCGGCGGCGGCCAGCGCGGGCGCCGTATCGACACGCTGCGGCAGGCTTGGTGGCAGAATTGGCGGGCGGCCGGCGATAACCACCACGCCATCGGGCGTCAAAGCGCCCTCCGGGGTGGCACGCACAAGCCCGCGGTCATCCATGTCGAACGCGGTGCCCCGCGCCACGGGCGAGGCCTGTTCCTCTGGCGCCTGGTCGCTTTGCAGGGCCGACAGCGGGGGCAGGGCCACGGCATCGCCCATGTTCACGTCCGGGTCGATGGACGCGGTGTAGACATCGTCCAACTGACTGAAGCCCGGCGTTTCCGGTTGTTTCGGCGCCATGAGCCAGATGCCGGTGGCCGCATAGCGTACGGCGGCCTCTTCGGGGGTCAGGTCGTCCGGCACCGCCGGGTCCGGCAGCGCCTGCGGCAAGTCCGAGGATAGGTCGTCGGACAGAATATCGGGCCCGAGCGCGGCCACGTCCTCGCCTGCGGCCTCGTCGCCCTCGACCATTGCCGGATCGAGCGGCGCGGTGTCCCCCTCAGGTTCAAGGTCTTCCGGGCCGAGCGCGGTTTCCATCTCGGCCACAGGCGCGCCGAACAAGCGCGACAACCGGCTATCCTCGGAAAAGATCGAGGCCCAGGCCGCGACACCCGCCAGGAACAACAGCAAGATCGCCGTCAATACCAGGCCCAGGTAACGCGGTTTGCCGCCAACCTTTTGCGTGCTGCGGGCGGGTTTGGCCGGTTTGCGCGCCCCGAATATCGTCATGCGCTGGCGTTCGGCCTCGGGGTCGGGGCCGATGGCCGGCTGCGCAAGCACCGGGCTGATGCTCTCACCTTCTGCGAGCGGTGTTGTCGGTGCCGGGTCAAGCTTGGCCGGGCTCGGCGCCGGTGGCTTGGGCGCCTGCCGCGGGCCACGGTCGCGGCGCGACAGGAACGAGCCAAACCCGGCACCGACCGATTTGCCCTGCCGCGCCCGGGGCGGGGAAGGCGCACGGTCTTCGGGAACTGCACCCGAGGGGTTTCCGGTCACGGCCGGGGCCCTTGCCGGCTCGCCCTGGTCGTCGATGTCGATCACCGGGGCCGTGGTGCCAACCTTGGGTGGCGCCGGCGGAACGTCGCGAGCGGCCCGGATCGAGGCAAAGGCCGGCGGTGCAGGCGGCGTGTCAGAGGGCGCGGCAAGAGCATCGGGCGCGTCATCGGCATCGTCGGGGGCGCCGCTCACGTCCGGGCTGGCATCCGCCGAGGGGGCCGCCTCGCCGTCACCTGTGGAACCCGTGTTGACGCGCGGTGCATCGGATTCAAGTAATTCATCCGCTTGGGTGGGCGGCTCATCGGCAGGCGTCTCGGCCTCCGGCGCATCGGTTGACGGGGGCGGCTGTGTGTCATCTGCCGCTTTGCCTGCCCGATCATCCGGCGCCGGAACTTCAGGCTGTTCGGTGTCGCCTGACGCGGTCGCCGCGGGCGTTTGCGCCCCGTCCGCCGAGGTATCCCTGGTTGCGTCCATTTCCCGACTGGCAGGCGCTTCCACTTCTGCCATTGCCTTGTCGGGCCCTTGCGATTCGACGGTTCCGATCACGTGGATCGGCTGCATGTCGCGCGACAGGCTGTCTGTTGCCGAAAGCCATGACGCCGAGGAGGGCGCCACGCCGAAGAAGGGTTCGCCGGAGAACGTGCCGCTTTCGGGAATGGCGACAAAGCTGACAGGGCGGAACGCGTGTTCGAGTGCGAAAGCCTCGGCCTCGTCCAGGGTTTCCTGGGCAACCGCGGCAACGTGGGTCTGCGTGCCGTCGCGCACCCAGTCATACGACAGTTCGCTCACGGCATAGGGCGTCGCACCGTCCAGCGCGGCGGCCACGCGCGCGGGCAGCTCCTCATCGTCGACATCGCCGGTGTCGATCGTCAGAAAGCGAATCTGCTCATTGGGAATCACCAGCTTGGTGCGCAGCCCCTCGGGCTCGAGCGCATGCGCTGTCTTGCGCAGACGTTCCAGCGCCGCGCCCAGGTCGGGCACATCCAGCGCCACGTCCCCCGCAACCAGCCAACCCGCCGGCGCGCGATGCAGCAGGCGGATGCCGTTGAACGAGAGAATGAGGGCGAAATTCGGTTTCATCGCCGCGCGTTTATCATCCCTTGCAGTTTTGGGGGAGTCCCCCGGCGCGTTCCCGTAACCTATAGCAGCTTATTGCCTAGGGGAAGATGGCGCGATGTATTCCCTTGTTGCGTGTAGGCCGCGGTGCGACGATGCGCAAACGTGACAGACCGAAGGAAAGAAAAAAAATGAAAAACCTGATTCTGGCCGCAGCCCTGATCATGGCCGCCGTCCCCGCGCTGGCCCAAGACACGGCCCGCATCATGACGGTGACGGGCAATGGCGTGACTACGCAGGCGCCGGACATGATGATAGTCATGGTGGGGGTCGAATCCCGCAAGAAGACCGCGCAAGAGGCGATGGCCGAAACCTCGGCCGCGATGACGCGCCTGCAAGAACGGTTGCAAGCCGAGGGGGTCGCGCCGCGCGACATTCAGACCACGCAGGTTTCGCTTGATGCGGTGTATGACAACCAGCCCGACCGCCAGCGGACATTGGCCGGGTTCAGCGCCTCGAACACCGTGACCGTGCGGGTGCGCGAGCTGGCCAAGGCCGGTTCGATCCTCGGGGCACTGGTGGAAGACGGGGCCAACCGCATCGGGCGTGTATCTTTCGCCCTGCAAGACAGCACCAAGGCGATGGATGACGCCCGCCGTGACGCGGTGTCCGATGCCCGCCGCAAGGCCACGCTTCTGGCCGAGGCCGCGGGCGTGCAGCTTGGCGCCTTGCGCGATATCCGCGAAGTGGGCGGCGGCAACCCCGATCCGATGCCGATGGCGCGTATGGCCGCCGAGTCGGTTGTGCCGCTGGCCGAGGGCGAGTTGACGCTGAACGCCGCGGTCACGTTGGTCTACGAGATCGAGTGAAGAAAGAAAAAAAGGGGCGCGCCGCCTGGCCGGCGCGCCCCTTCGGTTCGCTTTTGGCCTTTTGTCAGCCGCCGGCCTTTGCCAGCGCCTGGTCAAGGTCGCGGATCAGGTCGTCGGCATCCTCGATCCCGATGGAGATCCGCACCACGTTCGGCGCTGCGCCTGCGGCAACCTGCTGTTCCTCGGTCAACTGGCGGTGGGTGGTCGAGGCCGAGTGGATCACCAGGCTGCGCGTGTCGCCCAGGTTGGCCACGTGGCTGAACAGCTCAAGGCTGTCGACGAACTTGACGCAGGCGTCATAGCCACCTTTCAGCGCAACGGT
The DNA here is from genome assembly GCF_023703375.1 of Lutimaribacter degradans. Lineage (GTDB taxonomy): Bacteria > Pseudomonadota > Alphaproteobacteria > Rhodobacterales > Rhodobacteraceae > Lutimaribacter > Lutimaribacter degradans. The sequence goes on from NZ_JAMQGO010000001.1 coordinate 137,416, forward strand.
GAAAAGCCCGCCCGCGCCCTTGGGGCAGATGCGCGCAACCCGGTCGTTATAGGGCGAGGAGGGGAGGCCGGCATATGTCACCGCCTCGACCGCATCATGAGTTTCCAGCCATTGGGCGATCTTCGTGGCATTCTGCACGTGGCGTTCCATCCGCAGGCCCACGGTTTCGATGCCCATCAGGGTGTAATGCGCGGCCTGGGGGTTCAACGTCATGCCCAGGTCCCGCAGCCCGATGGCGATACCGTGGAAAGTAAAGGCCAGCGGTCCGAAGGTTTCGTGGAATTTCAACCCATGATAGGCGGGCTCGGGCTCGGACAGCGAGGGGAACTTGTCGCTGGCCGACCAATCGAATTTACCGCTGTCGACCACGACACCGCCCATCACCGTGCCATTGCCGGTCAGGAACTTGGTCATCGAGTGCACAACAAGCGTCGCGCCGTGCTCGATCGGCCGGCACAGGTAGGGAGTGGCGCTGGTATTATCGACGATCAGCGGCAGCCCCGCCTTGTCGGCGACGCCGGCCACCGCGTCCAGATCGGTGATGTAGCCGCCCGGATTGGCGATGGATTCGCAGAACACCGCGCGGGTGTTTTCGTCGATGGCGGCCTCGATCGCGTCAAGATCGTCGAAATCGACGAACTTTGCCGACCAGCCGAAGCGCTTGATCGTCTGGCTGAACTGGGTGATCGATCCGCCGTAAAGCCGGGTCGAGACCACCACGTTCAGGCCCGGCCCCATCAGTGGGAACAGTGCCATGATCTGTGCGGCGTGCCCCGATGAGCAGCAGACCGCGCCGGCCCCGCCCTCGAGCATCGCCATGCGTTCCTGCAACACGGCAATGGTGGGGTTGGTCAGGCGCGAATAGATATACCCGACCTCTTGCAGGTTGAAGAGCGCCGCGGCGTGGTCGGCATCGCGGAAAACGTAGGCGGTGGTCTGGTAGATCGGCGTCTGCCGGGCGCCGGTTGCAGGGTCGGGGCGGGCGCCGGCATGGATGGCCAGCGTGTCGAAACCGTAGGTGGGTGCGTCTGTCATGTCGTCCTCACATCAAGAATGTTGACCATAGGGTTACGCGATTGGCCGCGCTGCGACAATCGGGCGCGCGCGGAAAGGACGATGATATTCCACATAAAGATCGTGCGCGCGATTTGTTCGCCAAACCGCGCATTTTCTGGAACGGGGCAGGCCGGGCATCTGATCCGCCTGGAACATCAGCCCATGATCGCCCGGCCATGAACATCATGCCCTCGACTTGACGCCGGGCACGCCTGACCCTTCCACCCACATGGGCCGGGGCTGGCTCACCGCATCCAGAATCCGTTTTTCTTGATCCTGTTGCGGATCGCCTGTTCCTTGCGGGGCAGGTTGTCCTGATCGAAAAGCGCGCGCACCTTTTGGCCGCGTCCCTGGTAGATCATGCGCCGGATCGGCTCGTATCTCTTGATGACCTTCTTTACACGGTTGGGCGCGGCGATCTGTTCAAGGGTGGTAACAACCGCGTCGCTTTCGCGCGCGTAAAGCAGTGGCAGCATCCGGTAATGGCACGATACGGCCCCGTCCAGCAGCCCCTGCGGAATGGTGTCGCGCCCGCCCCCAAGCGCGTGGATGACAAGCGGCAGGGCCACCTGGTCGAGCCAGGGATCGAGCGATTGGCACACCAACTCGGGCGGGGCGTCATCGCGTATGGACACGGCGTAATCGGTGAACAACCGCCCGAATTCTACCGGGCAACGGCCGAAGAACCATCCCGCGTTGAAATAAAGGTAGCGCCGCCAGAACTCGTCGGGCTGCGACAGGTCGAGCGAAGTTTCGAAATCCAGCCCGAACTTGTCGTAAAGCGATTTCCAGATCCGGGTATAACCGGGGCCGTAAAGCTCGATCTCGGGCCAGGTGCCGCTGACCCGCTGCGAGGCGCCGGGCCGTTCGAAATCAAACGGGACATGCGCGATATCGTTCAGAATCAGCGTGTCGGTGTCGAAGAAAACGAAAGGCTCGTCCTTTGGCATGGCAGCCAGTGCCTCGATCTTGTTGCCATAGGGATAGGACTGGCCGAAATGGACGCTTTCGAAGGGCACGATCTCTGCCCCGAACCTTTCGAGAAGGTCGAGGATTTCTTGATCGCGGATCGACGGGTCATCGGACCATAACGCCCCCGGCTGTGGCACGGCCACCAGCAGCCGCCCTCGAAAATCGGGGCTGTTGGCGCGCAGCGATGCCGCGAACAACACGGCCTCGTATTGCAGGCGGCCGGTCTGACCGACGATCACGATGTTGAACGTTGCGCCGGCTTCCATGCGTGCGGCGCTTTCCTTTTTGCCTGTGGCTTTGCCCATACTCGTCACTGCCCCGAACCTGTTTGCAGCCACTATAGGCAGGAAAGCCCCGGGGCAGAAGGGGCGCGGGATGCGAATTTGGTGCTGCATTGCCCAGAAAAACTGAAGGCACCCGCCTGTTTTGCAACACCGCCGAGTGGGCATTGGGCGCAAGCGCAAGGCCAGCATGGGCGTGCACGGTTGTCCTGAACGTCGTGACAGGGGAGGAAATGGTGGGCGACCCTGGAATCGAACCAGGCATGGGTCTCCCCGGCGGAGTTACAGTCCGCTGCCGCACCTTGCAGCTCGTCGCCCACGTTGCCGTCTTGCGGCCAACGTGGGGGCGTGATTACAAGCGCCCACCGGAGGCGTCAACGCAAAAAATCACCACCGCGGCGCAAAGTCATTCTTTCACCCCGATTCCACGGCGGCATTGCGGCCGTGGCAGATGCCGGCCGCCGCGCATCGACGCGTCAAGCCTTGGCTTTCGCGCCGCACGGGCGTAACCGGGGATTGTCAGCTTACTATGGATGGAGGGCGCCCCCCTTGGCCAAGAAACCCACCTGGGTCATTGAAAAGGAACAGGCACGGCGCAAGGCCACGTCTGAAACCGTTTGGCTGTTCGGCCTGCACGCGGTGCGCGATGCATTGATGAACCCCGCGCGTGAAAAGCTGCGCCTGGTCGTCACCCGGAATGCCGCCGACAAGCTGGCCGACGCGATCGCCACCGCCGGTATCACGCCCGAGATCAACGACCCGCGCAAGTTTTCCGCCCCGCTCGATCCGCAATCGGTTCACCAGGGCGCGGCGCTTGAGGTCAAACCGCTGAACTGGGGCCGGCTGGAGGATGTCTGCGCCGGGCATCCTGACCGCGTGCCGCGCGTCGTTTTGCTGGACCGGGTGACAGATCCGCATAACGTGGGGGCGATCTTGCGCTCGGCCGAGGTGTTCGGTGCCGCTGCGGTGATCGCGCCGCGCCATCATTCGGCACCCGAGACCGGGGCGCTGGCCAAGACCGCAAGCGGCGCGCTTGAACGCCAGCCCTATCTGCGCGTCACCAACCTGGCCCAGGCGATCGAGCGGTTGCAGGCCATGGGATATATTGTTCTGGGCCTCGACGGCACGTCCGAACAGTCCATCGAAGTCGCGACCGAGGGCCGCCGCGACGATCCGGTGGCCCTGGTGCTGGGGGCCGAGGGGCCGGGCCTGCGCGAAAAGACCCGCGATACCTGTGACGCCCTTGTGCGCATTGATTTCGCGGGCGATTTCGGATCGCTCAACGTGTCGAACGCCGCCGCCGTGGCGCTCTATGCCAGTTTGCCGCGCTAGACGGGGGCTTGCCGCATCACGGCTGTGTGCCTAGATGTAGCGCGCAACGAGAGAGCCCATGCCACAAAGCACCAAGATCGCCACCTGTTCCTATTGCGGCACGCGCGCGGCGCTGGTTCTGGACCAGGGGCGGCACGAACTTGTCTGCGGCACCTGCGGTGCGCCGCTGCACGACATGAAGCCGATGCCGCTGGTGCGCGGAACCGCGTCGAAGCCGGCCCGGGCCAAGCCCGCGCCCGGAACCCGCAAGAAGGTTTCGGTGGATTGGGCGGCCGAGCGTCGCCACGCCCTGGGGCAGGGCACCGCCCGGCCCGCGCCGCGCCACCCGTCTAGACCCGGGAAACGTCGCAAATCGCTGGGCGCGCGGGTTCTGAGCGAGATTTGGGACGTGGTCGAGGATATATTCGACTGACTCGAGCCCGATTCGAGCGGCGACCACGAAGATGTGATCATGGCGCGGGCCGTGGCCCTTCATAAATCATCCATCCTTCCTACATCTAATAGCGAGGCACAGGCCCGGAACGCCTGTGTTTCTTCACTGTCCCTCGTTCCGTGACTGGCGCCCAAGGCTTTCCTTGGGCGCTTTTTTGTTTCGCCGATCCGCGCTATCAAGGGGGCATGAGCGAGACATACACAGACGAATTCCTGCGCGACGTGCTTAAGCGAACAAAGCGCATTGCCGTGGTCGGGGTGTCCACCAACCCCGTGCGCCCCAGCTATTACGTGGCGCGATACCTGAAGCTCAAGGGCTACGAAGTGGTGCCGGTAAACCCGGGCCATGCGGGCAAGGAGTTGCTGGGCGAAACCGTGATCGGCAGCCTGTCCGAGATCGAGGGCGGGGTCGACATGGTCGATATCTTCCGCAGGCCCGAACACGTGCCCGGCATCGTGGACGAGGCGCTGGCAACCTTTCCCGACTTGCAGACCATCTGGATGCAGATCGGCGTGGTGAACGAGGACGCCGCGGAAACGGCGCGGGCGCGGGGTGTCGACGTGATCATGGATCTGTGCCCCAAGATCGAATACCAGCGCCTGTTCGGCGAGCTACGCATGGGCGGGTTCGCCACCGGGGTCATCTCGTCGAAGCTGTGACGGCGCGCGCCGCTGTTGCGGCCTGGGCCGCAAGGCGCCCCGCCCGCCATCCCGTTGATCGGCAAACAGCTGGCGGGCGTGATACGGGCATCACGTCTTGCGCGCGGCCTTTTCGGCAAGGCCCGATTGCGCTTGGCGCCGGGCAAGCTCGTCCATCACCTGCGCGACGCTGACGCCGCGCGCGTGTAGCATGACCAACAGGTGAAACAGCACATCCGCAGCCTCGGATGCCAGGCGGTCGGGGTCGCCCCGGACCGCTTCGATCAGGGCCTCGATCGCCTCTTCGCCGAATTTCTCGGCCACTTTCTCGGGTCCTTTGGCCAGCAACCTGGCGGTCCAGCTTTCATCGGGGCTGGCCGCGGCGCGGGTGGCGATAATCTGTTCCAACTCTTCCAGTGTCATGCGCCTGTCCTTATCGGGATGCCCGCGGCAGCCATGTATGTCTTGGCCTGCTGGATCGAATAGTCGCCGAAATGGAAGATCGACGCCGCCAGGACCGCGCTTGCGCCGCCCTTTGTGACACCTTCGACCAGGTGATCGAGCGTGCCGACACCACCGCTGGCGATCACCGGGATATCCACTGCGTCGGAGATGGCGCGGGTGAGCGGCAGGTTGAAGCCCGCCCGCGTGCCGTCGCGATCCATCGAGGTGAGCAGGATTTCGCCCGCGCCCTTGGCCTCGACCAGCTTTGCGAATTCCACGGCGTCGATGCCGGTGGGTTTGCGCCCGCCATGGGTGAATATCTGCCAGCGGCCCGGTTCGACGGTCTTGGCGTCGATGGCCACCACAATGCATTGGCTGCCGAACTGGTCGGCGGTTTCGCGCACCACGTCGGGGTTGGCGACCGCGGCCGAATTGAAGCTGACCTTGTCGGCGCCGGCCAGCAGCAAGGCGCGTACATCGGCGACCGTGCGCACGCCGCCGCCCACCGTGAGCGGGATATAACATTGCTCGGCGGTGCGGGTGACGACATCGAGCATGACGCCCCGGTTTTCATGGGTTGCGTGAATGTCGAGGAAACACAGCTCGTCCGCGCCGGCCGCATCATAGGCGCGCGCGGCATCCACCGGGTCGCCCGCATCGCGCAGATCTACGAAATTGACGCCCTTGACCACGCGGCCATCGGCCACGTCAAGGCAGGGAATGATACGGGTTTTCAGCATGGATCAGCCCATCACAACGGTTCACGGCCTTGTTTATGGGCAAAGCGCGCGGGTTTCCAGAGCATGGTGCCATCGAATGGTAACGGGAGGTGAGTGTGAAACAGTTTTTGACCGCAGTGGTCCTTGTGGGGTTCGGCGCGGTGTCCGCGGCCGCGGCCGGGCCGGACATTTCGAAGCGACAAGCCCAGGGAACGGTGCCCGAGGTGATGGATGCGCTGGTGGCGGCGGTCGACGGTGCCGGCGCCACTGTTTTCGCACGGATCGATCATGCCAAGGGGGCGCAGGATGCCGGAATGACGCTTGCGCCAAACCAGGTGCTGGTTTTCGGCAACCCGGTTCTGGGCACGCCCGCTATCCAGGATGATGCGCTGGCGGGGCTGTATCTGCCGCTCAAGGTGCTGGTCTACGAGGATGCGAAGGGCCAGGTCTGGCTGGCCTACGAGAACCCGGCGGAGACGCTGGGCGATATGCAGGGCATCGGCGATGACGCGGGCTACATTGGCAAGATGCAGGGCGCCCTGGACAAGTTGACTTCGGATGCTGCGGGCGGCTGAGCTACAGCGGTGCGGCGCGTGTCGATGGCGGTTTCTAGATATGCGCCCGCCCGCGCGCTTTTTTTCATGGGCCCCTGTGGGGCGTCGGGGAGGGGGCGCTGCCCCCGTCGCGCGCTGCGCGACTCCCCCGGGGTATTTTCGGCAAGAGAAAGATGTCAGCTTTGCAAAAGCGTCAACGCCTCTTGCAAGTTGATGGCGCCGTCATAGAGGGCACGGCCCGAGATCGCGCCGTTGAGCGGGGCGCCGCAGTCACGCAGGGCGCGCAGGTCATCGAGGGAACTGACGCCGCCCGACGCTATGACCGGTATCGACACGGCATGGGCCAGGGCCGCGGTTTCCTCGATATTGGGCCCTTTCATCGCGCCATCGCGGTTGATGTCGGTATAGATGATGGCCGCCACCCCGGCGTCTTCGAAGGATCTGGCAAGCTCTGTCGCCTGTATATCGGTTTCCTCGGCCCAACCCTTGGTGGCGACGCGGCCGTTGCGGGCGTCGATCCCGACGGCGACCTGCCCGGGAAAGGCGCGGGCGGCTTCGCGCACCAGCGCGGGATTTTCCACCGCCACCGTGCCCAGGATCACGCGGGCCAGGCCCAGCGACAGCCAGCGCTCGATCGTGGCCATGTCGCGGATGCCGCCGCCCAGCTGGGCGGGCGTCTTGGTTTGGCTGAGGATCGCCTCGACCGGGGCGGCGTTGACGGGTTGCCCCGCGAAGGCGCCGTTGAGATCGACCAGGTGCAGCCACTCGCAGCCCGCAGAGACGAATTCCAACGCCTGTGCGGCCGGGTCTTCGTTGAATACCGTGGCCTTGTCCATGTCGCCCTTGAGCAAGCGCACGGCCTTGCCGTCCTTCAGGTCGATGGCGGGGTAGAGGATCATGATGTGCCCTTTCGCGTCTTCTGGGCGTCGTTATGCACGCGGCGCGTGGAAATGCAACGCAACCTCGTGTAGGGTTTGACCGGCGGCTTCGCGGCGCACAGGGTCGCGACCAGGTACCGAGGGAGGAGTTTCAATGAAAAAGTGGATCATCGCGGCAGCCGTCGTGTTGGCCGGGGCGGGCGGGGCGATGGCCGACCCGATCGAAGGTCTTTGGAGGACGCAGGAAGATGACGGCGCGTATGCCCATGTCGAGATCGCGCCTTGCGGCCCGGCCTATTGCGGCACGATCGTGCGAACGTTCAATGCCGATGGCGAGTACCAGTCACCCAATATCGGCAAGCAGTTGGTGCGCAACATGACCCCCGCCGGCAATAGCCGCTACGAGGGCAGGGTATGGCGACCGTCGAACGACAAGGTCTATATCGGCAAGATCGACCTGAACGGCAATTCGTTGAAGATGGCCGGGTGTGTTGCCGGTGGCCTGATTTGCGCCAAGCAGGACTGGACGCGGGTGCGCTAGGACGTCGGCGCTGAACCGCGCATGGCCTTTGCCGACAGGTGGCAGACGAACGGTTTTCATGTATATTACAGTCATCTTAACCCTTGAGGATTCAAGATGACACGCAAAAGTGCGATACTTGCGCTTGTGCTGCTTACGGGCGGCGCGGCGCAAGCAGAACCGATCGTCGGCACATGGCTTACCGGCCCCGACAACAAGGACCAGGTGGCGCATATGCAGATCACGTCCTGCGGCGCATCGTTCTGTGGCAAGGTTCTGCGGGCCTTCGGGTCCGAGGGCCAGCAGGTGACCACGCCGAACGTGGGCAAGCGCGTGATCTGGGATGTGACGGCGCAAGGCAGTGGTACGTACCGCGGCAAGGTATTGCTGCCGCTTTACAGGACGACCGTTGATGGGCTGTTCAGTGTGGTAGGCGACCGGCTGAAGTTAAAGGGATGTATGGGCCCTGTTTGCCGAACGCAAAGCTGGACACGGGTTCACTGAGTTTTGCAAGTGTCTGCGCAAGAGGTTAGCCTGCGTGCATGACACACAAGGACCTGCCCAAGGCGCCTCCACCGCTTGGCTTGCTGGAGGCCGCGCTTTATGCACCCGACTTGGACGCGGCCGAAGCGTTCTATGGCGAGATCCTGGCCTTGGAGAAAATCCTGCGCGTCGGCGAACGGCACGTGTTCTACCGCGTAGGCGGGGGCGTTTTGCTGATCTTCAACCCCGAGGAAACGGTCAAACCGCCCGGTAACCCCGACATGCCCGTTCCGCCGCATGGTGCGCACGGGGAGGGGCATTTCTGTTTCGCGGTCGAGTCGCCGGCGCTGACGGCGTGGCGCGCGCGGCTGGAGGCCGCGGGGGTCGAGATCGAGGCGGATTTCGCCTGGCCCAACGGGGCGCGGTCGATCTATTTTCGCGATCCTGCCGGAAACTCGCTGGAGATGGCCGAACCTCGCCTTTGGGCCCGTTAAGGCTGCCAGTTCAGGAAATTGGCGATCATGCGCAGCCCCGTCGCCTGGCTTTTTTCGGGGTGGAACTGCATGCCCAGGATGTTGTCGCGCCCGACGATGGCGGTGACCGGGCCGCCATAATCGACATGCGCAAGCATCTGCGCCCTATCGACGACCTGCATGTGGTAGGAATGCACAAAATAGGCGTGATCACCCGTTTGCACCCCGTCGAACACCGGGTGCGGCTGGTCGATCACCAGGTCGTTCCAGCCCATATGGGGCACTTTCAACGTGGCATCCGCCGGCGTGATCCGGTTGACCGTGCCGCCGATCCAGTTGAACCCGGCGGTTTCCGCGTATTCCATGCCGCGCGTGGCCAGCATTTGCATACCGATGCAAATGCCGAGAAACGGTTTTCCGGCTCCGATCACCACCTCTTCCATCGCTTCGAACAGGCCGCGATGGTCGAAGAGCTGCGCCCGGCAGGCCGGAAAGGCGCCATCGCCCGGCAAAACCACCCGGTCGGCGCAGCGTACCAGGTCGGGGTCCGCGGTAACGGTGACGGGGCCTGCGTCCATTTCGTGCGCCATGCGCTGAAACGCCTTTTCCGCGGAATGCAGGTTGCCGCTTTCGTAATCGATAATGACGGTTGTCACGGTCAGAGCGTTCCCTTTGTCGACGGTACCGCATCGGATTTGCGCGGGTCGGTCTCGACCGCCACGCGCAGCGCGCGCGCCACCGCCTTGAAAGCCGCCTCGGCAATGTGGTGGCTGTTGAAGCCGCAGACCTGGTGCAGGTGCAGCGTGATGCCGCCATGGGTGCTGAACGCCTGGAAGAATTCCCGCAGCAATTCGGTGTCGAAACTGCCGATCTTGCCGGTCGGCATGGTGATATCCCACACGAGGAAAGGCCGGCCCGACAGATCAAGCGCGCAGCGTACCTGCGCGTCATCCATCGGCAGGGCGCATTCACCGTAACGGCGGATGCCACGCTTGTCGTCAAGCGCCCGTGCCAGCGCCTGGCCCAGGGCGATACCCACGTCTTCGACAGTGTGATGGTCGTCGATATGGGTGTCGCCAGTGCAGCGTACGGTCATATCGATCAGCGCGTGCCGCGCGAGCTGATCCAGCATGTGGTCGAAAAACCCCACGCCGGTGGCATTGTCATAGATGCCGGTGCCGTCCAGGTCGATCTGGACCGAGATATCGGTTTCCGCTGTCTTGCGGGTGATGTCGGCCTTGCGCATTCGCGCCTCCATATCCGTCTTGCGCCCGCTTATAGGGCCATGACGCGCGGTGTGAAAGGGGGCGGCGTGTCACGCTGGGCAACAAGGCATAAGGCAGGGGGGGTACATCGACATCTGGAGCGGGCGATGAGATTCGAACTCACGACCCTTACCTTGGCAAGGTAATGCTCTACCCCTGAGCTACGCCCGCATCAGATGCCCGTCGGCCAAAGGAAAAGGCGCCTGTCGGCGCCTTGATCCGAACCCATTGGAGCGGGCGATGAGATTCGAACTCACGACCCTTACCTTGGCAAGGTAATGCTCTACCCCTGAGCTACGCCCGCGTCCTTGGGTGCTGAGGAGGTATAAATTCTGCGCCGGGCTTGCAAGAGGAAAAATGACGATGCGGTGAAAAAAGATGGACCTTCACGGCCCCGGCATGGGCAAGCATCGACGCGATCATGATGTGCGCCTTCGGCGCGCCTGGTGTCTCGGCGAAAGGCTGCGCCTTCCACCTCGGGCCGTGGGCGGCGCGGTTACGGCAGAGACCCGGACGGACGGGCAGGCGAAGCGGACAGGTGCCTCCGGCGGGGGTATTTGAAGCAAGAGGAAAACGGATTCTTTGCGATTTTTCTGCAAACTGGTTGCTGCGGTACAGGCAGGGGTGCCGATGACCGCGCAAGGGGAAGAGGTGTCTTCCTTGGGGGAAGGTCGCTGGCCTTCCCCTTCCTTTTGCCGGAAATACCCCGGGGGGGCGCCCGGAACGGGCGACGGGGGCAGAGCCCCCATGCCCGAGGCGCGGAACGCGCCGAGATACCCGGCCTGCGCCCTTGGGGCGCAGCCCTTTGGATCACGCGGGTCTACTCGAACTCCACCAACAGGTCCTTGGCGTCGATTTGCACGCCCGGTTGCACATGCACGGCTTTGACCACCGCGTCGCGTTCGGCATGGATGCCGGTTTCCATCTTCATCGCCTCGATGGTCAGCAGCAGGTCGCCTTCCTTCACCGACTGGCCCGCGGTGACCGAGACCGAGGCGACCACGCCGGGCATCGGGGCACCGAGATGGGCGGTGTTGCCAAGCTCGGCCTTGGGGCGCGCGGCGGTTTCGGATTTCATCTTTCTGTTGGGCACGCGGATGATGCGCGGCTGACCGTTCAACTCGAAGAAAACCTTGGCCTCGCCGTTTTCGTCGGTTTCGCCAACTGCCTGCAGGCGGATTTCCAGGATCTTGCCCGGGTCGATCTCGGGGCTGATCTCTTCGCCCGGTTCCATCCCGTAAAAGAAGGTGCGCGTTGGCAGGGTGCGCACGGGGCCATACATCCGGTGCCGGCCCATGTAGTCGAGAAACACCTTGGGATACATCAGGTAACCGTTCAGGTCCTCGTCATCCACGGTCCGGCCTTCCAATTGCTCGGACAACTCGGCGCGTGTCGCCTCGAGGTCGACCGGCTCCAGGTGTTTGCCCGGTCGTTCCGTGTTGGGTTTCTCGTCTTTCAGCACCTTCCTGACGATGGGCTCGGGAAATCCGCCCGGCGGCTGGCCCAGGTTGCCGCGCATCATGTCGACCACGCTGTCGGGAAATGCCACGTCCTTTTCGGGGTCTTCGACTTCCGCCCGCGTCAGGCCCTGGCTGACCATCATCAGCGCCATGTCGCCCACAACCTTGGAGCTTGGCGTGACCTTCACGATATCGCCGAACATCTGGTTCACATCGGCATAGGTGCGCGCGATTTCGGGCCAGCGCTCTTCCAGGCCGAGGCTGCGGGCCTGTGCCTTCAGGTTGGTGAATTGGCCGCCGGGCATCTCGTGCAGGTAGACCTCGGAGCTGGGCGCCTGCTGCGCGGATTCGAAAGCGGCGTAGTGCTGGCGCACGTTTTCCCAGTAATCCGAGATCTGCCGTATCTCGGCCATGTCCAGCCCGGTGTCACGGTCGCTCCAGCGCAGCGCCTCGACCACCGAGCCCAGTGTGGGCTGGCTGGTATTGCCGGAAAACGCGTCCATCGCCACGTCGGCGGCGTCAACGCCCATCTCGGCCGCGGCCAGGATGCTGGCCCCGCCGATCCCACTGGTGTCATGGGTGTGGAAATGCACGGGGATGTCCAGCTCGTCCTTCAGGGCCTTGACCAGCGCGCGGGCGGCCTGCGGTTTCAGCACACCCGCCATGTCCTTGAGCCCGAGAACATGCGCGCCCGCCTGCTGCAATTCCCGTGCCATGCCGACATAGTATTTCAGGTCGTACTTGGCGCGATCGGGATCGAGGATGTCGCCGGTATAGCAGATCGTGCCCTCGCAGATCTTGCCGCTTTCGATCACCGCGTCCATCGCGACGCGCATGTTTTCGACCCAGTTCAGGCTGTCGAAAACGCGGAACACGTCGATGCCCGATACCGCCGCCTGGCGCACGAATTCCTGCACCACGTTGTCGGGGTAGTTCGTGTAGCCAACCCCGTTCGAGGCGCGCAGCAACATCTGCGTCATCACGTTGGGCATCTTGGCGCGCAGGTCACGCAGGCGCTGCCAGGGGCATTCCTGCAAGAAGCGATAGGCCACGTCGAAGGTGGCCCCGCCCCAGCATTCGACGCTGAACAGTTGCGGCAGGTTGGCGGCATAGGCGGGTGCCACCTTGATCATGTCGATGGACCGCATCCGCGTGGCCAGCAGCGATTGGTGCCCGTCGCGCATGGTGGTGTCGGTCAGAAGCAGCCGTTTCTGCGCCAGCATCCAGTCTGCGACCGCCTTGGGGCCCTTCTCCTCCAGCAGGTTGCGCGTGCCTGGTGTGGGTTCGCCACGGGGCGCCGGGGGTTTCGGGTCTTTCAGGTCGGCGGGCGGGGTGGTGCGCCCGGCGGTTTCGGGGTGCCCGTTCACGGTGATGTCGGCGATATAGGTCAGAACCTTGGTGCCCCGGTCGCGCCGCTTGGTGAACTCGAACAGCGCGGGCGTGTCGTCGATGAAGGTGGTGGTGTATTGATTGTTCAGGAAAGTCGGGTGTTTAAGCAGGTTCTCGACAAAGGCAATGTTGGTGCTGACGCCGCGAATGCGGAACTCTCGCAGGGCGCGGTCCATCCGCGCGATGGCCTTTTCGGGCGTGGGGGCCCAGGCGGTGATCTTGGTCAGCAGGCTGTCGTAGTAGCGCGTGATGACACCGCCGGCATAGGCCGTGCCGCCATCCAGGCGGATGCCCATGCCGGTGGCCGAGCGATAGGCGGTGATGCGGCCGTAATCGGGGATGAAGTTGTTCTGCGGGTCCTCGGTCGTCACCCGGCATTGCAGCGCGTGGCCATTGAGTCGAATGTCGTACTGGCTGGCCTTGCCGGTCGCCTCGGCCAGCGATTTGCCTTCGGCAATCATGATCTGGGCCTGGACGATGTCGATGCCGGTGACCTCTTCGGTCACCGTGTGTTCGACCTGCACGCGCGGGTTGACCTCGATGAAGTAGAACTGGCCCGTGTCCATATCCATCAGGAACTCGACGGTGCCGGCACATTCGTAATTCACGTGGGCGCAGACCTTGCGGCCCAACTCGCACAGTTCTTCGCGCTGCGCCTCGGAGAGGTAGGGCGCAGGGGCGCGTTCCACGACCTTCTGGTTGCGGCGCTGGACCGAGCAGTCGCGTTCGAACAGGTGATAGATGTTGCCGTCACGGTCGCCCAGGATCTGCACTTCGACATGGCGCGCGCGGGTGATCATCTTTTCAAGATACCCCTCGCCGTTGCCAAACGCGGCCTCGGCCTCGCGGCGGCCCTCAAGCACCTTGTCCTTCAACTCTTTCGGGCCGTTGATCGGGCGCATGCCGCGCCCGCCACCGCCCCATGACGCCTTGAGCATCAGCGGATAGCCGATTTTCTCGGCCTCCTTGGCGATCGCGTCGAAATCATCGCCCAGAACATCGGTCGCAGGAATGACGGGCACCCCCGCCTCGATCGCGACCTTACGGGCACTGGCCTTGTCACCCAGCGCGCGCATTGTTTCGGCTTTCGGCCCGATGAAGGTGATGCCATTTGCCTTGCAGGCATCGACGAAATCGGGGTTTTCCGACAGCAGGCCATAGCCCGGGTGGATCGCGTCGGCGCCTGATTGCTTTGCAACGCGAATGATCTCGTCAATCGCGAGATACGCGGCCACGGGGCCCAGACCCTCGCCGATGCGATAGGCCTCGTCGGCCTTGAAGCGGTGCAGGCCCAGCTTGTCCTCTTCGGCAAAGACGGCGACCGTGCGTTTGCCCATCTCGTTGGCGGCACGCATGATCCGAATGGCAATTTCGCCCCGGTTCGCGATGAGGATTTTCTTGAAGTCGGTCATGCAGAGGTTCCTTCTTGGTCATCACCGCGTGGTGAATCAGGTATTGCTAGCGTCATGCCGCGCCGCAGCGCAATAGGCTGTAGCGCCGAGCTGGCAATATTCTTGCAACAATTCATGGGCCCCGCGACGCCATCCAGGCTCAGGCGCGGATCAGCCGATCGGCCACCTCGGCCAGTCGCGTGGCGCCGACCTGGCCCATGTTGGCGATTATGTCGCGCTCGAACATCTCGGTCAGGTGGCGCGGGCCGTCGCGCCCCAGCGCGGCCAGCGCGTAATGCCATGCGCGGCCCATCATCACCATGTCGGCCCCCAGCGCCACGGCGCGCAGGACATCCAGCCCGCCACCCACGCCGCTGTCGAAAATGATCGGCAAGGTCGTGGCCGCACGGATCGCGGGCAGCACCTCGATGCTGGCGGGCGCGGCGTCGAATTGCCGGCCGGCGTGGTTGGATACCCATATCCCGTCGACGCCCTCGGCCTCCAGCGCCGTGGCATCCTGCGGGTTCAGCACGCCCTTGACGACGAACGCACCCTGCCAATTGTCGCGCAGCCAGCGCAGGTATTCCCAGTCGGGCGAGGTGCGAAGGATGTAGCCGATATGTTCGGTCGGGGCCATGCCGGGCGTGTCGTCGGCGTATTTCGCGATGGTGGGCATGCGCGGGCGGCCATTCATCGCGGTGGCCAGCGCCCAATGCGGGCGACGCGCGATCTGTGTCAGCAGGCGCGGGGTCAGCCGCGGCGGTTGCGTGATGCCCGAGCGGGTCTGGCGTTCGCGGCGCGAAGGCGCGGGCAGGTCCACCGTCAGCACCAGCGTGTCAAACCCTGCGTCTCGGGCGCGCCTGACCATGTCACGGCGGATTTCAGGGTCTTTCGGCGGGTATAGCTGGAACCAGCCGCGCCCCTGCGCATGACGGCCCACCTGTTCGGGCGTCTTGCAGGCCACGGTGGACAGGCAATAGGGAATGTTCGCGCGCGCGGCGTTGCGCGCCAGCAGGATCTCGGCTTCGGGCCAGACAAGCCCGGACATGCCCACCGGCGCCACGCCAATGGGCAGCGCCCATTCCGCCCCCATCAGCCGGGTTGAAAGGTCATGATCAAGCGGGCCATGCAGGATCGAGGGGCGCATCAGGATTTCATCAAGCTGCGCGCGGTTGCGGGCCTTGGTGGTCTCGGCCCCCGTGGCGCTGTCGAGATATTCCCAGACGAAATGCGGCAAGCGTGCGCGGGCACGGCGTTTCAGGTCGTCAAGGCCGGGGTAAAGCGTGTGCAGATCCATGCGTGCATTTGGCGCGGTCCATGCGCGATTGTCCAGCCTGCCCCTGTCGGGCCGCCTGGAATTGTCGAAAACGCGCGTCTGGCGGTTGCTCGGCAATTATTTGGCAAGGCGAAGTGGAACAATTGCTGAACATATCTTTAATTCACCCATGGCCCGCGCTATTGTCTGCCCATGAGCAGTTTTGACGAAATGGATGCGTTCGAAGGGGCGTCATTGTCGGCGCGGGCGATGGCTGCGCGCGGAGCGCCCTACCTGGACGAATTGAACCCCGCGCAGCGGTCCGCGGTCGAGGCGCTGGATGGCCCTGTTTTGATGTTGGCAGGCGCCGGCACGGGCAAGACCAAGGCGTTGACCGCGCGGATCGTGCATTTGCTGAACACCGGACGCGCGCGCCCGAACGAGATCCTGTCGGTGACGTTCACCAACAAGGCCGCGCGCGAGATGAAAGAGCGGGTGGGCCGGCTGTTGGGCCAGCAGGTCGAGGGCATGCCCTGGCTGGGCACCTTTCATTCGATCTGTGTAAAGCTGTTGCGCCGGCATGCCGAACTGGCAGGTCTGAAAAGCAATTTCACGATTCTCGATACCGACGACCAGCTGCGGTTGCTCAAGCAATTGGTAAGGGCGGCCAATATCGACGACAAGCGCTGGCCGGCGCGGATGTTGCTGGGCATCATCGACCAGTGGAAAAACCGCTGCTGGACGCCCGAAAAGGTGCCCGCCTCCGAGGCCGGGGCCTATAACAACCGTGGGGTTGAGCTTTACGCGCAATACCAGGCGCGCCTGAAAGAGTTGAACGCGGTGGATTTCGGCGACCTGCTGCTGCATGTCGTCACGATTTTCCAGGCCCATGACGATGTGTTGGAGCAATACCGCCGCTGGTTCCGTTACATCCTGGTGGACGAGTACCAGGATACCAACGTGGCGCAATACATGTGGTTGCGGCTGTTGGCGGGCGGGCATCGCAACATCTGCTGCGTGGGCGACGACGACCAGTCGATCTATGGCTGGCGCGGGGCCGAGGTGGGCAACATCCTGCGCTTCGAGAAGGATTTTGAAGGCGCCAAGGTGGTGCGGCTGGAGCAGAATTATCGCTCGACCCCGCATATCCTGGCCGCGGCCAGCGGCGTTATTCGCGGCAACGAGGGGCGGCTGGGCAAGGAACTGTGGACAGACGCCGAGGATGGCGAGAAGGTGCGCCTGATCGGCCATTGGGATGGCGAGGAAGAAGCGCGGTGGATCGGCGAAGAGATCGAGGCGATGCAGGGTGGCACCCGTGGGATGCGGCCCTTCGGCCTGGACGAGATTGCCATTCTCGTGCGGGCCTCGCACCAGATGCGCGCCTTCGAGGATCGGTTCCTGACCATCGGTCTGCCCTACCGGGTGATCGGTGGCCCGCGCTTTTACGAGCGCATGGAGATTCGCGACGCGATGGCCTATTTCCGGGTGGTGATCAGCCCCGAGGATGACCTCGCGTTCGAGCGTATCGTGAACACGCCCAAGCGGGGGTTGGGCGACAAGGCCCAGCAAACGATCCAGCGCACCGCGCGCGAGTTTGGCGTCAACCTGGTCGAAGGGGCGCGCATCGCCGTGGCCGAGCGGCGCCTGACAGGCAAGGGTGCGGCGCAATTGTCCTTCCTGGTGGAAAACCTGGATCGCTGGGGCCGGATGGCGGGTGATGCCGACGTGGACCATTCCGAGCTTGCGGGCATCATCCTGGACGAATCCGGCTATACCGGCATGTGGCAGAACGACAAGACGCCCGAGGCACCGGGGCGGCTTGAGAACCTGAAGGAACTGGTGAATCACCTGGAAGAGTTCGAGAACCTGCAAGGGTTCCTGGAGCATGTCAGCCTGGTGATGGACAATGACAGCGACGATGGCGGTCAGAAGGTGTCGATCATGACCCTGCACGCTGCCAAGGGCTTGGAATTTCCCGCCGTGTTCCTGCCGGGTTGGGAGGACGGGTTATTCCCGTCGCAGCGCAGCATGGATGAAAGCGGGCTGAAAGGGGTCGAGGAAGAGCGGCGCCTGGCCTATGTGGGCATCACGCGGGCCGAGGAGGTGTGCACGATATCCTTTGCTTCGAACCGCCGGGTATTCGGCCAGTGGCAAAGCCAGATGCCCAGCCGTTTCATCGACGAATTGCCCGAAGAGCATGTCGAGGTGCTGACGCCTCCGGGGCTGTATGGCGGGGGCTACGGTGCTTCGGGCATGGGCGGCGCAGGCGTCATGGACCGCGCGGCCGAGGCCAATGTGTATAACTCGCCGGGATGGAGGCGGTTGCAGGCGCGGCGTGATCAGCGCCCGGTTGGCCAGCCAAGCGAAACCCGCCACGCGGTGATCGACAGCCAGGCCGTCAGCGCGCATACCGTGGGCGAGCGGGTGTTCCACCAGAAATTCGGATATGGCCGTATCGAGGCGATCGAGGGCGACAAGCTCGAAATCGCATTCGAAAAGGCCGGGGTGAAAAAGGTGGTGGCCAAGTTCGTGATGGCCGCCGATGACATCCCGTTCTGACCGAGATGCTGTATCTGGCGCTTTTCCTTGGTCCCGCCGCCGTGGCCGGGCTGCTGCTTTGGCGCCGCAGGGCGCGGGCACGGGCCATCGCGGGCCTGCTGTCAACGCCGCTTACCCCGGCGCAGCGCGCGCTGGTCGAAAAAGAGGTGCCGTTGACCCGTCGGCTGCCCGCCGATCTGCGCACCGCACTGGAGGGCCGGATCAACCGTTTCCTCGACCAGGTCGATTTCCATGGGTGCAACGGCCTGGACGTGACGCAAGAGATGAAGCTGTCAATCGCGGCGCAGGCATCTTTGCTGCTGGTCAACTCGGACCAGTGGTATGACGGGTTGACCACTATCCTTGTCTATCCCAACGCGTTCAAATCGGTGCAGCGTCACCACAGCGGCTATGTCGTGACTGAAAAGGAAATCGTTCGCTCGGGCGAAAGCTGGTTGCATGGGCCGGTGATCCTGTCATGGGCACATTCGCGGCAAGGTGCATTGAATGACCGCGACGGGCAGAATGTCGTGTTCCACGAGTTTGCCCACCAGATCGACGCGCTGACCGGAGCTACCAACGGGGTGCCCGTTCTTGGGCCGGGCCAAAGTTTTGCCGAATGGGAAAAGGCGTTCCTGACCGCCTACAAGGACCACACCCACCAGGTCAGCCGTGGGCGAAAGACCGCGATCGATGCCTATGGCGCGGAAAATCACGAAGAGTTCTTTGCCGTCGCGGTCGAGATGTTCTTTGAGAAGCCGCAAGCGCTCAAACGCGATGCCCCGGAAATATATGCGCAGATGGGCAAGCTGTTTCGGCTCGATCCCGCTGACTGGCCGGACCCCGCAAACTAAGGCGAATGCCCTTGCAATGCTTGTATCCGACCCCTTGTCATGGGGCGCGGTATTCTTGGCGGTGGCTGGAAAAGGAAACGGCGGCACCCAGGGAGGAGGAGGGGTGCCGCCGTTTGGTCAACGAGACGTTCAGGGAGGAGGAGGAACGCCCCGTATCCGGTGCCCCGGTCGGGGCGTCGTGACGTTCGGCGGCACCCAGGGAGGAGGAGAGGGTGCCGCCGACCTTACAACGGGCCTGCCAGGGAGGAGGAGAGGCAGGACCGTATCCGGTTGGCCCGTGCGGGCCGTTATAAGGTGCGGCAGCGTCAGGGAGGAGGAGAGACGCTGCCGCCAGTTCACAGATGCCCCAGGGAGGAGGAGAGGAGCACCTGAACTCGGTGTTCTTCAGGCCTGGTCGCGGTAGGCCGCTTCAAAGGCCAGGGCGCGGATCTGCGCACGGCAGATGCCCAAGTCAGCCAATTCGCGCGCGTTCAGGGCGCCAAGCTCGTTCACCGTCTGGCGATATTGGCGATAGCGCGATACACGCTCGATAAGGTTGGCAAACAGGCCGGCCCGGCGGGGGGCGCGAACGCTGTCGTGGATGTTCGATGCGAAAGCCATCTTGGTGGTCCTTGCTGCTGTCTCGTCCGACGCCGTTGCGCCGCTGTTACGAGCTTTATGTAGGGAAATGCTGCGGCTGCACAATAAATTCCTGCGCAATGCTGCCATGCAGAAAATGCATAAGCATTGCTGCCCTACTTTACGTCGCGTCTGCCGTGATATTGGGCGCTTTGTGAATAGGTTTCTGGCCGGGGGTTGCGTTGCGGCTCAAAATCTACACCTATGATGTATAATAAGGAGGCGAGCGGTATGGTTGTATCGAAAGAGGCGGTGGAACAGGCTTTGGCGAAACTGCGCCTGCCCGATGGCCGCGACCTGATTTCAAGTGATCTTGTGCGTGCGTTGACGGTTGATGGCGACGCGGTCCGATTCGTGATCGAGGCGCCCAGTGCCGACGCCGCCCGCCAGATGGAGCCATTGCGCGCCGCGGCTGAACAGGCGGTTTCCGGCCTGCCCGGTGTCGGGCGCGTTTCGGTGGCGCTGACCGCGCATGGCCCGTCACAGGCCGCGCCCAAGCCGGCGCCCAGCCTCAAGGTCGGGGGGCATCCCAAGCCGCAGGCTGGCCCCATGAAACCGGCGGGCGTTGACCGCATCCTCGCGATTGCCTCGGGCAAGGGCGGGGTCGGCAAATCCACCGTTTCATCGAACCTGGCCGTGGCGCTGGCGAAGCAGGGCCGCCGCGTCGGTTTGCTGGATGCCGATATATACGGCCCCAGCCAGCCGCGCATGATGGGCGTCAGCAAGCGCCCCGCCAGCCCTGACGGCAAGACGATCATTCCGCTGCAAGCGCATGGTGTCACGATGATGTCCATCGGGCTGATGCTGGACCCGGCCAAGGCGGTTGTCTGGCGCGGACCCATGCTGATGGGGGCGCTGCAGCAGATGCTGGGGCAGGTGGAATGGGGCGATCTGGATGTGTTGATCGTCGACCTGCCGCCCGGTACGGGCGACGTGCAACTGACGCTGTGCCAGAAATCCGACCTGACCGGCGCCATCGTGGTGTCAACGCCGCAGGATGTGGCGCTTTTGGATGCGCGCAAGGCGATCGACATGTTTCATACGCTTAAAACTCCGATCCTGGGCCTTGTCGAGAACATGTCGACATTCGTTTGCCCGAATTGCGGGCACGAGTCGCAGATATTCGGGCATGGCGGTGTTGCGGCCGAGGCCGAAAAGATGGGCGTGCCGCTATTGGCGCAGTTGCCCATCGATCTGGAAACACGGGTCGCGGGCGATGCCGGTACCCCCGTCGCAGCGGGCGACGGCCCGGTATCCGAGGCCTATGCCAAGCTGGCACAGGGTCTTGTGGCCGGCGGCATGGCCTGACGCCGCACCAGTTCTTCAAGTCTTCACGTCATTCGGTGCCCGCGACCGCACCACGCGGGCCCGCGTAGTATGCCATGGGATATGCCATGGGAATTCGTGGTCCGGCCCCGTGACATTCGAATCACGCTCTGGTTGATTGGCTTGAATCTGGCTGGATTCGTGGAAGAATTCATGGAAAAAGCCATTCCTGCAGAGCCACGGCAAATTTTTTCGGGAAATCGTGGGAGGTTTGGGGGCGCGCCGGGTTTCTCAATATATTGTGTTGGGTTTCGAATTATTTCCCATATTAGGTGTGAATTGGTCAAAAATTACCCCAATATCTTGTTTGGCAGGTAGGGCGTGAACAATATCCTGTGGCGCTTGGGGTCAAATTCTTGTTGATTTCCATGAATTCCCATGTCATCCCTGTTTGCACGATGAGGACGGGATCAAAGAGGGGCGCCAAGCTCCCGAAACACTCCCAAGTCAGGTTTCATACAGGCACCCGCTTCATCAGAATGAGAGATCCGGCGCGCGAGCGAGCAGACATCCCCCCAGGTGGCGCGCGCAGTCGGACACCCCGCAGAGCGGGACGAGGGCGGCGGATTGGGCAGTGGCAGCAGCTCAATCCGCCGTTTCGTTTCCAAGGGGTCAATCGCTGCATCCGGGGGAAATGAGAGGATCACGGGACAGTGGTTCGCAGGTTCAGAGGTGAAAGCCACCACAAGGTGGACAGCAAGGGGCGGGTCTCGATTCCGGCCTCTTTTCGCCGTGTGCTCGAGGCGGGCGACCCGAACTGGACCGATGGGCTGAGCCCCGAATTCGTGATCGTCTACGGCGACCATCGCCGCAAATACCTTGAATGTTACACGATGGAAGCGATCGACGAGGTTGACGAAAAAATCGCCGCTCTGCCGCGTGGATCGAAAGAACGCCGCCTGCTTGAGCGGCTGTTCAGCGGCCAGTCGGAGCCGGCCAGGGTCGATGAAACGGGCCGTATCGTTCTGAGCGCCAAGCTGCGCCAGAAAATCGGGATCGAGGCCGAGGCATTCTTTATCGCCGCCGGCGACACGTTCCAGATATGGAAGCCCGAGACATACGAGCAGGAAGAACTGGCCAAGACCGAAGCCTGGCTTGACGAATTGCCCGAGGATTTCGATCCGCTCGTCCTGCTTGATGGGCCACAGGCGGGGTAGGCCGATGTCTGCTGCCGCCACCCCTGATACCGCTCCGCATGTTCCGGTTTTGCTGCGTCCGCTTATGCGGGCCATCAATCCGGTTTCGGGCGTTTGGCTGGATGGCACGTTCGGCGCGGGCGGCTATACCCGTGCGCTGCTTGCGGCGGGCGCATCGCGCGTGATCGCGGTTGATCGTGATCCGCTGGCATTCCGGATGGCCGCGGGTTGGGCCGACGGGTACGGCGACCGCTTGCAGATGGTCGAGGGCCTGTTTTCGCGGCTGGATGAATACGGGCAAGACCTTGATGGCGTGGTACTCGATATCGGCGTCAGCTCGATGCAGCTCGACCAGGCAGAGCGCGGGTTTTCCTTCATGCGCGACGGCCCGCTCGACATGCGGATGGCGCAGGCGGGCGAAAGCGCCGCCGACATCGTCAACACCGCCGATGAGGCGGCGCTGGCCGATATACTGTTCCATTACGGCGAAGAGCGGGCGAGCCGTCGTATCGCGCGGGCCATCCTGCGCGCGCGGGCCGAGGCGCCGATTACCACGACCCTGCGCCTGGCCGAGATCGTCGAGGGTTGCCTGCCACGGCCGAAGCCCGGCCAGACTCACCCGGCGACACGCACTTTCCAGGCGCTGCGCGTGGCGGTGAATGACGAATATGGCGAACTGGTTTCCGGGCTCGAGGCCGCGGAACGCGCGCTTAAACCCGGGGGCAAGCTGGCGGTGGTCACCTTTCATTCGATCGAGGACCGGATCGTGAAGCGGTTCCTGATCGACCGGTCGGGCGGGGGCGGTCGTGCCAACCGCTATGCGCCGCAACCCGAAGAGGTGGCGCCGCAATTTACCCTGCCAACGAAAAAGGCCATCGGCCCCGACGCCGATGAGTTGGCCGAGAATCCGCGTGCGCGCAGCGCCAAGCTGCGTGTCGGCATTCGCACCGATGCCCCGCCCGGGCAAAGCGACCGCAAGGCGCTGGGGCTGCCGCAAGTGAAGAGAGAGCGTTGAGATGCGATCGATCCTGTCAATCCTGACCGCCTGCGCCGTGATCGGCCTTGCCTTCTGGGCCTATCACGAGAACTACAAGACGCAGGAAGCATTGGCCAAGAGCGAGCAATTGCAGCGCGATATCGCCTCGGCGCGCGCCCGGCTTTCGGTGCTGCGCGCCGAATGGGCCTATCTCAACCGGCCCGACCGTCTGCGCGAGCTGGCAACGCTGAATTTCGACAAGCTGGGGCTGCTGCCCTTCGCGCCCGAGCAGTTCGGTCGGGTCGACAAGGTGCCGTATCCGCCGCAGGGCCAGATGCTGCCGGTTACACAGCCGGTTGACGTGTCCTCGGCCATGAACGCGACGGAGGCAAGCGAATGATCCGCACACCGCTGCGCCCGTTGGCGCGTATCCTTGATGCACGGCAAAAGGGCGAAAACCCCGACGCGATCGAGCGCGAGAACATTCGCCTGCGCCACGAGGAAATGCGCGACCGCGCGCGGCGCCGGGCCGAGGGGCGGTTGTTGGTGCTGGGCCTGGCGTTTTTCTGCGCCTTTTCGGTGATCGGTGCGCGCATGGGCCACCTGGCCGCGTCGGAACCGGCTGAACCGCGCGCCAGCGCCGCAGGGGCAGCGATTATCGCGCAGCGGGCCGATATCGTCGACCGCAGGGGCCGCGTGCTGGCAACCAATCTCGATACCTATTCGCTCTATGCACAGCCGCCGCAGATGATCGAACCAGCGCGCGCAGCCCGCGAATTGGCACAGATCTTTCCCGACCTGAACGAGTCCGATCTGCTGGAGGATTTCACCGGCAAGCGCAAGTTCCTGTGGATCAAGAAAAAACTCAGCCCCGAGCAAAAGCAGGCCGTGCATGACATCGGCGAGCCGGGCCTGTTGTTCGGCCCGCGCGAGATGCGCCTTTACCCCAATGGCAAACTGGCCGCGCATATCCTGGGCGGCGCCAGTTTCGGCCGCGAGGGTGTGCATGCCGCCGAGGTGATCGGCGTCGCGGGGATCGAAAAGCAATATGACGAGCTGCTGCGCGACGCGGCACGCGGCGGACAGCCGCTGGAATTGTCGCTGGACCTGTCGGTGCAGGCTGCAGCCGAACGGGTGTTGCACGGCGGTATGCGCCTGATGAACGCCAAGGGCGCGGCGGCGGTATTGATGGATGTGCATACCGGCGAGGTTATTTCGCTGGTCAGCTTGCCCGATTTCGACCCCAACGACAGGCCGCGCGCCCCGACCGAGGGCAACCCCAGCGACAGCCCGCTGTTCAACCGCGCGGTGCAGGGTGTGTATGAGCTGGGCTCGACCTTCAAGATCTTCGCAGTGGCCCAGGCGATGGAACTGGGGTTGATCAATCCATCGACCGTGATCGACACCAAGGGCCCGTTGCGCTGGGGCAAGCATAGAATTCGCGACTTTCGCAATTACGGGCCGGAACTGTCCGCCACGAAGGTGATCGTCAAATCCTCGAATATCGGCACCGCCCGGATCGCGCAGATGATCGGCGAAGAGCGACAGCAAGACTTTCTGCGCAGCATCGGGATGTTCGAGCCGACACCGCTGGAAATCGTCGAGGCGGCAGGCGGGCGCCCGCTGTTGCCCCCCAACTGGTCCGAACTCAGCACCATGACGGTTTCCTATGGCCACGGCATGTCGGCAACGCCACTTCATCTTGCGGCCGGGTACGCCGCGATAGCCAACGGGGGCATGTATGTCGCACCCACCGTTATCAAGCAGGACCGGCCGCAATACGGGCCGCGCGTGCTGTCGCCCGACGTGGCCGAGGCCAGCCGGCAGATGTTGCGCAAGGTCGTGACCGAGGGCACTGCCAGCTTTGGCGACGTGCCGGGATACGCCGTGGCCGGCAAGACCGGCACGGCTGACAAGCCCAAGGAGCGCGGCGGCGGCTATTACGAGGACAAGGTGATTGCGACCTTCGCCAGCATGTTCCCAGCCCATGATCCGAAATACGTTCTTGTCGTCACTTTGGACGAGCCGGTGGAAACCAGCGGCGACGAGCCGCGCCGCACCGCGGGCTGGACAGCCGTGCCGGTGGCCGCCGAGATGATCCGCCGGGTTGCGCCCCTGCTTGGCCTGTGGCCCGAGATTGAACCGGGCAACCTGGCTGATATAACGCTCACATCATCTGAATGAACGCGGGCAGGGTGCATGGGCGGGCAGACAAAGACACTGGCACAGCTGGGGCTGACCGCTTCAGGCGGCCGCGAGGTTTCGATCACGGGCCTTGCCGTGGACAGCCGCGAGGTGAAAGCGGGTTTTCTTTTCGCAGCCTTGCCCGGCAGCCGGGTGCACGGGGCCGAGTTCATCCGCTACGCGCTGGGCCTGGGCGCGGTGGCGGTGCTGACAGATGCGGCAGGCGCAGCCTTGGCGGCCGAGCAGATCGACGCCCATGATCCCGCCGTGGTCGTGGCGGAAGATCCGCGCGAGGCGTTGGCCGGGGCGGCGGCGCTGTGGTTCGGCGCGCAGCCTGCCACGATGGTGGCGGTGACCGGCACCAACGGCAAGACATCGGTCTCGACCTTCACCCGCCAGATCTGGATCGCGTTGGGCGCGCAGGCCGTCAACCTGGGCACGACCGGGGTCGAGGGGGCCTATACCGCGCCTCTGGCCCACACCACGCCCGAGCCCATCACGTTGCATCGTGCCCTGGCCGATTGCGCCGCCGCCGGCATTACCCATGCCGCCATGGAAGCATCCAGCCACGGGTTGGATCAGAAACGGCTGGATGGCGTGCACCTGCGCGCGGCGGGTTTCACGAATTTCACCCAGGATCACCTTGATTATCACAAGACGTTCGACGCGTATTTCGCCGCCAAGGCCGGGCTTTTTGGTCGCGTTCTGCCCCAGGATGGCACCGCCGTGATCAACATGGATGATCCGCGCGGTCCCGACATGGCGCAAATCGCCGAGCATCGCGGCCAGCAGGTTATCCGCGTGGGGCACAATCCCGGCATGGACCTGCAATTGCAGGCGCAGCGGTTCGATGCCACCGGGCAGCAATTGCGGCTGGCCTGGCAGGGCGAGGTGCATCTGCTTCGACTGCCGCTGATCGGCGGTTTCCAGGCCGAGAACGTGGCCATCGCGGCGGGGTTGGTCATCGCGGCGGGGGCGGCCGACCCCGAGGCGGTGCTGCGCGTCTTGCCACAGTTGGAAACCGTGCCGGGCCGGATGCAACTGGCGGCCACGCGCGACAACGGGGCAGCGGTTTTCGTCGATTACGCCCATACGCCCGACGCGGTGGCGACCGCGCTGCGCGCATTGCGCCCGCATGTGATGGGGCGGCTGGTGGCCATCGTGGGGGCCGGCGGCGATCGAGACCGTGCCAAGCGCCCGCTGATGGGGCGGGCGGCAGGCGAAAACGCCGATCTTGTGATCGTGACCGATGACAACCCGCGCAGCGAAGACCCCGCCACCATTCGCGCGGCGGTGATGGAAGGTTTGGCCACCACTGCATCGGCCGCCTCGGCCATCGAGGTGGCCGACCGGGCCGAGGCCATCCTGCGCGGCGTCGATGCTCTGCAACCCGGCGATGCCCTGCTGATCTGCGGCAAGGGGCACGAGACCGGCCAGATCGTGGGCGACACGGTCTATCCCTTCAATGATGCCGAACAGGCCAGCGTCGCCGTGGCCGCGCTGGACGGGTTGATGCCATGAACGCGCCCGTGCTCTGGACTGCGGCGGATGCCGCCCGCGCCACCGGCGGCGACGCCACCGCTTCCTGGTCGGCCACCGGCGTTTCGATCGACACCCGCACCCTGCAGGAGGGCGATCTTTTCGTGGCGCTCAAGGCGGCGCGCGACGGGCATGAATTCGTCGCGCAGGCCCTGGCCAAGGGGGCCGCTGCCGCGCTTGTCAGCCATGTGCCCGATGGGGTGCCCCCCGATGCGCCGCTGTTGATCGTGCCGGACGTGTTGGCGGCGCTCGAGGACCTGGCCCGGGCGGCCAGGGATCGCACGCGGGCCAAGGTGATCGGGGTGACCGGCTCGGTCGGCAAGACCTCGACCAAGGAAATGCTGCGCATGGTGTTGTCGGGGCAGGGCCGCACCCATGCGGCCGAGGCAAGCTATAACAACCATTGGGGCGTACCGCTGACCCTTGCGCGGATGCCGGCGGATACCGAGTTCGCGGTGATCGAGATCGGCATGAACGCACCGGGCGAAATCGCGCCGCTGTCAAGGCTGGCGCGCCCGCATGTGGTGATGGTCACAACCGTGGCCGCAGCGCACTTGGAAGCCTTTGAAAACCTCGATGGTATCGCCCATGAAAAGGCCAGCATCGCCGACGGGCTGGAACCCGCGGGCTTTGCCGTGCTGAACGGCGACATCGACACGACGCATATCCTGCAAGACCGCGCCCGCGCGATGGGCGCGAAGGTGCTGACATTCGGCGAGGCCGCGCGAAACCACCACCGGGCGACCGTGATCCGGTTGATCGACACAACCACGGTCGTGCGTGGCCGGGCCTGGCGTCGGCCGATGCTGTTCAAGGTGCAGGCCGCGGGCCGGCACTTCGCGGTCAACGGCATGGGGGTGCTGGCGGTGGTCAGCGCGCTTGGGCTTGACCTCGGCATCGCCGCCAGCGACCTGGGTCGATGGGCGCCCCCCGCCGGGCGCGGCGCGCGCGAACGCATTCACATGGACACGGTCAACGAGGACCTGGTGTTCGAACTGATCGACGATGCCTTCAACGCCAACCCCAGTTCGATGGCGGCCGCGCTTGAAGTGTTGGCCGCCGCCCGGACCGACGATGGCATCGGGCGTGTCTCGAAGGGGCGGCGCATTGCCATACTGGGCGATATGCTGGAACTGGGTCAGGACGAGATCGCCATGCATGTGGCCATCGCCGACTTGCCATGGATCGCCAGCCTGGACAGGGTGCATTGCGTTGGCCAGCGGATGCGCCACCTGCACGAGGCATTGCCCGCGAACATGCGTGGAGAATGGCACGCCGATGCCGGTGCCATGGCAGCCCGCGTGCGGCGCCTGCTTGACGCGGGGGACGTGGTGCTTGTCAAGGGATCGAAGGGCAGCAAGGTGTCCGCGGTGGTTGACGCGCTGCGCAAACTGGGCCATGCCGCGCGATCATCTGAAAAAGGGGCCGAATAGATGCTGTATTGGTTGACCGAGCTGTCGGATGGCGGCGATGTCTTCAATCTCTTTCGCTACATCACTTTCCGTTCGGGCGGGGCGTTCTTTACCGCGCTTCTGTTCGGCTTCCTGTTCGGCCGTCCGCTGATTAATGTTTTGCGCAAGCGCCAGGGCAGGGGCCAACCCATTCGCGATGACGGCCCCGAAGGGCACATGGCCAAGGCGGGCACGCCCACCATGGGCGGGCTGCTGATCGTGGGGGCGCTGTTGTCATCGACCCTGCTATGGGCGCGGCTGGACAACCCGTTCGTCTGGATGGTGCTTTTCGTGACCATGAGCTACGGGTTGATCGGGTTCGCGGACGATTACGCCAAGGTCAGCAAGCAGAACACCAAGGGCGTGTCGGGCAAGCTGCGCCTTGGTCTGGGCTTTCTGATCGCGGGTATCGCGGCCTGGTGGGCCGCTCACTACCACCCCACGCCGTTGTCGAACCACCTGGCTTTCCCGGTGTTCAAGGAAACGCTGCTTTACCTGGGCTACCTGTTCATTCCCTTCGCGATGATCGTGATCGTGGGGGCGGCGAACGCGGTGAACCTGACCGACGGTTTGGATGGCCTGGCCATCATGCCGGTCATGATCGCGGCCGGCACGTTCGGCGTCATCGCCTACGCGGTGGGGCGGGTCGATTTCACCGACTACCTTGATGTGCATTACGTGCCCGGAACGGGCGAGATCCTTGTTTTCGTGGCCGGCCTGATCGGCGGCGGGCTGGGATTCTTGTGGTACAACGCGCCGCCGGCGGCGGTGTTCATGGGCGATACCGGCAGCCTGGCCCTTGGCGGTGCCCTGGGCGCCATTGCCGTTGCCACCAAGCACGAGATCGTGCTGGCAATCGTCGGTGGGCTGTTCGTTGTCGAGGCATTGAGCGTGATCATCCAGGTCGGCTATTTCAAACGTACGGGCAAGCGCGTTTTCCTGATGGCGCCGATCCACCACCACTATGAAAAGAAGGGCTGGAGCGAGTCGCAGATCGTGATCCGGTTCTGGATCATCGCGCTGATCCTGGCGATGATCGGCCTTGCGACTTTGAAGGTGCGCTGATCCGAATGGGCGCGGCTGTGCCGCGCGCATGACATCTCGCCTGCGGCTCGGATGATGGGGGCGCTGCCCCGGCGCGCCCTGCGCGCCTCCCCCGGGGTATTTGCGGCAAGAGGAAGCGGGCAGGCTGGCCAAACCCTGCGCTGTCAACTATGGTTGACACATATTGACGGGAGGTTTGGCCATGTTCGATGCGGAAAAGGGACTGCAGGCGCCAGCCCTGTCGGGCGCGCCGCGTGCCGGGCTGTGCACCGATTGCGGCGTGTCGCGCATGGGGGATGGCCGGGCCTGCGGGCGCGCCTGCCAGTTCATTCAACCCGATTACGAGGCGGCCGAGGCGCGCGTGCATGGCCGCCGGCCGGGCGTCGGGGACGAGGCGTTTTTCGGTGTGACGCAGGCCATGCTGCGCGCGCGGCTTGCCCCGCCCGCGCCGGGGGCGCAATGGACCGGGTTGACCACCGGGCTGGCGGCCGAGCTGTTGCGCACCGGCGTGGTCGACGCGGTTCTGGCCACCGCGCCAGACCCCGATGACAGGTGGGCGCCACGCCCGGTTATCGTGACCGACCCGCAAGCGATGGCTGAGTGCCGGGGCATGCGCATGGGGTTTGGCCCGTTACTGGCGCTGCTGGAGCCCGCGATTGCGGCAGGTCACAGGCGTTTGGCGGTTGTTGGTATCCCCTGCCAGGTCTACGCGCTGCGCGCGCTCGAGGCCGAGTTGGAGTTGGAGCGGCTTTACGTGATTGGTACGCCCTGTTCGGACAATACCACCACGGCGCGGTTTCACGAGTTTCTTGCCTTGCTGGAGGATCGGCCCGAGCGCGTCACCTACCTGGAGTTTCGTGCCGATTACCGGGTCGAGCTGCGCTTTGACGACGGGCGCAAGCCGCGGTTCATCCCGTTTCTCAAGTTGCCGATTTCGGACTTGCCGGCGGATTTCTTTCCGATGACCTGCAAGACATGCGTGGATTACACCAACCGGCTGGCCGATATCACGGTGGGCTACATGGGCGGTGACGGGGACCAATGGCTGATCGTGCGCAACGCGCGCGGGGCCGAGATGTTGGCCGCAATGGGAGAGCGCGTTGTCACGCGTCCGCTGGTCGACAAGGGGCGGCGCGAGGCGGCTGTAAAGGGATTCCTGGCCAATACCGAGCGTGCGGCAGGCGGCTTGCCATTGCGGCGGATGCCCGGTTGGGTGCGTCCAATCGTGGCGTGGTTGCAGCCGCGTATCGGGCCGCGCGGCCTGGAATTCGCCCGGGCGCGTGTCGAGATGAAGGCGATCGAGAGTATCTTGCATCTGCGCCGCGCCCATCCGGCGCGGGTCAAGAACATGGTGCCGGCCCATGTCTGGCGTGTTGCGGCGCACTACGGGCTGGTGCCCGGCCCCGACGAACGGCGCTGAGACTTCGGGCCCCGGTGTTGCAGGGGCTTTCGCCGTCGCCTGCTTTGCGGTAGCGATCTGGCCCAAGGCAATGGCGGAGGCACGCATGATCCCGGTGCAAGGGTTCGAAGGACAGGTTGTTGCGGTTCTGGGGCTGGGGCGTTCGGGCCTGTCCGCAGCGCGGGCGCTGAAGGCCGGGGGCGCCAAGGTGGTGGCGTGGGACGACAACCCCGATGCGCGCGCAAGGGCCGAGGCCGAAGGGCTGACCGTTCGTGATCTTTCGCGGGCGGGTGCCCTTGACGGCGTGTCGGCATTGATCGTCAGCCCGGGCATCCCGCATCTTTACCCAAGGCCCAACCCGGTGGTTGCGGCGGCCTGGGTGGCGGGCGTGCCGGTGGACAATGATATCGGCTTGTTCTTTCGCTCTTTCGCGGCGGGATTCGACGCCTATGACAGCCCGCCCCGGGTGATCGCGGTGACGGGCTCGAACGGGAAATCAACCACGGCCGCGCTGATCCATCACTTGTTGCAGGAGGCCGGGCGCGATGCCCAGCTGGCCGGGAATATCGGGCGCGGTGTGCTGGATATCGATATGCCGGGCGAGGGCGGTGCGGTGGTGCTTGAACTGTCCAGCTACCAAACCGAGCTGGCCCGCGCGCTGACGCCGGATATCGCCCTGTTCACCAACCTCACACCCGACCACCTGGATCGGCATGGCGGCATGGGGGGGTATTTCGCCGCCAAGCGCCGGCTTTTTGCCGAGGGCGGGCCGGATCGCGCGGTGATTGGCGTCGATGAGGACGAGGGGCGATACCTGGCCAACCAGATGGCCATGGGGGCGGGCGACGACCGTGTGATCCGCGTCAGCGCGGCGCAAAAGCTGACGGGGCCGGGCTGGCAGGTCTTTGCGCGCAAGGGGTTCCTGACCGAATGGCGCAAGGGGCGGCAGATGGCGGCCATCGACCTGCGGCAGATCCTGGGGCTGCCGGGGGCGCATAACCACCAGAATGCCTGCGCCGCCTATGCTGCATGCCGCGCCATGGGCATGGCGCCCAAGGTGATCGAGCAGGGGCTGCACAGTTATCCGGGCCTGCCGCATCGCAGCCAGGTGATCGCGGAGTCCGAGGGGGTACTTTACGTCAACGACTCGAAGGCCACGAATGTCGACAGCGCCCTGAAGGCATTGCTGGCCTTCGACCGCATACGCTGGATCTGTGGCGGGCTGGAAAAGGAAGGCGGGCTTGCCGGGTTGCAACCTGGCCTGCCGCACGTGGTCAAAGCCTATGTGATCGGGCGCGAGGCAGCGGGATTCGCGATGCAATTGCCGGGGGTCGAAAGCGAAACCTGCACCACGATGGAGCGCGCCGTGACAGCGGCCCTGGCCGAGGCGCAACCGGGTGAGGTGGTGCTATTGGCGCCGGCCGCGGCCAGTTTCGACCAGTATGACAATTTCGAACAGCGCGGCGATGATTTCACCAGCCGGGTGAAGGCCGCGCTGGAGGCGTAAAGGCGCGCCAATGTCGCCAACCCGCGGGCGCTTTGCGAGTTGTCCTTGAAACCGGGTCAGGCCGCTGCGATTGCGGTGCCGGCGGCCCAGCCCGATGACCAGGCCCATTGAAAATTGTAGCCGCCCAGCCAGCCGGTCACATCGACCGCCTCGCCGATGAAGTAGAGCCCGGGAACCGTGTGCGATATCATGGTTTTTGACGACAGGCCATCAGTTTCGACCCCGCCCAGCGTGACCTCGGCGGTGCGGTAGCCCTCGGTCGCGGTGGGTTTCAGCCGCCAGTCCGACAGAGTGCCGACGATCTGTGCCAGCCGTGCGTCGGATTGATCGGCCAGGTTGCCCGACACGCCCAGCACCGGCGCCAGGTGATCGACGAGGCGCGCCGGAAGATGCTGCGCCAGCGCCGTGGTCATGTTGCGCCGGCCGTGGCGGGCGCGCCCCGTGCGCAGGCTGTCCAGCATCGTACCGTCAGGGTCGAGGTTCAGCGCGATCTCGTCTCCCTCGCGCCAGTAGGAACTGATCTGCAAGATCGCCGGGCCGGAAAGGCCGCGATGCGTGAACAGCGCCGCCTCCTCGAAACTGATGCCGTTGGCGGTTGCCCGGACGGGGCAGGCCGTGCCGGAAAGCGGTCGAAAGGGCCCATCGGAAAAGGTGAAGGGCACCAGCGCCGGGCGGGTCTCGGTGACCTTGTGGCCGAATTGCCGCGCGATGTCATGGGCCAGGCCGGTGGCGCCCATCTTGGGGATCGACTTGCCGCCAGTCGCCACCACCAGGTTGCGGGCGGTGACATCGTGGCGCTGGCCCTGCCGGTCTATCGTGGCGGTAAAGCGTGTGCCGTCATGGGTCAGCGCGACCAGGCTGCTTTGCAGCCAAAGATCGGCCCCGGCGGCCTCGTCCAGCAACATGCGGATGATCTGCTTGGCGCTGTCGTCGCAAAAGAGTTGGCCCAGCGTCTTTTCGTGCCAGGCGATGCCGTGCCGTTCGACAAGCGCGATGAAATCCCACTGGGTGTAGCGGGCCAGCGCCGATTTGTGGAAATGCGGATTGCGGCCAAGAAAGGCCGACGGATCGGTGTGAAGGTTCGTGAAATTGCACCGACCGCCGCCCGAGATACGAATTTTTTCGCCCGGGGCCTTGGCGTGGTCGATCACCATCGTGCCCGGCCCCGAATGGGCCGCGCACATCAGCCCGGCCGCGCCGGCACCAAGGATGAGCGTATTCACCTGCATGCGGCGCGAGGTGCCCGATAGGCGCTGCTTTTGCAAGGGCGCGCGTGGCGGCCGCTGCTGTCCTTTCCACCTACAGATCGCAGGCTTTCGAGCCTGAGGCATGTCCGCAAAGCTCTGGTCAGGGCGGGTCTTTATCGCTAGACTGAAAATCAACGACCCCGCAAAGGGGCGGTTCATGAGGCAGTGAGCGGTGGTTCCATGACTGAAATGGTCTACGGCGCGGTCCCGGTGCGGGATGGCGAGCCGGTTCTTCCCAAGTGGTGGAGAACCGTGGACAAATGGACAATGTCCTGCATCCTGATCCTGTTCGGGATCGGCATGTTGCTGGCTTTGGCGGCGTCGCCGCCGCTGGCGGCCAAGAACGGCTTCGATGCCTTTCACTATGTCGAACGGCAGGCGTTTTTCGGCGGCCTGGCCCTGGCCGCGATGCTTATCACCAGCATGATGAGCCCGACTCTGGTGCGCCGGCTGGCCGTGCTGGGCTTTGTCGTGGCCTTTGTCGGGATGGCGCTGTTGCCGTTTTTCGGCACCGATTTCGGCAAGGGGGCGGTGCGCTGGTATTCGCTGGGCTTTGCCGCGCTGCAACCGTCGGAGTTTCTAAAGCCCGGTTTCGTCGTCGCCGCGGCCTGGATGATGGCGGCGGCACAGGACATCCACGGGCCGCCGGGGCGGTTGTGGTCCTTTGGCATGACGCTGGTGATCGTGGCGATGCTGGTCGGACAGCCCGATTTCGGACAGGCGGCCCTTGTCCTGTTCGGCTGGGGCGTGATGTGGTTCGTGGCCGGGGCGCCGATGCTGCTTTTGCTGGTGATGGCCGCCGGCGTCGTTTTCGTGGGCACGCTGGCCTACAACAGTTCGGAACATTTCGCGCGCCGCATCGATGGCTTCCTGTCGCCCGATGTCGACCCGACCACGCAGCTTGGCTATGCCACCAACGCCATTCGCGAGGGCGGTTTTTTCGGCGTCGGCGTGGGCGAGGGTCAGGTGAAATGGTCGCTGCCCGATGCCCACACCGATTTCATCATCGCCGTCGCGGCCGAGGAATACGGCCTGATCCTGGTGCTGGTGATCATCTCGCTTTACATGGGCGTGGTGGTGCGCTCGCTCTTGCGGCTGATGCATGAGCGCGACCCGTTCATTCGCCTGGCGGGCACGGGGCTGGCGGCGATGTTCGGCGTGCAGGCGATGATCAATATGGGTGTTGCCGTGCGCCTGTTGCCGGCCAAGGGCATGACGTTGCCCTTCGTCAGCTATGGCGGCTCGTCGCTGATCGCGGGGGGTATCGCGGTGGGCATGCTGCTGGCCTTTACCCGCACACGTCCCCAGGGTGAGATCGGTGATATCCTGCGCGGCGGCCGCGGCCGGTAGCGCCAAGGCGCCACGCGGTTCCCCGCCGATCGCTGCTGTGCCGGGATTGCGGTGACGTGGCGCGCGGGCTATCCGGCGCGGCAGGCGGAACGGAGTAGAAGTCATGACAGAGCGCCAACCATTGCTGGTGATCGCGGCCGGGGGCACGGGCGGGCACATGTTTCCCGCGCAGGCCCTGGCCGAGGTGATGCTGCGCCGGGGCTGGCGGGTGAAACTGTCGACCGATGCGCGCGGCGCGCGCTACACGGGCGGCTTTCCGCACTCGGTCAAGATCGAGCAGATCAGCAGCGCCACTTTTGCCCGTGGCGGTGCGCTGGCCAGGCTGGCAGTACCCTTTCGCATCGCCGGGGGGGTGATCGCGGCGGTGCTTGGCATGATGCGCGACAAGCCGGATGTCGTGGTGGGCTTTGGTGGCTACCCGTCGATCCCGGCATTGTCGGCGGCATTTGTTCTGCGCCGGCCACGCATGATCCACGAACAGAACGGTGTGCTGGGCCGGGTCAATCGCCTGTTTGCCAAGCGTGTCGATGCCGTAGCCTGTGGCACCTGGCCGACCGATCTGCCGGCGGGGGTCGAGGGCGTCCACACCGGCAACCCGGTTCGCGGTGCCGTGGCCGAGCGGGCGGGGGCCGGCTACATTCCACCCGGCGATTACCCGATGTCCATCCTTGTGATCGGTGGCAGCCAGGGCGCGCGCATCCTGTCTGACGTGGTCCCCCCCGCCATTGCGGCCCTGCCGACCGAGCTGCTGCGCCATGTTCGTGTCAGCCACCAGGCCCGCGACGAGGATGGCGCGCGGGTTGCC
Source organism: Lutimaribacter degradans (assembly GCF_023703375.1). Lineage (GTDB taxonomy): Bacteria > Pseudomonadota > Alphaproteobacteria > Rhodobacterales > Rhodobacteraceae > Lutimaribacter > Lutimaribacter degradans. The sequence goes on from NZ_JAMQGO010000001.1 coordinate 172,933, forward strand.
GCGTTCTACGACGAGAACGGCATAGATGCCGATGTGCAGCCGTTCTTCCACGATGTGCCCCGCCGCATGACCGAGGCACAGTTGGTGATCAGCCGTTCGGGCGCCTCGTCGGTGGCCGATATCAGCGTGATTGGCCGACCCGCGATCCTGATCCCCTATGCGGCTGCCACGGCCGACCATCAGACCGCCAATGCGCGCGGCCTGAAAGAGGCGGGAGGCGCGATCGTGATTCCCGAAAGCCATATGACGGTCGAGGCGGTGGCAGAACAGATTGGGCTGGTGTTGGGTCAGCCCCGGGGCGCCGAGCAGATGGCCCGCGCGGCGCTGTCGGTGGGCAAGCCGGACGCGACCGAGGAACTTGTAAGGTTGGTTGAACATTTGGCGGGCGTCGATCGCGGCGCCGGCGCGCCCGGACCCGAGCGGGCGGCGGGCTGAAGCCTGGCCTACGGACAAAGGCCCGTGGCGCAAGGAACAGCCCGGGATTGCACCAACAACAACGGGCTCCGCCAGCGGCGGGGCAGCAGACAGACGAAGGACAAGACACATGAGCGCGGCAGCGGCAACCAAGCTTCCCACCGATGTGGGGCCCATCCATTTCGTCGGCATTGGCGGTATCGGCATGTCGGGCATTGCCGAGGTGCTGCTGAACCATGGCTACGACGTGCAGGGCAGCGATCTGAAATCCAGCCAGATCACCGACCGGCTGGAAACCCTTGGCGCACGCGTCCATGTCGGCCAGCGGGCCGAGAACCTGCAGGGTGCCGAGGTTGTCGTGATCTCGTCGGCCATCAAGCCGGGCAACGCCGAGCTGGACGAGGCCCGCGCGCGCGGCCTGCCCGTCGTGCGCCGGGCCGAGATGCTGGCCGAGCTGATGCGCCTGAAATCGAACATCGCCGTGGCGGGCACCCACGGCAAGACTACCACCACCACGCTGGTGGCCGAATTGCTGGTCAAGGGCGGCATCGATCCCACGGTCATCAATGGCGGCATCATTCACGCCTATGGCTCGAACGCGCGGATGGGGCAGGGCGAGTGGATGGTGGTCGAGGCCGACGAGAGTGACGGCACGTTCAACCGCCTGCCCGCCACCATCGCCATCGTCACCAATATCGACCCCGAGCACCTGGAGCACTGGGGCGATTTCGACGCGCTGCGGCAGGGATTCCAGGATTTCGTAGGCAACATCCCCTTTTACGGGTTGGCCGTGTGCTGCACCGATCATGCGGAGGTGCAAGCATTGGTGGGCCGGGTCACCGATCGCCGGGTGGTGACCTATGGTTTCAACGCGCAGGCCGATATTCGCGCCGCCAACCTGGCGTACAAGGACGGCAAGGCGCATTTCGACATCCTGTTGCAGGCCGAGGGCACGGTGATCGAGGGCTGCACCCTGCCGATGCCCGGTGATCACAACGTATTGAACGCCTTGGCCGCGGTGGCCGTGGCGCGGCACCTGGGCATGAAACGCGACGCGATCCGCACCGCGCTGGCGGGGTTCGGCGGCGTCAATCGCCGCTTTACCCGCGTGGGCGAGGTGAATGGCGTGACCATTATCGACGATTACGGCCATCACCCCGTGGAAATCGCCGCAGTGCTGCGCGCCGCGCGCCAGGCCTGCCAGGGCCGGGTGATCGCGGTGCACCAACCGCACCGCTATTCACGCCTGTCGAGCCTGTTTGAAGATTTCTGCGGCTGTTTCAACGATGCCGATGTCGTGGCCATCGCCGATGTCTATGCCGCCGGCGAAGACCCCGTTCCTGGCGCCAGCCGTGATGACCTGGTTGCCGGGCTGATCCGCCACGGCCACCGGCACGCCTGTGCCATCCGTGACGAGGACGACCTGGAGCGCCTGGTCCGCGAAGAGGCAGGTCCGGGGGATATGGTGGTGTGCCTCGGGGCAGGGACGATTTCGGCCTGGGCCAACGCCTTGCCCGAACGGCTGACGGGCAAGACGGGGTAGGGCGGTGACCCTGGCCTGGGCCATCGTGGGAGTCGTCGTCCTGATTTCGCTGGTGGCTGTCACGCGCGTGATCAGGCGCGCGGTCTGGGTCTTTTCGCTGGCCGCTATTGCCTTGCTGGCGTTGCGCTATCAATCTGACCCGGCGCAGGCGACCGGCGCGCTTGCGGCATTGGGGGGCGGTCTGGCCGTGGCCGTGCCCCTGCGGGCCATGATCTGGCGGTTTTTCATCTAGGGGATGTGCGATGGCCGAACATCTGAAACGACGGATCGGCCTTGGGCTGCTTGCCGCGTACGGCGTGGGTGTCATGGTGGGGGCTGGCATCTACGTCCTGGTGGGCGCGGTCGCCGGGCAGGCAGGCATATGGGCGCCGCTGGCCTTTCTGGGGGCTGGGCTGATCGCCGCGCCCTCGGCGCTGAGCTACGCCGAGCTGTCAACCCGCCTGCCCGAAGCGGCGGGCGAGGCGGCCTATGTGCAGCAGGGGTTGAACAGCCGAGTGCTGGCGGTGGTGGTGGGCCTGGCCATCGTGGCGGCCGGCACCATTTCGGCGGCGGCCGTGTTGCGGGGCGGCGCGGGCTACCTGACCGCGATCACCGCGCTGCCGGCCGAACTGACCATCGTCGTGATGGGGCTGGCGCTGATCGCCGTGGCCGTGCTGGGCGCGCTTGAAAGCCTGGCGGTGGCTGCCGTCTTTACCGTGATCGAGCTGGCAGGCTTGGCGCTGGTCATCTGGGCGGGGGGCACGGCCGCGCCCAGCCCCGACTGGGTGTCGGGCGGTGGCGGGCTGGTCTGGTCGGGCGTGGCGGCCGGTGCGGTACTGGCCTTTTTCGCCTTTATCGGCTTCGAGGATATCGTGAACATGGCCGAAGAGGTGCGCCGCCCCACCTACACGTTGCCGCGCGCCATCTTGCTGGCGCTGGTCATCACCAGCCTGATCTATGGCGCGGTCAGTTGGGCGGCGGTGCGCGCGGTGCCGCTGGCACAGCTTGCCGGCTCCGAGCAGCCGCTGGCGCTGGTCTGGCAGACGCGCATGGGCGGGCCGGCTTCGTTCCTGTCGGCAATCGCGGTGGCGGCGGCGCTGAACGGTGTGCTGGCGCAGATCGTAATGGCGTCGCGGGTGCTGTTCGGGCTTGGCAAGGATGGCGGCCCGCTGGGCCTGTTCCACCATGCCCATCCGCGGTTCGGCACCCCGGCGCTGGCTACCCTGCTGGTAGGCGCGTTGGTGGTGATCGGCGCGCTTGGCCTGCCCGTGGCGATACTGGCCGAGGTGACATCGACCATCCTGCTGGCGGTTTTCGTGCTGGTGAATGCCGCCTTGATCGGGCTGAAGCGGCGCACGCCGCAGGCGGTGTTCCGCGTGCCGATGGCAGTGCCGGTGGTGGGACTGATCTTGGCGCTGGCGGCGTTCCTGGCCACCTTGGGAGGGTTCTTGTGAGCACGCCGGTGATCCTGGCGATCCTTTGGGTTTTTGCTGCGACGGCGACGGCGATGTTGCCGATACGCCGGCAATACGTGCCCGGCGTGCTGCTGCTGGTGGCGGCGCCGGTGTTGATGATCTGGCTGGGTGCCGTGCACGGGTGGCTGGCTGGCGTGGCGGCCTTGGCGGCGGTTGCCTCGATGATGCGCAACCCGTTACGCTACCTTTGGCGCCGCGTCCGTGGCACGCACCCGAAGCTGCCGGAATGAGCGCGCCGCTTGCCCTGGCCTGCCTGTGGCTTGTGGTGGCCAATATCCTGGCGATGATCCCGTCGCGCGACAATCACTGGACACGGGCCTATGTGCTGATCGCGCTTGGGTTGCCCTTGCTGGGCTGGATCATGACAAGACATGGCGTCGGGATCGGCCTGTTGGTGCTGTTGGCCGCGATGAGCATTCTGCGCTCGCCGGTGATTTACCTGGCGCGGTGGTCGAGGCGGCGGTTGGGATCGGGGCGGTAAGCCAGGCTGAAGCCCGGCCTGTTGCCCGGGTCAGTTGCTCGGGTTGATGCACCGGGTTGAAGCGCAGCCTTCTGCCCGTATCAGGTGTTTGGGGTAGGCCGGGCTTCAGCCCGGCACAACCTGCCCCTCTTGCGCTTTGCGCGGTCGCGCCTTAACCCGCCCGTATGAGCAAGATGCCCTCACCGCGCGGCAGGTTGACGCCGCAACGCCCCTTGAACGACCTGACATGGCTGCGGGTCGGCGGGCCTGCCGATTACCTGTTTCAACCCGCCGACCTGCAAGACCTGCAGGACTTCTTGGCCGCGCTCGACCCGGCGATCCCCGTTTTCCCGATGGGTGTGGGCAGTAACCTGATCGTGCGCGACGGCGGCATACGGGCCGTTGTCATCCGGCTGGGGCGCGGGTTCAACGGGATCGAGATCGACGGCACCCGCGTTACCGCCGGTGTTGCGGCGCTTGATGCGCATGTGGCCAAGCGCGCGGCGGCGGCGGGGCTCGACCTGACATTCCTGCGCACCATTCCCGGCAGCATCGGCGGCGCGGTGCGGATGAACGCGGGCTGTTATGGAAGCTATACCGCCGATGTGCTGGTCAATGCGCGCGCCGTTACCCGCGCGGGCGAGTTGGTGACCCTGACGCCCGAAGACCTGAACTTCCGCTATCGCGAGACCGACCTGCCCGACGGGTGGGTGCTGGTCGATGCCACGTTCCAAGCGCGCGAGGGCGACCCCGAGGCGCTGGCGGCACGCATGGCCGATCAACTGGTCAAGCGCGATGCCACGCAGCCCACCCGTGACCGCAGCGCCGGCAGCACCTTTCGCAACCCCGCCGGGTTTTCCAGCACCGGGCGCGCCGATGACACGCATGATCTGAAGGCGTGGAAGGTGATCGACGACGCGGGCATGCGCGGCGCCCGGCGCGGCGGTGCGCAGATGAGCGAGAAGCACTCGAATTTCCTGATCAACACCGGCGATGCGACGGCTGCCGATCTGGAGGGCCTGGGCGAGGACGTGCGGAAAAGGGTTTACGATTCCAGTGGGATCACGCTAGAGTGGGAAATCATGAGGGTCGGTGAACCGACCCCGCCAGGCAGACAATAACAAGAATTCAAAGGGGCCGGTGAACGGCCCGTGTATCAGAGGCACGGACGGTGGCGAAGTCGAGCAGGACAAGCCCCAAGGTTGCGGTGTTGATGGGTGGCCCCTCGGCCGAGCGCGAGGTGTCGCTGTCATCCGGGCGCGCATGCGCCGCCGCACTGCGGGATGCAGGATACCAGGTGATCGAGGTCGATGCCGGCAGCGATCTGCCCGAGCGTCTGCGCGATATTGCCCCCGATGTCGTGTTCAATGCGCTCCACGGTCGCTGGGGCGAAGATGGCTGCGTTCAGGGGATGCTGGAATGGATGGGCCTGGCCTATACCCATTCGGGTGTGCTCGCCTCGGCCCTGGCAATGGACAAGCAGAAATCGAAACAGGTTTTCCAGACCGCTGGCTTGCCGGTGGTCGAAAGCTGCCTGGCCGCCCGTGACGAGGTGCGCGCGCGCCACGTGATGGCTCCGCCCTACGTGGTCAAGCCGAATAACGAGGGCTCTTCCGTTGGGATCTACATCGTTGCGGCCGACGCCAACACGCCGCCGCAGTTGGACGACACGATGCCCGACACGGTGATGGTGGAAACCTATGCACCGGGGCGTGAGCTGACAACGACCGTGATGGGCGACCGCGCCCTGGGGGTCACGGACATCATCACCGAGGGGTGGTATGACTACCACGCCAAGTACGCCGCCGGCGGGTCGCGCCACGTGGTGCCCGCCGATATCCCCGACGAGATCGCCCAGGCCTGCCATGAATACGCGCTGCGTGCCCATCGCGCGCTGGGGTGCCGCGGTGTCAGCCGAACCGATTTCCGCTGGGACGAGACGCGCGGGCTGACCGGGTTGATCCTGCTGGAAACCAACACGCAGCCGGGGATGACGGCGACCTCGCTCAGCCCCGAACAGGCGCAGGTAGCAGGGCTTTCATTCGCCGAGTTCTGTGCCTGGATGGTGGAGGACGCGTCATGCAATCGTTGATCCGCCGCAAGCCCGAAGCCACGGCCACGGCGCGCCCGGACCCGGCGCCCTCGCGCCTGCGTTACCGGATGCAGCGGCTGATGTTGACGCCGGAATTTCGGCTGTTCTTGCGCCTTGGTGTTCCGATGGCGCTGACATTCGCCATCGCGAGCTTATGGCTGTCCGACGAGGCGCGGCGCGACCAGTTGAGCATGGCCATCGCCGATATCCGTACCGAGATCGAAACGCGGCCCGAATTCATGGTCAACGTGATGGCGGTCGACGGGGCCAGCGCCGGCGTCGACGAGGATATTCGCGAAATCCTGCCGCTGGATTTCCCGGTTTCGTCCTTCGATCTGGAGCTTGCTTCCATCCTCGCCACGGTTCGCGAACTGCCGGCGGTCAAGGATGCCGCTGTGCGTATCCGTAACGGCGGCGTTTTGCAGATCGACGTGACAGAACGCGTGCCGGCCGCGCTGTGGCGCAGCCGCGACGGGCTGGAACTGGTGGATGAAACGGGCGCCGTGCTCGGTGTCGCGACGGCGCGCGCCGATCATCCGGAACTTCCGGTGATCGCGGGCGATGGCGCGGCCGAGCACGTGGCCGAGGCATTGCGCGTGATCCGCGCGACCGGGCCGCTTGCGCCGCGGCTGCGGGGGCTGGTGCGCATGGGCGAGCGGCGCTGGGACGTGGTGCTGGACCGTGATCAACGCATCCTGTTGCCCGAGGACAAGCCGGTGCAGGCCCTGGAACGCGTGATCGCGTTGGATCATGCGCAGGAATTGCTGGAACGCGATGTGGCGGCGGTGGACATGCGGCTGACGGGCCGGCCCACCGTGCGCATGAAGCCTTCGGCCATTGAGCAGTGGCGGAAGGTGCAGAAGGTGAGTTTGGGAGAATAACAAGAAATGATCGAACTCTATGAAACCCAGCGGGCGATGCGCAACATGCGCAAGGCGGCAATGCAGCGCGGCGTTGTGGCGATCCTGGATGTGGGCAGTTCAAAGATTGCCTGTCTCGTGCTGCGCTTCGACGGGGCGGAGCGGCTGGATGTCGAGGGTATAGGCCCGATGGCGGGGCAGGCGGGCTTTCGCGTGATCGGCGCGGCCACCACCCGGTCGCGCGGGGTCAAGTTCGGCGAGATCCACGCGATGCAGGAAACTGAACGTGCGATCCGCACCGCGCTGCAGGCGGCACAGAAGATGGCCAACATGCGTGTCGATCACGTGATTGCCAGTTTCTCGGGCGCGCAGCCACGCAGCTATGGCGTCGCCGGAGAGCTTGAGTTGCAGGGACATGTGGTGACCGAGCAGGATGTCAGCCGCGTGCTTTCGGCCTGTGACGTGCCCGATTTTGGCGAGGGGCGCGAGGTACTGCACGCGCAGCCGGTGAATTTCGCGCTCGACCACCGTTCGGGGCTGGGCGATCCGCGCGGCCAGATGGGCCAGCGCCTGGCCTGTGACATGCACATGCTGACGGTCGAGGATACCGCGATCCAGAACCTTGCGCATTGCGTCAAGCGCTGCGACCTGGAGCTGGCGGGTATTGCCAGTTCGGCCTATGTCTCGGGCATCTCGGCGCTGGTCGAGGACGAACAGGAACTGGGTGCGGCCTGCATCGACATGGGCGGCGGGGCCACCGGCGTATCCATCTTCATGAAGAAGCACATGATCTACGCCGACACGGTGCGCATGGGCGGCGATCATGTGACCAGCGATATCTCGTTGGGTTTGTCGGTGCCCCCGCCCGTGGCCGAACGGATCAAGACGTTTTACGGCGGCGTCGTCGCCACCGGACGCGACGATAGCGAGATGATCGAGATACGCGGCGAAACCGGCGACTGGGAGCATGACCGCCGTTCGGTCAGCCGTGCCGAGCTGATCGGGATCATGCGACCGCGCGTCGAAGAGATTTTGGAAGAGGTGCGCGCGCGGCTCGATGCGGCCGGGTTCGAACACCTGCCAAGCCAGCAGATCGTGCTGACGGGTGGCGCAAGCCAGATTCCCGGCCTTGACGGTTTGGCCAGCCGCATCCTGGGCCAACAGGTGCGCCTGGGCCGACCCTTGCGTGTGCATGGCCTGCCGCAGGCCGCCACGGGCCCGGCCTTTGCCAGCGCGGTGGGGCTGTGCCTTTTTGCCGCCAACCCGCAAGACGAATGGTGGGATTTCGATCTGCCGGTCGATCGCTACCCGGCGCGCAGCCTGCGTCGCGCGGTGAAATGGTTCAAGGATAATTGGTGAGGATTTCCCCGTGACGCATCGGGCGTCGCGTGTTAACTTATCCACAAGTTGTCCACAGCGGCAACGTGCTGAAATCGGAGGGTCGAGCAGGCTTTCCACATGGGTGATGAAACGGGTCGTTCGCGCAGTGTGATTCTGGGCGCGCATTGTTGCGATATGTGTCGCGCAGGCCAGTTCCGCAAAATCTGGGCATTTCGGCGAAATCTCGCAAACAGACCCTGAAATCAGACCATATTTTGTAGGGAAATTGCGTTTTTTTCGTGACGATGCCTGGGTCTATCGGTAAGACTGGAGGGGAAAAGCGCAGAAAAATGCCCGGTCAGGCGGGCCAAAATCACAGGCGGATAAACCATGACATTGAACCTTTCGGTGCCCGGACATGACGAGCTGAAACCCCGCATCACCGTTTTCGGTGTGGGTGGGGCCGGTGGTAACGCGGTCAACAACATGATCGAAAAGCAGCTGACAGGCTGTGACTTCGTTGTGGCCAATACCGACGCGCAGGCGCTGCAACAAAGCCAGGCGGAAAATCGTATCCAGATGGGGGTCAAGGTGACCGAGGGTCTGGGGGCAGGCGCCAAGGCGACAATCGGCGCCGCCGCGGCCGAGGAAAGCATCGAGCAGATCGTCGACCACCTGGCCGGCGCGCATATGTGCTTCATCACCGCCGGCATGGGCGGCGGCACCGGCACCGGCGCCGCCCCGATCATCGCGCAGGCCGCGCGGGAGTTGGGCGTTCTGACCGTCGGCGTGGTGACCAAGCCTTTCCAGTTCGAAGGCGCCAAGCGGATGAAACAGGCCGAGGATGGCGTCGAGGCGCTGCAAAAGGTGGTCGATACGCTGATCATCATTCCCAACCAGAACCTGTTCCGGCTGGCCAACGAGAAGACGACCTTCACCGAGGCTTTCTCGATGGCCGACGATGTGCTCTACCAAGGCGTGAAGGGCGTGACCGACCTGATGGTCCGTCCGGGCCTGATCAACCTCGACTTTGCCGACGTGCGCGCCGTGATGGACGAGATGGGCAAGGCCATGATGGGCACCGGCGAGGCCGAGGGCGAAGATCGCGCGATCCAGGCCGCCGAAAAGGCCATAGCGAACCCGCTGCTGGACGAGATCAGCCTTAAGGGCGCCAAGGGCGTTCTGATCAACATCACCGGCGGGCACGACCTGACGCTGTTCGAACTTGACGAGGCTGCCAACCGCATCCGCGAAGAGGTGGACCCGGATGCGAACATTATCGTGGGCAGCACGCTGGATACCGATCTGCAGGGCAACATGCGCGTGTCCGTGGTTGCCACCGGCATCGATGCAAGCGACATGAGCCACGAGATGCCCGTGCCGCGCCGTTCGATGGCTGCGCCGTTGAAGCCGACCGTGAGCGCCGAAGAGGCGCAGCCGGAACCCGCACCCGTGGAAGAGGCGCCGCAGGTTGCCGCGCAGTCCACCATCCCCGAACCGACCTTGTTCGAAGGGCTGGATGCGCAACGCGCCGCCGCCGAAGAACAGATGGAAGACATCTTCGAAGATGAGCCGGCTGCCCCCGCAGCGCAGGACGATCTGCCGCCGCCGGCCTATCGCCCGCAAGTGGCCGAGTTCCAGTCGCGTGCGATGGACGAGTACGAAGATGAAACCGAAAGCTTTGTCGCGCCCAAGGCGCCTGCACCGGGCACGCCCTCGCCCGAGGCACTGGCGCGTCTTCGCGCGGCAGCCGGGCGTACGCAGCCGCAACAGCAGCCCGACGAGCAGGAACAGCAACCGCGCGCGACCGAGGCCGACAAGCCGCGTTTCGGCATCAATTCGCTGATCAATCGCATGACGGGTCATGGCGAAGGCCAGCCGCAGCAAGCCCAACGCCAACAGCCGCCGGTGCGCAGCCAGCAGGCCGAGGCCCAGCCGCAGCACCGGTCCGAGCCCGATCCCGACCAGGAACGGATCGAGATTCCGGCGTTCCTGCGCCGCCAGGCGAACTGACGCCACGTCACGATTGCAAGGAAAAGCCGCCCGCTGGGGCGGCTTTTTTATTTTTAAACATAGTGGGTTAAACGGGTTTTTTCGGGGCAGGGGCGAAACCCCGCCGATCCATGGTCGTCATGTTTCAGACCGTTACAAAGATTGAGTTGAGCCCAAGGCGCCCAGACCATAGTTACCCAACAAGGCGGCTCCAAGGCCGCGTTGAATCGAGGGTATCGTGCAAGCAACATTGAACACAGCCGTGATCTTTTCCGGGGTTGGCCTGCATTCGGGCAAGCCTGCCCGCATGATCGTGCGCCCGGCGCCGGTGGATCATGGAATCGTGTTCCGTCGCACCGATCTGCCCTTGGCGGACAATCGCGTTCCGGCGCGTTGGGATGCGGTAAACCAGTCGCCGCTCTGCACACTTCTGGAAAATGCCCAGGGCGTGACGGTTTCCACGGTCGAACACATCATGGCCGCGCTGGCCGGTTGCGGCGTGCATAACGCACTGATCGACATCGACGGACCCGAAGTGCCTATCCTCGATGGAAGCGCATCCCATTTCGTGTCCAAGATCCTGGCATGTGGTGTGTCGCAGCAGGCAAGCCCGGTACGCGCGATCGAGGTTCTCGAGCGGATCGAGGTGCGTCGGGGCGACGCGTGGGCACGGCTAGACCCTGCCGCCACGTTGACCATCGACTTTCACATTGATTTCACCGATCCTGCCATTGGCCGCCAGCACAAGGTGCTGAACATGTCCAACGGCAGCTTCGTGCGCGAACTGTGCGACAGCCGCACATTCTGCCGCAAAGCCGATGTCGATACGATGCGCGCCAATGGTCTTGCGCTTGGCGGCACCTTTGAAAACGCCGTTGTCGTCGATGGCGACCGCGTGCTCAGCCCCGGTGGCCTGCGCCACCGCGACGAGGCGGTGCGCCACAAGATGCTGGATGCCCTGGGCGACCTGTCACTGGCCGGTGCGCCACTTTTTGCCGCCTATACCGGGCACCGGGCAGGTCACGCGTTGACCAACGATTTGCTGCGCGCCCTGTTCGACCGCCCGCTGTCTTGGCGCTGGGTTACATGCGATGCAGCCATGTCGGCGCGGCTGCCCGGCGCGGGTGTGCATCCTGGCGAAATGCGCCACGTTGCCTGACCCCGGCTTGGCCCGGTTGCAGAATTTGCGTCTAAAGCGTTTTGCACCGAAATTTTCTGTGCTAGGACCGTCCTCAAGCGCCGGGTTCGCCCGGCGGCACGGGTCCTTGGAAGGAAGAGATCGAGCATGACAGGCGTCAAACCGGCAGCACGAGGTTTAGGCATTGTTCTGTCCTTGGCCGTTCTGGCGGGATGCGGCGATGCCAATAGGGTTTCGAGGGGCGAAGTGCCCGTCGAGAACTACACGGCGCAGCAGATCTTCGAGCGCGGCGAATACGAGCTGGAGCGGCGGCGCGGAGGCGACGCGGCATTCTATTTTTCCGAGGTCGAGCGGCTTTACCCTTATTCAGACTGGGCCAAGCGGTCGCTTATCATGCAGGCCTTTGCCTATCACCGCGACAAGGATTACGAGAACAGCCGGTCGGCCGCGCAGCGTTACATTGATTTCTACCCCACCGACGATGATGCGGCCTATGCGCAATATCTTCTGGCGCTCAGCTATTATGACCAGATCGACGATGTCGGGCGCGACCAGGGGCTGACCTTCCAGGCCCTGCAGGCGCTGCGGACGGTTATCGAACGCTACCCTGAAAGCGAATATGCCCGCTCGGCTGTGTTGAAATTCGACCTTGCCTTTGATCACCTGGCCGCCAAGGAGATGGAGATCGGGCGGTACTACCTCAAGCGCGATCATTACGGCGCCGCCATCAACCGCTTCCGCGTGGTGGTCGAGGATTTCCAGACCACCAGCCATACCCCTGAAGCCTTGCACCGCCTGGTCGAGGCGTATCTGAGCCTGGGCCTGACGAACGAGGCGCAGACGGCGGGTGCGATCCTTGGCTACAATTTCCGGGGAACCGAATGGTATGAAGACAGCTACAAGCTGTTGACAGGGCGCGGGCTGGAACTGGAGGCCGCAGGTGACGGGTGGCTGGCGCAGGTCTATCGCCAGATGATCCAGGGCAAGTGGCTTTGAAGGGGGCCGGGCGCCTGCCCGGCCGACGACACTCGCATGCTGCGCGCACTTGAAATACGCGACATTCTGATCATCGACCGGCTGAACCTTGCGTTCCGGCCCGGTTTGAACGTGCTGACCGGCGAAACCGGGGCGGGCAAGTCGATCCTGCTGGATTCGCTTGGCTTCGTTCTGGGCTGGCGTGGCCGCGCCGAGCTGGTTCGCCAAGGCGCCCAGCAGGGCGAGGTGGTGGCCGAGTTCGACCTGTCCCCAGACCACCCGGCCCGGGCCGTGTTGGACGAGGCCGGGATTCCTGCCGAGGAAAACAGCCTGATCCTGCGTCGTGTGAACACCCGCGACGGGCGTAAGACTGCCTGGGTCAACGACCGGCGCTGTTCCGGCGAGGTGTTGCGGCGCTTGTCCGATACGCTGGTCGAACTGCACGGGCAGCATGATGATCGCGGCCTGCTGGATGCGCGTGGGCACAGGGCGCTTCTGGATAGCTACGGCGACCTGGGCGCGTTGTTGGCCGAAACCCGTGCGGCGTGGCGCACCCTGCGCGAGGCCCGCAAGGCCGAAGCAACGGCCCGTGCCGCGCTGGACGAGGTGCGCGCGGAGGAGGAATACCTGCGCCACGCGGTGGACGAGCTTGACAAGCTGGCGCCTGAACCTGGCGAAGAGGCCGAGCTTGATCGCCGCCGCCGCCTGATGCAGGGGGCCGCGAAGATCCGCGAAGATATCGCTCGCGCCCATGCCGTGCTGGGGCTGGAGGGCGCCGAGGGTGCCATGGGAGACGCGCTGCGCTGGATGGAAGGGGCGGCCGGACAGGCCGAGGGCACGCTTGATGCGCCCCTCGACGCGGTAGGGCGGGCCTTGGGCGACGTCGCCGATGCCGTGGCTGGCCTTGAGACGGCGCTGGAACAACTGGCCTTCAATCCGCATGACTTGGAAGAGACCGAAGAGCGGCTTTTCGCCATTCGCGGCCTGGCCCGCAAACACGATGTGTTGCCCGATGACCTGGCCGAGTTTGCAGCGGGGCTGCGCGACCGGCTGTCTAGGCTTGACCAGGGTGACGCCGACCTGGCCGCGCTTCAAGCTGGCGTGGCCAAGGCCGAAACGGCTTACGACGCGGCCGCGCAGGCCCTGACAGATGCCCGCACCGATGCGGCCGCGCGCCTAGACCGGGCTGTGACAACCGAATTGGCCCCGCTGAAAATGGAGCGTGCGGTCTTTGCCACCCAGATCACGGCGGCCGACCCCGGGCCCGACGGGCGTGACAACGTGACCTTTACCGTGGCCACCAACCCCGGCGCCCCGGCGGGGCCTCTGGGCAAGATCGCGTCTGGCGGTGAACTCAGCCGGTTCATGCTGGCGCTCAAGGTCTGCCTTACGGCAGAGGACAGAGGCGTGACGATGATTTTCGACGAGATCGACCGCGGCGTGGGGGGCGCCACGGCCGACGCGGTGGGGCGCAGGCTGTCGGCGCTGGCCGATGGTGGGCAGGTTCTGGTGGTCACCCATTCGCCACAGGTTGCGGCCCTTGGTGCGCATCATTGGCGGGTGGAAAAACATGTCGTGGACGATATGACGCTTTCGACCGTGGTGCCCCTGGCCGAAACAGCGCGCATCGACGAGATCGCCCGCATGGTATCGGGCGATACCGTCACCGACGAGGCCCGCGCCGCAGCGCGGGCATTGCTTGCGGGCTAGGGCGAAGATCCTTCAAGGAATGATTTTTGCCGCGTTCTCGGGGAGAACGCGGCAAGCGCGGAAACGCGTATCGCCCCCGGCGTCGAGCCGTGGACAAGCGGGTGCAAGCGAGCCTTGCGACCACGTGATCCAGGCCGTGGCTTCGACATTCCGCGCTGTAACAGTGGCTTGCAGGGGCATGGAGTGTCGCTGTCCGCGCTACGGCGCACGGTCGAGTTTCGTGCTGAGATGTATCAGCGATTCCGAACTGCGCACGCCGCGCGCCTCGCCGATGCGGTCCAGCGTGTCGTCCAGCACCTCGGTGCTGTCGGCGCTCAGTTGCACGATCAGGTCAAAGCGACCGCTGGTGGTGTGCACACATTCCACTTGAGGCAGGGATTTGAGCCGCGCCAGAACAGCGGGGCCGCTGCGTGGCTCAATCTGCAACAGGGCCGTGGCGCGCAGCCGCGTTGGCGCGCCTTGGCCCATTTGCACGCGATAGCCCTGGATCACGCCTTGCGTTTCCATTCGGTCCAACCGGGCCTGCACCGTGGTACGTGCCAGGCCCAGGCGCTTTGCCATCGTGGTGACAGGCGTGCGGGCGTTTTCGCCGAGAAGGGCCAGGATCGCGCGGTCGGTTTCGTCAATCTGTGTCATTAGCTGGCATTATGCCGAATAATCATGGCAATTCCAGCGTTGTGACGCATGATTCCGACGTGCTCGCCCCGCACACTTGCTGAAACAAATGGCAACGAGGCGCGCGATGCAGGACTTGACCCCTTTCCCCGACCCCGAAACCTGGTTGCGGCGTCACCAGCCCGACGCGCCGGTGATGTTCTTTGCGCCGCGTATTTTGCGCGACACCGCGCGGCGGTTCCAGAGCGGGTTTCCCGGGTTGGTGACCTATGCCGTCAAGGCCAATCCGCGCGACGAGGTGCTTGAAAACCTTTGTTCCGCCGGGCTGGGCGCGTTCGACGTCGCCTCACCCGCCGAAATGGCCGCCGTGCGCGCGGTGTGTCCGGATGCCGTCTTGCATTACAACAACCCCGTGCGCAGCCCCGCCGAGGTGGCGGTGGCGTGGGATATGGGCGTGGCATCGTGCTCGGTGGATTCGCTTGAAGAGATGGACAAGCTGACCGGCATCGCGGGCCGAGAAATTTCTGTCCGCCTGGCCTTGCCCGTGCCCGGCGCGGCCTATGATTTCGGCGAGAAATTCGGCGCATGCCCCGAACTGGCCGAAACTCTGCTGCGGCGCGTGGCCGAACTGGGCGCGCGCCCGGCGATGACCTTTCATCCGGGCACGCAATGCGCCGATCCCGCGGCCTGGGCCCGCTATATCGGCGCGTGTGCTGGCATTGCCGCGCGCGCTGGCGTGCGGCTGGAACGGTTGAACGTGGGCGGCGGTTTTGCCGCGCATCGTAACGGGGCGCCGCCCGACCTCGAGGCCATTTTCGCCCGCATCGCGACGGAGACCGCACGCGCCTTTGGACAAGACGCCCCCGCGCTGGTTTGCGAGCCGGGACGGGCCATGGTCGCCGAGGCCTATACCCTGGCCACGCGCATCAAGGCGCGTCGCGGGCCGGGGCGGATGGTTCTGAATGACGGGGTCTACGGTGCGCTGGCCGAATGGCGTGACATAGGCCCGGGCGATCGTGTCAGGGTCATCGCGCCCGACGGCGCCGCGCGCAACGGGCGCGTGCAGCCTGTGGTGGCCTTCGGGCCCACATGCGACAGCCTGGACAGGCTGCCCGACCCCTTGGCGCTGCCCGCCGATACCGAAGAGGGCGATTTCGTCCTGTTTTCCGGCATGGGCGCCTATTCGCTGGCATTGGCCACACGGTTCAACGGGTATGGCCCGTCTCAGGTGGTGACGGTCGCCTAGGGTTTGAGCGCCTCGAACATCTGCTTGTTCAGGCAGAAGCCGGGCACGTCACCCTGTGCCCCGTCACGCAGGTGGCCTTGGCATTCGCCCACATGGGTGCAATGGGTGCACAGCAAGACCGCGCCGCGCAGGGCCGAGGGGCTGAGCTTGCCCGACATGATTTCATTGCCCAGGTCGACATCAGCCTTGTTGGCCATGCCGTTCACCAGGTCTGCATGAAGTTCCAGCTTGTTGAACATCGTGGCATCCTTTCGACGCATCCGATTGGTTTACACTGTTCATTAGACACGAAAGGTGCCATGCCCGCCTTGATTTGCATCAAGCATCCACTGGACAGTGTGGCGCTATAGGCTAGTCTCGCCCAAACACAGTTGCGCGAGGGGACGAACATGGAAAAATTCGGTAAAAGCCAGCCGGTCAAGCGGGTCGAGGATGTGCGCTTTCTCACCGGACGGGGGCAGTATGTTGACGATATCGCGCCGCAGAACGCACTCCATGCGCTGGTTTTGCGTGCCTCGCAGGCGCATGGCACGATCACCGAGCTTGACGTGGCCGAGGCGCGCGAAATGCCGGGCGTCCAGCTCGTGCTGACGGCCGAGGATCTGCGTGCGGCGGAAATTACCTCTGGCATGGTGGCCACGGTGGTTGACAACCGCGACGGCACCAAGGGTGCGGCCCCGCGTCGGCCGCTCTTGGCCGAAGGCAAGGTGCGTTTCGTGGGCGAGCCGGTGGCCATGGTTATCGCCGAAAGCATGGCCGAGGCCCGCGATGCGGCCGAAGCCATCGTGCTGGATATCGACGATCTGCCGGCCAAGCTGGACCTGGCCCGGGGAGGGGCCGCGCTGCATGACGAGGCGCCCGACAACCGCGCCTTCGACTGGGGCACGGGTGACGAAGAGGGCTGTGACGACCTGTTGAGAAATGCCGCCCACGTGGTCCGCATGGAGGTCGAGGACAACCGTGTCATCGTCAACTCCATGGAGCCGCGCGGTTGTTTTGCTGAATGGGATGGCACGCGCCTGCACCTGTCGGTGAACGGGCAGGGCGTGTGGGGCCCCAAGGGACAACTGGCCAAGATCCTGGGGCTTGACGAGGAAAACGTGCGCGTCACCAACCCCGACGTGGGCGGCGGGTTCGGCATGAAGGCCATGACGTATCCCGAGTATTTCCTGTGCGCCCACGCGGCGATGAAGCTGGGCCGCCCCGTGCGCTGGATGTCCGAACGCACCGAGGCGATGCTGAGCGACAATGCCGGGCGCGACCTGGTGCACGAGGTGGCGCTGGGGTTCGACGAGAACCTGAAACTCTTGGCCTACCGCGTTGATACGAAATGCAACCTTGGCGCCTATAACAGCCAGTTCGGCCAACCCATCCAGACGCAGTTGTTCAGCCGCGTGCTGACCGGGGTTTACGACATCCAGAAAACCTATCTGCATGTCGAGGGCTATTACACCAACACCACCCAGGTAGATGCCTATCGCGGCGCCGGCCGCCCCGAGGCGATTTACGTGCTCGAACGCGCCATGGACATGGCCGCGCGTGAGTTGGATATCAGCCCGTGGGAGCTGCGCCGCCGCTGTTTCATCCAGCCCGCGCAATTCCCCTACGATACGTTGACGGGCGAAACCTATGACGTGGGTGACTTTCCCCGCGTGCTGGACCACGCGGCGCGCACCGCCGATGTGGATGGCTTTGCCGCGCGCCGCGCCGCCTCGGAGGCGGAGGGCAGGCTGCGCGGGATGGGGCTGTGTTATTATATCGAAAGCATTCTGGGCGACCCGTCCGAGGGCGCCAAGGTCGAGTTCAACGAGGATGGAACGGTGTTAATCTATGTCGGCACGCAATCGAACGGGCAGGGACACGAAACCGTCTATGCCAAGTTCCTGAGCGATCAGACCGGCATCCCGTTCGAAGCAATCACCGTGATCCAGGGCGATAGCGACAGGATCGAAAAGGGCGGTGGAACGGGGGGCTCGCGTTCTGTCACGGTGCAGAACAATGCCACGCTGGCCACGGTCGATGCGATGATCGCGGCTTTCACACCCTACCTGGCCGAGAAGATGGGCGTAGAGGAAAGCGAGGTCAGCTTTGACGACGAGACATTCCGCGCGCCCGGCTCGAACCTGACGCCCACGATGATGGAGGCGGCACAGATGGCGCGCGCCGATGGCCGTGACGATCTGCTGATGCACCAGGCACGCGCCACGCTGGAGGCGCGCAGTTTCCCCAACGGCGCCCATATCGCCGAGGTCGAGGTGGACCCCGACACCGGTGTCGTGACGTTGGACCGCTATTCGGTGGTCGACGATTTCGGCAACCTGATCAACCCGATGCTGGCCGAGGGCCAGGTGCATGGCGGGGTGGCGCAAGGAGTGGGCCAGGCGCTGACGGAAAGCGTGGTGTACGACGCCGATGGCCAACTGCTCACGGCAACGTTCATGGACTACGCGATGCCGCGGGCCGATGATCTACCCATGATTACCTTCGAAACCGAGCCGGTGCCTTCGACTGCGAACATCATGGGCATGAAGGGCTGCGGCGAGGCCGGCACCGTGGGCGCGATGGCCGCCACCGCGAACGCGGTCATGGATGCGCTGTGGACGCGCGGGGTGCGCCGCGCCGACATGCCCTTTACCCCGCACCGGGTGTGGAACATGCTGAACGATGCCGTGGAGACAGCTGCATAGACGGATCTTCAACTGGGTCTGGCCGGGCCAGGAGGTCCGGCGCTCGGCCCCCATGCGGCGCAATGGCGGGCTGATCCATGTGATTATCCTGGATGGCACGATGAGCTCGCTCGAACCGGGCTGCGAAAGCAATGCCGGGCTGACATGCCGCCTGCTGGGCGCGATCGGTGCGCCGGTCAATGTCTATTACGAGCCGGGCTTGCAGTGGTGCGACTGGCGCAGCACCACCGATGTGATGCTGGGGCGTGGCATCAACCGGCAGATCCGACGGGCCTATGGCTACCTGGCCAGCCGATACCGGCCGGGCGACCGGATTTTCCTGATGGGGTATTCGCGCGGGGCCTATGCGGTGCGCAGCCTGGCGGGCGTGATCGACAGCGTGGGCTTGTTGCGGGCCGAATGCGCGACCGAACGCAATGTGCAGATCGCCTATCGTCATTACCAGTCTGCACCCGGCAGCGAGGTGGCGCGCGTTTTCCGCGACACGCATTGTCATGCCCGAGTTGAGATCGAGATGGTCGGGATATGGGACACTGTCAAAGCGCTGGGGCTGCGCCTGCCGTTCCTTTGGCAATGGTCGCCGGAAAGGAACGCGTTTCACAGCCACGCGTTGGGCCCGTCGGTGCAACACGGGTTTCACGCGCTGGCGCTGGATGAAACCCGCAGCGTCTATACCCCGGTGCTGTGGGAAACGTCCGGCTCCGATGCGGCCCCGCATATCGAGCAGGTCTGGTTCCGGGGCACGCATGGCGATGTGGGCGGGCACCTGGGCGGGTTCGAGCCTGCCCGGCCCCTGGCAAATGTTTCGCTGGTGTGGATGCTGGAACGCGCCGAGATATGCGGCCTGCCGCTGCCCGATGGCTGGCGGGCCCGGTTTCCCTGCGACCCCGCCGCGCCCTCGATCGGAACGTGGCGTGGCGTGGGCAAGCTGTTCCTGCTGCGTCGCAAGCGCGTTGTGGGGGCAGACCGCAGCGAGCGGTTGCATGAAACCGTGGCCCATGCCACGCCCGGCCTGGCGGCGCCCTCGGGCGACCCGGTTCAACCCTGATATCGTTGCAAACGCGGGCCTGTGCCCGCAATTGGCGGGGGCGCTTCCCGCTCAGCCCGCCTTCATGATGATGCAGGTGGTCGAGCCGGTGGCGTAAAGCTTGTCATCCTCGACGCCGCGGATCTCGCCGTTGGCGATGCCGGTCGAGCGGCCCGCATGTTGGCACCACCCGGTGGCGCGCACCTGCTGGCCCAGCTTGATCGGTCGCAGGATATTTACCTTGTATTCCAGCGTCGTGTAGAAATGCCCCCGGGGCACGCGGGTCATCACGGCGCAGGCCATGCAACTGTCCAGCAGCGTGCCATACCAGCCGCCATGAACGGTGCCCATTGGGTTGGTGTACTGGAATTCGGGCACACCCTCAAAGGCAACGCGACCCTCTTCAACCTCGGTGATCCAGTAATTCAACGCCTGTGCGATGGGCGGGCCGGGCACGCGGCCGTCCAGCACCATCTGCATCGTTTCAAGCCCTGATCTGCTGACGGTTTCAGCCAGGCTGGGAAGCTCTTCGGGCGATGTGGCGTAGTGGCGGTCAGTCATGTCATGTCCCCGTTGTTGCGCCGAGCCTACCCCGGCGCATTTCGGGGGCAAGAGTTACGCCACGTTTTCCAGTTGCACCTTCGGCGTCACGCCTAGCGCGTGGCAAACATCGCGTGTCAGTTCAGGGCGGTTGAGTGTGTAGAAATGCAGCCGTTTCACGCCGCCCTCGATCAGTTCGCTGCACTGCTCGGTGCAAAGCGCCGTGGCCAGCAGGTCGGTGCGGTCATCGCGTATCGCCTTGTCAAACGCATCGTCCAGCCATGCCGGAACCGAGGTGCCGCATTTCAACGCGAATTTGCGCACACCCTTCCAGTTCTCGATTGGCAGCACGCCCGGTGTCAGGCGGTCGCCGTCAATCCCTGCTTTTTGGCAGGCGTCGCGGAAACGGAAAAAGGTCTCGGTGTCGAAAAAGAACTGGGTCAGGGCCTCGTCGGCACCGGCATCCAGCTTGCGCTTGAGCCATTCGACATCCGCCGTCGCGTCGGGCGATTCCGGGTGTTTCTCGGGATAAGCACCCACGCGGATGGTAAATTTCCCGGTGTCCGCCAATGCCTCGATCAGTTCGATCGAGTTCGCGAAACCATCGGGATGCGGTTGAAACCCGTCGCTGCCCTTGGGCGGATCGCCACGCAGGGCGACGATTTCGCGCACGCCCGCCTCGGCGAACCCGTTGGCAATTTCAAGCGTTTCCTCACGGCTGGCATTGACGCAGGTCAGGTGCGCGGCCACGGTCAGCCCGCTGGTCTTGTGCAGGGTCGCCACGGCGTCGCGCGTCAGGTCGCGCGTGGTGCCGCCCGCACCATAGGTGACCGAAACGAACCGCGGCTCAAGCGGGGCGAGCACGTTGATCGTGTCCCACAGGCGGAACGACGCCTCGAGGTTCTGTGGCGGAAAGAATTCAAAAGATACGTCGGGCGTGCGCATGGGAACTGTCCTTTTGGTTTCACGCCTTGTCCCACGTGATGCATTGTGAGACAACTTCATAATATTGAACATCTACATGAGGCGATTGATAGGTGCATATCGAATTCCGTCATCTTCGGACGATCAAGGCCATTCACGAGGCTGGTGGGCTGGCCAAGGCGGCCGAACAGCTGAACATCACCCAATCGGCGCTGAGCCACCAGATCAAGGGGATCGAGGAGCAGGCCGGCGTCGAGCTGTTCGTGCGCCGCTCGAAGCCGCTGAAGCTGTCGGCAGCCGGGTTGCGGCTGTTGCGCGCGGCAGAGAAGATCCTGCCCGAAGTCGCGGCTTTACAGGCCGAATTCGCAGGGCTGCGCGAGGGCCACGCGGGCCGGATGCACATTGCCATCGAATGTCATGCCTGTTTCGAATGGCTGTTCCCGGTGCTGGAAGAGTTTCGCAAAAGCTGGGCTGATGTCGATGTGGATATTCGCCCGGGGCTTGCCTTTGATGCGCTGCCCGCATTGATGAAGGAAGAAGTGGACCTGGTCGTATCCTCGGACCCTGAAGATCTGCCGGGGGTCACCTTTACACCCCTTTTCGACTATAATCCGGTTTTCGTCGCTTCCAGTCAGCATCCGCTGGCGGCCAAACCTTATGTCGAGGCCGACGATTTCCGCGGCCAGACATTGATCACCTACCCGGTGGAACGCTCACGTCTGGACGTGTTCAGCCAGCTACTGACACCCGCCAAGGTCGAGCCGGCCGCCATCCGGCAGGCCGAGTTGACGGCGGTGATACTGCTGCTGGTGGCCAGCAATCGCGGGGTTACCGTGTTGCCCGACTGGGTGGTGCGCGAGGTGAAATATTCCAGCGATTACGTGACCCGGCCGCTGACCGCACTGGGCATCACCCGACGGCTTTACGCTGCGACCCGCACCGAAGACCTTGAAAAACCGTATATGCAAGATCTCATCCGCCTTGCGGGCGCCGAGGCCCAGCGGATGCAGGCCGCCTGAACAGCTTGAATTGCCGAAATCGCATCTTGGCATCGGCGCGCTTGGCGCGTATAGGCGCGGTCTGACAGACAGGAGCGATTGGTATGCAGGGCAGCGCAAATCTGAACGTGATGATCAAGGCCGCGCGCAAGGCGGGGCGGTCGCTGGTCAAGGATTTCCGCGAAGTGGAAAACCTGCAGGTGTCGATGAAGGGCGCCGGCGATTTCGTGTCCAAGGCCGATATCGCGGCCGAGGCCATCCTGAAAGAGGAATTGCTGGGCGCGCGCCCCAATTACGGTTGGCTGGCCGAAGAGGGCGGCGGTATCGAAGGCACCGACCCCACCCGCCGCTGGATCGTCGATCCGCTGGATGGCACCACGAATTTCCTGCATGGCCTGCCGCATTGGGCGATTTCCATCGCGCTGGAGCACAAGGGCCAGATCGTTGCCGGTGTCGTCTATGACGCCGCCAAGGACGAGATGTTCTATGCCGAGAAGGGGCAGGGCGCGTGGCTGAACGACAACAAGCGCCTGCGCGTCTCGGGGCGCAAGAAGATGATCGAGTCGGTCTTTGCCACGGGGATTCCCTTTGCCGCCAAGCGCACGCTGCCCGCCACGCTGCAGGATCTTGCGCGTTTGATGCCCGAATGTGCAGGCGTGCGCCGCTTCGGCTCGGCCGCGCTGGACCTGGCTTACGTGGCCGCCGGCCGCTATGACGGCTATTGGGAGCGTGAACTGAACATCTGGGATGTTGCCGCCGGCATCTTGCTGGTGACCGAGGCGGGCGGCCTGGCCGATGGGCTGCGCGACGGGCAAGACCCGCTGGGCGGCAACCTTATCGTGGCCAATGGCGAGGTGTTCACCCAGTTCGCCAAGGTGATCCGCGACGCCTGACCGCTATCTGTCGGAGACGTGGTTCACGCCGTCCGTCCAGCGCAAAGGTTCATGATCGCGCGGATTGACCCCGTCGATACAGCCGAGGTTGACGCCATATTGCGTCGGGTCCGACCGGCGCTGGTGGTGGGTGTAGATTCCGCAAACCGAACAGAAATAGTGGCGCGCGGTTTTCGTGCCCCATTGGTACAGCGTCAGCGTGTCCGCACCTTTCACCACCTCCAAGTCTTCAAGCGGCACCATGACCGCCGCGGCCTGTCGGCGGCGGCAAAAGCTGCAATCGCAGCGGCTGGCCCGGTCCAGCGGCTGGCCGGGAGTAATTTGCAATTCGATCGCGCCGCAATGGCAAGTGGCTTTCATCGCCGTCTCCGCACGGTTGGGATGTTGCTGCGTTGCAGGGTGTATTTCGCTTCAGGGTGAGGCGGTAGGCCGCGCGTGCGTGCCCAGTAAGATGATCCGCCGCGCCGCAAGAACAGCGGCAACGTCAGCGCCAACCCTATCACGAAGCCGCCCGCATGGGCCCAGTAGGCCACGCCGCCACCGTTCAGGTCAGCGCCCACACCATTAAACACCTGCAAGCCGAACCACAGCCCCAGCATGGCCCAGGCCGGAACGGGGAAGATGCGGAAAAAGATGATGAAGATCACCAGCACATCGACCCGCGCCCTGGGAAACAAAAGAAGGTAGCCGCCCATCACACCGGCAATGGCGCCGGACGCGCCCACCGTTGGCACCTGCGAAAAGGGGGCGGCCGCCACATGGGCCAGCGCCGCGCCGATGCCGCAGGCCATGTAGAACGTGAAGAACGAAAAATGCCCCATCTCATCTTCCATGTTGTCGCCGAAGATCCAGAGAAACAGCATGTTGCCGATGATATGCATCCAGCCGCCATGCAGGAACATCGATGTGACGACAGTGTGCCAGTCCATGCCCGCGCTGATCGTGACCGGGCGCATCGCCCAGGTATCGAAAAACTGCATGACCGTCCGGGTGTCGGTCATTGTCGGCCAATACAGCAGAAACACCGCGATATTCACCGCCATCAGCGCGTAGGTGACGTAGGGCGTTCGGCTCGACGGGTTGTGATCGCGGATCGGGAACATGGATGCGACATTGGCCTATATCCGGTCGGGGTCAAGCCTTGGCTTCAAGGCGGCAGGCTATTGCCGCCTGTGCTGCCAGCGCGCGCCAAACGCCCGGATTGCGCCCGATCCTCTTGCTGCCCAGGCGCGCCCGCGCTAACACTCGGCTCCGGTCTGACTCCCCGCGGGCGTGGTGGAATGGTAGACACATGGGACTTAAAATCCCTGGGGCGAAAGCCCGTGCCGGTTCGAGTCCGGCCGCCCGTACCAGGCCGCATCGGGAAACCCTTCCCGCCGATTGTTGACGTTGCCTGCGCGGGAATTGCCGGGCAAGGGCGAGGCTGCCGACGTGAACGATGGCATCGACAATCCCGAATACCGTTCCAGGACTGTGGTGTTCCGTCGTCACTGAGATAAAAAAATATCCGCAAAGCGCCAAAGCCGCGCGCTTGTGTAGACGGCTTTTCGCCCGATGCGGTAACGTGGGCAGGACAAGCAGACCCCGGTCAGAGGAACCAGTGACCATGTTGGACGACCAGAAGAAAGAGCAGCGCCGCGCGCGCTGGAAAATGCAGCGCAAGATCAAGAATGCGCGATCCGAGGGGATGATGCAGGGCATCGTGTCGATGCTTGAACCCGGCGACGTGGTGCTGGATTGCGGGGCGAATGTCGGGGCGGTGTGCGAGCCCTTGGCCCAATCGGGCGCCACGGTGCACGCGTTCGAGCCCGACCCCTACGCGTTCGGGCAGCTATCTGCGCGGGTGGGACATTATGACAATGTCACTCTGCACAACGTGGCCGTGGGCACCGGGCAGGGCATCGTCAAGCTGCAACGCGCCGAGGGTTTCGCCGACGACCCGGCCAAGAACTCGGTGAAGTCGACGATCCTGGAAGGTGGCCGTTCAACCGCCGAGGGCGACACCGTGGATGTCGAGCTGATCGACTTTCCCGAATTCGTGAAGGCCACGCTGCAAGAGCATGGCAAGATCAAGTTCCTGAAGATGGACATCGAAGGGGCCGAACTGGAACTCATGGAAAAGATGTTCGCCGATGACATGTTCGAGAACATCACCCTGACCGTGGTGGAAACCCATGAGAAGAAGTTCAAGGAATTGCGCCCGCGCTTTGCCAAGCTGCGCGAGGATGTGGGTGCGAAATACCCGATCACCAAGATCAACCTCGACTGGATCTGAGCCCCGAAATCCTTGGAGAAGGATTTCGGCCCGCTTTCTTGTGGCAAGAAAGCGGGCTTTTGCTGCGCGTCAGTCCCAGCAGTTGACCAGTACGGTCATCTGGCCTGCCTTGGTGGTCAGGCTCTCGGGCGCGATCGGGGCGAGCGTGTCAGTCGTCGTCACCGGCAGGCCCAATTGGTCAAGCAGGCCGCGGATCGCGCGGCCATTGGCGGCAAAATTGACATCGTCGGGCAGGGCGCGCCCGCCGCCCGCATCGTCGCGCGGCAGCAGCACACCCAGCACAGCGCCGCCCGCATCAACGACAGGGCCGCCGGTATCGCCGGGCAGGGTGCTCAGCGTCAGGCGCTGGCGAGTTTCTTCACCTTGCAGCCCGCGCAAATCGGCCAGCGTTCCGAAGGTGACAGTGGGTGCGCCCAGCAACCCGCCATAGGAATAGCCCGCAACGGCGACCTCGGATTGCAGGCGCGGCGTAGCATCCTGGAAGGTCGCAACGCCCAGGGGCGCCAGCCCGCCCTGTGGCGCCAGCACGGCCACGCCCAGATCGGGATCGGATGACAGGATGTCGGCCTCGGACCCGTCGTCCAGCGTGATCCGCGCGCAGCCGTCCACGGCCTCGGCTGCGGTAACCACGCTGCCCTCCCGGTCGATGAAAAAGCCCGAACGCGCGCGCTTGGGCTTGCGGACTTCCAGGCCCGCCACCAGGTCGACGCTTTGTTCATCGCCGATCTGGTCGGGCGCCAGGGTGCCGGTGAAACGGGTCAGGCTTTTTTGCATCTCGCCCAGAAGGCGGGTGCGGCGTTCTTCGTCGCCGGCGGGCCAGACCAGGGTAAAGCCCTTGATTTCGCCGCGCTCCAAGCGCGCCTCGGTATGGCTTATGAAATCGGCGGCCTCGCCGATCAGCACGAAACTGTCGCCCTCGCGGTTGCGAGGGCCATCGGGTGGCACGATCTCCAGCGTTTGCATGATGTCGTAAAGACCGTAAAGGCTGTCACGGTCGCCCTTCTGGCTGATCAGCAGCACGGTCGCCGGCAGGTCGCCCGAGGCGGTGTAATGGGCAAAGGGGTATTCGTATTCTTCGAATGTCACCACCTCGGTCGGCAGGGCGATTTCGATTCCGGCCTCGTCATCGCGCACCTCGCGCAGGCCCAGCCCGTCAAGAACGGCGTTGTATTGTTGCATCAACACCGCGCGCTGCTGCGTGGTCAAAACACCTGTCGCCTCGAAATTGTTGGCTTGCTGCCATTGCGCCATCGAGGCGCGGGTGCCCCGGCCAAAGGCGCCGTCGATCGCGGCGGTGTAAAACCCGGCCCATTTCAGCGCCACCTGCAGCTCTTCGCGTTCGGCGCGAGACAACAGTGCCTCGGAGGCGCGGGCCTCGCGCGGGGTTTCCTCGGCGGGCGTGATTTGTGGCGCGGGATCAGGATCGGCAGTCTCTGCTTGCACCTCGGGCCGGGGGGCTGCGGGGTCGGCCGCGACCGGCCGGTTCAGGGCGTTGGCCCCGATGGGCCAGAATTGCTGGCCGAGATTGCGGCTGAACGCGATGAAACTGTCATTCGGGATCGACCCTTCGGCACGGTAGACGCGCAACACCTGTTGGGCATCGCCACGCGTGTAAGGGCCCAGCACGATGCCATACCACCCTCCGCCCAGCGAAAACCCGTTCACGTCGGGCAGTTCGGCGGCATAGGCACGGGCGCGGTCTTGCGCCTCGGCCAGGCTTGGGCGTGCCTCGATCTGGACCCAGACCACGTCGTCCTGCGCCACGGCGGCGCGCATTGCGACAAAGATGAAAACAAGTGTCGTGAAAAGTCGTTGCATTTTCTGCCCTGTCCCTCCGGTTGGGCCGGTCCGGCCCTTTGGGCTTTTCTATCAAATCCGGCGCGCGGCGCACGTTAAATTATGCAACCCCGTGCAATTGACCCCGCCGCGCCTGCCACGTAAGCAGAACGCGCGATTTCACCCGGCAGTCAGGCGAAGGCGAGAATGGCTCAGCAACACGACAAACCGCGCAGTTTCCAGGACATCATCCTGCGGCTTCAGACCTACTGGGCCGCCAAGGGCTGTGCCGTGCTGCAACCCTATGACATGGAGGTGGGCGCGGGCACGTTCCATCCGGCCACCACGTTGCGCAGCCTGGGCACGCAGCCCTGGGCTGCGGCCTATGTGCAGCCCTCGCGCCGCCCTACCGATGGGCGCTATGGCGAAAACCCCAACCGATTACAGCATTATTACCAGTTCCAGGTGCTGATCAAACCCAGCCCGCCCGACCTTCAAGAGCTTTACCTGGGCAGCCTCGAAGCGATCGGCATCGACATGGCCCTGCATGACATCCGCTTTGTCGAGGATGACTGGGAAAGCCCCACGCTGGGCGCCTGGGGCCTGGGTTGGGAGGTCTGGTGCGACGGCATGGAGGTGAGCCAGTTCACCTATTTCCAGCAGGTCGGCGGGCATGACTGCCACCCCGTTTCGGGCGAACTGACCTATGGGCTCGAACGGCTGGCGATGTACGTGCTTGGCATCGATCACGTGATGGACATGCCCTTCAATGACCCTGACGCGCCGATCGCGCTGAAATACGGGGACGTGTTCCGCCAGACCGAGCAGGAATATTCGCGGTGGAACTTCGACGTGGCCGATACGCAGGTGCTGTTGCGCCATTTCGAGGAGGCCGAGGCCGAATGTGCCGCGATCCTGGCCTGTGACGACACCGACCCCAAGACCGGGCATCGCATCGTCATGGCCCATCCGGCCTATGACCAGTGCATCAAGGCCAGCCATATCTTCAACCTGCTGGATGCGCGCGGCGTGATCTCGGTCACCGAGCGGCAAAGCTATATCGGGCGGGTGCGAAGCTTGGCCAAGATGTGCGCCGACGCCTTCGTGCGCACCGAAGCCGGGGGGTATGCCGGCTGATGGGCAAGTTTCTTGGGGGCCTGATCGTGGTCTGTGCATTGGCGGCCGGTATCGGCATTTATTACCTGCAGGTCTATGCGTTCTACGAGCCGGTTCCGGTAACGGGCACGGATGACGTGCAGGTGACGGTCATGGCCACCGGCCGGCCCGAGCCGATCCTGTACGAGGATTTCAAGGCCATCGACGCCGATAGCAGCCCGATCCGCTATCGCGCCTGTTTCACCACCCAGATGAGCCCGGGCCTGTTGACCGAAACCTACCAGCCCTACGACCGTGCCGTGCCTTTGGAGGCGCCGGGCTGGTTCGATTGTTTCGACGCGGATGAAATCGGCGCCGCGCTGCGCGATGGTCGGGCGCTGGCTTTCATGGGAACCGAGAATATCGAATACGGTATCGACCGGATCGTAGCCGTTTTGCCGGATGGCCGCGGTTTCGTCTGGCACCAGATCAACCATTGCGGCGAGGTCGTATTCGACGGCCAGCCCGTGCCCGAAAACTGCCCCGAACCCCCCGAAAGCAATTGATATGCCCAACCTTCTGATCGAACTCTTCTCCGAGGAAATCCCGGCACGCATGCAGGCGCGTGCGGCCGATGATCTGAAAAAGCTGGTCACCGACGGGCTGGTCGAGGCCGGTTTGACCTATGCGGGCGCGGCCGCCTTTTCCACGCCGCGCCGCCTGGCATTGGCCGTTGACGGCGTGTTGGCCGAAAGCCCCACCATCCGCGAAGAGCGCAAGGGCCCGCGTGTCGATGCGCCCGAGAAGGCGATCGAGGGGTTTTTGCGCGGGGCCGGGGTGAGTAAGGACCAGTTGGAAATCCGCGACGAGAAGAAGGGGCAGGTCTATTTCGCCACGATCACGCGGCCCGGCCGCCCCGCGGCCAAGATCGTCGCCGAGGTGCTGGAGAGTGCGATCCGCGGCTTTCCCTGGCCAAAGGCGATGCTCTGGGGGGCTGGCCAATTGCGTTGGGTGCGGCCTTTGCATTCCATCTTGTGCATCCTGACCGACGATGCGGGTGAGGCCAGTGTCGTTCCGTTGGAAATCGACGGTATCAAGGCCGGCAACACGACCGAGGGGCACCGCTTCATGGGATCGGGGCGTTTCGCGGTTACTGGTTTCGACGATTACGCCGCGCGGTTGAAGCGCGACCGGGTGGTTCTGGATGCCACCGAGCGGGCCGACCACATCTGGCAGGAAGCGACCAACCTTGCCTTTGCGCAGGGGTTGCAGGTGGTCGAAGACCGTGGCCTGCTGGCCGAAGTCGCCGGGCTGGTGGAATGGCCCGTGGTGCTTATGGGCGCGATCAACGCCGAGTTCCTGGACCTGCCGCCCGAGGTGTTGCAAACCTCAATGAAGGAACACCAGAAGTTCTTCTCGGTGCGCAACCCCAAGACCGGCCGGATCGAGAAGTTCATAACCGTTGCCAACCGCGAAACCGCCGACCACGGGGCCACGATCCTGGCGGGCAACCAAAAGGTGCTGGCCGCGCGTCTGTCGGACGCAAAGTTCTTCTGGGAAAATGACCTGCGCACCATCCGTGAAAAGGGGCTTGAGGGCATGGCCGCCGGGCTCTCGGACGTGACTTTTCACAACAAGCTGGGGAGCCAGGCCGACCGCATCAAGCGCATCGAGGCGCTGGCCCGCGAGATCGCCCCCATGGTCGGCGCCAAACCCGACCTCGCCGCCGAGGCTGCGCGCGTCGCCAAGGCCGATCTGCAATCCGAAATGGTCGGCGAGTTCCCCGAATTGCAGGGCCTGATGGGCCGCTACTATGCGCAGGCGGCGGGCCATGACGACGGCGTGCCCGAGGCTTGCGAAGAACATTACAAGCCGCTGGGGCCGGGCGACGCCGTGCCCTCCGCGCCGGTCTCGGTCGCCGTGGCGCTTGCCGACAAGATCGACACGCTGACAGGGTTCTGGGCCATTGATGAAAAGCCCACCGGCAGCAAAGACCCCTATGCGCTCAGGCGGGCGGCACTGGGGGTGATCCGGTTGGTGTTGGGGAATGGGTTACGGTTTCAAATTGAGACAATTCTCGAAATGGAAACCCGCGAGCACGCAACCCATCAATTTGTTGCTGATGGCAAGGCCAACGATACTAGCAATCCATTTTACCGATTGCTGGCTTTTGACAGATTGCGCGACGGCATCCGTGACCCGAAAGTACGCCGAGAGCTAACCGAGAAATTCTTGCAAGGTGAGAATACATTGCGAGAATCCGACAACGATCACGGAGCAATATTTGAAAGGAGTTTGGAGAAACTCAATCTGGATATTCTTCATGTTACGGAATCCGTCCTCGCCTTCCTCCACGACCGCCTCAAGGTCCATCTGCGCGACGAGGGCATCCGCCATGACGTGATCGACGCCTGCCTTGCCATGGAGCTCAATGACGACCTCACCCTTCTGGTGAAACGCGCCGAGGCGCTGGCCGATTTCCTCAAGACCGACGATGGGGACAACCTGCTTCAGGGCTTCAAGCGGGCCAACAATATCCTGACCCAGGCCGAGGAAAAAGACGGGGTGGAATACGCCTTTGGCGCGGACGTGAAATTTGCCGAAACGCCCGAGGAGAAGGCACTGTTTGCTGCGCTCGATGCGGCCGATGCGAAAATCGGCCCCGCGATGGCAGCCGAGGACTACGCCACGGCGATGGCAGCTATGGCCGATATGCGCGCGCCTATCGACGCGTTTTTCGAGGCGGTGCAGGTCAATGCCGAGAACCAGGTGGTGCGGCGCAACCGTTTGAACCTTCTGTCACGCATTCGCGCCATCTGCCTGGCCGTGGCGGACCTGACCCGCATCGAAGGGTAGCCGCGCGGGCCTGTGCCGGTGCCGGGGGGGCGCTGCCCCCCGTCCGCTGGCGCGGACTCCCCCCGGGGTATTTGGGGCAAGAGGAAGCCGGGCGCTTGTGGCCCCGTTGGCCGGGCGGCGTAATGCGCACTTGCGTTGTGCCCGAGGCGGCGTATTCTTCGCGCAAGCCGAAAGGATGCCGCAGTGCAGCAGGACCAATCCGACATCACCCTGATCACGGCCACCGCCCCGGTGGCGACCACCACGCATGGTGGCCGGGCGAAATGCCTTCAGCGGTTGGTGCGGCTGGAAATGCCGGTGCCCAAGACGGTGGCGCTGTCGTTCGACGCGGTGCATCGTATCGCGCAGGGTGACATGCCGGACATGGCCGAGCTGCTGGCGCCTTTCGGGCCGGCGCCGCTGGTCTGTGTGCGCCCGTCGTCGGAAGACCCCGACTGGGGCGGGCCGGGCGCGGTTCTGAATATCGGCATGAACGATGCGCAATATGTCGAGATGTCGGACCGTATCGGCCAGGACGCGGCAGCGGCGATCTACAAGCGGTTCGTGCAGTCTTATGCGATCCACGTGGCACGGCTTGACCCGGATGAATTCGAACATGTTGTCGAGGACGGGGCCGAGGGGCTGAGCCAGGTTCTGTCGGCCTACGAGGATGAAACCGAGGAAGAGTTCCCGCAAGATCCTGCGGTGCAACTGGCCGAGGTTCTGCGCTCGATGGCGCGGGCGTGGGAAGGCACGACCGCGCGCCTGTTGCGCCAGGCCAAGGGGGCGCCGGCCGAGGCGGGACTGGGGCTCGTGGTGCAGGAAATGGCGCTGGGGTTGGGGCGCGGCGAATGCGGCTCGGGGGTGATCCAGCTGGTCGACAGCACCACCGGCGCGCCGCGCATCATCGGGCGCTACCTGCGCCAGAGCCAGGGCCGCGATGCGCTGGAGCGGCGCGAAGAAGCGCTGTTTCTTGAACGTGACGACCGAGGGCCCAGCCTTGAAGACCTGGCCCCGGATGCCTTTGCCGCGCTCAAGCGGATGACGGCGTTGATGCGCGAGCGGCTGCGTGAAGAAATGCAGGCCGAGTTCACCATAGAGAACGGGGTGGTGCATATCCTGGATGGCGTGCGCGTGACGCGCAACGCCCGGGCCGGCGTGCGTATCGCGGTGCAACTGGCCGAGGATGGCATAATCACGCGTGAAGAGGCGCTGTTGCGGGTAGAACCCCGCGCGCTGAACGAGCTGTTGCACAGGCAGGTCGACCCGACCGCCGAGCGGGATGTGCTTGCCTCGGGTATCGCGGCCAGCCCCGGCGCGGCCTCGGGCCGGATCATGTTTTCAGCCGCCGAGGCGCAGGCCAGCGCCGCGCGCGGTGAGCCCTGTGTGCTGGTCCGGCGCGAGACCAGCCCCGAGGATATTCGCGGCATGCACGCGGCGGTGGCGGTTCTGACAGAACGGGGCGGCATGACCAGTCACGCCGCGGTGATCGGGCGCGGCATGGGCCTGCCTTGCGTTGTTGGGGTGAGCGATTTCAAGTTCCAACTGCGCGGCAAGACGCTGGTAGCGCCCGACGGGCGCGAGTTGCGTCAGGGCGACATCGTCACGGTGGACGGCACCAATGGCCAGGTTCTGGCCGGAGAACCCGCGATGATCGAGGCGGCCGAGGATGACGCGCTGTTGACCTTGATGACATGGGCCGACGATGTGCGCGACATCGGCGTGCGCGCCAATGCCGATACTCCCGCCGATGCCCAGACCGCGCGCAATTTCAAGGCGCAGGGCATCGGGCTGTGCCGGACCGAGCACATGTTCTTCGAGGCCGACCGGCTGACCGTGATGCGCGAGATGATCTTTGCCGATACCTCGCCCGACCGCGCGGCCGCCCTGGAGCGCCTGCTGCCGATGCAGCGGGCCGATTTCATCGAGCTGTTTCGCATCATGCAGGGCCAGCCCGTCTGCATTCGCCTGTTCGACCCGCCCTTGCACGAATTCCTGCCGTCTGATCGGGCGGGGCATCGCGAACTGGCCGAGGCGCTTGATCTGCCGCTTTCGGACGTGACCCGCCGGGTCGAGGCGTTGGGCGAATACAACCCCATGCTGGGGATGCGCGGGGTGCGACTGGGCATTACCGTGCCCGAGATATATGACATGCAGGCCCGTGCGATATTCGAGGCCACGATTGCCGCCAGCCGCGAAGGGGCGCCTGTGGTGCCCGAGATTATGATCCCGCTGGTCAGTGCCAAGCGCGAGGTCGAAATCGTGAAAACCCGCGTCGATGCCGTGGCGGCCGCCGTGCGCAATGAAACTGGCCAAGATTTCACTTATCGCCTGGGGGTGATGGTGGAAACCCCGCGTGCGGCGCTGCGCGCCGCCGAGATCGCACCGCATACCGCCTTCTTGTCGTTCGGCACGAATGACCTGACCCAGATGACCTATGGCCTGTCGCGCGATGATGCGGGGCGGTTCATGTCGACCTACGTGCAGCAGGGCGTCTTTGCAGAAGACCCGTTTCACACGCTCGACCAGGATGGCGTGGGCGAGTTGTTGCAGATCGCGGCCGAGCGCGGCCGCGCGGCGCGCAGCGACGTGGTGCTGTCGATCTGCGGTGAACATGGCGGCAATCCCGAATCAATCGCCTTTTGCCGCGCGGCCGGGTTCGACTACGTGTCGTGCTCGCCCTTCCGGGTGCCGGTTGCGCGTCTTGCCGCCGCTCAGTTGGCCGTTCGGGACAAGATCGGGTAGCGCCCGCCAGGCCAGACGCAACACATGGGCTGCAGCCCTGAGCCATGCACCAGGTGCAAGGCAGTACTGGCCGCCCCGGGGTGGACTATATGTCGTAAATTGTCATAAAAGGCGTGATTTCGACATCTGCTCCACAGGAGATGACCATGTTGCGCGCAATTCTGAGTGTACTTGTTATGACGATGGCAATGGGCGCGGCGGCGGAACCCTCGTTGGGGCAAATCATCCGCATGGAAAAACGGGCCCTTGCCAAGCTGCCTGCGGATCGGCTGGACGCCCTGCTGAGCCGGCCATCAAGCGCGGGCGGGATCACCTACAGCGAACAGTGGCTCGATGGCTTGCCGCGCGCCAAGGGCGACGCGCAATGGCAGTGCCTGGCCGAGGCGCTGTATTTCGAGGCGCGGGGTGAAACCGTGAAGGGCCAATTCGCCGTGGCCGAGGTAATCATGAACCGCGTCGACAGCGCCAATTACCCCGACAGTGTATGTGGGGTGGTGCACCAGGGCACGGGGCGTAAATATGCCTGCCAGTTCACCTATACCTGCGATGGGCGCGAAGAGGTGATTCACGAACCGTCGGCATTCGATCGCGTGGCCAAGGTGGCCAAGCTGATGGTCAACGGCGCGCCGCGCGTTCTGACGCAAGGTGCCACGCATTATCACACGACCGCGGTCAACCCGCGCTGGGCACGCAAGTTTTCGCGCACGGCCCGCTACGGCGTGCACCTGTTCTATCGCCATCCGCGCGAACTGGTGCAAAACTGACAGGCATCTTGACGCAAACGGGCGGCGCGGTGCCGCGCACGGGGCATCGCGCCCCTTTGCCGTCGCTAGTGTGCGCGCGAGACAGGAACCACCCAGGGGCGCCCACGCCATGAGCAACGAGATAAAATGGGCCTTTGCCCACCCGGCGGAACGGGCCGCAGCCACTGCCGGGGATGGCCCCGTTGACCGGATTTCCCTGCGCGATCACATCGTAGAGGTTGAAATCGGTGCCTTCCAGGCCGAGCGTGGCACGACGCAGCGCATCTGTTTCAACGTGGTGGTCGAGGTGATCCCGGCGACCAACATACTGGATGACGATGTCGACAGCATCCTGTCCTATGACAAGGTGACCGAGGCGATCGCCCACGAACTGGCCGATGAACGATTGAACCTGCTGGAAACCTTGGCCGAAAAGGTGGCCGAGCGGATCTTGCTTGAGCCGCAGGCGCTGCGGGTTTTCGTAAGGATCGAAAAGCTGGACCGTGGCCCCGGTGCACTGGGCGTGGAAATCGTGCGCGCCCGCAAGGACATGACGCCCCGCCGCATGGCCGAGGACAAGCCGCACCCGCAAGTGGTCTACCTGTCCAATGCGGCCATCGCCTCGGACAACCTGGGCACCTGGATCGACCAGCTTGAGGCCGAACACCGCCCCACCATCATCTGCGTGGGCCCCGCCGACGTGCCCGCGCCGCAAACCGCGCATCCTTTGGCGCAGCGCCGGATCGACCTTTTGGCCATAGAACAGAACGCCTGGGTGCTGGCTGGGCGCGATGCCCGCTGCGTGGTGGTGAATTCCCGCACCGAGTTGGATTGGTCCATGCGCCACGACCAGATCAGCGTCTGGGCCCCGTCAAAGATCGTGCTGGACGCGGTTGATGGCCCGTCGGCCAGCCCGCGTGACGCGCTGGGCCTTGTCTTGTGGTTCGCGCGTTTCATGCAGGCGGCCGACTTGCTGGTGATCGGGGAGGAACTGCCCGATGCCCCCGATTTGCCGCTGCGCGCCGTGGCCACCGACGTGCGCGTGATCTGAGGCTTGCAACGCGCGCCACGATGCGCGACGAGGGCGCCATGAGCGATTATTTCCGCCCCCTTGTGCAATCCGGCCCTGCCTGGCCTCGCGGCGCGCTGCCGCTGGTGGGCGGGCCGTTGTGGTTTACCCATGCCGAGCACCTGCGCCGCGATGGCCTTGCCCGCGTTGTTCCTGCCGAAGAGATCCCTGAACCGTTGCGCACTTACCTGAGCGCGCCGCGGTTGCCGGTGGCGGGCATGGCGATGGAGCGTCCCCGCCTCATGGGTATTCTGAACACTACCCCGGACAGTTTTTCCGATGGTGGGCTGTTTCATGACCATCAAACGGCGGTCGCGCATGGCCGTGCCATGATTGCCGCGGGGGCCGACATTATCGACGTCGGCGGTGAATCGACCCGGCCCGGCGCAGAAACCGTGCCCGAGGCAGAAGAGATCGCGCGCGTCGCCCCGGTGATCACCGCGCTGCGCGCCGAAGCGCCCACGCCGATCTCCATCGACACGCGCAAGGCCGGCGTGGCACGCGCGGCAATGCAGGCAGGGGCAAACCTGATCAACGACGTGGCGGGGTTTACTTACGATCCCTGGCTGGCACCATTCGCCGCCGAACACGCGCTGCCCGTCTGCGTGATGCATGCGCAGGGCGACCCGGCGACGATGCAAAAGAACCCGCGCTACGACAACGTGCTGCTCGACGTTTTCGATTTTCTGCACGAACGCGTGCAAACGCTGATCGCCCTTGGCATTCCGCGCGGGCGGATTGTCGTCGACCCGGGCATCGGGTTCGGGAAGACCGCCGATCACAACCTGGCGCTATTGAACGGGATCAGCCTGTTTCACGGGCTAGGCTGCCCGGTCTTGCTGGGTGCGTCGCGCAAACGGTTCATCGGCACGATCGGCAACGCGCCCGAGCCACGTGACCGCATGCCCGGCTCGGTCGCCGTAGCGCTGGCCGGCATGGCGCAGGGGGTGCAGATCCTGCGGGTGCATGACGTGGCCGAAACCGCCTCGGCCATGGCGCTTTGGCAGGCAGTGCAGCGCGGGCGCATGACAGGCTGATCGAAGATCAGAGCTGTTCGACTGTCACCTTTTCGCTGGTGTGAAATGCCAGGTGATCCTTGATGCGGTCCACGCCCTCCAGCGGGGTTTCATAGCTCCAGGCCGCGTTTTCCAGCGTGGTGCTTTTCGTCACGATCGAGAAATAGCTGGCATCGCCCTTTACCGGACAATGGGTTTTTTGATCGGTGCGGTCGAGGAACGCCATGGCGATGTCCTCGCGCGGGAAATAGATCACCGGGGTCATGTCGCCCTCGGCCAGTTCCAGCGCGTCGGTGGATTCGCCAAGCACGGCCCCACCCGCGCGCACCACCCAGGTTCCCTCGGCGCGTGTGATTGTGATATCGCTTGCCATTCGGCTGTCCCCCCTTTGGTCATTTACTTTTGCTTGCTTGTGCCGACCGCCCGTGACGGTTTCGTGTCACCGCTCAGATCGGTGCCGTGGCCTTTTGCAACCATAGCCGCGCCTCGTCGGACAGGCGAGGCGCGATCTTGTCGCGGCATTCGGCATGATAGGCGTTCAGCCAGTCGCGCTCATCATCGCCGAGTAGCGCGGGCATGACAAGCCGGCGGTCGATCGGCACGAAGGTAAGCGTTTCGAAATCATGCATCGGGCGGGGGTCGGCGCCGGGCAGATCGGGGGCTTCCTGCACGACGATAAGGTTTTCCAGCCGGATGCCGAACGCGCCTTCGCGATAGTATCCGGGCTCGTTCGACAGGATCATGCCGGGTTGCAGCGCAACCTCGGACATACGGCTCAGCCGTTGGGGGCCTTCGTGCACGCACATGTAGACGCCCACGCCATGCCCGGTGCCGTGGTTGAAATCCTGCCCGGCCACCCAAAGCGGATAGCGCGCGATGGCATCCAGGTCGCGCCCGGCCAGGCCGCGCGGGAACCGCAGCCGCGAAATCGCGATCAACCCCTTGAGCACCCGGGTAAAGCAGGTCTTTTCCTCCTCGCCCACATGCCCAACCGGAAGGGTGCGGGTGATGTCGGTGGTGCCATCGAGGTATTGCCCGCCGGAATCCAGCACGATCAACTGGCCGTCTTCCAGCGTTGCGTTGGTGTCATGCGTGACGCGGTAGTGCATGATCGCGCCATGCGGCCCGGTGCCGGCGATGGTGTCAAAGCTGATATCCAACAGCTCGTTCGAGGCCCGGCGGAACCCTTCCAGCTGGGTGGCCACGTCGATTTCGGTGATGGTGCCGGGAGGCTGCGCATCGAACCAGCACAGGAATTCGCACATCGCCGCGGCGTCGCGCAGGTGCGCCTCTCGCGTGGCGGCGATCTCGGCCCGGGTCTTGGTGGCCTTGGGCAGGATGCATGGATCCTGGCCGGCTTCATGCGGCACGCCGGCCTCGTCAAGCTGGTGCAGCACCCAGATGGGCGCGCTGTCATGATCGACACGCACTGGCCCGCCGAGCGAGCGCAGGGCCGGCGCGAAAGCGGCGACGGGGCGGAGCGTCACCGCCTCGCCCAGATGCGCGCGCAAAGCCTCATCCACCTTGGCCGCATCGGTGAACAGCGTCGCCTGGCCGCTGTCATGCAGGATGGCAAAACCATGCGGGATAGGGTTGCGGGGAATGTCGCTGCCGCGCACGTTCAGCAGCCATGCCAGTGAATCCGGCAAGGTAATCACCGCCGCGCTTTGCCCGTGGTTGCGCAACGTCGCACCAAGCCGGGCCAGCTTGTCGGTATGGGCCTCGCCCGCCAGCGTCTGCGGGTAGGGAGTGATCTTGCCGGTGGGCGGCTCGGGCTGATCGGGCCAGATCCGATCGACAAGGTTGGGGCAGGGGGCCAGGGATATACCCGACCCTTGAAGCCCCTTTTCGATACGCGCGATTTCGCCGGGCGTGTGCAGCCACGGATCGAACCCGATGCGCCCCGCGTCAAGGTGCTGGCGCAGCCAGGGCGCGGGCTGGGTTTCGGGCCAGTCGACCGGGGTGAAGGCGCCGGTATCGACCTGGTGTTTCACCTGGGTGCGATACCGGCCATCGACGAAGACGCCCGCCACATCCCTTAGCGCGATGCAGAACCCGGCCGAGCCGGTAAACCCTGTCAGCCATTCCAGCCGCGCATCATGCGGGGCCACATATTCGCCCTGGTGGGCATCCGCCCGCGGCACCAGGAAGCCGGCAAGCCCCTCGCCCTGCATCTGTTGGCGCAGCTGCGCCAGGCGCGCGGGCCCGTATTCGGGACTGGCGGTGGTGTCAAAGCTTTGGAACATGGGGCCTCCGGTCTGTTTGCGGGGCATTGAGCCGGGAAAGGGCCGCGGGCGCAAGGGCCAAGGATGGCAGGGCGCCGCCCCCGGCGACCGGGGACGGGAGCGAGGGGCCAGCCCCTCGCGCTCCCCGGGGTATTTTCGGCAAGAGGAAGATCAGATTGCGCGCTTGATGCCCAGGAACTTGGCGCGGGCGCGCGGGTCCTTGTCGAAAAGCGCGGCCAACTGTTCTGTCATGGCGCCGGCCAGTTGGTCGACATCGGTGATGGTGACCGCGTGCTGGTAATATCGGGTCACGTCGTGGCCGATGCCGATGGCGATCAGTTCGACCATCTTGCGCCGCTCGACCATTTCGATCACGTCGCGCAGGTGCTTTTCGAGGTAATTGGCGGGGTTCACGCTGAGCGTGCTGTCATCCACGGGCGCGCCATCGGAAATCACCATCAGGATCTTGCGGGCCTCGGGACGCTTGGCCATGCGACGGTGTGCCCATTCCAGGGCCTCGCCATCGATATTTTCCTTCAACAGCCCCTCTTTCATCATCAGCCCGAGATTCGGGCGGACCCGGCGCCAGGGCGCATCGGCGGATTTGTAGATGATGTGTCGCAGGTCGTTGAGGCGCCCGGGCTGTTGGGGGCGGCCATCGGCAAGCCATTTCTCGCGGCTTTGTCCGCCTTTCCAGGCGCGGGTGGTAAAGCCGAGGATTTCCACCTTCACGTCGCAGCGTTCCAACGTGCGCGCCAGCACGTCGGCGCATATGGCGGCAATGGAGATCGGGCGGCCCCGCATACTGCCCGAATTGTCGAGCAGCAGCGTTACCACCGTGTCGCGGAACTCGGTATCCTTTTCCACCTTGAAGCTGAGCGGCGTGGTCGGGTTGGCGACCACGCGGGCCAGCCGCCCGGCGTCCAGTATCCCCTCTTCCATATCGAAAAGCCACGAGCGGTTCTGCTGTGCCTGAAGTCGGCGTTGCAGCTTGTTTGCGAGCCGGCCCACCGCGCCCTTGAGCGGCTCTAGCTGTTGATCGAGATAGGCGCGCAACCTCTCCAGCTCGACTGGCTCTGCCAGCTCTTCTGCCGGGGTTTCTTCGTCGAACCCGGTGGTGAAAACGGCGTAATTCGGATCGGCCTCGGAGACCGGGGCAGGGGTCGGAGGCTCCAGCGGGGCCTCGCCCTCGGGCAGCTCGGTTTCCTCGCTCATTTCCTCGTCGGCGAGGTCGTCCATGCTGACCTGGGCCTGTGAGTCGTCCTGCTGTTCTTCCTGGCTTTGTTCGGGGCTTGCCTCGGCGTCCTCGTCCTGGTTGTCGTCGTCGCCGGCGCTGTCGGGCTGGTCCTCTTCCTCGGCGCTGTCTTCGGACTCGTCTTGCTGGTCATCGGGCTGGTCCGGGTCATCGCCCAGCTGGTCACCATATCCCAGGTCCTCGATCACCTTGCGCGTCAGCCGCGCAAAGGCGGTCTGGTCATTGAGGATCTCGTTCAGGTCATCCAGCGTCTCGCCGGCCTGGTCCTGGATGTGGCCGCGCCAAAGGTCCATCACGTTTTGCGCGGCTTGCGGCAGGTCGCGCCCGGTGGCCAGGTGCCGCACCAGGTAACCTGCCGCCGTGGCCAGGGGCGCATCCGAGGCCTGTGTGACCTGGTCATATCCAAGGCGCTGCGCCTCGTGCCCGATCTTGGCGTCGATATTGCCGGCGGTGCCGGGCATGTCGCGCGCGCCCATCGCCTCGCATCGCGCGGTTTCCATCGCTTCGTACAGGTCGCGCGCCATGTCACCCTGCGGGCGATATTTCGTGTGCAGGGCGCTGTCGTGGTACTTGCGATGCAACGCCAGCGCATCCGCCGTGCCGCGCGCCAGCAGAACCTCGTCGCGGGTCATCCTGCGGCTGATCTGGGGCAGGCGCATCTGGTCGCCCGAAAGGCCCGCGGGATCGACCGAGTAGCTGACATTCAGATCGCTGTCATCGGCCATGACCTTGGTGGCCTCGGCCAGCGCCTTCTTGAACGGATCTGCGGGGTTGTCGCTTTTCTGGGCCATCTGGTCCTACCTTGGGCTTTGCACCAAGCGGGCTTCATCTTGCCAGGGAAACGCCCGCCGGAGGCATCGCGCGCCCACGGGACGCGCAAAACCTGCGAGGCGCTGACGCGCCTC
Organism: Lutimaribacter degradans; assembly: GCF_023703375.1. GTDB lineage: Bacteria > Pseudomonadota > Alphaproteobacteria > Rhodobacterales > Rhodobacteraceae > Lutimaribacter > Lutimaribacter degradans. The sequence continues at coordinate 213,760 of NZ_JAMQGO010000001.1, forward strand.
GCATCCTGATCATTTCATCGCGGTGCTGGCCGCGCTTTCGGGCAGTTCCTCATCGAAACAGCGCTGATAGAATTCGGCAACGGTCTGACGTTCCAGCTCGTCGCATTTGTTCAGGAAGGACAGCCGGAAGGCATAGCCCACGTTGCGGAAGATCTCGGCGTTCTGCGCCCAGTTGATTACCGTGCGCGGGCTCATCACCGTGGACAGGTCGCCATTCATGAACGCGGTGCGGGTCAGCCCCGCGACGGTGACCATGTGGGCCACGGTCTTGCGGCCGGCCTCGGTGTTGTAATGCGGGTTCTTGGCCAGCACGATCGCGGATTCGGCGTCATGCGACAGGTAGTTCAGCGTGGCGACCAGGCTCCAGCGGTCCATCTGCGCCTGGTTGATCTGCTGGGTGCCGTGATACAGGCCCGTCGTGTCGCCCAGGCCCACGGTGTTGGCCGTGGCGAAGAGGCGGAAATAAGGGTTGGGGGTGATGATCTCGTTCTGGTCCAGCAAAGTCAGCTTGCCGTCATGCTCCAGAACCCGCTGGATCACGAACATCACGTCGGCGCGGCCGGCATCGTATTCGTCGAAAACGATGGCCGTCGGGTTACGCAGCGCCCAGGGCAGGATGCCCTCGTGGAACTCGGTCACCTGCTTGCCATCGCGCAGCTTGATCGCGTCCTTGCCGATCAGGTCGATCCGGCTGATATGGCTGTCAAGGTTGACCCGGACGCAGGGCCAGTTCAGCCGCGCGGCGACCTGTTCGATATGGGTGGATTTGCCCGTGCCGTGATACCCCTGGATCATCACGCGACGATTGTGGCTGAAGCCGGCAAGGATCGCCAACGTGGTGTCGGGGTCGAACTTGTAGGTCGGGTCAAGGTCGGGCACGCGCTCGCTGCTTTCGGCAAAACCTTTTACCGTCATGTCCGTATCGATGCCGAACACTTCGCGCACCGAGATATTCTCGGTCGGTTTCGCGTTCATGTCCATGTTGCCATCCGCCATGTCGTCTATCCTTCTTCGCGCGGTCCGATACCGTCCTGACTTTAAATCTCGTGCTGCACCATAAAGCGAAGGGACGCAAGGGCAAGACCGATGCAGCAACCGCTTGTGTTTCACGGGCCGCCTGCGGATAGTGCATCCAAAGGGGCGGGCATGACGGATCGTGCGACAATCGAGGCATGGCTTGCACGGATCGCGATTGGCGACCGGCAGGCCTTTGTCGCGCTTTACGATGCGACATCGGCGAAACTTTTCGGCGTTCTTCTGCGTATATTGAATGACCGCGACACAGCCGAGGACGCCTTGCAGGACGTATATCTGAAAATCTGGCACAATGCGCATCGGTACCGTGTGAACGGGTTTAGCCCGATGACCTGGCTGATCACCGTCGCGCGCAACCATGCGATTGACCGGTTGCGCCGTCAGCGGGGCAGTGGCGGCGGCGCGGTACCCGACGCGGTCGATGCCGTGGCCGACCCCGCACCCGGCCCCGAGGCCCGCGCCATAGCCGCGGGCGAGGCCGCGCGCCTTGCCGCCTGTTTCGATGAATTGGACCAAACCCATGCGGATGCCGTGCGCCGTGCCTATCTGGAAGGTGAGACCTACGCCGAGCTTGCCGAACGTTTTGATGTGCCGCTCAACACCATGCGGACGCGCCTGCGGCGCAGCCTTTTGAAATTGAAAGAGTGCCTGACGCGATGAGTAGTGACCGCCCCGACATACTGCCCCAGGGTGGCGCGGATGATGCGCTGGCCGCGGAATACGCGTTGGGCTTGCTGTCCGAGGCTGAGGCGCGCGATTTCGAAGAGCGGCTGGTGCACGAGCCTGCCCTGCGTGCAATCTATGCCCGGTGGGCCGAGCATTTCGCCGCCATGACCGACCCCATCGCCCCGGTTGAGCCACCGGCGCGGCTGCGGGCGCGCGTGATGCGCCAGGTGGCACCACGCCACGGCGGCGCCGGGCTGCGGCGCCTGTTGGGGTGGCTGGCCGGTGCGGCGGCCGGTGCGGTTCTGGGTGCGGCGGTGCTGTTGCTGGTCGGGCCGGTCGGGGACTTGCCCGGCCTGCGCGCCGACATCGCGGCGCCGGATGGCGCCTTGGTTATCGGCGCCAGCTACGCGCCTGCATCCGGCAGGTTGACCGTGACGCGCCAGTCCGGGCAGGCGGCGCCGGGGCGCGCGCTGGAGCTGTGGATGATCGCGGGCGATGCGGCACCGGTTTCGCTGGGCGTGCTGCCCGACGCCGACAGCCTGCGACTGGATGTTCCTGCCGCGCTGCGCGAGGCGTTGGCCCCGGGTGCGGTGCTGGCGGTGTCGGATGAGCCGCCCGGCGGATCGCCCACCGGCCAACCGACGGGAGCGGTTCTGGCGACCGGCGTCATCACGGAGTCGTGACCGGTTCTTGATCGCGCGCGCTGAAACTCTTGCGCGGGCGCTGCGTGACTTCGGGTGCAACGGGGCGATCGGCCCCGACGCATGCAACCGAAGAAACCAGGAGATTTGCATGACTCTCAATCGCACAATGACGACCATCGCCGCCCTTTGCCTGGGCACGACCGCCGCGCTCGCCGGCAGTCATTCTGAAACCGATAACCCGATGGTTGGCGGCGCGCCCATGTTCGCCGACAAGACGATCGTGGAAAACGCCGTGAACTCGGCCGACCATGAAACGCTGGTCGCGGCGGTTCAGGCGGCGGGCCTTGTCGACACGTTGTCTGGCGAAGGGCCATTCACCGTATTCGCGCCCACCGATGACGCCTTTGCCATGCTGAAGGCCGGAACGGTGGAAACCCTGCTTGAGCCCGAGAACAAGGCCATGCTTCAGAAGGTTCTGACCTGCCATGTCGTGCAGGCCGATGCGATGGCGATGGCCATCAAGGGGATGGTCGATGATGATGGCGGCAGCCATCCCGTGCCGACCGTCGGCGGCTGCACCCTGCAAGCAACCTATTCCGGCGACACCATCATGCTGGAAGACGAGCGCGGGCGGACCGCCACCGTCACCATCGCCGATGTCAAACAGTCCAACGGGGTCATCCATGTGATCGACACGGTGCTTTTGCCGGCGATGTAAGGCGTTGCACCTGGCGGGGCTGACTTGCGGTCAACCAGTGTCCGTGTGGCATTTCCTGAAGCCCGGCCGCCGCGCCCTTTCACATGAATGTGCGCGGCCCGCGTTTGTTCCGCGCGGGCCGCGCAGCTAGACTATATGAAAAGGAGACAGCCCATGAATCGCCGTCACTTCCTTGCTCTTGGCAGTTTGCTGCCTTTCGCCGGCACCGCGCGCGCGGCCCAGGACAGGTTCGAGGTCATCCGCAGCGATGCCGAATGGCGGGAAATGCTGACCCCGGAACAATACAATGTCATGCGCCGCGAAGGGACGGAGCCGCCGGGCTCTTCGCCGCTGGACAAGGTGTATGATCCGGGCATGTACCATTGCCGTGGCTGCGACCTGGCGCTTTATTCGTCCGAGCACAAGTATGACAGCGGCACGGGCTGGCCCAGTTTCTGGCAGGCGCAAGAGGGCGCGATCGGCACGAAGCGGGATTTCAAGCTGATCTATCCGCGTACCGAATGCCATTGCGGGCGCTGCGGCAGCCACCTTGGCCATATCTTCAACGACGGCCCGCCGCCCACCGGCAAACGGCATTGTCTGAACGGTGTGAGCCTGGTTTTCAAACGCGCCTGAATTTGCACGAAAGATCTGCTGCGTGGTCGAAGCTGCCTGTCGCGCCGAGTCATCAGGCGCCTGCCACCTGCATCCCCTCTATGGGCGCCGCGAGGCAGGGGCCAGCATGGCGCGGGCTGCCGGCAGGCTGACCGCGCATCCGGGCGCATGTCTCGACGTCGTCCGGATGCGTTGCCATGCGCGTTGTTACTTGAAGTGACGGCTTTCCTTGATCTGGTCCCAGGCCCAGACAACCTCTTGCAACTGCTCTTCCTGGCTGCGGTCGCCGCCATTCATATCGGGGTGCAGCACCTTGATCAGCGCCTTGTAGGCCTTGCGCACCTCGGCCTTCGACCAATGATCCTTTGCCTCCAGAATCTCGATGGCCTTGCGCTCGGTCGGGGGCAACTTGCGCGTGTGGCCGTTGGTGTTGCCCTTGCCCGGGTTGCGGGTGGCGTTCTGGCCCAGAACCTGGTGCGGGTCTTCGATGCCAAGCCGCGCCCACGCCCGTGCCTCGGGGTCGCCCAAGGGCTTTGTATCACGTTCCCATACCTTGTCCTTGGAGCGCTGGGCATTCATCTCGGCCTCGGTGGTGCCTTCGAAGAAGTTCCACTTGAGATTGTACTCCCGCACATGGTCCCTGCAGAACCAGTAATAATCGTCCAGCACGTCGGGTGCCTTGGGCGCACGGAACTTTCCCGCCTCGTGGCAGCCGGGGTGCTCGCACTCGCGTTGCGAGGTCTCGAATTCGCCTGACATGCCCCGCCGACCGCGCGGGTTCTTTTTCTTGGCCGATTTGACCGACATGTCGAACCCGAACGGGTCTGATTTGACCATGGCTTTACCTCATCCGACTCAAGGGTGCTAAACTCTATACCGTCCCCCGCAGGATGGAAGGGGCACGGGCGAAAATCTGTGCGCTCAGGCGCGGGGCGTCTCGGTTTCATCCGGTTCGGCTGCGACCTCTTCAGGGTCGGTCCAATCCGTGTCGTTCTGGCCGTCAAACTCGGCGGGGTCCGCCATCTCGCCCATGTCCGAGTGATCTTCCAGCACTTCGGGGCTGAAATCGCTGACATCGCCCGCGCGGGGCCGGCGGAACACCAGGACCGAGCGGAACACCGTGTGGCTTGATGTCAGGCCCTGCCGCTCTTCGCTGGGCAGGGTTTCGGAGCGCAGGAATTCCCAGCCTTCGGCGGCGTGGTCATTCATGACCTGTTGTATCGCGTGCGAGAATCGCGCTTCCACGCCCTTGACCCCTGGGGCCTTGATGCCCTTTTTCGGAGCCGGGATGACCTTGTATTCATGCTGCATCGGCATACCCTGTTCGCGTGACCGCGAGACATTATCAAGCCGCGCGCTCAAGGGAAAGGGCGGATCGGCATTCAGCCGGGCAGCATGTTCAGTTTTATGTGAACGGGTCGGGTGCGCGGCAAGCCGCGCTGTGCGCCGGTTTTGCGGGGCGCGAATGCGGCACGGCCCCTTGCGGCAGCCCCCTGTGACCGGGGGGCTGCCTTGGCCTTTGCCATATCACGGGGCCAGTGTCTGAAGCGGTCCGCGTCACCCCGCCTTGCGCCGGATACCGATCGAACGGCCCACGCGATCGGGGCGGGGCAGGGTGCTGTGCTGGTCGTACAGCGCCTTCACCTTTTCCATCACGTCCGGCGGCATTGCGGCCACGCGCGGGCCGGTCATGTCGACATGCAGGGTCAGCGCCTCTGCGGTGGCGGCCAGCCAGCCATCTTCGTGGTAAAGCTCCTGGTAGGAATGAAACCGCTTTTCGTCGTAATCGATCATCTGGAACGTCGAATAGACCCTGTGCCCTTCGTGCAATTCCTGCACGTAGCAGACATGGAATTCGGCCGTGTAAGTCGTCAGCTTGCGGGTTTCGGCGTAATCGGGGCCAAACCCCATCATCGGATAGACCTCGTCGGCGCAGCGGTCGAACAGCACGTTGTAATAGGCCATGTTCAGGTGGCCGTTATAGTCGATCCATTCGGGCACCACGGTCATCAGTGACGATTTCAACAGCATCTGGAGTCCTCTTCCTTGTTCATTTGTCGTTTGCCCAGCGGGCCACGTGTCGCGCCATCATGCGCTTCCACAGCGGGGGGACAAGGGCCACAACCGCCATTACCGGCACGGCGCGCGGCAGGGTGGGCATCTGGTCGGTAAGATCAAGCGCGGGAAAGGCCACGCCGGGGTGCGTGTGGTGGTGCGAATGGCGCGGCGCGTTCAGCATCATGGCCGATGACCAGAACTGTGGCCCGTTCCAGCTGTGTCGGGGCCCTACTGGTTCGGGGCGGCCGTTTGCGTCGACGCGGCGGCGCAGGCCGTAGTGCTGCAGGTAATCCGACAACAGGATCTGCAATTGCGCATAGGCCGCGATACCCAGATAGGCCAGCATGCCTGTCAATCCGCCGATCCAGACCGCGGCTCCCAGGCACAGGGCCGCCCCGCCAAGGTACCCTGCGTAGGGATTTGACCAGGCGGGCGGTGGTGTCGCTGCGCGGGCGCGCAGCGCGTTTTCCGCGTGAAGCCCCGCCAGGAACGACCCTGGCCAGGCCCGCATCGCGTAACGCCAGAACCCCAGCCCGGCGGGCGCCGAGGCCGGATCGCGCGCGGTGCCAACATGGATGTGATGCACCCGCAGATGCGACGAGGCGTGATGCCCCATCAGCAGCACGACATAGATCGCGCGCCCAAGCCATTGCTGCCAGCGCGTGGATTTGTGGATCAACTCATGCGCGTTGGGGTGGCCAACCTGGCCAAAGAACAGGCCGAACGCCACCAGCAAGCCCAGCCGATGCAGCAGATCGTGCCCCGAGGCGCCGCCAACCGCCCACACCGCCACCGCCATCAAGGGGAAATGCAAAACGCCCAGCCCGACGGCCAGCCCGGTGCCGGTGGGAAATTCCGAGGTCACCCCCCGCACCACCGCCGCGCGCCGAACCAGGTGGTCGAGCGCCCAGGTCAGCACGGTTATCCACAAAACCGCGCCCCATACCCAGCCACCACCCAGGATGGCGCCCGCGAAAAGCAGCACGACAGGCAACAATGTGGCTATGTCGAAAAAGATCATATGCGTCCAAGTTCAAAACCTGTCGCATACTTAACGCAGGCCCCGCTGGCGCACCATAGCTGCCGGCCCCGCGTGTTCGCGTCGCCTTGCAAGGCAGACCGCGGGGGAACCGGCCGCAGGCCAGTCGGGCATAGCACCAGCTCGTCAGGTCGGCCCCGAAATAACGTGCGGCGTCACGCGGCCTATAAATCAGGCGCCCTCAGACGCCGATCTCGGGGCCGAGGCACATCAACGGTTCGTCGCTGCGATCGACGGCATAAAGCTCGGTGGCGGCCGGATCGTTCTCGAACCGCGCGGTCAGGCCGCGCGCGCCGTCGAAGAATGTCCAGCATTGCGGCATGGGGTTGTCCTCGTAGATGAAACAGATCTGGCCGTTCTCCTCCCACCAGCGACCTTCCTTGCACTTGCCATCGAGAAACGACCAGCGCACGCGGCGGTCGGGCAGGTATTCCTCGGCACCGTAAGCTTCGCCATTCTCGGCGTAGGTAAAGGTCTTGCCCTGTGTCAGGGCGTCGAACTCCTGTGCCGACAGGGCCGATTGCGCCTGCGCGACCGCGGGCCAGAGCAAAAGGGCGAATAGCAGATGTCTCATGACGGGCAGAGTGCCGCAAATGCGCCCCCCGCGCCAGTCACGGGCGCGTGTGCGCGGTCTGTTGCCGTCATGTCGCGCTTGCGGCCCGCGGCGCCGGGCGTCACGCTCCGGGCAGGGAACGGAGGGCGAAAATGGGCTTGATCCTTGCCGGGGGGATTTTGGCGGCGGTCTTTCTGCTACGGTTTTGTTGGGATGGCGACAGTTGGCCCAAGACGCTGGTCAAGACCGGCAGTCTGGGGCTGCCCGCGCTGGCCCTTGCGGTGATGGGATGGCCAACGATTTTCGTGGCGGGCCTGGCTGCCTGCGTTCTGGGCGACTTTCTGCTGTCGCGGCCCGGGCAGGGACCGCTGTTGGCGGGTATCGGCGCTTTTGCCCTGGGGCACCTGCTTTATATTGGGGCGATGGTGGGCCAGGGTCCGTTGGAACCCACCCTGGCGATCCCGCTGGCGCTGCTGATTCTGCTGGTGTCCACCGAGTGGTGGCTGGTGCCATACACCGGGGCGTTGCGTTGGCCGGTGCGAGGCTACGTTGGGGTGATCGTGGCGATGGGAATCGTCGCGGCGCTGACCGGGCAGGTCTTGTTGATCGCGGGGGCGTTGGCCTTTGTTGCCTCCGACCTTGTCCTGTCGCTGCGGCTGTTCGGACTGCTGGGCGGCGCACCGTCGCGGGTGGCGCCTTTCGCGATATGGGGGATGTATGTTGCGGCACAGGCGCTGCTGGCGATAGCTTTTGCACCCTGAGGGCTTTCAAACGACCGACCGACGGTCTAGGTCTGGGCAAACTGACAGGATTGCCGCAGATGTCGCTATTCGGGAAACTCAAGAACCGTCTTTTCAAATCCTCGAAGAAACTTGAGGAGGGTCTGGATGCCATCGTTTCGGACGGCGGCACGGTCGAGCGCGAAGCGCAGGGCCACGCGCCCGACGCCGAGCCGGAGCCCGCGCCGCAGCCCGACCCGGAACCTCAGCCCGACCCCGCGCCGGAAACGCCCCCCGCGCCACCGCCCGAGACGCCCGCGCCCGACCTGCCCCCGGAAATTCCCGAGCCGCCGCAGGATCAACCCGGTGAGGCCCCGCAAGAGGCGCCACAACCTGACCCAGCGCCGCAGCCGGACTACCCCGAGATCCCGGCGCCCGACCCCGTTGCGCCGCAGCCAACCCCGACCGAGGCGCCGATGCCCGCGCCTGAAACCCCGCCGGCCTCGCCCCCGCAAGAGGTGCCGCCGCCCTCGGACAGGCCGGGCGAGGCCGTACAGGAGAGGGTGCAGGCCGCCATACCCGCCACGTTGCCCGACGCGGGCGCGGCACCGGCCCGCCCGGGCATTCTTGGCCGCCTTCTGGGCCGGGGCGGCGGCGTGCAACCGCGCGAGGTGATGCGGCGTGCGCTGGATGACGAAATGCTGGAACAGCTCGAAGAGCTGCTTATAGCCTCGGACATGGGGGTGGATACCGCCCTGCGCGTCACCGCCAACATGGCCGAGGGGCGTTTTGGCAAGCGCCTGTCTACGCAGGAGATCAAGGAAATCCTGTCACAGGAAATCGCCCGCGTGCTTGAACCCGTGGCGCGCCCGATGCCGCTTTATCCCAGGAAGCCGCAGGTGGTGTTGGTCGTGGGGGTCAACGGATCGGGCAAGACGACGACGATCGGCAAGCTGGCCAGCCAGTTCAAGGCGGCGGGAAAACAGGTCGTGATCGCGGCGGGCGACACGTTTCGCGCCGCGGCGGTCGAACAGCTTCAGATTTGGGGTGAGCGCGCCGGTGTGCCGGTGCTGACCGCGCCCGAAGGCTCGGACCCGGCCAGCCTGGCCTTCGACGCCATGACAAAGGCCGAGGCCGAGGGCGCCGACCTTTTGCTGATCGACACGGCCGGGCGCTTGCAGAACCGCAAGGATCTGATGGAGGAACTGGCCAAGATCGTGCGCGTCATCCGCAAGAAAGACCCGGAGGCGCCGCACAACACGCTTTTGGTGCTGGATGCCACGACCGGCCAGAACGCGCTGAGCCAGGTGCAGACCTTCCGCGAATTGGCGGATGTCTCGGGGTTGGTGATGACCAAGCTTGACGGCACGGCAAAGGGCGGTGTGCTGGTGGCGCTGGCCGACAAGTTCGGCCTGCCCATCCACGCCATCGGCGTGGGCGAACAGATCGACGACCTGGCCCCTTTCGACCCCGAGGAGTTCGCCGCGGCGCTGACAGGGCTGGAGCGCTGAGCCCGATTTCTTGAAAAAGAAATCGCGATGAAAGCCGGTTCGGTTTTCATGCTTCAGCGCAATATCCCACGCCATCTTGACCTTGCCCTGTCAACGGGTGTTTGTCTGGCCCCTGTTCGCGTGACCCTGAGTCGCGCACACCGAACCCCACAAAGGAGGCCCGCCTTGCCCGCAGCGACCGCGATTCTGGAAATCCGCCGCACGACCGAAATCACGGTCGAGCCCGAAGGCATCTGGGCCTTGCTCGAGGCTGACCGGCTGGAGCCGCTTCTGGATGAAGGCTGGCCCGAGGAACGCCATCTGCTGGGCGAATGCGTCATGCTTGAGGGCGCCCGCGCCGTGGGTTTCGGGCGGGTTATCTGGGATGCGCATACCGACGATCTGCCGCGGGTGATCGACCTGGCATTCTCGCCCGATTTCCGCCAGCCGTTCTTCATCGAAACGCTGGAACAGGAGCTGATTGCCGAATACGCCGCCGACGCCGAAGGCGGAGAGGTGGTGCGTGGCCATGACGGGCGGCTGATCGACATCACGCGCGCCGCGGCGGGCGAGGGGCGTCACATGGCGGCGCTGGGTCAACGACGGCCGCGTGCATGACCGAGTGGCTGGCCGGGATCGAGGGCACCGAGGCCGGGCATCGGCTGGCCATGATCCTGGCGCTGACAGCGGCCTTTCTTCATGCCGCGTTCGGGGCTTTGCAAAAGGGGCGGCACGATCCTTGGATCACCCGCGGTGCGACCGACCTGTCGTATGGCTTGATCGCCGCGCCCGTTGCGCTGTTTGTGGTGCCCTGGCCCGAGCCACATATGTGGCCCATCTTCGTGGGCGTCTTCCTTATCCACACCGCCTACAAGCTATTGCAAGCGATGGCCTATTCGCGGGGTGCCTTTACGGTGGTCTACCCCGTCGTGCGCGGCACCGGGCCGCTTTTCACAGTGATCGGGGCCTATTTCCTGTTCGGCGAACGGTTCACACCCATGCAATGGGCCGGTGTGGGCGTGCTGCTGGCCGGGATCTACGGGCTGGCCATCTATAACCTGCGCTACCTGGTGGATGCGCGCGACACGCTGGTGCCGGCACTGGTATTGGCGGTGCTGACCGGGCTGTTCGTGGCGCTTTACACCACCTATGATGCCTATGGTATTCGCGCCACGGCCAACCCTTTTACCTTCATATTCTGGTTTTTCTTCATAGATGGCTGGGTGATGCCGGTGCTGGCGGCGACGCGGTTGCGGTCAATGGCGGTGCGGCCCGTCCTGGCGCCGCTGGCCCTGCGTGGCGTGGCGGGCGCGCTGATCGCCTTCGGGTCGTTCGGGTCGGTGATGATGGCCACGCGGCTGGACAAGGTGGGCGAGGCGGCGGTGCTGCGCGAAACATCGACGGTGTTTGCCGCGCTTATCGGTTGGCTGGTATTGAAGGAAACCGTCGGTCCGCGCAGGATTGCGCTGATGACGTTGATTGCGGCGGGTGCCGTGATAGTAGAACTGGGCGGATGACCAAAAGGGGGCCAGATGGCTGCGCGTGAAATCAACCCGATGCTCAAATCGGCGCTGGAACTGGGGCCGATACTGGTCTTTTTCGTGGTCTACCTGCTGATCAAGGACAACGTGTTTACCATCGCCGGGCGCGATTACAGCGGGTTCATCCTGGTCACTGCCGGGTTCATCCCGCTAATGATCGTGACCACCGGGCTCTTGTGGAAACTGACCGGCAAGCTGTCAAAGATGCAGGTGGTGACGCTGGTTCTGGTCGTGGTGTTCGGCGGGCTGTCGGTCTGGCTGAACGACGACCGCTTCTTCAAGATGAAGCCCACGATGATCTACCTGATCTTCGCGGGGATCCTTGGCTTCGGCCTGGTGCGCGGCCAAAGCTACCTGCAACATGTCATGGACGAGATGATGCCGCTGGCGCAGGAAGGCTGGATGAAGCTGACCCGCCGCCTGTGCTTTTTCTTCTTTGGCCTTGCCGTCCTGAACGAGGTGATTTGGCGCACGATGAGCACCGAAAGCTGGGTCTGGTTCAAGACTTTCGGCCTGACGGCGGCGGTTTTCCTGTTCTTCATCTTCCAGGGCGACATTTTTCGCAAGTACGGCGAGCAGGACGATGACGGCGCCGAGTGATGCCATTGGCGCGGGCCGCACGTCTTGCCCGTTTCCCGGGGCGGGCAGGCCTGGCGGTTGACGCCTGCCGATGCGCGGCGTACACGATGCCGCGTGGCGATTTGTTACCGGATTGCGGGCCACGTAAAACATCCCGCTAAAAGGTCAGACGCAAAGGGCCCCCTTTCGCTTGACCGCGACCGGGGGTTTTTTCATGGGCTGCGACAGGGCCCGGAGGACTGCGTGATGAAGAATGACTGGAAACCCCGCACCAAGCTGGTGCATGGCGGCACACGCCGCAGCCAATGGGGCGAAGTGTCCGAGGCAATTTTCCTGACCCAGGGCTTTGTCTACGACAGCGCCGAGCAGGCCGAGGCGCGGTTTTTGCAATCGGGCCCCGATGAGTTCATCTACGCCCGGTACGGCAACCCCACCGTGGCCATGTTCGAAGAGCGGATTGCCGCGCTGGAGGAGGCCGAGGATGCCTTTGCCACGGCCAGCGGCATGGCGGCTGTGAACGGCGCGCTTATGGCCATGTTGCGCGCCGGCGATCACGTGGTGGCGGCGCGGGCGCTGTTCGGCTCGTGCCTGTATGTCCTCGAAGAGATCCTGCCGCGCTTTGGCGTCGAGGTCACCTTTGTTGACGGCACCGACCTGGATGCATGGCGCGCTGCCATGCGCGCGGAAACCAGGGTCTGTTTCTTCGAATCGATTTCAAACCCAACGCTCGAAGTCATCGACATCGCGGCGGTATCGGAAATCGCCCATGCGGCCGGTGCCACCGTGATCGTGGACAACGTGTTTGCCACGCCGGTCTATTCCCGCGCGCTGGAGCAGGGGGCGGATGTTGTCGTCTATTCCGCGACCAAGCATATCGACGGGCAGGGGCGCACCCTGGGCGGTGTGATCCTGGGCAGCGAGGCGTTCATCCGCAAAACCGTGGAACCCTACATGAAGCACACTGGCGGGGCGATGTCGCCCTTTACTGCCTGGGTGATGCTGAAGGGCCTTGAAACCATCGACTTGCGCGTGCGGGCACAGACCGCCACGGCCCACGCGCTGGCCGAGGCGTTGCAGGGCCACCCGGCGCTGGCGCGGGTGATCTATCCCGGCCTTGCCAACCACGCGCAGCACGCGCTTACGCAGGCGCAAATGGGGGCTGGCGGCACGGTTCTGTCGGTCGACCTGAAAGGCGGGCAGGCGGCCGCGTTCCGCTTTCTGAATGCGCTTCACGTTTTCGTGATATCCAACAACCTGGGCGATGCGAAATCCATCGTCACCCATCCCGCCACCACGACGCATCAACGCTTGCCCGAGGCGCAGAAAACGCAGCTGGGCATAACGCCCGGCCTGGTGCGCGTGTCGTGCGGGCTTGAGGATCAAGACGATCTTCTGGCTGATATGAAACAGGCGCTCGACGCGGTGTGAGCGCGTCTGCGGCTTGTGATCCGGCGGGTCGTTTCCCGCGTAATACCTTTCGTAATTGGAAATATGCGGGGGTTGCCCCTAAGTTATCCATGCGAGCAGGAGCGAAGGGGCCGCCTTATGAACATTCACACGCCAGAGATTGACCGCCAGCCGGATCGCGAGGACGCACGCGAGGCGCTGGCACGCCTGCGCCAATGGGCCAAGGTCGCCAAGCCCGAGGAAATTGCCGATCTCGACCCGGCCATCGCGCGGCTTTTGCCGGGCGGGGGCGACGGCGCCTATCCGACTCTCAGCCGCGACTATCCCGAGGGGTTCGCGGTCGATGCCGCTTACAAGGCCACGCTGCCCGATCTGCAAAACGGCCCTTCCAGCCTGATCCGCGGCGCGAAACAGCAAATCCAGCATGTCGGCATCAGCAATTTCCGCCTGCCGATCCAGTATCATACCCGTGACAATGGTGACCTGACGCTGGAAACCAGCGTGACCGGAACGGTCAGCCTTGAGGCCGACAAGAAGGGCATCAACATGTCCCGGATCATGCGGTCATTTTACAAGCACGCCGAAAAGATCTTTTCGTTCGAGGTGATCGAGGCCGCGCTGGACGATTACAAAACCGATCTGGAAAGTTTCGACGCGCGTATCCAGATGCGCCTGTCTTACCCGGTGCGCGTGCCATCGCTGCGCTCGGGCCTGTCGGGCTATCAATACTACGACATCGCGTTGGAACTGGTCGAACAGAACGGTGTGCGCAAGAAGATCGTTCACCTCGATTATGTCTACAGCTCGACCTGCCCGTGCTCGCTGGAACTGTCGGAACATGCCCGCATGGCGCGGGGCCAGCTTGCGACGCCGCATTCGCAGCGATCGGTGGCGCGCCTGTCGGTCGAGGTGGCACAGGGCGATTGCCTGTGGTTCGAAGACCTGATCGACATGGCACGCGAGGCCGTGCCGACCGAAACACAAGTGATGGTCAAGCGCGAGGACGAGCAGGCCTTTGCCGAGCTGAACGCCGCGAACCCCATATTTGTCGAGGATGCCACGCGGCTGTTTTGCGAACAATTGAAGCGTGATGACCGCGTGGGCGATTTCCGCGTGATTGCCAGCCACCAGGAAAGCCTGCACAGCCACGATGCAGTCAGCGTGCTCACCGAAGGCGCCACGTTCGAAGCCGAAAGCATTGACCCACGGCTGTTCGCGTCGCTGTTCCACGTCGGGTAAAACTGCCGCTTTCTTGTGCGCACTTGGCGCTTGGCGCTGAAAACCGGGGCAAACTGGCCAGTTGAAGGGCCGTCGCGTATGTGCGGCGGCCCGTTTTCATGTTGGGCATGGCATCTTTTGATCTGTCGCGCGCCTGTCATGTCTTGCGGTTACGCTTTGCCATGATCATCCGCGCCCAGATGCACTGACCAAGGAGCGTACCCATGGTGTCGATACCCCTGCCTGTTCGTTTCAGCTGGTATGCCTATCACGTCACCGCGACGGCGATGGAAACCCAGCTGCGCATGACCCACGCCATGTGGATGGCGATGCTTCAGGCCCATCCGCTGGCTCCGCATGACCTGAAAAAGGTTGAAAAGGTCGTCGCCACTCCCGCCTCCCGGTCCAAGGCCGCGAAGACCCGGAAAAGGGCGACGAAACCCAAGACGGCAAAGCGCAGCCCCGCCGCAGGCCCTGAGAGCCCGGCCCCTGGCACGCAAAGGCGCCGCCGCGCACCCTCGGCGCCGCCGCAGATGCCGAGCGGGCGGTTCGACGCGTGACCGGGGGTTGCGCCAGTTGCAAGCCGGCTATTCGGTCTTGCGACTGGTAAGGTCAGATGCTGTGACCTATTTGTTGTCGCAGGGAGGAACCGAAAACGACGTTAAGACGAAAGGTTCCGAAAAATGGCAACTATCAGCACCAACAACACCAAAACCTCGACCATCCGTAACCCGCTGGCCGCCCTGGGCGCCGCGCTTTTGAACTGGATGGAAAACTACGCCGATACCAAGACGCGCCGCGCCGAGATCGAGGCCCTGTCGGCCAAGACCGACGCCGAACTGGCCGAGATGGGCCTGCGCCGTGACCGTATCGCGCATTACGTCTTCCGCGACCTCTACTACGTCTGAGGCGCAAGGCATGGCCGGGCGTCGTTCCCTCGCGCCTGGCCGCGCCCTGCATCACGTTACGGGGGTGCGGCGCGGCGGCGCTTGACAGCGCGCATCCACGCGGCCAAGCCTTCGATCCATGTTGGACCCGCGCCCCGTCGGATACGTGATCGGCTTGCTTGTGGCCGTGCTTGGCCTGCTGATGGTTCCGCCCATGCTGGTGGACCTCGCGGAAGGGCGCGAACATTGGCCCGTATTCTTTGAAAGCGCTGTTCTGACCTTTCTGACCGGCAGCCTCGTGGCGCTGGCCTGCCAGAACAGCCGGGGGCGGGAAATCACCATCAGGCAAGGGTTCCTGCTGACTGTGGGAACATGGGTGGCGCTGCCCGCCTTTGCCGCGATTCCCTTCATGATGGGAGCGACCCAGGCCCGGTTCGTCGATGCCTTGTTCGAGGCAATGTCGGGCATGACAACCACCGGGGCCACCGTGTTCGCGGGGCTCGATGACCTGCCCAAGGGGCTGTTGCTTTGGCGCGGCATCCTGCAATGGCTTGGCGGGCTGGGGATCGTCATCGTGGCCATGCTGTTCCTGCCCATCATGCGCGTGGGCGGCATGCAGTTCTTCCGATCCGAAAGTTTTGATACGCTAGGCAAGGTAATGCCGCGCGCCATCGACATTTCTAAGGCGCTTCTTGCCACCTATATCGTGCTGACCCTGGCCTGCGTGCTGACTTATATCGTGCTGGGGATGGATCCGTTCGTGGCCACTGTTCACGCGCTGACATCGGTTTCCACCGGCGGGTTTTCCACCTCTGATGCCTCGTTCAGCGGCTTTTCGGCCCCGCTGCAATACGCCTGTATCCTGTTCATGTTCCTGGCATCGGTACCGTTCGTGCGGTTGATGCTGATCGGGTCGGGCAAGTTTCGCCCGCTCTTGTTCGACTTCCAGGTGCAGGCTTATGCCCTTGCGATTGCCGCCGCGATCTTTCTGATCTTCGCGATGCGTGTCATCATGGGCGACCCTCTCGACGAGGACATGTTCCGCCACGTTGCCTTTAACGTGGTGTCGATCTTTTCCGGCACTGGCTATGGCGACGGCGATGTCACGCTATGGGGCGCGGCGCCGCTGGTCGTTCTGTTGGCCGTGGGGGCGATTGGCGGCTGCACCGGGTCAACGGGTTGCTCGATCAAGGTTTTCCGCTATCTCATCCTGTTCAAGGCGCTGGCAGCCCAGCTGCGCCTGATCGGCAGCCCCAATCGCATTGTCTCTCCGCGGCTGGCGGGTCGCCCGATCGAGCAGGACGTGATCGAGTCGGTCATGCTGATGTTCACCATGTTCATCCTGACGCTCGGCCTCATGTCCGTGGCGCTTGCGCTGACCGGCCTTCCCTTCATGGAGGCCACAACAGGTGCCTGGACGGCCATTTTCAACGTCGGCCCTGCCTTTGGCGAGTTGGTGGGCGACAGCGGCGCGCTGAGCGCCTTTCCCGACAGCGCCAAGTATATCATGATCTTCGGCATGCTGCTTGGCCGGCTGGAGCTGGTGGTTGTATACGTGCTTTTCACCAGCACCTTCTGGCGGGGCTGACGCGGGTCAGTCGCGCACCCCGGCAAAGCGGGAATGCCAATCCTCGCGCTGGTCATCGGAAATCTTGGCAAACAGGTTGTCGGGCACGGCAAACCCGTGGCCTGCGGGCATCCGTTCCAGGGCCTGCGCCACGTCGCCGGGCCATTGCCCCGCGACACCCATCGCGTCAAGCATCTTTTGCGCGGTGAAGGGGATGAAGGGCGCCGACAGCGTTGCGTAAAGCGGAATCAGGTTCAGCGCGAAGCGGATCTGTGCTGCCGCCCGCTCGGGGTTTTCCTTGAAGGTGGCCCAGGGCGCGGCCTCTTGCAGGTATTCGTTGCCCGCCACCCAGATCGCGCGCAGTTCGGCGGCCGATTTGCGCACCTCGATAGCGTCCATGTGGCCTTCGTAGCTGCGCACCCGGCGCGACAGCTCTTCGATCACGGCCTGTTCCTGCGGCCCCCAGGCGCCGCCTTCGGGCACCGTCTCGCCGAACTTGCTGCGGCAGAACTTGGTCACGCGGCTGACGAAATTGCCCAGCACGTCGGCCAGGTCCTTGTTGACGTTCAACTGGAAATTTTCCCAGGTGAATTCGGCATCCGAGGTTTCGGGCGCGTGGCTAAGCAGCCACCAGCGCCAGTAATCTGCGGGCAGGATGGACAGCGCCTGATCCATGAACACGCCGCGCCCCCGCGAGGTTGAGAACTGGCCGCCATCGTAATTGAGGTAGTTGAAGCTCTTGATGTAATCGACCAGCTTCCACGGCTCACCCGAGCCAAGGATCGTGGCGGGGAAAGACAGGGTGTGGAACGGCACGTTATCCTTGCCCATGAACTGGGTATAGCTCACGTCATCCGCGCCCTTGTCGGTGCGCCACCAGCGCGCCCAGTCATCGCCCTTGCCCGCGTTCACCCATTCCTGCGCGCAGGCGATATACTCGATGGGCGCGTCGAACCAGACATAGAAAACCTTGCCCTCCATGCCGGGCCAGGGCTCATCCCCGCGCTGCACGGGAATGCCCCAATCAAGGTCACGCGTGATGCCACGATCCTGCAGCCCGTCCCCGTCATTGAGCCATTTCTTTGCGATCGAGGTCGTCAGAACGGGCCAGCCTTCGCGGGTGTCGATCCATTTTTCCAACTCGTCCTTCATCGCGGATTGACGCAGGTACAGGTGCTTGGTCTCGCGCATCTCGAGGTCGGTCGAGCCGCTGATCGTGGATCGCGGGTTGATCAACTCCACCGGATCGAGCTGCTTGGTGCAGTTGTCGCACTGGTCGCCGCGCGCGCTTTCGAAGCCGCAATTGGGGCAGGTGCCCTCGATATAACGATCGGGCAGAAAGCGGCCATCCGCCTTTGAATACATCTGCGTTTCGCTGACCTCGCGGATCAGTCCGGCCTCGTCCAGCACCTTGGCGAAATGCTGGGTCAGCTTGTGGTTCTCGGGGCTCGACGAGCGGCCGAAATGATCAAAGGACAGGCCGAACCCGTCTGCGATGCGCGCCTGAACCTCGTGCATTTCGGTGCAATACTCGGCCACGGGTTTGCCGGCCTTGGCGGCGGCAAGTTCGGCGGGCGTGCCATGTTCGTCGGTGGCGCACAGGAACAGCACCTCGTGCCCCCGTTCGCGCTGGTAGCGTGCGAAAAGATCGGCGGGCAGTTGACTGCCCACAAGGTTGCCCAGGTGCTTGATCCCGTTGATGTAGGGAATCGCCGAGGTGATCAGATGCCGTGCCATATGCGTGCCCTTGTTCTGCGTCCGGCCCCCTTTAGCGCAGCTTGCCGTCGGGGGCCAGTGGCGCACCGATCTTAGCGGTTTTCCCGGTCGCGCCCTGTCAGCCGCCCGATCAGGAAGGACGTGCGCGGCGCGTAAACGTACCGTGTGCGCCGTTCGACCCCGGGCCTCGCCCGCATGCGGATCAGCCCGAATACCACCAGCACCGCGTGGCCCACGGCGATCATCGCGAACATGGCGGGCGGGCCGAAACCCGCGATCAGCCACGAGGCGACAAGCGGTGCGGCGATGGCCCCAAGTGCGAAATGGAACATCAGCGCGGCCGACAACTCCACCCGCTCGGAACTGTCGGCAAAATCATGGGCATGTGCGGCGGCGACCGAATAGATCGGAAAGGTCGTCAAACCGAACAGCCCGGCGGTCAGCAATATCTGTGTCGTGGTCAAATCGCGCATCAGCGCGGTCAGAAGGCAACTCCCGATCGCCGCGACGGACAGCCAGATCAGCACCCAGCGCCTGTCATACTTGTCTGCCAGCCACCCCACCGGGTATTGCGCCAACGCCCCGCCCGCCACGAAGGCGGCCAGGAAATAGGCGATCTGGTCGGTCGCCAGCCCCACACCTGTGCCGTAAACCGGCCCCACCATGCGAAACGACGCGCTTGATAGCGCGGCGACAATCACGCCGGCCGCGGCCAGCGGCGAGCGCGTGACCGCCAGCATCGGGCGCAGCCGCGGTGCGGCGGGCGTTTCGGGCTGTGACACGCGCGTCAAGGTGATGGGCAACAGCGCCGCACAGCACAGCAGCGCCAGCAGGTTGTAGGACACGTAGCTGGCTGGCTCCAGCACCGATATCACCATTTGCGCCATCAGCGATGCGCCCATGTCGGCCACCCGGTAAACACCCATCGTACGGCCGCGCGATTCGTTGGTAACCTTGGCTTGCAGCCATGCCTCGATCACCGTGTAACACCCGGCCACGCACAGCCCCGACGCCACGCGCATAATGGCCCAGGCCAGCGGGTCGATCACCAGCATATGCGCCAGAAGGCCAATTGCGCCCGTTGCGGTAAAAGCGGCAAAGGCGCGGCTGTGGCCCACCGAGCCCATCAGCCGTGGCGCCCACCAGCATCCGATGAAGAATCCCAGGAAATGGGCCGAGCCCAAAAGGCCGATTTGTGCCGTGCTAAAATCCAGCGCCAGCCCCGACAAAGCATCCAGCGGCCCCACGCCGCCGGTGGACAGCTGCAGCAGGATGACGGACAGGAACAGGGCGGCGAAGGTGATCAGCAAGCGCATAATAGCGCCCACCATCGCAGGACCGGCCCGGGGCGCAAGCCGCTTGTCGACAGCACGTGTCGTTTTTCACCCGCGCCGGGCCGGGCCTATCCCTGGGGCGGTGCGGCCGGACCGGCGCTCAGCCGCCCGTCCTGGCATCGCATTTGCCACGCCTTGGGTGGCAGGGTGCGGGCGCGGCGGCGCTCCAGACGCCAGGCAGGGCCATCCGCCCCGTGCGCCGGGGCCATGTGCCAGCGGCTTTCCACCCCGGGTGCGCCACCATCGCCCGGCGTCAGGATCAGGCCCAGCGGCGCCATCCCGGCTGTTTCGGCGGCAAGGTGCAGCCGTCGTACCGGCGTCAGGCCGGGTGGGCGTGGCAAATCGGCCACCACCAGCGGCACCACGGTACTGCGCAGCGCCTCTTCCATGCACCACAGCACATCCTCGTCGCGGCGCGGGTCGGCAAACAGGAACCGCCCCGGATCGGCCCAGCCGGCCATGCCGCAGGGCGACAGCCGGTCACCGTTGCGCGCGGGCGTGATCCAAAGCACCGGCCCCGTCATGGCGCCTGCCAACCACAAGGCCGCGCTGCGCCGCGCCGGGCCGCACAGTTCGTGCACGCGACCGCGCGCCAGTGCCATGTCGGGCACGGGTGCCACGGCCTTGGGGCCGTGCCGGGGGTGGCGGGGCAACGTGAGTGCATTCATGCGGCAGAGTATAGATGTTCGTCAAATGTTCTCAAGCCCGGCCACCATCCGGCTGGCATTTCCGGCTGGCGCGGTTAGTGTGGCCGCGAACACGGAAACAAAGCAGCGAAAGGCGCGTGACAGATGAAGAAGAACCCGCTGGGCCGTACAGGCCTGATGGTCAGCGAATTGTGCTTGGGCACCATGACATTCGGCACCCAGACGCCCGAACCCGAGGCCCATGCCCAGATCGACCGCGCGCTTGAGGCGGGCATCAATTTCGTCGACACGGCCGAGATGTACCCGGTCAACCCTGTCTCGCCCGAAACCGTTGGCCTGACCGAGGAAATCATAGGCGACTGGATCGCGGCCAATCCGGGGCGGCGCGGTGATATCGTGCTGGCCACCAAGCACCCGGGCGAGGGCTCGGCCATCCGGCCCGGTGGCACGCCGCTGATTTCGTCGGACACCATCGCCGCCTCGGTCGAAGGATCGTTGCGGCGGCTCAAGACCGGGGTGATCGACCTCTACCAGTTCCATTGGCCCAACCGCGGCAGTTACCAGTTCCGCCGCAACTGGAGCTACGACCCCTCGGGCCAGGACCGCGCCGCCACGATCACCCATATGGAAGATTGCATGGAGGCGCTGTCGCGGCAGGTGGAGAAGGGCAACATCCGCCATTTCGGCCTGTCGAACGAATCCGCCTGGGGCACGACCAGGTGGTGCGACGTGGCCGACAGGCTGGGCGGGCCGCGCCCGGCCAGTATCCAGAACGAATATTCGCTGCTTTGCCGGTTGTTCGACACCGACCTGGCCGAGGTGGCCGTGAACGAAGATGTCGGCTTGCTGGCCTTTTCACCGCTTGGCGCGGGCTTCCTGACCGGAAAATACCAGGGCGGTGACGTGCCCGATGCCTCGCGCATGTCGTTGAATCCTGAAATGGGCGGGCGGAAATCTGAGCGCGTTTTCAATGCTGTCCAAGCCTATCTTGAACTGGCGCGTGAACATGGGATTGATCCGGTTCACATGGCGCTGGCCTGGGCGGCGGGGCGGCCCTTCATGACCTCGGTGATCTTTGGCGCGACCACGCTGGCGCAGCTCGATCATGCGCTTGCCGCGGCGGATGTGAGGCTGGACGACGATCTGCGCCAATCCATCGACGATGTGCACCGCGCGCACCCCATGCCGTTTTGATGTATCGCACCGCTGCCCTGGCCCTGGCCTTGCTTGCCGCCTGCGGGCCGAGCGGGGCGCCCACCGGCCCGGCGATCTATCGCGATGCCGCGGCACCTATTTCCAGCCAGGTCGATGTAACGGCGGCCCGGCTTTCGGGCGACTGGCATGTCCGTGTGGGCCCTGTGCTGGGGCCCGTGGTGGCAGGCGACCGCCTGCGGCTTGACGCGCTGCAAGCCGCAGGTCCGGGCCGGTTCAAGGTCACGCGTGGGCCATTGTCGGGCCGTGTTCTGTGGGTGCTTTGGCTGGACGCTGACAACCGTACCGCTGCGCTTGGCAGCCCGGACGGGAAAACCGCGCTGGTGCTTGATCGTGCGCCGACGGGCGGGGCCGATAGGATCGCCGCCGCGCGCAAGATCATGGCGTGGCAGGGCTATGACATGGCGCGGCTCAAGACGGCGGGCTGACAGGGCGGGCAACGCTCAGTCAATGCGCGCACGCAGCGTTTCGATATAGGCCGCCGCATCGCGCGCGCCCACCTGGGCCTCGCGCACCAGGTGGTCGAAATGCGCGCCAAAGGCCTGGACCCGGTTCGAGTCGCGGAACGCCATATAGGTCTGGCCGACATAGAGCACCGCCAGCAGGGGGCCGAAAACCGTCAGCGGTGCCGAGTAAAGCCGCCGCGCATCAAAGACATACAGGCGCAACCGGGGATAAAACGCCGCGTGCAGTTCGAGGAAACGATCTATCTGCGCGTGCCGGGTCGCGGCGGGCAGCCCTTCGTAATACCCGGTGGCCGAGGCAAAGCTGACCAGTTCGAACACAGGCACCGCGATTTCGTAATCGGAGGGCGCGCTGTGCATCCATTCCAGCCGGTCCTGCGATGCGCCGATGGCCTGACTGGCGGTGCGGCCAAGGTGGGGCGCGTATTCCCATTCCATCATCTCGGGCGTTTTCAGCATGTCGGGCAGGCCGGCCGGCACGTGGCGGATCTTGTATCCTGCAGCCTCTTGGTGCCAGTCGAATATCTGCTGGTCGACCGGCGCGCGCGCCGCCTCGGTCAGGGTCAGCGAACTGGCCAACAGGTCTGCCGCGCTTTCGGGCCGGTCCGACAGGGACAACAGCCAATCGGCCGAAATCCCCAGGCACGCGGCGCATTCGCCCACCACCTGTGCATTGGGCAGCCGTGCGCCATCATCCTTCAGCAATTGCGAGATCGTTGACCGGTCAACCCCGATGGTGCGCGCCAACGCGCTTTGTGACAGGCCCGCAGCCTTCATCGCCTGGTCCAGGCGGTTGCGGAACTGTGTAGCACGGCGACGCTTGTCGATGTTTTGTATCATTTGATGATTGTTATCACCATCGGGGATTTTTGTTAATCATATTCTGAATGTTCTACCGCTGGCCTGGCGCGTAACAAGCACGAACAACACCGAAATCGGAGGCAGAATGGCAGTACGGGACACACCCGTGGTGACGGGGCAGGTTGACGTATCGCAAGACGAGAGTGCCGGTTTGCGCAACAAGGACAGGGTAGAGTGGCCGACGCTGGCGCTTTTGGCGGGGGCCTACACGCTGTGGGGGCTGGGCACGACCTGGGCAGCCGCATGGTGGCTGCCCGCGGGCATGGCGCTGGTGACCTTGGCGGTGGCGTTGCATTCGTCGCTGTGCCACGAGGCCCTGCACGGCCACCCGTTTCGCAGCAGGTGGCTGAACGAGGCGCTGGTGTTTCCCGCCTTGGCACTGCTGGTTCCCTATGGGCGGTTTCGCGACACCCACCTTGCGCATCACCATGACGAAATCCTGACCGACCCCTATGACGACCCGGAAACGAATTACCTCGATCCGCGCAAATGGGCGCGGCTGCCACGGTGGCAACAGGCGCTTTTGATCGCAAACAACACGCTTTTGGGGCGGATGTTGCTGGGCCCCGCGATCGGGCAGGTGGCGTTCATGGCGGGGGATTGGCGCCTGGTAATGGCTGGCGCGCCCGGCGTTCTGCGCGCCTGGATGTGGCACGTGCCGGCGGTAGGCGTGGTGCTGTGGTGGCTGCTGGCGGTGGGCCAGATGCCGTTCTGGGCCTATCTGCTGGCCAGCTACGCGGCATTGTCGGTGCTGAAGATCCGCACATTTCTGGAACACCGGGCGCATGAGCGCGCCCGCGCCCGTACCGTGATCATCGAGGATCGCGGGCCGTTGGCGCTGATATTCCTCAACAACAACTTGCACGTGGTGCATCACATGCATCCCCGCGTGGCCTGGTACAAGCTGCCCGCGCTTTATGCCCGCCATCGCGACCATTACCGCCGCCGCAACGACGCCTATGTTTACCGCTCCTACCGAGAGATTTTTCGGCAGTATTTCCTGCGGGCGAAAGACCCGGTGCCGCATCCGATCTGGCGCGCCCGGTAAATCCGGGGCAGAAGGGCCGCATGGAAACATGGGTCGGGATCACGTTCTGCGCCGCGGCATTTCAAACCGTGCGTTTCATGCTGCAAAAACAGCTTTCGACTGTCGCCTTGTCCGCGGCGGGCGCCACCTTTGCGCGGTTCGTCTTTTCCGCGCCGCTGGTGCTGGTGCTGCTGCCTGTCTACCTTTGGGCCACGTCGCATGCGATGCCCGGGCTTTCGGGGGCGTTCTGGGCCTATGCGATGATAGGCGGGCTGGCGCAGATACTGGCCACGGTATGCGTGGTGCTGCTGTTCAAGCGGCGCAATTTCGCGGTAGGCATCACCTTCAAGAAAACCGAGGTCGTGCAGACCGCGTTGGTGGGGCTGGTTGTGCTGGGCGAGGGCGTCAGCCCCGGCGCCCTGATCGCGATCCTGCTGGGCCTTGGCGGCGTGCTCTTGTTGTCGGACATGCCCGAGATCGACGGAAACTGGCGGCGCCGGGTGATGAACCCGGCGGCGGGGCTGGGCCTGCTGTCGGGCATCCTGTTCGCGGTGTCGGGGGTGACCTATCGGGGCGCGTCGCTGGAAATTGCCAGCGATGATCCGGGCCTGCGCGCGCTGGTCACGCTGGCCGCTGTCGCGACCGCGCAGATGCTGGCGCTGGGGGCTTGGCTGCTTTGGCGCGAACCGGGGCAGGTGGGCCATGTTCTGGCCGCGCATCGCGGCGCCAAATGGATCGGGCTGACATCCATGGCGGGCAGCCTGTGCTGGTTCACCGCCTTCACCATGCAAAACGCGGCCTATGTCAACGCCGTCGGGCAGGTGGAACTGATATTTTCGCTTTTCGCCTCGGTGCTGTTTTTCGGCGAACGACCCACGCTTAAGGAACTGGGGGGAATCGCGCTGCTTACGATCAGCGTTCTGGCCCTTATCCTGCTAGTCTGAAGGCGCGAATTTGCACCTGCGGCCGGCAGGCTTTACCACTGGCGCGAACCCCGAACACCAACCGTAAAGGAGGCAACCATGCCGGCCGATGCCGATTCACCGGATGAAAGATTTCAATCACTGCGCGAGGGCAGCACGGATGCGCAGGCCGTGCAGGCGTATTATGACGACTGGGCGGAGAACTATGATTCGACGCTGAGCGATTGGAATTATCGCGCACCGCAAGACGCCTGCGACCTGCTTGTGCCGCACCTGCCCGAGGGCGCGCGCATCCTCGATGTCGGATGCGGGACCGGGTTGATGGGCGACGCGCTGCGCGCGCGTGGCGATTACGTGCTGGATGGCGTCGACATATCGGGGCGCTCGCTTGCCGTGGCCGTGCAGCGCGGCAGTTATGCCGAGCTGGTGCAGCACGATCTGCAACAACTGCCCTTGCCCTTTGGTGATGACGCGGTCGATGCGGCGGTCTCGGTCGGCGTGCTGACCTATGTCGACGCGGCAGAGCCGTTGATGCGCGACCTGTGCCGCATCGTGTGCGGCGGCGGCGCCATTGCCTTTACCCAGCGCGACGACCTGTGGGCGACACGACGCTTTCCCGACATGCTGAAACGGCTGGAGGACGAGGGGCTCTGGCAGGTCGCGCATGTTAGCGAGCCGCGTGCCTACTTGCCCGGAAATGATGACTTCGGCGACGAGATCAAGGTGATCCACACGCTGTGCAAAGTGGCCTGACACGTGCAGGGTGGCGGGCGCGGCACCGGCACGACAGCCGGTGCGCGCATCGCCAGGCCGGCCCGCGGACCGTCAAGGCCGGGGTCGATCTGTGGTGTCGCTTGCGCGCGGCCTGATCGCCGCGCACCGACCCTGTCAGCCGTGCTTGCGCCCGGTCATCGGGCCAACCCCGCCCAGGCGCAAGAACAGGCTTTCTTCCTCGTTATTGCGGAAGAATGGCACGCTTTTTGGGGGCTCCCGGTCATGGGCGCGGGCCGCGACCTCGGCCAAGACCACCTCGGTGATAAAGGGCAGGTCGAACTCGCGCACCTTGGGCAGGGCGATCCATTGCAGGTGTGATAGCTCGTCACATGCGGCCGAGAAATCATCAAGATCGCTGGCCACCTCGTCGGCATCGACGAGGAAGAACCGCGCATCGAACCGGCGTGGCCGCCCCGGCGGGGTGATGGCGCGAAACACGAATTGCAGCGGATGCGCCGCCGGCACGTGGCCCGTCGCGGCAAATGTTTTCCAATCACCGGGAACATCGCCCGTCCAGTCGCCGGGCCGGCCCAGCACCAAGCCCGTTTCTTCCCACAGCTCGCGTATGGCGGCGGCCGACATCGCGTGGATCAGCGAACTGTCGGCATCCTCGGCCAGCCGGGCCCGGCAAACCTCGGGCACCGGGCTGGCCAGCGGAATGACGGCATCGTCGGGGTCAACCGCCCCGCCGGGAAAGACGAACTTGTTGGGCATGAAGGCCGCCGTTGACCCGCGCTGTCCCATCAGCACATGCGGATCTTCGAACCGGTTTCTCAGCACGATGACCGTGGCGGCGTTTCGAATGGCGGATTTGTCGAGTGTCATAGCGTTCCCCATTTAGGGGCGCGGTATCAGCCAGGTTCGGCAAACCCGTGCATGTAACGGGCCCACTGGAACCCGATCATTGCCCCTTTCAGTCTGGGGAGAAGGTAGAGGGACAATCCGACGCAGCCAATAGCGAATATGGTGAAAAGCACCAGCGGTTCGGGTCGGAACTGTACGAAGACGATGTGAAGCAGCGGCGCCATCAGGTGCCCCACCAGAAGGATAGTCAGGTAGGCCGGGCCGTCATCGGCGCGGTGGTGGTAAAACTCCTGCTTGCACACCGGGCAGCTCTGGCGGACGCTCAGGTAGCCTTTCATCAGCGGGCCATTGCCGCAACGCGGGCACTTTCCACGCCAGCCATGCAAGACTGCGGGCCGTGTTTCGCGTTCCATCGTTTGCTCGGACATTTCTGATCCCTTCGTTCGCACGGCATTTAACATGACCCATCGGTGACGCATCTGAAAGTGGGCGAGATGTCATTGCGTCGCGATGTCGCAAAGAGCGGCGTTATCACGGCTGCGTGACCCGGTGCTTTCGTTGCGACGGAAACCGGGGTGCCGTGCGTTTTACCCTGCAGAACCGGGCAGAATGGCCTTGGTCGAAAGCAGAAACGGAGAGACGCAATGAAACCAGCAGTATTTATCACCAGCCTGAGCGCGCTGATCGTGGCCGGAACGATTGTCACGGCCGGCCCGATGGGCGGCATGATGGGCGGCATGCAGCGCGGCGATGGCCCGCGTATCGACTTCGAGGCCATGGATACCGACCAGGATGGCAAGCTGACCCGCGCCGAGATCGAGGCGCGTGCGAAAGAGCGTTTCAACCAGGTCGACACCGATGGTGACGGGGCGCTGAGCGCCGAGGAAATGGTGGCCGCCGCCCAGGCCCGCGCCGCCGAGCGCGCGACCGAGCGTCACAAGCGCATGGCACAGTGGCGCGACAGCGATGGTGACGGCAAGCTGAGTTTTCAGGAAATGGGCGGCGCGCGCATGGTTCAGATGATGGAACGTGCCGATGCCGATGGCGACGGTGCCGTGAGCAAGGAAGAGATGTCGGCCATGCGCGAGAAGATGCAAAAGCACGGCAAGATGCAGAAACGCGGCGAACGCGGCCATCACGGCATGCATGGCGCGCGTGGTGAACATGGTGGTCACCGGTTCGGGCGCGACTGATCCCGGCGCCCCCTGGGCCGGGCGTGTAGCCCGGCCCTGATTGTGCTTTCGCTGGTAGCGGAGTAGGCCAGACAGGTAATGACCATGCCGCTGGATGCCCTTGACGATCTGCCCGACGACACGGTGCTGACGTTGTTTGCCAATGGCGACGCGTCGGCGGCGCGGGTTCTGACCTTGCGGTTCACCCCGCGCGTCTTGGCCCATGCCTATCGCTTGCTGGGGGACCGGGACGAGGCCGAGGACGTGGCGCAAGAGGCGATGATGCGCCTGTGGCGTATCGCGCCCGAGTGGCGGCAGGGCGAAGCGAAAGTGACCACTTGGTTATATCGCGTGGTGGCAAATCTTTGCGCCGACAGGTTACGGCGCCGGCGCGGGGTGGCGCTGGATAGCGTGCCCGAGCCGGTCGATGACGCCCCCGGCGCCGATGACGAGCTTATGCGACAGGCAAGGGCCGATGCGTTGCAGCAGGCGTTGGACGCATTGCCGGCGCGGCAGCGACAGGCGGTCGTTCTGCGCCATATCGAAGGGTTCTCGAACCCCGATATCGCCGAGATAATGGAAATCGGCGTAGAAGCGGTGGAATCGCTTACCGCGCGGGGAAAACGGGCATTGGCGGCGGCCCTGGCCGGACGGCGCGAGGAATTGGGGTTTGGCGATGATGGATGATGACAAGATGAACCACGGGCTTGACGGCTTCTTTGACGCGGCGCGGAAAACCGCGCCGGCGCCCTCGGCCGAGCTGTTGGCGCGGGTGCTGGACGACGCGCAGGCGACGCAGGCGGCTGCCGGGCAGGTCGCGATGGCGTCAGCCGTTGTCACGCCGCGCCCGACGCGCTTGCGGCAACTGGTCGACCTGTTGGGGGGCTGGCCCGCCATGGCGGGACTGGCCACGGCAGGGGTGGCGGGGCTTTGGCTGGGTATAAGCCCGCCCGCGGCCCTGACGGGGCTGTCGCTGGCGGGTTTCGGCGAGGCCGATCCGTTGCTTGTCAGCATGATATCCGGCGACGAGCTGGACCTTTTGGCGCTGGAGGAAGGGTAACACATGGGCAAGACCGAAACATCGACACCGCCACCGCGGATGAAGGCGTGGCTGCGCGGCGTGTTGTTGGCTTCGCTGGCGCTGAACCTGGCTGTCGCGGGCGTGGTGGCGGGGATGATCTGGCGCCATGGCGTGCCGGACGAGGGGCGCCATGCTCCGCGCTCCGACAGGGTCACCGTGGCCTATATCCGTGCGCTGAGCCCCGAGGACAAACGCGCGATCCGCGACGAGATGCGCGCGCAACTGCCGGGGCGTGATGCGCTGCGCGAGCGGATGCAAGACAGTTTCGACACGGTGCTGGACAGCCTGCGGGCCGACCCGTTCGACCGTGACGCGCTGGCGCGGCAGATGGAGGCACAATTTTCCATCGGCGCGGATACGCGGCGGCTGGCGCGGGCGCTGATGCTGGATCGGCTTGAGGCGATGAGCACAGCGGATCGCCGCGCCTTTGCCGACCGGGTCGAGCAGGAGTTGGAGGCCATGTCGCATCACGGCAAGTCGCGCTGAGGCGACGCCGGCCGGTGGCCGGAACGCCGTGTCAAGCGGCGGTCTGCTTGGCCAGGGTGACCGTGTTGCGCCCGCCTGTCTTCGCGGCATAAAGCGCATGATCTGCCCGGGCCATCAGGGCTTCGGCCCGGTCGGGCAGGATTGACGGCCCCGCCATCGCAAGGCCCACGCTGATCGTCTGGTGCAGTTGGTGCGGACAGC
This sequence comes from Lutimaribacter degradans, assembly GCF_023703375.1. GTDB lineage: Bacteria > Pseudomonadota > Alphaproteobacteria > Rhodobacterales > Rhodobacteraceae > Lutimaribacter > Lutimaribacter degradans. The sequence goes on from NZ_JAMQGO010000001.1 coordinate 243,177, forward strand.
CCGGCACGACGAGCGGTGCGCTGGCCACCGCACGACACAGCCCACGGGCCGTCATCTTGGCGGCCTTGCACGACCGGCGCGGCGCGGCGATCAGGAATTCCTCGCCGCCGATGCGCGCCAGCATGTCGCCGGGGCGCAATGCCTGGCGCAGTCTTTGGGCGACCTGTTGCAGAACGCCATCGCCCACCGCGTGCCCATAGGCATCATTCACCGATTTGAAATGGTCGAGATCGGCCAGCATGACCGCCAGCCCCTGGCCCGTCTGCCGGCTTTCTTCCGCCATGCGTTTGAGCTGGGGCAGCGCGTAGCGCCGATTGTGCAGCCCGGTGAGGGCATCCGTTACCGCCGCGCGCAGCCCGTCATGCACCGTGTCGCGCAGGCGGTCGGCGCGCTGCTTGGCGTCGATCAGGCGAGCCAATCGCAAATCCAGCTCATCCTCTGAAATCGCGCGCGGGGCGACATCGTCGGCGCCGAGATCCAGCAACGCGGCGATATGCGCCTCGGTCGCTTGGGCGGTCAATGCCATGATCGGCAGTCGCCGCGTTTCGGGCTGGGCGCGCAACCCTGCGATCAACTGTGGCGCGGGGTCATAGGGTTGATCTCCGATCAGCACCACGCCCAGATCCGGCACCGACCGCGAGACCATCCCGTGCACCAGGCTCGGCCCGTCGGCGGCCTGGGCCTGGTGTGGCAGGCGCGTGTCCAGAGCATGCGCCAGCGCGCCTGCGGCAACGCGGTCTTCCGACATGACGGTGATTCGGAACGGGCGCTGAAACGGGGTAGGCGGCTCGTCAAGCCCAAGGGCACGGTTCGACCCTTCGCGCAGGCGCAATTCCTCCAGGCTTTCGCTGCCACGCATCAGGCAGCGAATCTGCGCCAGCAACAACGTGTCGCTGACAGGGCGCCCAAGCACCGCATCGGCCCCTGCAAGAAGCGCGTTCAACCTGTGCGCCGAATTCATGGCCGAACCGATCATGATGATCGGCAAAGATCCGACCGGATGGGTCGCACGGATGCGTCGGCACAGCTCCAGGCCCGGCATATCCGCCACGTCGGCGGCGATCAGTGCCAATGTCGTGCCGGGTTCGGCAAGGCGCTCCAGCGCCTCGGCGCCGCTTCCGGCAAGCACCGTGTCGTAATAGGCCGTAGTCAGCTTGGCCCGCAGCACGATTCGGTTGGTGGCCAGTGGATCGACGATAAGCACGCGCCCGGGCATGAAGGAGTCCTTACCTTGCGTCTAACATGTGCAGAGCTTTATGAACTAAGGTTAAGAAAACCTTTCCGGGGATATTCGAAATTGTCTTACACGCAAGAAGCCGCCGAAACGCTGGCGCTGTCCGCCCTTGGCTGGCTGGCGGCCACGGATGACCTGTTGCCGGTATTCATGGGCGCCTCGGGCCTGACCGAGGCCGACCTGCGCGGGCAGGCGGCCGACCCTGCATTCCTGGGGGCGGTGCTGGATTTCCTGATGATGGACGATGCCTGGGTCATACGGTTTTGCGATGACACCGGCACTGCTTATACCGCGCCCATGCAGGCCCGCGCGGCGCTGCCCGGTGGCGCGCAGGTACACTGGACCTGATCGGGCCGTTTCTTCAGAGCGTTGTAAGCGGCGTGCCCTCGGCCCCGCGCAGCTTGGTCAGCAGGCGTTTGAGTTCTTCCTCTTCGCCGGGGGCCAGTTGCGCAGCCATGATCTGGGCGTTGTCACGCGCAAAGGGCGTGGCTGCCCGTATGGCATGGCAGCCCTTCTCGGTCAGAACCACGCGACGCGTGCGCTTGTCCTGCTCTCCGGACGAGCGGGCCAGCAAGCCGTCGCTTTCCATGTGGCGCAGCGCGCGACTGGTGGCGGTGCGGTCTATGCCGACGAAATCCGCGATGTCGGATGGCTGGCTCAGCCCTTCGTTCCCCACGGCCAGCAGGATGCACCAGGTCGTGCGCGTGAGGCCGAGCGTGCGCAACTGTTCATCCAGCCGTCTTTCCTGCACGCGGGCGGCGATCGACAGATGGTATCCCAACGAGTGGTGCAGGCGATAGGGTGGGTCTGTACTCATACGGTCAAAAGGGCGACAAAGGCGCCGAAAGTCAAGCGAGAGGGCTTGTCGCGCACCCGCGGTCGCGACAGTGTCGAGTGGGGCGCGCGCATTGGGGCAGGGCATGGATATTCAGGGCATCATTTTCGACAAGGATGGCACGCTGTTCGATTTCGGCGCCACCTGGAATGGCTGGGCGGCGGGGGTGATCGACCACCTGTCGGGCGGCGACGCGGTGCGTGCGCAGGCAATGGCGGATGCCGCGCGCTTCGATCTGGGCGCGGGGGCGTTCCACCCCGACAGCCCGGTGATTGCCGGCACCAGTCGCGAGGCGGCCGAATGCCTGGCCTCGGCCCTGCCCGAGCGCGACCTGGACGAGATCGAACGCCTGCTTGACGAGATGGCCGCCCGGGCGCCCCTGGCCCCGGCGGTGCCGCTCGATCCGTTCCTGGCGGAGCTGGGCGCGCGCGGTCTGCGGTTGGGCGTCATGACGAATGACAGCGAAGTTACCGCCATGGCCCATCTGAACGCCGCCGGCATTGCCCGAAGGTTCGATTTCATTGCCGGGTTCGACAGCGGCCACGGCGCAAAGCCGGCGCCCGAGCCGCTTTTGGCCTTTGCCACCTTCGTGGGGCTGGCACCTGCCAATGTCGTGATGGTTGGCGACAGTCTGCACGACCTGGTGGCAGGGCGCGCGGCCGGGATGCGCACCGTCGGCGTCCTGACCGGCATGGCCGGGCATGACGAGCTTGCCCCGATGGCTGACGTGGTGCTGCCCGATATCGGTCATCTGCCGACCTGGCTGGTGGAATAGCGCCACAGCACCCGCCCAAAACCGACGAGTTCCGTCGCGAATCGACAGGAACCCGCCGTGCTCTGCGTGATCTGCTGGATTTGATCCGCAGGACAGGAGCGTATGACATGGTCGATGCAGAAACCCCCACACGCAAGCGTCGCGGCGGTGGCCGTTCCGGCAATGCGGCACGCCGTGGCACGGCGGTTATCGAGCAGTCGGCCTGGCGCATACCTGTCAACACCGATCATCCGACCGAACCCTTGCCGCCCGAGGGTGTTGCCGCGATTCACGAAGCGGCGATGACCATCCTCGAGGAAATCGGAATCGAGTTCCTCAATGTCGAGGCGCGCGACATCCTGCGCAAGGCAGGGTGCACCATCGAGGGTGAAAACGTGCGCATGGACCGCGATTTCGTGATGGAAATGATCGGCCGGGCACCGTCGCAATTCACGCTTACCCCGCGCAACCCTGACCGGCAGATCACCATCGGCGGCAATCACATCTTGTTCGGAAACGTCTCGTCCCCGCCCAATTACTGGGACATGGAGCTGGGCCGCAAACTGCCCGGCACGCGCGAAATGTGCCGCAACCTGCTGAAACTGACGCAGTATTTCAACTGTATCCATTTCGCGGGCGGCTACCCGGTCGAGCCGGTGGACATACATGCCAGCGTGCGCCACCTGGACGTGCTGTATGACAAGTTGACGCTGTCGGACAAGGTGATGCACGCCTACAGCCTGGGCCGGGAACGGGTCGAGGACGTCATGGAAATGGTGCGCATCGCGGGTGGTTGGAGCCACGAGGAATTCGAGGCCACTCCGCGCATGTATACCAACATAAACTCGACCTCGCCGCTCAAGCATGACGAACCTATGCTGGATGGCTGGATGCGGCTGGCGCGGCGCGGGCAGGGTTTGGTGGTGACGCCCTTTACCCTGGCCGGGGCGATGGCCCCGGTGACGATGGCCGGCGCGGTCGCGCAATCGCTGGCCGAGGGGCTGTGCGCCATCGCGTTGGCGCAATACATCAACCCCGGTGTGCCTTGCGTGATCGGTACCTTTACCTCAAATGTCGACATGAAATCCGGTGCGCCTGCCTTTGGCACGCCCGAATACATGCGCTCGACCCAGATGACCGGCCAGATGGCGCGGTTCTACGGGTTGCCGATGCGGTCCTCCGGTGTGTGTGCGGCCAATGTGCCCGACGGTCAGGCGGTGTGGGAGACATCGAACAGCCTGTGGGCGGCGGTCCAGTCGGGCAGCAACATGGTCTATCACGCCGCCGGCTGGCTGGAGGGCGGGCTGATCGCAAGCCCCGAGAAGTTCGTGATGGATTGCGAGGTGCTGCAACAGATCCAGCGCTATTTCGAACCCGCGATCGTGGATACCAGCGCCGAGGCGCTGGCGCTGGATGCCATCCGCGACGTGGGGCCGGGCGGGCATTTCTTCGGCACGCAGCACACGCAGGATCGCTATACCACCGCGTTCTACCAACCCTTCCTGTCGGATTGGCACAATTTCGAAGCCTGGGAAGCAGCCGGTGCCGTTTGGACGCCCGAACGCGCGCATCGCGTCTACAAGGACATCATCGGCAGTTTCGAGCCCCCCCCGATGGACGAGGCGATCCGCGACGAGCTGGCCGATTTCGTGGCCCGCCGCAAGGCCGAGGGCGGCGCGCCGACCGATTTCTGAGACCTGTCCGCGGAAACCGCCGGTCGTGGACATGTTGAGGGTTTCTTAACCCCCCGTCCCATACTCTGCCCGATGTACGAGTGGAAAGGAGCGGGGTCATGCACGGCCTGATGAACAGGGCGATCGAGTGCTTTGTCCGCGATGCCTATGGTGATGATCGCTGGGCAGACGTGGCGCGCATCGCGCAACTGGGATTCGACGGGTTCGAAGCGATGCTGCGCTATGAAACCAGCCTGACATGGCGTGTTCTGGACGCGATCACGGACGTGCTGGGCAAACCGCGCAACGATGTTCTAGAAGATATCGGCACGTATCTCGTGTCTCATCCCAAAACCGAGGCATTGCGCCGCCTTTTGCGGTTTGGTGGCGTCGATTTCGTCGACTTCCTGCATTCGCTCGACGATCTTCCCGAAAGGGCGCGCCTTGCGGTTGACGACCTGGATCTGCCCCGGCTGGAATTGCGCGATCTCTCGTCCAACAGCTTCAGCCTTACGGTCCATGCGGATTTTGCCGGGTTCGGGCACGTGATGGTGGGTGTCTTGCGCGCCATGGCCGACGATTACGGCGCGCTGGTGATGCTTGACCACTCCGGCGACGCCGGCCCGATCGAGGTTATCTCGATCGTGCTTGTTGAAACGGCTTATGCCGAGGGGCGTAGCTTTCACCTGGGTGCCGGGGCCGGGTAGTATGCGCGCGCTTGATGTCATACCCGTGCTTGACGCGCTTTGCCCGATGCACATGGTGCTGTCTGGCACGGGGCATGTCACCCATGCCGGCGCGACCCTGTGCAAGCTGCGCCCGATGCAGGATTTGCAAAACGCCCGGTTCCTGGAGCTGTTCGAGGTGCAGCGCCCCCGCGGGCTGACCACGATGGAAGACCTGCGCCGGGTTGCCGGCACGCGCATGCACCTGCAATTTCGCGATACGCCCAAGACCGGGTTCAAGGGCATCCTGGTGCCCTGGCAAGATGGTGCGGTGGTCAATCTCTCGTTCGGCATCTCGATTCTCGATGCGGTGCGCGACTATGCTCTGACCAACGCCGATTTCGCGGCCACCGACATGACCGTTGAAATGCTCTACCTTGTCGAGGCGAAATCCGCCGCGATGGAGGCCAGCCGAAAGCTGAACCAGCGCCTGCAGGCGGCCAGGGTCGCGGCAGAGGAGCAGGCCTATACCGACACTTTGACCGGGCTCAAGAACCGGCGCGCGCTTGATCACGTGCTGAATCGGCTTGGCGAAAGCGGGGCGCCTTTTGCCCTGATGCATCTCGATCTGGATTTCTTCAAATCGGTGAACGACACGCTGGGGCATGCAGCGGGCGACCGTGTTCTGCAAAAGGTTGCCCGCTATCTGGTTGATGAGACCCGGGAACAAGACACCGTCGCGCGCGTCGGCGGTGATGAGTTCGTGATCGTGTTGCCCGGGCTTACCGATCCTGCCCGGATTGAAAGCATCGCACGTCGCATCATCGACCGGCTGGAAAAACCGATCCCCTTCCAGGGCAAGATGTGCCGGATCTCGTGCAGCATCGGCACCACGCGATCCGACCTTTATCGCCGGCCTGACATGGCGCGGATGATGGGCGACGCGGATGTGGCGTTGTACGTGTCGAAGCGACAGGGGCGGGCCCGTCACACGATCTATGAACCGTCCCCCGCTGACACGCCACCCGACCCAAGGCCCGCGCTTCAGGCGGCGCAGAAGTAAAGGGCCAGGCACGGCCCGATTTGCAACCTATCGCTCGATGAGATCGTGGCGCGGTTCTGATACCGGCCGCAACGCTCGCCATGCATGACTTGGCAGAGTCCAGATGCCGCTGGATCGCGTTTCGCGAGACATCATTTTGGCGCGCAGCCATTCGAAGGCGCCAATCATCGGGCGTTGTCCGAGGTTGGGCTTTCGATGCCCACGCCTGCAAGTCCTACCTGCTTTCCCTCGGCTGCGTGGCATAGGCCAGGAGCGGTGGAGCCTGCGTTGCCTGAATCGACGAAGGGCCAAGAAGCCGGTCCACCAACCTCGTGTGATGGGCTGATTTGGGGTCTCGCTGACGCTGCCAGGCTGAACTTCAACTGCGATGGCGCGACCAGGGGAATAATAACCAATAATTAACATATACTTACGTCAATTGTGTGGTAAGAAATAAAATTGTATGCAAAAATGGTTTACAGAATACAGTTTGTCGCCATAGCGTAAAGAAACAGGAGGACCGATGCCCCATACGCTGCGTCAGAAAATCGCTGACCTCGTTTTGAGGGGAGAGTTGAAGCCGGGCGATCGGCTGGATGAGCACTCCCTGGCCGAGCAGTTCGGCGTGTCCCGAACCCCCGTTCGCGAAGCGATCCGGCAACTCGGGGCGTCGGGCCTGGTCGAGATCCGGCCCCGTCGTTCAGCGGTGGTGCGCAGCTTCGATCAAGCCGAGCTGAACGAGGCTTTCGAAGCAATGGGAGAGATCGAGGCGATCTGTGCTTCGCGCGCCGCGGTGCGCATGAACGACGCCGAACGCCTGCGCCTGCGGGCCTTGATCGCGACCTCCGAAGATATCAGCGCGCGCACCGATCGGTCCGCCGCGCTGGAGATGGATTTCGAGTTCCACGGGCTTCTCCACGATGCGTCGCGAAACTGGATGCTCAAGGCCGTGGCCGAAGAGACGCGGCTCAAGATCACGCCATACAGCGCCGCCCTTTATACCATGGAAGGCTACAACGCCGATCTCGACCGGCCACACCGGCAACACGCGGCCATCGCTGCGGCGGTTCTGGCGGGCGAGGCCGAGCGGGCTGGCATGCTGATGCGTGAGCATATCGCGCAGGCGCTGATCTCGCTGCAGAAGTTCTTTGAAGACACGGCTGCGCAGTCCGACGCACCCAAGGTGAAAGGCAATACCCGATGAGTCATTCCTACCAAGGCCCCGGCCGTGCGCCGATGTTCGCAACCGATGCCATGTGTGCCACGTCCCATCCCTTCGCCGCGCGGGCCGCGCTCGAGATTCTGGGCGAGGGCGGTAATGCTGTCGATGCGGCGGTGGCGGGTGCGCTTGTCCTGGGGTTCTGCGAGCCCGCCATGACCGGGCTTGGCGGGGATGTGTTCGCGTTGATCCACGATCCTTCGACGGGCAAGTCGCGCGCTTTGAACGGCTCGGGCCGCGCCCCGGCGGCGCTTCACGCGGAAAACCTGCGTGCGCAGGGTCTGGCCTCGGTCTCGCCTGATTCCATTCATTCGGTAACCGTGCCGGGTGCAATTGATGCCTTCGACCGCTTGATCGGCGAAGATGGCAGGCTCGATCTCGCCACGGTGCTTGCCCCTGCGATCCATTATGCCGAGAGCGGCGTGCCGGTTCATCGGCGCACGGCAATCGATGCCGAAACATTCCACGGCCGGCTCAAGGGCGCCGGGAAAACGCATTTCCTGAACGCCGGGCAGCCCTATCGGGAAGGAGAGCTTTTTGCCTCGAAGGCGCAGGCCGATGCGCTCAGGCTGATTGCGCAAGACGGGGCCAAAGCGTTCTACGAAGGTCCGATCATGGAAGACATCCTTGCCACGCTGCGCGCCGAGGGCGGGCTGCACACGGCCGAGGATTTCGCCGCGACGCAGGCCACGCCGGTTACGCCCATCCGCCGGGCCTATCATGGGCACGACCTTGTCGAACTGCCGCCCAACGGGCAGGGGGCAACCGCGCTGTTGATTGCCGCGCTTCTGGAGAAATTCGATATCGCGGCGCTTGACCCGAACGGCGCCGAGCGCGTGCACCTGGAAGCCGAGGCAACGCGCCTGGCCTATGCCGCCAGAAACCGTTTCGTCGGTGACCCCGGCGACGGCACGCTCGACCTTGACGGTATGTTGTCAGAGCAGGCCGTGGATGCGCTGGCCAGCCAGATTGACCCCAAGCGCGCCGGAACCATCCTTCAGCCTCGCGCCGAGGCGATGCACAAGGACACCGTTTATATCACCGTGGTTGACCGCGACGGGCTGTGCGTATCGCTGATCTACTCGGTCTTCTGGCCCTATGGGTCCGGCTGGGCATCGGAACGTTACGGGGTGGCCCTGCAAAATCGGGGCGCGGGGTTCACGCTGGACGAAGGCCATGTCAATGAACTGGCCGGAGGCAAACGGCCGCTGCATACCCTGCTGCCCGGCTTGATCGAGGTTCCCGGCCATTATGCCATGCCCTTCGGCGTGATGGGCGGGCCATACCAGGCCACGGGCCACGCACATCTGCTTTCGAACCTCGTCGATTTCGGCATGGACATTCAGGCGGCCATCGATGCGCCACGGAGCTTCCTGGATATCGCGACCGGCAAACTTGAACTGGAAAGCACGTTCAGCGAGACGGTCGCCGCCAAGCTGGAAGAGATGGGGCACACCTTGACCCGTGCAGCGGTGGGTATGGGCGGGGCCCAGGCTATCCGGCGGGATGTGAACACCGGGCTGCTGACAGGGGGGAGCGATCCGCGCAAAGACGGCATCGCTCTGGGCGCATGACGGAACGGGATGGAACAGGCCGCAACCGGTTCGGTTTTGCCGGGGTGTTGCGCGGTATCGCAGCCTTCGCGGTGATTTCCCTGCTGTTTGCGCAGATCGTGATCGTTGCGCTGCGGTACGTCTTTTCGATCGGGGCCCCCTGGGCCACGGACCTGCTGACCTACCTGTTCTTTTTCATCGTCTCGCTGCCGCTTGCGGCCGTGCTCTTGTATGACGAAAGCGTGCGCGTCGATGTCTTCAACCAGCGTTTCCCGCCCGCCATGCGCAGGGTGATCGACCGGATTGCCCTGCTGGGCCTGTTGTTCCCGGCCATGAGCTGGGCCGCGTGGAAGGCGGTGCCAATGGTGCAAACCTCTTGGCGGGTGCTGGAAAGCTCTCCCACGTTGGGCGGGTTGCCCGGCTTCTTCATTCTCAAGACGATCACGGCGTTGGTCTTTGTGACGCTTGCCGTGGTGTCATTGATCCTAGGGTTGCGGCCCAGCCTGTATGGCAAGGACACCAAGACATGAGCGGTATACTCCTTTTCCTGCTGGGCATCGTCCTTTTGGGCGGGATACTGTCGGGCGCCCCGGTTTCATTCGTTCTGATCGGGACGCCGACGCTGATCGCCTTTCTTGGCGCCTCTCTCGGGGTTTTCGATCTGGGGTTTCTATCGGCTTTCCCCTCACGCGCATTCGGCATCCTGACGAACGAGGTGTTCTTGTCCGTGCCGCTGTTCGTGCTGATGGGCGGGTTGCTTGAGCGGTCGAACATCGCCAAGCGCATGATGTTGACCGCAGGGGCGCTTTTCGGTGATCGCGAAGGCGGCATGGCCTATGCGGTCGTGCTTGTCGGCGCGTTGCTGGCCGCCTCCACCGGAGTGATCGGGGCGACGATTTTCATGCTTGGCATGATCGCGATGCCTGCAATGCTGTCGGCGGGCTATTCCAAGTCGCTGGCCTCCGGCGTGATCTGCGCCTCGGGGTCGCTTGGCCAGATCATCCCGCCCTCCATCCTGTTGATCCTGCTTACGGACCAGGTGTCCTCGGCCTACCAGGCCGGGCGGCGGTCGGCGGGGGAATGGGCGGTCGAACCGGTATCGGTGGGCGATCTCTTCGCGGGCGCCTTCATCCCCGGTTTGTTGCTGGTTCTGCTTTATATCATCTACATTTTCATAACCACCTTGCGGCGGCCCGGAAGCTGCCCGCCGGTCGTGCCCCGCGACGAGGCGGGCAACCAGACGCGCCCCGACATGGGCGAGGTCATCTATACGCTGGTTCTGCCGCTCGGACTGATCGTGATCGTGCTGGGCTCGATCCTTGGCGGGATCGCAACGGCGACAGAAAGCGCGGCACTTGGCGCGGCCGGGGCCCTCGTGATGACGGCAATGGACCGTGAAGGCGTGTCACGCTGGCGGCGGGTGTTGATGATCTCGGTTTTGCCCGCCGCGCTTGGGCTGGTCGTGGTCAAGTTCTTCGGCGGTGCGCAGGCCGGGCCGCTGGCGGCCGGCGCGGGCTTTGCGGCGCTCGCTATCCTGTGCTTCGGTACGATTGCGGCAATGGTGCAGGAACTGCGCCTTGGCGGCATGTGGCAAGTCGCGCTCAACACGGCCAGCATGGTCTCGATGCTGACGCTCATCGTGCTGGGTGCCACGATGCTGGCGCTGGTCTTTCGCGGGTTGCACGGCGAAGCGATGGTCGAGGATTTCCTTCACAATCTTCCGGGCGGCAACATGACCGCCGTGCTGGTCGTGATGGCAATCATCTTCGTGCTGGGCTTCGTGATCGAATATGTCGAGATCATCTTTATCGTGGTGCCGATCGCGGGGCCGCCGCTCATGGCTGCGGGCGTCGATCCCGTGTGGTTCGCGATTCTGATCAGCCTCAACCTTCAGATAAGTTTTCTCACACCGCCATTCGGCTACGCGCTGTTCTATTTCCGCCGCGTTGCGCCCGCCAGTGTGAGCACCGTGGATATCTACAAGGGGATCGTACCGTTCATCCTCTTGCAGATGATTGCATTGGCGGCCGTCTTCCTGGTCCCCGAGCTGGCAACCTGGTTGCCCGATGCGATCTATAACTGAACGGTCCAAACAACAGGGATGCGATCAAAATGAAAAGAAGAGCCTTCATCACGGCGGCTGCGGCCGCACCGGCGGGCCTCGCGGCGCCCAACATCGTCCGCGCGCAAGCGCAGCATAACTGGAAACTCGTCACTTCGGTGCCCCGCGGCCTGCCCGGTCCGGGTGTCTCGGCGCTTCGCTGGGCCGAGCGGATCACCGATATCACCGAGGGCGCGATCAACGTCGAGGTGTTCGGCGCCGGCGAACTGGTCGCCCCCTTCGCCACGCAAGAGGCGGTCGAAGGCGGCACGGCCGAGGTGTATCACGGATCAGGGTCGTGGTTCTCGGGGCGCGATATCGCGCATTCCTTTTTCACTGCCGCGCCCTTCGGGCTGACCTATGACGAGATGCACGCCTGGATGTATTTCGGCGGCGGCCAGGAGCTGCTTGACGAATTCACCAACCCGCGCGGTCTCAAGATCTTCATTGGCGGGGGGTCCGGCCTTCAGACTGCCGGCTGGTTCAAGAAAGAGATCAAGTCGCTCGACGATTTGCAGGGGCTCAACTTCCGCGCGGCGGGCCTTTACGGCGAAGTGCTGCGCAAGCTTGGCGTGAACCCGACATCAATTCCGCCCGGCGACATTTTCCCCGCGCTTCAGGCGGGCACGCTCGACGGGGCCGAATGGGTCGGGCCGTCCAATGACCTTGCATTCGGTCTGCAGAACGTGGCCGGTTTCATGTATGCGCCTTCGCCGGTCGAGATTTACGGCGGTATCGAGTTCGGTATCGGCATGGATGCGTGGAATGCGCTGACCGATGCGCAACGCGTGATGGTCGAGGCCGTGACCGAGGCCGAGGCGAACCGCTCGTCCGCCTATACGCTGCACGCGCATTTGCAGGCCTATGAAAAGCTGCAAAACATGCCCGAACTTACCATCGACACCTTCCCCGATGATGTCTGGGACGCGATCGAGGTTGCCGCGGCAGAGGTCATCGAAGAGGTGAAACAGACCAGCGACTTCCATCAGCGTTTCGTCGAGGCCTACTATGCCTATGCGCGGCAGTCGACGCAGTACAAGCGCTTCTACGATTCAGCCTTCCTGACCAAGCGTCAGAGCTTCTTCGGCTGAACGAGCGGCCAGCCTGGCCGGGAACGGGTCGCGCCCGGATGTGAAAACCGATTGCATCTGTTGGCCGGTCCGCTTTCCCGCGTTCAAGGCTGGCTTTCTGCTGGCCTCCAAGGCGCCCTGCGGCTTGGAGGCACGGCGCCTTGTTCAAGGGCAAGCAGTGCCTGCGTTCGCTGCGCGCTCGGCACCGTCGCCATGGTCGACATGCTTCGCCGGGGCGCAGTTTCCCCGGCCGAACTGATCGATGCAGCTGAGACGCGCCACGCGAAAACCCCGGGCATTTGCCACGGGACGTCACGGTGCGCCCGCCGCAAAAAGGCACCGGCCTGCCTGATGTTCGCAATATATTTCGCGCAAAACAAATTCATACCGGGGCGGAAACTGCGGTGGAACACAGTTCGCCACTCGCAAAGTTCATAAATAAATCAAAGTTTTGCGAGGTAAGGTGGCAGCCCGTAGGGGAATCGAACCCCTCTTTCCAGGTTGAAAACCTGGCGTCCTAACCGATAGACGAACGGGCCACTCTTGGTGTGCGCGGTATGTAGAAAATGCGGTGCCGACGTGCAAGTGGAAAAATGCAAAGGACCGCAGTTTTTTGCGATGCGCGCGGAAAGGGCGGATCAGGTGGCCGGCGCGGCATCTTCCAGGCGGAGTTGCGCGGTGCGGCGGCCGCCCCATTCATTGATCTCGACACGACCGGCCAGGTGAAAGCGTGCGCCGCCATGCCCTTCGAGCGCCGGGCCCAGCGGGCCGTCGAAGGCGCCGAAACAGATCGCATCCATCACCGGCCCGGTGCTGTCACCGAAGCTGAGCTTCAAATGCCCCGTACCTACCCGTTTCGCAAAGCGAATGGCCATGTCCGGAAAGGCATGCCGGGGGGCGGGGGCACCGGCGCCAAAGGGGCCTGCCGCCTCAAGCTGGTCGATCAGTTCGGGCGTGGCGGCGCCGGGCATCAGTACGCCGTCCAGGCGCAGGTCGGTCGGGCCCAGCTCGCCGGCCCCCTGTTTGGCCAGCAATTCCGCCAGCCGTGCCATTGCCGGTTCCAGCTGCCCGCGTGCCACGGTCAGCCCGGCGGCCATCTTGTGCCCGCCGCCCTTGATCAGCAGCCCTTCGGCGGCAAGCCGTTGGATCGACGCGCCCAGATCGACGCCCGAGACAGACCGGCCCGAGCCCTTGCCCTCGTCCCCGTCGAAACCGATCACGATGGCGGGGCGGTTGGTGGTTTCCTTCAGGCGGCTGGCCACGATGCCCACGACACCCGGGTGCCAGCCTTCGCCAGCGGCCCAGACCAGCGGTGCATCCAGCCCCCTCGCCTCGGCCTGGGCCAAGGCGGCGTCGCGCACCTGGGCCTCGATCTCGCGGCGTTCGGTGTTCAACTGGTCCAGCCGTTCGGCCATGGCCAATGCCTCGTGCGGGTCGGCACAGGCCAGCAAGCGCGCGCCAAGATCGGCGGCACCGATACGCCCGCCCGCGTTCACCCGCGGGCCCAGCAGAAAGCCCAGGTGATGGGCGCGCGGCGCGCTGTCCATCCGCGCCACGTCGGCCAGCGCCACCAAGCCCGGTCGTTCGCGCCGCGCCATCACGCGCAAGCCTTGCCGTACCAGCGCGCGGTTGACGCCCAGCAGCGGCGCCACGTCGGCGACCGTGGCCAGCGCGACCAGGTCCAGCAGGCCCATCAGGTCAGGGCCCTGCGCACCGTCAGAGCGCATCTGGCGGTTCGCCTCGACCAGCATCAGGAACACCACGGACGCGGCGCAGAGATGGGCAAGATCGCCGGTTTCGTCCTGCCGGTTGGGGTTCACCACGGCCAGCGCCTCGGGCAGGGTCTCGCCGCCCAGGTGGTGATCGAGGATCACGACATCCGCGCCTTGCGCGGCAGCGATCGCATCATGGCTGAGCGTGCCGCAATCGACGCAGACGATCAGGTCGTGATTGGCAGCAAGAGCGGCCATGGCCGGCTCGTTCGGGCCATATCCCTCGTCGATACGGTCGGGCACGTAAAGCGTGGCCTGCTGTCCCAGGGCCCTCAGCCACCAGATCAGCAGCGCGGCCGAGCTGCCGCCATCCACGTCGTAATCGGCGAAAATGGCGATGCGCTGCCGCCCCTTGACGGCGGTCAGAAAGCGCGCGGCGGCCGTTTCCATGTCGCGCAGTCTGCGCGGATCGGGCAACAAATCGCGCAGTTGCGGTTCGAGAAATGCCCTTGCCTCATCGGGCGCGACGCCGCGCCGGGCCAGCGTCAGGCATAGCGGGCGGGGCAGGCCGGTTTGCTGTGCCATCGCCTCGGCCTGTCGTTCGATCTCGTCGCCGGGGCCCACCCAACGGCGCCCGGTCAGAGAGGTATCGACGCCCAGGAACCCCATCGTCGGCCTATTCGACCGGCGTGCGATAGGTCATGCGCCGGACCGAGCCGGTGCGCGACCGCATCAGGATGGTTTCGGTCTCCACGCAGCCGGGGCTGCGCTTGATACCCTTCACGATCGAGCCATCTGTAACGCCGGTCGCGGCAAAGATCACATCGCCCGTCACCAGCTCGTCGCGGGCATAAATCCGGTTCAGGTCGGTGATGCCGGCCTTTGCCGCGCGGGCTTTTTCGTCGTCGTTGCGAAACACCAACCGGCCGTAGAACTGCCCGCCCATGCATTTCAGGGCCGCGGCTGCCAGCACGCCCTCGGGGGCGCCGCCGGTGCCCATGTAGATGTCGATGCCGGTCTTGTCTGCCTCGGCGCAATGGATGACGCCTGCCACATCGCCGTCGGTGATCAGCTTGATCGCGGCGCCGGTGCCGCGCACTTCGGCGATCATGTCCTGATGGCGGGGGCGTTCCAAGATGCACACGGTGATGCCGCCGGGTTTGCAGCCCTTCGCCTTTGCCACCGCCTCGACCCGTTCTTTCGGGCTCATGTCGAGCGACACGACACCATCGGCATAGCCCGGCCCGATGGCCAGCTTGTCCATGTAGGTGTCGGGCGCGTGCAGCAGGGTGCCGCGCGGCGCCATCGCGATGACTGTCAGCGCGTTGGGCATGGCCTTGGCGGTCAGCGTCGTGCCTTCCAGCGGGTCCAGCGCGATATCGACCGAGGGGCCGGTGCCGCTGCCCACCTCTTCGCCGATGTAAAGCATCGGTGCCTCGTCCCGTTCACCTTCGCCGATGACCACGACGCCCTGGATGTCGAGCAGGTTCAACTGGTCGCGCATGGCGTTCACGGCGGCCTGGTCGGCGGCTTTCTCGTCACCGCGGCCCACCAACGCGGCGCTGGCGATGGCGGCCTGTTCGGCGACGCGGGCCAGCCCCAGCGAAAGCATGCGGTCGTGGAATTCGGCGTTATCGGTCATTCGACATCTCCTAGATG
The DNA here is from genome assembly GCF_023703375.1 of Lutimaribacter degradans. GTDB lineage: Bacteria > Pseudomonadota > Alphaproteobacteria > Rhodobacterales > Rhodobacteraceae > Lutimaribacter > Lutimaribacter degradans. Next base: position 258,694 of record NZ_JAMQGO010000001.1, read on the forward strand.
CGACTGTTCAGACGCTTTCAATCCGCAGTGCCACCGGGGCAGCCGTCACGACGCCGGTGCCTTCCATCGCTTCCAGCGCCTGGTTCAAAGCGGCGCGGGTTGTCTTGTGGGTGACGATCAGAACCGGGGCCTCGTCATCGGCGTGGCCATATTGCCGCATCCGGTTGATCGAGATGCCGGCCTCGCCCAATACCGTGGCGATCTTGGCCAGGGCCCCGGGTTTGTCATGCAACGCCATGCGCAGATAATAGGGCGCGGGCGTTGCCGATTGCGTGCGCGGCGCGGTGGCAAGCGTTTCGGCAGGTTGGCCAAAGACGGGCAGGCGCAACCCGCGCGCGATGTCGCAGACATCGCCCATCACCGCGCTGGCGGTGGGCCCTTCGCCCGCGCCGGCGCCCCGCAGCACGATCTGACCCACGTCCGAGCCCTCGATCACTACCATGTTCGTACCGCCTTCAAGCTGTCCAATGGGCGACAGCGCGGGCACCAGGCAGGGGGCCATACGCTGTTCCAGCCCGCGCCCGGTCATCTGGGCGACGCCCAGCAGCTTGATGCGATAGCCCATATCGGCCGCGTGGCGAATATCCTCGATCTTGACGCGGCCGATGCCCTCGATCTCGACCCCGTCGAAATCGACGCGCGTGCCGAAGGCAAGCGCCGACAGGATCGCCAGCTTGTGCGCAGCGTCGATGCCGCCCACGTCCAGCTCGGGATCGGCTTCGAGGAAGCCAAGCGCGTTCGCTTCGTCGAACACCTCTTCATAGGTAAGACCGGCGCTCTCCATCCGCGTCAGGATGTAGTTGCAGCTGCCGTTCATGACGCCCATGACGCGGGTGATCTCGTTTCCGGCCAGGCCCTCGCCCAGCGACTTGACCACGGGGATGCCTCCGGCCACCGCCGCCTCGTAGCGCAGCGCGCAGCCCGTCTGTTCGGCCAGTCCCGCCAGCAACTGGCCATGCGTGGCCAGCATGGCCTTGTTGGCCGTGACCACGTGCTTGCCCGCTGCCAGGGCCGCCTCGGTCGCGGCCTTCGCCGGGCCGTCGCTGCCGCCCATAAGCTCCACGAACACGTCCACGTCGTCGCGCGTGGCAAGTGCGACAGGGTCATCTTCCCACGCGTAGGCGCTGATGTTCACGCCGCGATCCTTGTCGCGTGAGCGGGCCGAGACCGCGCTTATCGTGATTTCGCGGCCGCAGCGATGCTGCAGCAGCGATGCCTGTTTCCGAACGATCTTTATGACGCCGGCGCCGACGGTGCCCAGACCGGCAATGCCAAGACGCAAGGGGGTGCTCATCGGGGCCTCCGTCCGTTCCTTGTTTTCATGGTCTGGAGGGATGTATCCAGATTGGCAGGGTCATGCAACGCGGGTTTCGGAATTTTGCGCGCGCCTGGCTCGGTGGCGCGGTCAGCGCGCCACACCCCGGTTCATGCGATCGCGCGTGTCGCTGTCGATAGTCGTGCGCTGCAACTGCGCGGCCCTTGCGCGCAGCGCGGCCACGCGGGCGCGCAGCGCCGGTGCGTCCTCGTCGGTCACGCGTGATTGGCCCGACTGTGCCAGCAACGGCTCGACCGGCACCAGCGCGGGGTAGGGCGCGTAAGGGTCCAGATCCTCGGCGCGATAGTCCAGTTCGGGAAACTGTGTGCAACCGGCCAGTCCAGCCAGCACAAGGGGCAGGGCGCGCAGGAAAAGGGGCAAGGCGGTCTCCGCTGTCGTGGTTGCTCCAGTCATGCCCCGATAGCGCGCGCAAGGCAAGCTGGGGCTTTTATCTGAACAGGTGTTCAGTTAACCTGTGCGCATGGCGCGCACCGCAGGCTCCCACTCGCAAACCACTGGTCCCCGCGTCCATGACGCGGCGCTAAAGCTGTTCGCGCGCCACGGCTTTGCCGCTGTTTCTATGCGGCAGATCGCGGCAGAGGTGGGCGTTCAAGCGGGTGCACTTTACAACTACACACCGGACAAACAGACATTGTTGCTGGACCTGATGCGCGGACACATGGACGCGCTCTTGGCCGAGCGTGCGCAGCGCGGCAAACATGGCGGGCCTTTGGAACGCCTTGAGGAATTCACGCGGTTCCACATCCGGTTCCACCTTGAGCGGCCCGACGCGGTGTTCGTGTCCTACATGGAGTTGCGCAACCTGAGCCCCGAGAATTTCGAAACCATCGAAGCGCTGCGCCGCCGCTACGAGGACGAGTTGGAGGGCATCCTGCGCGATGGCGTGGCGGCGGGGCTGTTTGCCGTCGCCGACAGCAAGATCGCGACGCTTGCGGTGATCGCCATGCTGACAGGTGTTACCACTTGGTATCGCCCTGCCGGCCGGCTGAGCGTCAACGAGGTCGAAACCATCTATTGGGACATGGTGCGCAAGGCCGTGGCGGCCTGACAGGCGCAGCCCTTTATCGATTGCACATGCGCAATTACCCGTGCCAAGCGGGCCGCTTGGGCCCGGCGGGCAGCCGCGGGGCGTTGACCGCGGCCGAAAGGCGGGGCACATCGGGTTTGAATGAAAAGGAGCGGCCAGATGTCGGAAACTGTTGTGGCACAAGTGGCCTGTTCGATGGGGCGGCGACTGTCGAGCGTGGTGATCGTTGCCGGGCTTGGGGTGACGCTGCTTTGGCTGGCCGTGGCCGAGGCGCCCGGCGGCGTCTTTTGGCGGGCGATACTGGCCTTGATGGGCGTGGCGGCGTTGCTATTCGCCGGGCGCGTCTATCGCGCCACCGATGCCGTGTTACTGCTGACGCCCGAGGATTTGCGCGATGACCGCGGCCGGGTGCTGGCGCGGGTTGATGAAATGGCGGGGGTAGAGCGGGGCATGTTCGCCTTCAAGCCATCGAATGGTTTCGTGCTGCGCCTGAAATCATCGGCCGCGCCGGCCTGGCAACCCGGTCTTTGGTGGCGCTGGGGCAACCGGCTGGCGGTCGGGGGTGTGCCCTCGGGGCACATGGCGCGGGCCATGGCCGACGCGATCCAGATCACGCTGGATGACCGGCATTGAGAGGCGCGGCGCCCGTGACCGTCAGATGCCGTCTTTCCAGACAAGCTGTGGCGCGAAACGCGGGCGGGTAAAGACGAAATTGTAAAGATCCTGCTCGTCGATGCCGACTTTGAAGGGCGGGGCGTACCTTGCCCAGGTCTCGACCACGATCACCCGCTCGCCATCCGGCATGTCGGGCAGTTTCTCGGCCAGGTTCTTGACATCGGTGTTGGTCAGTTCGGGGATGCCGCCGCGCGTTTTCGACCAGTCGCGCTGGTATCGCTGGTCGCTTTCGTTCCACTTGACCACGGTCACCCGCAATTTCGAGTTCGACTGTGACCGGGTCATCAGGTCGAACAGTTGGTGCGTGGTGTCGAGGTAGTCGTCGGTGACGTAATTGGTTTCCCGCGACAGCAGATCGCCGATCGTGTAGGCCGCCTTGATGTTCAGGCCGGCCTGGCGATAGGCATCGAAAAACGCGTACATCGCCAAGAGCGCCCAGAACAGCAGCGGCAACACGATGATGCTTTCAACGGCCACGACACCGCGCAGGTCATCGCGGAAACCGCGCAGGCCGGTTTTCATACGCTCAAGCCACATCGCCGTTACCTCGGTTCCTGGACAAAGGTGGTCGTCGCCGTGATGGCGGCATAGCCCGCATTGTCCTTGTTCAGTTCTTTCCCGATCCCGCTGAGCGGATAGTAAGGCTTGAACTTGGCACAGGCGCGAAGGATCATCAGTTCGTTGTCGAGCCCGTTCGAGAATTGGCGGACCGGGTTCACCTCTTCGGATTGGTCGGTGCAGTCGGGCACCGCCGGCGGGGCGGTGAAATTTCTCGGGTCGACCCGGATCATTTCCAGCCGCAGGTTGGTCTTGCAATCAGGCACCATCGCAGAGCGGGCGCAGATCAGATCCTTGATCTCGTCATGCTGCGGGGCCGTGCCGGTGCCCAGGCGGATATCGCGCACCGTCAGGTCTACCGCCCGCTCCAGGGTGGCCTGGCGCACGGCGATGATCCCCATCTCGATGCCTGCCAGCGTCAGGAAGATGAAGAGCGGAAACATGATGACGAATTCTGTCGTCACGGTCCCGTCCTCGCCGCGGCGCAAGCGGTGCAGGTATGCGTCGAGCCGGCGTATCATTGCGTCAGCCTCAGCTGGTTGATCTGGCGTGCGATCGCTTCGAACGCCTCGCGGATTTCAATGCCTTCCACCCGGAAGAAGTGGCTGGGTGAAGAGGCGCAATCGCGCATCACGTCGGCGCCGTGGTCGTCGACTTCGAAACCGATCGACCAGATGATGATGCCATTCGTCTTGGCCGCCTCGCAGATGTGATGGGTCAGCGCATCGCCCGTCGTGGGGTTGTAATACTCGCGGTACCAGTTGTTGTAGTGATGCTTGCGCACTTCGTAGTTGAGGTACCACCAGAAATTGTAGCGGTTCCAGTGCACGTAGTGGCTATCATTGCGATAGTACCAGGGCGCGATCCGGTGGGAATAGTCGTTCTTGCCGTCCGTCATCAGGATCACGGTTTTCAGCGTCTCGTGATCGGTAAATGATTTGGGGCGGTCCGCGAAAACCGAGTCTGCCTTGCCCTTGCCGACCATGCCCTGAACGATGTTGTTCGACTCCGGGTCGAGCAGGGCGACGCCCCATTTCATGCCCAGGAAGATCGACGTGCCGGCACGGGGGCGGAACTGGTCGATCTGCGCCTTGAGGGCGCTGGCGTTGCGGCTGAAGGTGGTGACGGTTTCATAATCAAAGCGCGGGCAGATCGTGTTGGAGCGATCGTTGTTCCAGCCGTCGAAATTCCACTGGAAATGCTGGGCCTGGTCGAACTGGTGGCCCTGGTTCAGCCAGGTTTGCTGCATGTGCCCGTCGGGTACTTCCACGCAATACGAGTAATCGTGGAAATGCTTGGTATCGATCAGGCTGAACAGGTCTTCACCGATATTGACGTGTTCGGAATACGGCACCAGCGAGACCGAGACGTTGTCATTGTCGTCACCGCGCAGCACCGTGTCGATGAAGCGGCGCGCTGCCGACTGCATGTTGGCCATCTTGTTGTTGTTCGCCATCGAGCCCGAGATATCCAGCACCAACGACACTTCGACATTGGCGATCCGCTCTTCGGCGGCGCCATGCGCTGGGGCGGTCAGCGTCTTGATGCCTGCCATGTGAATGAGGGTCGTCTTCATCTCGGCCGCGGCGCTGGCTTCGACGTTGCGAAAGTTTATGCCTTCGCGCACGGTGACGTTGGTCAGGTAGTCGGCCATGTTGGATTTGGCAAAGTAATCCTCGACCACGCCGGTGGGGTTGAGAGGCTGGTCAAGATCGGCAGCGGCCAGCACAGCGCGGTCCAGCGTCGCTTGCAGGCGTGTGCGCGTCATCTCGTGGCGCATCAGATCGACGCCGATCCCGCCGATCAGCAGGATCATCATCAAGACCATGATTGAAAAGACCAGCATCACGCCGTCTTCTTCCTTGTGAAAACGACGGAAGAAGCGCAATGCCGCACGGTCGGGATACAATCGGCGCGCGCTGCCTGCGCCCTTTCCTTTGAACCCGTCTGCCATATCCAGCACCTCTCTTCACCACAAATGACCGAATCAGACTCCGGGCGGAGCTACGGCGGTCGGGTTCACTTATGGCTAGGATGTTTGTCCAGAATCGGGTCTGAAATGTGGCCAAATTGAATCATTGTGGCCTGGGCCAAGGCAATATGGCGCAGGTCGGGTTTATCATCCCGTATCCTTGCACATTCAGCCGCCGCGACAGAATTCGCCCGACCCCATGGACCTGTGGCGATCAGGCGTTAAGGTGATCGAAAGCGTTGCAGGGTCAAGAGGCGCACACTACGCATCGCCCGCGCCAACAGCCAGGGAGGAGAAGTCACATGTCGAACAGGGCCGAACCGAGTTTCCGCGAGAGTGTGGACCTGATGTTCAATCGCGCGGTTGCGCTGATGGATCTGCCGCCCGGGCTGGAAGAAAAGATCCGCGTCTGCAACGCCACCTACACCGTGCGGTTCGGCGTGCGGCTGCGCGGGCAGGTGCACACGTTCACCGGCTACCGCTCGGTCCATTCCGAGCACATGGAACCCGTCAAGGGTGGCATCCGCTATGCCCCCGAGGTGAACCAGGACGAGGTCGAGGCGCTGGCGGCGCTGATGACCTACAAATGCGCGCTGGTCGAAACGCCGTTCGGTGGCTCCAAGGGCGGGTTGTGCATCGATCCCCGTCAATACGAGGAGGAGGAGCTGGAAAGGATCACCCGTCGCTTTGCCTATGAACTGGCCAAGCGTGACCTGATTCACCCGGCCCAGAACGTGCCCGCCCCCGACATGGGCACGGGCGAGCGCGAGATGGCCTGGATTGCCGACCAATACGCGCGGATGAACACCACCGACATCAACGCGCGCGCCTGTGTCACCGGCAAGCCGCCCAATGCCGGCGGTATCGCTGGCCGGGTCGAGGCGACGGGTCGCGGCGTTCAATACGCCCTGCGCGAGTTCTTTCGCCATCCCGACGACATGAAGAAGGCCGGTCTGGAGGGCAAGCTTGATGGCAAGCGTGTGATCGTGCAGGGCCTGGGCAACGTGGGCTATCACGCCGCCAAGTTCCTGTCGGAGGAAGACGGGGCGTTGATCACCGGCATCATCGAGCGCGACGGTGCGCTGTTCAACCCCGCCGGCATAAACGTGCAGGCGGTACGCGACTGGATCGTGCGCCACGACGGTGTGACGGGCTTTCCCGATGCACGCCATGTCGCCGATGGCGCGGTGGTGCTTGAGGAAGAATGTGACATCCTGATCCCGGCCGCGTTGGAAGGGGTGATCTCGCTCGACAATGCCGCGCGGATCAAGGCGCCGCTGATCATCGAGGCGGCCAACGGCCCGATCACTGCGGGCGCCGACGAGATCTTGCGCGAGAAAGGAACGATCATCATTCCCGATCTTTACGCCAATGCCGGCGGTGTGACGGTAAGCTATTTCGAATGGGTCAAGAACCTCAGCCATATCCGTTTCGGCCGGTTGCAGCGTCGCCAGGAAGAGGCCCGTCACCAACTGGTCGTGGACGAGTTGGAGCGCCTTGATCGCTACCTGGGTGACGCCTGGACCATGACGCCGGATTTCAAGACGAAATACCTGCGCGGCGCAGACGAGCTTGAACTGGTTCGCTCGGGCCTGGATGACACGATGCGCACCGCCTATCAGTCGATGTCCGAGATGTGGCACAGCCGCGACGATGTGCGCGACATGCGCACCGCCGGTTTCATCGTGGCCATCGAACGGGTGGCAGCCAGCTATCGCGCCAAGGGCATCTGAGGCGCGCGGTTTTGCGGGGCGGGGTGACCGCCTCGCCGTCCCCCGGCGGTCGGTCTGCCGGGCGGAATCCGGCACATTCCGTCGCAGACAGAACAGTTCGTGTCGAAAAGCGTGGCGGACCGCGGCACCGCCCGTTGCTAACCTGACCGTGACGGGTGTCAATTCGGGACCAGGCGAAGCAGGAGAATGAGATGCGGTTTTCGGGCCTGCGCGTCCTGAAAGAAGGGCTGACCGGCAACAGGGGGTGGCGGCCGCACTGGCGCGATCCGGCGCCGAAATCCGATTATGACATCGTGATTATCGGCGGCGGCGGGCATGGTTTGTCGACCGCCTATTACCTTGCGAAAGAACATGGTCTGGCCAATGTCGCGGTGCTGGAAAAGGGATATATCGGCGGGGGCAACGTGGGCCGCAACACCACGATCGTGCGCGCCAACTACAACCTGCCTGGCAATTCCGAGTTCTATTCCCACTCTCTCAAGCTCTGGGAGGGGCTGGAGCAGGATCTTAACTACAACGTGATGATGAGCCAGCGCGGCGTTCTGAACCTGTGCCATTCCGATGGGCAGCGCGATGCGTTTGCCCGGCGGGCAAATGCCATGATCAACCAGGGCGACGATGCCGAACTGCTGGATCGGGAGGGTGTGCGGCGCCTTGTGCCGTATCTCGATTTCGACAATGTCCGATTCCCGATCTATGGGGGTCTTCTGCACCGCCGCGGCGGCACCGCGCGGCATGACGCGGTGGCCTGGGGCTATGCCCGTGGGGCCGACAGCCGTGGCGTCGACATAATCCAGAATTGCGAGGTCACCGGCATCGACATCGAGAACGGCCAGGTTCGCGGCGTGCAAACCAGCCGCGGCGCGATCCGGGCGAAAAAGGTGGCGTTGGTGGTTGCGGGCCGGTCCAGCCAGGTGGCGGCGATGGCGGGGATGCGGCTGCCCATCGAAAGCCATATCCTACAGGCCTTTGTCACCGAGGGGCTGAAGCCCGTGATCGACAATGTCGTGACCTTTGGTATGGGGCATTTCTATATCAGCCAGTCCGACAAGGGCGGGCTGGTGTTCGGGGGCGATCTCGATTTCTATGCCTCTTACGCGGCGCGCGGCAACCTGCCCATGGCCGAGCACGTGATGGAGGCGGCCATGACGCTGATGCCGATGATCGGCAAGGCCCGCGTGCTGCGCAGTTGGGGCGGCATCATGGACATGTCGCCCGATGGCTCACCCATCATCGACCGCACGGATGTGGCCGGGCTCTACCTCAATTGCGGCTGGTGCTATGGCGGCTTCAAGGCGGTGCCGGGCGCTGGCCATTGCCTTGCGCACCTGATCGCGCAGGACCGCCCCCACCCGGCGGCGGAAAAGCTGCGGCTGGACAGGTTCCGCACCGGGCATGGCCTGATGGACGAGGAGGGCACAGGTGCGCAACACAATCTGCACTAGGCGCAAAGGGCAGGCCGTAGGCGCCATTGGCGCCACGTGGCTTGGCAAGATGACAGGGCGGGTGCGCCCATGAGGATACCCTGTCCGATATGCGGCAACCGCGACAGCCGCGAATTCGATTACATGGGCCATGCGCTGACGCTGGACCGGCCTGCGCCCGACGCGGGGCTTGGGGCGTGGGATGACTATCTGCACAACCGCGAAAACCCGGCCGGGCCGACGCGCGACCTGTGGTTTCACGGGTTGGGCTGCGGCGCGTGGCTGGTGGTCAGCCGCGATACCGTCACCCACGAGGTGTTCGGGGCAGAGCTTGCGCGTGATGTCACGGGGGGCAGGGCATGAGGTTGGCAAGCGGTGGCCAGATCGACCGGACGCAAACGATAGGCTTCAGCTTCGATGGGCGACAGTACGAGGGCTTTGCCGGTGACACGCTGGCCTCGGCCCTGGTTGCCAACCGCGTTCGCGTGGTGGGGCGATCGTTCAAGTATCATCGCCCGCGCGGGGTTTTCACCGCCGGCTCCGAAGAGCCCAACGCCCTGGTCACGCTGGGCCGGGCTGCTGCGCAAGACCCCAACCAGCGCGCCACGATGGTGGAACTGTTCGAGGGGCTGGAGGCCCGCAGCCAGAACCGTTGGCCCAGCCTCGATTTCGATCTTCTGGCGCTCAACGACCTTGCGGCCCCGTTCCTTGGCGCGGGGTTCTATTACAAGACCTTCATGTGGCCCGCGGCCTTTTGGGAAAGGCTGTACGAGCCGTTCATAAGGCGCGCCGCCGGGCTGGGGGCGCTGTCGGGCAAAAACAATGACGCCTATCATGAAAAGGCCTTTGCCCATTGCGACCTGCTGGTGATCGGCGCCGGGCCCGCGGGGTTGATGGCGGCGCTGGTGGCCGGGCGCGCCGGGCTGGACGTGATCCTGGCGGATGAGGATTCCCGCCCGGGCGGGCGGCTCAATGCCGAGACGATCGAGGTGGCAGGCCAGCCCGGCGCCGACTGGGCGGAGGATATGGTCGAGGCGTTGCGCGCGATGGACAACGTGCGGATCATGACTCGCACCACCGTAACCGGCGCCTATGATGGCGGCACCTATGGCGCGCTTGAACGGCCCGCGCCCGACTGGGCCGGTCATTCCGACGCGCCTTGCGCCTGTTTCTGGCGCATCCATGCGCAACGGGCGATCCTGGCGGCGGGCGCGTTGGAGCGCCCGGTGGCCTTTCGCAACAATGACCGCCCCGGCGTGATGATGGCCGGCGCGTTGCGCGCCTACGTGAACCGCTGGGCCGTGAGCCCGGGCAAGGCGGTGACGGTGTTCGGCAACAATGACGATGCGCATCGCACGGTGGCCGATCTGCTGGCGGCGGGCATTCACGTGGCCGCGCTGATCGATTCCCGCCCCGAGGCGACCACCGATCTGCCGGTGCGCCGCTACGCGGGCGCGCAGGTTACCGATGCGCATGGGCGCGGCGGGCTTGAGGCGATCAGCATCGCCACGATGTCGGGCATCGACAAGATCCGCACCGACTGCCTGGCAATCTCGGGGGGTTGGAACCCGACACTGCACCTGACCTGCCACACGGGGCGGCGGCCCGCGTGGTCGCCTGACCTGGCGGCTTTCGTGCCGTGTGACGGGGCGGTTCCGGGGATGATAACGGCAGGGGCCTGCGCGGGCGATTTCTCGACCCATGCCTGCCTTGCCGCCGGGGTCGCGGCGGGCAAGGCGGTTGCGAAGGATCTGGGCAAGCGCGCGAGGAAGACCGATCTGCCGCGGGCCGAGGATGCGCCCTATCGCATTCGCCCGCTTTGGGCGGTGCCGGGCAAGGGCCGCGCATGGCTGGATTTCCAGAACGACGTGACGGTGAAGGATGTAAAGCTGGCCGCGACCGAAAACTTCACATCGGTCGAACACATGAAACGCTATACCACGCAAGGTATGGCGCCCGACCAGGGCAAGAACTCGAACGTGAACGCGCTGGCGGTGCTGGCCGATGCGACGGGCCGGGGTATTCCGGAAACCGGGACCACCACCTTTCGCCCGCCCTACGTGCCCGTGCCCATCGCGGCGATGGGGGCAGGGGCGCAAGGCAAGGGGTTTGCGCCGCAACGCTTTACCACCAGCCATGCCGCCAGCGTCGAAATGGGGGCGCCCATGGTCGAGGCGGGGCTGTGGTATCGCCCCGGTTATTTCCCGCGACCGGGCGAAAAGACATGGCGCCAATCCTGCGACCGCGAAGTGGGGATGGTCCGCCAGGCAGTGGGCGTCTGCGACGTGTCCACATTGGGAAAGATCGACGTGCAGGGGCCTAGTGCGGGCGCGTTCCTGGACATGCTGTATTGCAACATGTTCTCGACGCTCAAGGTGGGGCGCACGCGGTACGGCCTGATGCTGCGCGAGGATGGGCACGTGATGGACGACGGCACCACCGCGCGGCTGGGCGAGGATCATTTCGTGATGACCACCACCACCGCTGCCGCGGGGCAGGTGATGAAGCACATGGAATTTGTGCACCAGGCGCTGCGCCCCGACCTGGATGTCAGTTTCATCTCGGTGACCGAACAATGGGCACAATTCGCCGTGGCCGGCCCCAGATCGCGCGAGCTTCTGAATGGCCTGCTCGACACCCCCGTCGACGATGACAGCTTTCCCTTCATGGGGTGCGGGCCGGTGTCGGTGATGGGCGTTCAGGGGCGGTTGTTCCGTATATCGTTCAGCGGCGAACATGCCTATGAAATCGCGGTGCCCGCGCGCTTTGGGGACAGCCTGTTCCGCACGCTGGTGGCACGGGCCGAGGGAATGGGGGGCGGCGCCTACGGGATGGAGGCGCTGAACGTGCTGCGCATCGAAAAGGGGTTCATCACCCATTCGGAGATTCACGGCCGCACAACCGCTTTCGACATCGGGATGGCGCGCATGATCAGCGCGAAAAAAGATTGTATCGGCAAGGCGATGGCCGCGCGGCCAGGGCTGGTTTCACCCGGGCGCGAACAGTTGGTGGGGCTGATGCCCACAGGGGCGGTCAAGCAACTGACCGCGGGCGCGCACCTGTTCTGCCTAGGCGAGGAGGCGGTGCGCGAAAACGATCAGGGATATATCACCTCGGTGGGATTCTCGCCCACATTGGGGCATTTCCTGGGGCTCGGGTTCCTGAAGGATGGCCGCGCGCGCCATGGCGAGGAAATCCGCATGGTCGATCATGTGCGCGGGGTGGAAACCACCTGCAAGGTTGTCGATCCGGTGGTCCTTGACCCGGAAGGAGGGCGCGCCCGTGGCTGAACTGACTGCGAAAACCCCTTGCGCGGGCCTGTTGCCGATAAGCGCGGGCCGCGTGACGGTGACCGAGGTCGATCCGGGCCCGATGACGGCGATCGCGCCCTTCAAGGGCAAGGAAAAGACGCTGGCGGGCGCCCTTGATCGTGCGCATGGGCTGGGGGGGCCCGCGCCGGGGCAGACCCGCGTCAAGGGCCATGTGCGCATCCTGTGGTTCGGACACGCCCATGCGCTGCTTGTCGGGGTGGCGCCCAAGCCTACCTTGGCTCGTCACGCGGCACTGACGGATCAAGGCGATGCCTGGGCGGTGGTGCAGGTCGAGGGCGCCGAGGCACGCGACGTGCTGGCGCGTCTGACGCCGCTGGACCTGCGCGACGCGGTTTTCGCGGTGGATGCCACGGCCCGGACCGAACTGGCACATATGCAGGCGGCGATCACGCGGGTGGGGGCGCAGGCATGGCAGATGATGGTGTTCCGCTCGATGGCCACGACGCTGGTGCATGACCTGGACGCCGCGATGCGCGGGGTTGCCGCCCGCAGGTAACGGCAGAGGCTTGCGCAGGCGCCCGTGCCCTGCCAAACCCGATGTGATTGGACTGAGTGGGGGATGCAAATGACCCGTTTCACCTTGGCGGCCCTGTGCCTGGCCGCAACTTCCCTTCCGGCGCTTGCCGAAACAGGTGCCGAACGCGCGGCGCGCTGCGCCGCACAGACCGAGATCGTGGCCCAGGCCGTGTCCCTGCGCACCGAGGGCCGGCGCGAAAATCGTGCGATCCGGCAGATCACCCGCGACCGGGCCGGGATGGATGCGCCCTATACCGAGGCGGTCAGCCCCTTGGTGGGCTGGGTCTTTGCCTTGCCCGACGACCAGCTTGAAAGCGACGTGGCCGGAGAATTTCGCGCGGCCTGCGACGGCTTCAAGCCCTGACGCGTGCCCGGCGCGACTGGACATTCGCGCCCCCAGCCCCGATATTCAAAGGCATGAGCCTACCCCCCGGATTCCTGGAAGAACTGCGCAGCCGCACCTCGCTGACCCAGGTGGTCGGTCGCAAGGTCATGTGGGACATGCGCAAATCGAACCAGGGCAAGGGTGACATGTGGGCGCCGTGCCCTTTCCACCAGGAAAAGACGGCCAGTTTCCACGTCGATGACCGCAAGGGATTCTATTACTGCTTTGGCTGCCACGCCAAGGGCGACGCGATTTCCTTTGTGCGCGAAACCGAGAATGTCGAATTCATGGAGGCGGTCGAGATCCTGGCGCGCGAGGCCGGAATGACCTTGCCCGCGCGCGACCCTCAGGCCGCCCAAAAGGCTGACCGGCGCAGTGAACTGGCCGAGATCACCGAGGCCGCGGTGCGCTTCTTCCGCCTGTCGCTCAACCAGCAGGCGGCGTCAGGGGCGCGCGACTACCTTGCGCGGCGGGGACTGGAGGCTGCCGCGCAAGAGCGGTTCGAACTGGGATACGCGCCCGAGGGCAACGCGCTCTTCGCGCATCTGACGGGCCGGGGCGTGGACCCGCAGAAAATCATCGACGCGGGGCTGGCCGCACGGCCCGATGATGGGCGCGCGCCGTACGATCGGTTTCGCGGGCGCATCATCTTTCCCATCCGCGATCCGCGCGGGCGCTGCATTTCCTTTGGCGGTCGCTCGATGGACCCGAACGCGCGGGCCAAGTACCTCAACGGGCCAGAGACCGAGCTGTTCGACAAGGGCCGCAGCCTGTATTGGCATGGCCCCGCGCGCGAGGCTGCCGGCAAGGGCCAGACCCTGATCGTGGCCGAGGGGTACATGGATGTGATCGCGTTGGTGCAGGCGGGGTTCGGCGCTACCGTGGCACCGCTGGGCACCGCCGTGACCGAGGATCAGCTGCGTCTTTTGTGGCGCATCGCCGACGAGCCGGTGATTGCCCTTGATGGCGACAAGGCCGGCCTGCGTGCAGCCTACCGGGTGATCGACATCGCGTTGCCGCTTTTGGAAGCGGGCAAATCGCTGCGTTTTGCGCTGATGCCCGAAGGCCAGGACCCCGACGACCTGATCCGCGCCAGCGGCGCGGGCGCGATGCAAAACCTGGTGGATGGCGCGTTGCCCATGGTCCAGCTGCTTTGGGCGCGCGAAACCGAGGGCCAGGTATTCGACAGCCCCGAACGCCGCGCCGCGCTGGATCGGGTCTTGCGCGAAAAGATCAAGCTGATCAGCGATCCATCCATTCGCAGCCATTACGGGCAGGCCATCAAGGAGATGCGCTGGCAGCTTTTCAACCCGCGCCGTTCCAACAACGGCGGGCGCGGGCAGGGGCGCAAATGGCAGCCACCCGGCACCCCCCAGGCCTCGACCAAAAGCTCGCTGCTGGCGGCGGCGGACAGTCGGGTGGATGACCATATCCGCGAGGCGGTGATCTTGGCCACCCTGATCGCCACGCCTTCCGTCATCGACGAGGTCGAACCGCAACTGGAGCGCATGGAATGCCGCGACAGCGACCACGACGCCATCCGCGCAGAGCTGCTGGCGCTGCCGCCCGGCGCCGATGCGCGGGCTGCCGTGGGTGCACGGATCGGGGATGATGCCCTTGAAAACCTCATGCGAATACCACATGTGGCCATATGCCCTGCCGTGCGCCACCCCGGTGACGCCGAGCAGGCAAGGCTGACGCTGGACGAGGCATTCGGCAAGCTCAGTGCCCTTAGGGGGCTGGTTGCCGAGATCGCCGAGGCCGAGGAAGAATTGAGCGGGGTTGCGGACGAGGCGCTGACATGGCGCCTGCGCGAAGCCGCCGAAGCCCGGAATCGCGCCCTGCGCAGCCAACAAGAAGACAAGGCCGCCTATGACAAGGGGCCGAATGGTCTGATGATGGACCGAGATGAGCGCAGCGCATTCGACGCGCTGCTTAACAAGATTACCTATACCAAACCCCGCCGGTAGCGATTTTGGAGAGGAATAGGTAAGTAAGACACGGTAAACGGTGAACGAATCACCCTAACGCGTTAATGATTCGATCATATACCGAATCAGCCGAGCCCGGACGCAGCTTGCAGGAGCATTGAATGGCAGCCAAAGACGCCGAAGAGACACAGCAGGACGTCAGCGAAGCCGAAGTCTCGCTCGACATGAGCCAAACGCAGGTCAAGAAGATGATCGCCGAGGCGCGTGAGCGTGGCTACATCACCTACGATCAGCTCAACCAGGTGCTGCCCCCCGACCAGGTCAGCTCGGAACAGATCGAAGACGTGATGTCGATGCTCTCCGAGATGGGCATCAACATCATCGAGGAAGAAGAAGCCGAAGACGAGGATGGCAAGTCGACCGCCGTTGTCGAGGCGAACTCGACCCGCGATGTGGCCGTGTCCTCGGGTGGTCAGGAAAAGCTGGACCGCACGGATGACCCGGTGCGCATGTATCTGCGCGAAATGGGCAGCGTCGAATTGCTGAGCCGCGAGGGCGAGATTGCTATCGCCAAGCGGATCGAGGCCGGGCGCAACACGATGATCGCGGGCCTGTGCGAAAGCCCGCTGACCTTCCAGGCGATCACGATCTGGCGCGACGAATTGTTGTCCGAGGACATCCTGCTGCGCGACGTGATCGACCTTGAGGCGACGTTTGGCAACCAGTTGGACGCCGATGACGAGGAACCCGTCGTCGAGGCGGCGAACGTGACCGCCCCGCCCAGTGAAAAGAAAGACGACGAGCCCGAACTGGATGCCGACGGCAACCCCATCGCCAAGGAAGCCGACGACGACGAGGACGACCAGGCCAACATGAGCCTCGCCGCGATGGAAGCGGCGTTGAAGCCGCGCGTGCTGGAAACGCTCGACCGTATCGCCGACGATTACGCGCGCTTGTCGGAAATGCAGGACAGCCGGATTTCGGCCACGCTGAACGAGGATTCCAAGTTCTCGGCCAACGAAGAGCAGACCTACCAGTCGCTGCGCTCGGAAATCGTCGAGCTGGTGAACGGGCTGCACCTTCACAACAACCGCATCGAGGCGCTGATCGACCAGCTTTACGGCATCAACCGCCGCGTGATGTCCATCGACAGCGCGATGGTCAAGCTGGCCGACCAGGCCCGCATCAACCGCCGCGAGTTCATCGACGCCTATCGTGGCCGCGAGCTGGACCCGACCTGGCTGGACGACATGCAGCAAAAGACCGGCCGTGGCTGGACCATGCTGATGGAGCGGTCGATCGACAAGATCGAGGAACTGCGCGCCGACATGGCCCAGGTGGGCCAGTATGTCGGCCTGGATATCAGCGAATTCCGCCGCATCGTGCAGCAGGTCCAGAAGGGTGAGAAAGAGGCCCGGCAGGCGAAAAAGGAAATGGTCGAGGCCAACCTGCGCCTCGTGATCTCCATCGCCAAGAAATACACCAACCGTGGCCTGCAATTCCTGGACCTGATCCAGGAAGGCAATATCGGCCTGATGAAAGCTGTGGACAAGTTCGAATATCGCCGCGGCTACAAGTTCTCGACCTATGCGACGTGGTGGATCCGGCAGGCGATCACCCGCTCCATCGCCGACCAGGCGCGCACCATCCGCATCCCGGTCCACATGATAGAGACCATCAATAAGCTGGTGCGCACCGGCCGCCAGATGCTGCACGAGATCGGTCGTGAGCCCACGCCCGAGGAACTGGCCGAGAAGCTGCAGATGCCGCTGGAAAAGGTTCGCAAGGTGATGAAGATCGCCAAGGAGCCGATCAGCCTCGAAACGCCCATCGGCGACGAGGAGGACAGCCAGCTTGGCGATTTCATCGAGGACAAGAACGCGATCCTGCCGCTGGATTCCGCGATTCAGGAAAACCTCAAGGAAACCACCACGCGGGTTCTCTCCAGCCTGACCCCGCGCGAGGAACGCGTGCTGCGGATGCGTTTTGGCATCGGCATGAACACTGACCACACGCTTGAAGAGGTGGGCCAGCAATTCAGCGTGACGCGCGAACGTATTCGCCAGATCGAGGCCAAGGCCCTGCGCAAGCTGAAACACCCCTCACGTTCGCGCAAGCTGCGGTCCTTCCTGGATCAGTGACCGCAACCTTGATTGCGCTGGAACCGGCCCGAATACGGGCCGGTTTTTTTTGCGGTCCGGCAGTTTTCCGCTTTGGTTGATGTACGGTGTGCAAATTCTGCTGGCGCGGGTGCAGTCATCGTCGTAATCCGATTCCATGCGCCGCCTTGCTGCGCCCCGTGAAGGGGCAGCCGGAGTGGCGCAGGCGTTCCCATACAGGATTACCCCCATGGACAGTAAGACAGACGAAACCGGCAAAACCATGACACCCGAGCAAAAGGCCCGCCGCAAGCTGGCCCGCAAGGTGGCAATGGCCTTTTGGAAGGCCGAGTTCAAAAAGACAAACCCCAAGGCCGACCAGGCCGCGATCAAGGCCGCCTGGGGCACCGAGCGCCGCGCGCGGACGAAGACCGCGCTGATCGCGCTGCGCCAGCTTGAAAAATCCGGCGTGCGCATCGACGACGCGGCCGAAATGCCCGCGGCAAGCTGATGCGTCGCCCCCCGGGCGCTTGCGCGGCCCGGGGATGCCTTGCCCAATCGCTGGCCCTCACCCGATCGTGAAGCCAAGGCGCCCGCCAAGCCCCATATTGTCACGGGAAAGGAAAGAGCATGTTTCGCAGTCTTGCCATCTCACTTGCCCTGTTCGCGGCGACGCCTTCCTTGGCGGATTTCGCGGCGATCAACGGGTTGCGGGTTGTTCCCATGGGCGATGGCGCCCGGTTCGAGGTGATCGGCCGTGCCGGCTCGGGACCGCAGCAGTATTTCTGCGCGGCAGCCGATTATGCGCAATCGGTACTTGGCGCGCCCGTCGCGGGCCGTGTGTCGGTTGCCGCGCCCCGTGGCGCCAGCCAAACCCGCCCCGGCCGCCGCGCGGTGGCCTTCGTGGTGGATGACGGCCCCGGGCGCCGTGCGGGTGATGACAATCGCTATGGCCTTTCGGTCAGCGAGGTCGGGTTCAATGTCAGTATCGGCATGGCCCGCACCAGCTTTTGCTTCGACGATGACCCGCTCTGGCTTTATTGACGGGCCAGCATCTCGGCAACGGCCATCCAGGCGGGTAATGTAAGCGCCGCCAATATCGTGCCCTGCGCGATCAGGGTGGCGGCCAATTGCCTGTCGGCCCCGAAACCCGCGGCCAGCACATGCGCGGCCGAGGCCGTGGGCAAGGCTGCGAAAACCACCAGAACCGGCGCCAGCCCGGGCCCGGCCCCGACAGCCAGGGCAACCAGGCTGACTGCCGCGGGCAGCGCCACCAGCTTGGTCGTCACAAGGCAGGCCGAAAAGCGGTCGAGTTTCGCCATGGCCCGCCAATTCAACGTCGCCCCGATGGAAATCAGCGCAACGGGGATCGCCGCCTGGCCCAGCAACGAGACCGGCGCCAGCACCGGTTGCGGAATGGTCAGCCCGCTGACACCCACCGCCACGCCACCCAGGCTTGCCAGTAGAAACGGGTTCAACGCCAGCTTGCGCAAGGCCGGGCCAAGGCGCAGCCCCTCGCCACGTGACAGGCCGGCCACCGCAAAGATGTTTGCCACCGGGATCGCCATGCCGATGATGATGGAGAACAGCGCCGGATCGGTCGAGGGCAGCGCCTGCACCACCACGAAACCAAGCGCGGTGTTGAACCTCCAGGCGGTCTGCCAGGCGCCCGCGAAATCCAGAAACCGCGCCGGGCCAAGCGGGCGCGCCAACCACCCCAGGCCCAGACCCAGCGCCAGGATCGCCCAGACAAGCGGCCCGATCAGCGTCAGGCTGGCCGGGTCAATGGGCCGCGCGGCGGCCGTGACAAAGATCAACGCCGGAAACAGGATCTCGAAATTCAGGCGGTCCAGCCCGGCCCAGGCATTTTCCGAAAGCCGCCGCCGCACCGCCCCGCCAAGGCCGACCAGCAGGATCGGGGGCAGAAGCCCGGTCAGGATGATCTGGAACATGCATGTGCCCTTTGACGGATCGCGCGCCTCGTCTTGCCGTGCATGGATGGCGATGTAAAGCTGCGCCCATGCAGCATACATTCCAGATACGGACCCGTGGTCAGGGGCTTTACGAATTCACCGACGACGTGGCCGATTGGGTGACGGGCGACGGGGTGCTGACGCTGATGGTGCGCCACACCTCGGCCAGTTTGCTGATCCAGGAAAATGCCGACCCCGAGGTGCAGAGCGATCTGCGCGCCTTCTTTCATCGTCTGGTGCCGCCCACGACCGACCCCGGCATGGCCTACCTGACCCATACATACGAAGGCCCCGATGACATGCCCGCGCATATCAAGGCCGCGCTCTTGCCCGTCAGCCTGCAAATCCCGGTGCAGGGCGGGCGGATGCGGCTGGGCACCTGGCAGGGCATCTACCTGTTCGAGCATCGCGACGCGCCCCATACCCGGCAGGTGGCCGCGCATCTGGGCTGATTTGCTGGCGTCTCGCCTTTTGCGGCCACCTGCATTGCGGCCTGTTGCAGCGCCGTGTCAGATGGAGAAACGCCCTATCTTGGGGTCGCATTTCCCCCCTACCCAAAACTTGGGCGCTGTCCTATAGTGCCTGTGGATAAGTGGGGCAAAGCCACCACCAGAGGCAGAGACAGAAGAATAAGGGGAACGGCAATGCGCTGCCCGTTTTGCGGAAACATAGACACGCAGGTAAAGGATTCACGCCCCGCCGAGGATCACGTGTCGATCCGGCGCCGGCGTTTTTGCCCCGCATGTGGCGGGCGCTTTACCACCTATGAACGGGTGCAGCTGCGCGATCTTGTCGTGATAAAGACGAATGGCCGCCGCGAAGATTTCGACCGCGACAAGCTGGAACGCTCGATCCGCATCGCGTTGCAAAAGCGGCCCGTCGAACCCGAGCGCATCGACCAGATGATTTCGGGCATCGTGCGCCGCCTTGAAAGCATGGGCGAGACGGATATTCCGTCGAAGACGATCGGGGAAATAGTGATGGAGACGCTGGCGCGGATCGACACCGTTGCATACGTGCGATTTGCCAGCGTTTACAAGAACTTCCAGGCGGCCGACGATTTCGATAAATTCGTATCCGAGCTGCGCCCCGACGTGGATGCGGCCCCGAAAGAGTGACCGGGGACGACGCGAGATTCATGGCGTTGGCCCTTTCGCTGGGGCGGCGCGGGCAGGGCAACGCCTGGCCCAACCCCGCGGTCGGCTGCGTGGTCGTGCGCGATGGCCGCATCGTCGGGCGCGGGTGGACCGCGCCGGGCGGGCGGCCCCATGCCGAGCCGCAGGCGTTGGCGCAGGCCGGCCGGCTGGCACAAGGCGCTACCGCTTACGTCACCTTGGAGCCTTGCGCCCATCACGGCCAGACCCCGCCCTGCACCGATGCGCTGATTGATGCAGGCGTGGCGCGCGTGGTCGTTGCGCTTGAAGACAACGACCCCCGCGTGGCGGGCAAGGGCCTTGCCCTTTTGCGCGCGGCGGGCATTGACGTGAACACCGGCGTTCTGGCCGAAAGGGCGGCGCAGGACCTGGCCGGGTTCCGGCTGGTGCGCGGACAGGGGCGGCCCTGGCTTACGCTCAAACTGGCCAATTCCTTTGACGGGCGCATTGCCACCGCCACCGGCGAAAGCCAGTGGATCACCGGCCCGCAGGCCCGTCGCGCGGTGCATGCGATGCGCATGACCCATGATGCGGTGATGGTGGGCGCGGGCACGGCGCGCGCCGATGATCCATCGCTGACCGTACGCGACATCGGCGCCGCGCGGCAGCCCGTGCGCGTGGTGGTATCGCGCCGGCTGGATTTGCCGCTATCGTCGAAACTGGCGCGCACCGCGCGCGAGGTGCCGGTATGGCTGTGCCACGGCCCTGACCCCGACGGCCCGCTGGCCGACGCCTGGGATGGCATCGGGGCGAAACGTCTGCCCTGCGCCGTGATCGGGGGCCAACTCGACCCGGGCTCGGTCTTGTCAGAGCTGGCCACGGCAGGGCTGACGCGCGTGTTCTGCGAGGGCGGCGGCGCGTTGGCCGCGTCGTTGCTGGCCGCGGGGCTGGTGGATGAACTGGTCGGCTTTTCCGCCGGTGTCGTCATAGGGGCCGAAGGGCGGCCCGCCGTGGGCGTTATGGGCGTGGCACGCCTGGCCGAGGCGCCCCGGTTCAAGCTGGTGGAAACGCGCGCCCTGGGTGGTGACGTGTTGCATCGCTGGTGGCGGACCCCGGCCTAACGCCGCCACAGGTAGGCTTGGCTGGCAAAAACCCCCTGCAATTTCGACAAAAGCCGCAACGGCACGCCGGGCGCGGGCAGGCGGCCGTGTTCCAGCCGGGTCACGATAACCTCGACCGGGCAGGGCTGGCCCGTGACCGGGTCGCGATAGCGCGGATAGTCGATCAGCGTTGCATGCACCAGGCTTTCCAGCGTCGGGCGCGCGGTGCGGCGGGGCAGGGCGGGACCAAGGTGCCGCGTCAGGCCCCATCCGGCGTAGAAAGGCGCCCCCAGCGTTACCACCGGCACGCCGCGCATCAGGGCCTCGAACCCCAGCAGCGAGGTCATCGTCCATACCTCGTCCACATGGGGCAGCACGGCGGCCGGATCGGTCAGGTCAAGCACCCGGTCGGCAAGCCCCACCAGGTCGATGGGCGCAATATTCCCGGGCCGCAGCCCGGCCTCGACATCCGGGTGCGGCTTGTACAGGATCACCGCGTCGGGGTTGGCCGCGCGCGCGGCCTGCAAAAGCGCGCGGTTGGTCGATACCTTGCCGCTGCCCAGCCGGATGGATGCGTCATCCTCCACCTGGCCCGGCACCAGGATCTGCCGCCCCCCAGGCAGGTCGGGTGCGTGGCCGCCCAGGTTGTATTTCGACAGGCCCTTGTCGGTGATGCGGCGGATCAGGGCGCGGGCGCGATTGTCCTGGTCGGGGCGCAGATCGGCGCGGGCGGCGATCAGCCGTTCCAGCCGGCTTGCTTGTGACGGATCGTAGTAAATGCCCAGGTCATCGCATACCAGCGACAGGGGCGGCACCAGTTTCGCCCCCAACCCGCGCGAGCGCAGAAAACCGTCCTCGACCCGCAAGGCGTCGTCGTTCGCATCCGCCTGTGCTGCCCAGACCATGCGCCGTGCCCGCGATTTCGCGGCAAGATCGCGCGCCTTGGCCGGGGTGTCGGCAAAGCGCACGCCCTTTGCCGCGCCGAAAAAAACCTGGATCGCGCCGCGCTTCCACAGCCGCATCCCCTGCGCGACCCAGCCGTGCCGATCCTCGCGCCAGGCGCGGGCCTGCGCGTCGAGCGTGTCGATCGCCCGCTCCAACTCGCACAGGCAGTCATCGAACGGATCATACCAGACGGGGTAAAGGATCATCGCGCCAGCAAATAGCTGTGCGCGGGTCAGGCTGCGGTTGCGACGCAAGACGGCGTGCAGGTCTTCGGTCAGGTCCCAGCCGGCATAAAAGGGGCGACCGAAAACGCGTGGGCGATGCCCGGCCATTATTGCCTCGAACCCCATCTGCGACGACACGGTATAAACCGCAACCGCCCCCTCCAGCAGCGCCCAGGGGCTGACCGGGTCGGCCAGAAGCGTTGTGCGGGCGTCCAGATCATCGGGCCCGAAATAGCCCGCGCGGTGGCCGGCGGCGGTTTCGGGGTGCGTCTTGATCACGATGCGCGCGCCGGGGTGCTCGTCGCGGGCGTGAAACAGCATTTCCTTGAACGAATTTGCATCGGCCATCCCGTGGGTGACAGAGGCATCCCCGCGCGTCTGGTCGATCACCAGAACATAGCCCGGATCGGGCAGGGCGGCGGCGGGGTCGACCGCGCAATACTTGGTCAGGTGGGCCTCTTGCAGCCGCGCGATGGCGCCGCGCGCCCGGCCCAGCAAGGCGGCATCGTCCAACGGGTCATCGCGCAGCAAGCGTTCCAGGTCGGATGGGTGGGACGGGTTGAAGTGCATCCCCGCGTGGTCGATGATCAGCCCGATGGGCGCGTCCCCCGAGCGCCCCGGGTAAAGCGAGCGCAGGAACGCATCCTCGACTCGCACCAGCGCAGCGCCCGTCGCGCGGGCCACTGCCTCGCCGCGGCTGGCATAGCGGGAATGGCCCCACACCCCCACGAGATCATCTGGCCCGGGCTTGCCCAGCGTTGGTTGATACCCCGCCAGTTGCAGGATGCGGCGCACGCGGCGCTGTGTCAGAAAACCGGCGTTGTAATGGAAAAGCCGCCGGGGGCCGGCCCCGGCGGCTGCATTGTTGTTCGGCACATCGGCCATCCGGGCCTAGTTGCCCGAAGCGAGATCGCTTACCGCGTTGACCGAACCAAGCGAGCCGGTCAGCGCCGAAATCGTCTTGTCCCACTGGGTGAACGGCGCTTCGGTCACGTAGAGCGTGTCGTCATCGCGGATCGAGAAATCGCGCGCCATGAACATGCCGTTGGGCTGGGTCAGGTCCAGAACGTAAACCATGCGCTGTGCGCCTTGCAGATCGTCGCGCCCCAGCACCTGGTTCGCGATATCCGCGGGTTCGTTGCGGAGCACGAAAACACCGGTCGGGTCAGCCGCGTTGGCCAACAGGCCGCCCACCTGGGCAATGGCCTCGATCGCGCTGAGCGTCTGGGATTCGAACGGTACGCGCGACTGGCTGCCGGTGGCACCAAGCGCGGTGAAAGCGCGGCTGTCCTCTTCGACCAAGATACGGTCGCCCGGGCGCAACGCGATGTCGAATTCCGGGTGCTTGTAAAGATCTTGCAGCCATACCTTCGAGCGTTTGTCGCCGCGGATCACGGTGATCTGTGCGATTTCCGGTTCGATCGCGACGCCACCGGCGCCCGCCAGCATCGCCGACAAGGTGCGGGTAGGCCGCTCGATCGGGTAAACGCCCTGGCCGCCCACGGCCCCGACGATCGACACCGTCGCGCCGTCACCGGCCAGGCGCCGCACCTCGACCTGGGGTTCGGGGGTCTGGTCTTGCAGTTTCTCGGTGATGATCCGGCGCAGCGCCTCGGGCGAGTTGCCTGCGGCGCGGACACGACCGGCGTAGGGCACGAAAATGAACCCCGTGCCGTCAACCTGCACCTCTTCCAGCGCGGTGGCATTGATGCCTTCACCCGCCAACAGGCCGTCATCGACGTTTTCCCAGATCGTCAGGCCCAGCGTATCGCCCGCGCGGATCGTGTCAGACCCGAGGATGCCCGCGTTCTTGAAATCGCTTGTAAAGCCCAGTGCCGGCACCACGGCCGTTGCGGCTGTCACGCGATCATTTACCGAAACGACATAGGCGTCGCCCTCACGCAGGACGGAGCCAGCAAAGATTTCGCGTTTGTTGGGGCCCGAACG
The DNA here is from genome assembly GCF_023703375.1 of Lutimaribacter degradans. GTDB lineage: Bacteria > Pseudomonadota > Alphaproteobacteria > Rhodobacterales > Rhodobacteraceae > Lutimaribacter > Lutimaribacter degradans. Next base: position 282,965 of record NZ_JAMQGO010000001.1, read on the forward strand.
TGGCAGGCTGCAAGATGCGACAAGGGCAACCGCGACAACAAGGGCGACGGACTTCGCCCGCCGGGAAGTTTGGGGTTTCACTGCTCGGTCTCCTCGACCTGTTATGGTTCTGCCTCGGTGTTTTTTTGCGAAGCTAACCCAGCACGTGTAAAAAATCCAGCGTCTCGCGCGGTTGGACTGCTTCGGCACGGGCAAGGTGTTGCTTGCCGGACTCGCAAGCACGGATCAGGTGACGGCGCGTAAATGCTGGCGCGGGGCCGCGGTGCCCGATTCCAGAGCGTCATACGGGTCTTCTGACGATAGCATCATGTCGACGACCTGGCGCAGCAACTGCCGGCGCCCGCGTGCCGAATAAAAGCCGCCGGGCACTTGGCTGGTTTCCAGCAGGTAGCGACGATAATCCTTGTAGGCCTTGCGGTCGGGCCGGGCGGGTTGCGCGAAAAACCGGACAAGCGGCTGGGCCGAGACGAATTCGGGCTTGGCATAGACCGCCGTACCGAACACCTTGAGCGGGATACCGCGCCACAACACCTGTTGCGCCGCGGTCGAGTTCACGGTGACGGCCGAGCGGGCATCGTTGAGCAATTGTGCCAGCTTGCCGCCGCGCACGTAATGCACGCGGTCATGCACCCCCGCCTGTCGGGCCAGGCGGGAAATCTCGTGGCGCAGGGGCACGCGGCCATCCTCGAGCGGGTGCGCCTTGATCACCAGGTGATGATGGCCCGGCGCGCCCTTGGCGAAATCGCCTATCACCAGTTCGAGAAACTCGGTCATCGTGGAAAAGGGGCTGTGCATCTGGAAACTGCTGTCATGCTCCAGTTGCAAGAGCGCCAGATGATAGGGAAACCCGCCATTGCGAACGCGCCGCGTGGCCAGGCGCCGCTCGAGATGGTGGATGGGCATCAGCAGCAGCCGCCGCAGGTAAAGGCGGAATTCCTTGGTCACCGGCAGGTCGCGATGCGGACGGAAATTGCGGTAGGCGCCGTTTCGGAACATCACGAACCAATGGTAAAGCGCGCCGTAAAAGATGTGTTGGCGCATGTCGCCCCAATGCGCCGGCGGCACGGGGGTGTCCATGTCCGATTGCGCAAGCGCCTTTCGCATCTGGGCGATGGTCATGCGCATGAGCCGCGAATGGCCGTTGGCGCCGCCGCGCTCATAGGTGACCCAGTAGGGACGCAGGTACCCTTCTTCGAAGACATGAACCGTCACCCCCAGCGCGTGGGCCCGTTCGATCGCGGTGGCGTGGATTGCGCGGGTATCGCCGTAAAGCACGATATCGGTGACGCCCTTTTCGGCCACCAGCGCGGTGAAACGGTCGGCCCAGGCCGCGGCCTTTTCGTGGAAGGGAATGTAGGTGGACGGGTCGAACCAGAACGCCCGGTCGCCGGCGTTGAAACCCACGCGCCACACCTGCGCGCCCGTCAGGCGCAGCATCCGGCCAAGCCGGTGAAAGAATGGCCCGTGCGGCCCCTGCAGAAACAGGAAAACCCGGTTTTTCGGTGTGCCTTCGCTCATGACCAGCCAGAGTATCCTTGCATGCCTGCAATGGGTCTTACCGCGTCAGTCGGGCAAGAATAAGGCGGAAAATGCACGCGCTTGCCTTGAAGGCTGCGGGCCGCTACGTCATGGGGCGCACAAGCAAGAGGGCACGCCATGTTCACGGGCATCATCACCGATATCGGCCGTATCGCGGCACTGGAGCATCGCGGCGACCTGCGCGCGCGCATCGAATCGCGCTATGACATGGACCGGGTCGATCTGGGCGCCTCGATCGCCTGCGACGGCGTCTGCCTGACCGTGGTCGACAAGGGCGCGGGCTGGTTCGACGTGGATATCAGTGCCGAAAGCGTGTCGAAAACCAACATCGCCGACTGGGCCGAAGGGCATCGCATCAACCTTGAACGAGCGTTGAAGGTGGGTGACGAACTGGGCGGGCATATCGTGTCGGGCCATGTCGACGGCGTGGCCGAGGTGGTGGCCCTGCGCAACGAAGGTGACAGCACACGCGTGACATTCCGCGCACCGCAAGAGCTGGCACGGTTCATCGCGCCCAAGGGCTCGGTTGCGCTGAACGGCACCTCGTTGACGGTGAACGAGGTCGATGGCCGTGATTTCGGTGTGAACTTCATTCCCCACACCAAGGAAGCCACCACATGGGGCGACGTGGCGGTGGGCGACCGTATCAACCTGGAAATCGACACCTTGGCCCGCTATGTCGCGCGCCTGAACGAGTGCGCCTGACGCCCGCCTGATCCTGCGGTGTCGCGTTCCGCGACGCGGTGTATCTCGGCCCCTGGCGGAGCCTGCGGGTGAGGGGGCGCTGCCCCCGTCGCGCGTGCCGCGCGCCTCCCCCGGGGTATTTCCGGCAAGAGGAAAACCGGGGCAAGACGGCGCTTGCTTTTCATGCCGAACCGGATTTGATCGGAGCATGGCCAAGATGGTTTTGCTGCACAAGGTGGACTCGATCTACGAGGATGAGCCGGACGCCGTTTACGATTTCCCGCGCGCCTACTTGAAGGCGATGGAGCAGGCGGTGGGAGACTGGGTCGTGTACTACGAACCGGTCAAGGCCGGTCATCGGGGGTATTTCGCGGTGGCACAGGTGGCGCGTATCATTGAGAAACCGGGGTCGGCAGGGCGTTTTCTGGCGCTGATCGCTCCGGGCAGCTTTCTGCCTTTCGATAGCAACGTGCCGCGCCTGGTGGACGGCAGGCCGCTGGAGCGTGCCCTTTCCGAGTCGGATGGCAGGCCGAAAAAAGGTGGGGCCGTGCAACGCGCGGTGCGGCCCTTGCCAGACGACGAATTCGCGCGGATCGTAAACTTGGGTTTGCCGTGGGACCTAGAGCAGATCGAGGCACTCCGCTATGCACCCGCAGGCCATGAAATCGATGAGCCGCCGGCCCCGTTTCAACGCCCAGTACTGGAGCGTTTGACGTGTCGGGCCTATCGTGACGTGGCCTTTCGGCGCAAGGTTCGCGCGGCCTATGGCTATCGCTGTGCGATGTCGGGGTTGCAACTGCGCAATGGCGGTGGGCGCCCCGAGGTACAGGCGGCGCATATCAAGCCGGTCGCCCAGGGCGGCAGCGATGCGGTGCGCAACGGGTTGGCCCTGTCGGGGACGCTGCACTGGATGTTCGACCGCGGGCTGATCTCGGTTGCTGGGGATGGTGAAACGATTCTCGTGTCACGCAACAAGGTGCCTGACGAGGTGGTGGACCGGCTGATCCGGCCGGGCGGAAAGTTGTTGCGCCCCGACGATCCGCGCGATGCGCCGCACCCTGCCAACCTGCAATGGCACCGCGAGAAAGTGTTCGGGCAGGTATTGCCGGGAGACGATCTGCCCTGGGCCTGACCCGTCAGCAATTCGGGATGTTGACGGCCAGCCCGCCAAGCGAAGTTTCCTTGTATTTCTCGTGCATGTCCGCGCCCACCTGGCGCATGGTTTCGATGGCGGAATCGAGCGGCACGAAATGTTGCCCATCGCCGCGCAGGGCAAGGCTGGCGGCCGACACCGCCTTGATGGCCCCCAGCCCGTTGCGTTCGATGCAGGGCACCTGCACCAGGCCCTTTACCGGGTCACATGTCATGCCAAGGTGGTGTTCGAGCGCGATTTCCGCCGCGTTTTCGATCTGTTCCGGCGTGCCGCCCAGGACGGCGCAAAGCCCGGCCGCGGCCATGGCGCTGGCGGACCCGACCTCGGCCTGGCAGCCGGCCTCGGCGCCCGAGATCGAGGCGTTGAATTTCACCAGCCCGCCGATGGCCGCCGCGGTCAGCAGGAACTCGTCGACACGCGCGGCGCGGGCGCCCGGTACGTGATCGAGCCAGTAGCGGATTACCGCCGGGACCACGCCCGCCGCCCCGTTGGTGGGCGCCGTCACAACCTGGCCGCCGGCTGCGTTTTCCTCGTTCACGGCCATGGCATAAGTGCTCATCCAGTCGTTGATCACGTGCGGCGCGGTGAGGTTCATGCCGCGCTCGGCCTGCAGCTTTTCGTGGATGGCGCGGGCGCGGCGGCGCACGTTCAACCCGCCGGGCAGGATACCTTCGGCCTCAAGCCCGCGGTCGATGCAGTCGTTCATGACCTGCCATATACGGGCCAGCCCGCTGTCGAGCCGCTCGGTTCCGATGCGGCCGATCTCGTTGGCGCGTTTCATCTGGGCGATCGATTTGCCTGACCGGGCGGCCATGTCCAGCATCTGCGCGGCGGATTTGAACGGGTAGGGCACGGGCGGGCCGTCATCATGGTCGCGGCCGGCGGCCAGTTCGTTGGCGGTCATCACGAAACCGCCACCGACGGAGTAGTATGTTTCTTGCAAGATCACGTCGCCCTGCGGGTCGGTTGCCATGACGATCATGCCGTTGGCGTGGCCGGGCAGGGGGTGGTCGTAGTCGAAGACAAGATCGGTTTTCGGATCGAAGCGGAGCGTGCCGAGGCCTGGGGCCTCGATCCGGGCGGTGCCGTTGATGTGGGTAAGCGTCTCTTCGGCGCGGGATGCGTCGTAGGTTGCGGGTGAAAACCCGGCCAGTCCCAGGATGACCGCGCGGTCGGTGGCGTGGCCGACGCCGGTAAAGGCCAGGCTGCCATGCAACGAGGCGCGCAGGCCATGCGCCTGGAATGGCGCGGCGCGCAGCGCGTCAAGGAACCGTTCGGCCGCCACCATGGGCCCCATCGTGTGGGACGAAGACGGTCCGACACCCACCTTGAAGAGATCGAGAACCGACAGGAACATCGCCTAACCCTTTCGCGCAGCCTGGCCGACGATGACGGAATCTGCGCCGCATGGCCAGCGCGAAAGCGACGGCCTGGCCGGCGCCTCCGCCATCGCGGACCGGGGGTGAATTGTTGGGCGGCATTTCAAACGACTTGGGTGCATCCATGCAAGCCCTGGCCTGTCCGCCCGCAATCGGGCCCCTTGCGGTCGGGCTTTGCACGGGTGGCGATTGCGGTTGCATGGCGCGGCGCATTGCCCCTACCCACGCGCCGCGCAAGCCCCTATAAGGCCGCAAACGCCCGAAAGGAGTCGCGCCCATGACCGGAGAGTTGTCGCCCATCGACAAGGCCAAGTTCGTCGCTGCCAAGCGGGCGGTGGATTATGTCGAGGATGGTATGCGCGTGGGGTTGGGCACCGGCAGCACGGCCGCCTGGATGGTGCGGTGCCTGGGCGAAATGGTGCGCGATGACGGGCTGAAGATTCGCGGCGTGCCGACATCGACACGCACCGCCGCGCTGGCGCGCGAAGTGGGAATAGAGGTGATCAGCCTGGACGAGGCGCGCTGGCTTGACCTGACGATCGACGGCGCGGACGAGTTCGACGGCGATCTGAACCTGATCAAGGGCGGCGGCGGCGCTTTGCTGCAAGAAAAGATCGTGGCCACTGCCAGCGACCAGATGATCGTGATCGCCGATGTCGGCAAGGAGGTCGAATCGCTCGGCGCCTTTCCCCTGCCGATCGAGGTGATCCCCTTTGGCTGGCAGACCACCAAGGCGCTGGTCGAGGAAATGCTGATATCGATGGATGTGCTGGGGCGTAGCGTGACGCTGCGGATGAATGGCGACACGCCGTTTGTCACCGACGAGGGCAATCATATTCTTGATTTGCATCTCAACCGCATCGGCAATGCGCGGCAGCTGTCGATGGTGCTGAACCAGGTGCCGGGCGTGGTGGAAAACGGGCTGTTCATCGACATTTGCGACGTGGTGATCGTGGGCTACGGCGATGGTCGCGTGGAAACCCGTGACATTAACGAGGGCACGGTGGAAACCGACCGGCTTGATTTCGTGGAAAACGAGAACCTGTTTACCGACCTTGATTGACAGGCCGCGTCGGCGCCCGTTTGGCGTGCGGTTTCAAGGCGGTGCAAATGCCCGCGACGGGCGGTGGCCCCGGGCCCTTGATCCGGGTGAATCGCGGCCTCTTCTCTGGCTTTCCCGTGTCGCTTGTGAAATACCTTCGCCCAACGAAAGCAAAGGGATCACACCATGAGCTTTGACTACGACCTTTTCGTGATCGGTGGCGGTTCGGGCGGGGTGCGTGCAGCGCGGGTTGCGGCGCAGGGCGGGGCGAGGGTCGCCTTGGCCGAAGAAGACCGCTATGGCGGTACCTGCGTGCAGCGCGGTTGCGTGCCCAAGAAGCTGATGGTTTTCGCCAGCGAATACCCCGGCTATGTCGAAGACGCGAAAGCCTATGGCTGGGAGGCGCAGATCGGCGAATTCAGCTGGTCGGCCTTCAAGTCGAAGATGCATACCGAACTGGACCGCCTGGAAGGTGTCTATCGCAATATCCTGGGCAACAACGACGTTGAGACATTTGACGCGCGCGCCAGGCTGGCGGATGCGCATACGGTCGAGCTGTCGGATGGCAGCCGCAAGACGGCCAAGCACATTCTCCTGGCGATGGGCGGCTGGCCGATGCGCCCCGACATCCCCGGCGCCGAGCTGGGCATTACCTCGAACGAGGTGTTTCACATGGATGACCTGCCCGGCTCCATGCTGATCCTGGGCGGCGGGTATATCGCGTGCGAATTTGCCTGCATCCTCAACGGTATGGGGGTGAACGTCACCCAATATTACCGCGGTGCGCAAATACTGCGCGGTTTCGACGAAGAAGCGCGCGGTCTTGTTTCCGAAGAGATGCAGCAAAACGGCATCGACCTGCACCTTGGAACGAACATCCTGGAGATGCACAAGGAGGATGACGGTCGTATCCGCGTCAAGGCGACGAACGGCACCGAGCGTCATTTCGACCAGGTGATGTTTGCCACCGGCCGCACCCCAAACACCGCCGATATGGGGCTGCAGGATCTGGGCGTTGAACTGGGTCGCAAGGGCGAGGTGCTGGTGGACGAGTACAGCCAGACAAGCGTGCCGTCGATCTATGCCATTGGCGACGTGACCGACCGCGTCAACCTGACGCCCGTCGCGATCCGCGAGGGCATGGCCTTTGTCGAGACGGTTTTCAATGGCAACCCAACGCCCGTGGATCATGACCTGATCCCGACGGCGATTTTCACCCAGCCCGAGATGGGCACCGTGGGCATGAGCGAGGAAGAGGCGCGTGACCACGGCCCGATCGAGGTTTATGCCACCTCGTTCAAGCCGATGCGCGAAGCCTTCGCGGGGCGCGCGCAGCGGGTGCTGATGAAACTGATCGTTTGCGCCGATACGCGCCGCGTTCTGGGCTGTCATATCGTCGCGCCCGGCGCGGGCGAGATGATTCAACTGGCGGGTATCGCGGTGAAGATGGGCGCCACGAAAGAGGATTTTGACCGCACCGTGGCGGTTCACCCGACCATGACGGAAGAGATCGTGACGATGCGAGAACCAGTTCGGACGGCTTGAAATTTGCGCCGGGCTGCACAGGTAATGCACAATACAAAGACACACGACCACAGAGGGGAACTCAGGTAGATGGCTGGAAATTCTGGCGGCCCATGGGGCGGCGGCGGAAACAGGGGTGGCGGTGACGACCGCGGCCGTGGGCAAAACGGGGGCGGCGGGCGTCGCCCCGAAGATGACGGCCCCCAGATCCCGGAAATCGACGAATTGATGAAAAAGGGCCAAGAGCAGCTGCGCGTGCTGATGGGCGGGCGCGGCGGCGGCAATGGCCAGGGCGGCGGCAGCGGCGGGTCGGGTGGCCCGCAATTCAGCCGTGGCAGCCTTGCCATTGGCGGGTTGCTGGCGGTTGGGCTTTGGGCCTTTTCCAGCTTTTACACCGTCAAGCCCGAAGAACAGTCGGTTGAACTGTTCCTTGGCGCCTATTCCTCGATTGGCAATCCCGGTCTGAATTTCGCGCCGTGGCCGTTTGTCACCTATGACGTGATCAACGTCACTTCGGAGCGGACCGAGAATGTGGGCCTGCGTCGCGGCAACGACAATGACGGGCTGATGCTGACGACCGATGCCAACATCGTGGACATCGATTTCCAGGTTGTCTGGAACATCGCCGACCCGTCCAAGCTGCTTTTCAATATCCGCGATCCGCAATTGACGGTGCAGGCGGTGTCGGAATCGGTCATGCGCGAAATCATCGCGGCGTCGAACCTGGCGCCGATCTTGAACCGCGATCGTGGCCTGATTGCAGATACTGCCCTGCAAAACATCCAGGAAACGTTGAATGACTATGACAGCGGCATCAATATCGTTCGTGTGAACCTTGACCGGGCCGACCCGCCGTCAGCCGTGATCGACGCTTTCCGCGAGGTGCAGGCCGCCGAGCAGGAGCGCGACAGGCTGCAACGCCAGGCCGATGCCTACGCCAACCGGGTTCTGGCCGAAGCACGCGGCCAGGGTGCGCAGATCCTGGAAGAATCCGAAGCCTACCGTGCCAGCGTGGTCAACGAGGCGATCGGTGAAGCCAGCCGTTTCGTCGCCGTGGCAAACGAATTCAACTCTGCACCCGAGGTTACACAACGCCGCCTTTACCTGGAGACAGTGGAACGCACCCTTGGCAATGTCGACAAGATCCTGCTCGACGACAACATGGGCGAGGGTGGCAACGGGGTTCTGCCCTACCTGCCGCTGAACGAGCTGCGTGGCGGTAGTGCGAACCGGGGAGATAACTGATGAAAAAGACCGCTTTCCTAATACCAGTCGTCGTGATTGCCGCGGTCGTCGCGATGTCATCGCTGTTCATCGTGGATGAACGTGAAAAAGTGCTGGTGCTGCAGTTCGGCCAGATCCAGCAGGTGCGCGAAGAGCCCGGCCTTGGTTTCAAGATCCCGCTGATCCAGGAAGTCGTGCGCTATGACGACCGTATCCTGTCGCTTGATACCGACACGATCGAGGTTACACCCTCCGATGACCGCCGCCTGGTGGTCGATGCCTTCGCACGGTATCGCATCCGTGATGTCGTTCAGTTCCGGCAGGCGGTTGGCGTGGGTGGCATTCGCGCCGCCGAGGATCGCCTGTCCTCGATCCTGAACGCGCAGATCCGTGAGGTTCTGGGTGCAGATCAGGTGACATCCGACACGATCCTATCGGCGCAGCGCCGCGATCTTGCCCTGCGCATCCGCGCCCAGGCACGGACATCCGCCGAGGGCCTCGGGCTTGAAGTGGTCGACGTGCGGCTGAAGCAGACGAACCTTCCGCAACAGAACCTCGAAGCGACGTTTGCCCGGATGCGGGCCGAGCGTGAACGCGAAGCCGCCGACGAAATCGCCCGCGGTAACGAGGCCGCACAGCGCGTGCGCGCCGCGGCGGACAGAACGGTTGTGGAAACCGTGTCGCAAGCCGAGCGCGAGGCGGAAATCCGCCGTGGTGAGGCCGATGCCGAGCGGAACCGGATCTTTGCGCAAGCCTATGGTGGCAATCCTGCCTTCTTTGGCTTTTACCGCTCGCTCGCTGCGTTCGAGCGCAGCTTGAACGCCGATAACTCGACCATCGTGCTGACCCCGGACAGCGATTTCATCTCGGCCATGTTCGGCGCCATTCGTGCCGAGGGGCTGCTGGCCGAAGCGGTAGAGACGATGAGCACCGATGAACTGCGTGAACTTGCGCCGAAATCGGAACTGTCCGAGGATCTGCCCGCAGAGGCGCGCGAACAGCTTGAGCGTAACAACAAAGAAATCGAGCAACGCGCCACGCCGAGCGAAGAAACGGAATGATCGAAACGGCATTTCTGGCCCTAGGGCTGGTTCTGATCGTGGAGGGGCTGGCCTATGCGCTGGCCCCTTCGCTTGTTGAACAGATGCTTGAGATATTGCGCGCCTTGCCCGACACGATGCGGCGCAATGTCGGCCTTCTTGCGATGCTGCTGGGTGTCGTGCTGGTTTGGGTGGCCAAGACCCTTGGCGCCTGAACGGAGCCTTCACAAACCCGTCACGGCGCGTCACAGTGGTTTGACAGGGCGTAACACCCTTTGTGTTGTAACTTCGGCGTCCTACATGGAAGATATGAATAATTCAAAACGGTAACCCAGAGGAGAAACTGGCGTGACCACCCAAGCTCTTAGCAAAACCCGAAACCCCGCCATGCCGGCGCTGCGCGCCATGTGGCTGACGCTTTTGGCCGTGCTTTTCATGCTGGCGCAGACGCTGTCTGCACAGGCGCGCATGCCCGAAAGCTTTGCCGACCTGGCCGACAGGGTCAGCCCGGCAGTGGTGAATATCACCACGTCGACCGTTGTTGCCACCCCCGGTGGCCCGAACCCGATTGTGCCCGAGGGCAGCCCGTTCGAAGATTTCTTTCGTGAATTCCGTGACCGCCAGGGCGAAGGCGACAGGCCACGCCGGTCGTCGGCGCTGGGCTCTGGCTTCGTGATTTCCGAAGACGGTTATATCGTCACCAACAACCACGTGATCGAAACCGCCGACGAGATCCTTATCGAGTTCTTCCCCGGCGATGGCCAGCCGATGACCGAACTGCCCGCCGAGGTGATCGGGACCGACCCGAACACCGATATTGCCGTGCTCAAGGTCGAGGCCGACCAACCGCTGAAATTCGTCAGCTTCGGCGACAGCGACACCATGCGCGTTGGCGACTGGGTGATGGCGATGGGCAACCCGCTGGGGCAGGGCTTTTCTGCCAGTGCCGGCATCGTTTCGGCCCGCAACCGTGCGCTGCGTGGTTCGTATGACGATTACATCCAGACCGATGCCGCCATCAACCGCGGCAATTCGGGCGGCCCGCTGTTCAATATGGAAGGTGAGGTGATCGGCGTGAATACCGCGATCCTGTCGCCCAATGGCGGGTCAATCGGGATCGGGTTTTCTATGGCGGCGAACGTGGTGGTCAATGTTGTCGACCAGTTGCAGAAATACGGCGAGACCCGGCGCGGCTGGCTGGGCGTGCGCATCCAGGACGTGACACCCGATATGGTCGATGCGATCGACGGGCTGGACACCGCGCGTGGTGCCATGGTGACCGACGTGCCCGACGGCCCGGCAAGGGAAGCGGGCGTGTTGCAGGGCGATGTGATCCTGAGTTTCGATGGCCGCGATGTCGAGGACACCCGCGCCCTGGTGCGCCAGGTCGGTGACACCGAGGTCGGAAAGGCCGTGCGCGTGGTGGTGCTACGCGACGGAAATACAGAAACGCTGCGCGTGACGCTGGGCCGCCGCGAAGAGGCCGAAGGTGCCGTGCCCGCCGCTCAGCCGGGCGACGGACCGGAAGAGCCATCCGAGATCGAGATGATGGGCCTGACCCTGTCACCCGTGACCGATGATCTGCGCGATGATCTGGATCTCGACGACAGCATCACCGGCCTTGTGGTGATGGATGTCGATGCGACCTCGGAGGCCTATGAAAAAGGGCTGCGCGCAGGCGATGTCATCACCGAGGCGGGCCAGGAGAAACTGGCCAGCGTCAGCGATCTGCAAGAGCGTGTCGAAGCCGCGCAAGAGGCGGGGCGCAAGTCGCTGCTGCTTTTGGTGCGCCGCGCGGGCGACCCGCGTTTCGTGGCCCTATCGCTGACCGACTGACACGATCCGACAGTTAACCGGCCAAAAGGGGCATCCGGAAGGGTGCCCCTTTTTTCGTTCCGGGTTGCCAGGGCGCGGTCGTGCATGAAAATTAACACCATGGGCCCGATCCCGTTTTTCGACGCTTCCGATCAGCCCGGAGCACCTAGTTCAAAATGGTCGAGCGCAAGGGCGCGGCCAAACAGGCCACCACATGGCTTTTGCGAATCCAGCGGGGGCTAGGCCGGCGCGGGCGTGGTCAGAACGGGCGCAACCGGGGCCGTGTGGCCGATAGCGGCTTGCAATAGCTCTGCCCGCGCAGCCAGCGGGCCATGTCACGCCGTTTCGTTGCCGAGCGCATCGGTGCCCAATCCGCCGCCACGCCGCGCCACCGGCTGTCACGCAGCGCGATGGCGCGGTCGCGTGGCACTGTCACCGCCAGGATACGGACTGCGCAGCTCAGGTTCGAGGGGCCGTGCTGCAACGCCGCGCCGGACCCCGCGCGGCAGCCGTAGCCACGCGCGGTGGCTGGCAGGATCTGCAACAAACCGTACCACTGGTTGCGGCCGCCCACGGCTTCGGGGCGCCAGGTGCTTTCGTATTTGGCCAGTGCGGACAGAAAGCCCACCCAGAATTGCGCGCGTTGCTGCGCATCGGCACTGGTATAGGCGGGGCACCACGTGTCGATATCGCGCGGCACAACCCGCGTCAGCGCCGCTCCGTGGCCGCGCAAGGCCGACAGCACGGCGCGGGTCCATAGCGGCGCGTCGCCGCGATGCTCCCACTGGGTGCGGGGCAACGCGTCGTCGCGGGCAGGCGGGCGCAGCCCGTCATGTTCGCCCTGTGCCAGGACGAGCCCGGGAAAAAGGCAAAAAGCTATGATCCAGCGCCGCATCATTTGGCGAGTGTGCCGGCCCGCGCCCGGCAAGGCAACAAAGATGACCCGATGTTGTCCTGCAATCTCCCCTTCATTGCCACGTTTCAGCCCGACTTGTGCGGCTTGTTCGCCCGGCAACACTGTGACGGATTTTCATGAGCGATCTGCTGCCACAACCATTTGAACGCCTTGGCCTGGGCCTGTCCGCGCTGCGTCGGGCGCTGCCCATGCCGGCCTTGCCAAGCATCGTTCGGCGCGACCACCGCCTGGCGCGCCGCGATGACGCGGGTGTAAGCGTCGAGCTTGTCGAGGAAACCGCCGGGGATGTCGAAGCCCGGCGCCTGCACTCGCGGGGTCAGTTCCTGGCTCGCCAGGAGATGTGGGAAACCCTGGGCCAGGAGATTCGGCACCACGACCGGGGCCGGACCAGCACCGAGGCCGGCGCCGCGCTGGCCGATTTGTTAAGCCGTGGCGCCCGCGCCGACGTGGTGGGGCCGATTGAGACCGTGCTTTCCGACCCGACCCTGATGCCCGCGCACGCGCCGCGCGACGGGGTGTGGGCGCTGCAAGAAGCGTGCGAGGATCACCCGGATGACTACGGCGTCGCGCTGGTGATCGTGCAAACCCACATAGATATCGGCAGGGCAGCGCGCGGGCAGGGGCCGCAATCGAAAGTGCCGGAAAAGCACATGCAGACGTTTCATCGCCATTTCGATACCGCGGGTGAAATTCTTGATCGGTTCGATGCCTTTGCCGAAAATAGCCCCGCGCTGGCTGCCGCACGGTGCAGCCTGCTGGCCGCCAGCCGGACGCCGCAGGCCCGTATTGCGGATGATTACGAAGACCTGATCGACCTCGACCCAGGCAACCCGGTTCACATGCGCGCGCTGGGTAAATTCCTGCTGCCGCAATGGTACGGCGATTATGACCAGCTAGAGCATGAGGCACGGCGCACCTTGGCGCGCACCGGCGATATCTGGGGAATGGGCGCCTATGCATGGGTCTACCTTGATGCCATCGCGCTCGACTCACGCGCCTTGGTGCGGCTGGACGTGCCTTGTTTCATCGACGCGTTGCGCGACATCCTGAAGCGCCGCAGCGATCAGCATGTGGCCAATCAACTGGCGGCCTTTTGCGCGGTGACATTGACGCAGCCGCGGTTTGAGCACCCCGATACCGCCCACACCGCCAGAGAACTGCGCGGCGCCCTGGGCTGGATCTTGCGCCGCCATCTGCACCAGGTTTACCCGCTGGTCTGGGCGGCGGCGGCGCAGCCGCACGGCTCAAAGCCCTTGGCGCATGATGAACTGATGCGCCTCGGCCGCGACGTGGCGCTGCGCCGGATCGGTCGTCACTTCAATCCCGAGCTGCGTAGCGGCATGCGCGTGGTCATCACGCGAAAAGGCGTCGCGCTGGAACCGCTGGGTGGCTAGACAGTCGCCGCGCGCCTATCCCCTTGCTCCTGTCGCGGTGCTGTCCTAGAACCGCGATCAACCGTCTGACAAAGGGGCGTCTGCCATGCTCGACCTGACCTATGAAACCCCGAAACCCAAGGTAATTGCCGGGGCCAAGCACGATTGGGAACTGGTGATCGGCATGGAGGTGCACGCCCAGGTCGCCAGCAATGCCAAGCTGTTTTCCGGCGCCTCGACCCGGTTCGGCGCGGAACCCAATTCCAACGTGGCCTTCGTCGATGCGGCGATGCCGGGCATGTTGCCCGTCATCAACGATTTCTGCGTGGCGCAGGCGGTGCGCACCGGGCTGGGCCTGAAAGCCGAGATCAACCTTTGGTCGGCCTTTGACCGCAAGAACTACTTCTACCCCGACCTGCCGCAGGGCTACCAGATCAGCCAGCTTTATCATCCCATCGTGGGCGAAGGCGAGATCCTGGTCGATATGGCCCCCGGCGTTGCGCGCAAGGTGCGGATCGAGCGGATTCACCTGGAGCAGGACGCGGGCAAGTCGATCCACGACATGGACCCGGCGATGTCCTTTGTCGATCTCAATCGCACGGGCGTGGCCCTGATGGAGATCGTCAGCCGCCCCGACATCCGTGGCCCCGAGGAGGCGGCCGCCTATGTCACCAAGCTGCGCCAGATCCTGCGTTACCTGGGCACCTGTGATGGCAACATGCAGAACGGCAACCTGCGCGCCGACGTGAATATTTCGATCTGCCGCCCGGGCGATTACGAGAAATACCAGGAAACCCAGGATTTCAGCCACCTCGGCACGCGCTGCGAGATCAAGAACATGAACTCGATGCGCTTTATCCAGCAGGCCATCGAATACGAGGCGCGCCGCCAGATCGCCATCGTCGAAGCCGGCGGCGAGGTGGTGCAGGAAACCCGCCTTTACGACCCGGAAAAGGGCGAGACGCGCTCGATGCGGTCCAAGGAAGAGGCGCATGATTACCGCTACTTCCCCGATCCCGACCTGCTGCCGTTGGAGATCGAGCAAGCCTGGGTCGATGATATCGCCGCGTCGCTGCCGGAATTGCCGGATGAGAAGAAAGCGCGCTTCGTCACCGAGATGGGGCTGTCGGAATATGATGCCGGCGTGCTGACTGCCGAGGTCGCCAATGCCGACTATTTCGAGCAAGTGGCCGAGGGGCGCGATGGCAAGATGGCGGCCAACTGGGTCATCAACGAGCTGTTCGGCCGCCTGAAGAAAGATGACAAGGATATCACCGATAGCCCCGTGTCGCCGGGGCAACTGGGCGGTATCATCGACCTGATCGCCAAGGGCGACATCAGCGGCAAGATCGCCAAGGACCTGTTCGAGATCGTCTATACCGAAGGCGGTGACCCGGCCCGGATCGTCGAAGACCGGGGCATGAAACAGGTCACCGATACCGGCGCGATCGAGGCGGCGGTTGACCAGATCATCGCCGATAACCCCGCGCAGGTGGAAAAGGCCAAGGTGAACCCGAAACTTGCTGGCTGGTTCGTGGGCCAGGTGATGAAAGCCACTGGCGGCAAGGCAAACCCCAAGGCCGTGAACGACATCGTGCAGGCCAAGCTGGGCCTGTAACACCGGGGGCGGTGGCCGCTCAGGCCACCGCGCCGCGCCTAGAACAAGCTGCCCTGTTCAGGGGGCTTGGGCTTTGGTTTCGGGCCGGATTTCGTGCCACCGCCCGTGCCCGGCGCCTTGCCCGCGCTGATCCGCCCGTCGGCAAATTCAATCTCCAACTCGGTTGCCTTGCGCGCGGCCTTGGCCGTTGTCACCACGTCGCCATCGCCGCGAACCACGGCATAGCCCCGTTGCAGCGTCGCCTTGTAGCCAAGCGTTTCGCGCAGGCGGTCCAGCGCATCGACCTGCTTGCGCCAGGTGTCTGTCTGTGCGGTGCCCGCCTTGGACAGGCGGCGCGACAGATCGCCCAGGCGATCGCGCTGCTGGGCGACATTGCGCCGGATCGGCCCGATGCTCAGCCGGTCGGTGCGCCGGCCCAGGGCCTCGCGCTTGCGCTCAACCGTGGCGCTCAGCCCGGCACCAAGGCGCGGTGCGCTGGCGGCCAGCCGGCGTTGTTGTTCGGCCAATTGCCGCGACAAGAGCGACGGGCGCAGGCTGCCCGCGCTTTCCGACAATTGCACGCGGCGCTTTTGCACCATGCCGGTCAGCGCCAGGGGCAGCCGGTCGGCGGCGCGGTCGAACCGTTGGCGCGGCCCGTCCAGCAGGGTTTCAGGCCGGGGCAGGGCGCGGGCCATGTCGCGCAGGCGTTGCCCGCGCAGCCCGATGGTTTGCGTCAGCGCGCGCGACAGCCGTGCACCCTGCTGGTCTGCCCAGGCCAAAAGCTCCAACCGCACGGGCACCGCAAGCTCGGCCGCCGCCGTGGGCGTCGGTGCCCGCTTGTCCGAGACATAGTCGATCAGCGTGGTGTCGGTTTCGTGCCCGACGGCCGAGATCAACGGGATGTCAGAGGCCGCAGCCGCGCGGGCCACGATTTCCTCGTTGAACCCCCAAAGGTCTTCGATGCTGCCACCACCGCGCGCCACGATCAGCAGGTCGGGCCGGGGCAACGCACCGCCGGGCGTCAGCGCGTTGAACCCGGCGATGGCGCGGGCCACTTCGGGGGCGCAATTCTCGCCCTGAACGGCGACGGGCCAGATCAGTACCTTGCGTGGAAACCTGTCGCGCAGGCGGTGCAGGATATCGCGGATCACCGCGCCCGAGGGCGAGGTGATAACCCCGATGATTTCCGGCAGGTAGGGCAGGGGGCGCTTGTGTTCGGGCGCGAAAAGGCCCTCTGCCTCCAGCGCCTTCTTGCGCTTTTCCAGCATCGCCATCAGCGCGCCCATGCCGGCGGGTTTTATATCCTCGATCACGATCTGGTAGCGCGACTGCCCGCCAAAGGTGGTCATGCGGCCGGTGGCCACCACTTCCATACCCTCTTCGGGCTGCACCGACAGACGGCCGGCCACCCCTTTCCAGATGACCCCGTTCAGAACCGACTTGTCGTCCTTCAGGTCGAGATAAAGATGGCCCGAACGCGGGCGGCTGACGCGGCCCACCTCGCCACGGATTCGGACATGGCTGAATTCGCCCTCGATCACGCGTTTTATCGCGCCCGATATCTCGGTGACGGTGTATTCAGGCTCGTTCACGCCGGGAATCGGCTCGTCGATCAGGTCGGACATGGTGCCTCGCTTGCCTCTGGTTGAGGGTCAGCTTAGAACGCGCGGCAGACAAGGCCAAGACGGAGTGCGCGGCATGAACATCCTGATCCTCGGCGGCGGCGGTCGCGAACACGCACTGGCCTGGGCCGTGCTGCAGAACCCCAAATGCGACCGCCTCGTGGTGGCGCCGGGCAACGCGGGGATCGCGCAGATGGCCGAATGTGCAAGCCTCGACATCGAGGATGGCGCCGAGGTTGTGAACTTTTGCGAGGCAGAGGCGATCGAGTTTGTCATCGTCGGTCCCGAGGCGCCCTTGGCCGCGGGCGTGGCTGATCGGCTGCGCGACGCGGGCCTGTTGGTGTTCGGACCCGGCAAGGCGGCGGCGCGGCTCGAGGCGTCGAAAGGTTTCACCAAGGAAATCTGCGATGCCGCCGGAGCGCCCACGGCGCGTTACGCCCATTTCACCGACGCGCAGGCGGCAAGCGACTACGTTCGCGCGCAGGGCGCGCCCATCGTCGTCAAGGCCGATGGCCTGGCCGCGGGCAAGGGCGTGATCGTGGCCGAAACCGAAGAGCAGGCACTGGCCGCCATCGAAGACATGTTTGCCGGTGAATTCGGCGCCGCCGGGGCCGAGGTGGTGATCGAGGAATTCATGACAGGCGAAGAGGCGTCGTTCTTTGTCTTGTGTGATGGGGAAAACGTTCTGCCCATCGGCACCGCGCAGGATCACAAGCGCGTCGGCGAAGGCGATACCGGCCCCAACACCGGCGGTATGGGCGCCTATTCGCCCGCGCCGGTGCTGACCGATGCGGTGGCGCAAAAGGCGATGGACGAGATCGTAAAACCCACGATGGCCGAAATGGCGCGGCGCGGCACGCCCTACCAGGGGGTGCTTTATGCCGGCTTGATGATCAAGGATGGCCAGCCGCGCCTTGTGGAGTACAACGTGCGTTTCGGCGACCCCGAGGCGCAGGTGCTGATGATGCGGCTGGGCGCGCAGGCGTTTGACCTGATGCATGCGGCCGCCGAGGGCAGGCTGAGCGAGGCACGGGTGAACTGGGCGGATGACCATGCCATCACGGTGGTCATGGCTGCGCAGGGGTATCCCGGCGCGTATGAAAAAGGTAGCGAGATCGGCGGTCTGGATAAAATGCCCGAAAGCAGCGGCGCGATCGTGTTTCATGCCGGCACCGTCGCGAAGGACGGCAAGATACTGGCCGATGGCGGGCGCGTGCTGAACGTGACCGCGCGTGGCGCCACCTTGCAGGAGGCGGCGACGCGCGCCTACGAGATGGTCGATGGCATCGACTGGCCAGAGGGGTTTTGCCGCCGCGATATCGGCTGGCGCGCGCTCAAGGGCTGACATCGCCAACGGGCGCCGCGCGTGGGGCGAGTGATCAGTCGCAGCGCAGCGCGGCGGCCAGGCTTTCCGGCCCGGCATAGGGGGCAAGCGCCCGCGTCGAGACCGACCGGCCATCGAACCGCGTTGCCATCACGTTTTGCCACCCGGCATCTGCGGTGATCAATTCCGGGCCATCGTCGCAATCGCGCAGGCCACCGGGGATGAAATCCCACCCGATCTTGTGGTTGGTCAGCCCGTCATGGTCGATCACGTGGCGCAATGTGCCCCCGTCAAACCGCCAGATTCGCAGCCGCTTGGCCAGGTGCGGACGGTCGACATAGGCGATCTCGATCCGGCCATCGCCATCCAGGTCGGCCGCAGCGACTGGCGCAAGCCAGCGATTGGGCTGCCCGATATGCGGCGTGGCTGCCAGCTTGGCCGCACCGCCATCGGGCCGCAGGCCGTAAACCGATAGCTGCGCGCCCCGTGCCGGGTCGGTTTCGACGACGATCGCCTCGGGCGCGCCGTCTCCGGTCACGTCCCACAGGCGGGGGGCGATATCCTCGAAAACGCGGGTGCCCGGTGCAAAGCGCAGCGTCACGCGCTGCCCATCCGTCAGCCGTAGCACCAAGGCGCCATATTCCACGCCATCACCCAGAACGGCATGGGCATAATGGGTGGTGGGGGCGTCGAACCCGGCCTGTTCTATTGCCAGATCGGCGCGCGCGGATGTTCCGGCGAAAAGCGCTGCGCAGCAGGCGATGATCCCTGCGGCGCGCGCCATCAGATCTGTTTTTCGGGCATGTGCACCACAAGCCCGTCCAGCTCATCGGTGACCTTCAACTGGCAGGTCAGGCGCGAGCGTTCGGCGTCGGGCTCATAGGCGAAATCGAGCATGTCCTCTTCCATGTCGTCCTTGGCGGGCAGTTTTTCCACCCAGGCGGGATCGACATAGACATGGCAGGTCGAACAGGCGCAGGCGCCGCCGCAATCGGCCTCGATGCCCGGAATGTTGTTGTCGCGCGCGCCTTCCATGACGGTCATGCCATTGGCGACATCGACGACATGTTCGGTGCCGTTATGCTCGATATAGGTGATCTTGGCCATCTGATGTGCTCTCCCCTCATGCGGTGTCTGGCCGTTCCTAGCCAAGCGGCGCGGCCCGTTCCACCCCCTTTTGCACCGGTGTAATATCACGCTTGCATGAAATCACATTTGTTCTATTTATGTTCTCATGCAATTCATGCCTGATACCGTTTCCTCGCAAGGCTGGCCGCGCCCGCCCGCGGCACTTGTCGCCGCCTGGCTGGATCGCCCGCCGCAGGGCGCGCGGGTGACGGTGGCGGGGCTGGTCATCCTGCGTCAGCGCCCCGGCACTGCCAAGGGGGTGATTTTCCTGACGCTCGAGGATGAGACAGGCGTGGTCAATGTCATCGTCTGGCGCAAGATGTATGAACGCTTTCGCCGCGCGGTCATCGCGGGGCGGTTGCTGCGCGTCACCGGCCGGCTGCAGCGCGAGGCAGGGGTGACCCATGTCATCGCCGAAGAAATCGAGGATATCTCGGAATTGCTCGATCGTCTTGTCGATACGGACGGCACGCTTTCTTTACCGTCGAAAACCGGGTAGATTGCGCCGAATTGCCCTGCAAGAGGCCTGAAACGAGGTGTTGAGTAGATGTGCATCACGGTCCATCGTCTTTGCCTGCTGGCGGTCTTGCCGGCGCTTGTCGCCTGCCAGACGACGCTGCCCTTGCCCACGGGCGAACCCGAGGTGACACGCCTCTTCCAGGCGGCGCCGCCGGGCGCCGCGCCGGGCACCTGCTGGGGCAAGACAGCAACGCCCGCCGTGATCGAAACCGTGACCGAGCAGGTCATGGTGCAGCCGCCCGAGATTTCGGCCGATGGCGCGGTTACGACCTCGCCGGTCTATCGCACCGAGACACGCCAGAAGATCGTCAAGGAGCGGCGCGAGACATGGTTCGAAACCCCTTGCGAAAGCGTGCTGACACCGGATTTCGTGCAGAGCCTGCAACGTGCGCTTGCGGTGCGCGGGCATTATCGGGGCACCCCTAACGGCGAGATGGATGCGCGCACCCGCGCGGCGGTGCGCCGCTACCAGGCGCCCGAGGGGCTGGATTCGGGTATCCTGTCGCTGGCCGCCGCGCGCAAGCTGGGCCTGGTGGCCGTTGAGCGGCCCGCGCCCGATGGTGACGAGGCCTAGCCCAGCAGCGAAAACGGGTTCCGCTCGGTCGCGATGCGATGGGCCTGAAAGGCCGCCTCCAGCCGTTCAGGCGGCGGCAACACGTCATGGGGAAGGCGAATCTTGCGCCCGTCCTCAAGCACCAGTGTCACGCGCATCGACAGGTCCAGCCGCCGATCAAAGCGGACCTTGTCGATCAATGACAGGGGCACGGCGTCGCGGCCCATCATGCCGTGCCATGCCAGCGTGTCGCTATCCAGCGTCAGCCGGCTTTCGGGGTTGCGCCACACCTCCCACGCGAGCGGCAGGGAAAACAGCCACAAGAACAGCACGATCCAGGCCGCCGCGCCGAAGAGCAGCACCATCCCCAGCAGCCCGGCCCAGACCAGGGCCAGTGCCACCACGTTGCGACGCGCGCGCCCCGTGCGGTGATAGGCAAGGGTCATCGCACGCCCGCCGGCATGGGCGGGATACCGGATGCCTTTTCCGACACGGGCCACAGGGTCGCGCGAGCCATTCGGGGCGTCCCTATTGCCCCAGGATGCGGCTGACCATCTCGGTCGTGTCGCGGCTGAGTTCGGGCGTTTCCAGTATCCGTTCCAGCGCGGCCTTGGCATGGGCCTGCCGCGTGCTGTCATACCGGGCCCAGGTCTCGAAGGCCGTGCACATGCGGGCGGTGGTCTGCGGGTTCACCGGATCAAGCCGGATCAGCCAATCTGCCAGCAGCGCATAACCCGCCCCGTCGGCCCGATGAAAGGCCGCGGGCGACATCGCCAAAGCGCCCAACGTGGCGCGGAAACGGTTGGGGTTCTTCCAGTTGAAATCCGGGTGCTCGGTCAAGCGGGCGCAGGTTTCCACCGCGTCGGCCGGGTCGGCATGGACAACCTGCAGGCTGAACCACTTGTCGACAACCAGCCGGTCATCTTGCCACTGGTCAAAAAAGGCGGCGGTGGCGGCATCGCCCTTGCCCGCCTGCAACAAGCAGCCCCAGGCGGCCAGTTGCTGGGTCATGTTGTCGGCCGCGTCGTACTGGCGTTGCGCCTGCGCGCCGCCATCGAGCCGCGTAAGCAACCCAAGCACCGCGTTTGCCAGCGCCCGGTCGCCTGATTGCTGCGCGTCGGGTGCGTAGGGCGCGCTGACCTGGTGTTGGGCGTATAGGCGCGGCAGCGTGTCCTGCATCTTTTGCGCCATCGCCTGTCGCAAGGTCTGGCCCGCATCCCAGATTGCCTGCGGGTCGGGCGTGGCGCCGGTTTCGTGCAGGGTTTGCGCAATATCGTCCTGGCTGGGCAGGCCAAGCGCCAAGGCGCGGAACGCCGGGTCAAGGCTGTCATCGCGCAGCATCGCGTGCATTGCTTCCAGGTATCCGTCGTCGGGTGCGGCCCCGTCGCGCACCATGCCGATCAGCACGTCACGCGCCAGGTCGCGTCCGGCCTCCCATTTGTTGAAAGGGTCGGTGTCATGGGCCAGCAGAAATGCGCGCTCGTCATTGGTGCTGTCGCGTTGGACGATCACGGGGGCCGAGAAGTCACGCAGGATCGAGGGCACGGGCCGTGCGGCCAGCCCGTCAAAGCTGAAGCTTTGTTTCGCCCCGGTCATCTCCAGCATGGTTGTGGGCACCACTTCGTCGCCGTTCGGGTTCAGCAGCCCCACGGCAATGGGGATGACCCGAGGGTCTTTCCTGAGCTGTCCGGGCGTGGGCGGCGTTTCCTGTTCGAAATTAATGGTATAGGTGCCATCCTTGAAGTCATCTGTTACCTTCAGGCGCGGGGTGCCGGCCTGTTCGTACCACCGCTTGAACTGGGTCAGGTCGCGGCCGGTGGCATCCTCGAACACTTTCAGCCAATCCTCGATCGTGGCGGCATCGCCATCATGGCGGTCGAAATACAGATCAAGCGCCTTGGCATAGCCATCGTCGCCCACCAGCCGTTTCAGCATCCCGATCAGTTCGGCGCCCTTTTCGTAAACGGTGGCGGTGTAGAAGTTGTTGATCTCGACAAAGCTGTCGGGCCGCACGGGGTGGGCCAGGGGGCCGTTATCTTCGCGGAACTGCCGGCCGCGCAGGGCGATCACGTCAGAGATGCGCTTTACCGGCGCGCTGCGCATGTCGGCGGTGAACTCGCTGTCGCGGAACACGGTCAGCCCTTCTTTCAGGCACAACTGGAACCAGTCGCGGCAGGTGATGCGGTTGCCGGTCCAGTTGTGGAAATACTCGTGCGCAATGATCGCCTCGATCCGCTCGAAATTCATGTCGGTGCTGGTTTCGGGGCTTGCCAAAACGCAGGACGAGTTGAAGATGTTCAGCCCCTTGTTCTCCATCGCGCCCATGTTGAAGTCGTCGACAGCCACGATGTTGAATACGTCCAGGTCATATTCGCGGCCATACACGTCTTCATCCCATTTCATGGATTTCTTCAGCGCCTCCATCCCGAAGGCGCATTTGCCCTCGTCGCCGGGGCGTACCCAGATGTTCAGGTCGACCTTGCGGCCCGACCTGGTGGTGAACGTGTCGGGATGGTTGACCAGGTCACCCGCCACCAGCGCGAAAAGATAGGCGGGCTTGGGCCACGGATCGTGCCATTCGGCCCAGCCATCGCCCGCGCCCGTCGGGTTTCCGTTCGACAAGAGCACCGGGTGGGGCCCCTCGATGCGCACGCTAAAGGGGGCCATCACGTCGGGGCGGTCGGGATAATAGGTTATCTTTCGAAATCCCTCGGCCTCGCATTGGGTGCAATACATGCCGTTCGACATGTAAAGCCCTTCAAGCGCGGTATTGGCGGCTGGGTTGATCTCGACTTCGGCCTCCCAGGTGAAGGGGGCGTTGGGCACCGCGCAGGTCAGGCCGGTCTCGGTAATCGTAGGTGTGACCTCTTGCCCGTCGATACGCGCGCTCACCAGCGTCAGGTTCTCGCCGTGCAAAAAGAACTCACCCGATTGTGACGCAGGATTAGGTATGAACTTTATCTTGCTGACAACTCGTGTTTTTTCAGGGTTCAAGTGAAAGGTAAGCTCGACCTTTTCAACCAGGAAAGCTGGCGGTGTGTAGTTGGACAAATAAATGGTCTGGGGAGAGGCGTCTTTCATCGCGGGGCGCTCCGATAAGGGAATTCCGGGTTTGCCCGTTACGTTAGAGCGATGCTGACGGGGCTTCAATGGAAAGCCAGGGGCAGCCCGGCAGGAAACGGAGGACAGAAGGATGTCGGCACCCGATACGAACGTGAAAAAACAGCAGGAAAACCACAAGCCCGCGCTGTTGGGCATAAAGGGGGCGATCGGCTTTGCCGCGCTGTTGTTGGTGTTGTTCGTGGGCTGGCTTGTCATCAATGGCCAGTCGCCCGAAACACCCGCAACGCAGATCGACGGCCGGACCGGCCAAGAGGTGCCCGCCGATTGATCCCTTTCCGCGCGGTGTTTCGCGCCTATTTCACCGGCCATGACAGGCCCGGTGATCTTTTGGTTCAAGCGCGATTTGCGCTTGCATGACAGCCCGGCCCTTGCGCGTGCCGCCGCGCTGGGGCCGGTCATTCCGCTTTACATCATCGAACCCGAATTGTGGCGGCAGACCGATGCCTCGGGGCGCCAATACGCCTTTCTGCGCGAATGTCTGAAGGAATTGAGCGCCGAGGTGCAGGGGGTTGGCGGGGCCTTGGTCATCCGGGTCGGCAACGCGCCCGGCGTGCTGGAAGAACTGCGCCGGCATCACGGCGCGCGCCAGCTTGTCAGTCACGAGGAAACCGGCAACGCCTGGACCTATGCCCGCGACAGGGCCGTGGCCCGCTGGGCGCGCGGGCAGGGCGTGGCATGGCACGAATTGCCGCAATCGGGCGTGGTGCGCCGGCTATCGGGGCGGGATGGCTGGGCCGCGCGGCGCGAGCGTTTCGTTCGGCAGCCGCAGGTGTTGCCACGGGGGATGCGCCTTGTTTCCGGCGTGGCAAGCGACGCCATGCCCGGTGCCGCCGCGCTGGGGATGGCCCCCGATCCATGCCCTGGGCGTCAACCGGGTGGGCGCGCGGCCGGGTTGGCCCTGCTGAACAGCTTTCTGCACGAACGCGGGCGTGCGTATCGCAGCGCCATGTCCTCGCCCCTTTCGGGGGAAACCGCCTGTTCCCGCCTGTCGCCGCATCTGGCCTTTGGCTCATTGTCGGGGCGCGAGGCGGCGCAGGCAGCCACCGCCCGCGCGGGCGCGATAAAGGGACAAAAGGGCTGGCACGGTTCGGTCAAGTCGTTCCAATCGCGGCTGGCGTGGCGCGATCACTTCATGCAAAAGCTCGAGGATCAGCCGGATATCGAATGGCGTTGCCTGCACCCCGCCTACGAAGGGCTGCGCCCGCGCGACACCGATGCCGCGCGCCTGCACGCTTGGGCCACGGGGCAGACGGGGCTGCCCTTTGTCGATGCCTGCATGCGCTATCTCAACCACACCGGCTGGCTGAATTTCCGCATGCGCAGCATGGTGATGGCCGTGGCCTCGTATCACCTGTGGCTGGACTGGCGCGCAACCGGGCCGGTGCTGGCGCGGCTTTTCACCGATTACGAGCCGGGTATCCACTGGAGCCAGGTGCAGATGCAATCCGGCACCACGGGGATGAACACGATCCGCATCTACAACCCCGTCAAGCAGGGCCACGATCAAGACCCGGCCGGGGCGTTCACCCGCCGCTGGGTGCCCGAGCTGGCCGAGCTGCCGGATGAGTACCTGCAAGAGCCGTGGCGATGGCCCAATGCGGGCCGGGTGCTGGGGCGTGCCTATCCTGAACCGATGGTCGATGTGAAACGGGCCGCCCGCGCCGCGCGCGATGCGGTCTGGGCCGTGCGCAAGCGCGATGGCTTTCGCCAGGCTGCGCAAACCATCGTGCATAAACACGCCAGCCGAAGGGATAGTGCGGGCCATTTCATCCGCGACCCCGAGCCGGGTGTCGGGCAAGACCGCCAGTTGCGGTTCGACCTGTGAGCGGAATGCGCCGCAAGGGCGATTTGCCGGTGAAGACCTGTGCCAGTTGCGGCCGACCCTTTACCTGGCGCAAGAAATGGGCACGCGTCTGGGACGAGGTGCGATATTGCTCAGACAGGTGCCGACGCGACCGTTTGCGGCCTGGCACCAGCCCGAAAGGGTAAGCCGCGCTTTTCGGGGAAAATTGAAAGACCTGTGCGGAAATTGGTAAAAAACCTTTACCGCTTTTGTTGCCTATAGGAAACTTCTGCCCTAATCCTGAAACCGTTCGGCAACAGGAGGGCTCCATGACGCAACGCATCGAAAAGCACGGCCTGCAAGTGGCAAGGGAACTGGCCAGTTTCATCGACGACCAAGCGCTGCCCGGAATCGGCGTCAGTGCCGATGCCTTCTGGAAGGGCCTGTCGGACATCGCGCATGGGCAAGGGCGCGAAAATGCCCGCCTTCTTGAAAAGCGCGCCGAGATTCAGGGCCAGATCGACACGTGGCATAAGGCGCGCATGAATGAACCGCGCGACCCCGACACCTATCGCGCGTTCCTTCGCGATATCGGATACCTTGTCGAAGAGGGCGACGATTTCCAGATCGACACCGCCAATGTCGACCCCGAGATCGCAAAGGTCGCGGGCCCGCAACTGGTGGTGCCCATCACCAACGCGCGCTTTGCGCTAAATGCCGCGAATGCACGTTGGGGTAGCCTTTATGACTGCTTCTACGGCACCGACGTGATGGGGGCGCCTGTGCCTTCGGGCGGGTATGACAAGGGGCGCGGCGCGCGCGTCGTGGCCCGCGCGCGGGTGTTCCTTGACCAGGCGTTTCCGATCACGGGGGGCAGCCACGCGGATGCGCGGCGCTATCACGTTGAAAAGGGCGCGCTGCTGGTCGATGACATGCCGCTGGCCGATCCGTCGAAATTCGTGGGCTATCGCGGCCACCCCAAGGCACCCGCGGCGGTGTTGCTGATCAATAACGGGTTGCATGTGGAACTGGTGTTCGACCGCACCCACCCCATAGGCAGCCGCGACCAGGCGGGCCTGGCCGATATGCGGATGGAAAGCGCCCTGTCGGCGATCATGGATTGCGAGGATTCCGTGGCCTGCGTCGATGCCGAGGACAAGGTCGCCGCCTATGCCAACTGGCTGGGACTGATGAAGGGCGACCTTGAAGAAACATTCCAGAAGGGCGGCCAGCAGATGACCCGCCGGTTGGCGGATGACCCGGTGTTCACCACGCCCGACGGGCAGGGGCAGATCTCCTTGAAAGGGCGGGCGCTGATGCTGGTGCGCAACGTGGGCCACCTGATGACCAACCCCGCGATCCTGACCCGTGATGGCGACGAGGTATACGAGGGGTTGATGGATGCGATGGTGACCACTTTGATCGCCATGCATGACCTGGCCCGCGATGGCGGCAATTCGGTCACCGGCTCTGTCTACGTGGTCAAGCCCAAGATGCACGGCCCCGAAGAGGTGGCGTTTGCCGTCGAAACCTTCGACATGGTCGAAGACGCGCTTGGCCTGCCGCGCAACACCGTGAAACTGGGCATCATGGACGAGGAACGCCGCACCAGCGCCAACCTCAAGGAATGTATCCGCGCTGCCCGGTCGCGCGTATGTTTCATCAATACCGGCTTTCTTGACCGGACCGGCGACGAGATCCACACCAGCATGGAGGCCGGCCCCTTCAGCCGGAAGGATTTCATCAAGCGCAAGGCCTGGATCGGTGCCTATGAAAACCTGAATGTCGATATCGGCCTGGAATGTGGCCTTCAGGGCCGCGCGCAGATCGGCAAGGGCATGTGGGCCAAGCCCGACGCCATGGCCGAGATGCTGGACCAGAAGATCGAGCATCCGAAATCGGGCGCTACCTGCGCCTGGGTGCCCAGCCCCACGGCCGCCACGCTGCACGCGCTGCATTATCACCAGGTCGATGTTTTCGCGGTTCAGGACAAGCTGAAGGCCGGCGGGCGGCGTGCGCATCTGGACATGCTGCTGGATATCCCCTTGGCCAGCTACCGCAAATGGACCGATGCTCAGATCATGCGCGAGGTGGAAAACAACGCGCAGGGGATCCTGGGCTACGTGGTGCGCTGGGTCGACCAGGGCATCGGTTGCTCCAAGGTACCCGACATCAACGACGAGGGCCTGATGGAAGACCGCGCGACCTGCCGGATCTCGAGTCAGCACATCGCCAACTGGCTGCATCACGGTGTGGTCAGCCGCGAGCGCGTGATGGAAGCGATGCAAAAGATGGCCCGCGTGGTCGATGGCCAGAACGCGGACGACCCGGCCTATCGCCCGATGGGGCCGGGTTTTGACGGCATCGCCTTTAAGGCCGCCTGCGACCTGGTGTTCGAGGGGCGCGTGCAGCCCTCGGGCTATACCGAACCCGTTTTGCACCGCCGGCGTCTTGAGTTGAAAGCAGCAGGCTGACCCCGAGACAGGGGCGGGCAGGCCCCGCGCGGCTGCGGCCGCTTGTCAGAGGTAGCCCCGATCGGCGCGTCCGCCGCGCAAAACGCCCCGCTTGCCGTGATTTTTGCGGCAGGCGGATGAATAGTTTGCCCGAATTTGGCGCAGGCAGGGGCGATGTGCGGCTGTGCACGGGCACAGGGGGTGTTTTCCCGGCGGCTTGCGCGCTATACCTTGGCCGCAATCGCAGCAGGACGGGCCCACCATGACCAGACCAGTCGTCGGAATCATCGGGAATACACATCTGATCAACGATACTTACCCGACCCATGCGGGCGGCACGATGAATTCCGAGGCGGTGGCCACCGTTGCGGATTGCGTGCCGTTGATCGTGCCGGCCGATCCGCGGTTTCTGTCGGTCGAAGAACTGTTGGAAACCTGCGACGGCTTTCTGCTGACCGGCGGGCGGCCCAATGTCCACCCCGCGGAATACGGCCATGAGCCAACCGAGGCGCATGGCGATTTCGACCGCGCCCGCGACGCGATCACCCTGCCGCTGGTGCGGGCCTGCGTCGAAAGCGGCCAACCCTTTCTGGGCATCTGCCGCGGCTTTCAAGAGGTGAACGTGGCCATGGGGGGCACGTTGCACCCCGAAATCCGCGATATTCCCGGCCGGCAGAACCACCGTATGCCCCCCGATGGCACGATAGAGGAAAAATTTGCCCTTCGTCACAAGGTCACCTTGACCGAGGGCGGCGTTTTCCACCGCCTGTTCGGAGCGTCCGAGGTGATGACCAACACGCTGCACGGGCAGGGCATCCTGACCGCGGGCCGCCGCATCGTGATCGAGGGGCACGCGCCCGATGGCACGCCCGAGGCGGTTTACGTCAAGGATGCGCCCGGCTTCACCCTGTCGGTGCAGTGGCACCCCGAATGGGATGCCGCCAATGATCCGGTATCGCGCCCTCTTTTCACCGCCTTCGGCGATGCAGTGCGCGCCTGGGCCAAGGCGCGCCAGCCGCAGATTCTTAAAACGGCCTGATTGGCCAAAGCGCGCCTTGACCCTGCGCAAGGCGCGCGCGCAGGGCTTGTGTCATTCTGCCGGGCAGGAGGATGCACCGATGATACTGATTGCCTATGCCACCACCGAGGGCCAGACCGAAAAGATCGCGCGGTTTTGCGCCGAGCGGCTGGAAGCCGGGGGGCAGGCTGCGACCCTGCTGCACCTGCAAACCGGCGCCGAGGATATGCCCGAATGCGACGCGGCGATATTGGCGGCCTCGGTGCATATGGGCCGGTACCAGGACGCGATCGAGGGTTTTGCGTTGCGCCACGCGCAGGCGCTGACCGCGCGGCGCACGCTGTTTCTGGCGGTGTCGCTGGCGGCGGCTGGCCATGACGCCGACGAATGGGCCGATCTTGATCGCATCGCCCAGGCGTTCCAGGCGCGAACCGGCTGGCAGGCGGGCAAGACCTGCCAGGTGGCGGGTGCCTTTCGCTTTACGAAATACGATTTCTTTCGACGCCTCGCCATGCGTTGGATCGCCTGGCAAAAGGGCGAAGAGGTCAACCCCCATGACGACCGCGAATACACCGATTGGGCCGCTCTGAGCACCGAGATCGACGCCTTCGCCGCCAGGATCGCCTGAGAACCGCCCGCCTTGCGATATCAGTAACGGGCCAACCTGAACGGTTGCCCCCTACTTCTTTCGCAGCCACGGGCGCGCTTCAGACCAGCAGATCGAAGCTCTTATTCAGCGGAAGCCGGCGCGCGCGGGTGCCCGTCAGATCGAACAGCGCATTGGCCAGCGCCGGGGCGGCGGGAGGTGTGCCAGGTTCGCCCACGCCGCCAAGATGCGCATTATTTTCAAGTATTTGCACCGTGAAATCGGGCGTGTTGTGCATACGCAGCGCGTCGTAGTCGGGAAAGTTGTACTGTTCCGCCTCGCCCTCTGCAAAGGTGATCTCTTCAGATACGGCCGCCGACAGCCCGTAGATGCAGCCGCCGATCATCTGCGCCTCGATGATACCGGGGTCAAGCGCCGTGCCCACGTCGCAGGCGATCCAGACGTGGGCAATGCGGATTGTCCCGTCTTCGTCCACGACCTCGACCACCTGGGCCACGGGCGTGCCAAAACTGTAGGAAAATGCCACGCCGCGCCCAGTGTTGCCGGGCTTTTCGCCCGCCCAGCCCGACATGTCGCGCACCGCCTCGAGCACGCCGGCCCCTGCGGGATATTCATCGCGCATCAGTGCCAGGCGAAACTCCAGCGGGTCGGCCCCCGCCGCATGGGCCATCTCGTCCATGAAGCAATCCTGGAAGAATGCATTGAACGAGGCACCAACCGAGCGCCAGAATCCGACCGGCACGTCCAGATCGGCCAGGTAGCCGCGCACGCGGTGGTTGGCGATGGCGTAGGGCGCGTTGAACAGCCCGTCGACATGCCCCTTGTCGGGCCCACCGGGCGACATGCCCAGCCACCGGCCCATGGCCTGCTGCGTGGTCGATTGCGCGGCCACCTGCGCATCGAGCAGAACCGCCGTGCCATCGCGCACCGCGCCGCGCATCCGGGCCATGGCGCCGGGGCGGTAGAAATCGTGGCGCATGTCTTCTTCGCGGCTCCAGGTCAGTTGCACGGGCGTGCCTTGCATGGCGACCGCCACCTGGGTGGCATAGACCGAGAAATCCAGTTCGCCCCGTCGCCCGAACCCGCCACCCAGGTAGGGGGTGATCACCGTTACCTGGTCGGGCTCCAGCCCGGCGGCGGTGGCGCAATGGTCGCGGGTGAAGGTTGGCGCCTGGTTGCCGGCCCACACGGTCAGCGTGTCGCCGGTGTAAAGCGCGGTGGCGTTCATCGGCTCCATAGTGGCGTGGGCCAGGTAGGGCAGGGTGTATTCGGCCGTCACCTCGGTCGCGCCCCCGGGCAGGGTGCCAGCATCGCCATCGTCGCGCATGGTGGAATTGGCGCTGCCGTCAAAGGCATCGGCGATGCGTTGGAATATCTTGTCGGTATCGGCGGGATAGGGCGCGTCTTCCCATTCCACCTCGATCGCGTCGACGGCTTGTTGCGCCAGCCAGGTGTTGCGCGCCACCACGGCAACGCCGTCGCGCAGCTCGATCACGCGCTCGACACCCGCCATGCCCTCGGCCGTGCTGGCGTCGAAGCTGCGCATGCCGGCACGTTTGGGGTTGATCCGAAGCGCGGCAAAGCGCAGCCCCTCGGGCCGGGCGTCGATGCCGAAGGCGGCCGTGCCGGTGGCCTTTCCAACCATGTCCAGCCGGGGCATGGATTTGCCCAGGTATTTCCAGTCCGCAGGATCGCGCAGGTCGGGCGCGCGCAGGGGCGCCTCGGCGGCCTCGGCCGCCAGGTCGGTATAGGCGATCACCGTGCCATCGGGTGCGATGACCGTGCCTTTCTCGGTGCGCAGTTCGGCGGCATCAACGCCCAGCCTTTCGGCGGCGGCCCATTTCAGAGCTTCGCGTGCCGTTGCACCGGCGACCCGCAACCGGGTGTAGCCGTCTTTCATCGCGGTCGAGCCGCCGGTTACCTGCATGTCGAACACCTTGCCGACCTTGCCGATGGTTTCCGCCAGCCCGTGCATGAAATCGGATTGGTCATAGCCCTTGCCGGGCAGCGCCTCGCCCATCAGGGCGCCGTTGTAATAGGCGGTGGCGGGCGGGCCGTGTTCCACGCGTACATCCTGCCAGTCCAGGTCCAGCTCCTCGGCCAGTAAGGCGGCGAGCGTGGTCTGGGTGCCCTGGCCCATCTCGGCGCGCGGCGTGATCAGCGTCACCCCGTCGTCCGTTACCAGAACAAAAGGCGTCAGCGCCGCCTCGCCCCGTCCCGGCATCAGCGGGTTGGGCGCGGGGCGTCCGACATACCAGGCGCCAAAGGCCGCGCCCCCCACGATGGCGGCCGACCCGATCAGGAACGTGCGACGGGCGATTTTTCCAAGGCTTGCCATGGGTCAGCCCTCCATCTTGGCGGCGGCAGTGTGAATGGCGGCACGGATACGCGGGTAAGTGCCGCAACGACACAGGTTGCCCTGCATCGCATCGTCGATTTGCCGGTCGGTGGGGTTTGGAGTTTGTGCCAACAGGCTGGCGGCTTGCATGATCTGGCCCGACTGGCAGTAACCGCATTGCGCGACCTGGTGTTCGACCCAGGCCTGTTGCAGCGCGTGCATCCTGTCGGGTGTGCCCAGACCCTCGACCGTGGTGACATCGCCCCACACGTCGCCAAGTGCCACCTGGCACGAGCGCACGGCCTGCCCGTCGATATGCACGGTGCAGGCCCCGCAGGCGGCGACACCGCAGCCGAATTTCGTGCCGGTCAGGCCAATTTCATCACGCAGCACCCACAGCAGGGGCACATCCTCGGGCAGGTCAACGTCATGCGATGCACCGTTGATCGTCAGTTGGGTGGCCATTGGCGACTCCTTGCGGTTTTGGCTTTGTGACACTTTGAGTTGAAAATGTCATTGTGTCAATTGACAATTTGGACCCGTTCTGTCAATCGGATTTCCATGACCCGCGCAACGCCCCCCGACCCCCTGACCGATCCACGCCAGCAAGCCATTCTTGGTGCGGCTTTCGAGGCGTTTCGGAACTACGGTTTTCGCCGCACCTCGATGGATGACATAGCGCGCGGGGCGGGCATGTCGCGTGCGGCGCTGTATCTGCATTTCCGCAACAAGGAAGACATCTTTCGTTCGCTCGCGGCGCATTATTACGACACCGCCGAACAGTCGGTGCGCGCCGAGTTGCGCCCGGGGCGTGACGTGGCCGAGGCGCTGCCCGCGGCCTTTGCCGCCCAGGCCGGTGAACTGTTCGAGGCGTTGCTGACCTCGCCCCATGGCGAGGAATTGCTGGATACGAAATATGCCCAGGCCGCCGATGTGGCCGAGGCCGGGGAGGCTCGGCTGGCCGCGATACACGCCGCCTGGCTGGAGGCAGAGGCCGAAGCGGGCCGGGTTGACCTGGCGCCGTTCGGCGACGACGCGCAGGCGCTTTCGGAAACGATGCTTACCGCGTTGCACGGGCTTAAGGCCGGGCGGCCCGACCCTGGCACCTATCGCGCCAGTGCCGAACGGCTGGCCCGGCTGTTCGGCCGGGCGCTGGCCGTTGGCAATTAGGCCGGTCGGGGCGCTGCGCCCCATCCCCGAATGTCGGGTTCAAGACAATGCAAGGCCGCTTGCCCGCCGGCGCGCCGTTTCTACAGGTCGGTGCGCAGGTGCCACAGCTCGGGGAACAGCTCCACCTCAAGCATCCGGCGCAGGTAACTGACTCCGCCGGTGCCGCCCGTGCCACGCTTGAACCCGATCACCCGTTCGACGGTGGTCACGTGGTTGAAGCGCCAGCGGCGGAAGTAATCCTCGAAATCCACCAGCTTCTCGGCCAGTTCGTACAGTTCCCAATATGCCTTTGGCGCGCGATAGACCTGTGCCCACGCCTGTGTCACCGCCGGGTCGGGCGTCCACGGGCGCGCAAGGTCACGGTTGAGCACCGCGTCCGGCAGCGGGATCGACTCGTTGAGCAATTGCAGCGCCACGTCATAAAGCGAGGGCTGCGCCAACTCGTCCGTCAGCATCTGCACGATCTCGGGGCGGTGCTCATGCGGGCGCAGCATTGCCTTGTTGCGATTGCCCAGCATGAATTCGATCTGGCGATATTGGTAGGACTGAAAGCCCGAGCTTTGCCCCAATGCATCGCGGAAGGCGGTATAATCGCTGGGTGTCATGGTGCGCAGCACGTCCCACGCGTTGTTGAGCTGTTCGAAGATGCGCGCCACCCGCGCCAGCATCTTGAAGGCCGGGCGCGTATCGCCCGCCGCCAGCGCGCGCCGCGCGGCGGCGATTTCGTGGATGGCGAGTTTCATCCACAGTTCGGATGTCTGGTGCTGGATGATGAACAGCATCTCGTCATGGGTGTCGGTCCAGGTCTGCTGGGCCGACAGAACGCTGTCGAGATGCAGGTAATCGCCGTAGGACATGCGCCCGTCGAATTGCATCTGGGCGCCTTCGGCAGCGGGGTCGTAGGGGTCGGTCATCTGGTATCTCCTGTTCTGAATGTTAACGCGGGCCTTGGCGCGCGCGTTACGTGTTCAGGCAGGAAATCGCGGCCATGCGTCGCCACAACGCCACCCAGCCCGCCGGCTGGCACAGTGGGAGGTGATATGTGCCGCCGCGTTGCATCAGGTCACCTTGGCGCGGGTCTTGTATTCGGGCTTGTCCCACAGCCGGTTTGTCATCACGTCGGCGATGATGTCTGTCGCGGCGTCCACGTCGCTTTCGTCGATGTAGAGCGGCGTAAAGCCGAAACGCATGATGTCGGGCGCGCGGAAATCGCCGATCACGCCGCGCGCGATCAGTGCCTGGATGGCGGCGTATCCATCGGCGAATTCGAACGAGACCTGGCTGCCGCGCCGGGCACCGTCGCGCGGGGTGATAAGCGTCAGCATCGGGCAGGCGGCCTCGACTCCGGCGATGAACCGCTCGGTCAGTTCCAGTGACCTGGCGCGCACGGCCTGCATATCGGTCATGTCCCAGATAGCGAGCGCGGCATCCAGCGCGGCCAGCGCCAGCACGGGGGGCGTGCCCACGCGCATCCGCTCGATCCCCGGGCCGGGGCGATAGGATTGTTCGAAGGCGAACGGCGCGTCATGCCCCAACCAGCCCGAAAGAGCTGGCAACGCGGCATCGGCGTGGCGCGGGTTGACGTAGATGAAGGCCGGCGCGCCGGGCCCGCCATTGAGATACTTGTAGGTGCAGCCCACCGCGAAATCGGCATCGGCCCCGACCAGGTCAACGGGCGTGGCGCCGGCGGTATGGGCCAGATCCCACACGGTGATCACGCCATTTGCGTGGGCCTTGGCGGTCAGGGCCTTCATGTCATGCATCCGGCCCGTGCGGTAATCGACCTCGGTGATCAGGGTCACCGCCACTTCGTCGGTTATGTTGTCCTCGACCTCCTCGGGGGCGACCACGCGCAGCTCGTGCCCCTGGCCCAGGAACCGGATCAGCCCTTCGGCCATGTAAAGATCGGACGGAAAATTGCCGCTGTCCGACAGGATCACCTTGCGCCCCGGGTTCATCGCAACGGCCGAGGCCAGCGCCTGGTAAACCTTGATCGACAGCGTGTCGCCCATCACTACGTGGCCGGGCTGCGCGCCGATCAGCCGCGCGATGCGGTCGCCCACACGGGTGGGCTGATCCATCCAACCGGCCTTGTTCCAGCCGGTGATCAGCATCTCGCCCCATTCGTCCTGCATCACGCTGGCCATGCGCTCTTGCGCACCCAGCGGCAGCGGCCCCAGCGAGTTGCCATCAAGATAGATCACGCCGTCGGGCAAATGAAAGCGGGCCTTCGTGGCGGAAAAATCGGTCATGTCGTGCTCCGGTCACGCCTTATTTTAGGCTTGAAGTATTTGTTGTCCTCCGTATCCGGAGACGGTTTCGGAGTCCAGAAATTTCCGGGCTCCGAGCGGGCGCGCGGCGCTGATTGCCGGCGCCCTTTCAGAGTGGCTGGCTATGCACCCACGACCTGGCCGCCGGCGATCATGATTTCCTGGCCATTCACGCTTTCCGATCCGGGCATGCACAGCCAAAGCGCGGCGGCGGCTACCTCTTCGGGGGCGATCAGACGGTTGTGTCGGTTGGATTGCACCATGACCTGTTTGGCCTCTTCGGCGCTGATGCCGGCCCGGTTCTTGATGGCGTCTACATTGCGGGTGATGATGTCGGTATCGACATAGCCCGGGCAGATCGAGTTGAAGGTGTAGGGTTGCCCCAGAAAATCCTCGCCCAGCGAGCGCATCATCCCGATCACGCCGTGTTTCGAGGCCGAGTAGGCCCCGCCGCCCGGCAGGCCACGCACCCCGGCGATGGAACTGATGGCCAGAACCCGGCCCCAGTCGGTGCCCAGCATCGAGCGCATCCCTTCGCGGATGGTGAAGAACGCGCCATCCAGGTTGGTAGCCATGATGCGGCGCCAGAACTCGGTATCGGATTTGTGCAGCTTGCGGCCCTCGGCGATGCCGGCATTGGCCACGATGATCTGCAAGGGGCCGCGCGCCTCAACGGCAGCGTCGATCACGCTGCGCACCTGGTCTTCGTCGGTGACATCCATCGCCAACCCGTGCAGGCCACCGCCCGCGACCTCGTCCAGCACTTGCTGGCGGCGGCCGGTTATCGTGACCTGCACGCCCTGTTCGGCCAGCGCGCGTGCGACGGCAAGGCCGATGCCGGTGCCGCCGCCCGTCACCAGCGCGTGTTTTCCCTCTAGGCTCATCGGGTGGTTCCTCCTGTTGCAAAGCTGCGGGCAGGGTATCGGTTGTGCGCTGGGACACAAGCCGCGCCGTTGCGTCGGTATGCGGCGGCACACGCCAGCTTTACTTTTGTATTCGCATCTGTGAATTTGTCACCGCATTGATTTGGGAGGACAACATGGTGCGATTCACGACATGTGTTGCCGCGGCGGCGTTGCTGGGCGCGACGATGGTGCAGGCGCATGAGGATATTGCCGACAAGTATCCGCAATCCGAGCTGTATAACAAACCGGTCGAATTCTACCCGGGTGTCTGGTCGGCCATCGGTGCCACCGCGCCGCCGACCTATGAAAACTCGGGGCACAACAACAACCTGTCCTTCCTGGTCACGGGCGACGGTGTTGTGGTGATCAATGGCGGCGCCTCCTATCGCCTGGCCAAGGCGCTGCATGACGAGATCAAGACCGTGACCGACCAGCCGGTAAAGCTGGTGATCAACGAGAACGGCCAGGGCCACGCGATGCTGGGCAATTCCTACTGGGCCGAGCAGGGGGTCGATATCCTGGCCCATGTCGATGCCATCGCGGCGTTCGAGGGCGATGCCGATTTCATCCTGCAAGGCATGGAAGGTTACAACCGCGACAAGGCCGAGGGCACGACCATCGCCGTTCCCAACCTGTCCTTCGAGGACAAGGAGGTCGTCGAGATGGGCGACATGACGATCGAGGTCATGTACCTTGGCCCGTCGCACGACCCTGGCGACACGCAGGTGTGGCTGCCTGGGCAAAGCGTGATGATCGCGGGTGACATCGCCTTTCACGAACGCATGCCACCGATCTTTCCCGAAACCGACACCGATGCCTGGATCGAAACTTTCGAAGGGCCCTTTGCCGCGCTGAATCCGACCTACGTGATCCCCGGTCATGGCCATCCAACCACGATGGCGATGGTGACCCGTGGCACGGTCGACTATCTGCGCGACCTGCGCGAGAAGATCGGCGCGCATATCGACGAGGGTGGCGATCTGGCCGATGCGTATTACGTGGACCAGTCACGCTGGGAATACATGGATACCTTCGAAGAACTGGCCACCAAGAATGCCGGCCGCGTGTACGAGGAGATGGAATGGGAATAAACGCGCCTGTCGGGCCTGGTGGCCCTTTTCGCGCAACAGGGTGTCGCAGATGGGTCTGAAACAATGGATCGATCTGCCGCCCGTCTGGCTGGCGGCGGCACTGCTGCTGGCCTGGTTGCAGGGCGCCTATTACCCGTTGGACCTGTCCTTTGGCCAGGGCTGGGCCGATTTTTCGGGCGGTCTGCTGGTAGGGGCGGGTGTTCTGCTGATGTTGCTGGCGGTCTACGAGATGCGCCGCCAGCGCACCACCATCCTTCCCCACCAGGAGGCCGACCGCCTGGTGACCAGCGGCATTTTCAGCCGCACGCGCAACCCGATCTATCTTGGCGACCTGCTGGTTCTGGCCGGATTGATCCTGCGCTGGGATTCGGTTCTGGCGCTGCCGCTGTTGCCGATTTTCGTCTGGACCATCGAGCGTCGCTTCATAATACCCGAGGAAAACCGCCTGCGGCGTAAATTCCGGGCAGATTTCGCACGGTACGAGCGCAAAACACGCCGTTGGGTTTGACATTCCGCGACATTTTGGCAATCGAAGGCGACAGAAAACTTTGCAAATGTTGCGCGGAGATTTTAAACAGCAGAGCCGCCCCAATGGGGCGGCCGAAAACGTATCTGCCTAGAAAGGGGATGGTTAGGTGAAAATCGGAACGCCAAAGGAAGTCTACGAGGGTGAGGCGCGCGTCGCAATGACCCCCGAGTCGGCCCGGGCTTTGCAAAAGCTTGGGTATGACTGCGCGATCGAAACCGGGGCTGGCATACTGGCCGGCTTTACGGATGCCGCGTATGAAGAGGCCGGGGTCGAAGTGATCAAGACCGCAGCCGCGCTGTGGAAAGAATGCGACATCGTCGCCAAGGTCCGCCAGCCCAATGACACCGAGATGAAGCGCCTGCGCGAAGGCCAGACCCTGATTTCCTTTTTCAACCCGGCGGGCAATGAAAAAGGGCTGGAAAAGGCCAAGAAGGTCGGTGCCAACGTGATCGCCATGGAAATGGTGCCGCGTATCAGCCGTGCCCAGAAAATGGACGCGCTCAGCTCGATGGCCAACATCGCGGGCTATCGCGCGGTGATGGAGGCGAGCAACAACTATGGCCGTTTCTTCACCGGGCAGATTACCGCCGCGGGCAAGGTGCCGCCGGCCAAGGTGCTGGTCGTGGGGGCGGGCGTGGCCGGTCTGGCCGCCATCGGCGCGGCGACCAGCCTGGGGGCGATCACTTATGCCTTCGACGTGCGGCCCGAAGTGGCCGAGCAAGTTGAATCGATGGGCGCGGAATTCGTCTACCTGGATTTCGAGGAAGAGCAGCAGGACGGCGCCGCCACCGGCGGCTATGCCAGCGTGTCCAGCCCCGAGTTCCGCGAGGCGCAGCTTGCCAAGTTCCGCGAGCTTGCCCCCGATATGGATATCGTGATCACCACGGCGCTGATCCCAAACCGCGAAGCGCCCGAACTGTGGACCGAGGACATGGTCAAGTCGATGAAGCGCGGCAGCGTCATCGTCGACCTTGCGGCCGAAAAGGGTGGCAACTGCAAGCTGACCGTCGCCGACGAGCGGATCGAGACCGACAACGGCGTGGTCATCATCGGCTACACCGATTTCCCCAGC
Organism: Lutimaribacter degradans; assembly: GCF_023703375.1. Classification (GTDB taxonomy): domain Bacteria; phylum Pseudomonadota; class Alphaproteobacteria; order Rhodobacterales; family Rhodobacteraceae; genus Lutimaribacter; species Lutimaribacter degradans. Next base: position 321,756 of record NZ_JAMQGO010000001.1, read on the forward strand.
CGCATGGCCAGCCAGGCGTCCAGCCTGTACGCCACCAACATCCGCCACATGATGACCGACCTGACGCCCGAAAAGGACGGCAAGCTGGTGCACAACATGGAGGATGACGTGATCCGCGGCGCGACCGTGACCCATGATCATGAAATCACCTGGCCACCGCCCCCGCCCAAGGTGCAGGCCATCGCGGCCCAGAAAAAGGAAAAGCCCAAGGAACTGACGCCCGAAGAGAAGCGCGCACAGGAAGTCGCCGCTTTCAAGGCGCAGACCAAGCAACAGGTCACGCTGCTGAGTATCGGCGCGGCGCTGGTGCTGGCGGTTGGTCTGGTGGCACCTGCCTCCTTCATGCAGCATTTCATCGTTTTCTTGCTGTCCGTCTTCGTGGGCTTCCAGGTGATCTGGGGCGTGGCGCACAGCTTGCACACGCCGCTTATGGCCGTCACCAACGCCATCTCGTCGATCATCATCCTGGGCGCGCTGATCCAGATCGGCTCCAGCTCGATGCTGATCACGCTACTTGCGGCGGTTGGTATCTTCATGGCCGCGATCAACATCTTCGGCGGCTTCCTCGTCACCCGGCGCATGCTCGCCATGTTCCAGAAATCCTAAGGAGGCGCAGCAATGGACTACGGATTCACGATTGCGGCCTACGCGGTCGCAGCAGTTCTTTTCATCCTGTCGCTGGGCGGCCTTTCGGGGCAGGAAAGCGCGAAACGTGCGGTTTGGTATGGCATTGTCGGCATGGCTATCGCCGTTCTCGCCACGCTGATCGGGCCGGGGCAGGGCCTTTGGCTTGCCTCGCTGGTGCTGATCGCGCTGGGCGCGGCCGTTGGGTACCAGTTGGCTACGCGGGTCGAGATGACGCAGATGCCCGAGCTGGTGGCCATCATGCACAGCCTTGTGGGCCTGGCCGCGGTGTTCGTCGGTTTCAACGCCGATATGACCATCAACCTGGTCGACGCGGCCAAGGCCGCCGGTGAAACGGTCGAGGGCAGCTTTGCCACGCTCGTGGCCAAGAAAACGAATGTCGAGATCAACATTCTCAAGGTTGAACTGGTGCTGGGCATCTGGATCGGTGCCGTCACCTTTACCGGGTCGCTGATCGCCTATGGCAAGCTGGCGGGCAAGGTCGACTCGGCGGCGAAAAAGCTGCCCGGCGGTCACATGCTGAACGCCAGTGCCGCGGCGCTTTCGCTGTTGCTGGCCTTTGCCTATCTGGGTGACGCGGGCAGCTGGACGCTGGTTCTGCTGACGCTGCTGGCCCTGTTCATCGGCTATCACCTGATCATGGGCATCGGCGGCGCCGACATGCCGGTGGTCGTGTCGATGCTCAACAGCTATTCGGGCTGGGCGGCGGCGGCCATCGGGTTCAGCCTTGGCAACGACCTGCTGATCGTCGTTGGCGCGCTCGTGGGTTCGTCCGGTGCGATCCTAAGCTACATCATGTGCAAGGCGATGAACCGCAGTTTCATCAGCGTGATCCTGGGCGGCTTTGGTGGCGCGCAGGGCGAGCAGATGGCGGTTGAGGGCGAACAGGTCGCCATCGACGCAGACGGTGTGGCCACCGCACTGGAAGAGGCTGACAGTGTCGTGATCGTGCCGGGCTACGGCATGGCCGTGGCGCAGGCACAAAGCAACGTGGCCGAATTGACCCGCCGCTTGCGCGCCAAGGGCAAGGAGGTGCGTTTTGCCATCCACCCCGTTGCGGGCCGACTGCCCGGGCACATGAACGTGTTGCTGGCCGAGGCCAAAGTGCCTTACGACATCGTGCTGGAGATGGAAGAGATCAACGACGATTTCCCCGATACCGACGTGGTGATCGTCATTGGCTCGAACGACATCGTGAACCCGGCCGCGCAGGAAGACCCCAACAGCCCCATCGCCGGCATGCCGGTGCTTGAGGTGTGGAAGGCCAAGCAGGTGTTCGTATCCAAGCGCGGGCAGGGCACCGGCTATTCGGGCATCGAGAACCCGCTGTTCTTCAAGGACAATACGCGGATGTTCTATGGCGACGCCAAGCAGAGCCTGGAAACCCTGCTGCAAAAGATCAGCTGAGGTTGACGATTGTTCAAGTTTGGAAAGCCCCGCCACCGGCGGGGCTTTTCCGCGTTCAGGGGCGGTTGCAAGTGGGTGACAGGCCCGTTGCGTATACCAATGTATTCCGCCAAGGTATTGGAAAGAAAAGATTTTTAATTTACATCCGCACGTAATCGACTAGGGTGTCGTGCAACAGGAGTGCACCAATGGCCCCGATATCAGATCACCCGCTGCGCTATAGCCTGGCCAACGAGCTGCACGCGCGCCCGTTTCCCTCAATCGAAACGCCCTCGACCGCCGTTTACCTTGCGGTCAAGCAGCCGGAAAACGCGGCAGGCCGCAACCGCGAGGCGGACATGGCGCACCTTGTGGCGTTGCTTGATCGCTACGGCGCGCCTCATCCGCAGCCCGGTGCGACGCATTATTTCGGCCACCTTGGCCGTTACCAGTTGAAATGGGAAAGCCACACGGAATTCGTAACCTACACCGCCTTCATCGACGGGCTGTCTGCGCGCCCGTTCGATCCGGCGGATTTCGAGGTTTTCCCAAGCGACTGGCTTGACGATATTCCCGGCGTGCGCATGACCAGCGCGCTGATCCGGGTAGAGCCGTGGTCGGACAAGGAAAAGGTGATCGGCGCGATCAACGACTGGTTCGTACCCGAAAGCATCGCGGTCAGCCGTGTGCTGGACGACGCGGCGGTGATGGCGGGCGATTTCCGCATCGACGCGGCAGGGCACCAGCGGTTCGCCATCTTTGCCGCACCGGGCACCGGCAGCCGCCGCATCGGGCGCCTGGTGCAGCGCCTGTGCGAGGTCGAAACCTACAAAACCATGTCGATGCTGGGCTTTTCCGAGGTCAAGGCAATGTCGCCGCGGATGAACGACATCGACGCGCGGCTGACCAACCTGATGGAGGAAATGACCGATAACGCCACCCCCGCCGAGGACACGCTGCGCAAGTTGCTGGAAGTTTCTGCCGAGCTTGAGACAATGGTGGCGCGCGCCGCCTTTCGTTTCGGCGCGACCGAGGCTTACGAGGCCATCGTGCATCAGCGCATCGAGGTAATGCGAGAGTCGCGTTTCGACGGGCGGCAGACATTCAACGAGTTCATGATGCGCCGCTATGACCCGGCGATGCGCACCGTGCAATCGACCAAGGGGCGGCTGGCCGCCATGTCGGACAGGGCCATTCGCGCGGGTGACCTGCTGCGAACGCGGGTCGATGTGGAACGCAGCGCCCAGAACCAGGCGCTGCTGGAAAGCATGAACACCCGCGCCGACATGCAGTTGAAACTGCAACGCACGGTCGAGGGGCTGTCGGTCGTGGCGATCAGCTATTACGCGGTGTCGCTGGCCGCTTATGCGCTTTTCCCCCTGACCGAGGTGACGGGCCTCAGCAAGGGGGCATTGACGGCGGTGATCACTCTGCCGGTAGTGCTGCTTGTCTGGTGGCTGATCCGGCGCTTGCAACGCTCATTGCATTCAGAGCGGCCCGAGTAAGCCAACCGCCTAGCCCGATCGCAGCGATGGCCAGGAGCGCGGCCAGCGACAGTGTCGGCACGCCCGACAGCCCCGCGCCCACGGTGCAGCCCCCCGCCAGCACGCCGCCGAGGCCCATCAACGCGGCCCCGGCCATGTAGCGGCCGGTCTGGCGCGGAGACTCGAAGCTTTGCCAGCGGAACTGGCGCCTTACCAGGGCGGCGGCCAGCGCCCCCAGCAAAACACCGCCCACCAGGCCGGTGCCGAAACCGGGCGCCACGGCGGTCGAGGCGACGGTAAAGAACAGCGCCTCGGTTGCGGGGGCTGTGAAGGACAGGCTTTCCATGGCGATCGGGTCGAAATCGTCAAACAGCACGAACCCGGTGCCCACCCAGCCCAGCGGCACCAGTGCGCCCAGCCCGGCGGCCAGGGCCAGCGTGACGGGGCGGTTGCCCGACCGCCACGCATAGGCCAGTGCCGCCAGCGCGATGACTCCGGCCCATAGCAGCCCGCTGCCGGGCAGGGCGGGCGTCACGTCTAGCGTGACACTGCCCAGCCCCGTGCGCACCGGCGCCAGTACGCCCTTGAGCGTGGCATGGGCCACCACGGCAAAGACGACCAGCACCAGCGCCGCGCGCAGGTTGCCGGTGCCCGTCAGCACGGTCAGCCGCGAAATGCAGCCGCGTGTCAGGATCATCCCGGCGCCGAACATCAAACCGCCCAGCCCGATGGCCAGCACCGGCAGCCCATCCGCCATGAAGCGGTGATTGGCAAAGGAAATCCAGTCTTGCGCTACCGCCCCCTGGGTGCCCAGCACCGCGACTGCCAGCGCGGTCAGCCACACGCCCGCGGCTTTCCGGCGGTCGTCGCCGTCGATCATGCGGCGAAAGCAAAAGCGCGTGATCTGCGCCAGCACGCCAAATGCCAGCCCAAGGGCCAGAGCGAACCAGAGGGCCGCTTGGCCTGCGGTCAGGTTTTCGAATCCGAAAGTTTCAAACATGTCCGGTCTCCGCGACAAATGAGAACATCTGTCCTAATGCGACGCTGGAAGAGCGCCGATCAAGCCTGCCACGGGCGTCTTGGCACCGTTTTGATAGAACGTTTTCCCATCCCGGGAGGCGACCGGGAAACGCCTTTTCATGCCCCGTGCTTGGCGCAAAAGAAACGGCCCGCCGAAAGGGCGGGCCGGTAACACGCGTTCTTTTTTGCCTCAGCGGCCGCGAATACGCGGATCGAGCGCGTCGCGCAGGCCATCGCCAAGGTAATTCACTGAAAGCACGGTCAACGAGATCATGATTCCCGGCAGCATCACACGTTCGGGGTATTCCTGCATCCGCGGTACCGCGTCGGCCAGCATCTTGCCCCATGTCGGGAAGTCCGAGGGGAACCCGACGCCAAGGAAAGACAGGGCGCTTTCGGTGATGATGGCGGTGGCCAGCCCCAGCGTGGCCGAAACCATGATGGGCGACAGCACGTTGGGCAGCAAGTGGCGAAAGATGATCCCCCGTCCCGTCGTGCCCGAGGCGCGGGCGGCCAGCACGAATTCCCGTTCTTTCAGCGCCAGCACGTCACCGCGCACGATGCGCGCTGTTTGCATCCAGCTTGTCACGCCGATGACGGCCACGATCAGGATGAACATACCTGTTTCCGGCCCGAAACTGGCGCGCAGCGGTTGGCGGAACAGCGTCACCGCCACCAGCATCAGCGGCAGGATCGGCAGCGACAACACCAAGTCGGTAAAGCGCATCAAGGGGCCGTCGAGCCGCTTGAAGAACCCTGCCAGCACCCCGATCGTGGTGCCGATCAGCATGGTCAGCAGCATCGCCGCCCAGCCCACTGCCATCGAGGCGCGCCCGCCCGCGATGATCTGCGCCAGGTGATCGCGGCCCAGATTGTCCGAGCCCAGCGGGTGCGCCCAGCTTACCTTGGCATCGCTGTCCCAGATCGCGGAAAAGATCGGGCGTATGTCCTTGTTGCGTATATCCAGCTGGGTCGGGTCTACCTGCCAGATATATTCACCGAACAACACGGCCAGGGTAACGAACAGCAGGAAACCACCACCCAGCAGCGCACCCTTGTGATGCTTGAACTGGTCCCAGACATCGCGCCACTGGCTGCGCGGCGGGCGGGCGATGTCCTGGTCGCGCAGCGCGTTCAGGGGGGTGTTGGGGTTCGGGGTCGGATCAGTCATAGCGGATCCTCGGGTCGAGCACGCCGTAAAGAATGTCGGCGATCAGGTTGAACATCACGATCAGCACGGCAAACATGAAGGTGATGGTCATCACCATCGGCAAATCGTTGGCGAAAAGCGCGGTTATCAGCAACTGGCCGATCCCGTTGACCGAGAAAACCACCTCGGTGATGATGGCGCCGCCAAAGATACCGGGCACGCCCAGTGCGATCACCGTGACCACCGGGATCATCGAGTTGCGCAACACGTGGATCATCACCACCACGGCCTCGCCCAGGCCCTTGGCCCGCGCGGTGCGCACGTAATCCTGGTTGAGGTTGTCCAGTACCGAGGCGCGCATGAACCGGCTGATCTGCGCGGTGGTTTGCAATGCCAGTACCATCACGGGCATGATCATCTGTTTGAGCTGGTAAACGAAGGTGTCCCAATCGACCACCTCGTGCGTGGTGTCGTAGATGAACGGAAACCACCCCAACTGAACCGAGAAAATCACGATCAGCAGCGGCCCGGTGAAGAAGGGCGGAATGGAAAAGCCGATCATCGTGATGAAGGTACCCGCCTGGTCGAACAGCGAATACTGCCGGTAGGCGGAATAGATACCGATGGGAAGGGCGATCAGGATGCCCACCACATAGGACATGCCCACAACCCACAGCGTTTGCGGCAGGCGCTGCACCACGATGTCGAATACCGGGCTGCGGGTCTGCCAGCTGATCACGCGCAGTTCATCTTGATACAGCGCGGTGTCGGGCAGCCAGCCGAACATCCAGCTATCCCTCGTCAACCAGTCGATCAGCACTTTCGGCTCGACCCAGAACATCTGCACCAGCCATTTCCAGAACTGGATGTGCAGCGGCTGGCCCAGGCCAAGCGCCTCGCGCATCTTTTCCTTGACTTCTGGAGGGACGGTCAGCGGCACCTGCGCCATCGGGTCGCCCGGCGCCAGTTGCAGCAAAAGGAATATCACCAGGCTGATGATCAACAGCGTCGGGATCGCCAGAACCAGCCTGCGGATGGTGAAGGTCAGCATACGGGTGACCCCAGTCTATTGTTTGTACGGGTGAAAAAGGCCCCGGCGGGCAAATGCACCGCCGGGGCCCGACCGTCAAGGCCGATCAATCGACGCGGTGCCAGTCAGCGACGTTCCACAGCTCGCTGTCCCACGTGTTCAGGACAACGCCGCCCAACGTGTTGGAGCGGGCCGAGACCCGGCCACGGTCGACCAGCGGCAGGATCATGTAACCGTCGTTGATGATCATGGCCTGAAGCTCCCGAACCAGCGCGGCGCGCTCTTCCAACTCGCCGGTGCGGCCCAGCTCGGCCACCATCTCGTCATACTCGGTCACGCAGATGCGGCTGATATTCTCGCCCTGCCATTGGGTTGCGGGGCGCGGCGCCTTGGCGCAGGTCTGCGCAGCCATGTAGGATTCGGGGTCGGTTCCGTCGAAGTTGTTGGCATACATTTCGACATCGGCGTAGAACTTCTGGAAGGTGTCGGGGCTGCCCGGGTCACCGCCGAAGAAGACAGACGCGTTGACGTTGCGCAGCTCGGTTTCGACACCGATTTCGCTCCACCACTGCTTGATCAGCGCCTGGAAGTCCTGGCGCACCGCGTTGGTCGAGGTCTGGAACAGCATCGACAGGCGCACGCCGTCCTTTTCGCGCACGCCGTCGCCATCGCTGTCGACCCAGCCGGCCTCGTCCAGCAGCGCCTTGGCGCCCTCGATATCCTGGACATGGCAGTCGGTGCGGCCGGTGGCATAGATTTCCGGAGCCGGGACCAGGTCACAGGTCGGGCGGCCCGCCTGGCCATAGCCGATCTCGGTCAGCAGCACGCGGTCGATGGCAAGCGACAGCGCCTTGCGCACGTTGATATCCGTCAGGAAGGGGTGCGGGTGCGCCGCGGTCGAGCGTTCGTCGGCCGGCAGGTTGGGGTCGGGGTCGGTCATGTTCACCATGATCCGTTCAACCAGCGTGCCAAAGCCCACTTCCAGTGTGCCTTGTCCGGCCGATTCCATCTTGGCCAGCACGTCGGGGGCAAGCTGCAGATTCCAGGCGTAATCGTATTCGCCGGTTTCCAGCACCGCGCGGCCTGCGCTTGTGGCGTCACCGCCGCCCTTGAAGTTCACCGCGGCAAAGGCCGGCTTGTTCGGGTCACGATAGTTTTCATTGGCCGAAAGCTGGATCACGTCGTTGGGCTTGAACTCGTCCACGACGAAGGGGCCGGTGCCGATTGGCATGAAGTTTGCATCGGTGCATTCCGGCGCTTTCGGGCCCAGGCAGTCCTGGAACTGTGCTTTCTGAATGATCGGCGATTGGGCGCCCATGAAGGGGCCATAGGGGAAGGGGCGAGGCTCGTTGAAGCTGACCTTGACGGTCAGGTCGTCCATCGCCTCGACCGACTTCACGCCTTCGAACTTGGCCAGCTGCGCGCAGCCGCCTTCGGGATGCATGCAGTATTCGGCCGTAAAGACCACGTCCTCGGATGTCACCGGCGTGCCGTCAGACCACTTCAGGCCCTCTTTCAGCTTCCACGTGATGGATGTCAGGTCTTCGCTGACGCCGCCGTTTTCAACGGTCGGAATTTCTTCGGCCAGCCAGGGCAGCAGGGTGCCGTTCTCGTCGTAGCGGCCCAGCGGTTCGATCACGATCGAGGATGCCTCGAGATCCTTGGTGCCGCCCGACAGATACGGGTTCATGATCGAGGGGGCTTGCCAGTAAAGGATGTTCAGCTGGCCATCCGAGCCGCGCTCGGCAAAGGCAGCGGGCGCCAGCGCAAATGATGTCGCGGCACCCAGCAGCAGGGTCTTGAGTTTCATTTTTCTCTCCATGTTGGACACGTGACGTGCCTCTTTATTTTCGGTGCCCGCGGTGTGAACGAGCGTGGGCAACGCCACTTTCCCGTGAATCGCATGAGGCCCACCACAGCCCCCTCGACGCCGGACAACGTCCCGGCAACCACGGCTGGCGATAACTGAAAACCGGTTATTCGCAAAATGCAAGACTTCTATATTCGCGCATGACGCGAGAAGGCGCGGGCCTTTGTAACGAATTGACTTTGGCTGCCTGCTGTCTTTAGCGTTTGATCTAATCATAACGCACCGTGGTGCAAGTAAGACAGGGTAAGCGCGTTGCTGGATCAGCCGATAGCCAGAATCGAAAACCTTCGTGTGCAATTCCAGACAAAGGATGGCCCCGTCGTCGGGGTCGAGGACGTTTCATTTTCGATTCAACCGGGGGAAACGGTCTGCGTCGTTGGCGAATCCGGGTCGGGGAAATCGGTGACGAGCCTTTCCCTGATGCACCTGATCGAGTTTGGCGGTGGTGAAATCGCGGGCGGTCGCCTGATTTTTAATCGCAAGGAAGGCGGCGAGATCGACCTGGTGAAAACCGAGCAGTCGCTGATGCGTATGATTCGCGGCAACGAGATCGGGATGATCTTTCAAGAGCCGATGACCGCGCTGAACCCCGTCTTTACCGTGGGCCGGCAACTGACCGAAGGGCTGCGCCTGCATCGCGGCATGTCCAAGACCCAGGCGCGCGCGCGAGCACTGGAACTGCTGAAACAGGTTCGGATCCCCGAGCCCGAACGGCGCCTGACGCAATATCCGCATGAATTGTCGGGCGGCATGCGGCAGCGCGTGGTGATCGCCATGGCCCTGGCCTGTGAGCCGCGCCTGCTGATCGCCGATGAACCCACAACCGCTCTGGACGTGACGATCCAGGCGGAAATCCTGGCGCTGATGGACCGGCTCAAGCGCGAAACCGGCACGGCGGTGATGTTCATCACCCATGACATGGCGGTGGTGGCGCAGATGGCCGACCGCGTGGTCGTGATGTATCGCGGCAACAAGGTCGAAGAGGGCACGGTCGAGGAAATTTTCGAAAACCCGCAGCACGATTACACGAAGGCGCTTTTGGCCGCGGTGCCCAAGCTGGGCGAGATGCGTGGCAAGGATGCCCCCGAACCGATGCGTCTTTTGGGCATTGATGGGCATGACACCGGCCCGATCCTGGGCAGCGACGAGCCGCTTTTGAAGGTGCGCAACCTGACGACGCGCTTTCCCGTCAAGGCCGGGTTCTTTCGCCGCACCGTCGCCAATGTGCACGCGGTCGAAGACATGTCATTCACATTGAACAAGGGGCGTACCCTGTCACTGGTGGGGGAATCTGGGTGCGGCAAGTCGACGGCGGGCCGCTCGATCCTGCGGCTTGTCGAACCGCAGGCGGGCCATGTCGAGCTGGACGGCGTCGACGTGATGGCGCTGGACACCAGCGGCCTGCGCCGCGCGCGGGTGGACATGCAGATGGTGTTCCAAGACCCGTTCGCCAGTCTCAACCCGCAGATGCAACTTATGGACCAGGTAGCCGAGCCGCTGCGCAATTACGGCAGGACCAACCGACAGGAGATACAGGACCGCGTGGCCGCCCTGTTTGACCGGGTGGAACTGCCACGCAGCTTCATGCGGCGCTTTCCGCACGAATTGTCGGGCGGACAGCGGCAGCGCGTGGCGATCGCCCGGGCGCTGGCGCTGAACCCCAAGCTGATCGTCGCCGACGAGGCGGTATCGGCGCTGGATGTCAGCGTGCAGGCGCAGGTGCTGAACCTGATGATGGAATTGCAGGCCGAGCTGGGGCTGTCCTATGTCTTCATCAGCCACGACATGGCGGTGGTCGAGCGGGTCAGCCACGACGTTGGCGTGATGTACCTGGGCCGGATCGTCGAACTTGGCCCGCGCCGCGCGGTGTTCGAAGACCCCCAGCACCCCTATACGCAGGCATTGATGAAGGCGGTGCCCATCGCTGACCCGCGCCGCCGCAAGGGCGAGCACGAGCTGAATTTCAAACCGATCCCGTCACCCATCCACCCCGTGGGCCACGACCCGGCACCGTCGGAATATAACGAGGTCAGCCCCGGTCATTACGTGCTGACAACCGACAGCGGGTATTGAGGCAGGCGGCCGGTTCGGAAAGTTTCAAAACTTTCCGCGGCGATTTTCCAAAAATCGCTTGGCGCGGCCGGTCGGGGCATCGTGACCCGGCCTCGGGTCCTTGGTTTCGGATGATGCCGCACAGCCCCGCCCCCGAGGTCGGCATCATTGCAAGTGGTCAACAGGAGACACGCATGACAGAACGACTTTCCCCGCTGGAGCTGATGACCAGGTTGATCAGCTTTCCCACCGTCAGCCGCGACAGCAACCTGCCGCTGGTCGATTGGGTCGAGGACTACCTGGCGGGTCATGGCATCACCGCGCATCGCTTCTACAACGAAGAGCAGGGCAAGGCGGCGATCTTTGCCCATGTCGGCCCCGAAACAGAGGGTGGCGTCGTGCTGTCGGGGCATACCGACGTGGTGCCGGTCGATGGTCAGCCCTGGGCCTCCGACCCCTGGACCGTGACCGAACGCGACGGCAAGTATTTCGGGCGCGGCACCTGCGACATGAAAGGGTTTGACGCGCTGGCGCTCTGGGCGCTGGTCGAGGCCCGGTACCGCGACATTGACCGCCCCTTGCAGATCGCGCTGAGTTTCGACGAAGAGGTGGGCTGCACCGGCGCGCCGCCGATGATCGAGCGCATCCTGCAAACCTTGCCACGGGCCAGCGCCGTCATCGTGGGCGAGCCGTCGATGATGGAGGCAGTAACCGGCCACAAGGGCGGGCAGGGCTTCATGGTCGATGTCTGGGGCCACGAGGTGCACAGTTCCATCGCCTATCGCGGCGTTTCAGCCATCATGGAGGCGGCCAAGATCATCGACTGGGCCAACCAGGTGAATGCCGAAGAGGCCGCAAAGACGCCCTCTGAAATGGCGGCAGTTTTCGATCCGCCCTATACCTCGGTTCACGTCGGCACGATCGAGGGGGGCACGGCGGCCAATATCACCGCGAAACATTGCCGGTTCGACCTTGGGTTTCGCGCGGTGCCCACCGATGACCAGGCCGCATGGCGCAAGCGCATGATGGACAAGATCGCCGAGGTCGAGGCCGGGATGAAGGCGGTGCACCCCGATGCGCGCATTGATGTCGCGGCCCGCTTTGACGTGCCGGGCCTGAAACCCGAGGACCAGGGCGAAGCCGAGGCGCTGGTGCGCGCCATCACCGGCGACAACGCCACCCATGTTGTCAGTTACGGCACCGAGGCCGGCCAGTTCCAGCACCGTGGCTACTCGTCCGTCGTTTGTGGCCCTGGCAACATCGCCCAGGCACACCAGCCCGACGAGTTCATCACCGTGGAGCAGTTCAACCAGGGCCATGGGTTCATGGAGCGTTTGCTGGAGCGGCTGTGAGCATCTTTCCCTTCACCCTTCAAGACCCGCCTGAACATGACGGCCCACTGCCCGAAGCCGCCGATTGCGTGGTGATCGGCGGTGGCGTGGTGGGCATCTGCGCGGCGCTTTTCCTTGCCCGCAAGGGGCGCCGGGTGGTCGTGCTGGAAAAGGGCCGCGTGGCGGCGGAACAATCCAGCCGCAACTGGGGGTGGATTCGCACCCAGGGGCGCGATGTTGCGGAAATTCCGATCTCGCTGGAGGCACGGCAGCTGTGGCGCGCGCTTGACCAGCAGGCGGGCGGGCGGCTGGGCGTGGCGACGGTTGGCGTCAGCTACCTCGCGCGCAACACCGCCGAGATGGCGCTCTACGCCGACTGGCTGCACGGCGCGCAGGGGCACCCGGGGCTCGATAGCCGGTTGATCGACACGGCGGCGCTGCGTCGTATGATGCCCGAGGCACGCGGCACCTGGGCGGGCGCGCTGCACACACCCAGCGACATGAAGGGCGAACCGTGGGTCGCCGTGCCCGAGATCGCGCGGCTGGCCGTGTCCGAAGGCGTCGCCATTCGCGAAGCCTGCGCGGTGCGCTGCCTGGATATCGCGGGCGGGCGCGTGACCGGGGTCGTCACCGAAGGCGGGCGCATCAGGGCCGAGGCGGTGGTGCTCGCAGGGGGTGCGTGGTCGTCGCTCTTCCTGCGCAACCACGGGGTCAACCTGCCGCAATTGTCCGTCCGGGCCACCGTTCTGGCGACGCAAAGCTGCCCCGACGTGCATGGCGGCGGGGCGGTGGATGGGCGCATCGCCTGGCGTCGGCGTGATGACGGGGGCTATTCCATCGCGCCCTCGACCGCGTCCGAGTTCTTTGCCGGGCCGGATGCCTTTCGTCACTTGCGCGCCTTCCTGCCGCTTTTGCGCGCGGGCGGGTTCGAGGTGGCGTTTCGCGGTCCGCCGCCGCGTGGCTACCCCGATGGCTGGGGCACGCCGCGACATTGGCGTGCCGATGAGCAAAGCCCGTTCGAACGGATGCGCATTCTTGACCCGAAACCGCGCGCCGCGCGGTTGGCGCGGGCGCGGCGGCGTTTTGCCCAGACATTTCCCGGCGCGGGCGATCCGGGGATGGCCGCGGGTTGGGCGGGCATGATCGACACCATGCCCGACGTGGTGCCCGTGGTGGATCATTGCATCGAATTGCCGGGCTTGGTGGTGGCCACGGGCATGTGCGGACATGGCTTCGGCATCGGCCCCGCCTTTGGCCGGATCGTGGCCGACATGGTGGCGGGCGATGCGCCGGGCCATGACATGACGCGGTTTCGCTGGGGGCGTTTCGGACCCGGCCAGGAAATCGTACCGGGGCCGAATATCTGAGCGCGGCGCCCGGGGTTCGCGCCGTTGGGATAATTCGCGAGAGGCTGGATGGCGGCGCTTGTCGCGGCGGTTTGCCTGGGGCAATCTGCCCCGAAACAGAGAGGACCATGTGATGCCCGTAAGAAACCGTTTGGCCGAGATGCACGAAGAGATCACGGCTTGGCGGCGTGATTTTCATGCCCATCCCGAAATCATGTTCGACCTGCCGCGCACGGCCGGGGTCGTCGCTGAAAAGCTGCGCGCCTTTGGCTGTGACGAGGTGGTGGAAGGCATCGGGCGCACGGGCGTTGTCGGCGTGATCCATGGCAAATCCACCCGTTCGGGCAAGGTTATTGGCTTGCGCGCCGATATGGACGCGCTGCCGATGGATGAAATCACCGGGCTCCCCTATACCAGTGAAACGCCGGGCGCGATGCATGCCTGCGGCCACGACGGGCATACCGCGATGCTGTTGGGGGCCGCGCAATACCTGGCCGAGACGCGCAATTTCGACGGCACGGTGGTGGTGATCTTTCAGCCCGCCGAAGAAGGTGGCGGTGGCGGCCTGGAGATGGTCAAGGACGGGCTGATGGATCGCTGGGGCATCCAGGAGGTGTACGGCCTTCACAACATGCCCGGCACGCCCGTGGGGCACTTCGCGATCCGGCCCGGGCCGCAAATGGCCTCGGCCGACGAGTTCATCGTCGAGGTGGAAGGCCGGGGCGGCCATGCCGCCGTGCCGCACCAGGCCATAGACTGCGTGCTGGTGGGCAGCCAGATCGTCTTGGCGCTCAACGGGATCGTGTCGCGCAATGTCGACCCGGTGAAGAACGCGGTGCTGACGGTGGCGACCTTCCTGACCGAAAGCGATACCCAGAACATCATCTCGCACACCGTCAAGCTGCGCGGCACGGTGCGCTGCTTCGACGCCGATGTGCGCGACCTGGTCGAGGAACGGTTGAAGGCGCTGGCCACCGGCATCGCCGCCAGCCACGGGGCCGTGGCGCGGGTGACCTACAACCGGGGCTACCCGCCCACGGTGAACCACGAAGATCAGGCCGAATTCGCCGCCGATTGCGCCGAAGCGGTGGCCGGTGCGGCCAATGTCGACCGCAACACCCCGCCCGTCATGCCGGCCGAGGATTTCGCCTACATGCTCGAGGCGCGGCCGGGCGCCTATATCTTCCTGGGAAATGGCGACACGGCCATGTGCCACCACCCGGCCTACGATTTCGACGATGCGTCGATTCCGCTGGGGTGCAGCTGGTTTGCCGAACTGGTCGAACGGCGTATGCCGGTGGAATGACCGGCGTGGGCGCTGGACATTCCCGCGCTCTGCCACCACGATGCCGCCAATTCCAAACAGAGGAGCGTGCGCAATGCCAATCAAGAACCGTTTTGCAGAATTGCATGATGAAATCACCGAATGGCGCCGGGATTTGCATGAACACCCGGAGATTCTGTTCGATACCCATCGCACCAGCGCGATGGTGGCCGAAAAGTTGCAGGAATTCGGCTGTGACGAGGTGGTAACGGGCATCGGCAAGACCGGCGTTGTGGGCGTGATCAAGGGCAAAGCGACAGGCTCGGGCAAGGTGATCGGCCTGCGCGCCGACATGGACGCGCTGCCCATTCATGAGCAGACCGGGCTGCCCTACGCCTCGAAAACCGATGGCGCGATGCATGCCTGCGGGCATGACGGCCATACCGCCATGCTGCTGGGTGCGGCCAAGTATCTGGCCGAGACGCGCAATTTCGATGGCACTGTCGTGGTGATTTTTCAGCCCGCCGAAGAGGGCGGCGGCGGCGGCCGCGAGATGTGCAACGATGGCTTGATGGAACGTTGGGGCATCCAGGAAGTTTACGGGATGCACAACTGGCCCGGCCGTCCGCTGGGCAGCTTCGCGATCCGTCCGGGGCCGTTCTTTGCGGCGACCGACCTGATCGAGATCGAATGCGAGGGGCGCGGCGGCCATGCCGCGAAACCGCATGACACGGTGGATACCACGTTGATGGCCTCGCACCTTGTGACGGCGCTGCAATCCATCGTCAGCCGCAATGCCGACCCGATTGGAAACATCGTGGTGTCGATCACCAGTTTCGAGACATCGAGCAAGGCGTTCAACGTGATCCCGCAGCGCGTTTCGATCAAGGGCACGGTGCGCACGCTTTCGAACGAGCTGCGCGACCTGGCCGAGGAGCGGATGCAGGCGATCTGCGACGGGGTGGCGGCCACCTTCGGCGGCACGATCAAGCTGGATTATTTCCGCAATTATCCCGTCATGGTAAACCACGACGAACAGACCGAGTTCGCCGCCGAGGTTGCGCGCGGCGTCGCGGGGGAATGTGACGAGGCCCCGCTGGTCATGGGGGGCGAGGATTTCGCCTTCATGCTGGAAGAAAAGCCGGGCGCCTATATCCTGGTGGGCAACGGCGATACGGCCATGGTGCATCATCCCGAGTACAATTTCGATGACGAGGCGATCCCGGCAGGATGCAGCTGGTGGGCCGAGATCGTTGAAAAGCGGATGCCCGCGGGCTGATCAGCCCCGCGCCAGCAAATCGCGGTAGATCGCGGTGATCGCTGCGGCTTCTTGTTCGATCCGGAAGTGATCGCGCACGCGCCGCAGCGCCGACCGTGACCATTGCTCGAGGCGAGGCGGATCGCGCAGTATGGCGTCGGTGGCATGCGCCATCTGGGCTACATCGCCCGCGTCGATCAGCGCGCCGGTCTCGCCGTCGATCACCAGTTCGTCGAACGCACCGACGCGGGTTGCGATGACAGGCACGGCACAGGCCATCGCCTCGAGCGGCGTCAGCCCGAAGCCCTCCCAACGCTGGGGGGCGATATACAGATCAAGCGCCTGGTACCAGCGCGCCATTTCCCATACCGGCACCTCTGGCAGGAACAGCAGCCTGTCGGACATGCCCGCTTGCGCGACCCGTGTCTTGAGCCCCTGTTCAAAGCCCTGGTGTTTTTCCGTTGCGCGGCCCATGACGATTGCGGTGGCGTCGGGGTGATCGGGCAACACGCGCAGCATGGCATCGACAAAGGCATCGGTGCCCTTTTGTGCGCGGATGCGGCCATAGCAGCCGATGATCGGGCCGGTTTCGGGCAGGCCCAGGTCGCGACGCAGGGCGGGCTTGTCGTCTGCGGGGCAAAACCCGTCGGTGTCGATGCCGTGGCGGATCACGGTGGCGGGGCGTTCCAGGTATTTTGCCGTCTTTTCCGACGTGGCGATCACCGCATCCATGCGCCGGATCAGCCATTTCGTCAGCCCGGTATGGTTGCGTTGCGACGCCGAGGTGAACACCAGCCGCAGCCGCTTGCGCAGCAGGTGTTTCAGCGCCAGCCCTGCCAGCATCTCGATATTGCGGCGCGCGTGCCACACCCGCGCCCCCGACGGGCCGCGCCGCGACATCAGCAGCAGTTTGGACGGCGGAATTTGCGGCATCTCGGCGGGTAGAGCCGGCCCGGTGGTGGCGATGGCGATATTGCGCGCCTGCAAGGGCACAAGCCGGATCACCGTAGAGGTGACCCCCGACAGGCGCCGTTTGAAATTGGGCGCGATAACGTCGATCTGTGCGGGGTCTGTCATGGCGTCGCCTGTGCTGTGGGGGGCTCCAACGCAGTTGCCAATTGCGCCACCAGTTGGTCAAGCGCGCGCGCCTGCGCCGCGGCAAAAGCCCGCGCGGCGGTGCGTTCGGCGGCCAGCCTGGCGGGATGCGTCAGCAGCCCGTCGATAGCCCGCGCCAGCGCTTGGGCGTCGGCAACTTCGGTGGCGCCGCCAGCCTGTGCGAAATCGGCGTAAACCTCGGCGAAATTGGCATAAAGCGGGCCATGCAGGATCGCCGCGCCGGCATGTGCGGGTTCGAACGGGTTGTGCCCGCCCACCGGCGTGAACGAGCCGCACAGGCAGACGATGGGCGCCAGCGCATACCAAAGCCCTGTTTCGCCGAACGTGTCGGCCAGGTAGACCGCCCCGCCCGGGCCTTCGCCCCGGCTGCGGCGGGTCACGCTCAATCCGGCGTCGGCAATCAACGCCTCGATCCCGTCGGCACGTTCGGGATGGCGTGGCACGAGAATCAACAGCAGGTCGGGATGATCGAGCAGCAGCGCGCGATGCGCAGCGATCATGGTTTCATCTTCGCCCGGATGGGTCGAACTGGCCACCCAGACCGGCCTTTGGCCCAGCATATCGCGCAACCGTGCGAGGCCAGCCTCGTCGACGGGCAGGGGCCCGGCCACGGATTTCAGGTTCTGCCCGGCCGATGCCGCTTGCAGCCCCAGCGCGCGCAGGTGGTCGGCGGTGCGCCTGTCCTGGCAATGGATCATGGCAAACCCGCCCAGCAGCGCCTGCGCGGTGCGGGGCGCCCGGCCCCAGTTGCGCGCGGTTTTGTCGGAAATCCGCGCGTTCAACAGCGCGCGCGGGATGGCCATCTGGGCCAGCATGTCCAACAGGTTGGGCCACAGTTCCGACTCGATCAACACGACGGCATCGGGGTGCCAGTGGTCAAGAAAGCGCCGCAGCGCGGGGCGGCCGTCTATCGGGGCGAACTGGTGCAGGCTGCGGGGGGGCAGGCGATCGGCCACGATCTGCGCCGAGGAAACCGTGCCCGAGGTCAGCAGGAACGACCAGCCTGGTCGCGCCGTACCAAGGGCCCGGATCAGGGGCAGCGCCGACAGGGCTTCACCCACGCTGGCAGCGTGCAGCCAGACAAGCCGGCCCGCGGGCCGCGGCGCGCCGGCATGGCCAAGCCGTTCTTGCGCGCGCGCGCCCATTCCCGCGTCTGCCAGCTTGGCCCGCTCGCGCCGGGCGAAAAGCGGATAGGCCAAGGCCGACAACGCCGCGTAAAACGCCAGCGGCAACGGGCGACGGATCATCCCCCGGTGTGGCTCATGTGCCGGCTGACGCGCCCATCAACCGATTGGCGGGAATAGTCGAAGTCATGACCTTTTGGCTTGTGCGCGATGGCGGCGCGGATCGCCTCTTTCAGCGGTTCTTCGCTGTCGGGATGGTTGCGCAGCGGCGCGCGCAGGTCGGCCATGTCCTCTTGACCGAGGCACATGTAAAGCTCGCCGGTGCAGGTCAGGCGCACGCGGTTGCAGCTTTCGCAGAAATTATGCGTCAGTGGCGTGATGAAGCCGATTTTCTGGCCCGTTTCCTCCAGCCGCACATAGCGTGCCGGGCCGCCCGTGCGTTCGGCCAGGTCGGTCAGGGTGTAATGCTCGGCCAAGCGGGCGCGCAAATCCTTGAGCGGCCAGTATTGATCCAGCCGGTCCTCGTTGCCGATATCGCCCATCGGCATGACCTCGATCCAGGTCAGGTCCATGTCACGCTCCGCGCACCATTCGGTCATGCGCAGCAATTCGTCCTCGTTGAATCCCTTGAGCGCGACGGCGTTGATCTTCACCCGCAAACCCGCGCGCTGGGCCGCGTCGATGCCGCGCAATACCTGGGGCAGGCGGCCCCAGCGGGTGATATCGGCGAATTTCTTCTCATCCAAGGTGTCCATCGACACGTTCACCCGCCGCACGCCGGCGGCGTACAGGTCGTCTGCAAAACGGTCGAGCTGGCTTGCATTGGTGGTCAGCGTCAGTTCCTGCAGCGCGCCGCTGTCCAGGTGGCGGGTCATGTTGTCGAAAAACGACATGATCCCGCGCCGAACGAGCGGTTCGCCCCCCGTTATGCGCAGCTTTTGCACGCCCAGCCCGATGAAGGTCGAGCACATGCGATCAAGCTCTTCCAGCGTCAGCAACTCTTTCTTGGGCAGAAAGGTCATGTTTTCCGACATGCAATATACACAGCGGAAATCACAGCGGTCGGTCACCGAGACGCGCAGATAAGTGATGGCGCGCGCAAAGGGATCTATCAGTGGAGCATCTGTCATGGGATGGAACCTAAGCGCGGCAGGGTGCCGGGGCAAGTGGGATTGCGTTGCAGCGATCCGTCATTCGCCGTACCCTTGCAGTCATGAAGCATGGTCTCGTTACCGTTTTGATCGTCCCGCTGCTTGCCGGCTGCGCGTTGTTGCCCGAGCGGATGCAGCGCCCCGCGCCCTCCGCCGAAACCGCCAGCGGGCAAACCCGGCCCGTGGCGCGGCCCGACGCCCCGGCCGAGCGTTCGCCGCGCGCCGGTGCCCGCACGGCCGAGGCGTTGGACACAAGCAGCGCCGAGGAACGCGCCACCGCGTCGGAACCGGCCACGCCGGAAATGCGCGACCTTGGCCGCACGGTGGCCTCGCTGGGCGATCCGGCGCGGTCGGGGTTCTGGTTGGAAACGCCGCTTGTGCGCAGCGCGGCGACGGGCCGGGTGGAATACCAGGGCAAGAGCGCCCGGGTCGACCTGATCCCGATCGACGGCCCCCCCTCGGGCGGCAGCCGCCTCAGCCTTGCCGCGATGCGCCTGGTTGGCGCACCGCTGACCGGGTTGCCCACGGTCGCCGTTTTCGCTGACAACTGACCGGGCGGTGAGATCCTGAACCAAGATTTCACCCGCTGCCCTTGCGGCAAGGAAAGCGCACCTTACCGGGGTGGCAGGTGTTTCTCGGCCTCTTTACGGGCAAAGGGTTTCATGTAGCGGCCATTTTCGGCCATGAAGGCGCGCACGCGGTCGGGGTCGTGTTTCGACAGGTCGCGCAGCCACCATGCCACCGATTTCTGGATGAACCAATCCGGGTCGCGGACATAGGCATCGGCCCAACCCAGCACGCGTTCGCGGATCGCGCGCCCGGCCTCGGACGGGTGGTTCTGTTTTGCGAAAGGCAAGGTGACGACCATCGCGGCGCGGCGGGTCCAATGGCTTTGAGCGTGGGTCCAGCTTTCGACGGTTTCGATGCGTGCCGGATCGGCCACCAGGCGTTTCTGCCCGGCCGTCATGGCGTGATCGGCGATTGCCCAACTGTCGAAATCGGGCACCCAGGACATGATCAATTCCCAGGCGGCATTGTCATCGGGGCGCATGCGGGCCTGCGTCAACAGTTTGGCGGCGGCCAGTCGTGCCTCGAAAATGTCGGTCTGCCACAGCGCATCGGCCAGGGCCACGCGCGCGGGCCCGGGAAGGGCCTTTCGCCATGCCTTGGTGATGTCGTTCAACGCCGGGTTCGGCACGCCAAGGTAGCGGCGCGGTGCCTTGTGATAGGCGGCCATGCCTTCGGCCCGGCCGGGTTCGGCGGCTGCTTCTAGCTGGGCGAGCGCCTCGTCGCGGGTCATTGCGGTATCACCGGAGCCTGGGTCATGGTGCGTATCCCTTCCTTGTGGCGTCCGGCCGTTATAAGGGCTTGCACCCGCGACGCAAGCGGGGCACGGATCGCCCCGGATGATTTGGGCATTGCGGCACGGGAAGGGCGCGGCATGGGCACGGTGATTTTCGATCTGGACGGCACGTTGGCTGATACCAGCGGCGACTTGATCGCGGCGGCCAACCATTGCTTTCGCGACATGGGGCTGGGTGATCTGCTTGATCCGGCGGGGGATGCGCTGACTGCGTTTCACGGCGGGCGCGCGATGCTGACGCTGGGCTTGACCCGCGCGGGCCATGCCGACGTGGCAGGCCAGGTCGGGCGGTACTACCCGGTGCTTTTGCAGGCATATGGCGACGCGATCGACGTGCACACCAGGCTCTATCCCGGCGCGATGGAGGCGGTCGCGGCCCTGCAAGCGGCCGGGTACCGCGTGGGCATCTGCACCAACAAGCCCGAGGCTCTGGCCGATACGCTGCTGCGCCGGCTGGGGGTGCGCGACAGCTTTGCCGCGCTCGTGGGGGCGGATACGCTGCCGGTGCGCAAGCCCGACCCCGCGCCGCTGGCCGAGGCGGTGTCGCGCGCGGGCGGAGACATGCGACGGGCCTGCCTGATCGGTGACACCGATACCGACCGCCAGACCGCGCGCGCGGCGGGTGTGCCCTCGGTCCTGGTGACGTTCGGGCCATCGGGCGATGCCGTTCTGGCGCTGAAGCCCGAGGCCCATATCGGCCATTACGATGAATTGGCCGGGGTGGTTGCAGGGCTTTTCGGCCCGGCCTAGCCGGATTTCGGCGTGGCGTCCCCCCCCGTTGCGCGCCCCCTTGCACGCGGTTGGGGAACGATGCTCGATGCGCGCGGTGCTGAAAAACTGGCGCCACGACATTGACCTGACCGTGGGGTTGGCGCATCTCTTGCGCCATGACCGAGGTGTTCAAGGGCAATTTTACCCAGCAGGAACCGATCCCCGAGGCGGCGATCGAGGCGGCGCTGCGCGTCATGCGTTCGGGGCGGTTGCACCGCTACAACGTGGCCGAGGGCGAGCCGGGCGAGGTGGCCCTGCTGGAACAGGAATTCGCGCAGGCGATGGGGGTGAGCTATTGCCTGGCCGTGGCCTCGGGCGGCTATGCCTTGTCTTGTGCCTTGCGGGCACTGGGCGTCGGACCGGGCGACAAGGTGCTGACCAACGCCTTTACGCTGGCGCCGGTGCCGGGGGCGATTGCCAGCGTCGGCGCGGTGCCGGTTTTCGTCGGCGTGACCGAAGACCTGGTGATTGACCTTGACGACCTCGCTGCCAAGGCGGGCGAGGCCGATGTGCTGATGCTCAGCCACATGCGCGGGCACCTGGCCGACATGGACCGGCTGATGGAGATCTGCACCGCCGCCGGCATTCGCGTGATCGAGGATTGCGCGCACACGATGGGCGCGCGCTGGCGCGGGCGGTTGTCGGGCACCGACGGGGTGATTGGCTGCTATTCGACCCAGACGTACAAGCATCTGAACTCGGGCGAGGGCGGGTTGCTGGTTACCGATGATGCCGAAGTCATGGCGCGGGCGGTGATGCTGTCGGGTAGTTACATGCTGTACGACCGGCATATTGCCGCACCGGGGCCCGAGGTGTTCGAGCGTATCCGCTATGACATGCCCAACATCTCGGGGCGGATGGACCATTTGCGCGCCGCCATTCTGCGCCCGCAACTGCGCGACCTTGCCACGCAATGCGACCGCTGGAACGCGCGGTATCGCGCGGTCGAGGACGGGCTGCGCGACACGCCCGGCCTGCGCGTGGTCGACCGTCCCGAGGAAGAGTATTTCGTGGGGAGCTCGATCCAGTTCCTGTTGCTCGACTGGGCGCCGGCCGCCGTGCAAGAGGTGCTGCGCCGCTGTGCCGCGCGCGGGGTCGAGCTGAAGTGGTTCGGCGGTGCCGAGCCGGTTGGCTTTACCAGTCGCTATGACAGCTGGCGCTATGCCCCGTCCACCGCGATGCCCGCGACCGATCGGGTCCTGGCCGGGTTGATCGACATGCGCCTGCCGCTGACCTTCAGCGTCGAAGATTGCCAGGTGATCGCGCGCATCATCCGCGCCGAGGCGGGGGCCGTGTTCCAGAGCGGATGAGCCGTTGCGCGGCGCTGCCGCGGGTTGGTCCGGGCTTGGGGCCCCTTTTTCCGAATGGTTCCGGCCAGTCCAAGGCGGATCAGGCGGGCCGCGCGCAAGCGGCTTGACCCGACTCGCGCTTTGGTGTCCTTTAATGAACAAGTGTTCAATAAACTCTCCGGAGGGGCCGGCATGTTCAATGCAACGATGAAGTTCGACCTGGGCGACGATGTGAATGCCCTGCGTGAAATGACGCACCGCTGGGCGCAGGAGCGCATCAAGCCCCTGGCCGCCGAGATCGACAAGACCAACGAATTCCCCCCCCACCTGTGGCGCGAGTTCGGCGAGATGGGCCTGTTGGGGGTGACGGTGGACGAGGAATACGGCGGGGCGGGCATGACCTACCTTGCCCATACCATCGCGGTGGAGGAGGTGGCGCGCGCCAGCGCCAGCGTATCGCTGTCTTACGGCGCGCATTCGAACCTCTGTGTCAACCAGATCAAGCTGAACGGCACCGAAGAGCAGAAGCGCAAGTACCTGCCCGGGCTGATCTCGGGCGAGAATGTCGGTGCGCTGGCCATGTCCGAGCCAAGCGCCGGGTCCGACGTGGTGTCGATGAAATTGCGCGCGGAAAAGCGCAACGGGTATTACGTGCTGAACGGCAACAAGTACTGGATCACCAATGGCCCCGATGCCGACACGCTGGTGGTCTACGCCAAGACCGACCCCGAGGCCGGGCCGAAAGGCATCACCGCCTTCATCATCGAGAAGGGGTTCAAGGGCTTCGCCCAGGGGCCGCATTTCGACAAGCTGGGCATGCGGGGCAGCAACACCGGCGAGCTGATCTTCGAGGATTGCGAAGTGCCCTTTGAAAACGTGCTGGGCGAAGAAGGGCGTGGCGTTGCCGTTCTGATGTCGGGGCTGGATTACGAGCGCGTCGTGTTGTCTGGCATTGGCACCGGCATCATGGCGGCCTGCCTGGACGAGGTGATGCCCTACATGGTCGAACGCAAGCAATTCGGCCAGAGCATCGGGAATTTCCAGTTGATGCAGGGCAAGATTGCCGACATGTACACCGCCATGAACAGCGCGCGCGCCTATGTCTACGAGGTGGCGAAAAGCTGTGACCGGGGCGAGGTCACGCGCCAGGACGCGGCGGCCTGCGTGCTATATGCCAGCGAGGTCGCGATGACCGTGGCGCATCAGGCCGTGCAGGCCCTTGGCGGTGCCGGATTCCTGAACGACAGCCCGGTCAGCCGCATTTTCCGCGATGCCAAGCTGATGGAAATCGGCGCGGGCACCAGCGAAATCCGTCGTATGCTGGTGGGGCGCGAATTGATGGGGGCAATGCAGTAGGTCCGGCGCGGGGGCGGCGATGATCTCGGCCATGCGCATATGGGCCCCGGTGGCCGCGCTTGTCGCCCTGGCGGGGGTGCTGGGCTGGCTGATGGGCGCACGCAGCACGGCCCCCAATGAAACCGCCGTGATCGCGCGTATGGCCGCGCTTTATGCCGAAGAGGGCGGGCAGATCAGCGATTGTGCCGCGCGCCCGGCGGCGAGCGACGGGCTGTGGTTGGTGGTGCGCTGCGCCTGTGATGGCACGGTACATGAATATTTCGTGGACGATTTTGGCCGCCTGGCGCATCGTCGGGTCGAGGGGGATCTTGCGCAATGCTGACACCCGCGCCTGACTACGCCGCGCTGTGCGATGGGTTCGCATGGGACATGCCCGAGCGGCTGAACATGGCACACCAGGTCTGCGATGGCTGGGCGGTGCGCGATCCGGGGCGCGTTGCGATCATCGACGTGACCGATGGAATCCGGCGGCAGATCAGCTATGGCGAATTGTGGCGCCTGTCGCGACGGGTGGAGAACGCTTTGCTCGAGCGGGGCGTGATGCGTGGTGACCGGGTGGGCGTGCTGCTCAGCCAGTCGTTCCTGTGCGCCGCGGCCCATATCGCGGCTTGGCGGATCGGGGCAATCAGCGTGCCGCTGTTCAAGCTGTTTCGTGGCGAGGCATTGGGCGCGCGGCTGGATGACAGCGGTGCGAGCGTGGTGGTGACCGACGACGACGGGGCCGCGATGGTGCGGGGCATGGGGCTGGCCGTGATCCGCCAGCAGGATCTGCCTGACAGCACGCAGGCCAGCGGCGGGGTCGAGACCGGCCCCGACGATCCGGCGGTTCTGATCTATACCAGCGGCACCACCGGCGCGCCCAAGGGGGCGTTGCATGGCCACCGGGTGCTGACGGGCCACCTGCCGGGCGTCGAGATGAGCCATGATTTCCTGGGCCAGCCAGGCGATTGCCTGTGGACGCCGGCTGACTGGGCCTGGATCGGCGGGTTGTTCGACGTGCTGATGCCGGGCTTGGCGCTGGGTGTGCCGGTCGTGGCCGCCCGGATGGAGAAATTCACGCCAAAGGGTGCCACGCGCATTGTCGACCAGGGCGGTGTGCGCAACGCGTTCTTTCCGCCCACCGCGTTGCGGATGCTCAAGGCCGCCGACTGCCAGGTCACCGGGCTGCGCAGCGTGGCAAGCGGCGGCGAGCCGCTGGGCGCGGAAATGCTGGACTGGGGCCGGGGAGCCTTTGGCTTGACGATCAACGAGTTCTACGGCCAGACCGAATGTAACATGGTCGCCAGCTCCGCCGGGGTGCTGTTCGACCCGCGCCCCGGGTTCATTGGGCGCCCGGCACCGGGGCACCGAGTCGCGGTGATCGATGCGGCGGGCGACATCACCGATGGCGAGGGCGATATCGCCGTGCGCGCGGGCACCCCCGCAATGATGCTTGAATACTGGCGCAAGCCGCAGGCGACGGCGGAAAAGTTTCGCGGCCAATGGATGCTGACGGGCGACCGGGGCGTGATGGAGGATGGATTCATCCGCTTCGTGGGACGCGAGGATGACGTGATAACATCCGCTGGCTACCGTATCGGCCCCGCCGAGATAGAGGATTGCCTGCTGACGCACCCGGCCGTGGCCACGGTGGGCGTGGTGGGCAAGCCCGACCGCCTGCGCACGCAGATCGTCAAGGCCTACGTCGTGGTCAAGGAGGGTGTTGGCGCCGATGACGCGCTGGCAGACGCGCTCAAATCATGGGTGAAAGAACGCTTGGCCGCGCATTCCTACCCCCGCGAAATCGCCTTCCTGGACGTGCTGCCGATGACCGTTACCGGCAAGGTCATCCGCAAAGATTTGAAAGCGCGTGCCACCCAAGAGGCGGAGGGCGAGGCATGAAGAAAACCATGCTTGCCGCCATCGCGCTGGCGCTTGGCGCCTTGCCGGCACTGGCCGAAGACGCCGTGCCCGAGTTCGACACCTGCATCGACATCGCCGCTGCCCGGTTCGAGCGCGAATTGTCCTGGCACCGGGCAGGCCCGTTTGCCGAGCGGTTCGGCGTAGGAGACGTGTTTCATTTTCACCATTGCGGCGAGCTTGGCGCGTGGCATTGTGCTGCCACTCCGGCGCCCGCCGCCTGCCTGGCCGCTCTGGTCGATCGGCAGAACGCGTTGCGTGATGCCGTGCTTGAAACATTGCCCGCGCCCGAAACCGTGGCGGGGCTGCGCGGGGTCTGGTCCGATCAACTTTATCCCCGGATGCGAGTGTTGGCGCAGGGGAAATCGGCGGGCCCTGACTGTGCCGGCTTGCCCCAAGGTGAGGCCCTGCGCTGCGAGGTGCGCGAGGCCGCGCTGAGCCTTGGTATCGCGGCGCGGGCCTGGTTCCTGGCGCGCTACCTGGGTGCGGCGCCCGATGCTATCACTGCCGGCTGGGCCGGCCTGCCACCGCCCACGCGCCCCCGCGCGCGCGAAGACCTGGAATGAACGCCGCACAAAGCGGCGCCCCCGCAGATAACAAGAAGGACACGCCATGAAACTGCAATCGCAAGCCTTGCCCTCGTCCGCGCAGTTCCAGCAAAACCGCACCGGCCATCTCGAGGCGCTGCGCATCGTGCAGGAGGCCGCCGAAATGGCCGCCGCGGGGGGCGGGCAAAAATCGCGCGACCGGCATTTGAGCCGGGGCAAGATGCTGCCGCGCGAAAGGGTGGCCAACCTGCTTGATCCCGGCGCGCCCTTTCTGGAAATAGGCGCCACGGCGGCGCATGGTCTTTACGATGGCGCGGCGCCTTGCGCGGGCGTGATCGCGGGCATCGGGCGTGTCAGCGGGCATGAATGCATGATCCTGTGCAACGACGCGACGGTTAAGGGGGGCACCTATTACCCGATGACCGTCAAGAAACACCTGCGCGCGCAAGAGATCGCGGAAGCGAACAACCTGCCCTGTATCTACCTCGTCGACTCGGGCGGCGCGAACCTGCCCCAGCAGGACGAGGTATTCCCCGACCGCGACCATTTTGGCCGCATCTTCTTCAACCAGGCCAACATGTCGGCCAAGGGAATACCCCAGATTGCCGTGGTAATGGGCAGTTGCACGGCGGGCGGCGCCTATGTGCCCGCCATGTCGGACGTGACGATCATCGTGAAAGAGCAGGGCACGATATTCCTGGCCGGTCCACCGCTGGTCAAGGCTGCCACGGGCGAGGTTGTCAGCGCCGAAGACCTGGGGGGCGGCGACGTGCATACGCGCCTGTCGGGCGTGGCCGATTACCTGGCCGAGGATGACGCCCACGCATTGGCGCTGGCCCGCCGCGCGGTCAGCCACCTGAACCGGCGCAAACCCGAAACCGTTGACTGGGCCAGCCCCGAGGAGCCTGCCTATGACCCCGATGAAATCCTGGGCGTGGTGCCGGCCGACCTGCGCACGCCCTACGATATCCGCGAAGTGATCGCACGGGTGGTCGATGGCTCGCGCTTTGACGAGTTCAAACCGCGTTTCGGCGAAACGCTGGTCACCGGCTTTGCACATGTCAGGGGCTGCCCGGTGGGGATCGTGGCCAATAACGGCGTGCTGTTTTCCGAGGCGGCGGTCAAGGGCGCGCATTTCGTCGAGCTGTGCAGTCAAAGGCGGATTCCGCTGGTGTTCTTGCAGAACATCACCGGCTTCATGGTCGGCCGGAAATACGAAAACGAAGGTATCGCGCGCCACGGCGCCAAGATGGTGACGGCGGTGGCCACCACGTCGGTGCCCAAGATCACCATGCTGGTGGGCGGCTCGTTCGGTGCGGGCAACTACGGCATGGCCGGGCGGGCTTACAGCCCCCGGTTCCTTTGGACATGGCCCAATTCGCGTATCTCGGTGATGGGCGGCGAGCAGGCGGCGGGCGTGCTGGCAACCGTGAAGCGTGACGGGATCGAACGGGCGGGCGGTGAATGGTCGGCCGAGGATGAGGCCGAGTTCAAGCGCCCCACCATCGAGATGTTCGAGGAACAATCCCACCCGCTTTATGCCAGCGCGCGGCTTTGGGATGACGGGATCATCGACCCGCGCAAGACGCGCGATGTGCTTGGCCTCAGCCTGTCGGCGGCGCTTAACGCGCCGATCCCCGAAACGCGCTTTGGCGTGTTCAGGATGTGAGGATGAAGATTCCAATGATTTGCCACGCCAATGATCTGGGACGGCCCCCCGCTGCCGGGCGCAGGTCGCGCACGCGGGCGCCGATGCCCTGGGTGGCGCGCTGGTCCGATGTGGTCGGGGCGTTGCGCCTATTTTGCTTTGGGCCAATTCCCCTAAGACCGATGCGGAAACAGGAAACAACAGGGGCGCATGACAATGGGAGAGGCGGATGTTTGACAAGATCCTGATTGCCAACCGGGGCGAGATCGCGTGCCGCGTGATGGAAACCGCACGGGCGATGGGGCTGCGCACCGTCGCTGTCTATTCCGATGCCGATCGCGATGCACGCCACGTGGCGCTGGCTGACGAGGCGGTGCATATCGGCGGCCCGGCGCCCGCCGACAGTTACTTGCGTGGCGACACGATCATTCGCGCGGCGTTGCAAACCGGCGCGGCGGCGATCCATCCGGGCTATGGGTTCCTGTCGGAAAACCCTGATTTCGTCGACGCGATCGATGCGGCGGGCCTGACCTTCATCGGCCCCTCGGCCGACGCCATTCGAAAGATGGGGCTCAAGGATGCCGCCAAGGCGTTGATGGACAAGGCAGGCGTTCCCGTCGTGCCGGGCTATCACGGCGCCAACCAGGACCCCGAACACCTGTCCGGCGCGGCGGATGCCATCGGCTACCCGGTGTTGATCAAGGCCGTGGCGGGCGGCGGCGGCAAGGGGATGCGCCTTGTCGAACGGCCAGCCGATTTCGCAGATGCGCTGACCTCGGCGATGGGCGAGGCCCGCACGGCTTTTGGTAACCCCGACGTGTTGATCGAGAAATACATTCAGCAACCGCGCCATATCGAGGTGCAGGTGTTTGGCGACGGGGAAAGGGCGGTGCACCTGTTCGAGCGCGACTGCTCGCTTCAGCGGCGCCACCAGAAGGTCATCGAAGAGGCCCCCGCGCCGGGCATGACCGGGGAAATGCGCGCCGCCATGGGGGCCGCCGCCGTGCGCGCCGCCGAGGCAATCGGGTACAAGGGGGCGGGCACGGTCGAGTTCATCGTTGACGGCTCGGACGGGCTGCGCGCCGACGGGTTCTGGTTCATGGAGATGAACACGCGGCTTCAGGTCGAACATCCGGTGACCGAAGCCATTACCGGGGTCGACCTGGTAGAATGGCAGATCCGCGTGGCGTCGGGCGAGCCGCTGCCCGCCGCGCAGCGCGATCTGGCCATCACCGGCCATGCCTTCGAGGCGCGGCTTTACGCCGAAGACGTGCCAGCGGGCTTTCTGCCGGCCACGGGCACGCTGTCACACCTGGCCTTTCCGGCGGATGCGCGCGCCGATAGCGGCGTGCGGACGGGCGATGCCATTTCACCCTTCTACGACCCGATGATCGCCAAGCTGATCGTGCATGGGCCCACTCGCGCGGTGGCGCTACGCAAACTGGCGCGGGCCTTGCGTGGCACGCGGGTAGCGGGCACCGTGACGAACCTTGCCTTTCTAGGGGCGCTGGCCGACCACGCCGGGTTCGCGACGGGTGAGGTTGATACCGGGCTGATCGCGCGCGATCTTGATGCGTTGACAGCGCAGCCCGCGCTGCGCCCTGAAACCGTCGCGCAGGCCGCGTTGGAGGCCGCCGGGATCGGGGCAGGGCCATTGACCGGGTTTACACTCTGGCAACCGTTGAACCGCGCGCTGGTGCTGCGCCAAGGCGAAGAAGACCTGCCCGTTACCTTGCGCGTTCAAGGCCCCGACCGCGTCGAGATCGTGCTGTCCGGTGCCACTGTATTGGCCGAGCGGCGCGGCCAGGCCTGGGTGTTCGATGGCAAGCCCGCCGCAACCGCCCAGGTGGAGCCGGGCCGGGTGACCGTCTTTGCCGATTATGGCCGCAGCTTCGACATCATCGATCCGCTGGCACGCGCCGCCGCAGCCGGGATGGGCGACGCGGTGACGCTTGCGCCGATGCCGGGGCGGGTCGTGTCGGTGCATGTGGCGGCCGGGCAAACGGTGGCGGCGGGCGATCGCCTGGCCGTGCTGGAGGCGATGAAGATGGAGCACACCATGCTGGCCGCCCGCGACGGCGTGATCGCCGAGGTGCTTGTGGGCGAGGGCGACCAGGTCGAGGCGGGCGCGCCGTTGATCCGGCTGGAGGACGCAATGGAGGAAACGGCTTGATCGCAGCCGCGCCCTTGAGCCCCCGTGCACCGCGCGCCAAGCCTGGGCATTGTGGCAGGATGCCGGTTCCCGACGTTCCCGGCGGCGGCCGGTGCCCTTCGCGTGGTCTGGCTGCCCGCCCAGGGATCGCGGATTTGCATGTGCAGGGTTGGAAACGCTATTGCCTGTGTTGCAGCGGGGCAAGCAAACGCGCGCGCAAGGAGCCATCGCAATGATCATCCTTCATCACATACCGCAAAGCCGCTCGATGCGGGTGCTTTGGCTGCTCAACGAGCTTGAGGTCACGTTCGGTATCGTGGCGCATCCGCTCGATCGCAGTTTGCGCGCGCCCGGCTTCCTTTCGTTGTCGCCCGCCGGCCGGGTGCCCGCGCTGGAAATCGACGGCGAGCGGATGTTCGAGGCGACCGCCATCATCGAATACCTGTGCGAACGCTTTCCCGAACGCGGGTTGGGCCGCACCCCGGACGACCCTGATCGCATGGCATGGCTGGTGTGGTTGCATTTTTCGGAAACCGTGACCGGCAGTGTCGATATTCTGCACCGTGGCTGGGCGGCCGGGGCGGGTGAGTTGATGCGCGACGAACTGGCCCGCCTGCGCGTGGCCTATGACGCGATAGAGGCGCGGTTATCGACACCGCTGGAAAACCGCGATTACCTGCTGACCAGCGGCTTCTCGGCCTGCGATATCGCTGTGGGCCAGGCGGTCTATATGGCCCGGCATTTCCTTGAGCCGGACGATTTTCCCGAACTGGCCGCCTGGTACGCGCGTATCACCGAACGCGACAGTTTTGCCGAGGCGCTGCCCGCCGAGGGGGCCGCACGCTTGTTCATGCAAGAAAGATACGAGGTGCCGGATGGCTGACAGGGTCGAAATCTTCGAGGTGGGCCCGCGCGACGGGTTGCAGAACGAGAAACGCCAGATTCCCACCGCAGACAAGGTTGCGCTGGTCGATTGCCTGAGCGCGGCGGGGTTCCGGCGGATCGAGGTGGCCAGCTTTGTAAGCCCCAAATGGGTGCCGCAGATGGCCGATAGCGCCGAGGTTATGGCCGGTATCGCGCGCGCCGAGGCGGTTCGATACGCGGCGCTTACCCCCAACATGAAGGGGTTGGAGCGGGCGATTGCCGCGCGGGCCGACGAGGTGGCGATTTTCGGCGCGGCCTCCGAAGGGTTTTCCAAGGCCAATATCAACGCGACCATCGCCGAAAGCCTTGCGCGTTTCGCGCCGGTTGCGCAGACCGCGCGAGAGGCGGGGCTGCCGGTGCGGGGCTATATCTCTTGTGTCACGGATTGCCCCTATGACGGGCCTGTGGCGCCGGAAAAGGTGGCCGAGGTCGCGGCGCGGCTGGACGCGATGGGGTGTTACGAGATCAGCCTGGGCGACACGATCGGGCAGGGCACTCCCGCGCGCATCGCGGAAATGCTGGATGCCGTGCTGGACGTGGTTCCGGCCGGCCGGCTTGCGGGCCATTACCACGACACGGCGGGCAGGGCGTTGGCGAATATCGAGGTTTCGCTGGACAAGGGGCTGCGCGTCTTCGATGCCGCCGTGGGGGGGCTGGGTGGCTGCCCCTACGCGCCGGGTGCTGCCGGCAATGTCGCGACCGAGGCGGTGCATGATCGCCTTGCCGTCCTGGGGTTCGATACCGGGCTTGACCGCGACGTGCTGTTGCGCGGCGCAGACATGGCAAGGGCGATGCGCAGCCCATGACGGTGCAGATCGCCCATCTTTACGCCACGCTCTGCCTGGGCGCGGTGTTTTTCCAGGTGGCATTGATCGCCGGGTTGCCACTGGGCGAATGGACGCAAGGCGGGCGTCATCCGGGTGTGCTGCCGTGGCGGGCGCGGGCGTTGGCGGCGCTGTCGATCAGGGTGCTGGTATGCATGGCGCTGGCCGTAGTCTCGGCCGCCGGGTTCGCGGGCGGTTTCTGGCCGCGCTGGACGGGCTGGGCGGCGGTTCTGGTGACAGCGGCGCTTTGCGCGCTGAACTGGGTCTCGCGCACGGCCCCCGAAAGGGCCGTATGGGGGCCGGTCAACTCGATCATGCTGGCGCTGGCAACCTACGTGATGGTTGTCGGGGGTTGAAACGGAAGGAACAGGAAACATGGAACGGCTGGTAACGGTTGAACGCGATGCGCGCGGGGTGGCGACCCTGTGGATGGATCGCGCCGACAAGCATAACGCGCTGTCGGGTGAGATGATTGCACAGATGCGCGCGGCGGTGGATGATCTGTCGGCGGACGACACGGTGCGCGTGGTCGTGCTGGCGGCGCGCGGACGCACGTTTTGCGCGGGCGGTGACCTGGCCTGGATGCGGGCACAAATGGTCGCCACCCCGCGGGAACGTGGCGAAGAGGCGGGCAAGCTGGCATGGATGTTGCAGGCGCTCAATACCCTGCCCAAGCCGTTGATTGGCCGGGTGCAGGGCAACGCCTTCGGTGGCGGGCTGGGGATGGCCAGTGTTTGCGACGTGTGCATTGGCACGCCCGAGGTGCAGATGGCATTGACGGAAACCCGGCTGGGGCTGATCCCGGCCACGATAGGGCCTTATGTCTGCGCCCGTATGGGCGAGGCGCGGGCGCGGCGTGTTTTCATGTCGGGTCGCCGTTTCGGCGCCGACGAAGCGGTAGAGCTTGGCCTCCTGGCACGCGTGGTTGAGGCCGACCAACTTGATACCGCCATCGAGGCGGAGGTTGCGCCTTACCTGTCTTGCGCGCCCGATGCGGTGGCGCGCGCCAAGGCGCTGCTGCGCCGATTGGGCCCGGTGATCGACGAGGCCACGATCAGCCATACCATCGACGAGTTGGTGGCCTGTTGGGAGGGCGACGAGGCGCCCGAGGGCATCGGCGCCTTTTTCGACAAGCGCAAGCCGGGCTGGGCGGCCGGTTGATCGCCCGCGGCGCGCGTTGCGACAAGACGGGTATGGTTTGCGCACACTCGCGTGCTACCCTTCGGATAATGCGGCAATCCCAACGACTCGGGGTTTGCCGCAACGCAGAAAAACGCTGGGTCGGCGCAGAAAAATTTTACCTTCGGGCCGCTGCGTTTTTTGTCGAAAACCAGAGGTGTGCCATTGTATACATAGGCGAAACATATACACTTTCCGCAATGCGAATGTGATCTGCGTTCGGTTGACCCCGGCAAGGGGCAGGGGTAAACCCCAGCACGAGACACTGTCGCCAGCAGTCTGCACGCCTTGCCGTGTCTGAAAGGAGCCGTTCCGTGGAAGAAATGCTGCGGGAATACCTTCCCATACTTGTTTTCCTTGGGCTTGCCATTGCCATTGGTCTTGTCCTGATTTTGGCCGCCATCGTGCTTGCCGTGCGCAACCCCGACCCCGAAAAGGTCAGCGCCTATGAATGCGGCTTCAACGCGTTCGACGACGCGCGCATGAAATTCGACGTGCGGTTCTACCTGGTGTCGATCCTGTTCATCATTTTCGACCTCGAAATCGCGATGCTGTTTCCCTGGGCGGTGGCGTTTCAGGACATCAGCATGGTCGCGTTCTGGTCCATGATGGTGTTCCTGGGCGTGCTGACCATCGGCTTTGCCTACGAATGGAAGAAAGGGGCCTTGGAATGGGAGTGAGCGACGATAAACCGCTTGTCACCGACGTGCAGGGCGACGGGCAGCAAACGGCCCGCACGAAATCTGCCCCCTCGGTCAAGTCGCCCTATGGTGCCTATAGTGCCGGGGGTGACAAGGATGTGGCGACACAGGCGCTGAACCGCGAATTGCAAGACAAGGGCTTTCTGCTGACCGCGTCGGAAGACCTGGTCAACTGGGCGCGCACGGGCAGCCTGCACTGGATGACCTTTGGTCTGGCCTGTTGCGCGGTCGAGATGATGCATACCTCGATGCCGCGCTACGACGCGGAACGCTTTGGTATCGCGCCGCGCGCCAGCCCGCGCCAGTCGGACGTGATGATCGTGGCAGGCACCCTGACCAACAAGATGGCCCCCGCGCTGCGCAAGGTCTATGACCAGATGCCCGAGCCGCGTTACGTGGTGTCGATGGGCAGCTGCGCCAATGGCGGCGGCTATTACCATTACAGCTATTCGGTGGTACGCGGTTGCGACCGCATCGTGCCGGTAGACATTTACGTGCCTGGCTGCCCGCCGACGGCCGAGGCGCTGCTTTACGGCATCCTGCAACTGGCCCGCAAGATCCGCCGCACGGGGACGATCGTAAGATGAATGATGATGCGTTGACAGACCTGGCCACCCATATCGAAACCAAGCGGCCCGATTGCATTCTGGGCTGGGGCATCGCCAATGGCGAGCTGACGATGGAGGTGGCGCCGGCCAACATCGCGGGCCTGGTCGAGTTCCTGAAATCCGACCCGACCTGCAAGTTCTCGACCCTCGTGGATATCACCGCTGTCGATTGGCCCGAACGGCCCCGGCGGTTCGAAATGGTCTATCACTTCCTGTCGATGTACCAGAACCACCGTGTGCGGTTGAAAATGGCCGTGCGCGAAGATGAAATGGTGGCCTCGATCACTGGAACGCATCCAAGCGCGGACTGGTTCGAGCGGGAAGTGTTCGACATGTTCGGCATCCTGTTCACGGGGCATCCCGACCTGCGCCGCATCCTGACCGATTACGGGTTCCGAGGGCATCCGCTGCGCAAGGATTTCCCGACCACTGGCTATACCGAGGTAAGGTATGACGACACGCTCAAACGCGTCGTCTATGAACCCGTAAACCTGGTGCAAGAGTATCGTCAGTTCGATTTCATGAGCCCATGGGAGGGTGCGGAA
The DNA here is from genome assembly GCF_023703375.1 of Lutimaribacter degradans. Classification (GTDB taxonomy): domain Bacteria; phylum Pseudomonadota; class Alphaproteobacteria; order Rhodobacterales; family Rhodobacteraceae; genus Lutimaribacter; species Lutimaribacter degradans. The sequence goes on from NZ_JAMQGO010000001.1 coordinate 356,790, forward strand.
TACATCCTGCCGGGCGACGAAAAGGGCGAGGAGGCCAAGAAATGATGGGTGGATATGGCATGGGCGGTGGCGGCCTGCTGGGGCTTTTGATCATTGGTTTGCTGGTCATCGTGCCATTCTGGCGGCTTTTGCCCCGCTTCGGAATTCCGAACTGGGTGGCGATTTTCACGATTGTCCCGTTTGTCGCGCTGATCCTGCTGTGGGTCATGGCCTTCAAGGACAAGATCGACGGAGGCCGTGCATGATGGACGGCTCCAAAGGTTTCGAAGACGCCCTGACGGGCGAGCAGAAGATCCGCAATTTCAACATAAATTTCGGCCCCCAGCACCCGGCGGCGCACGGTGTGCTGCGTTTGGTGATGGAGTTGGACGGCGAGATCGTTGAACGCTGCGATCCGCATATCGGCCTGCTGCATCGCGGCACCGAGAAGCTGATGGAAAGCCGGACATATCTTCAGAACCTGCCTTATTTCGACCGGCTTGATTACGTCGGCACGATGAACCAGGAACATGCCTGGGTTTTGGCCATCGAGAAGCTGACCGACACCGCGGTGCCGCGCCGTGCCTCGCTGATCCGTGTTCTGTACTGCGAAATCGGGCGAATCCTGAACCACCTGCTGAACGTGACCACGCAGGCGCTGGACGTGGGCGCGCTGACCCCGCCGCTTTGGGGGTTCGAAGAACGCGAAAAGCTGATGATCTTTTACGAGCGGGCCTGCGGCGCGCGTCTGCACGCAGCCTATTTCCGCCCCGGTGGCGTGCACCAGGATCTGCCCCCCGAACTGATCGACGATATCGACGCCTGGGCCGAGGTTTTCCCCAAGGTTCTGGACGATATCGAGGGGCTTTTGACCGAGAACCGCATCTTCAAGCAGCGTAACGTCGATATCGGCGTCGTGACCGAGGAAGATATCCAGAACTACGCCTTCTCCGGCGTGATGGTGCGCGGCTCGGGGCTGGCTTGGGATCTGCGTCGGGCGCAGCCTTACGAATGCTACGACGAGTTCGATTTCCAGATTCCGGTCGGCACCAATGGCGATTGTTACGACCGTTACCTGTGCCGGGTGGCCGAGATGCGCGAAAGCGCCAAGATCATCCGCCAGGCATGTGACAAGCTGCGCATGCCCGAGAACCAGGGGGAGATCCTGTCGCGCGGCAAGATCACCCCGCCAAAACGGGGCGAGATGAAGACCTCGATGGAGGCGCTTATCCATCATTTCAAGCTTTATACCGAGGGGTTCCACGTGCCCGAGGGCGAAGTTTACGCCTGCGTCGAGGCGCCCAAGGGCGAATTCGGTGTCTACCTGGTGGCCGATGGCAGCAACCGGCCCTACCGCGCCAAGATCCGCGCGCCGGGCTATCCGCATCTGCAGGCAATGGACCATGTGTGCCGCGGGCACCAACTGGCCGATGCCAGCGCCATTCTCGGATCGCTCGATGTCGTGTTTGGGGAGATTGACCGGTGATGATCTTTACCAGCGTGAAACCGAGCATCCCTGCGCCCCGCGTATTTGCCGGCCTTGCCGTGGCAGGGCTGCTTGCCGCCTGCGCGATACCGCCACAGGGTGTCAGCACCCAGAACATCGCCGATTTCGATGCCGCTGTCGCCTCGATCGAATGCCGTTTGGTGACCGAGGCCGATTACCTTGCCGTCGAATTGCAGACCGGCCTGCCGCGCGAGAAAGTGCTGGAACTTGCCAAATACAAACTTGCCGCTGACCAGGCCCAGAGCCTTGAAAGCGGCGGGATCGCCCTGACGACCGGAGCTTGTGCCTGATGTTGCGCCGCCTTTACCACGAACAGCCCGACAGCTTTGCCTTTACGCCCGAGAACCTTGCCTGGGCCGAGGCGCAGATCACCAAATACCCCGAAGGTCGCCAGGCCAGCGCCATCATTCCGCTTTTGTGGCGCGCGCAGGAACAAGAGGGCTGGCTTAGCCGTAAGGCGATCGAGACGGTGGCGGACATGCTGGGCCTGGCGCATATTCGTGCGCTCGAGGTTGCGACTTTCTATTTCATGTTCCAATTGCAGCCGGTTGGTGCGGTCGCGCATATCCAGGTATGCGGCACCACGTCCTGCATGATCTGCGGCGCCGAAGACCTGATTGCCGTGTGCCGCGAAAAGATCGCGCCCAATGCGCATGAACTGTCCGAAGACGGCAAGCTGAGCTGGGAAGAGGTGGAATGCCTGGGCGCTTGCGCCAACGCGCCCATGGCCCAGATCGGCAAGGATTATTACGAGGACCTGACCGCCGAACGCTTTGGCGAGATCATCGACGCCTTTAGCGCGGGCGAGGTGCCCACGCCCGGGCCGCAGAATGGTCGCTACGCGTCTGAACCCGCGTCTGGGCTGACCAGCCTGAAAGATCATGAAAGCGGACGGATGCCGCAAAATGCGAGCGTTGCGCTGGCGGCGGAACTGGGCGACACCGTCAAGCGTATCGACGGAACCGAGGTGCCGATCCTGACTCCTTGGCTGTCGGGCAAGACGAGCCGCGCGCCTGCCGGGGGCAAAACGGGTATCGGCGCGGACAAGGCCGACCGTTCGAACGGTCACACCGCCGACGAAACCGGCATCCAGAAGCAGCAGGCCCCGGCCAAGACCGCAGCCAAACCCGCCGCCAAGGCCAAGGCCGCGCCCACGCCGGTGCCGGCCGACGAAGATACCGGCGCCAAGCCTGAAACGCTGTCGGCCCCGCGTGGCGGTGCGGCCGATAACCTGAAAGAAATCAAGGGCGTCGGCCCCAAGCTTGAAAAAATGCTGAATGAGATGGGCTTTTACCATTTCGACCAGATCGCCGGCTGGACCGCGGACGAGGTTGCATGGGTCGATGCGAACCTGACGGGTTTCAAGGGGCGGGTCAGCCGTGACGACTGGGTGGCGCAGGCCAAGATCCTGGCCGCAGGTGGGGATACCGAGTTTTCCAAGCGCGTCGACAAGGGCGACGTGTACTGACGAAGGTGGGCAATGGCGGATACGGAACGACAACAGGCACGCAAGGGGCGGCGTACGGCCATCCTGATCGCGGGCACCGGGATGTTCTGGATTCTTGCCACGCTCATCGGGGCGGAAATGGGGTGGAGCATGCGCACCCGCGCATTGTTCGACCTGATCGCTTTGGCCGGGTTCGTTCTGGCCATCGTGATGATCTATCAAATCTGGCGCGCGCGCCAAAACGATCAGAGGTAAGCGGATGCTGAAAGACGAAGACAGGATCTTTACCAATATCTACGGTATGCATGACCGCACGCTGAAAGGCGCGCAGTCCCGTGGGCATTGGGACGGCACCGCCGGTCTGATCCAGAAGGGCCGCGACTGGATCATCGACGAGATGAAGGCATCGGGCCTGCGCGGGCGTGGCGGTGCCGGCTTTCCCACCGGGTTGAAATGGTCTTTCATGCCCAAGGAAAGCGACGGGCGCCCGGCCTACCTGGTGGTCAATGCCGACGAATCCGAGCCCGGCACCTGCAAGGACCGTGAAATCATGCGCCACGATCCGCACACGCTGATCGAAGGGTGCCTGGTCGCCAGTTTCGCGATGAACGCGCATGCCTGTTATATCTATATTCGCGGTGAATACATTCGCGAGCGCGAGGCCCTGCAAGCCGCGATCGACGAGGCATACGAGGCCGGGCTGCTGGGCAAAAACGCCGCCGGCAGCGGTTGGGATTTCGACCTTTACCTCCATCACGGCGCGGGCGCCTATATCTGTGGCGAGGAAACCGCGCTGCTGGAAAGCCTCGAAGGCAAGAAGGGGATGCCCCGGATGAAGCCGCCGTTCCCGGCGGGGGCGGGCCTTTATGGCTGCCCGACGACGGTGAACAACGTTGAATCCATCGCCGTTGTGCCCACGATCCTGCGGCGCGGCGCGTCCTGGTTTGCCGGGTTTGGCCGCCAGAACAACGCGGGCACCAAGCTGTTCGCGGTCTCGGGCCATGTAAACAACCCGTGCGTCGTGGAAGAGGCGATGTCGATCACCTTTGAGGAGTTGATCGAAAAGCATTGCGGCGGCATCCGCGGCGGATGGGATAACCTGAAGGCCGTTATCCCGGGTGGGTCGTCTGTGCCATGCGTGCGCGGCGAAAGCATGCGCGACGCCATCATGGATTTCGATTACCTGCGCGGCGAGTTGGGCAGCGGTCTTGGCACGGCGGCGGTGATCGTGATGGACAAGCAGACCGATATCATCAAGGCGATCTGGCGGCTGGCCAAGTTCTACAAACACGAAAGCTGTGGCCAGTGCACGCCCTGCCGCGAAGGCACTGGCTGGATGATGCGGGTGATGGAGCGCCTGGTGCGGGGCGAGGCCGAGGTCGAGGAAATCGACATGCTGTTCGACGTGACCAAGCAGGTCGAGGGCCACACGATCTGTGCGCTTGGCGATGCGGCGGCCTGGCCGATCCAAGGCCTGATCCGCAATTTCCGCGACGAGATCGAGGACCGGATCAAGGCACAGAAATCGGGCCGTAGCGGCGCCATGGCAGCGGAGTGACATCCATGATCGGGGCATATCCACGCAAGCTTGGTTTTGCATTTTGCGCTGCACTGTTCGTGGCGGGATGCGGAGATGAAACCACACAGACCTTTGATGGCATGACATTCCGCGCCTCGCTGGATGCCGACCGCGAGGCCCCGCATGATTTCGTGGTCGAAGTGCGCGATGCCGGGAAATCGCTGGCAGGCGCGCGCGAGGCAGGCCGCTACGAGGCAGTGCGTTACTGTATCGAAACTTTCGGAAACTCGCGCATGACGTGGCTACAGGGGCCGGATGCCGATGATGCCGATCTGCGCATCGAGAATGGCAACCTGATCATGCAAGGGCAATGCGCCGGATGGTGACCCGCTTGTCATATCAGTGGCCTGCGGGCCGGGCGCGCGCTGGTTTGGCGTGGGCACGCTTGCGGTATGGTCTGCGCCTGACGCTGGCGGCGGCTGCGTTGACGGCCGGTCTTGCCAACGCGGCGCTGGCTTTGCAGCCGCTGCGCGATGTGCCCGAGATTGACGACAACATGCTGTGGGTGGCACTGGCCATCGAAATCAGCGACCGCTGCGACAGCATCGCGCCGCGCAGGCTCAAGGGGCTGTCTTTCCTGTGGGAACTTAAGGAACGCGCCAGCGACCTGGGCTATTCCGATGATGTGATCCGCGCCTATGTCGACAGCGAAGCCGAGAAAGACCGCATCCGCGAGCGCGGCGAAGAGTACATGCGCGTCCGCGGGCTGGACCCGACGAATGATGACGACCTGTGCGAACTGGGGCGTGACGAAATTCAGAAGGGTAGCCAGATCGGCGCCTTCCTAAGAGCGAAGTGAGGACCAATGACGGATCTCCGCAAGATTATCATCGACGATAACGAGATCGAGGTGGAAGGGGCGATGACCCTTATCCAGGCCTGTGAGCAGGCCGGTATCGAGGTGCCGCGCTTTTGCTATCACGAGCGTCTTTCGATCGCGGGCAACTGCCGCATGTGCCTGGTCGAGGTGGTCGGCGGCCCGCCCAAGCCCGCAGCCAGTTGCGCGATGCAGGTGCGCGACCTGCGCCCGGGCCCCGAAGGCCAGCCGCCGGTGGTCAAGACGAACTCGCCCATGGTCAAGAAGGCCCGCGAGGGCGTGATGGAATTCCTGCTGATCAACCACCCGCTCGATTGCCCGATCTGCGACCAGGGTGGTGAATGTGACCTGCAAGACCAGGCAATGGCCTATGGCGTGGATTTCAGCCGCTACCGCGAACCCAAGCGCGCGGTGGAAGACCTGGACCTGGGGCCGCTGGTCGAAACCCACATGACGCGTTGCATTTCCTGCACGCGCTGCGTGCGCTTTACCACCGAGGTGGCGGGCATCAGCCAAATGGGCCAGACCGGCCGGGGCGAGGATGCCGAGATTACCGCCTACCTGGGCGAGACGCTCGACAGCAACTTGCAAGGCAATATCATCGACTTGTGCCCGGTGGGGGCCCTGGTGTCGAAACCCTATGCCTTTACCGCCCGCCCGTGGGAACTGACCAAGACCGAAACCATCGACGTGATGGATGCGCTTGGTTCCAGCATCCGGGTGGACACGAAGGGGCGCGAGGTCATGCGCATCCTGCCGCGCAACCATGACGGCGTGAACGAGGAATGGATTTCCGACAAGACGCGTTTTGTCTGGGATGGGCTGCGTCGACAGCGTCTGGACCGCCCCTACGTGCGCGAAAACGGCAAGCTGCGCCCGGCCAATTGGGGCGAAGCCCTGGCCAAGGCGGGCGAGGCGATCAAGGGCGCGACCAAGCTGGCCGGGCTTGTGGGTGATCTTGCCCCGGTCGAGGCTGCGTATGCGCTGAAACAGTTGATCGAGGGGCAGGGCGGTGTCGTGGAATGCCGCACCGATGGCGCGAAACTGCCCGCTGGGAACCGGTCGGCCTATGTCGGCAACGTCGCGGTCGAAGATATCGAGGACGCCCGGCAGATCATCCTGGTCGGCACCAACCCGCGTGAAGAAGCGCCTGTGCTGAACGCGCGTATCCGCAAGGCCTGGCTTAAAGGGGCCGAGGTGGTCGTGGTCGGGCCGGCGGTTGACCTGACTTATGATGTCACGCATGCGGGCACCGATCGCAAGGCTCTGACCGGGCTGAAGCCACAAGACGATGCCATCGTGATCGTCGGACAAGGTGCGCTGAACGAAGCGGATGGTGCTGCCGTTCTGGCCGCGGCTCAGGCCCTGACCGGCCGGATGCTGGTGCTGCACACCGCCGCATCCCGCGTGGGTGCGATGGATGCGGGCGCCACCGCCGAACGTTGCATGGAAGCCGTGCAAGAGGCCGACGTGATCTTCAACCTTGGCGCCGATGAGGTCGAGATCGGCGCAGGGGCCTTTGTCATCTACCAGGGCAGCCATGGCGACCGGGGCGCGCATCGCGCCGACGTTATCCTGCCCGGTGCCGCCTATACCGAGGAGCAGGGCCTGTTCGTGAATACCGAGGGCCGCCCGCAACTGGCGCTGCGCGCCGGTTTCGCGCCGGGCGAAGCCAAGGAAAACTGGGCCATCCTGCGCGCGCTGTCCGGCGAGATCGACGCGACACAGCCTTGGGACAGTCTTGCCCAGTTGCGACAGGCGTTGGTGGTCGAAGTGCCGCACCTGGCCCAGATCGACACGGTGCCCGAAAACGACTGGCAACTGCTGCCGAAGGGCAGCCTGGGTGCTGCGGATTTCCGCTACGTGATAAAGGATTTCTACCTGACCAACCCGATCGCGCGGGCAAGCGAGCTGATGGCCGAGCTGAGCCGCAATGCGCAGGCGCGCGCAATGGAGATGGCGGCCGAGTGATGCGCGCGGCGGTTGTCATATCGCCGCTTGCCGGCGCGGTGCTGGCCGGTTGCATGACCTCGCAAGAGGCCATGACTGAAACGCGTCTGGCCGCGCCCGAAGGGGCGGTGTATGAGGGCGTGCAAACCCGGCTGCTGGATGGCGAACTGGTGAATTTCATCGTCACCATGCGCGGCGCGCGCGGGCCCGACGATGTGACGGCCTATGCCGAATGTGCCGCCGCGCAATACGCCGTTATCCGCGGCTTTGGTTTTGCGCGGCAGTTGCGCACGACGGTGGATGAGAATAACGGGCGCTGGACGGGCGATGCGGTCTATACGATCTCGCCCGCGCTGCCCCGGGGCACGCGCACCATCGATGCCGAGGTGGTGACGGCAGCCTGCAATGAAAACGGAATACCGACGGTGTAGAGGGCAACAATGGTCGAATTCTTTACCAACACCTATCTGGGCATGTTTCTCGTCATCGTCGCGCAGATTCTGGCCTTGCTCGTGCCGCTTCTGGTGGCGCTGGCCTTCCTTATGTATGCCGACCGCAAGATCTGGGCGGCCGTCATGATGCGCCGTGGCCCCAACGTGGTGGGCGCATTTGGCCTGCTGCAGAGTTTTGCCGACTTCATCAAGTACATGGTGAAAGAGGTGGTGTTCCCCGCCGGGGCCGACCGCGCTGTTTTCCTGCTGGCACCGATGATTTCGCTGGTGATGGCGCTTGTCGCCTGGGCGGTGATCCCGTTCAACGACGGTTGGGTGATCTCGGATATCAACGTGGCCATCCTTTATGTCTTCGCGGTATCCTCGCTTGAGGTTTACGGCGTGATCATGGGGGGCTGGGCGTCGAACTCGAAATACCCGTTCCTTGGGTCGTTGCGTTCGGCTGCTCAGATGATCTCCTACGAGGTGTCGATCGGCCTGATCATCATCGGGGTGATCATCTCGACCGGGTCGATGAATTTCGGGTCGATCGTGCAGGCGCAGGATGGCAATTACGGGCTGTTCAGCTGGTACTGGCTGCCGCATTTCCCGATGCTGTTCCTGTTCTTCATCTCGGCACTGGCGGAAACCAATCGCCCACCCTTCGACCTGCCCGAGGCGGAATCGGAACTGGTGGCTGGCTACCAGGTCGAATACAGCTCGACCCCGTTCCTGCTGTTCATGATCGGTGAGCTGGTGGCCGTGGTGCTTATGTGCGCACTGGTCAGCCTGATGTTCTTTGGCGGTTGGTTGTCGCCCATCCCGGGGCTGCCCGATGGCATCCTGTGGATGGTCCTGAAGATGCTGTTCGTCTTCTTCATGTTCTCGATGGTGAAGGCGATCACGCCCCGCTACCGCTATGACCAGCTGATGCGTCTGGGTTGGAAAGTGTTCCTGCCAATGTCGCTGTTCTGGGTGGTTTTCGTGGCATTTGCCGCAAAATTCGAATGGTTCTGGGGCGCGTTCGCGCGCTGGGGCTGAGGGAGCTGATGCATGACGCAGATTGATTACAAACGCGCCGCAGGTTATTTCCTGTTGTCGGACTTCTTCCAGGGGTTCAAGCTGGGCTTTCGGTATTTCTTTGCACCGAAGGTGACCATCAATTACCCGCACGAGAAAGGCCCGCTTTCCCCGCGGTTCCGCGGTGAGCACGCCCTGCGCCGGTATCCCAATGGCGAAGAGCGCTGCATCGCGTGCAAACTGTGCGAGGCGATCTGCCCCGCGCAGGCGATCACCATCGACGCCGAACCGCGCGAGGACGGCAGCCGCCGCACCACGCGCTATGACATCGACATGACGAAATGCATCTATTGCGGCTTCTGCCAGGAGGCATGCCCCGTCGATGCCATCGTCGAGGGGCCGAATTTCGAGTTTGCCACCGAAACCCGCGAAGAGCTGTTTTACGACAAGGCCAAGCTGTTGGATAACGGCGACCGTTGGGAAGCCGAGATCGCCCGCAACCTTGAAATGGACGCGCCATACAGATGAGCGATGCGAAAACCCCTTTCGAGCTGATGATGCAGCAAGCGCAGGACATGGCGAAAGCCATGAATCCCGCCTTGGCATCGTTCGACCCGCAGGGGTTCGAAAAGATGTGGCCGACCATGCCAAGGGACATGATGGAAATGACCTTTGGCAGGGGGATCAGCAAGGACGGGCTGGATGCAAAGACCCGGCTGCTGTTGACGCTGGCGGGGCTGACGATGCAGGGCGCGCAAGCTGATGCGCAGATCCGCATGACGGTGCGCCACGCCCGCGAGGCCGGGGCAACCAAGGATGAAATCGCCGAGACCATCGCCCAGATGTCGATGTTCGCCGGCATACCCGCCATGACCCGTGCGATGGAATTTGCGCGCGAGGTGATGGACGAAGAAAAGGACGACGAGACATGACCATTGTCGCACTGGCATTTTACCTTTTCGCCATCTGCGCGATCGCGGGGGGGCTGTTCACCGTGATCAGCCGCAACCCGGTACATTCGGTGCTTTGGCTGATCCTTGCGTTTCTGTCTTCGGCGGGGCTGTTCGTGCTTCTGGGGGCGGAATTCGTGGCCATGCTGCTGGTCATCGTCTACGTGGGCGCGGTGGCTGTGCTGTTCCTGTTCGTCGTGATGATGCTGGACGTGGATTTCGCCGGGCTGAAGGCCGAGATGGCGAAATACATGCCCCTGGCGTTGCTGATCGGGCTTGTCCTGCTGATGCAGTTCGCCATTGCCTTTGGCGCTTGGGAAACGTCGCAAGGGGCCGACGCGGCGCGCGCTGCCGTCACGCCCGAAGGGATCGAGAACACAGCCGCGCTGGGTCTGCTGCTTTACGATCAGTATTTCCTGATCTTCCAACTGTCGGGCCTGATCTTGCTGGTGGCGATGATCGGGGCGATCGTGTTGACGCTGCGCCACCGCGCGGATGTCAAACGGCAGGACGTGCTGGCGCAGATGTACCGCGACCCGGCCAAGGCCATGCAGTTGAAAGACGTGAAACCGGGGCAGGGCCTCTGACGAATTGAACCGGACGGGGCACCCGCGCCAGACGGGCCCCTCATAAACCGGACGGACGATGGGACGGACACAATGATCGGACTGGAACATTATCTAACCGTGGCGGCGACGCTGTTCGTCATCGGGGTTTTCGGGCTCTTCCTGAACAGGAAGAACGTGATCATCCTGCTGATGAGCATCGAGTTGATGCTGCTGGCGGTGAACATCAACCTTGTCGCGTTCTCAAGCTACCTGGGCGACATGGTGGGGCAGGTATTCACGCTTTTCGTGTTGACCGTGGCCGCCGCCGAGGCCGCCATCGGCCTTGCGATCCTCGTGTGCTTCTTCAGGACGCGCGGCACCATCGACGTCGAAGACGTCAACGTGATGAAAGGCTGACCGATCATGGCACAGATCATTCTTTTCGCGCCCCTGATCGGGGCTTTGATCGCCGGTTTCGGCTGGCGGCTGATCGGGGAAACGGCGGCGCAGTGGCTTACCACGGGGCTTTTGTTCCTGTCGTGTCTTTTGTCTTGGGTCGTGTTCCTGACGCTGGATGCCAGCGTGACACAGCAGATCCATATTCTTGATTTCATTCGCTCGGGCACGCTTGATACCGCCTGGTCGATCCGGCTGGACCGGTTGACCGCCATCATGCTGATCGTGGTGACGAGCGTTTCGGCGCTCGTTCACCTGTATTCCTTTGGCTACATGGCGCATGACCATGCCTGGAAAGAGGGTGAGCATTACAAGGCGCGCTTTTTTGCCTACCTGTCGTTCTTTACCTTCGCCATGCTGATGCTGGTGACGGCTGACAACCTGGTCCAGATGTTCTTTGGCTGGGAAGGCGTGGGCGTCGCGTCCTACCTGCTGATCGGTTTCTACTACAAGAAACCCAGCGCAAACGCGGCCGCGATCAAGGCGTTCGTCGTCAACCGCGTGGGCGATTTCGGCTTTGTCCTGGGGATTGTCGCGCTGTATTTCCTGGTCGACAGCATCAAGATGGATGATGTCTTTGCCGCGGCACCGCAGTTGGCGGAAACCCAGCTAACCTTTCTCTGGACGGATTGGAACGCCGCGAACCTGATCGCGTTTTTGTTGTTCATCGGCGCTATGGGCAAGTCGGCGCAGCTTTTCCTGCACACCTGGCTGCCTGACGCGATGGAAGGCCCGACCCCGGTGTCGGCCCTGATCCACGCGGCCACCATGGTGACGGCGGGCGTTTTCCTGGTGTGTCGCATGTCGCCGGTGTTCGAATACGCGCCCGAGGCCAAGACATTCATTGTCTATATCGGGGCCACCACCGCGTTCTTCGCCGCCACCGTGGGCCTGGTGCAGAATGACATCAAGCGCGTGATCGCCTATTCGACCTGTTCGCAGTTGGGTTACATGTTCGTGGCCGCCGGCGTGGGTGTCTATTCGGTCGCCATGTTCCACTTGCTGACCCATGCCTTTTTCAAGGCAATGCTGTTTCTGGGCGCCGGCTCTGTCATCCACGGGATGCATCACGAGCAGGACATGCGGAACTATGGCGGGCTTCGCAAGAAATTCCCGATGACGTTCTGGGCAATGCTGATCGGCACGCTGGCCATCACCGGCGTCGGGATTCCGTTGACGACGATCGGCTTTGCCGGGTTCCTGTCGAAGGATGCCGTGATCGAAAGCGCCTATGCCGGCACCAATGGCGGCTATGCCTTCTGGATGCTGGTCATCGCGGCGCTTTTCACCAGCTTCTACAGCTGGCGGTTGATGTTCCTGACCTTCTGGGGCGAGCCGCGCGGCGACAAGCACACGCATGAGCACGCCCATGAAAGCCCGACCGTGATGCTGGTGCCCTTGGGCGTTCTGGCCATCGGCGCGGTGTTCTCTGGGATGGTGTGGTACAACAGCTTCTTTGGTCACACCGATACCGTCGGCAAGTTCTTCGGCGTGCCCTATGCCGAGGCCGAGGCGCATGGCGACGCCGAGGGCGAGGCGGCAGCCGAGGGCGAGCATCATTATGTTCTGACCGGCGCGCCGGGCGAGGGTGCCATTCACGTGGCCCCAGGCAACACCGTTCTGGACGATGCGCACAAGGTGCCGAAATGGGTCAAGGTCAGCCCGTTCATCGCGATGATCCTGGGGCTGGCGGTTGCCTGGTGGTTCTACATCGTGAACCCGGCGATGCCCAAGCGCGTGGCCGAGGTGAACCGCCCGCTTTACCTGTTCCTGCTCAACAAGTGGTATTTCGACGAGATATACGACTTCGTTTTCGTGAAGCCGGCCAGATGGATCGGCGGCTTCTTCTGGAAGCGCGGCGATGGTAACGTGATCGACGGGGCGATCAATGGCGTGTCGATGGGTGTGATCCCGTTCGTCACCCGCCTCGCCGGGCGTGCCCAGTCGGGGTACATCTTTACCTATGCATTCTGGATGGTCATCGGCATCGCGGTGCTGGTGACGTGGATGTCGCTCACCGGGGGGGCACAGTAATGGACAACCTTCTTTCCATCGTCACCTTCATCCCGGCGCTGGCAGCGGCCATCCTTGCCATCTTTCTTCGCGGCGAAGACGCGGCGGCACAGCGCAATGCCAAGTGGCTGGCGATGATCGCGACCAGCGTGACCTTCCTCGTTTCGCTGTTCATCCTGGCGCAGTTCGACCCCGCCGATACCGGGTTCCAGTTCGTGGAAGAGCGTGACTGGCTGATGGGCATGACCTACAAGATGGGCGTTGACGGGATCAGCGTTCTGTTCGTTCTGCTGACCACCTTCATGATGCCGCTTGTCATCGCGGCCAGCTGGAACGTGAACAGCCGGGTCAAGGAATACATGATCGCCTTCCTGGTGTTGGAAACACTGATGCTGGGCGTTTTCATGGCGCTGGACCTGGTGCTGTTCTACCTGTTCTTCGAGGCCGGTCTGATCCCGATGTTCCTGATCATCGGGATCTGGGGCGGCAAGAACCGCATCTATGCCAGCTTCAAATTCTTCCTTTACACGTTTCTCGGTTCGGTGCTGATGCTGGTGGCCATGGTGGCGATGTATGCGGATGCGGGCACCACCGACATTCCCACGCTGATGCGGCACAGCTTCGGGTCCGAAACCTTCAGCGTGCTGGGCATCCAGGTCGTTGGCGGCTTGCAGACGCTGCTGTTCCTGGCGTTCTTTGCCAGCTTCGCGGTCAAGATGCCGATGTGGCCCGTGCATACATGGCTGCCCGATGCGCACGTTCAGGCGCCTACGGCAGGGTCGGTTGTCCTGGCGGCGATCCTGCTCAAGATGGGGGGCTATGGCTTCCTGCGTTTCTCGCTGCCCATGTTCCCTGTCGGCGCTGACGTGCTGACGCCGCTGGTGCTGTGGATGAGCGTGATCGCCATCGTCTATACCAGCCTCGTCGCGCTGGTGCAGGAGGACATGAAGAAACTGATCGCCTATTCGTCGGTTGCCCATATGGGGTATGTCACGATGGGTATCTTTGCCGCGAACCAGCAGGGGATCGACGGCGCAATCTTCCAGATGATCAGCCATGGCTTCATCTCGGGCGCGCTGTTTTTGTGCGTGGGCGTGATCTATGATCGGATGCACACCCGCGAGATCGACGCTTACGGCGGCCTCGTGAACCGTATGCCGGCCTATGCCTTGATCTTCATGTTCTTCACCATGGCGAATGTGGGCCTGCCTGGCACCAGCGGTTTCGTCGGTGAGTTCCTGACGCTGATGGGCATTTTCCAGGTCAACACATGGGTTGCGGCGGTGGCCGCAAGCGGCGTGATCCTGTCGGCAGCCTATGCGTTGTGGCTCTATCGCCGGGTGGTGCTGGGTGACCTGATCAAGGAAAGCCTGAAAACGATCAGCGACATGACCCGCCGGGAAAAGGCGATCTTTGCGCCGCTGATCTTCATGACCCTGTGGTTGGGGGTTTACCCGGCCGCGGTGACCGACATCATCGGCCCCTCGGTCGAGGCGCTGATCCAGAACTATGACATGGCCCTGGCCGATGGCGCATCTGCCACCCAGGTCGCCGCAGCGGAATAAGGACATAACGACAATGATCCAGGCTGATCTGAATATTATCCTGCCGGAAATCGTCCTGTCGGTCTTTGCGATGTCGGCCCTGGTGGGGACCGTCTATACCGCCAAGGACCGCGCCGCTGGCCTTTTGACATGGGTTACGGCCGGTGTTCTGGCGCTGGTCGCGTTGTGGATCGGGTTGACGGGCGAGGGCGTCAACGTGGCTTTCGGCGGCATGTTCCACGACGATGCCTTTGCCCGTTTCGCCAAGGTCACCATCCTGCTGAGCGCGGCGGTGGTTCTGGTCATGAGCCAGGATTACATGGCGCGTCGCGGCATGTTGCGGTTCGAATACCCGGTACTTGTTACACTGTCGGCGGTGGGCATGATGATGATGGTCAGCGCCGGCGACCTTATTGCCCTTTACATGGGGTTGGAGCTGCAATCGCTGGCTTTGTATGTCGTGGCCAGCTTGCGCCGCGATAGCATGAAATCCACCGAGGCCGGTCTGAAATACTTTATTCTTGGCGCGTTGTCCTCGGGTCTGCTGCTTTATGGCGCGTCGCTGATTTACGGCTTTGCGGGGACCACGCTGTTTTCGGGCATCATCGGGGCCGCAGGTGACGGGCAAGCGCCGCTGGGGCTGCTGTTCGGCCTGGTCTTCATGATCGCGGGGCTTGCGTTCAAGGTATCTGCCGTGCCCTTCCACATGTGGACGCCGGATGTCTACGAAGGGTCGCCCACGCCGGTCACGGCCTTTTTCGCCACGGCGCCAAAGGTCGCGGCCATGGCGCTGTTTGCCCGCGTGATGCACGATGCCTTTGGCGGTGTCAGCAACGATTGGGGGCAGATCGTGTCGTTGTTGGCGGTTCTGTCGATGTTCCTTGGCGCGATTGCCGCCATCGGCCAGACCAACATAAAACGGCTGATGGCATTTTCGTCCATCGCGCATATGGGGTACGCGATGATCGGCCTCGCAGCGGGCACCGCCCTGGGCGTCGAGGCCATGCTGATCTACATGGCGATTTACGTGACCATGAATATAGGCACCTTCGCGTTCATCATGTCGATGGAGAAAGACGGCAAGCCGGTCACCGATATCAGCGCGCTGAACATGTATGCCAAGCGCGAACCGGGCCGTGCGCTGGCCATGCTGGTGCTGATGTTCAGCCTTGCGGGCGTTCCGCCGATGCTGGGCTTTTTCGCCAAGCTGGGCGTGTGGCGCGCGGCGCTGGACGCCGACATGGTCTGGCTGGTGGTGGCATCGGCTGTCGCATCGGCCATCGGCGCCTTCTACTACCTGCGCATCGTCTACTACATGTATTTTGGTGAAGAGGGCGAAACGCTGGAAACAGGCCGTGCGCCGGTTCTGTGGGTTTGCCTGATGGGCTCGGCTGCGGTGATGGTTCTGGGTATCATAAACCTCTTCGGGATCGAGGGTGCGGCCGCCGCCGCCGCAGCGACGCTTGTCAACTAAGCGCTCCGCATATCGCACGTGGCGGCGCCCAATGGGCGCCGTTCGCGTTAGGGCACCCTGCGCATGACCTGGCCCGACGGATACGGGCGCCGCATCCTGACCGAGGTCGACAGCACCAATGCCGAGGCCGCGCGCATCGCGCCGGGCCTGGCCGGGCCCGAGTGGATACTGGCGCACCGGCAGACGGCCGGACGCGGGCGCCGGGGCCGGCCGTGGCGTGACCCCGTGGGAAATTTCGCGGCCACGCTGGTGCTGCGGCCCAAGGGACGGCCCGATCACGTGGCGCTCCTTTCCTTCGTGGCTGCGCTTGCGCTGCATGACGCGTGCAGCACGGTCACCGGCCAGCCCGCGCGTTTCGCGTTGAAATGGCCCAATGACGTGCTGCTCAACGGCGGCAAACTGGCCGGAATCTTGCTGGAAAGCATGGGAGGCACGGGGGGCGGTGTGGCACATCTGGCCATTGGTATCGGGGTCAACCTGCGCGATGTGCCAACACAGGCCACGGTTGAGCCGCAGGCGCTGCGCCCGGTTTCGCTATTGTCGGAAACCGGGGTGGCAATCACGCCCGATGATTTTCTTGACCAACTGGCGCCGGCATTTGCGCAAAGGCGGGCCCAGTTTGATACCTATGGCTTTGCGCCGATACGCGAGGCTTGGCTGGCCCGCGCGGCGCGGTTGGGGGCGCCGATCATCGCGCGCACCCTGCGCGACACGCTGGAAGGCACGTTCGAGACGATTGACGACCGGGGCAATCTGGTGCTTTTGACGGCGCAGGGCCGTGCGGCGATACCCGCGGCCGAGATTTTTTTTGAAGGGGGCGGGCATGCTTCTGGCGATTGACTGCGGCAACACCAATACGGTTTTCTCGATCTGGGACGGACAGAAATTTCTGTGCACGCTGCGCACCTCGACCCATCACGCCCGCACGGCCGATGCCTATTTCACCTGGTTTTCCACCCTCGTGAAGCATTACGGCATTGACGCGGATATCACCGATGTGGTCATTGCCTCGACCGTGCCGCGCGTGGTCTGGAACCTGCGCGTGTTCACCGACCGCTTTTTTGGCGTGCGTCCGCTGGTGGTGGGCAAGCCCGATTGCCTGCTGCCCCAACCGCCCCGCGTCGATCCGGGCACGCAGGTGGGGCCTGACCGTTTGGCCAATGCGGTGGCCGCGTTTGACAGGCACGGCGGCGACGTGGTGGTGGTGGATTTCGGCACCGCAACGAATTTCGACGTGGTCGCGGTGGATGGCGCCTATGTCGGCGGCGTGATTGCGCCGGGTGTGAATCTGAGCCTCGAGGCCCTACATATGGGAGCAGCGGCTCTGCCGCATATTGACATCACCCAGCCTGACCGTGTGATCGGCACCAATACGGTGGCCTGTATCCAGTCGGGCGTGTTCTGGGGATATACCGGGCTGATCGAGGGCATCACCGCCCGCGTGAAAGAAGAATATGGTCGCCCCATGAAAGTGGTCGGCACCGGCGGGCTTGCCCCGCTTTTCGCACAGGCCGAAGACCTGTTCGATTGCATAGAAGAAGATCTGACAATGCACGGTTTGACCGTGATATACGCGTATAACAAGGAAAACGGCAGCTTATGAGCAGCAAGAAACTGATTTACCTTCCCCTCGGCGGCGCCGGTGAAGTGGGCATGAATTGCTATGTCTACGGATATGGCCCCAAGGATGACGAGCGGCTGATCGTGGTCGACCTGGGCGTCACCTTTCCCGACATGGACGGCACGCCGGGCGTTGACCTGATCCTGCCCGACATCGCCTGGCTGGAAGAACGCCGCGACAGGATCGAGGCGATTTTCATCACCCACGCCCACGAAGATCACGTGGGCGCGGTGGGCCATTTGTATGACCGCCTGGGTGCACCGATTTATGCCCGTGCCTTTACCGCGCATATCGCGCGCGGCAAGATGGCCGAGCATGGTCATTCCGACAAGGCGGTAACCACCGTGTCGAAATGGCCCGAAACCGTGACGGCGGGGCCCTTTACCGTTGGATTCTTGCCGGTCTCGCACTCGATCCCCGAAACCAGCGCGCTGGTGATCGACACGCCCGAAGGCCGCGTGGTGCATACCGGCGATTTCAAACTGGATTCGACCCCGATCGTGGGCGAGGCATGGGACCCGGAGACTTGGGCCGAGGTCGCCAAACCCGGCATCAAGGCGCTGGTCTGCGATTCCACCAACGTCTTTTCGCCCGATCCGGGGCGGTCTGAAACCGACATTGCCGACAATCTCGAGGCCTTGATTGCCGAGGCAAACGGCATGGTGGTGGCCACCACCTTTGCCAGCAACGTCGCTCGGGTGAAAACCCTGGCCGAAGCAGGCGTGCGTGCGGGCCGCTCGATCTGCCTGATGGGGCGGGCCATGCGCAGGATGGTCGAGGCCTCTGTCACCACCGGCGTGTTGTCGGATTTTCCGTCGGTCATCAGCCCCGAGGATGCCGCGCAGACACCGCGAGAGAACGTGATGCTGGTGGTCACCGGCAGCCAGGGTGAGCGGCGCGCAGCCAGCGCGCAGTTGGCCAATGGCAAATACCTGGGCATGAAGTTGAAAGAGGGCGATTTGTTCCTGTTCTCGTCGAAAACCATCCCCGGGAATGAACGCGGTGTCATTCGCGTCATCAACGCGTTCTCGGAGATGGGCGTTGACGTGGTCGACGATCAGGGCGGGCGCTATCACGTGTCGGGCCACGCGAACCGCCCCGACCTGACGACCATGCACAAGCTGATGAAGCCGCAAGTCGTTATCCCGATGCATGGTGAACACCGCCATTTGCGCGAACATTCGAAACTGGCAAAGGCCAATGGCGTGCAATCGATCCTGGCGGTCAATGGCACGATGGTATCGCTGTCGGGCAACGCGCCGAAGGTGGCGGGCTACGTTGAAACTGGGCGCACCTACCTGGATGGCTCGGTGCAGATCGGCGCGCTGGACGGCATCGTGCGCGACCGTATTCGCATGGCGCTCAACGGGCATGTCGTGGTGTCGGTAATCCTGGACGAAAATGACGAGCCGCTGGGGGAACCCTGGTGCGAGATCAAGGGGTTGGCGGAAACCGGGCGGTCCAATGCGCCGCTGCAGGACGTGCTGGAAGAAGATCTTGACCAGTTCCTGCGCCGGGCCGGCACCAAGACCCGCGCCGATGACGACAAGTTGGAAGAGGGTCTGAAACGCATCGCGCGCAAGACCTGCATGGACGAGGTCGGGAAGAAGGCCGAAGTGACAGTGATCGTCAGCCGGCTGGAATGAAGGCTGTCGTCTTCGACCTTGACGGCACGCTGATCGACAGCTTGCCGGGCATTGCCAATGCGGCCAATACCCTTTTGCAAGAAGAGGGGCGGCCCACCTTGCCGCAGGGCGATATCGCCGGGTTTGTCGGGCTGGGGGAAATCGTGTTTCTGAAGCGGCTTATCGCGGCGGGCGGGCTTGATCCGGCGCGTTTCGACAGGCTGATGGAGCGGTTTATCCTGCATTACAAGAATGCGGCCCAAATGACCGGGGCATTTCCCGGCGCGCGCGAGGCGCTTTGTCAGTTGCGGGCCGACGGTTGGACCATTGGCCTGTGCACCAACAAGCCCACAGGGCCGTTGCGTGCGGTTCTGGATCATCTGGAACTGGATGGGGCGTTCGACACGATCGTTGCGGGTGACACGCTGGATAGGCGCAAACCCGACCCGGCGCCGCTGCGCCATACGCTTGATGGTCTTGGCGCGGCGACTGGCATCTTCGTGGGCGATAGCCCCGTGGACGCTGAAACGGCCCGGGCGGCGAACGTGCCTTTTGTGCTGTTTACCGGGGGTATCCGCACCGTCGCGTTGGACGAAATGCCCCATGACAAGGCATTCGACGATTTTTCACAGCTTCCGGCGATTTGCCGCGCGTTGATCTGACCTCTGTCAGCCCGCGCGGCGTTCGTCGAAACTCAGCGCGATGAAGCTGGGCATGTGATCGCCCATGCCAACGACCTTGTCATCCTTGCCCCGTCCGCCACGGCTGCGGTTCTGGTCGGGCTTGGGGCGGTCGGTCGGTTTCGGGCTGTCATCCGGTTTCGCGGGTTTGTCCGCTTTTTCGGGTGCCGGTGTGTCGGCCTGCACGTCCTTCGGGGCGTCGGCATCGGGTTTTTTTGCGCGGCTGCGTTTCGGCCGCGGTTTCTTTTCATCCCGTGGGGCTTCGGCATCCCGCTTGTTGTCATCGGGCATCGCGTCGCCCAGCGGGTTTTCGATGCGCGGGATTTCCTGTTGCAGCAGCCGTTCGATGGCGTCGAAGGTTTTTTCGTCGCGCGGGGTGCAGATCATCAGGGTGGTGCCCTTCTTGCCTGCGCGGCCCGTGCGGCCGATGCGGTGCACGTAGTCCTCGGCGTGGCTGGGAACGTCGAAATTGAACACGTGGCTGACATCTGGAATGTCCAGCCCGCGCGCGGCCACGTCAGAAGCGACCAGGAACCGCAATGTGCCATCGCGGAACTCGTCAAGCGTGCGCATCCGCTGGCTCTGGTCAAGATCGCCATGGATCGGTGCCGCGTCATAGCCGTGTTTCTTGAGGCTTTTGGCGGTTATATCCACGTCGGTCTTGCGGTTGCAGAAGATGATGGCGTTCTTGCAGCCCGCGCCCTCTGATTCGATCAGCGCGCGCAACACGTGGCGCTTTTCGCTGCCTTCGCGGTCACGGCGTGACGGTTTGAACATCACCACACCCTGCTTGATGTTCTCGCCGGCGGTGGCTTGGCGGGCGACCTCGATCCGCTCGGGGGCGGACAGGAAGGTGTTCGTGATCCGCTCGATCTCTGGTGCCATGGTGGCGCTGAAAAACAGCGTCTGGCGGGTAAAGGGCGTCAGGGAAAAGATGCGTTCGATGTCGGGGATGAACCCCATGTCGAGCATCCTGTCAGCTTCGTCCACTACCATGATCTGCACGCCGGTCAGCAACAGCTTGCCGCGTTCGAAATGGTCGAGCAGGCGGCCCGGGGTGGCGATCAGCACGTCAACGCCGCGGTCGATAAGCTGTTCCTGCTCCTTGAAGCTGACACCGCCGATAAGCAGCGCCTTGGTCAATTTCAGGTGCTTGGTATAGGTATCGAAATTCTCGGCCACCTGGGCGGCAAGCTCGCGCGTGGGGCATAGCACAAGGCTGCGCGGCATGCGCGCGCGCGCCCGGCCCTTGGCCAGCATCGAGATCATCGGCAGCGTAAAGCTGGCCGTCTTGCCGGTGCCGGTCTGGGCAATGCCCAGAACGTCGCGCCCTGCAAGGGCCGGGGGTATGGCGCCTGCCTGAATCGGGGTTGGGGTTTCATAGCCGGCGTCTTCGACGGCTTTTAGGACTTTCGGGTCTAGATTGAGATCGGAAAACTTCGTCATGGGTATCCGTTGGTTACGGACACATCTTGGCCCGTAGCGTCTGATCGGGATCAGGCCCGTCTGGCCCCGCGGTTTTTCGCGTGGTGATCCACTTGGGGCGACTTACCCCAAAGCCGGTGTGCGGTCAATGCGCGTGGGGCCGTTAAGGTGAGACTCGGGTCACTTGGCGGCTTAATCGGGGAAAATCGGGTGGATTGTTTCTTGACAGGCAGCAATCCCGGGAAAGTGCCGCGCGCGTTTTCGGTCAAGCTCAAGCGCGTGACTGCGCAATAGCCCGTGCTCGCGCAGTCGCGCCAACAGATCGGGGCGGGCGGTGCAGACCGCGTCATAGAACTGCCTGATCGCGTCTTCGCCTCCCTCCGTGCGCAGGGTTTGCAGCAGGGCGTGCATGGTCAGGGCGCCTTGCCGGCCCGGTTTCAGCTCGGCCCGGTATGATCCCTTTTCAAGGCGATACTCCAGCGCGGCGCGAAAGGCCGGCCAGCTTTCTGCATGCATGTGCAGCAAGGTGGTATCGGCCAGCGTGGTTTCGCCGGGGTTCATCTTGTCGTGCACCCAGATGTTGTGGATCTGCACCTTCAGCCCGTCGATGCCGGTGCGATAGATCATCTTGCCGGCCACGTGGCTGAGGAAGCCACCATTCAGATGCGCGCCGTAATCGGGCCAGATGGCCGCGGTTTGCCTGTCACGGGTGGGGCGATCGGCGGCGCACGTCTTGAAATGGGTTACAGGGCCTTCGCCTGCCAGCGCCTCGGCCGGGCGGATGCGCGCGCCCATGCAGGTTTCGGGCAGGGCGGCCAATTGATCGGACATCGGGCGGTCGGGCCAGAGGAATTCATCAACGTCGATATGGGCCAGCCAATCGACCTGTCCGATGGCGCGCCCATAGGCGTGGCGGGCGTTTTCGAACTGTCGTGACTGGTGCTTCACGCGCCTTTTCATGCCCAGCTTGCGCCAATAGGCGTCATCGGTCAGCAGGGGGCGGCATTTCGGGTGCGCCTTGAGCGCGTCGAAAGCGGCAGGGTTGTCATCGTCAAGATAGATGAACAAGCGATGCGCCCCGAGATCGAGGTGATGCGCCGCGAAATCCAGCACCGCGCGCGGCGGCGCCTTGATGGTTGCCACGATGCCCCATGTCGGTTGCGTCATGGCCTGGCCCCCGGTAGCGGCCCGAAATGGCGTGCAACCGCTTGATCCAGGTTCAGCGGCCGTTCAACCAACATGCCGCGCGCGCGCAGCTCTTTCACCAGGGTAGGCGATGCGGCGCAGACCTCGTCAAAAAAGGCCCGCAGGCCGGGTTCGCCCTCGGTTTCGACAAGAAAGGCCAGCACGTCGCGCAGCTTGAACCTGTCGGCCTCGGCCTTGCGATAGCTGCCGCGTGTCATGCGAAAGTCGAGATGGCGGCGGAACGTGTCCCAGTCAGGGGCGTGGGCGTGCCCCAGCAGGATCTGTTCGGATCGCAGGCGGTTTTGCACCGGCGCACCCTCGTGCGTCAGCGTGTGCAGCCCAAGGCGCAGGCCCGGGATGCCGGTGCGCGTTATCAGCTTGCCCTCGAGGTGGCTGACGAAACCGCCGCGTAGATGGCTGCCGAACGTGGGGTAGAGATGGGTGAGCGCGGATTTGTCCTGCCCGGCCATGCGCGGCGTCAACTTGAACGCCTCGGGCTGGCTGCCGGCCAACAGCTCGGCCGGTGGAACAAGCAGCGCGGCCTGGTCGGCGGGGACGGCCGCCAGCAGGTCGGGCAGCGGGCCGTCAGGCAGAAGGAACTCATCCACGTCCACATGGGCGAGCCAATCGAGATCGCTGAGATTATAGCATTGCGTTGCAACCCAGACCTGCCGCAATTGGTGCGCCTTCATGCGCGGTTTCTTCTGGCGCGCCCACCATGCGTCATCGCAGGTGATCACCTCGACATCAGGATGTCTTGAAAAGGTTTCTTCCGCCAGAGCGTCGGGTGCATCAAGGTAGATCGTCACCCGTGCCGCGCCCAGTTCCAGGTGGTGCGCGGCAAAACGGGCAATGCGCGCGAGGGGCTCATTGGTGAGCGTGACGGTCCCCCAGCGGATTGACCTTGGGCTGGTTTTCACGCGGGCATGGTCAACCGGAGCGTCGACCGGCGCAGTGTCATTCTGCGCCTTCTGTTTCCTGATGCCATCGTCGGCAAGCTGTTTCTCCCGCCGCGCCCGCATGATGCGCAGACGCCGAAAGATGCCGCCGGGGTCGTGGATAAGCTGGTCGAGCAGATGATGGGCCAGCGGGGCGATTACCGCGTCATCTTGCGCCTCTTGCCACAACCGGCCCAGCAGGTTCACATCAAGCCCGCCGCCGACGATGGCATAGGCGTCCATCTGCATTGGCAGCGTTCGCGAGGATTTCTTTTTGAGGGCAAAGGGCTGGTCCGGCTTGGCGCCGGAATACAGCCGCTCGGTTTCATAGAGTTTCATCATCCCGAACAGCACGGTCAACGACTGGCCCACGCGGCGCTGGGTTTCGGTCTGACCATGATCGCCGAAGGTGGTGACAGCCGAAACGAGCCAGCGCGCATCCAGCCGGGCGAGCAGGTAATCGGCCTCTTCGGCCCAAAGGCGCTGGAACAGGGCCGCGCAATGATCGGGCTGGCCCCGGCGGCGCAGGTTGGCGATCAGCAGACCGTGCAGGCATAAAAGTTCAGGCAAAGAATCAAATTCTTCCGACAAGTCCCTGAATTTACGTGCATAAGAGCTGCGGCTGCCACGCATTTCAGGGGCGCGGCCATCGACGCGGGCAGATTTGAGCGGTGCAAAATCGACGTCGAGCGGCGGCAGCGCCTCGCCGGGTCCATAGACCAGGGGCGCGCGCCGGCCCTCCATCTGGGTCAGGATCGCGGGAAAGCCGCCGGGATAGGTGGGCTGGTCGCTATTCATGCGGCGAAGATGGCCTGACGGGCGAAATTGCGCAAGCGCCCGCGTCAGGCAGGCGGCATCGCGTCGCCCGCGTCAAGCTCAGGGCCGGGGGCACGGGCGGCCTCGACCCTGGCCCAGACCATCGGGTTGACCTGTTCGGGCCAGACGCCCGACAGGGCAAAGCGCATACGGGCCGACCCTTTGGCAAGCGTTTCGATCATGGCAATCACATCGGCGCCGTGCCGCGCAAGCAGGTCTTCCAGCGGGCCGGCGGCGATCATGGCCACGTCATCAGGGGCGGCGGCCTGAGCAACCGCCGCCTGTACCAGCGTCAGCGCGTGTTCGGGGGCGTTTGCGCATAGCGCATCGGTCAAGGCATAGGCCCAGGCCTTCGGATGCGCGCGCAGGCTGGATTCAGACGGGTCGTCATCTGCGGTGTCGCGCAGATAGGCCAGCAAATGCGCGGCCAGCCGATCAACGGGCAGGTCGCCCGGAGGCAGCGTGGATTCGTCCACGCCAAGAAGGTTGGCCACGAGGGGGCGGGGAATACCGGTCATGGTGACAAGGATGACGCGGGTATGCGCGCTGCGCAAGGCGCGATCAGCGGGTGCTGGGATGAAGTTGGGGCGCGTATCCAAGGCGCAGAACGGCAACCAGAGGTGCGGGTGTCAGCACGGTTGTCATGCCTTTCGGCAAGATGAAAGGTGATCCGTAACCATCTAATGTAAAGGGAAAAATACAGTCGCTTACCACGAGGTGCGGTTGATCGTTCACAGCGATGAAGCTGCCAGCGGGCACATCCCGCGCTGCCGCATGGTGGCGCACCTGTTGCCTGTCGCGTGTCACACGCGCCCGATGTAATGCCCGGTCTAGCGCGGCCGCGGTTGCCACCGGCCCATGCGCCTGTTCCCACAGCTTTCGGAAACGGGTGTAATCGGCGCGGCGACATTCGGCGCAGGGGCGATGCCCGGCCGCGAGAGCGACCGCTTCATCCAGGAAAAACAGCTCGGTATAGCGTTTGGGATGCATGATCTGCCTGTGCCGACCCTTGAAGCTCAACACGCAGCAGATCCAGTGCGGGTGGCGCCAGCGCGCCGGGCCCAGCCGCCGCGCGTCATCATGCAGGATGCCCCGATTGCCCATCATCGTGCCGCGGGCCGGGTGCGCCACGATTTGACCAGTTGGCAGCACGCGGTTTTGCAGCGGCATGGCGCTAGACCATCATTTCCTTGGTCGCCGACAGGGTCACATCGGGATAATCCCGTTCGATCCGGTCGATATCCCATTGCAGCCGCGTAAGGTAAACGATGTCGCCATCGTTATCATGCGCGATGTGCTGCTTGTTGGCGGCGATAAACTTGTCCACCGCTTCTTTCGGGCCGTTGACCCAGCGGGCCGAGGTGAATTGCGAGGTTTCAAAACGCACGGGCAGGCCGTATTCCAGCTCGATCCTGCTGGCCAGCACCTCGAATTGCAGCGCGCCGACCACGCCCACCACGAAACCCGCTCCCATGCTGGGCTTGAACACCTTTGCCGCGCCTTCCTCGGCGAATTGCATCAATGCCTTTTCCAGGTGCTTGGCCTTCATCGGGTCGCCGGCGCGGGCCGTTTGCAAAAGTTCGGGCGCAAAGCTGGGGATGCCGGTGACGCGTAGCGCCTCGCCCTCGGTCAGGGTGTCGCCGATGCGCAACTGGCCATGGTTGGGAATCCCGATGATGTCGCCGGCCCAGGCCTCTTCGGCCAGTTCACGATCCGAGGCGAGGAAAAGCACCGGGCTTGACACCGTCATCGGTTTCTTGGTGCGCACGTGGGTCAGTTTCATGCCGCGCTTGAAATGGCCCGAGGCCAGCCGGACAAAAGCCACGCGGTCGCGGTGCTTTGGGTCCATGTTGGCCTGCACCTTGAACACAAAGCCGGAAACCTTTGTTTCCTCGGGGGAAATCTGGCGTGGGATGGCTTGCTGCGGTTGCGGTTCGGGGCCGTATCGGGCGATGCCTTCCATCAATTCCTTGACGCCGAAGGAATTGATGGCCGAGCCGAACCAGATCGGCGTCATATGCCCTTCGAGCACCGATTGCGGGTTGAGTGTTGGCAGCAACGCGCGCGCCATCTCGACCTCTTCGCGCAGTTGCGCAAGCAGGTGGGCGGGTACGTGTTCGGCCAGCTTCGGGTCGTCCAGGCCGTTGATCTTGATGGATTCGGCCACCTTGTTGCGATCGGCGCGGTCCATCAGCTCTAGCCGGTCATGCAGCATGTCGTAGCATCCCAGGAAATCGCGGCCCACGCCGATGGGCCAACTGGCCGGCGTGACATCGATGGCCAGGTTTTCCTGGATCTCGTCGATGATATCGAAGGTATCGCGGCTTTCGCGATCCATCTTGTTGCAGAAGGTCAGGATGGGCAGGTCACGCAGGCGGCAGACCTCGAACAATTTCCGGGTCTGGCTTTCCACGCCCTTGGCGCCGTCGATCACCATGATCGCCGCGTCCACCGCCGTGAGGGTGCGATAGGTGTCTTCGGAAAAATCCGAGTGGCCGGGCGTGTCAACAAGATTGAATCGGAACGTCTTGAAATCAAATGACATTGCAGATGCGGAAACCGAAATGCCGCGGTCCTGCTCCATCTTCATGAAGTCGCTGCGCGTGCGCCGAGCCTCGCCCTTCGCACGCACCTGTCCGGCCATCTGGATGGCGCCGCCGTAAAGCAGGAATTTCTCGGTTAGCGTTGTCTTGCCCGCATCCGGGTGCGAGATGATCGCAAAGGTGCGGCGCCGCGCGATTTCGGGCGGCAGGTCGGGGCGGTTTGGTGCGGCGTCAAGCATGTTCGCGCGTATAGGTAAGCTCTGCGCCCTTTGCAAGAAATCCCGGCGTTGACGGTGATGGCTTGCGGCGCATGCTCATGTCTTTGTCAGCCCGGCGGCGGCCAGCAGGTCAGGGATGGCCTGCTTGAAACGGAAAAACCCGTGCGTGGCATGGGGCCAGGCGCGTGCGTCGTGATCGCGCAGGATGCGGTGCACGGGCTGATCGATCTGCAGCGCATCCAGCATCTCGGCCACCGGGCCGACGGGGGCGTGGGGGGTAACGATCTGCGCGGCGCCGGTATCGGCAGCCCAGGCGCGCAGGGCGGTGGCATCGCCGATCATGGTGATCGGGCCCAGCCGCCCGCTCCACCTAGCCTGCACATCTTGCAAAGCACCGGCGGTAAAGCGATGCACGTTTTCCGACACGTTCAAGGGGCTGCGCGCCGCGCTGGCCTGCACCAACGCGGTGGCCACGGGTTGCAGGCCCCGGTCAAGTAAGTAGCCGGGGCTCAGGTCATCCTCATGAAGGACCAGCGCTGTCGGCGTGTTGAAAGCAGCCCTGTCACTGCCGGGCGCGGGCAGCGGTGCCGGGTGCGGCGCGCTGTCGGGCGCGGGTGCGGCGGATGCCAGGCCCTGCGGATGAAACCGACCGCCGGTGTATTTCGCGATGTTCGCGGGCCGCGCCAGGTAGGTCTTGCCCCTTGTCTGGAGGCCCGCCACCCAGCGCCAGCCCAGCGTGTTCGAGGCCGGATCGCCATCAAGCAGGTAGCGCAGGAAGAAATCAGCCCCCAACTGCCACGGCAGGCGCAGGGTGAAAACCCAGATCGAGGCGAACCACATCCGCGCGTGGTTGTGCAGATAGCCGGTTTGCACCAGCTCTTGCGCCCAGTGATCGAAAGCGTCGATGCCGGTGCGGCCGTGGCAGGCGGTCTCCCATCTCTTGCGCAGGCCGGACTCAACCTGGACCCTGTCCCAGGAACGCATCACCCCGGCGCGATAATCAAGCCATACCGATGGGCGCATTTCCAGCCAGCCCTTCCAATAAGTGCGCCAATAGACCTCGGCGATGAATTTTTCTGCACCCCGCACCGAATGACGGGCCAGAACGGCTTGTAGAACCTCGTGTTCGGTCAGAAGGCGATTGCGTATATAGGGTGACAGGCC
The DNA here is from genome assembly GCF_023703375.1 of Lutimaribacter degradans. Classification (GTDB taxonomy): domain Bacteria; phylum Pseudomonadota; class Alphaproteobacteria; order Rhodobacterales; family Rhodobacteraceae; genus Lutimaribacter; species Lutimaribacter degradans. The sequence continues at coordinate 384,720 of NZ_JAMQGO010000001.1, forward strand.
GGACACGTTTTCGTGACGTCCGGCCCCGTGATCGAAGTTGCGCAGCCTGGCGTAATCGGCCCCTGCGCGGGGCACGAAGGCGTTCAGTTTTTCAAGCGCGGCGGTGCGCGTGGCGGGAAATTCGGTCATGCTGCTCTTGCCTTGTAACGACAGCGGCGCAGCTAGGTCATCGTCGGGGGCGGGCAACAACGTCGCCGCCCCTTGCAGCCCCTTGGGCGCATCACTAAGACTCGGTTAGGAACTGACGACTAACCATCGGCGATACACCTTTAGCAGGCAGGCGGAAATGAAAGACCCATTTGAAACATACATGAACACCCTCGTTCCCATGGTGGTTGAGCAGACCAGCCGGGGCGAGCGGGCCTATGATATCTTTTCCCGGCTGCTGAAAGAGCGGATCATTTTCGTCAACGGCCCCGTGCATGACGGCATGAGCAGCCTGATCGTGGCGCAGTTGCTGCACCTCGAGGCCGAGAACCCCTCCAAGGAAATCTCGATGTATATCAACAGCCCCGGCGGCGTTGTGACCAGCGGGTTGTCGATCTACGACACGATGCAATACATCAAGCCCAAGGTCAGCACGCTGGTGATCGGGCAGGCGGCGTCGATGGGGTCGCTTTTGCTGACGGCAGGCGAAAAGGGCATGCGCTTTTCGCTGCCCAACAGCCGTATCATGGTGCACCAGCCCTCGGGCGGCTACCAGGGTCAGGCGACCGACATCATGATTCATGCCGAGGAGACGCTGAAACTGAAGCGTCGGCTGAACGAGATCTACGTAAAGCACACCGGCCAAACCCTTGAAAAGGTCGAGGCCGCGCTGGAACGTGACAATTTCATGAGCCCCGAAGACGCCAAGGAATGGGGCCTGATCGACGAGATAGTGGAAAGCCGCGCCAAGGGCGACGGGGACGAAGCGTAACACCTGAACGCCGCGCAAGCGCGTTGCGCGGCAAAAATTTTCGCATTGTCGGCGCGGGTCCGCTGCTTTACGCTTTGGACAGAATACAGCATCGGCCCCGACCCAAGCCGATGCAGGACGAGGCCTGAAAGGGACGATATGGCAACGAATTCCGGCAGCGACAGCAAGAACACGCTCTATTGCAGCTTTTGCGGCAAGAGCCAGCACGAGGTGCGCAAGCTGATCGCGGGTCCGACGGTGTTCATCTGCGACGAGTGCGTCGAGCTGTGCATGGACATCATCCGCGAGGAAACCAAGAGCGCGGGGCTAAAGGCCACCGACGGCGTGCCGACGCCCAAGGATATCTGCGATGTGCTGGACGATTACGTGATCGGCCAGGCCATGGCCAAGCGCGTTTTGTCTGTCGCGGTGCATAACCACTACAAGCGTTTGAACCACGCGGCGAAATCCAGCGATATAGAGCTGTCCAAGTCGAACATCTTGCTGATCGGCCCGACCGGCTGCGGCAAGACGTTGCTGGCGCAGACGCTGGCGCGCATCCTGGACGTGCCGTTTACCATGGCCGACGCAACCACGCTGACCGAAGCGGGGTATGTCGGCGAGGATGTGGAAAACATCATCCTCAAGCTGTTGCAGGCCAGCGAATACAACGTCGAACGCGCGCAGCGCGGCATCGTCTATATCGACGAGGTCGACAAGATCACGCGCAAGTCCGAGAATCCCTCGATCACCCGAGACGTGTCGGGCGAGGGGGTGCAGCAGGCGCTATTGAAATTGATGGAAGGCACCGTTGCCTCTGTCCCGCCGCAGGGGGGGCGCAAGCATCCTCAGCAGGAATTCCTCCAGGTGGACACGACCAACATCCTTTTCATCTGCGGCGGCGCCTTCGCAGGGCTTGACCGCATCATTGCGCAGCGCGGCAAGGGCAGCGCAATGGGCTTTGGCGCCGATGTGCGCGACGTTGATGAACGCAACGTGGGCGAGGTGTTCCAGGATCTGGAACCCGAAGACCTGCTGAAATTCGGCCTGATCCCTGAATTCGTCGGCCGTCTGCCTGTTCTGGCAACGCTCGAAGACCTGGACGAGGATGCGCTGGTCACCATTCTGACCCAGCCCAAGAATGCCCTGGTCAAGCAATACCAGCGGTTGTTCGAACTGGAAGACGTTGAATTGACCTTTACCGATGATGCGCTGAAGGCCATCGCCAAACGGGCCATCGCGCGCAAGACCGGTGCGCGCGGGCTGCGCTCGATCCTTGAGGATATCCTGCTGGATACCATGTTCGACCTGCCCAGCCTGGAAGACGTGCAAGAGGTCGTGGTCAATGACGAGGCGGTAACATCCGAAGCCAAACCGCTGTTGATCTATTCGGACAAGAAGAAAGAGGGCGCGACCGCGGGGTAAGGCTGCCCGCGTCCTGTCATCACAAAGGGGCCTTCGGGCCCCTTTTTCATGGTTCCCCGGAGCGGGTTTCAAAACCGTCCCAACGGGCCGACCGTCAGGGGGTGAACAGGGATCGGGCCGGGGAAATGCCGCCCACGGGCGGGCGACCAGCCCGGTTTCGCACTGGACGTTTGCGCCCCGATACGCCATATCGGGGGCAGTATCTTTCGGAGGCAAAGATGAGCATTGGCGACTTCCTCAAGCGTGTCTTCATCTGGTGGGACGGCCAGACGCTTGGCACGCAGCTGTTTACCTGGCGCTACGGCGAAAAGGTTGGCGAAGATGAGCAGGGCAACATCTTTTATCGCTCGCATGACGGCAAGCGCCGCTGGGTGATCTATAACGGCGAGGTCGAGGCCAGCCGCGTCAGCCCCGATTGGCATGGCTGGCTGCACCATACCTTTGATGCGCCGCCCACGGACAAGCCGTTCCGGCACAGGTCGTGGGAAAAGCCGCACCAGGAAAACCTGACCGGCACTCCGCTGGCCTATGCCCCTGCCGGCTCGATTCGCCGCGTCGAACCAGTGGAGCGCCGCGATTACGAGGCGTGGAGCCCGGAATAAGCGCATGTCGCATTCTAAAGCGGAAATACTTGTGGGTGGCGCGGTTTTGGCGGCTGCGATCGGGTTCGTGGTTTATACCGGCGAAAGCACCGGATTCACCAACGCGGGCGCGGGCTATCCGTTGACGGCTTCGTTTCGCTCGGTCGAGGGGGTCAATGTCGGCACCGATGTGCGCCTGGCCGGGGTCAAGATCGGCACGGTCACGGGTATCGACCTGAACCCGCAAACCTTTCGCGCCGACACCACGTTCACCGTCGCGCAGGACGTTGAAATCCCCGACGACAGCGCGGTGATCGTGTCGTCCGAGGGGCTGCTGGGCGGCAATTTCATCGAGATCATGCCCGGCGGCTCGTTGTTCCCGCTGGAGCCGGGGGCAGAGATCGAAGATACTCAAAGCTCGGTCAGCCTGGTCACGCTGCTGCTGAAATACGTGTCGGGCGGCGGAGACGAGGAATGAGCCGGCTGGCGCTTGCCGCCGCTCTGATCCTGGGCGCTGGCGCGGGCTGGGCCGAGCCGACCAACCGGGGCACCGGGGCGGTTTTGCGCGTTCTCGACAAGCTGTCAGGCGACGTGCGCGATGTCGAACTGGACAATGGCGGCGGCGCACCCGTTGGGCGGTTGCTTCTGGAACTGGGCGAGTGTCGTTACCCCGAGGAGAACCCGGCAGGCGATGCCTATGCCTATGTCATGGTGCGCGACACCGAGGCCGAGACGGTGTTCTCGGGTTGGATGATCGCCTCGTCCCCGGCACTGAGCGCGCTGGATCATCCGCGCTATGATGTCTGGGTGATCCGCTGCAAGACGGCCTGAGGGTCGCGATCGACCTCATGCGCGGTGATATCGGCGTCGCCCTCCAATGCCTCGGCCAGGCGTGCGCGGTATTCGGCCCGTGTTATTTCGACACCCCCCAGAGAGGCCAGATGCGCCGTAAGGAATTGCGTGTCGAACAGGGCGAAACCACAGCGCCGCAAGTGGTCGACCAGGTACAACAGCGCGATTTTCGAGGCATCCCGCCTGCGTGAAAACATGCTTTCGCCAAAGAACGCGCGCCCCAGCGTGACGCCGTAGACCCCGCCGATCAGTCGCTGGCCGCTGGCATCCCACAACTCCAGCGAATGGGCGTGCCCCAGGTCGAACAGCGACAGGTAAAGCGTTCTTATACGGTCGGAAATCCAGGTTTCTTCGCGGTCGGCGCAGCCATCGACGACACCGGCGAAATCACGGTTCAGGCTGACCTGGTAATCCTTGCGGCGCACCGCGCGGCGCAGGCTGCGCGCAGCCTTGAACCCATCGAGCGGCATTATCCCGCGCCGGCGGGGATCGACCCAGAAAAGGTTGGGGTCGTCGCGGGTTTCCGCCATGGGAAACACGCCCGCCGCATAGGCATGCAACAGAAGGTCGGGTGTGATGTCGGGGTCGTCGCGCGGCATGATCGCAATGTGCCGCATGGCGCGGCGAATGGCGAGGAGCGATTTCGACGCGGGCCGCCGGCGGCGGCCCGCTGCATCTTTCGTGGGCGCTATGCCTGCAAATTGGTTTCCAGCCAGCGTTCCAGCCAGTGGATGTTGTAATTTCCCGACTGGATGTCAGGCTCTTGCAGCAGCGCATGAAACAGGGGCACCGTGGTATCCACCCCATCCACGATCAATTCGCCCAGGGCGCGGTTCAGCCGTGCCAGCGCCTCGGGCCGGTCGCGGCCATGCACGATGAGTTTCCCGATCAGGCTGTCGTAATAGGGCGGGATGGAATAGCCGTCATAAAGCGCCGAATCCATGCGCACGCCCAGTCCGCCCGGCGCGTGGTACTGGGTGATCCTGCCGGGGCAGGGCGCGAAGTTCGGCAGCTTCTCGGCGTTGATGCGCACCTCGATGGCGTGACCGTTGATCGACAGGTCGTCCTGGCCGAATGACATTGGCAGCCCTTCGGCCACGCGGATCTGTTCACGCACCAGGTCGACGCCGAAAATCGCCTCGGTCACCGGGTGTTCGACCTGCAGGCGGGTGTTCATCTCGATAAAGTAGAATTCGCCATCCTCGTACAGGAACTCGATCGTGCCGGCGCCGCGATAGCCCATGGTGGCCACGGCATCGGCGCAGATCTTGCCGATACGCGCGCGTTCCTCGGGGCTGATCGAGGGGCCGGGCGCCTCTTCGAACACCTTCTGGTGGCGCCGCTGAAGCGAGCAGTCACGCTCGCCCAGATGTATGCCAACGCCCTTGCCATCGCCAAAGACCTGCAATTCGATATGGCGCGGTTTTTGAAGGTATTTCTCGATGTAGACCTCGTCATTGCCAAAGGCCGCCTTGGCCTCGGAACGGGCGGTCTGGAACGCGCGCTCCATCTCGGCGTCGGAGCGGGCGACCTGCATGCCGCGCCCGCCGCCGCCGGCGGTGGCCTTGATGATGACGGGATACCCGAAATCGGCGCCGATCTGCTTGGCCGCAGCAAGGTCGGGCACGCCGCCTTCAGAGCCGGGCACAACCGGAATGCCCAGGTTCCTGGCAGTTTCCTTGGCGGTGATCTTGTCGCCCATGATGCGGATGTGCTCGGCCGAGGGGCCGATGAAGGTCAGGCCATGATCTTCGACGATCTGCACGAAGTTGGCGTTTTCCGACAGGAACCCATAGCCGGGGTGAATGGCCTGCGCGCCTGTCACCTCGCAGGCCGAGATGATCGCGGGGATCGACAGGTAGCTTTCGGTGCTTGAAGGCGGGCCGATACAGACGGATTCGTCGGCCATGCGCACATGCATCGCGTCGGAATCGGCGGTGGAATGCACCGCGACCGACTGGATGCCCATTTCGCGGCAGGCGCGGATCACCCGCAAGGCGATTTCGCCGCGGTTGGCAATCAGGATCTTGTCGAACATATGCGCCTCACTCGATGATCATCAGGGGGGCGCCGTATTCGACCGCGCCGCCATCCTCGACGAGGATGCGCTTGACCGTGCCGGCACGCGGGGCGGGGATGTGGTTCATCGTTTTCATGGCTTCGATGATCAGCAACGTGTCGCCTTCGGCCACCTTGTCGCCGACGCCGGCAAAAGCAGGCGCGCCCGGTTCGGGCTGCAGGTAGACGGTGCCCACCATGGGCGAAGTCACGGCGCCGGGGTGGCTGGCCGGGTCGGCCATGGCGCTGTCTGCGGCCGGGGCCGGGGCAGACGGTGCAGCAGGCGCAGCCGCGGCAAGGGGCGCGGGGGCCGCAGGCTGTGCCACGACGGTGCCGCCGCGGCTGACGCGGACATTCAGGCTGTCATTCTCGCTGTATTCGCGCATCACCTCGAGCTCGGTCAGGTCGTTGTCGCGCAACAGCTCGGCCAGCGCCTGGATAAAGCTGACATCGGCCTCGTGGGTTTTCTTGTTCATTTCGTGTCCTCGCCGGTTACTGGTCTGCGCGGGAGCATCGTCTGTGCCGCCCTTTGCCTGCGCCGCTTATAGGCTATCGCTGACCTGACGAAAAGCGGCGCGTTTAACGGAATCTGGCGGTTTTTCCGCTGAATTGCGAGGGGCAGGCGGTGCATGACGCGGCTTTTCGCGCATCCGTGCCCGCGCCTGGAAAGTTTCGTAACGGCGCGTCCGGGGTTTCTTGGCGTTAATTACCCGCCCGTGCCCGGATGGCGATTGATCGCGGCGCGGCGGGGTGGTTTTCTGACACCAGAACGAGGGGGATACCGCAAATGAATATCGGACTGTGGCTGGAACGCAGTGCAACGCGCTGGCCCACGCGGCCCGCGCTTTACCTGGGCACCGATCTGGTGGCCGATTACGCGGGCTTTGACGCGGGCGCGCGGGCCTTGGCCGGTTGGCTGGCCGCGCAAGGCGTGGCCCCCGGCGACCGGGTGGCGATTTTCATGAAAAACACGCCCGACTACCTGATCGTGCAATACGGCGCGTGGTATGCCGGTGCCGTGGTGGTGCCGATCAATGCCAAGCTGCACGGGCGCGAGGCGGCGTGGATCATGGAAGACAGTCGTACCAAGCTGGCATTCGCCACGCCCGCGCTGGCCGAGGCCCTGAAGGAGGCGGGCAGCGCTGCCCGGGTGATCGACACCACGGGCGCGGAATTTGCCCACGCGCGTGGCCATGCGCCCATCGCGACCGTGGCGGAACGGGCGGCGGATGATCTGGTTTGGCTGTTTTATACCTCGGGCACGACGGGACGGCCCAAGGGGGTGATGATCACCAACCGGATGCTGATAAACATGGCGCTCGATTACCAGGTCGATGTCGACCGCGTGACAGGAGCGGACACCGCGCTTTATGCCGCGCCCTTGTCGCACGGGGCGGGCATATACAACCTGATGCATGTCCAGATGGGCGCGCGCCATGTCTGCCCGGTGTCGGCCGGGTTCGAACCCGACGAGATTTTCGACCTCGCCCGCTATTTCGAACGGGTGCACATGTTCGCCGCGCCCACAATGGTCAAGCGCATGACGCTGGCGGCCCAGAAAAGTGGTGAGACGGGCAGGGGCCTGCGCACCATCGTCTACGGGGGCGGGCCGATGTACGTGGCCGATATCGTTGAGGCGGCCGACGTGTTCGGCCCCATCTTCGTCCAGATCTATGGCCAGGGTGAATGCCCGATGGCGATCAGCGCACTGAGCCGCGAAGAGGTGGCCGACCGCAGCCACCCGCGCTGGCGCGCGCGGTTGGGCTCGGTCGGGCGGGCGCAAGCCTCGGTCATGGTCAAGATCGGGGATGAAACCGGCCAGGAGCTGCAACGCGGGCAGGCTGGCGAGATCATGGTGCGCGGCGATACGGTGATGCCGGGCTATTGGCAAAACGCCGAAGCGACCGAGAAAACGCTGGTGGATGGCTGGCTGTGCACGGGGGACGTAGGGTTCATGGATGACGAGGGATACGTCACCATGCAGGACCGCTCGAAAGACATGATCATCTCGGGCGGCACCAACATTTACCCGCGCGAAGTGGAAGAGGCGCTGCTGATCCATGACAGCGTGCAAGAAGTGGCCGTGGTCGGCCAGCCCGATGTCGAGTGGGGCGAACTGGTGGTGGCCTTTGTCGTGCCTGCTGCCGGGCACGGCGTGGACCACGCTGTTCTGGATGCGCATTGCCTTGCGCGGATTGCCCGGTTCAAGCGCCCGAAATCGTATGTCGAGGTGTCGGAACTGCCCAAGAACAACTATGGCAAGGTTCTGAAGACCGAGCTGCGCAAACGTCTGGCAGCAGAGGCAGACGCCAAGACCGGCTGACCGCAAGCGCCCCCATCGGGTCGGAAACAAGGGACGGCGGGCCCGCGATCGTAAAGAAAAGCCCCCGACGGCACGGGTGCCGACGGGGGCTTTCTTGTGGCTTGCTGGCGTTCAGCCGCGGTTCATGCGGTTCTCGATCAACTCGTCGACCACGCTAGGATCGGCCAGTGTCGACGTGTCGCCAAGGCTGCCATAATCGTTCTCGGCGATCTTGCGCAGGATGCGGCGCATGATCTTGCCCGAGCGTGTTTTGGGCAGGCCCGGTGCCCACTGGATCAGGTCGGGCTTGGCGATGGGGCCGATCTCGTGACGAACCCATTCCGACAGTTCCTTGCGCAGCGCGTCGGTCGGTTCTTCGCCGGTCATCAGGGTGACATAGGCATAGATGCCCTGACCCTTGATGTCATGCGGATAGCCCACCACGGCCGCCTCGGCCACCTTGGCATGGGCCACCAGCGCCGATTCCACCTCGGCCGTGCCCATGCGGTGGCCCGACACGTTGATCACGTCATCGACGCGGCCGGTAATCCAGTAATAGCCGTCGGCATCGCGGCGGCAGCCATCACCGGAAAAGTAATAGCCCTTGTATTGCTGGAAATATGTCGACTGGAACCTGTCGTGATCGCCCCAGACGGTGCGCATCTGGCCGGGCCAGCTGTCTTTCAGGGCCAACACGCCCTCGGCCACGGTTTCGGTGATCTCCTTGCCGGATTCGGGTTCCAGCACCACCGGCTGCACCCCGAAAAACGGAAGGGTGGCCGAGCCGGGTTTGGTTGCCGTGGCGCCGGGCAGAGGGGTGATCAGGTGGCCGCCGGTTTCGGTCTGCCACCAGGTGTCGACGATCGGGCAATTGCCCTTGCCCACCACCTCGTTGTACCAGTTCCACGCCTCGGGGTTGATCGGCTCACCGACTGTGCCCAGAACCTTGAGATCGGACAGGTCGTACCGGGTGACGAAATCATTGCCCTGGCCCATCAAGGCGCGGATGGCGGTGGGGGCGGTGTAGAACTGGTTGACCTTGTGCTTTTCGCATACCGCCCAGAACCGGCCCGCATCGGGATAGGTGGGAACGCCTTCGAACATCAGCGTGGTCGCGCCATTGGCCAGAGGGCCATAGATGATATAGCTGTGCCCCGTCACCCAGCCCACATCGGCCGTGCACCAGAAGATGTCGCCATCGTGATAATCGAAGGTGTATTGATGCGTCATCGCGGCATAGACAAGATAGCCGCCCGATGTATGCACAACGCCCTTGGGCTGCCCGGTGCTGCCGCTGGTATAAAGGATGAACAGCGGATCCTCGGCGCCCATTTCTTCGGGCGGGCAATCGGCGCTGACCTTCTCGGCCTCTTCATGCCACCAGAAATCAAGGTCGCGGCGCCAGGCGATCTGGTCGCCGGTGCGGCGCACGACCAGGCATTTCACATCGGTCGTGTCATGCAAAAGCGCCTGGTTGACGTTGTCTTTCAGCTTGGTCTGCCGGCCTCCGCGTGGGGCGGTGTCGGCGGTAATGACCAGCTTGGCGTCGCAGCCATTGACCCGCGCGCCCAGGGCATCGGGCGAAAACCCGGCGAAGACGATGGAATGGATCGCGCCGATGCGCGCGCAGGCCAGCATGGCATAGGCGGCCTCGGGGATCATCGGAAGATAGATTACCACCCTGTCGCCCTTGCCGACACCCAGCGATTTCAGCACGTTGGCCATGCGGCCGACCTGTTCGTGCAATTCGCGGTAGGTGATGTGCAGGGCGTCATCATTCGGGTCGTCCGGTTCCCAGATGATGGCGGTCTGATCAGCGCGGGTTTCCAGGTGGCGGTCGATGCAGTTGGCGGCCACGTTCAGCGTGCCGTCCTCGAACCATTTGATCGAGACCTCCCCGAAGTTGAAATTCACGTCCTTGACCTTGGAAAAGGGCTTGATCCAGTCGATGCGCTTTCCGTGCTCGGCCCAGAACGCTTCGGGGTTGTCGATCGACGTTTTGTACATCTCGGCATATCCGGCCGCATCGACATGCGCCTTGGCCGCGAAATCCGCCGAGGGAGGATAGGTTTTGTCAGACATGTTTCGACTTGTGTCCCTTATCTTTATCAAGTGAGTTCAGGCGCCCACCCGGCAGGCCGTGGTATCGGGCGGGCCGGACGGGCCATCAGATGGCCAGGTATTCTTCGCGCAGCTCCTTGTTTTCCAACACTTCGCCGGCCGCTCCGTCGAACACGACGGTGCCGGTATCGAGGATAACCGATCTGTCGGCCAGTTCCAGCGCGCGCACCGCGTTTTGTTCGACGATCACGGTCGTGATCCCCTGTTCCTTGATCAGGCGCAAGGTCTTTTCGATCTCGTCCACGATAACGGGTGCCAGACCCTCATACGGTTCGTCAAGCAGCAGCACCTTGATGTCGCGCGCCAGCGCGCGCGCGATGGACAGCATCTGCTGTTCACCGCCCGACAGCGTCACGCCCTCTTGATTGCGGCGTTCGCCAAGGCGCGGGAAGAGTTCATACAAGCGCTCGAGCGACCAGCCGATGGGCGGGGCGATCTGGGCCAGTTTCAAGTTCTCTTCAACCGTCAAGCCGGCAATGATCCGGCGGTCTTCGGGCACCAGCCCGATGCCCAGTTGCGCGGCCTGGTGGCTGTTTTTCAGGTGCAGCGGCTGGTGATCCAGCCAGACCTCGCCATGGGTGATCTGCGGATCATCGAGCCGCGCAATCGCGCGCAAGGTCGATGTCTTGCCCGCGCCGTTGCGGCCCAAAAGGGCCAGGATCTCGCCCTCGTGCACGTTGAAATTGACGCCCTGCACGATGTAGCTTTCGCCGTAATAGGCGTGGATGTCCCACACCGATAGAAAGGCGGGCGCGGTTTCGGCATAGTTCTTGCCCTTGGAAAAGTCGGGTTTGACGTTCATCTGTTTATCCTTTCTCACTCAACTTGTCCGAAAACCGGCTCCCACTTTCCGGGTTGAGTGATCCCTCCTTATGCGCTTTCGCCCAGGTACGCTTCGCGCACCTTGGGGTTGCCCTTGATGTTTTCCGGCGCGTCCTCGACCAGCGGCGTGCCTTGCGCCAGAACGGTGATCCGGTCGGCCAAGCTGAACACAACATGCATGTCATGTTCGATGATGCACATGGTGATGTCGCGCTTTTCCTTGATCTCGCGCAGCAGGTCGATGGTGTTGTTGGTGTCCGCGCGCGCCATGCCGGCGGTGGGTTCGTCAAGCAGCAGCAAGCTGGGTTCCTGCACCAGGCACATGGCCATTTCCAGCCGCCGCTTGTCGCCGCGTGACAGGCTGGCGGCGTGCATGTCTCGCTTTTCGGCCATGTTCACGTCTTCCAGCATGGTCATCGCCATGTCCATGATCTCGTGTTCGCTTTGGACGGATTCGATGGCGTGCATTCTGAATGCACCGTCGCGCCTGGCAAAGCAGGGGATCATGACGTTTTCCAGCACCGACAGATCGCCGAATATCTCGGGCGTCTGGAACACGCGGGAAATGCCCATCTGGTTGATTTCATAGGGCTTGCGCCCCAGCACGGACTGGCCTTTGAACATCACCGACCCGGTGTCGGGGATCAGCTTGCCCACCAGGCAGTTCAGCAGCGTGGACTTGCCCGCGCCATTCGGCCCGATGATGGCGTGCACCTTGTTTTCTTGCACGCTCAGGTTCACGTCGCCCAGGGCCTGCAGACCGCCGAAGCGCTTGTTGACGCCTTTGACTTCAAGGATACCCATTGGTCCCCCCTTATTCCGCAGGTTGCTTGGCCTTGGACGCGTCATCGCCCTTGGCCTGTTTCTTGCGACGAAACAGCCGCGCGATACGCTGACCGCCCTCGACCAGGCCACCGGGCAAGAAGATCACCACGAGCATGAAGATGATCCCCAGCGTCAGGTGCCAGCCCTTGCCGATGAACGGATAGACGATCGCAACCATGAAATCCTCAAGCCCGTCGGGCAGGAAGGCGAACCAGCTGTGCAGGATGTCGGAATTGATCTTGGAAATGATGTTCTCCATGTACTTGATCATGCCCGCGCCCAGAACCGGCCCGATAAGCGTGCCCGCGCCGCCCAGGATCGTCATCAGAACGACCTCGCCGCTTGCTGTCCAGAACATCCGTTCGGCGCCCGCCAACGGGTCCATCGATGCCATGAGCCCCCCGGCCAGCCCTGCATACATGCCCGAGATGACAAAGGCCGCCAGCGTGTAGGGCCGCGCGTTGAGGCCGGTATAGTTCACCCGCTGCTGGTTCGATTTCACCGCGCGCAGCATCATGCCGAATGGCGAGCGAAAGATGCGTATCGCGAGGTAGAACGAGATCAGCATCACGATGGCCGAGAAATAGTAGCCGACGTTGAAGGTGAAAACCCAACTGCCCAGCTCCAGCTTCGCGGTGTCGCGCATTTCCATGCCGAAAAGGCCGGGCACCGGGATATTGCCGCTCGCAGATGTCGCGGTGTCGAGCACGCGTGGGTCGTCCGGCGCCAGTTGCAACCCAGTTTCACCACCGGTGATCGGCGTCAGCACCGAATAGGCCAGCGCGAACATCATCTGCGCGAAGGCCAGCGTCAGGATCGAAAAGTAGATCCCCGACCGGCGCAGGCTGATAAAGCCGATCAGCAGCGCGAAAAGCCCAGACATGACGACCGCCAGCAAGATGGCGGGGATAACGTTCATGCTCAGCAGCTTGAACATCCAGACCGCCGCGTAAGAACCGATGCCCAGGAACGCCGCGTGTCCGAAGGAGAGATAGCCCGTCAGGCCGAACAGGATGTTGAAGCCGATGGCAAAGATCCCGAATATCACGAAACGTTGCATCAGGTCGGGATAGCCTGCGTTGAATTGCGCCATGGCCGAGCCCTCGGGAAAGGGGTTCAGCAGGAACGGCGCAAGCATCGTCAGGCAGGCGACGAGCAGCACGAGGGTTGTGTCTTTTTTACCAAGACCAAGCATGGCTCACTCCTCCATCACGCCCTTGCGGCCCATCAGGCCGCGCGGACGCGTCAGCAGAATAATGATGGCGACCAGATAGATGATGATCTGGTTGATGCCGGGAAGGATGTTGATGACCTCTTTCATCGAGGCAAAGCTTTCCAGGATGCCCAGAAGAAACCCGGCCAGCACCGCGCCGGGCAGGCTACCCATTCCGCCGACCACAACCACGACAAAGCTGAGCACGAGGAAATCCATCCCCATGTGATAGTTGGGCGAATTGATGGGCGCGTACATCACGCCGGCAAGCCCGGCCACCGCTGCCGCCAGGCCGAACATCATGGTAAACCGCTTGTCGATATTGATGCCCAGCAGCCCCACGGTTTCACGATCGGCCATGCCCGCGCGCACCACCATGCCGAAGGTGGTGAATTGCAAAAATGCAAAGACGGCGCCGATGATGACGGCAGCAAAGGCGAAATAGACAAGGCGCCAATAGGGGTAAATGATCGTGTTGGCGTCAAAACCGATGACGGCGCCGAAATCGAACGACCCCTTGAAGGCCGCCGGTGCTGGCGTCGGGATCGGATTGGCACCGTAATAATACTTGATGATTTCCTGCAAGACGATGGCCAGGCCGAATGTCACCAGGATCTGGTCGGCATGTGGACGCTTGTAGAAATGCTTGATCAGGCCGCGTTCCATGATCACGCCGACGGCGATCATCACGGGTATGGCGAAGAGAATGGAAAGTGGCACCGCCCAATCGATGATAGCCGCCCCCATTTCCGGCCCGAAGATGTCGTGCGCATAGGGCACCTTCACCTCGAGCGGACGCCCCAGAAAGTCTTTTTGCGTCTCGTCGACATAGGTGCGCGATATGCTCAGGATGCGGCTGAGCGTGACCGCGCAGAAGGCGCCGATCATGAACAGCGCGCCATGGGCGAAGTTCACCACGCCCAGCGTGCCGAAGATCAGTGTAAGCCCCAGCGCAATAAGCGCGTAGGCCGAGCCCTTGTCGAGCCCGTTCAGGATTTGCAGGATAATTGCGTCCATTGTCCCACCCTTTGATGCAGGCGTGTGGAAAGGTCGGTCGAAATTCGGCGGTCAGCCGCGACGGGAAGCGAAAGCGGGGCGGGCGCTTGGCCCACCCCGCGCGGCGTCAGGCGCCGTTGTTGCACGACCCAAGCGCACCGCCCGCGAATTGCGGGTGATCGGGGGCATATGTCACCTGTTCGACCGGGGTCACCTCGACGATTTCCAGAAGGTCGAATTCGTTGTCGGGGTTTTCCTTGCCCTTCACAACCAGCACGTCCTTGAAGCACTGGTGGTCTTCGGCGCGATAGAGCGTCTTGCCGTTGCCCAACCCGTCGAATTCGAAGCCTTCCAACGCCTCGGCGACCGCGCAGGGCGCGAAGGAGCCCGCGCGCTCGACCGCGTCGGCATAAAGCAACGTCTGCACGTAGCAGGTATGCGCCGCCTGGCTGGGCGGGAAGCCGTACTTGGTGCCAAAGGACTGCACGAAAGCTTTCGATGCTTCATCCTGCAGCGACCAGTGCCAGTTGGTCGATCCGAAGATGCCTTTCACGTTCTCGCCCGCGCCGCGGGCCATCAGGCGCGAATAAAGAGGCACGATGATCTGGAAATCCTTGCCGTTCACCTGCTTGTCGCGCAGTCCGAATTGCACTGCGTTGGTCAGCGAGTTGACCATGTTGCCGCCATAGTGGTTGAGAACCAGCGTGTCGGCCCCTGACTGCAGGACCGGGGCGATGTAGCTGCTGAAATCGGTCTGCGTGAGCGGTGTTTTGACCGCAGCCACCGTTTCCCAGCCCATCGCTTCGGTCGAGGCGCGGATCGCTTCCTCGGTGGTATAGCCCCAGTTGTAGTCGGCGGTCAGGTGATAGGCCTTGCGGTCGGTTCCGTAGGCACTGGCCAGCACCGGCGCCAATGCCGCACCGGACATGTAGCTGTTGAAGAAGTGGCGGAAACCGTTGGCGCGCTTGTCCTTGCCCGTGGTGTCGTTGGAATGTGTCAAGCCGGCCATGAAGATCACGCCCGCCTCCTGGCAGAGCGCCTGCACCGCCACGGCCACGCCGGAGGACGAGCCGCCGGTGATCATGATGGCGCCGTCTTTTTCGATCATCGACTTGGCCGATGCCCGCGCGGCGTCGGACTTGGTCTGGGTGTCGCCGGTAACATATTCCACCTTCTTGCTCAGGATGCCGTTGCCCTGGAGTGCCTTGGAGCTGAAGGTGTTCATCATGCCGCCGTCGCCGCCACCGTTCAGGTGCTCGACCGCCAGTTCGTAGGCGCGCAGTTCATCGGCGCCCTCGTCGGCATAGGGGCCGGTCTGGGGCACGTTGAAGCCCAGCGTCACGGTCGAGCCGGTGGGCGCATTTGTAAAGCCGCTGTCCTGGGCCGACAGGTAGGTGGGCAGCGCCAGGCCGGCGCCGGCCACGGCGCCGGTTTTCAGCACGCCACGGCGCGTCAGATTGATCTTGGACATTTCATCCTCCCGTTTCGTGAATTGCGGGGTTGCCTCCTCCAGACGTGCCCGCATGCACTATTGTGCAAATACATTATCGGGTCAGGTCAGAAAACTTCGCAACAACTGCTTGTGGCGAAACATTTTTTTTGTAAAAAATTGCACAAGGAATCTGTGTAGATTGTAAATTAATTATTTCGCGCTGCAGAAAACCGTTGATTTCGCGCGATAAAGAAGGAGCTTGGGGATGCCGCAACGTCAATTGACGGGCACGCGTATTCGCGAAAGACGCTTGCGGGCGGGGCTGCGCCAGGCCGAACTGGCCGGTCGGGTGGGAATATCGTCCTCGTATCTCAACCTGATCGAGCACAACAAGCGCAGAATCGGCGGCAAGGTTCTGATCGCCATCGCGCAAGAGCTGGATGTCGAACCCGCCCAATTGACCGAAGGAGCCGAGGCCGCGCTGATCGCAACCCTGCGCGAAGCGCGCGCGACCCATACCGGCGCGGGCGCCGAAACCGAGCAGGCCGAGGAGCTTGCCGGGCGCTTTCCGGGCTGGGCCGAGGTGCTGGCGCGCAGCCATCGCCGGGTGGCCACGCTGGAGCGCACCGTCGAAACCCTGACAGACCGGCTTACCCATGACCCGCACCTTGCCGCCGCCTTGCACGAGGTGCTGTCTACCGTAACGTCGATCCGCTCGACCGCGGCGATCCTGGCCGATACCCGCGAAATCGAGCCCGAGTGGCGCGACCGTTTTCAACGCAACATGAACGAAGACGCCGCCCGGCTGGCCGACCGGGTGCAGGCGCTTGTCACCTTTCTCGACCGCGAGGGGGAAAGCACCGAGGCCGCCGCTCCACAGGAGGAGCTGGACACATGGCTTGCCGATCTGGGCTGGCATCTGCCCGCGCTGGAAGCGGACACGCCAGAGGCCGCAGACGCGCTGCGTGAACAGGCCGACGCGTTGTCATCGGCGCCCGCGCGCGCGCAGGCCAGGGCCTGGCTCGACCGCTATGCCGACGAGGCCGCGCAGCTGCCAGGCGGGGCCTTGCAACGCTGGTGCGCCGACAATGCGCCCGATCCGGGCAAGGTTGCGCGTGCCTTCGGCGTGTCGTTGCCCGTGGCGATGCGCCGGCTGGCCAGCCTGCCGGCGGATGGCCCGACGGGCGCGCTGGGCATGGTCAGTTGCGATGCCTCTGGCACGCTGACCTTTCGCAAGCCGGTCGACGGGTTCACGGTGCCGCGCTTTGGTTCGGCTTGCCCGCTCTGGCCGCTGTTCTCGGCGCTCAGCCAGCCGATGGTGCCGCTGCGCACCGTGGTGGAGCAACCGGGCCGCGATACGGTCAGGTATCTTTGCTACGCGGTCGCGCTGCCGCAGGGCGAGGTCGAGTTCGGCGTGCCACCTGTTCTGGAGGCGCATATGCTGATCGTACCGCGCCCGCCCGGGGCCGAGCGCGATGGCCCTGCCCGCGCGGTGGGCGCAAGCTGCCGTATCTGCCCGCGCACCGACTGTGGGGCGCGGCGCGAGCCCTCGATCCTTGCGGATGGGTTTTGACTTGCGCCGGCGCTTCGCGTTTAACTACGCCAAACAAAGCGCAAAACGCGCATAAAGGGAGGGGACGATGGCATGGGCAAGCATGTCCTTGTGATCGAGGATGAGCCGAACATCATCGAGGCGATCAGCTTTATCCTAAGCCGAGATGGCTGGCAGGTTGATACGCATTCAAACGGCGGTGACGCGATGGACACGGTGCTGTCCAAGCGCCCCGACCTTGTAATCCTGGACGTGATGCTGCCCGGGCGGTCGGGCTATGACATACTAACCGACCTGCGCAACCACCACGAGACCGCCGCGCTGCCTGTTCTGATGCTGACCGCGCGCGGCCAGAACAAGGATCGCGATATGGCCGAGCGGCTGGGTGCCAACCGCTTCATGACCAAGCCGTTTTCGAATGCCGACGTGCTGGATGCGGTGCGCGACCTGGTTCCGCAATGACCGGCAAGCCGACGCCGTTGTTTCTTGAGCGTCGCAGCTATCGTCAGCGCCGCGTCATCGACGCCGCGCGGCTTTTGCCGGTACTGGGGGCGGTGCTGTTCGGTTTGCCGTTGCTGTGGCCCCGCGGCGCCGAGGATGCGGTCAGGACATCGTCGTCGATCCTGTACGTGTTCGGGGTCTGGCTCATATTGGTCTGCCTGGCGTTCGTGATTTCGCGCAAGGTCGAGGACGAGGGCGACGGCAGCACGGACACGAATGACGAGGGCCGGCCGTGACCGCCAGCATGAACCTGCTGGTCGCGGTTTGCCTGGGCTACGTGGCGCTGCTGTTCCTGGTGGCGTTCGTGGCGGAACGCGCGGCGCTGCGCGGGCGTGGCGGGTGGCTGCGATCGCCGGTGGTCTACACGCTGTCGCTGTCGATCTATTGCACCGCCTGGACCTTTTATGGCGCGGTCGGGTATGCAGCGCGTTCGGGGCTGGAGTACCTGACGATCTACCTGGGGCCGACGCTGGTGATGATCGGCTGGTGGTGGGGCCTGCGCAAGCTGGTGCGCATCGGACGCACCCAGCGCGTGACCTCGGTCGCTGACCTGATCTCGTCGCGCTACGGCAAATCGACGCTTCTTGCGGTATTCGTGACCCTGATCGCGGTGATTGGCACGACGCCCTATATCGCGCTGCAACTGCAATCGGTGACCGCGTCTTTCGCCAGTATCGCGCAGGCCGACCCGAATGCCGCCTCGCTTGACGACAACCGTAACATCGCGTTGTGGGTGGCCGCCGGGCTGGCCTTGTTCACGATCCTGTTCGGTACCCGCAACCTTGATGCGAACGAACGCCATCACGGCGTGGTGATGGCCATCGCCGTCGAGGCGGTGGTCAAGCTGGCAGCGCTGATGGCGGTGGGGGTCTTCGTGGTCTGGGGCCTGGGTGGCGGGCTGGGTGAAACGCTGGCCCGGATCGATGCCAGCGCGCGTGGGCAGTGGCAGGTCGACGGCGCGCGTTGGGCGGGGCTGACCTTCCTGGCGGCGGCGGCCTTTCTGACGTTGCCGCGCATGTTCCAGGTTCTGGTGGTGGAAAACGAGGACGAAGGTCACCTGCGCACCGCAAGCTGGGCTTTTCCGCTTTACCTGATGCTGATCAGCCTGTTCGTCGTGCCGATTGCCGTGGTCGGCCTGGAGATCATGCCGGCGGGGTCCAATCCCGACCAGTTCGTGCTGACGGTCCCGTTGTCACAGGGCCAGAACACGCTGGCGATGCTGTCGTTTCTGGGCGGGTTTTCCAGCGCCACCTCGATGGTGATCGTGGCCTCGATCGCGCTGGCCACGATGGTGTCGAACCATATCGTGATGCCGATCTGGCTGCGCCTGACCGGCGGTGGCGCGGTGATTTCAGGCGATGTGCGTCATGTCGTCATCCTGTCGCGCCGGGTGTCGATCGCGGCGGTGCTGGGCTTTGGCTACCTCTATTACAGGCTGTCGGGCGGCGGTGCCGCGCTGGCGGCGATCGGGCTGATCTCGTTTGCCGGCGTTGCGCAGTTTCTGCCGGCCCTGCTGGGCGGTATCCTGTGGCGCGGCGCCACGCGCACGGGTGCGCTGGTGGGGCTGAGCCTGGGTTTCGTGCTGTGGGTGTGGTGCCTGTTGCTGCCCAGCTTCGGCACCGGCGTCGTCATTTCTGAATCGGTGATGGCCGCGGGGCCCTGGGGCATCGGCTGGCTGCGGCCCTATGCGCTGTTCGGGCTGTCCGGTGTCGATCCGCTGGTGCATGCGATCGTGTGGACGATGCTTTTCAACGCGGGTGGGTTCACCTTGGCGTCGCTGATCAGCTTTCCCACCCCGTTGGAGCGGCTGCAGGGCGCGCAGTTCGTCAACGTGTTCCAACATTCCGGTCGCACGCAGAACTGGGCCGGCGATACCGCCCAAAGCGAGGATCTGATGGTCATGGCGCAGCGCATCCTGGGCCCCGCGCAATCGCAGGCGCTGTTCCAGGAAGAAGCGCGGCGCCAGGGGCTTGTGGGCTACCTCCCTGAACCCAGCCCCGATTTCCTGGCCCGGCTGGAGCGAGAGCTGTCGGGCTCGGTCGGGGCGGCAACGGCCCATGCGATGGTCGGGCAGATCATGGGCGCGGCCACTGTTTCGGTCGATGATCTGCTGGCTGTTGCCGACGAGACCGCGCAGATGATGGAATATTCCAGCCAGCTTGAGGCGAAATCCGAAGAACTGACACGCACCGCGCGCCAACTGCGCGCCGCCAACGAGAAATTGACCCAGCTATCGGTGCAGAAGGATGCGTTTCTGAGCCAGATCAGCCACGAGCTGCGCACGCCAATGACCTCGATCCGGGCCTTTTCCGAGATATTGCGCGATGGCGGGGCGCTGGATGCCGAAACGCGGGCGAAATATGCCGACATCATCCACGGCGAGGCGATCCGCCTGACCCGTCTGCTGGACGATCTGCTGGATCTGAGCGTGCTTGAAAACGGGCAGGTCAACCTGAACCTGCGTACCGGCGTTCTGGCCGAGGTGATCGATCACGCGGTGGCCGCGACCGGCGTCGAGAATGGCCCGCTGCGGCTGGTGCGTGACCGCCAGGCCGAAGAGGTGATGCTGGAAACCGATCTTGACCGCCTGGCGCAGGTGTTCATCAACCTGATCGCCAATGCCCGGAAATATTGCGATGCCGCTGCCCCCCGGCTGACGGTGTCGGTGCAGGTGCGAAACGGCCGGTTGATGATCGATTTTGTCGACAACGGCACGGGCATCCCGCGCGCGGCGCAGGCGCTGGTATTCGAGAAGTTCAGCCGTGTCAGCGACCAGAATGCAGGCGGCGCGGGGCTGGGCCTGGCGATCTGCCGAGAGATCATGGCCCGGCTGGATGGCTCTATCACCTACCTGCCGGGGCAGGGGGGCGCGGCGTTTCGCGTGACCTTGCCGGTCGCACAGCGCGTGGCGGCACAGTAACGCTCAATCTTTTGGTAATACTGCGCGATATAGCCTGCCCCTGCGTTCTGGAAACTGACGGCGGAGGGTATGGCGGATCAGGGCAAACAGATGGTTTTGCGCCGCAAGGCGCAGGCAGCCCGCAAGGCGCAAGAGGCGCGGGCGATGTCGCCGCAGCGCGCATTGCGCTTGGCGTTCGAGCGCTGCGCGGCCAAGGACCTGGGGGTTCGCCTGTCGGTCACCGGGGTTGAGCAGGCCACCACCATGGCCGACGCGCTGGCCCCCGAATTGCCCGAACATGCGTTGATCTTGCTGCTTGACGGGGCCGAGGGCGTGCCCGGCGTCATGGTGCTCGACCTGCAACTGACCGCCGCCTTGGTCGAGGCGCAGACCATGGCCCGCGTGAACGCGCGCGCCGCCGCGCCGCGCGGCCCCACGCGCACCGATGCAGCCATTGCTACCCCGTTTGTCGAAGGGGGGCTGGCGCGGTTTGCCGAGCTGCTGGAAGAAGACGGTGCGCATGTTCGCGGGTTTCGCTTTGGCGCGATGATCGACGATGGCGGTGGCCTGGCGCTGGCCCTGGGCACGTGTGAATACCGGATGATGCGGGTGGGCTATTCCCTTGGCGCAGATCGTGGCGGCGAGATGCTGTTGGCGTTGCCCGTTCCGGCGCCGCCCGCGCCGGATGACACCCATCCCGACAAGGCCGATATTGCCCCTGCCACCACCCCCTTGCGCGCCCGGCTGATGACCGCGCCGGCGCGGCTTGATGCGGTTTTGTGCCGGATGTCGCTGCCCCTTGCGCAAACACGCGGGCTAAAACCCGGTGACGTGCTGCCCCTTTCCGCCGGCGTGTTGCGGGACACCCGGCTTGAGGCGACCCCGGGCAAGACGGTGGCACGCGGCGTTCTGGGGCAAATGAGCGGGCAACGCGCCCTGCGGCTTCATGGCCTGCCCCCAAGCAATGCGCTGAAGGCCTTGGGCCGCGAAGGCATGACGGATGCGCCCGACGATGCGCCGAGCCCGGCGCCTTGGGCCCCGGACACACACGCGCGCGACCCGGGTGGCCGGATCGACCCCGCGGAGGGGATGCCGGACCTGTCGGAATTCGGGCTGGATGCCGAACCTGGCGCGGGTGACACCGTCTCGGACGGGGCCGCCGATCTGTCGTTTCCAATGGAGAAAGACGATTTCCCGGGCGATGCTGGATAGGCGGCCCCGCACCGCCTGGGGGCGGGGCACGCCTGGATTGGGATCAGCCCTTGGCTTGTGCGGCCATGGCATCGAGCGCGGGGCGCAACTGTTCCAGCTGGTAGCCGGCCTTGCCGGTGGCGGCGAGGATATCGTCAACCGGCATGTGCCCGGCCTGGCCCAACGACCAGATCACCGAGCAGCGCGTGCCGCTTGCGCAATAGGCCAGCACCGGGCCATCTGCATCAGCGATCAGATCGCGCTGCCGGGCGATGTTCTCGGGCGTCATGGTTTGATGCGTCAGTTCGAGCACGTGGAAATCGAGGCCCGCTGCCTTGGCCGCGCGGGCCATTTCATCGGCCTGCAAGGCGGGCGGGTTCTCGGCATCCGGGCGATTGCAGATGACCGCGGCAAACCCGGCCGCCTTGATGGCGGGCAGGTCGCCCGGTTCGATCTGCGGCGAAACCGCGTAGTCAGGGGAAATTTCGCGTATATCCATGACTGTCATCTAGGCGGTTGCCGCCTGCCTGTCCAGCGCCCGGCGCAAGACCGGCGTCAGCGCCATTCCGGCGACCATCGCGGCGAAGAACACCCAATGCGAAACACCGCCATAGCTGAGCGAGGCCACCGACGGCCCCGGGCAAAGCCCGACAAGGCCCCAGCCGAACCCGAACATGACCGACCCCGTCACCAATGTGCGGTCGATGCGCTGCGGCGGGGCGGGTGGAAAACTGCCGCCCAGAACGGGCGAACTGCGCCGGTTGCGCAAGACCCAGGCGATGGCCATCGGGATCATGGCGCCGCCCATCACGAAGGCAAGCGTCGGGTCCCAGTCACCGAAGATATCAAGCCAACCTTGCACCTTGGCGGTGTCGGTCATGCCGGAAATGAACAGGCCCGCACCGAACAGGCCGCCTGCGAGGAATGCGAAAATGTTGCGCATCAGATCACCCCCAGAAGGTGGCGGAACAGGATGACGCCAATCCCGCCTGCCATGATATAGGCCACCGTCGCGACGAAACCGCGCAGCGACAAGCGTGACATGCCGCACACCCCGTGCCCCGAGGTGCAGCCATTTGCAAAGCGTGTGCCGATGCCCACCAGCAGCCCGCCGGCGATCAGCACCGCCCAGTTGTCGGTCACGTGGGTGTCGATGTCGCTGTAGACGGGGAAGATGATGATGGGCAGCAGGAATACACCCGCCAGAAAGGCCAGCTTTTCCCATTTCGTGTCGCGGGCGGTGCCGTCCACCAACCCGCCGATGATGCCGCTGGCGCCCATGATCCGGCCATTGGCCAACAGATACACGGCACCCCCTGTGCCGATCAGCAAACCGCCGATCAGCCCCCAAATCCAGTCTTGTTCCATTATCGCGTTTCCTGTTTTCGTCCTGTTTGCTTATCCATACGCGGCGCGCGCGTTCGCGGGGCGCGCGCCGGCTGGAAGGTGCCGGTCAGAGCTTGTTGACCGGCACCTTCAAGAACACGTCGCCCTGTTCATCGGCGGGCGGCATCTGCCCCGCGCGCATGTTCACCTGAAGCGACGGGATGATCAGCTTGGGCATTGCCAGCGTCGCGTCGCGCTCGTCACGCATCTTGACAAAGGCGTCCTTGTCCTTGCCGGCGCCCACGTGGATGTTGGCGGCCTTCTGCTCGCCGACGGTGGTTTCCCAGGCATAATCCTCGCGTCCGGGCGCCTTGTAATCGTGACCCACGAAAATGCGGGTGTCGTCGGGCAGCGCGAGGATCTTCTGGATCGAGTTGTAAAGCGTCTCGGACGAGCCGCCGGGGAAATCGCAGCGCGCGGTGCCGAAATCGGGCATGAACAGAGTGTCACCGACAAAGGCCGCATCGCCGATCACGTAGGTCAGGCAGGCGGGCGTGTGGCCGGGCGTGTGCAGCACGTCGCCGCGCAACTGGCCGATGTGAAAGCTGTCGCCTTCCTGGAACAGCTTGTCGAACTGGCTGCCGTCGCGCTGGAACTCGGTTCCTTCGTTGAAGACCTTGCCGAACGTGTCTTGCACGATCTTGATTCGGTCGCCGATACCGATCTTGCCGCCGACCTGTTCCTGGATATAGGGCGCGGCAGACAGGTGGTCGGCATGCACGTGGCTTTCCAGCAGCCATTCTACCGTCAGGTTGTTGTCCTTGACGTATTGGATCACCTCGTCTGCCGACTTGGTATCGGTGCGGCCCGAGGCGTAATCGAAATCAAGCACGCTGTCGATGATCGCGCAGCTGCTGCCCGCAGGGTCTTTGACCACGTAGGAAATGGTGTTGGTCGCGTCGTCGAAAAAGGCGGTGACGTCTGGCTTCATGAGTGGCTCCTCCGTTTCGTGCCAACATATACGATAAGACGAATATGTTTCAAGAGGCTCGATTGACTTGCATCAATGCAATTCTTGCGGGCGCATGTGATCTTTGGCCCAGTCAAAAGGGAGATACGCGCATGACCACCATCGAAGATCGTCGTCAGACCTTGCTGAAACGCCTGTCGGAGCTCGACAGCCGTCTTCACACGATCGAAGCCGAGCTGGATACGGAACATACCAAGGATTGGGATGACGCTGCGATCGAGCGTGAGGGCGACGAGGTTCTGGAGCACCTGGGCCAGGCGGGGCAGGACGAAATTCGCCGCATCCGCGCCGCGCTACAGCGCATCCGTGATGGTGAATACGGTTATTGCGCGAATTGCGGAGAAGAGATTTCGGCCGAGCGGTTGGATGTTTTGCCAGACACGCCGCTTTGCCGCAAATGCGCGGCTGCCACCGGGTAACGCGCCGAGCCTGAAAGGAGGCGGACCATGGTCAAGGACCCCAAGCTGGTGCCCATGTTCGAAGAGTTGGAGCACGCCGTGGCATCCTGTTCGGAAGATGCCCGCAGGCAGGTGCACAAGCGCCTGCATGTCGTGCTTGCCAGGTTCGAGGCACAGGGCTGCCATGTGCCGCAGCGGATGCACGAGCTGGACGATATGCTGGCCGCTTCCCGCATCGAGGACACGTTCGACAACATTCCGGTCTAGTCTTGGCCGTCGCGCCGATTGGCTTGCCATCGCAGCCAGGGCTTGCCTTTGTGCGCCTGCTTTCGTCAAATACGGGCCAAGCAGAATAGCGGGGCACCCCGCAGGAGGCACGTGTGGCACAGGCAACGGAACTGGTTCGGGTCGACCGTCAGGGCAATATCGCCATCGTGACCTTCGCGGCTCCGCCGGTCAACGTGCTGGGTTTGGCCCTGCGCGAAGCCCTGCATCACAGCTTGAACGAGCTGGCCGCAGACAGCGCCGTTGCGGCCATCGTGCTGGTCGGGCAGGGCGCGCATTTCAGCTATGGTCTGGACCTGCGCGAGCTTGACGGCCCGATACGGGCGCCGACCCCCAGCGACCTTGCCAGCCAGGTTGAAACATTGGGCAAGCCCGTGGTCGCGGCCTTGCGTGGCATGTGTCTGGGCGCGGGGTTCGAACTGGCGCTGGCGGCGACCGCGCGGGTGGCGCAAAGGGGCACGCAGATCGCTCTGGCCGATCTCGGGCTGGGCCTGACGCCCGGCGCGGGGGGCACGCAGCGATTGCCGCGCATCGTGGGGGCACGCGCCGCGCTTGATCTGATGCTGCACGCCCGCCCGCAAGGCGCTGCGCGAATGCCGGCCCTTTTCGACCAGGTCGAGGCGGAAGACGCCGCGGCGGCTGCGATCGAGGTGGCACAGGCCTGCATCGCCGCCCCGCGCCCGGCCACGCGCGACCGAAACGACGGGTTCGACGATCCGGCCGCCTACCAGGCGGAAATCGCCCGGCGCCGCGACAAGGTGGCTTTGAGCCCCATCCCCGCTGCGCGTGACATCGTCGCGGCGGTCGAGGCGGCGTTGCTGCTGCCGTTCGAGGCGGGCCTGACGATGGAGGCCGAGGTATTCGCCGATTCCGTCGCCTCGCCCCAATCGCACGCGCAGCGCCATGTCGTCATCGCCGAGCGGCGCGCCGTCCACATGCCCGAAACCCGACCCGGCGCGGCGCGGCCCATCACGCAGGTGGCCATTGTCGGCGGCGGTGTCGCCGCCTGTGGAATCGCCGGGCTGTTCCTGTCGGCGGGTCTGCCCGTGATCCAGTTCGAACGCACGCCCGAGGCGGTCACCGAGGCGAAAGACCGGGTGATGAAAATCTGCGGCGATCAGCGCGGCAGGATGGAGCGCTGGCAGGGCACCACCGCTCTGGCCGACCTGGGCCGGGCGCAGCTTGTCATCGAGGCGGTTGCCGAGGTGCCCCGCACTAAGGCACAGGTTTTTGCCGCGCTTGGCCAGGTGGCGGGCGAGGGTACGATCCTGGCCACCCAGTCGGGCCTGTTGCCGATCGACCCGATCGCACAGGCCAGCGACCAGCCCGAGCATGTCCTGGGCCTGCATTTCCACGCGCCCATCGGCCCGGCCCGGCTGGTCGAGGTTATCCCCGGCAGCCAAAGTGCCGACTGGGCGATCGCCAGCGTCGCGGCCCTTGTGCGTGGGCCGCTGGGCCGTGTCGTGGTGCGCGCGGGCACCGGCGGCGGCACCCTGGCCGAGCCGATCATGGCCGCCGCGCGCGATGCGGGGCTGACCATGTTGGCGCAAGGTGTCCCGATCGAGCGTATCGACCGGGTCATGGCTCAATGGGGCCTGCCGCAAGGCATTTTCCGCCAGATCGACATTATCGGACCCGAGGTGATGGTGAACCGTGGGCGCCTGCTTGCCGGTGACGGGGCAGGTGGCTTCCCCGCAGCGCATCTCGATGCGCTTGACCTTCTGGTGCAGGCCGGTCGCAAGGGGCGCGGTGCGGGGCAGGGGTTTTATCGCTGGGATGAAGACGGACATGCCCATGCCGATGACAGGCTGGGCACGGTGCTGTTCGGCAGCGCGCCCGCGGCCTACCGCGTGGAAGAAGAGGAGATTTGCCTGCGCGTGGTCGCGGCCATGGCCAACCAGGGGGCGCGCATGTTGCGGGCGACGCAGGCGCTGCGCCCGTCCGATATCGACGTGGCCTGCGTGTTGGGCGCGCAATTCCCGCGCTGGCGCGGCGGCCCGATGAAGGCGGCCGACCTACTGGGCCTGTTCACCGTGCAACGCGCGCTGGAAAGGCTGGCCGGGGAATGGCCCGCGCTTTACGACCCCGACCCCGGCTTTGCCGCGCTGGTCAGGAACGGCGAGAATTTTGACGCGCTCAACAAGACGGGGCGCAACCGGCGCAGCATACCGGGCTGACGCCAGCAGCGCCCATCAGCTTAGCGAGATCCCCAAGATCACCATCATCAACCCAAGCACCGACAGCATCAACGCGCCCATGTTCAGCGGTACGACCTTTTGCACCTCGGCGCGCAGCGCGTCGTCATCCAGCCCCGAACGCTTGGCCCGTGCCACGCGCAGGATGCACCAGACCAGCCCCAAGAGCCCCACAAACGACACCGCCGCCCCGATCCAGACCAGGATTTCCATCGCGTCACG
Source organism: Lutimaribacter degradans (assembly GCF_023703375.1). Classification (GTDB taxonomy): domain Bacteria; phylum Pseudomonadota; class Alphaproteobacteria; order Rhodobacterales; family Rhodobacteraceae; genus Lutimaribacter; species Lutimaribacter degradans. Next base: position 411,844 of record NZ_JAMQGO010000001.1, read on the forward strand.
CCCTTTCGTTTTTGCGCTGCGCGGGGCCTAGCGCATCGCGCGGCAGGGCGCAACGCATGCCTCTTGCGGGGGGCGGGGCCGGGCGATAGGAAAGGGGTCTTGAGCCATCTTTTCACGAGCAGGACAAAGCGATGATCGACGAAAACGAGACCCCGGGCGACGCCAGCTATCGCGTGACAGCGGACGAACTGCGCCAGTTCATCGAGCGCTTCGAGCGGCTTGAGATGGAAAAAAAGGACATCGCCGACCAGCAAAAAGAGGTCATGGCCGAGGCCAAGTCGCGCGGCTACGACACCAAGGTGATGCGCAAGGTGATCGCCCTGCGCAAGCGCGAGCCCGACGACATTGCCGAGGAAGAGGCGGTGCTGGAGATGTACAAATCGGCCCTCGGCATGGGCTGAGCCGCCGCGGCGTCAGGGCGCGATCATCGTCACGCCCTGCATCCGGCTTATGTCGAACACGTCGTCGTCGTATTGTTCGGTCAGGGTATCGACCAGCTCTTCGGTCCAGCCGGGCAGGTCCAGCTCTTCCTCGATCTCGTCGTCGATCGCGAACTTGTCCAGGAATGCCGCGATGACCCGGCGTTTCTGGATCTCGTTCATGTTGGGGTGTTCCTTCAGATAGGCGCGGAACCGCTTCATCCCTGTCTTCGACATGATCTCGGACAAGAGGTCGAATCCGCCGACGATCTTTTCGTTATGCTCCAGCCCGGCCATCTCGCGGATCAACTGGGCCCAGATCAGGGGCGTATCTTCGTTGCACCAGACGGTGATGGCGATGCCGGGCACATGGTCGCGGATGCGGGCAACCAGCTCTGACCAGCGCAGGTCTTGCGGGTCGGCGCCGGCCAGGAACTCGTCCATGCTCTCATCGGGGGCCTGGCTGAAAACGGCCGGCAGGAATGTCGCCGGGTTGCGAATGGCCAGGAACAGTTCGACCTGGTCGCGCTCGAATATCTCGGTCACCTGGGCCATCTTGACCTCGGCGCGAGGGTAGAACACGCCTTTGGATACCGCCAGTTTCGGAACGGAAAAGAAATTGTCGTTCGACAACAGCACGCGTTCGGGCTGCTCATCCTCAAGCATGGCATCCATCAGGATATTGCGCGCATCGGGCGCCAACGCGCCCTCCGACATGGCGTGCAGCGTGTCGCGCAACAGCCGGCGATAGCGCGACGGCCCCGGCACGGCGATGCCGCGCTGGCGAAAATCGTCGCGGTTGCGCAAAAGGCATTTGACCAACCTGTCCTCGTCGGTGTTATGCGCGCCTGCATGTAAGACGATTTGCATCGGGATTTTCCGGTTTCTTCTGGGCCTGACAAGGGCGTAATATACGCTCTTTTCTGGACAGTTAAACCGCTTTCGGGCAGAGGAACGGCATGAGCGAGGCAACAACGATCTCCGCGGGCGCGCGCCGCGTCCTGCCCGGTGGCGGCCTGTGGTCGATCGGGGCTGCGGTGATTGCCATCGTTGTCATGGCGCCGATCGTGTCGGTTCTGGTCATCGCGCTGACGCCGAAGGAAAACATTTGGCCGCACCTGATCGCCACCACGCTGCCGCGCTACCTGGGCAACACCGCCATCCTGATGCTTGCGGTCGGGATGTTGTCTGGCATGGTGGGCACAGGGTCGGCTTGGCTGATCGCGCGCTACCGCTTTCCGTTCTCGCGCTGGCTTGAGTGGCTGCTGCTGCTGCCACTGGCGATCCCGGCCTATATCGGCGCTTATGCACTGGTTGACCTGCTGGAATATGCCGGCCCCGTGCAGACGGGGTTGCGCCAGGTGATGGGCTGGCAGAACGCGCGCGATTACTGGTTCCCCGAGATACGTTCGATCGGTGCGGCGATCGTGGTGCTGACGGCGGCGCTTTACCCTTATGTCTACCTGTTGAGCAGGGCGGCCTTTCGTGAGCAATCGGGCGCCAGCGAAGAGGTGGCGCGCAGCCTGGGCGCGGGCGCCTGGTCGCGGTTCTGGCGTGTCGGCCTGCCGCTGGCGCGGCCCGCCATCGCCGCGGGCGTTGCCATTGTCATGATGGAAACGGTCAACGATTTCGGCACGGTCGATTACTTCGCCGTTCAAACCCTGACCACCGGCATCTTCAGTGTCTGGCTGGAAAGCAACAACGCTGGGGGCGCCGCACAGATTGCAAGCGTGGTGCTGGTGTTGGTGATCCTGCTTGTCACGCTTGAAAAATTCGGCCGGCGTCGGTTGCGCTTTTTCAACATGTCGGGCCGTCATCGCGCCGTGCCGCGCCAGCCCTTGCCCGGGCTGAAGGGATGGCTGGCCTTCCTCGCCTGCGCGCTGCCCTTTGCCATAGGCTTCGTTCTGCCCGCAACGGTGATCGGCAGCCATGCGCTGGCCAATGCCGAACGATGGGCCGACCCTGAATTGATGGGTGCGCTGTGGAACACGCTTGTCGTTTGCGGCATCGCGGCGGGCGTGACGGTGCTGGCGGGGGTGTTCATGGTCTATGGTGTCCGGCTGTCCGGGCGCAGCCTGCCGCGTATCCTTTTGCCGTTGACCACCATCGGCTACGCGGCGCCGGGGGCGGTGCTGGGCGTGGGCATCCTGATTCCCCTGGCCACGCTCGACCACGGGCTGGCCGACGGTGTCGAAGCGTTGACCGGCGTCGATATCGGGCTGGTGTTGACGGGGTCCGCCTTTGCATTGGTGCTGGCTTACACGGTGCGCTTTTTCGCCATCGCGCAGGGCGCGGCCGATGCGGCGATGGGGCGTGTCTCTCCCAGCCTGCCGATGGCCGCGCGCAGCCTGGGGCGCACGCAGGGCCAGGTCTTGGGGCAGGTCTATTACCCGCTGATCCGGGCGTCGGTGGGCTCGGCTTTGCTGCTGGTTTTCGTGGATTGCGTGAAAGAGCTTCCCGCGACGTTGCTGCTGCGCCCCTTCAACTACGATACGCTGGCCACGCGGGTGCATGAACAGGCCAGCCTTGAGAACCTGGGCGATGCCGCGCCGGCCGCGATCCTGGTGATCGGGGTGGGGCTGGCCGCGGTGGGGTTGCTGGCGCGCGCAAATCGATGATCTTTCCCTCTTGCACGGGCGCGCCGCTTTTCGTATTCCGCGCCTGTGCCCCTATAGCTCAGCTGGTAGAGCAACTGATTTGTAATCAGTAGGTCCGCGGTTCGAGTCCGTGTGGGGGCACCATCTTAATTATATAAACGGTTGATTTTAAAAGAAATTCACGAAATTTGAATTTCTTTATCCCCCTAATTATCCCCTTTCAAATCCTTGATGCCAGCCGGTTTCGGCCACTTCATCGAATCCACCAAACCGCGCGATTCACGGCTCAATTCATTGGCCAACTATCGCAAAGCCACCGCGCCGCCGCTTCGGCCCCCATGCCCCGCCCGCAGGCCAGTCGAGCGCCGCGCGGGGCGGTTGGCGTTCCGCCACACTTATGGCGTCGTTTTCCGTCTTGTCCTTTTCATGCGTCATCGCGGTATCCCCTGGCATCGCCTGTTGATGTGGTGTCATGATACCACAGCCGCTCGACAGCGGGCTACGTCAGGTTACACTGCAAACCGCCCGCCTTCGGTCGGCCTTGCCTGCCCCAGTGCGGTCAGGCTTTCCAGAAGGGGTTGCACGGTTGCCGCGCGGCCCCGTTTGAATTGGCGGGCAATCTGTTCGGGGGTGGCTTCGCCAAGGTCGGCAAGCGCGGCCTGCACCGCCGCGATCTGTTCGGGGGTGGCTTCGCCAAGGTCGGCAAGCGCGGCCTGCACCGCCGCGATCTGTTCGGGCAGGGATTTGGGCCAGGGGGCCTTTTGCGTCGTGTCCTTGGGGCCAATGTCGAGCGCGCCTTGTTCGCCCTTGGCCTGTGCCGTGCGGCCATCGGGGTTCTGGTAATCGGGGCGCAGGTAGCGGATATGCCCGCGCGCTTCCTCGGCTGCGCGCTCAAAGTTGAGGTCCACCAGCCGGTGCAGGATGTCATCATCCGACAGGTCGGCGGGCCAGCCATAGGCGTCGGCCACCGCTTCGTCGATCTGGTCGTGAATGTCGCGCAGGATGCCGATCAGCCCCTGGTCATAGATTTCGCGATCCTTGCCTTCGATCCGGTCGCCCGCGCGCAGCTTTTCCAGCACGTTATACATTTGCGTCAGGGTCAGCTTGGGGTGGGCGGCTTGACGTTCCTTGCGATGCGCGTCGAGTTGTTCCCCAAGGCTGCGCAACCGGGCTTTCTGAGCGTCGGTCGGGTCTGGGAAGGGGAAGGGGTCGAAGCACTTGGATTTTGAATATCTCGGGTCATTTCCGTAACCCAGTCGGGCACCGGCGGCCAGCGCCCAAGAAACATGAAAGCGCGATGACAGCACCGCAAGTGCTGCGGCGTCATCCAGCGCGATTGCAGCGATGGCGTGATCGGGTCGAGTTCCCTCCGAAAGAAACATGAAAATCCGATGCTTTGTTGTCTCTGTAGTCGCAATGAAGCGTGACAGTCCTTCTAGCGCGGGTCGAAGTTCGGTTCGCGGACGACCAAAAACCCACCACTTTTCTCTGAAGCCTTTGTCGTTCTTAACCTGCCTTTCTGGAAACACGTTGTCTTTCAGATATTGATAAGCCTCGGGATACCGTGATGATAACTCACTTTCGGATAGTCCGTAGAAGTCTAACACCCAACGTTCTTGCCTTACTTGGACAAGCTCACCCCCCTTCACATATGGGCCAACATACCTCTCTAGGCCTTTCTTGATACCGAGACCAAGCGAGTAAGCCTGCGCCTTAGAGATCACGAAGCCTTGCCCCGCAAGCATCATCCCAAATGATGACAGGCCATCATTTGAGTGTAGTGGGTTTGCCCCGGCTACATCTGCCCCGATGCGAAGATTACTGAAAATCTTGCCCTTCTGAATATCAAAGCGCACCAAACGGCCCTCGGCCTCTGGCCCGGCCTTCACCTCCTCTGCCACGGTCAGCAGCCGCCCCGCTGCGCGACCCTTTTCCGCCACGGTCATGGCGATACGCACCGCTGCGCCGTCGCCCGCGTCCACCCAAGGGTGGTCAGGAATGGCGAAGGTCAGGGACAGGCCGGTTTTCGGGTCGGCCAGGTGCGGTTCCAGCACCTTGCGGTTGAAGGTCTGGCGCAGGGAATTGGTGGTAATCAACCCGAAACGTCGCGTGCCCTTGGCGCGGGCCTTGGCGGTTGCCGGTTTCCAGCCGCGCGCCGCCAGTGCCGCCTTTTCCCACCAGAACATGACGAAATCGGCGCTGTGCGGCATTTTCGGGTAGGCTTTCCACAACGCCTCTGCATAGCCATCGCCCAGGGCATCGCGCAGCATTGCCCCTTTTCCGATGAAGGGCGGGTTGCCCACGATGAAATCCGCCTCGGGCCACTTGGCGGGCTGGGGCTTGATGTAGTCCAGCACCGCCACGCGGGCCTCGGGGTCTGGCACATCCTCGCCCGTCACGGGGTGGGTGATGGTGGAAAAGCCATCCCACCGGGTGACAGGCGCGCCCGTGTCATCCAGCCGGGGTTGCGTGCCCTGACAGGTCAGCACCGCGTCGCGGTTTTCGACATTGTGGAAATCGCGCAGCACCGGCTCCGATGGGCTGGCCTTGCCATGGGTGCGGAAATGCCATTGCAGATAGCCAATCCACAGCACCAGTTCGGCCACCGCCGCCGCCCAAGGGTTCAATTCCAGCCCCAGGAATTGATGCGGGTCCACCGTGTGGCCCGCCAGCGAAAGTGCCGCCTGTTCCTCGCCCAGTTCGGCCAGAAGCGCGGTCACTTCGCCTTCGAGCCGTTTCATCAGTTCGAGCGCGACGTAAAGGAAGTTGCCCGAGCCGCAAGCCGGGTCCAGCACGCGGATTTCGCAAAGCTGGGCGTGAAAGGCGCGCACCGTGTCGCGGGCCTGTTCTATCTTGCCCTGGTTCGCCAAGGTCAGCGCCGCCGCCTGCACATTGCGCCAATCGCTGCGCAAAGGGTCCATGATGGTGGGCACCACCAGCCGTTCGACATAGGCGCGGGGCGTGTAATGCGCGCCCAGCTTGTGGCGTTGCCGCTTGTCCAGCGCGCGTTCCAGCAGGGTGCCGAAAATCGCCGGTTCGACTTCGCGCCAATCCTTTTTCGCGGCCTCGATCAACAGCGACAGTTGCACCTCGGACAGGGGCAAGGCGTCGGCCTCTTTGAACAGCCCGCCGTTGAAGCGTTTCAGGTCGGTTGTCAGCGCGGCGGAAAATCCGCCCGTGTTCATGGTTTCCCATAGCGCCTTGAGCGCTGGGGCCGCGTGTTCGGGATGCCCGCGCAGGCGCGTCAGAAGGTCGGTGAAGCTGCCATGCGGGATAAGGTCCACATCCTCGGCAAACATGGTGAACAGGCACCGCATCAGGAAATTCGCCACGGCGTCGGGTTTGTGCCCTTGCCCTTCAAAGGATTTGCCCAGCGCCGCCAGGCGGTCGGCCACGTCGCGGGTGACCTGGGCGGTCAGTTTTGACGGGTCCAGCGCGTGCGGATCGGTCCAGATGGTGCGCAGCCGGTCGCGGATTCGTTCGTCGCGCAGGTCATCCATCGTGATGCGATAACGGTTCCCGTCCGGGTATTGCGTGTAGCCTTGGCCTTGCCCCGAGAAATCGGCGTAAACCTCGATTAGGTGGCCCACATCCACCACCAGAAGGAAGGGGGGCCAGCCATCGGTGCGCGACACGGCGCGGGCGTAGTTGTCGGCCTGCCCGCGTGCGCGCAGCATGGTATCATCCCAGCCCCGCGTGCCCCGCGTGCCATGGCCCTTGCGAATTTGCTTCGGCACGTCCGCCAGCAGGGCAGGTTGCGCGTCCTCCTCGGGTGCCTCGCCCGTGACACCCTGTTTGGCTTCCATGACGAAATGGCCCGCGCGGTAAAGGTCGATAAAGCCCCGCGTCTGGCTGCCCGTATGAATGAAGGTCACGGGCGTTTCGAAGTTATAGGCATTGGCCGTGACGGTTTCCGTCGCCGGGGCCGGCCTGGGCACGTCCAGCACGTCGCACAACTCGTTTGCGAAGGTCTGGAAATTGGCCCGTTCGCTGCCCCCGGATCGCTGCCAGCGGGTGATAAATTCTTCAACCTGCAAAACCATGCCCCTGTTACCTGGTCACGCGCTCATTCTTGCAACGGTTGAAAGCCGATAGAAAGGGGCTTTGTGAAACTGGTTTTTTTGTTCAGTCACACGTCATCCCATTGCCGCGTGATGCCGTTCCAGCGCCGCCCGTGCGGCCCGCGCCGCTCCCATTCGGTCAGCGCGCGCCATGCGTCGAGCGACACAACGCGGCCCGTCCATGTCAGCGCCCGCCCGCCGGGGCTTTCGCAATAGGGTGCCGGGCCGGGGGTATCCGGCTTTGCGCTGGGCCGGGGCGGTGCTACATCCGCTACAATCGCTACACGGTCGCGCTGTGTAGCAGATGTAGCGAGTGTAGCAGGGGTGCAAGCATCGCTTTCGCGGCCCCCGCCCAGCTTTGCCAGTTCCGCTTGCGCGTCAAACCACATCGCCACCGCCCCGCACGATGCGCCACGCTTCGGCACGCGCCGCCCCACGCACCACCGTGCCCGCGTCCAGTCGCACCAGCCATCCATGCTTTTCAAGGATGCCCAGCGCGGCCCGCGCCTTCGGTGTCTCGCGTAAAGCGTTCGGCCCCATTTGCACCACGTCGCGTGCCATCACGTCGGGATGCGGCCAGCCTTCCAGAAGCCACCGTCGCAGGTTTTCGGCCTTGTCGATTTCCGCAGATACCGTTGCAGCGCTTGCCAGCCGCGACGCCTCAGAGAGGTAGAATTGCGCCAGCGTGATGGCGTCGGCCATGTCGCTGGGCTGCACCTGATGGGCGTCTAGGTCGCGCCACAAGGTCAGCACGCCCGCAATGCGTGCCGCCTGTTCCGCCGCCTTCGATGCCGTGCCAGTGATATGCGCCAAGTCACTACCGGGGGCCTGCGCGGCTTCGGTTGCATCCGCAAAGCCCGCCAGCAATGTGCGGGCGTCGGGGGCAAGGCCAAGGATGCGCGGTTGCAATTCACGGGTGTCCGGGTCCATCGGCATGGGCGTTTCGAGGGTGGCACGCAGCCGCCCACCGAACGCCCCAAGCGCCATGTCATCGCGTCGTGCGTTTGCTTGCATCCGCGTTCCGATGGCGCTGGGCGGTTCGCACATCAGAAAGCGGGGCAGAAAGCCCGTATCGGCTGCGAGCGGGTCGGCCATGAAGGCACGCGCGACAGTTGGCTGCACCATTAGATGCACCGCCAGTCGCCGCCCATAGAGCGTTGCGTGCCCATCCCCCGAGCGTGTGCGCCGGATCGGACTGCCCTGCCAAAGGTCATTCAGCGCCGCCAGCGTCTTTTGCCGGTTGTCCGAGTTCATGGCGTGCCCGCCAAGGAATTGGCCGCCTTCATCCGAGAAAAGGCCAAGGCTGGGCTGGCCTGTTGCGAAAAGCTTGGTCAGCCCTTCGAATGTCGGTTCGGTCACGGTCCGGTCAGCCGATTGCGGGGCGTCGGGTTCCGGCCCCAGCGATTCGAGGTCGGCTTGTGCCGCCGTGCGCTTTTCGCCCTTGCCTTTCTTGGCGTCCAGAAGGATGCGGTCGCGTTCTCCCTTCCAGAGCGCTTGCGCATTGCGCCAGCTTTCCATGGCGTCGCGCTGGGCGGTTGCCTGTTCCCGTTCATGGTCGCGCAGCGCGGCCATCAGGGGCGCGTCGCAGGCTGATTTTCGTTCCCCGCTTCGGGCGATGGTCAACGCATAGAGCGACAAGGCACGCGGCCCGCCCAAGGTTTCCACATCGGCAAATCCCTGCACCGCCAGTGAGGCGACCGATAGCGCCGATTGGGCCGGGATGGCGATAGGGGCTTGCGTGATGCCTTGCACCGCTTCCACAGCGTTGCGCAGCGGCCCCAAAGCGTGAACGGGATAGGCTACACCGGGCGCAATGTCGCGCACCAGCGGTTGCGGCCCTTCGGGTGTGTATTGAATTGCATGGGGCGCGGTCATGCGGTTTCCCCTTTCATTTGAATATCATTCCAGTCGCGACCATCGGGGGCAGGCAAGAGCGAGACTTGCCAGCCCAGCGCGTGTGCCCGTGCGGCCAATGCGTTCGCAGCTTCACGGCCCGCCTTGTCGCCATCGGGGGCGATGGTCAGCCGCCCCGGCTGGGCAGGCAGGCGCAGCCCCCGGATGCCGGATGTGGACAGCGCCGCCCAAACGGTCGCGGGCGTGCGCAGAAGGCCAGAGGCAAGGCTAAGCCCGGTTTCTATGCCCTCGGCCACCACCAGCGGCCCCGGCCCCTCAGTGAGCCATACAGCGCCGCCAGCAACGGCCCCCAGCATCAGCTTGCCGGGGTCAATGTCGGCCTTGCCCGAGCCATCGGCACGCAGGTAGGTGCGATGCACCGCAGGAAGGCTTGCGCCCTGCACCGCCGCCACCATTGCCGGATAGCGCTTGGCAGTCGGCCCGTGCCAGCATTCGTCGTGAAAGCGCAACACCTGGCCCAAGTCGCAGGTGATGCCGCGCCCGCGCAGATAAGTTTCCGCCACTGTGCCCGCGATGGGCTTGGCTTCGGTCCAAACCTGTTTGGCTTGCGCCGCCCGCTTTTGGGCTTCGGCCCTTTTTTCCGCTTCGCGCTGGGCCAGCGTTGCCGCGTCCGGGGGAATGTAATCCCCCGTCCGCACGCCCGCCGCCGCCAGAATGTCCAGAAAGGCGCAACCGCTTTTCTTGCAATCCAGCAGCAGCCGCCCGTTGCGGCCATCAGCCAAGGTCAGGGCGTTCTGGCCCTTTTTGCGTTGCGGCTGGCACACGGGGCAAGGTGCCGCCCCGTAACTCCGATACCATTTGCCGCCCAGCGCTTGCGTCAGGTCGCGTGCATCGCTCATTGGCCTGCCCCCCAAATTAGCGGGGCAAGCGCGTGAGCGTGCGCTTCGGTTAGGCCGTGCGCCCGAACGAGAAAGCGCGTTTGCATGTTCGTTTTTTGTGCTAGTATCGGGGCATACGCCGCAGTCGCATGGCGATTTTCCCGGCCCGGAACCTGCTGCAACAGGTTCCGGGCCATTTCGTTTTCACCGGCCATTTTAAGCGGCCTTGTCGCGCAGGCTGCGCAGATGGGCGTCAATGTCTTCTTCGGCCCAGTAAATCCGGCCTCCAAGCTTGATAGGCTGGGGCAGTCGGCCCGCCGCGAGGTCGGCATAGATTGCGCTGCGTGAGCGATTGCCCAGCTTGGTGCGCAGTTCGGTCAGAGTGAGGTGTTTCATATCGCATTCATCCATTCAGGTGTCAGGAGATGCGAATATGTTTGTTTCAAGCCTTCGTGCCTGCGGGGGAAACCCCAAGGGTTATTCCACCCCCTCGGTTCGTTCGCCCTTGCGGTTGAAATGGTAGCGAGCGCCAGCCTTCAGAAGTGCATTTGGAAACTGGTGGGCAGGTATTTTCTCAAACCCGGTTCGGATTTGTTCGCTGGCATTCTGCCAATCTCGAACCGTTGTGCGATCCACTTGAAAGACAGTCGAAACGCTGACGATAAACGCTCGATCCCTTATTGTGCCAGCCCGCGCATGCTCGATATAGTCCAGAGCTGTGGCAATATCCCGGCACTCCCCAGGCCAACGGTCCGGTGATCCGCCGATTAGATTAATATCTTTGATCGGCTGTGGAATGTTACCGGACGCAAGCATTTGCGCTATATTCGAGCAAGCGAGAATTGCGTCGGAGGGGAATGGTTTTAACGGTCCAGTTTCTTCGGGTTGCATTAGCGAGTGGCAATACTCATTCAAGAGTTTATGCAATGCTTCGAACCATTCGCGCGATAGAATTGTTCGCCTTGCGCGGTCCGCATCTGGCACTTTGGACGCGCGCTCGAAAGCCGCCCTCTCCTCGGAAAGTAGGCGCAAGTAGCAGTTCTGGCGCGGTTCATCGCTCATTTTGCGGCCCCCGCCAGCTTCACCACCTGCCCAGCGCCGCCGGTTACATGGTCGGCCCAGCGTTCGGCCAGCTTGGCGCGCTGTTCTAGGTAATCGGTGCGCCGATAGGCCCGCACCACGCCGCCATCCACCACATGCGCAAGCATCGCCTCGGCCACTTCGTGCGGGGCGTCGGTTGCCTCGGCCAGCCATGTGCGCAGGCTGGTGCGAAACCCATGCGGGCGCGCTTCCAGCCCCTTGCGTTCCATATGCCGTGAAAGCGTCATGTCGCTAATCACGCCGCCGCGCGTGTTCGGAAACAGATAGCCGTTGCGGGCGTGTGGGCGCGCAAGGTCAATGACGCGCTGGGCTTCTGCCGACAGGGGCACGCGGAAATCATCGGTCGCACCTTTGCGGCCCTTCATTGCTTCGGCAGGCACCGTCCACACGTCGCCTTCGATTTGTTCAATCCGCAGATTGCGCAGCGGCCCCGAGCGAACGCCGGTAAGGATAAGTAAGCGCAAGGCAAGATGGGTCAGGGTCGGTTCTTCAAGGTTGGCATAGAAACCCGGCACATCGCGCCAGTCCATAGCGGGTATGTTCTTCGGCTTGTGGCGCGATTTACCCAAAAGCGCCTTTGCTTTGTCGGTCGCCTGCAAATCCACGTCCAAGCCCAGCGCCGCCGCATGGCGCAAGACGATTGAAAGTCGGTTCAGGGCTTTGCGTGCGGTGTCGGCCTTGGTGTGCCAAATGGGGGCCAGCGTGTCGCGAATGTCGCGCTGGTCCAGGTCTGTTACCGGCACCTTGCCCAGCTTCGGCAAAACGTGAAGGGTCAGAGGCGACAGCCACCGGCCCGCTGTTCCATCTCCCTTCAATTCGGCCTTACGCGCTTCGAACGCATCCGCCGTGATGATGGCAAGCGATATATCCTCGCGCCGCGCTGCCCGTATCTCGCGTTCACGTTCCTTGATGGGGTCGCGGCCATCCTTCGCCATTGCTCGCCAGCGGTCGGCAATCTCACGGGCCTTTGCGAGTCCGATTTCAGGATATCCACCCAAACCCATCTCGCGCCGCCTGCCGTGAACGGTCACGCGCAACACCCATTGCGCGCCGCCATCGTTACGAACAATCAGCCAAAGGCCCGCCCCATCACAGTATTTTCCCATCGGGGCTTTGCGAAGGAAGGCTGGAGAGAGTCGATTACGTGCACGCATGTTCGATTTTTCCTATCCACCGATTGGCAATCGAACAGACGGCCAATCTATATCCACCCAAATATCCCCCCTAGGTTAGTGGACAAGGGCGGACACAGCAAGACAAGACAGGACAGTTGATGCCATATCTTTAGGGGGATACGCGCAAATATGGAAATAAAAAAACATTAAAAAGCAGTTACTTGGTTCCGTGTGGGGGCGCCACTTCATCCACGTTAAGCATTGTTTTCATTGGGTGGCTTGGCGTTTTGGGCTTGCCCTGTCTTTAAGATTGATCAGGCCGTGTGTCTTGAGGGCAAGCGGCTTTTGCGCGGATACATGGCATCCGCTTGCTTGTGCGAGTCATGGCCTCGGCCTTTCCCCAATACCCAACGCCCGGCAGCGCGGCGACGCGGGGCGCGTTTGCGGTTTGGATGCGCGCCCCTGGGGCCTACCCGGCTGCGCGGGCCATGAATGCTGCAGACAGCCCATACCAGAGCAGCAACGGCCATCTTGCGTCGCGTGGCATGACAAGGGCTTGGCATCGCCGCAATCCTGGCCGAAGCTGCGTTGACGCAGGACGGAGCACGCCATGACCCTTGATCCCGAGAACCCCGAGGCGTTCCGCCGCGCCGCCCACCGGCTGCTCGATGCCTGCCTTGACCAGTTCGAGGCAGCGCGCGACCATCCCTGGCAGCCGGTGCCGCAGGCGGTGCGCGATGGTTACCGACTGGATCACGGCCTTGGCGTGGGCGAGGCGGAACTGGCCCAACGCCTTGCCGCCGAGGTGTTACCCCACGGCACCGGCAACACGCATCCGCGTTTCTTCGGCTGGGTGCATGGCACCGGGCTGGCCTCGGGGCTGATGTCGGAATTGGTGGCCGCGACGATGAATGCCAATCTGGGCGGGCGTGATCACGGGGCGGTCGATATCGAGCGCGCGGTGATCGACTGGGCGCGCAGCGTGTTCGGGTTTCCGCAAGGGTCCAGCGGTGTCATGGTCACCGGCACCAGCCAGGCCACGGTGATCGCGCTGGCCTGTGCCCGGATGCGCGCGTTGGGGCCCGATTGCCGCGCGCATGGGCAAGGCGGCGCCTGGCTGACCGCCTATGCCGGGGCGGGCGTGCACAACGCGGCGAAAAAGGCGCTGGAGCTTCTGGGCCTGGGGGGCGACAACCTGCGCGCGGTGCCCGAAACCGCGGCGGGCGTCGATATCGCGGCGCTGCGCGCGGCCATCGCCGCCGACCGGGCGGCAGGCGCGCGGCCATTTGCCATCATCGGCAGCGCCGGCACCGTCGACCTGGGGCGGTTCGACGATTTTCATGCGCTGGCGGACCTCGCGCAGGAGGCGGGGCTGTGGCTGCATGTCGACGGCGCGTTCGGTGCCTGGACACGGCTCGCCGGGGCACCCTGGCGCGGGCTGACCGACGGGATCGAACGCGCCGACAGCCTGGCCTGCGATTTCCACAAGTGGATGTATGTGCCCTATGATTGCGGGATGGTCCTGGTTCGCGACGAGGCCGAACACCGCGCCACCTTTGCGGCGCGACCCTCCTATCTTGCGGGGCAGTCGCGCGGGCTGGCCGGTGGCGAGCCGTGGTTTTGTGACTATGGCACCGACCTGTCGCGGGGCAATCGCGCGCTCAAGGTCTGGGCCGCGCTGGTGGCCTATGGGCCCGACAGGCTGGGCGCGGCGATCACCGATAATTGCGCGCGGGCCGCCCAGATGGGGGCGCTGGTCGCAGGCGATCCGCACATGGCGCTGATTGCCCCGGTGATGTCGAACCTTTGCGTGTTCACCGCCGACGCGCGGCTTGATACAGTGGGGCAATCAGCGCTCAACACCCGGATCGCGCAAGATCTGCAGCTTTCCGGCGAGGCGGTCTTCTCGACCGTCACCATCGGCGACGTAACCGGCCTGCGCGCGGCGATTACCAACCATCGAACACAAGCACAGGATGTAGATCGCGCCATCGCCGCCGTTGCCCGTGCCCGAGATGCGCGGTAAGCCCTAGGCAGGCAGGCAGGGGGCAGCAGGATGCGCAAGGCTTTCATCACCGGCACGGCGGGGTTCATCGGCTATCACCTGGCGCGGTCCTTGCTGGACGAGGGCTGGCAGGTCGCGGGCTTTGACGGGATGACCGATTATTACGATGTCACCCTGAAACGGCGCCGCCACGCGATGTTGCGCCAGCATCCGCATTTCACCGCGACCGAGGCGATGCTGGAGGATACAGCCGCGCTGGACGCGGCGGTGGATGCCTGCGCGCCTGACGTGATCGTGCATCTCGCTGCGCAGGCCGGCGTGCGCTACAGCCTTGAAAACCCGCGCGCCTATATCGACGCGAACGTGGTTGGCACTTTCAACGTGATGGAGGCCGCGCGCCGCCACGCGGTGGATCATCTGCTGATGGCCTCGACAAGCTCGGTTTACGGCGCGAATACCGACTTGCCCTACGCCGAAACCCACAAGGCCGACACGCCGCTGACGATCTATGCAGCCACGAAAAAGGCGACCGAGGTCATGGGCCACGCCTATGCCCATTTGTGGGGGTTGCCCACGACGATGTTCCGGTTTTTCACGGTGTATGGCCCCTGGGGGCGGCCTGACATGGCGCTTTTCAAGTTCGTGGCAGCGATCCTCGATGATCGGCCCATCGATATCTACAATCGTGGCGAGATGTATCGCGATTTCACCTATATCGATGATCTCGTGCACGGAATCCGCCTGCTGATCGACACGGTGCCCGCGCGCCCGAACAAGCCCGAGGATATTGCGCCGGGCGACAGCCTGTCGCAAGCCGCGCCTTGGCGCGTGGTCAATATCGGCAATTCCAACTCCGTGCGGCTGCTGGATTTCGTCGAAGCGATCGAACGAGAGCTTGGCATGCCTGCAAGGCGCAACCTGATGGAGATGCAGAAAGGCGATGTGCCTGCCACCTGGGCCGATGCAACGCTTTTGCACGATCTGACAGGGTATCGCCCGCAAACCGAGATCCGCGAGGGCATCGCGCGGTTCGTGGCGTGGTATCGGGACTATTACCGGGTGTGACCCAAAGGCGCGCCTGCGGCGCACATGTTTGATTGCGCTCGGGCCGCGCGGGCCTTGGGGCGCTGCCCCAACCCCCGGGATATTTCAGGAGAGAGGAAACCATTTTTTAACATGGATCGGTTTTCCTGATGCCGCGGTACAGGCGGGGACGCCGATGATCGTGAGAGGGGAAGCGTCACAGCTTTCCGCAAGGGGGTCGTTTTGCGCGGCCCCCTTGTTTCCTCTCTCGGAAAATATCCCGGGGGTTTGGGGGCAGAGCCCCCAACACGGGCGACGCGGGCAAAACCCGCGGCGCAGTTCCTCAGACACCGCTTTCCTTGACCGCCTGCATCGACACATGGGTTGAGGTGGCGCCCACATGGGGCAGGGCCGAGATGACCTCGCCCAGCACCCGGCGATAACTCTGGATATCTTTCGTGCGCACCTTGATCAGGTAGTCAAAGCTGCCTGCGATCATGTGACATTCCTCGATCTCGTGCACATCTGCGACTGCACGGTTAAAGGCCGTCAGCGCCTTTTCGGTCGTGTCGGTCAGTTTCACCTCGGCAAAGGCGACATGGTTCAGGTCCAGTTTCGCGGGGTCAAGAACCGCGCGAAAGCCCTGGATATACCCCTGCGCCTGCAATCGTTTCATGCGCACCTGGGCGGGGCTTTTCGACAGCCCCACCCGCCGGGCGAGTTCGGCGATTGGTATCCGGCCCTCGGTGGACAGAACGCGCAGGATGTTTCGGTCGATCCGGTCCAAGTGGCCTGCATTCGAGCTGTCTTGCATGTATCGTCCCATTTTTGGTTTCATTTAAAATTCTAACGTCTGGCAAATTTACGATCAACAGGACAATCGGTGCCCGCGGTTCTGCTATCATGACCGTGATATCGTTCCATGCCCTAAAGGAAGCAGCGCATGTCCCGTCTTGACCAGATCCGCCAAGCCATCCGCACCGCGCACCACGCGTCCGAGGAGACGGTGTTGCAGCACTTGCAAGCCGATCATCGTCTCGACGACGGGCAGCGCGCCGCGGCGCATGACCGGGCTCGCGCCCTGGTCGAAGGTATCCGCGGCACCGGGCGTGCTGGCCTGATGGAGGTGTTCCTGGCCGAGTACGGCCTTTCCACCAAGGAAGGCGTCGCGCTGATGTGCCTGGCCGAGGCTTTGTTGCGCGTGCCCGACCGTGAAACAATCGACGACCTGATCGAAGACAAGATCGCGCCCTCGGAATGGGGCGCGCATCTGGGCCGGTCGTCCTCAAGCCTGGTCAATGCCTCGACCTGGGCCCTGATGCTGACCGGCCGGGTTCTGAAAGAGGACGAACAGCCGGGCATCGCCAACGTGCTTCATGGCGCGGTGAAGCGCCTGGGCGAACCGGTGATCCGTTCGGCTGTCGCCCGCGCGATGAAAGAGATGGGCCACCAGTTCGTTCTGGGCCGCGACATCGATGAAGCGGTGAAACGCGGGGCCGAGCGGGCGCGGCAGGGCTACGGGTTTTCCTATGACATGCTGGGCGAGGCGGCGCTGACCGCTCAGGATGCGCAGGCCTACAAAACCGCCTATGCCGACGCCATCCGGACCCTTGCCGCGCAATGCGCATCGGATGATGTGCGCGACAACCCCGGTATCTCGATCAAGCTGAGCGCGCTGCATCCGCGCTACGAGGTGGGACAGCGCGACCGCGTCATGACAGAGCTGGTCGACACCACGCTGGAGCTCGCGCTGATGGCGCGAAAGGCCAATATGGGCCTGAATATCGACGCGGAAGAGGCCGACCGGCTGGACCTGTCGCTTGACGTGATCGAGGCGGTTCTGCGCGATCCGCGGCTGGTTGGCTGGGATGGGTTCGGCGTGGTGGTGCAGGCATATGGCAAGCGCGCGGGCCCGGTGCTGGATTGGTTGCATGCGCTGGCCGAAACCCTTGACCGCAAGCTGATGGTGCGGCTGGTCAAGGGGGCCTATTGGGACACCGAGGTCAAGCGGGCGCAGGTCGAGGGGCTGGACAGCTTCCCGGTTTTCACCCGCAAGCCGGCCACCGATGTTTCGTTTTTGTGCTGCGCGCGCAAACTTATGGGCATGACGGGCCGGATCTATCCGCAATTCGCCACGCATAATGCCCACTCGGTGGCGGCGATCCTGGAAATGACCGATGACCGGGACGCCTTTGAATTTCAGCGCCTGCATGGCATGGGCGAATCCCTGCACGACCTGGTCATGGCGCAGGCAGGCACGCGGTGCCGCATCTATGCCCCCGTGGGGGCGCATCGTGATCTTTTGGCATACCTGGTGCGGCGGTTGTTGGAAAACGGGGCCAATTCCAGCTTCGTCAACCAGATCGTTGACGAGGAGGTGCCGCCGGCTGTCGTGGCGGCTGACCCGTTCGAGGCGTTGCAAAGCGTTCGGCGATCTGACGCGGTGCGCGACCCGACCGACCTGTTTCGCCCCGAGCGGGCGAATTCGCGAGGGTTCGACCTGCACGATGCGCGCGACCTGGCCCGTATCGAGGACGCGCGCGCGCCTTTTGCCCAAGCGCGATGGCAGGCCGGGCCGCTTTTGGCCGGGGACGTGGCGGGCGGCGCCATGCACCAGGTGATCAACCCGGCACGGCCCGATGACGTGGTGGGGCAGGTCACGCTGGCCTCGGGCGGGGATGTGGACACCGCGCTTGCGGCCGCGCGGCCCTGGGGGGCGGATGCGGCCAACCGGGCCGATGTGCTGAACCGCCTGGCCGACCTCTACGAAGAGAATTTCGGCGAGATCTTCGCCGTCGTCGCGCGCGAGGCGGGCAAGACGCCCGCCGATGCCGTGGCCGAGCTGCGCGAGGCGGTGGATTTCCTGCGCTACTACGCGGCGCGGGGGAAGGATCTGTCGGCAGGGCCGCGCGGCATCTTTACCTGCATCAGCCCCTGGAACTTTCCGTTGGCCATCTTCACCGGGCAGATCGCGGCGGCGCTGGCAGCGGGCAACGCGGTGCTGGCCAAACCTGCCGAGGCGACGATGCTGACCGCGCATGTGGCGGTGCGGCTGATGCACCGCGCAGGTGTGCCGCGTGATGCGATACAGTTGTTGCCTGGGCACGGGCGCGATGTGGGGGCGGCGCTGGCGGCCGACCGTCGCGTGAACGGCGTGTGTTTCACCGGCTCAACCGACACGGCGCAGGCCATCAATCGCGCCATGGCCCGCCACATGGCCGCCGACGCGCCACTGATTGCCGAAACCGGCGGGCTGAACGCGATGATCGTCGACAGCACCGCGCTGCCCGAACAGGCGGTGCGCGACATCGTGGCCAGCGCGTTTCAATCGGCGGGCCAACGCTGTTCGGCGCTGCGCTGCCTTTACGTGCAGCACGATATTGCCCCGCGGTTCCTGGCCATGCTTTACGGCGCGATGGACGAGCTGCGCCTGGGCGATCCCTGGCATCACAGCACCGATGTCGGCCCGGTGATCGACGCGCGCGCGCAGGCCGATTTTGCCGCCTATATCGAGGCGGCCCGGGCCGAGGGGCGGGTGCTGAAACGGCTGGACGCACCCGAACAGGGCCATTTCATCGGGCCTGCCGCGATCCGCGTTGACGGCATTGGCGACCTGACGCGCGAGGTGTTCGGCCCCGTGCTGCACATCGCCACGTTCCGGGCCGAGGACCTGGATGCCGTTGTCGATGCCGTGAATGCCAGCGGGTATGGCCTGACATTCGGCCTGCACACCCGCATCGACGGCCGGGTCGAGCAGGTGACCAGCCGCCTGCGCGTGGGCAATGCCTATGTGAACCGCAACCAGATCGGGGCTGTCGTTGGCAGCCAGCCCTTTGGCGGCGAGGGGCTGTCGGGCACCGGGCCCAAGGCGGGGGGGCCGCATTACGTGCCGCGTTTTGCCCGCACCGAGTTGCCGGCCCATGAGATTGTGCCGGGCCAAGTGGTTGACAAGGGCCGGGTGCAGGCGTGGCTTGACCGGGTCGCGGACCAGGAGATGCCGCGCCTGTCGGTGGCCGACTTGCCCGGGCCCACCGGCGAATCGAACCGCCTGTCGGTGTTCGGGCGCGGGCCGGTTCTTTGCCTTGGCCCCACTGCGGCAGATGCCGAGGAACAGGCAAGGCTCGCGCACAAGGCAGGCTGTCCGGCGCTACGCGTTGCACCCGGCGCGGCATCGGGCGACGGGCTGGACGGGGTCTTGCCACGCGAGGCGTTGACCGACTTGCAGGGCGCCGCCGTCGTGGCGCTTTGGTCGCGCGGTGAGGATCTGGAAACCGCGCGTCGCGCGTTGGCGGCCCGCGATGGGGCGTTGATTCCCTTGGCGGTCGGCCCGGATGGCCTGGCCGCGCGCTGCCGGTTGGAGCGCCATATCTGCATCGACACCACCGCCGCTGGCGGCAACGCCGCGTTGCTGGCTGCCGAAGCGGATCAGGCGCAGCCAGGCGCGGTCTCGGAGCTTGGCTGAGACCGGCACGAATTTGGTTCGTAAAATTCTTGGCACGCGCCGCATCACGGGCTAGGTTCGCACGCAATGGTTCGGAAAACGAACCGCAAATCAGGGAGTGAGATAATGAACAAGATGTTTTCGCGGGTCGCCGTTGCGGCCCTTGCCACCGCTTTTGCCACCGAGGCGATGGCAACGGAATGGAACGTTTCGGTCTGGGGCAAGCGACGCGCCTTTACCGAGCATGTGGAAAAGCTGGCCGAACTGGTGTCGGAAAAGACAAACGGTGAATTCACCATGAATGTCAGCTATGGTGGCTTGTCCAAGAACACGGACAACCTTGACGGCATCAGCATCGGGGCGTTCGAGGTCGCGCAGTTCTGCGCAGGCTACCACCCCGACAAGAACCGCGCGATCACGGTGCTGGAATTGCCCTTCATCGGGGTCAGCAACCTGGACGAAGAGGTGGCTGTCAGCCACGCGGTCTATGAGCACCCGGCAGTCGCCGAGGAAATGGCCCAGTGGAACGCCAAGATGCTGATGACCAGCCCGATGCCGCAATACAACATCGTGGGCACCGGCGAACCGCGTGACGAGCTCTCCGATTTCGAAGGCATGCGCGTGCGCGCCACCGGCGGCCTGGGCGAGGCATTTCGCGCCGTGGGTGCCGTTCCGACCAGCGTAACCAGCTCCGAGGCATACCAGGCGATGGATTCCGGTGTTGTCGACACGGTGGCCTTTGCCCAGCACGCGCATCTTTCCTTTGGCACGATCAACAAGGCCGACTGGTGGACCGCGAACCTGAACCCCGGCACGGTGAACTGCCCGATCGTGGTGAATATCGACGCCTACGAAGCGCTCAGCGATGAGCACCGCAAGGTGCTGGACGAATCAGTGCCCGAGTCGATCGATTATTACCTGGAAAACTACGCAAAGCTGCTGCAGCGCTGGGATGACGTACTGGCCGAAAAGGACGTTGAAAAGGTCATGATCTCGGACGAGGAGCTGGCGAAGTTCCGCGAAGTGGCCGGTCAGCCAATCCATGACAAGTGGATCGCTGACATGTCGGCCCAGGGTATGCCCGCGCAAGAGCTGTATGACCTGGTTTTCAAAACGCTTGAAGAGCACCGCGCATCCAATTGATGCCATTTGAAAGTCTGACCGCGCCCAGGAATTCCCCGGGCGCGGTTTTTCGGTGTTTTCCGACACTTCGGAACATGGGAGGCCACGCATGGCAGGGGCATCGCCCGTATTGGAAGACGGCAGCCTGCTGAGCCGTCTTGACGTAGGGCTTTTGAAACTTGAACGGTTTTTCGCGCTGATCGCCGGCCTTGGTGTGCTGGCATTGATGTTTCTTGCCGTGCGCTCGGTCGGGGGGCGCGTTCTCTTCAACGCGCCCTTGTCGGGCTATGTCGACTGGATCATGCAATTGATGCCCCTGATCGCGATTCTCGCGGTGTCCTTTGCGCAGCGCGACGGCACCCATATCCGCATGGACCTGGTCGTGGGCTTTCTGCGGGGCCGGGCCTTGTGGTTTTTCGAACTGTTTTCGGTTCTTCTGATCCTTGCGCTGATGATCATGCTGCTGTGGGGCAGTTGGGCGCATTTCATTCGCAGTTTCGATTTCAACGCCCCGTTGTGGAGCCGTGACAGCACCATCGACATCGGCCTGCCGATCTGGCCGTCCAAGTTGTTGGTGCCGCTCGCGTTCTTCATCATCAGCCTTCGGCTGTGCATCCAGGCCGTGGGATATGGCCGTGCGTTGGTCCTGGGGCTCGAAAACCCCGTTGCCGTGCCGTTGGTGCTGGACGCCGCGGCGCAAGCCGCAGCCGAGGCCGAAGCCCTGGACAGGAAGGGATAACCCATGGAACCCATCGAAATCGGCCTTTGGGTGTCGGGCGGGCTGTTGCTGCTCGTGATCTTTGGTATGCGCGTGGCCTTTGCTGCCGCTCTCGCGGGGCTTGTGGGTCTTTTCCTGATCTTCTGGTCAAAGCGTGGTTTCGACCCCGAACAAATGGGCTGGGCGATCACCGTGGCGGCGAAGACGGCCGGCCAGGTGCCGCACTCCAAGGTGGCCAGCCATGAGCTGAGCCTGATCCCGACTTTCATCCTGATCGGGTACCTTGCCTATTACGCGGGGTTGACCCGTGCGTTGTTCGAGGCGGCGAAACGCTGGATCGCCTGGTTGCCTGGCGGGCTGGCCGTATCGACCGTCTTTGCCACGGCCGGGTTTGCCGCCGTGTCGGGCGCATCGGTCGCAACGGCAGCGGTCTTTGCCCGCATTGCCATCCCTGAGATGCTCAAGATCGGCTACAACAAGCAATTCGCCGCCGGCGTGGTGGCTGCTGGGGGCACGCTGGCCAGCCTTATTCCGCCATCGGCTATCCTGGTGATCTACGCGATCATCGTTGAACAGGATGTGGGCAAGCTGTTGCTGGCAGGTTTCGTGCCTGGTGTGTTCTCGGCGCTTGTCTACGCCACGCTGATCGTGACCATCGCGGTGGTGTTCAAGTCGGTGGGTCCGCCCGTACGCGGATTTACCTGGGGGCAGAGGTTCGCATCGCTGCCAGCGGCGATGCCAATCTTGCTGGTCGTCGTGATCATCATATTCTTCGTCTACAACCCCTTTGGCGAAGATGCCTGGGGCACACCGACCGAGGGCGGCGCGCTGGGTGCCTTCATCGTGTTCCTTATGGCGTTGGGGCGCGGTATGCGCTGGACCGAGCTGAAATCAGCCGTGATCGAAACCGCAAAGCTGACCGTGATGATCTTTACCATCATCTGGGGCGTGCTGATCTACGTGCGCTTTCTGGGCTTTGCGCAGTTGCCGGATGCTTTTGCCGACTGGATCACCTCGCTTACCGTGTCGCCGATGCTGATCCTGGTTTGCATCCTGCTGGCCTACGCCGTGCTGGGCATGTTCATGGATGCCATAGGGATGCTGCTATTGACCCTGCCGGTGGTCTACCCTGCGGTCATGGCGCTGAACGGGGGCGAGTTCGTGAGCGCCGCCGACAGCACATTCGGAATGTCCGGCCCGATGTGCGCGGTCTGGTTCGGCATCCTGGTGGTGAAAATGGCCGAGTTCTGTCTGATCACGCCGCCCATCGGCCTGAACTGTTTCGTGGTGGCCGGCGTGCGCGACGATTTGAGCGTGCAGGACGTGTTCAAGGGCGTCACGCCGTTTTTCATCGCCGACGGGATTACCATCGCGCTGCTGGTGGCCTTTCCGGCCATCGTCTTGTGGTTGCCTTCGCTGGCGGCAGGATAAACAGCAGGCTGACGGGTGGGCATGTCGCCCACCCGTCAGCCCGCCGCCCGCTGAACCATTCCGAACAGGTCGCGCGGGTCGTCGGGGTCGGCCAGCATGTCGAGCGGCTCGAACAGGTCGGTGCCCTTGATACGGTCGCGGATGTAGCGCAGGGCGCTGAAATCCTCGATGGCAAAACCCACGCTGTCAAACAGCGTGATCTGCACGGCCTCGCGTCGTCCCGTGGCCTGCCCGGCGATGACCTGCCAAAGCTCGGTCACGGGATGGTCGGATGGCAGTTGCTGGATCTCGCCCTCGACTCTCGTTTGTTCGGAATATTCTACAAAAATATCCGCGCGGTGAAGGATCGCGGGGGCAAGTTCGGTCTTGCCGGGGCAGTCGCCGCCGATCGCGTTGATATGCACGCCAGCGCCAACCATGTTGTCGGTCAGGATCGTGGCATATTGCTTGTCGGCAGTGCAGGTGGTTATGATCTGTGCACCAAGCGTGGCTTGTTCGGGGCTGTCACAGGGCACCACGCGCAGGCCGGACCGTGCCAGGTTACGCACGCATTTTGCCGTGGCGGCGGGGTCGATATCGTAAAGCCGCACTTCCTCGATTCCGCAAAGGGCGCGAAAGGCCAGGCATTGGAATTCGGCCTGTGCGCCGTTGCCGATCATCGCCATGACGCGGGCTTGAGCCGGGGCAAGGTGTTTTGCGGCCAGCGCCGACATCGCCGCCGTGCGCAGCGCGGTCAACAACGTCATTTCCGTAAGCAGAACCGGGTATCCGGTATACATGTCCGCCAAGAGGCCGAACGCCGTCACCGTCTGCAGCCCCTCGCTGGTGTTCTTGGGGTGGCCGTTGACATATTTGAAACCGTAGGACGTGCCATCGGATGCGGGCATCAGCTCGATCACGCCCACCTCGGAATGGCTTGCCACGCGCGCCGTCTTGTCGAACTCGGGCCAGCGGCGGAAATCCTCTTCGATATAGGCGGCCAGATCGCGCAGCATGGGTTCGATCCCGACATGGTGGATCAGCCGCATCATGTTGTCGACCGAGACGAAAGGCACCAGCGCCTTGTCTGATGGCTGGGTCATGGTGTGTGCTCCTTCAGGCATAGGCGCGGGTAGGGCGGTCGAACACGCGGCGGCCCATGGCGCTGGCGCAGAGGTCGACCATCAACTGCGCGGTGCGGCCGCGCTCGTCCAGGAACGGGTTCAGTTCGACCAGGTCGATCGAGGTAACAAGCCCGCTGTCATGCAGCATCTCGCAAACAAGATGACCCTCGCGCACGGTGGCGCCGCCGGGCACGGTGGTGCCCACGGCGGGCGCCACCGCTGGGTCGAGAAAATCGACATCCAACGACACGTGCAACGCGCCACCGGCCGCGGCGACACGATCGAGAAACGCCTTGAGCGGCCGTGCGATACCGGTTTCGTCGATTTCGCGCATGTCGTGTCGGGAAATTCGTGCCTTTTGCAGCGCCTGTTTTTCGGCGCCATCGACCGAGCGTAGCCCTAGGATGCAGATGTTTTCCGGCGGCACCGGCGCAGGCACCGCCGGAAAGCCGTCAAACCCCGTTTGCCCGGTCACATAGGCCAGCGGCGTGCCGTGCAGGTTGCCGCTTTGCGTGGTTCGGGGCGTGTGAAAATCGGCATGCGCATCCAGCCAAAGCACGAATTGCGGGCGCCCGGCCTGCGCGGCATGGGCCGCCACCCCCGCGACCGAGCCCAGCGACAGCGCGTGATCACCGCCCAGAAAGATCGGCGTGCCCTTCGACATGGCCCATTGCGCCGTTTCCAACAGCTTTGCGGTCCAGCCGATACAGGCGTTTGCCCGGAAAATATGTGTGTCTGGCGCGTCGGGCGCATGGGCCGCAGGCGCGAGGTTGCCGATATCCAGAACCTTGTGCCCCAGCGCCTGCAAGGCATCGGTCAAGCCGGCGGTTCGAAAGGCATCGGGCCCCATCAGGCATCCATGGGTGCGTTTGCCGCAATCCATCGGTGCGCCGACGAGAATACAGGTTTCAGCAGTCATTGAGCGGCCATTCTTGTTGCGATGTGCCCTGTATTGCGCCATTTCGTGATGGAATGAAGCCTGCATTTTGCGCATAATGGTCAGTAATATGCCAAAAAGAGAGATAAATGTTTCGATATGGATGATCTTGATCATGCGCTGATCCGGGCGTTGCGCCAGGATGCGCGCGCGCCCCTGTCATCGCTTTCGGCGCTTTTGGGCGTGTCGCGGGCCACCGTGCGTGCGCGGATCGACAAGCTGCGCCAATCGGGCGAGATCGTCGGGTTTACCGTTTTGTTGAAAGGTGACGTGGCGCGCGACCCGGTGCGCGGCTTGATGATGCTGGGGATCGAGGGGCGCGGCGCCGACCGGATCAAGCGGCAACTGGCCGGGCTGCCGCAGGTTCAGGCGGTGCATGCCACCAACGGACGCTGGGATTTGATCGTGGAACTGGGCACGGAAACCCTGGCGCAGCTTGACGGCGTGCTGAACGCCATCCGGCGGTTCGACGGGGTGGCGACCAGCGAAACCAGCCTGCTGTTGTCGACGGTGAAATCGGGCGGGTAGGGCGCGCTACCGCGTCGAGGCGCGGCGCAAGATCTCGGCCGCGTCGGGCCGGTCAAGCAATGACTCTTTCACCTCGTAGGCCAGGTGCGGTTTCTGCGCATGGACGCTGAGCGTCGCCGACAGCTTTTCGGCCAGTTCCGCCGGCAGCGCAGGCCGCGTGCGCGGGTCGATCAGCAGGGTTTCGGCGGCGATGCCCTCGGCATAGATGATCTGGTGGCTGTCGAACAGCAGTTGGAAATAATCGACGAAACCGCCATCCTGACGATAGACGCTGTGGCCGTTGACCAAGTGGCGCGCGCGTACCAGCAATTCCGACCGGCCGGCCCCCAGCGCATCGGACCGCTGGTAGATGAACAGCCGGTGTTCGGGGCTGACGACCAGGTCATGTTCGTTGTGCAGCGTGCCGGCCGTGATCACGATGGGGGCATATTCGCCCACGGCGCGCACGGTATTCTGGCCGATCCAGCGAATTTCCTGTGGCCCGTCATCGCGCGTCAGCACCCGGTCACCCACCTTCAGATCCTCTATCGGTTTCTGCGCGCCGTTGGCCATGGTGATATGCGTGCCGCGGGTGAAGAACACGCAGGCCAGTTCGGCCAGCTTGGCGCGGGTGCTGTCGCGGTCGATGGTGACCAGCGAATAGTCGGTCTTGAAATGCAGCGCGGCCAGCGGCAGGGCGTAGATCTCGACCACGCCGCCCTCGTCATCGACCTCGACCAGAAGCAACACTTCGGTGGTCTGGCCATCGGGGGACATCAACGTCAGGCAACTGTCGAGATGCAGAAGCGCACCGGGATGGCCTGCGCCGGTATCGCTTGCGATCACAAGCGTCTCGTCGTGCCGGGGCTGCACGCTGAGCCGGGTCATCCGTGCGCCTTTCGACAGGTTGTAGACATCGCTGTGTTCCAGCTCTTCGGCAAAAGAAAGCGCGTCGCCCGTGTTTGCCCCGCTCACAACCATCAGGTCTGCCGATCGGAAGACTGGCAGCGAAAATGTTGCATTCTGCTCGGCAAGGCTCATTTGCGGTTCTGTTTCCCGTGCTGAAAATTGTCAGTGTTCATTTGTGCTAGGTTAGGATTGTGGCAAGGGCCGGTCAACGCAAGGGAGATTTGCGGGCATTGCAGCCCGGCCAACGCTGGGCTAGCTGTTCATCATGCGATCAGGGAAGGAGCAACACATATGGATATGGGCATCAAGGGAAAGCGCGCATTGGTCTGCGCAAGCAGCAAGGGTCTGGGCCGGGGCTGCGCCGAGGCGCTGGCAGCCGAGGGCGTGCACCTGGTGATGAACGCGCGCAGCGATGGCCCGCTGCAAGAGGCCGCGCAGGCCATCCGCGAGGCACATGGGGTCGAGGTGACGGCCGTGGCCGCAGATATCACCAGCGACGAGGGCCGGGCCCGCGTGCTGGAGGCCGCGGGCCAGGTCGACATCCTGGTGACCAACGCGGGTGGCCCGCCGCCGGGCATGTGGACCGATTGGGAACGCGAAGATTTCATCAAGGCGCTGGACGCCAACATGCTGACGCCGATCGCGCTGATGAAGGCATTGGTGCCCGGCATGATGGACCGGGGCTGGGGGCGGGTGGTCAACATCACCTCGCAATCGGTCAAGGCACCCATCGCCGTGCTGGGCCTGTCGAATTCGGCCCGTGCCGGTCTGACGGGCTATGTCGCCGGCACCGCGCGGCAAGTGGCCGAAAGGGGCGTGGCGATCAACAACCTTCTGCCCGGCATCCATGCCACTGACCGCGCCGTGTCACTGGACAGTGGCGTGGCCGAGAAACAGGGCATCACCATGGACGAGGCCCGCGCGCAGCGCGAGGCCACGATTCCCGCACGCCGCTACGGCACGCCCGGGGAATTCGGCGCGGCCTGCGCGTTCCTGTGTTCGCAACATGCGGGTTTCATGATCGGGCAGAACGTGCTGCTGGATGGCGGTGCCACCAACGCGACGATCTGATCGGCAGGCAGGGCCGGGGCCCATGCCCCGGCGACCTGCCGCACATGCGGTGGGCTTGCCCATGGTCGGCGAAGTTGCTAGTCATTCCCGACAGAATTCATCAGCAAAGCCGCCCCCATGAAACATGACGCGCCAAGGCCAGGACATGACAGCGCGCGGAAGGCGCCGCCGGTGCCGCGCCTGGAAATCCGCAACCTGAGCCGCTCTTTCGGCGGGCAGTTGGTTGTCGATAACGTGTCGCTCAAGGTGATGCCGGGACAGGTGACCTGCCTGCTGGGCCCTTCGGGTTGCGGTAAATCCACGACGCTGCGCATGATCGCGGGTGTCGAGATGCAGGATGCGGGCGAGATTCATGTTGATGGCAACCTGATCTGCGACACCGTTTTCCGCGTTCCGCCCGAGCGTCGCCATATCGGGCTGATGTTCCAGGATTTCGCGTTGTTTCCGCATCTGACCGTTGGTGAGAATGTTGGATTCGGCCTGAAAGGCGCCGCCGAGGCCAAGCGCGCCCGCGTCGAAGAACTGCTGGGCAAGGTCGGGCTTTTGCGGTTCATCGACGAATACCCCTACAGCCTGTCGGGCGGCGAACAGCAGCGCGTTGCGCTGTCCCGCGCGCTGGCGCCGCGACCGCGGATCATGCTGATGGACGAGCCGTTCTCGGGGCTCGACAATCGCTTACGCGACGACATCCGTGACGAAACGCTTGACGTGCTCAAGGCCGAGGATGCCGCCGTTCTGCTGGTCACGCATGAACCCGAAGAGGCGATGCGCATGGCCGACGAGATCGCGCTGATGCGCGATGGCAGGATCGTGCAACAGGGTGCGCCCTATAACGTCTACAATGCGCCCGCCGACAAGCAGTCAGTCGCATTTTTCAGCGATATCAATGTTATACGAGGAACAGTTCGCGGTGCCCTGACCGAAACGCCCTTTGGCCAGTTCCTGGCCCCGGGGGTGCCTGACGGCGCCGAGGTGGACATCGTGATCCGACCCCAGCACATCAAGCTTGACCTTGACCGGGGCGGTCGCGGGCCCAGCCCGACCGCGCAGGACGGGGTCGCCGCGCGCGGTGAGGTGGTGCGCGCACGGTTCATGGGCGCGGAAAGCCTGGTCGAGATCCGCATGGATTACGACGGCTCCATCCTGAAGGCGACGGTTCCAAACGTGTTCCTGCCGGCGCCGGGCAAGCCACTGTGGCTGATGATCCGGCGTGACCGCTGTTTCGTGTTTCCCGCCACCGATTGAACCAGCCGAATCGCCCCATGCGCGGGGCCAAATCCGGGCCGGCAGGGGGGGCTTGGGCCGGTGCCGGGCCATAACTTGGGCCTGGATGTTCAATTTCCCGCCGCTGCGGCGCTTTGGTTCTTCCATGTGCGCGTTATCACCATTAGATACGGGAAATGATTTTTGCAGGGTCGCAGCAGGGTGGCCCGGACCAAGGGAGAGATGAGATGCTCAACAATATCGGCCTTCCCGGCCTTCTACTGATTGCCGTCGTCGTGCTGGTGCTGTTCGGCCGTGGCAAGATCAGCTCGCTGATGGGTGAGGTCGGCAAGGGGATCACCTCGTTCAAGAAAGGCGTCGCCGAAGGCACCAAGGAGCTTGAGGAAACCGACGAAGAGACGGTCGACTCCGCCAAGGACGTGACCTCCGAGAGCGACAAGGACAAGGCGTAACCCATGCTGGACCTTGGCTGGACCGAGCTGCTGCTGATTGGCATCGTGGCCCTGATTGTCGTGGGTCCGAAAGACCTGCCGGGCCTGTTCAAGTCGGTCGGGCGCTTCGTGGGCAAGGCCAAGGGTATGGCGCGCGAATTCAGCCGCGCGATGGAAGATGCGGCCGACGAAAGCGGAATGCGTGACGTGACAAAGACCATCCGCAGCGCCACCAACCCGGTTGGCACCGCGATGGACGGTGTCAAGGATGCGGCCAAGTCGCTGACCGACATTGACCCGGACAGCGCCACTGGCCGGCTATCGGCCGAGCGCCAGGAAGCCAAGAAAAAGATCGAGGCCGCCGCCGCCCGGAAGGCCGCCGAGCGGATGCAGCGCGAGGCGGAAGAGGCGAAGGCCAAGGCCGACGCCGCCGAATCCGCCCTGAAAACCGATGGTGAAACGGCGGATACGTCCAAGGCCGACACCACCCCCAAGGACAGCGCATGAGCGACACTGACGAGATTGAAGACAGCTCGGCCCCGTTGATCGAGCACCTGGCCGAGTTGCGCAACCGGCTGATCCACTCGGTCGTGGCCTTTCTGGTGGGCATGATCATCTGTTTCACCGTTGCCACGCCGATCTTCAACTTCCTGACAGCGCCCCTGTGCGAGGTGCTGGCCAGCCGCGGCCAGGATTGCGACCTGATTTTCATCAGCCCGCAGGAAGGTTTCTTTGTCGCCATCAAGATCTCGTTTCTCGGCGGGTTCATCCTGGCCTTTCCCTATATCGCCAACCAGATGTGGCGGTTCGTGGCGCCGGGGCTTTACAAGACGGAAAAGGGCGCGTTCTTGCCCTTCCTCGTGGCGTCGCCCTTCATGTTCTTTCTGGGCGCGTCTTTCGCGTTCTACGTGGTCACGCCGTTGGCCTACGACTTTTTCCTGGGCTTCCAGCAATTCGGCCAGGAAGGCGAGGCCGTGGTCGGCGAAGAGGTGCAACAGGGCCTTTCGGTGGTCTTCCAGGGTTCGGCCCAGGAATACCTGAACCTGACAATCAAGTTCATCGTCGCCTTCGGCTTGTGTTTCCAGCTGCCGGTTTTGCTGACTTTGATGGGCAAGGCCGGGCTGGTCAGCTCGGAGGGCCTGAAACAGGTGCGCAAATACGCCGTGGTCGGCATCCTGGTGTTGGCCGCGCTGGTGACGCCCCCCGACGTGATCACACAGGTGATCCTTTTCGTCGTCGTCTATGGCCTTTACGAAGTCTCGATTTTCCTCGTGCGCCGGGTTGAACGAAAGCGCAAGGAAAAGCTGCAAGAAGAGGGGCTGTGGTTCGAGGATGACGAAGAAGAGTTCGACGATCCGCTGATGCGCGAGTTCGACGAAGGTGATGACGATCCTGGAACGGTGAACCGCGACTGATGGAGAGCACTGAACTGACCCGCATCGCCGAGGCGCTGGAACGCATTGCGCCCGCGCCCATGGAGGCCCCCGATTTCGACAGGGCCGATGCCTTTGTCTGGCACGTTTCGCCTGACCGGCTTGTGCCGGTGCCAGACGTCAACCGGGTGGATATCGACCTGCTGGTGGGGATCGGGCGGTCGCGGGATACGCTGCTTGCCAACACGCGCCAGTTTGCCCAGGGTCTGCCGGCCAACAACGCGCTTTTGTGGGGCGCACGGGGCATGGGCAAATCCAGCCTGGTCAAGGCGGCCCATGCGGCCGTGCTGGCCGAGGGGTTGGCGCTCAAGATCGTCGAGTTGCAGCGCGAGGATCTGCCCACCGTGGGCCGATTGCTGTCGATCCTGCGTGCCGCGCCTCGGCACAGGTTCGTGCTGTTCTGCGACGACCTGTCGTTTTCCCATGACGACCAGCATTACAAAAGCCTCAAGGCCGTGCTGGATGGCGGGATCGAAGGACGGCCGGACAACGTGATCTTCTATGCCACGTCGAACCGCCGCCACCTGATGCCCCGAGACATGATCGAGAATGAACGCTCAAGCGCGATCAACCCGTCCGAGTCGGTCGAGGAGAAAGTGTCTTTGTCGGATCGGTTCGGGCTGTGGCTGGGCTTCCATCCCTGCGACCAGGATGAATACCTGGCGATGATCCGCGGCTATTGCGATGCGCATGGGGTCGAGATCGACGATGAAACGCTACGCGCCGAGGCCATCGAGTGGCAGGCCACGCGCGGTGGCCGCTCGGGCCGGGTGGCGTGGCAGTTCTTTACCGACCTGGCCGGTCGCAAGGGCGTGCGCGTCTGACGCGACACGCTTGCCAACCCCGGACGGTGTCCGGCTTTCCTCACGGTTGTTGAAGCCAGATGAATGTTGCTGGCCGGCGCTCTGCGGCCTGACGTGACACGCAGGTGGCACGGCCCCGCGCGGGGCCGTGTTACGCGGGCGCGAGTCAGTTCAGGTACGGGTTGGGGTCGACGCTGTCAAAGCCGTCGCGCACCTCGAAATGCACGTAGTTGGCATTGCCGTCACGCAGTTGTGCGATGGTTTGCCCGCGGCTGACACTGTCGCCCTTCTTGACGCGGATGTTGGACACGTTGGCGTAGACGGTCAGCAGGTTGTCGGGGTGCTTGACCACCACGATGGGCACCTCGTTGGCATCCGAGGTGATGGCGGCCACCGTGCCGTCCGCCGCTGCCTTGACGGCGCTGCCCGAGGCGGCCTGGATGTCGATGCCCTCGTTCCGGCCCTGGGCGTAATCGCGGATGATCTTGCCCTGCACCGGGTAGCCCATGCGCGCGCCGGAATTGCTCGTGGCGGCGTCCGCGCCGCCCAGGTCGGGAGTCGCGGCGGTGACGGGCTCGGATGCGGCTTCGTTGTCGTCTGGCAGCGGTTTCGAGGCCGAGGGCGGTGTCGGCGTGGGGCTGCCGGTGCCGGGCGCGGCCGTGTCCAGCGTGGTGGTGGTTGTGGCCGGTGCGGCGGCTGCAACAGGTTCGCTGGCGGTGTCGTCGCTTTGCGATTGTGCCACGGGGATCAGCAGATACTGCCCCTCGCGCACCGAGAAATCACGGCCCAGCCCGTTCCACTCTGCCAGCGAGCGAACGGTCACGTTGTAAAGCCGCGCGATGGTATAGGCGGTTTCCCCGCGCTTGACCTGGTGGCGAACCGGTTCGACACCGTCCTTGCCCGCGGCCTGGACCGGCGCGCGTTCGTCGGGTCCGGCCCGATCAATGGCGTTGCCGGCCAGCGTGGTGATATCGACTCCGGCGGGGGCGCCCGTGGCGGTCGAGGGTTCGGCCACGCGGTTGGGCAGGGCGATCACCTCGCCCTCGCGCAGCTTGTCGTCAAGCCGCAGCCCGTTATAGCGCGCCAGCGCCGCGCCGTCGGTGCCGACGCGCAACGCCACGTCCTGCACGGTGTCACCGCGTTCAGCGATGGCGACCTGGTAGCCGGGATACGAGATCACGCCACGATCATCAGGGGCGGGCCGGCTGGCGGTGGCCTGTCGCGCGGCTTCGGCCGTTGATGGCGCATTGCCGAAATTACCGCGCAGGTCGAAATCCAGCGGTGACTGGCAGCCGGCCAGCAGGGCGGTGGCGACCAGTGGCAAAACCACGCGTCGGCTGCGCGGCAGGCGGACAGGGGGGTGGGTGTCTGTCATCTCGATATCCTCATACTTGGTGCCCCTTGTAGCCGGGGCTTTGCACCTGTTCACCGTTCGACACGGGGGCCGTTACCCCCCTTACTCATCGCGGCCCAACCCTTCGACCAGTGGCACGAAGCGCACCGGGCGCAGTTCGTCATACTCAAAGCCCGTGTCGTGGCGCGTCACGCGGATCAGGCTTTGCACCGTGTCCGACTGGCCCACGGGCACGACCATGATACCCCCGATCTTCAATTGAGCCAAGAGCGGGCCGGGTGGGTCTTCGGCGGCGGCGGTCACGAGAATGCGATCAAACGGAGCCTGGTCGGGCAGCCCGAACGAGCCATCGGCGGTGACGGCGGTGATATTCACCAGCCCCATCGTTTCAAAGATATGCCGCGCAGCCTGCACCAGCCGGCGATAGCGATCGACGGTATAGACGCGCCGCGCCAACTGGCTGAGGATCGCCGCCTGGTACCCGCTGCCTGTGCCAACCTCGAGCACCTTGTCGCGTGGCTGGATGTTCAGCGCCTGGGTCATCAAGCCCACGACCGAGGGCTGGCTGATCGTCTGCCCGCAGGCGATGGGCAGCGGCATGTCGTCGTAAGCCCGGTCGGCAAAGATCCCGCGCACGAAAGGCGCGCGGTCGATCTTTTCCATCGCACCCAGCACGCGCGCATCCGTCACCCCGCGCGAACGCAGCGCGAAAAGAAACTGCATCTTGCGTTCGGCGATGGCGTCGGGCTCGTCGTTCATAGGGTGTCTTTCAGCGCCTCTATCGTGGTGTGACAGGTCAGGTCGGCGCGCATCGGCGTGACCGAGATATATCCATCGAGGTTGACCGCGGCATCCGACCCGGGCTCGGTCTGGACATGCTGATCGCCCCCCTTGATCCACAGGAACCGCCGCCCCGAGGGCGACAGGTGCGGTTCGACCTTGAAAGGGGCGTGGCGCCGGAACCCTTGGGGAGCCAGAACCGCGCCCAGAACATCTTCGGCGCCGACGGGCGGAAAGTTGATGTTGAAGAACAGCCGGTAATCGGCCTCCTCTTCGGGCATGGCGGCCAGCAACTTGCGGATCAGGGCCGGGCCGTGAACGCCGGCGGCCTCGAACTGGTTCTCGGCTGTGAAGTTCTGCGGGCCCAGGTATTGGGACAGCGCCATCGCGGGCACGCCCTGCAGCGCCGCCTCCATCGCGCCGCCAAGCGTGCCGGAATAAAGCGCGTTCTGGGCGGAATTGTTGCCCCGGTTGACGCCCGAAAGCACCAGGTCTGGGCGGGCCTCCATCATC
This sequence comes from Lutimaribacter degradans, assembly GCF_023703375.1. GTDB lineage: Bacteria > Pseudomonadota > Alphaproteobacteria > Rhodobacterales > Rhodobacteraceae > Lutimaribacter > Lutimaribacter degradans. The sequence continues at coordinate 445,674 of NZ_JAMQGO010000001.1, forward strand.
ACGTCATGCAGGCCGGCCAACACGCAATCGGCAGGGCTGCCCTCGGCGGCAAAGCGGCGCTCGGCCATCTTGGCCAGAAGGGTCGGGTGGGTGTAGCTGATGCAATGGGCAACGCCCGATTGCTCGAAAGCGGGCGCCACCACCCAGACCTCGCCCTCGGGGCCGGCCAGTTCGGCGGCGATCTCTTCCATCACCTTCAGCCCCGGCGCGTTTATGCCGTCGTCGTTCGTTACCAGAATACGCAATGTCCTGCCCCTGTCTTGCCCTTGGATTTCCTTAGTGGACGGGGGCGATCAGGGCAAGCGTGGCGGCGCGCGCCATCACACGCGCAAGGAGACCGTTGCCCCGTCGTCGCAAGCTGCGGCACGGCCGGGGCCGGGAAGGGTGAAGATCAGGCCAGACCGGCGAGCAGGCGTTTTGCCTCGTCCATCGGGCGGGCCAGCCCGTCACGGTTTTCACCGGGAAAGAAGCGCGCGCGCGTGGCGGTTGGCATGGGCGCGGGCGACAAGACATGCACGCGCGGGCCGGTTCTGACCGTTTCGGCAGCCCAGCTTTGCGCCAAGGCGATCTGTGCGGCCTTGCTGGCACCGTAGGCACCAAAGAATTTCTCGCCCGCGTGGGTGTCATCGAAAAACAGGGCCGTGCCCGCCTCGCCCAGCAGGGGCGCGACGAACGGGATCAGCACGCCAGTGGCGGTCACGTTCACGTCGACGGATTTCCGCCAATCCTTCTGGTCTAGAAAGAAGGCCGGGCCCATGGGGGCGGCATGTACGGCGGTGTGTGCCCAAAGGTCGATCCGGCCCCAACGGTCGAAGATCGAGCGGCAAAGCTGGGCCATCGCGTCGGTGTTGGTGATATCCATGGGCGCAAGCGTTGCGCTGCCGCCTCGGGCCTGGATGCGGTCATCCAGTTCTTCGAGCGCGCCGGTGGTGCGCGCCACGGCCACGACGTGGTAGGTGTCGCAAAGCGTTTCGGCCAGCGCGGCGCCAAGCCCGCGCGAGGCCCCGGTGACAAGGGCGATCTTCTGTTCCATGGGGCGTGCTTTGCGCCTTTTGCACCGGGGCGTCAAGCGGTGCGCACGTGGCCTATTGGCCGGGCATGGTCAGCGTCACGGGTTGGCCACGCTTGGTGGCTTGCAACTGGCCCGGCATGATGGCCGTGACGCGCAGCCCGGCCACGCGATCGCCGATCTGCACGCGCTTGACCCGCCCCGAGGGCAGGCGCAGCAACGCCGTGCTGTCGGCCTCGTGTCCGAACGTGCCGATCAGCATCGCGTCGCGTGACATGCGTATGCTGTTGGTGGCGATTTCGGCCACCTTCTGGGAAGTCTGCGTGGAGTTGGCCATTTTGAATCTGTCCGTTGCTGGGTAAGTCGAACCGGGCAGATATGGCAATGCTGCGGCAGCGAAAAGGGCGCGTGCAGGCCATGCGCGCGCCCTTGCCGACCTGGTGGCGGGATGTCGCCTGTTACTCGGCCGCTTTCAGTTCAAAGCCCTTTTCGATCATGTCCGAGGGCGCAACCGGATAGTCGCCCGAGAAACAAGCATCGCAATATTGCGGGCATTTGACATCGCGGCCCTGCGCTTCGCCCACCGCGCGGTAAAGCCCGTCGAGCGAGATGAATTTCAGGCTGTCGATGGCCAGGTGTTCGCGCATCTCGTCTTCGCTCATGGTGGCGGCCAACAGCTTTTCGCGCTGCGGCGTGTCGACCCCGTAGAAACAGGGCCACGAGGTCGGCGGGCTGGCGATACGGAAATGCACCTCTGCCGCACCGGCATCGAGAATCATTTCCTTGATCTTGCGGCTGGTGGTGCCGCGCACCACGCTGTCATCGACCAGGATCACGCGTTTGCCCTCGATCAGGGCGCGGTTGACGTTCAACTTCAGCCGCACGCCCATGTTGCGGATCTGCTCGGTCGGTTCGATGAAGGTGCGGCCCATGTACTGGTTGCGGATGATGCCCATGCCGTAGGGAATACCGCTTTCGTGGGCATAGCCGATGGCCGCGGGCGTGCCGCTGTCGGGCACCGGGCAGACCAGGTCGGCATCGACCGGGGCCTCGCGCGCCAGTTCCACGCCGATCTGGCGGCGCGTTTCATAGACCGAACGCCCCCCGATGATTGAATCGGGGCGCGAGAAATAGACATGTTCGAATATGCAAAAACGGGGCGCGGCGGGCATGAACGGGTGCAGGCTGGTCAATTCACCATCCTCGATCACGACCATTTCGCCTGGCTCAACGTCGCGCAGGTATTCCGCCCCGATGATATCCAAAGCGCAGGTTTCCGACGAAAGCACCCAGCCTTCGTCACCTATCTTGCCAATCACCAGGGGCCGCACGCCCAGCGGGTCGCGCACGCCGATCAGCTTGGTGCGGGTCATGGCGACGATGGAAAACGCCCCTTCGACGCGACGCAGCGCGTCCATCATGCGTTCGGGCACCTTGCGTTGCAGCGACCGGGCCATCAGGTGGATGATGCATTCGCTGTCGGATGAGCTTTGGAAGATCGAGCCGCGCTCGATCAGCTCGCGGCGCAGGGCGTCGGCATTGGTGATGTTGCCGTTATGCGCGATCGCCGCGCCGCCCATGCTGAACTCGCCGAAAAACGGCTGCACGTCGCGGATTTGCGTCGCGCCCTTGGACCCGGCAGTGGAATAGCGCACATGCCCTATGGCCAGCGCGCCGGGCAGGGTTTCCATCAGCGATTGCTTGGTGAAATTGTCGCGCACGTAGCCAAAGCGGCGGGCGCTGTTGAACCCGCTTTCCGGGTCATAGCTGACGATGCCGCCGGCCTCTTGCCCGCGATGCTGCAAGGCGTGCAGGCCAAGAGCCACGAAATTCGCGGCGTCGCTGACACCGTTGACACCGAAAACGCCGCATTCCTCGTGCAGCTTGTCGTCGCCCAGATCTGGGTTCCAGGCGTCAAAGTCGAAAGGATGAGCGGGGGGCATATGCTTGGACAAGGGCAGCTCCGATTCCGTGTGGCCTGCTTACGCGCCACTCATAAGGGCTTGTGGCGCCCGTGTCACGAAAGGATCACAATTGCCAAGACGGCTTGCACGATTATTCGCTCACCGGGGCGTCGCATACGCCGACCAACTGCTCATACTGCGCTGTGACCCAGCCCAGGGCGGCCTCGGGGTTGCGGCCCTGGATGTTGTCGGCAAGTCGTCCGAACACGCGGGCCGAGCGCGAGTCGTCGATCATTGCAACATCCTGGTTGGTAATGACCGTTTCGTAAACGAAATAGGACACGGCCACCAACAGGATGCCACGCAGCACCCCGAACAGGAAGCCGACACCCTGGTCGAGCCCGCCCAGGGCCGAGCGTTGCACCAGCGATGAAAACAGCGGCGTGAACAGCGATGCCACAACAAGCGCCACGGCAAACACGGCGGAAAAGGCGGCGATGATCGACAATTCGCAACTGTCGGCCAGCATCGCGCCCACCATGGGCACTTCCTTGACCAGTGGTTGCACTTGCGGGGCAAAGATGAAGGCCAGGATGCCGGCGACGATCCAGCCGGCGATGGCCAGTGCCTCGCGCACGAAACCGCGTGCATAGGCCAGCAACGCCGAAACAACGATGATCAGCGCCACGACGCCGTCGATTAATGTGAAGCCTTCCATGGCACTCCCCGCCTGCCGCGCTAACCTGCCCCGAACACGTCTCCGACGAAGGTGGCCAGATCCTTCATTCGGGTCAGTGTCAGGCCACCATCGCCCGTCAGTTTTCCACCTGCCGGAACGATTGCCGCGTTGAAACCAAGTTTTCGGGCTTCTTTCAACCTGTTTTCGGCCTGACCGACGGGGCGCAGCGCGCCCGACAGGCTTATTTCGCCGAAAACCACCGTTTCCGGGGGCAGGGCGGCGTCTTCGCGCGCGGAAAGCAGTGCGGCGGCCACGGCCAGGTCGGCCGCGGGCTCACCCACTTTCAGCCCGCCGGCCACGTTCAGATAGACATCGAGCCCCGTAAAGGGGATGCCGCAACGCGCCTCGAGCACGGCAAGGATCATCGCCAGGCGCCCGCCATCCCAACCCACGACCGTGCGGCGGGGCTGGCTGTGCGGGCTGGGCGCGACCAGCGCCTGGAATTCGACCAGAACGGGGCGCGTGCCCTCGATGCCGGCAAAGACAACCGAGCCGGGGCTGGGCTCGCCCCGCTCCGAAAGGAACAGCGCCGAGGGGTTTGGCACCTCGGCCAGGCCGCCGCCCGTCATCTCGAACACGCCGATTTCGTCGGCGGGGCCGAAACGGTTCTTGACGCTGCGCAGGATGCGGAACTGGTGGCCGCGCTCGCCTTCGAAATACAAGACGGTGTCGACCATGTGCTCGACCACGCGGGGCCCCGCGATCTGGCCTTCCTTGGTGACATGGCCCACGAGGACCACGCTGACGCCGCGTCGTTTCGCGAATGTCGTCAGCTCATGGGCGGCGGCGCGCACCTGGCTGACGCTGCCCGGGGCGCTGTCGACATTGTCGGCCCACATCGTCTGGATCGAGTCGATGATCACCAGTTGCGGGCGTTCGGCATCGAGCGTTGTCAGGATGTCGCGCAGGTTCGTTTCGGCGGCCAGTTTCACCGGCGCATCGCCCAGGCCTAGCCGCTGGGCGCGCATGCGCACCTGTGCGCTGGCCTCTTCACCGCTGACGTAGAGCGTTTTCAGACCCGCCTGCGCAAACCGCGCGGCGGCTTGCAACAGAAGGGTGGATTTGCCGATGCCCGGATCACCACCCACGAGGATGGCGCTTGCCGGCACCAGCCCGCCGCCCAGCACGCGGTCAAGCTCGTCCATGCCCGATCGCGTGCGCGGTGGCGGGGCTTCCTCGGTTGACAGGTCGCTCAACACCATGGCGCGTCCCCGCGAGGCCCCGAGCGATTTCGAGGCCGGCCCGGCGCTTAACGGCGCCTCTTCGACGATGCTGTTCCATTCGCCGCAGGCGTCGCAGCGCCCCGACCACTTGTTATGCGACGCGCCACAGGCCGTGCAGGTGAAACTGGGTGACTTTGCCATGATCGCTTAGTGCCGCATGGGACGGGGCCGGTCAAACCGCAAATGCCTAGCGCGGCGGAGCCTCGGCGATCCGTCGCGACAGGAGCCCGATCACAAGCGAGGCCAGGATGCAGCCCGTGAACATGTACAGCCCCCAGGCGGTTTCGATCCGGCCCACGCCGATCCCCTTGGCGACCGTGATGTAAAGCGCGACCAGAAAGATGTCGGCCATGGCAAGCTTGCCCAGCACCGTCAGCACCGGCAATGCGCGCATGTCCAGCAGCCCGAACTGCACCAGCGCCAGGCCAAGGGTTTTCAGGTAGGGCACGAAAAGGGCGAAAAACGTCACGACAAGCGCCAGAAGCATGTCGCTTTGCCACAGCGCTTGCAGCCCCGAGATCACGCTGATTTCCGACAGGCTGAACAGCGGGAGCAAACCCGCCCGCATCAAGGGTGCGAACCACGCGATTGGAAAAAGGATCAGCAGCGACAGGTTGAGATATCGCAAAACGATCTGCATGGATCTATCGGGCCATGACCCAGAGCACCAGCAGCGCCGTCAGCAACAGGACGTGCAGAACATCGATCCAGCGCCAGCGCACGCCGCGCAGCAGCCCCGAGGCGAGCATGGGCAGGCTTGCCAGCAGCGGCAGCGCCATGCCGCCGGCCAGGTCGCCCGCCGCGCTGGCCATCCGCAGCACGCCGCCGCCGCGCAGGCCCATTGCAGCGGGCCCGATCAACGCCGCGGCCCCCGCGAGGGCCAACAGCAGCGCCAATGCCGCGGCCCACCGCGACACCCCGCGGGCCGAGAGCACGCGCACCAGGGCCAGAAAGGCCAAGGCCGGCAGGTACAGGAATTCGCGCAGGAATATGAAATTCACCAGCAGCGGGTCAGGTTGAAACGCGCCCATTGTCGCGCCTCACCGTACCGCCGCGATCGGGCCTTCGGCGCGACCGTGGATGAACTGGTCCAGGTAGGGGTCGCCGCTGTTGTCCATTTGCGTCACCGGGCCGGTCCATTTGATGACCCCATCGTGCAGCATCGCGATGTTGTCGGCAATGGCGCGCACGCTGGTCATGTCGTGGGTGATGGTCATGGCGGTTGCGCCCATCTCGGTCACGATTTCGCGGATCAGGTCGTTGATCACGCCGGCCATTATCGGGTCGAGCCCGGTGGTGGGTTCGTCAAAAAAGATGATCTCGGGCTCGGCGGCGATGGCGCGGGCCAGCCCGACGCGCTTTTGCATGCCGCCTGACAGCTCGGCCGGCAGCTTGTCGGCCACGTCTGGCGACAGCCCGACGCGGCGCAGTTTCTCGATCGCGATTTCGCGCGCCTGTGCCTTGGGTTGTTTCAACCGGCCGCGCAGCAGGCGAAACGCCACGTTCTGCCAGACCGGCAAACTGTCGAACAGCGCGCCGCCCTGGAACAGCATCCCGAACCGCGCCAGAAAGGCGTCACGGTCAACTTTCGTGACATCCTGCCCGTCAAGCGAGACTGTGCCGGCGTCGTGCTTCACAAGGCCCAGGATGCATTTCAGCAGCACCGATTTGCCGGTGCCAGACCCGCCGATGATCACCATCGAGGTGCCGCTTTCGATCGTCAGGTCGACGCCGCGCAGCACGCGGTTCGCGCCGAACGCCTTGTGCACATCGTCAAGCGTGATCATGGCGCCTCCTTGGCGGACATATATGCGCGCACCCCGTCATACCGAGAAAAACAGCCCCGTCAGCAGGAAATTCGCCGCCAGGATCAGGATAGCCGCCGCCTGGACCGATCCCTTCGTGGCCCCGCCCACGCCCTGCGCGCCGCGGCCCGAATGCATGCCGTAAAAACAGCCCATCGTCGTGGCGATGCCGCCGAACACCGCGCCCTTGACCAACGACGAGATGATATCGAGCGGTTCAAGGAAATCGACGGTGTTCTTCAGGTAGGCCGCCGGGTTGAAGCCCAAGCTGTTCACCGACACCGCGTAGCCGCCGAAAACACCGATCACGTCACCCACGCCCACCAGCAGCGGCACGACGATCAGCCCGGCCAGCACGCGCGGCACGGTCAGGTATTTCATCGGGTCGGTCGACAGTGTGACCAGCGCGTCGATCTGTTCGGTCACTTTCATCGTGGCGATTTCCGCCGCGATGGAGGAGGTCACGCGCGCGGCGATCATCAGGCCCACCAGCACCGGGCCCAGCTCGCGCACCACGCCGATGGCCACGATCTGGGGTACCACCGCCTCGGCGTTGAAACGCGCCCCGCCCGAGTAGATCTGCAGCGCCAGCGCGCCGCCGGTAAAGATTGCCGTAAGCCCCACGACCGGCAGCGACAGCCAGCCGATCTGGAACAGTGCATGCAGGAATTCGCGGGCGTAGAAGGGCGGGCGGACCAGGTGGCCCACCGCATCCAGCGCGAAAAGCGCTGCCCGCCCGATCATGGCCAGCGCGGCCAGCGTCGTGCGTCCCAGCGCGCCGAGGGGGGACAGCAGCAGGCTCATGTGCTGTGATAGCGGCGCCGGTAGCGCGCGCCCAGCGATGTCAGGATTTCATAACCGATCGTGCCGGCCGCGTCGGCCAGCGTGTCGACGCCGTTGTGGTGGCCCAGCAGTTCCACCGCCTCGGGGTCGGGTGTGACGCCGGTGACATCGACGCCGATCAGGTCCATCGAGATGCGGCCCACCACCTTGCATGGCGTGTCACCCACCCAGACATAAGCCTGTGCCCCCATGCCGCGGATGATGCCATCGGCGTAACCGGCGGCGATGGTGGCGATACGGGCAGGGGCTCGGGCCACCCAGGTGTTGCCGTAGCCGACCGTCTCGTCTGGCTCGACATCGCGGATCTGGATCACCGGCACCTGCACATGCGCCACCGGCTGCGCCTCGGCAAAGGGCCGGCCGCCGTAAAGACCCACGCCGGGGCGTGTCAGCTCGAAGTGATAGTCGGGGCCAAGCAGGATACCCCCTGTCGCCGCCAGCGAGCGGGGCACCGACAGCCCATCGGTCATCTGGCGGAACGTGCGCACCTGCTGCGCGTTCATCGCGTGGTCGGGCTCATCCGCGCAGGCCAGGTGCGACATCACCATGGTCAGGTTCTGTTGCACGGCCAGGTCGCGCAGGGCGCCCCATTCGGCGGGTTCCATCCCCAGGCGGTTCATCCCCGAATCCAGCTGGATGCCAAACGGCGCGCCCGGCAGTGCCTCTAGGTGGCGCAGCATCTGATCGAGCGAGTTTATCATGGGCGTCAGTGCCAGGTCGCCGATCATGTCGGTGTCGCCGGGCATGTGCCCTGAGAACACATTGATTTCCGGCCCCGGCCCAAGTTCCTGGCGCAGGGCGGCGCCTTCTTCGGCGACGGCCACGAAAAAGCGCCGCGCGCCTTCGTGCGCCAGCCGACGGGCCACGCGGCCCACACCGCAGCCATAGCCATCGGCCTTGACGACGGCAGCCGTTTCACAGGCGGTTTTCGCATCCAGCGCGCGCCAGTTCGCGGCGATGGCATCGAGGTCTATTGTAAGGGTCGCGGCAGTCATGGGGCGGTTTTGGCAGACGCGCGCGCGGGGTCAAGCGAAAAGGCGGGCAGGGGCTAAGGCTCCATGAAGATATCCATGTTGCGTTGCCATATCTCTTCGCCGATGCGGCAATTGTAATCGGGGTGCGCCGGCATTTGAGCGGGCAAGAGCCGCGCCGGCGCGCCGACGATTTCCATCACCAGCTTGCGCCGTACGGCATCGCCGAAATCCTCCCAACGGGTGACGGGAATCAGAAAGGCGCCGGGCCCGCCGATCACGCAGGCGGCGTAATAGGCATCCAGGTCGGGTATCCCCCAGCGCGCCAACAAGGCATCGCGCGTCATCAAGGGCAGGCCGTTGATGGTGATGCCCTGTGCCAGCACGCGGTCGCGCGCCGCATCCACCGCGCGGCCGGCGTTGTTGGGGCCGTCGCCGGATATGTCGATCACCCGACGCAGCCCCTGGAACTCGTTCGCGTCAATGGATTGCGCGCCAAGCTCAAGCGCCCCGGAGATCGAGGTACGCCGCATCGCCCCGCCCGATTGAGTCAGGATCTGTGCCGCGATCCATTCCGCGTCTTCTGCCGTTTCCAGCAGCGTCCACGGCACGATCACGCGTTGGCTGCGGGAGCCCGCCCATTCGACGTAGGTGATGGCGACACGCCCCAGAAGGCCCCGGCCCACCGCGCCCAGAACGGCATCCGATGTCAGGGCGGTGGCATAGCCCCGGCGCTGGAGTTCCAGCTCGGCGGGCTGCATCGAACGCGACACGTCGACCGCCAGCACCAGTTCCACGTCAACCTCGACCGGGGTCTGGGCGGGCAGGGGCGTGGCAAGGCAAGCCAGGCAGAGGGCAAGCAACCGACGCATGACTGCATAGCGCCACAAAGTCCCATTGCCTGTCCATTCACAAAATCGAAAACCGCCGGATCAGAACCCATCGCTGGCATCACCCTGCTGCCAGGGCTTGATAAGGTTGCCAAAGCGCGTGAACTGGCCTTCGAAGCTCAATTCGACCGTGCCGATCGGGCCGTGACGTTGCTTGCCGATGATCACCTCGGCCTTGCCATGCAGGCGTTCCATCTCTTCTTGCCACTTTGCCATGGCCTCGAGGTCGTGATCGCCGGGTTTCTCGCGTTCCTTGTAATATTCTTCGCGGAACACGAACATCACCACGTCGGCATCCTGCTCGATCGAGCCGGATTCGCGCAGGTCGCTGAGCTGTGGGCGCTTGTCCTCGCGCGATTCAACCTGGCGCGACAACTGCGACAGGGCGACCACGGGAATGTTCAGCTCTTTCGCGATGGCTTTCAGCCCCATGGTGATTTCCGAGATCTCGTTGACCCGGTTTTCCGACCTGCCCCCGCCGCGCACAAGCTGCAGGTAGTCGACCATCAGCACATCCAGGCCGTGTGTGCGTTTGAGCCGCCGCGCGCGCGCCGCCAACTGCGCGATGGGCAGGGCCGGCGTGTCGTCAATGAAAAGCGGGCAGGATTCCAAGCTTTTGGCCGCATCGACGAAGCGGCGGAACTCGGTCTCGGTCATGTCGCCGCGGCGGATCTGTTCGCTGGGCACTTCGGCTGCCTCGGACAGGATACGCGCGGCCAATTGCTCGGCGCTCATTTCCAGGCTGTAGAAGCCCACCACGCCACCTTCGACGGCGCCCTCGGTGCCATCGGGCAGGGTGCCCTTGCGATATGCCTTGGCGATGTTGAAGGCGATGTTGGTGGCCAGCGAGGTTTTGCCCATCGACGGACGACCGGCGAGGATCAGAAGGTCGGATTTATGCAGGCCGCCCAGTTTCTTGTCCATGTCGATCAGGCCGGTCGATACGCCGGCCAGCCCGCCGTCGCGTTGATAGGCGGCATTGGCCACGTTCACCGCATCGGTGACCGCGCGCAGGAACGATTGAAAGCCGGTTTCGCTCTGGCCCTGTTCGGACAGGCGATAAAGCGACTGTTCGGCAGCAACGATCTGTTCCTTGGGCTCGCTGTCGATATCGACCTTTTTCGCGCGGTCAACGATTTCATGCCCCAGGCGGATCAATTCGCGCCGAACGGCTAGGTCATGAATCATCTGGGCATAGTCGCGCACGGCATAGGCGCTGATCGCCGCGCCGGCCAGGCGCGCCAGGTAGGCCGGCCCGCCCAATTCCTTCAGCCCTTCGTCATCTTCGAAAAACGCCTTGAGCGTGACGGGGCTGGCCAGGTTGTTCTTGGCGATACGCGCGGCAGCCACCTCGAAGATACGGGCGTGCACCGGATCGTAGAAGTGAGTGGCGCTGATTATGCTCGCCACCCGGTCGTAGACATCGTTGTTGGTCAGGATCGCGCCCAGCAATTGCTGCTCGGCCTCGATGGAATGGGGCATGGTGTCGGCATCCTGCACCTCGGCCCCGGTGGGATTGAATGTCGTGATCTCGTTCATGGTCGTCCCCCGGCTGGGTCGATGTCATAGAAACACGGGCGATTCCCGGCAACTTGTATGTTTCTGTGGATAAGCTGTGTATACAATGACCGCCCCGGCATCTTGCGGTGCCAGGGGTGGCTACGTCAACATTTAGTGGCTGTCGGCGCCGAGCCTTGGCAAGGCCCGGCCGATTGCCGTATCAGTTCATCCGCGATTTCTGCCATGTGCGTGGGGCACGCAGGAACGACTCGACCTCGGCCAGCGTTTCCTCGGAGAAGGAGCCCTGCTCTTTCGCTTCGGCCAGAACATCCCACCAGGTGCAAAGGTGATGCAGCGCAACCCCATGATCGCCCAGCGTCTTTTCGGTTTCGGGAAAGATACCGTAGTAGAAAATCACAGCCGTATGCGCGCAGGTGGCGCCGGTGTCGCGAATCGCGTCGACGAACGACAGCTTGCTGCCGCCATCGGTGGTCAGGTCTTCGACCAGAAGCACGCGCTGGCTTTCGGTCATCTCGCCCTCGATCCGGGCGTTCTTGCCATAGCCCTTGGGCTTTTTACGCACATAGGTCATCGGCAGGCCCATGCGTTCGGCCACCAGCGCGGCGAATGGAATACCGGCGGTTTCACCACCGGCGATGTTGTCGAACGCCTCGAACCCGGCGTCGCGCATGATGGTGATGGCAAGGAAATCCATCAAGGTTGACCGGATGCGCGGATAGGAAATCAGCTTGCGGCAGTCGATATAGCTGGGCGAGGGCAGACCCGACGCCAGCGTATACGGCTCTTCGGTGTTGAAATTGACCGCCTTGATTTCCAGTAGCATACGCGCGGTCAGGCGGGCGATTTCCTCGCGGGTGGGATAGGTGGTGGGGATCATGGTCTTGTCCTTCGGATCAGGCGCTCATCCAGCCCGTTCGGGGTTGGCATGGCAAAGCGGGCCGCGCGGCCCGATGAGCGGTCAGGTTTCAACGCTCCAATACAGCGGGAAACCGGGGTCGAAAACGGTTACTTCGCCCTCGCCGGTGATGATCTTGCGTGGATAGCGCACCGCGTCGCCTCGGGTCAGGGTCACGGTGGTGTCGTTCACAGGCAGGCCATAAAAGGCCGGCCCGTGCCGCGAGGTGAACCCTTCAAGCCGGTCCAGCGCCCCCTCGTCCTCGAAAACCTGCGCCAGGATCGACAGCGTGTTGGTCGCGGTAAAACATCCCGCGCAGCCGCAGGCGGTTTCCTTGTTCGCGTCGGTATGCGGCGCGCTGTCGGTGCCCAGGAAAAACCGTGCGTCCCCGCCGGTGGCCGCGGCGCGCAAGGCCAGGCGGTGTTCTTCGCGCTTGGCCACGGGCAGGCAATAGTAATGCGGCTTGATGCCACCCACCAGGATGTGGTTGCGGTTGATGACAAGATGATGGGTGGTGATGGTCGCGCCCAGATCACGGTCGTGGGATTTGACATACTCCACCCCGTCGCGGGTGGTGATATGCTCCATTACCACGCGCAGGCCCGGCGTCGCGCGGCGGATCGGGTCAAGCACGCGGTCGATGAACACGGCTTCGCGGTCGAAGATGTCGATTTCGCTATCGGTCACTTCGCCATGCACGCAAAGCGGCAGACCGATCTCGGCCATCTTTTCCAACACCGCCCGCACCTTTTCGAAATCGCGCACACCGCTGGCCGAATTGGTGGTGGCCCCGGCCGGGTACAACTTGACCGCCTTGATCAGCCCGCTGGCATGGGCCGCGGCCATGTCCTCCGGGTCCGTGTCTTCGGTCAGGTAAAGCGTCATCAGCGGGTCGAACGTCATGCCGTCGGGCAGCGCAGACAGGATGCGCGCGCGATAGTCGGCAGCCTCGGCCCCCGTGACGACGGGCGGCATGAGGTTGGGCATGATGATGGCGCGGGCGAAATGGCGCGCGGATTCAGGCAGAACGGCGCGAAGCATTGCGCCGTCGCGCAGGTGCAGGTGCCAGTCGTCGGGGCGGGCGATGGTCAGCGTCTGGGTCATGACCGGCGATTAGCGCATCGCGCGGGTTTGCGCCAGTGCTGTTAGCCGTCGCTGTCCTCGGGGCGTGGCGGCAGGGTAACCTTGCCCTCGGCCTCGGCCTTTTCAAGCGCATCAAGCCGGCGACGAAAGCGGGGCACGTTCATGCGGCTTGTCACGTTCCGGCACAGCATCGCGGCCAGGTAGGGCCGGTCGCTTGTATCCAGGGTTCCCAGCATGTTGCGCAGGAACCCGCCATAGTCGCGGCGCGCGCGATGCAGCTGGGCAAAACTCCGGGTGGTCAGGCGATCATCGGCGGCCTGTTCCAGCAGCGGCGCCAGGATCTGCATCTTTTGCAGGTCGCCCTGCAGGGCAGAGCCAAAGAACCGCATACGGAACTTGGTGACGTTGGGACGGGTGAAAAGCGCGGCGTGCATCGCGTCCAGCTCCTCGGACGGGTCGTAAAGCACGTAAGCAGCCTGCGCGGCATCCAGCATGTCGGGCGCATAACCATAACGATCGGTGAAAGATGTGCGGCGCATCTCGGTAAAGCGGTCGTCCCATTCGGTCACGCGCGGGTCCAGCGTGGCTTGCGGTTGCAGCACAACCACCCGCGCGCCCGGCGCCGCCACCGAAAAGGCCGCCGCCGCATAGCCCGCCGGCCCGGCACCGTAAAAGATAACCTTTTCGAAATCCTCGAAAAATCCGTCGTCGATGAGGCGATCAAAATATCCATATACATGCCTGTCGCGAAACCAGGTGTCGCCATCGGCAAACAAGCCAAGGGTCGACCAGCCCTGGTCCAGCACGAAATCCCAGCCGATGGGCCGGCCCCCATCGGGATTGACCTGCGCGCCACCCATCGATTCAAACGTTACCAGCAACGTGTCGCCGCGTTCGACGAAGGCGCCGAAATGGCGATGCCCGCAGGATTGGAAATGCCCGTGCGCGTCTGCGATGGTGGCCACCTTGCGGATCCATTCACCCTTCTTCAGCCCCTCCAGGCTGTCTTCAAGCGATTGTTCAAGGCTGCGCGGGCCAGTGTCCTGCATATAACTCGTCCTCAAGATTTACAGTCGGACGCACCCGATTGGGAAAGCTGGGCGCGAGTCGTCATTCGAGAACGAGCCTAGGCGTCATTTGCGGCAAGATTTTGGTAAGAACGTGCGAATTTCGCGCTAACCATCCTGCGCGTCACGGGCCTTGTTGGCATACTGGATCATGAAGCGCGCGGCGCCGGCCGGCACGGGGCGGCTGGGCGGTGTCATCAGCAGGCGGCCAAACAATGCGCGATAGGGTTCGTGCAGCATCAGCTCATCGAACCGTGCCTTGCGCCAGGCCACGGCGGCGTTGTGCAGGCGGGCCAGTTCGGGGTCTGATTTCAGCATCTCAAGCTCGGCCCCGCTGTCGAGCGCCTGAATGCTTGTGTCTTCGTCCGTGCTGAAATTCCGCTCGACCCAGTAATCCACGTCCAGCATGTGATCGGAATGAACCGCGCGACCGCGATCGGCCTTGACGACATAGCTTTCCATCGCGCCCAGCGGGTAGTGGTTCAACTGCGCCAGGCGATAATTCGACCGCCCGAAGTTGGAAAATATCCGGGTGGTCTTGAACTTGTCGTCCAGCGCGCGCCCCTCGCCATCGAACCAGCGCGCCGCGGGCAGCTTGCCGGGGTCGGGGTTGCGCGGGCGATGCACCCCCAGTTTGCGATAGGTGCCATCGTTGCGGTAAAGCGTCTTGAACATGGCCGCGCGCCAGGGCCAGCGCATCACCACCGGCGCGGCGCGGGTGAATTGCCGGGTGACGGGGGCGTCGGTGTAATGCACCACGCCGCCATTGCCAAAAAGCCGCCATGTCAGCGTGATGGCGGTGGCCTCGGGCAGGGCGGCCAGCAGCGCGGGCAGGGTGCGGTCGCCTGCGTGGATGTTCACGAACTCATCGACATCCAGCGCCATGATCCAATTGGCCCGGCGCACGATGGGCAACTTTTCGGCGGCCTTGAGCGCGGTGAACTGGATGCCGCGCTTGTCATAGGGTCCATCGTTGCGCTTGTGCGTGATCAGACCCATCACATCCAGCCGGTCAAGCAACGCGTCGGTTCCATCCTGGCAGTCGTTTGAAAACACCAGGAAATCGGTGAACCCCACGGCGCGGTGATGCGCCAGCCATTCCAGAAGAAAGGCGGCTTCGTTTCGAACTGTCAGAACAGCAAGGAAATTCAAGGGGCTACACGCCTTTTCTAACTTTCCATGTCAAGCGCGAGCGCATAGGCCACGCGCTCCATCCCTGACAGGTTGATCTTTACCGCCTGTTGATACAGGTCTTCGAACTCGGGCATGGCGTGCAGTTCTTCGGCCTTGGCACGGTGCCATTCCAGGCCCTTGGCGTGCCACCTGGCCAGCACCTTGTCTTGCATCAGCCTGTCGTACTCGGCGCGCAGGCGGGGAATGTTGCGCTGTATCGTGACGTCGCGCGCATCGCCCCAATCCATCCGGATCCAGTAGTTCAGCCCGATTGACCGATCGACATGCAACGCACGGCCGCGCTGCCGCTTGATCAGGAAGGACTCGGCCGAGCGCAACGCATAATGATTGAGCTGTAAAAGATCGTAACCAATTGATTTTTTCGAACTTCGCCACCCGTTCTTGGCGACCTCGCGGGTCATGTCCTTGCCCGATCCGTTTACCCATTTTACCTGGTTCTCGAAAGCTTCGCCCAGCTTGTTGGGGCGGTGGCAACTGATTTTCGCATAGGCCCCGATGTTGCGGAACATGGTCTTGAAGCCCCAGACCGTGTGTGGCTTGGGGCAGTATTTCGGCGCGCAGGCATCGAATTGCGCGATCACGAACTCGTCGCTCAGCCGGTGCACACCGCTATGGCCGAACAATCGCCAGGTCATGGCGACATTGGTGGCGTCGGGAACGGCGGCGAAAAAGTCATCCAGCGTGCCGTTGCCGCAGCGCACGTTGATGAATTCATCCACGTCTATGTGAATGATCCAGTCGGCGTTCTTTATCACTGGCTCCTTCAACGCCTGGTTCAGTGCGTATTGCTGGGGCGAGTTGCCTTTCCAGTTGTCGTTGTTGCGGTGTTGCAGCACGCCCATTTCCTGCAAACGGTCCAGGATTTCGCTGGTGCCGTCGCTGCAATCATTGGTGTAGATCAGGAAGGTGTCGACACCCATCGCCCGGTGATAGGCGACCCACTCAACGATATAGGGGGCCTCGTTCTTCATGCAGCCCACGATGACGTTGCCTGTCGAGCCTTTGGGCAGGTTCCGGGGCGGCATCGGGTCATAGGGGGGGGCCGACTCTTCGTCGTTCACGCGGCCCAACTTGTTGTGCGGGCGAAACGAACTGTCTTTCAGCTTGTGGAAATTCTGCACCGCCAGCGGGGGCATGATGGCCTGCGCCGCCGCGCTCGGTCCGTCCTCGGCCACTGGGGCGGGTGCGGCCGTGGGCGCATCGCCCGTCATCGTCTTGCCGTTCAGCGCCTTGAGGTCGGCGAGCTTTGTTTTCCGTTCCTCGCGCGTGGCCTTGTCGATCCGCCATTTGAACGCCAGCAGGTATTGCGACGCGCGATAGCCGTTGCCCGGGTCGGCCTCGGACCAGCCGCCGGGGCGGGCCCTGTCACGCTTGAGCGTTGCGGGCGTAAGCGCAGGGTGATCCTTGAGCAATTGCTTGTTCTGCGCCTCGAAGGATTTCGACACCTCGGCAAGCTCGCCCGGTTCTATCGGGTCGCCGGGCACCGCGATCTCGCCATGGAACTTGCGCCATAGCTGGCGCGGCAGAACGTTGTCGGTTCTGGCCAGCAGGCGCAGGATCAATTCGTTCAACTGGCGCGAGCGGGCCAGTGACGCAGCCGAGGGCTGGGCATCGGGGCGGCCGGGCTGCGCGCGGCCCAGCGTGTCGTCGATATCGAACATCGCGCGCAGTTCCTCGGTCGCGTCCTCGCCGTAAAACCGCGCTTCGTCATAGGGGCGCAAGGTTACGCTGCCGGGCCCGAACACACCTTCCCAATGGGTGACAAGCCTTTGATAATCCAGCCAGAAGGCCGGGCACTGCACTTCGAGGAACTGGCCCTTGTCCGGCTCGATCACGTGGCCGTCCAGCAACGCGTCATCCCACCAGTCCCGCGTGCCTGCCATCTCAAGCTCCAGGTCTAGCGAGGCGCCGCGCCCCTCCATCACCTGTTGGGTGTAGTGGCGGCTCAGCGCGCGGCCCTGTTCATCGACATGGGCGATGATACGGATATCGTCGGACAGGGGCGCCAGCATCGCGCGCAGCCGCGCCAACTCGGAGTCGCGCGCCAGCGATGGGCCCAACTGGCTGGCCGACAGGATCAGCGCGCGCGGCTTGTGCGTCTCGACATCGCGGGCCAGCGACGCGGCCAGTTCGTTGTAAAGGGCGGCCTGTTTCTCGGGCGTGATGTAACCGCGGTTGAAACGAAGCGTATCGATGTGGTCGGGGTCGGTGACGGCCATGAAAAGCCGCGTGTGGTTCTTGCCGCCCGCCGCCCGCGGAAACAGGTACCCCTTTTGCAGCAACTGCTCGCGTTTGTCGGCCAACACGTCCTGCAGCCGTGCGGCGCCCATCGCGGCCAGGCCGATATGTAGATAGATGCGCATCAGGCGCTCTCCGTCTTCTTTTGTTTGCGCGGCTTGTTGGCGTTGCGCCGGCCCCACCATTTCAGGGTCAACCCCAGATGCGCACCGATCTGCGCGGCCGCGTCGGGGCGGGCGATGTCAAAGCAAAGATAGGCATCGTCGCCCGCGAACAGGCGCTCCAGGTGGGCGTAATGCGCCTCGATCCAGCGGATACGCTCGTTCGTGGTTTCGCCGAAACCGTTCGGCAAGCCCGGAATATTTCCCTTGGGCAACCGCTCCGTGCCAAGGTTCGACCAGCGCAACATGCTGTCTGAAATCGCGCGCGGGTCGCGCCAGCTGGACACGAAGCGCGCGCCCGGATGATGGTGGCGGATGGCGTCGATCAGGCCCCAATCCATTTGTGGCCAGAGCGAGGTTTCGCCGCGCAATACGCTGATTTCGGTAAAACAATCGAACGCGGCCATCCGCGCCAGCGGGTCGCCCACGTGGAAATAGCCGTCATACATCAGCTTTCCCACGAATTGCCGGTGCAGGCTTTCATCGCCTGTCTGGTGCGGGCGGATACGGTAATCGGCCGTTTTCAGCCCCGATACCTTCAGCGCGTGGCCCAGTGTCGTGGTGCCCGACTTGGGAAGCCCGAGATTGATGACGCGCAGCCGCTTGCTCATGCTGACAGTCCCAGCTCGGCCAGCAGCGCCTCTTCCTCGGGCGGCAGCTTGCTGGCGGCTTTCAACTGGTCGCGCATCGCGCGGTACTCGGGCTGCTCCAGCAATGCGTCGCGCCTGGCGATGTGCAGCGCCACCGCCTCGTCATGCAGCGCGGCGATTTCCGGGTCGGCTTTCAGTTTGGCCAGCTCTTTCTTCAACGCGGGCAGGTAGCGGTGAATCGACGTGTCGCGATAGGCGGGGTCGTTGCGTTCGCGCCAATAGGTGTCGTCGAACGCGCGATGTTCTCGGTTCACGTCGCCGCGGTCGTTCTTGACCAGGTAACTGTCCAGGCTGCGCAGCGCGTAATGGTTCAACGTGGCGAAATCGCGCGCGCCCTTGCTGGGAAACTTTCGAATGCGGCGCGGGTTGGCGGCCACCAGGAACTTGTGCTGCACCTTGCGGCCCGACCCATCCGTCCAGAAGGGGCGCTTGCGCGGCGGCAGGTTCTTTTTGAAGAAAGGCCGGTGCGCGCCATAATACTGCAACGGAAAATCGTTTCGTACCAGAGTCTTGACCTCGATCGCGGATTGCCCGCACCAAAGGTCGGGGTTGTGGCTGCGGGTGAATTGTTCGATCACGGGGCGGTCTTCGAAGGCGTCGATATCGTCATTGGCAAAGAACTGGAACGTCACGCTTATGGCCTGCGGGCTGTTGCAGGCCGCGATCAGGCCGGGGATCGTGTGATCGCCAACATGAATGTTCAGGAACTCGTCGACATCGGCCACCCAGACCCAGTCGGCCTCTTGCACTATCGGCTGTTTCGCCGCGTCCTTGAGCGCCTCCATCTGGTAATTTCGCCCCTGCGCGGGGTTCGGCAGGTGCTGCACCAGCCCGCGCGCGGCCAGCGCATCCAGCAGCCGGTCGGTCGCATCCGTGCAATCGTTGGAATAAAACAGGTGATCGGTCACGCCGATCAGCCGGTTGAAGGCGATCCATTCCAGCAGGAACGGCCCCTCGTTCTTGACGCAGGTCACAGCGGTGATGCGCATCACACCATGCCCTTGGCTGTCATTTTCACTGTCATTACTCGTCTCACTGCCCCGGTGGCCTGTCGGGTTGCACCCCGTTAGACCGCAATTTTATTGCAGAAAACATGGCAGGTCAGGGAAAAAACGTCAACGTGCCGCCGGGGTTGCACCAAAGCGGTGGTTGACCTGTTGCGCGGCAAATGCACTTCTGTCCGGCAGGGAGGATCGCGATGTCAGGTTTTTCATCGATAGATGCCGTGCAAAAGGGGCTGGCGTCGCAGGGTTATGTCTGCGGACGGGCCCTGGCCACCGTTGTTTTCCTGTCGCTGCGCCTGGGCCGGCCTTTGTTTCTTGAAGGCGAGGCGGGCACCGGCAAGACGGAAATTGCCAAGTCCATCGCCGCGGCCCTGGGCCGTCGGCTGATCCGCCTGCAATGCTACGAGGGGCTCGATGCCGCATCGGCCGTTTATGAATGGAATTTCGCCGAACAGATGATCGCGATCCGCACAGCCGAGGCCGCTGGCAGCGCCGATCGTGACGCGCTCAAGACCGAGCTTTTCACACAGGACTACCTGATCGAAAGGCCGCTTTTGCAGGCCATGCGCCCGCAGGATGGCGGCGCGCCCGTGTTGCTGATCGACGAGATCGACCGCACCGATGAACCGTTCGAGGCGTTCCTGCTCGAGGCGCTTTCAGATTTTCAGGTCACGATCCCGGAGCTTGGCACCGTCAAGGCGCCCGAGCCGCCCATCGTCATCCTGACATCGAACCGCACGCGCGAAGTGCATGACGCGCTCAAGCGCCGCTGCCTGTATCACTGGGTCGATTACCCCACGTTCGACCGTGAAATCGAGATCCTGCAGGCCCGCGCCCCCGAGGCGGCGGCGGCGCTCAGCCGCGAGGTGGTCGCCTTTGTGCAGGCCCTGCGCACCGAGGACCTGTTCAAGAAACCCGGCGTGGCTGAAACCATCGACTGGGCCAAGTGCCTGCTGGCGCTCGACGTGATCGACCTCTCGCCCGAGGTCATCGCCGACACGCTGGGCGCGATCCTGAAATACCAGGACGACATCGCCCGCCTGCAAGGCTCCGAGGCGAAACGCATCCTCGACGAGGCGAAGGCCAGCCTGGAGCCGGCTTGATGGATCCGGTGTCGAAAAATATCTCCCGGCGATGCGGCGGGCAGGCGGCCCTCCGTCGAGACGGCTGACAAGCGCCCTCATGGCTGAACATATCCCCCTCGATCTGCCCGAGAACCCTCGGCTCACCCATAACATCACCCATTTCGCCCGCGCCCTGCGCAAGGCCGGGCTGCCTATCGGCACCGGCCGGGTGATCGACGCGATCCGCGCGGTGCAAGCCGCGGGGTTCACCGAGAAACGCGATTTCTACTGGGTGTTGCACGCCTGTTTCGTCTCACGGCCCGAACAGGCGCGGGTGTTTGCACAGGTGTTTCGCCTTTATTGGCGCGATCCGCGTTACATGGAACACATGATGGCGATGATGCTGCCCGCTGTGCGCGGCGTGCAGGAAGAGCGGGCCGCGCAAGCGGCCGAGAAACGCGCGGCCGAGGCGCTGCTTGACGGGGTCGACCACGAGATCGACGCCCCGGAGGCCGGTGAGGAAGAAACCCAGATCGAGATCGACGCCTCGATGACCATCAGCCGTGAGGAACGGCTCAAGACGCTGGATTTCGAACAGATGAGCACCGCCGAGGTGGCCGAGGCCAAGCGCATGATCGCGCGGCTCAAGCTGCCCGTGAAGCCGCTGCGGTCGCGCCGCACACGCAGCAGCCTGGCCGGGCACGCGCTGGATTGGCGCCGCACCATGCGGGGCACCCTGCGCCATGGCGGCGAACTGCGCGCACTTTCGTTGAAAACCCATCGCACGCGCTGGCCCAACCTGGTAGTGCTTTGCGATATTTCCGGCTCGATGTCGCAATATAGTCGGATGGTTTTGCATTTTCTCCATGCCGTCGCGAATGAAAAGGGCGCGGGATGGGCGCGGGTGCATGCCTTTACCTTTGGCACCCGGCTCACCAACATCACCCGCCATCTTGCCACCCGCGATGTCGATCAGGCGCTGGCCGCTGCCGGCGCCGAGGCCCAGGATTGGGAGGGCGGCACGCGCATCGCCGCCAGCCTGCGCGCGTTCAACCGCGACTGGACACGCCGGGTCATGGGGCAGGGGGCGGTGGTGCTGTTGATCACCGATGGGCTTGACCGCGATACCGATCATGATCTTTCGCGCGAGATGGAGCGGCTACACCTGTCGTCCAGGCGCCTGATATGGCTCAACCCGCTATTGCGCTGGGACGGGTTCACCCCCAAGGCCGAGGGCATCCGCGCCATGCTGCCCCATGTCGATGCGTTTCGCGCAGGCCACAATATCCAAAGCCTCGAAGAACTGGGCCGGGCCCTGTCGGATGCGGGCGACAGCGGCGAAAAGGACCGCTTGGCAGCAATGCTTTAGCGCGCGCCGCCTTTGCCGGGATGCGGTCAGTCCTCGCGCCGCTGCGCCAACAGGTAGGTAAAGGGCTGTTCGTTGCCCTTGGGCGTGACATGCACGTGGCGCAGGCTGTCGAGAACCGTGAACCGCGCGCCAAGACGCGCGGCCAGCGCCGTGTCATCATAGTGCATCACGGGCAGGTTGCTGCATGTCGCGGGCCCATCGGGTGCGAAGGTTGCCAGAACCACCAGGCCACCGGGCTTCAATGCCTTGTGCAGCGCGGCAATATACCTGTCCTGCTGCTCTGGTTGGACCAGAAAATGAAAGGCCGCCCTGTCATGCCACAGGTCATAGGCCCTGTCGGGCACCCATTCCGTCACATCGCCGACCACGCACGACAGCGAAGCACCGGCTGGCACATGGCGCATCGCAATGTTCAACGCATCCTCGGACAGGTCGATCAGCGTGACATGACCCGCGCCGCGCGCGATCAGGGCACCGGCAAGACGCGAGGCACCCGCGCCCACATCCACCACCGCCGCACCTTTGGGCAGCTCGGCCTTGTCGATCAGCGCAAGCGACGTGACCGGCCGATCCTCGAACCAAGTCAGCCCGGTTTCGGGGCGCGCGGCATAGGTTTCATCCCAGTGTCCCATCAAATTCTCCGTCTTGCGCAAAACGCTGCCACTTGATCCATCTCAAATCAAGGATGGCCACAGCTTGTTATATTCAGGACTTAGAATGCAACTGAGTAAGGAGGCGCGCAATGCCACTCAATTGGAAAATCGGCGGGGTTCTGTTGGGCTTTGTCTTCTTCCTGGCCGTGCTACTGGTCAAGCCCATTGGTGTCAGCACGCAATTCGTCATCCTTGACGGGATCGTGGCGGATGCCGTGAGTTCAGACTTCATCACGCAAACCGAAGAGGGCTGGACCTCGACCAACGCCTACATGGCCAAATCCGATGGCAAGTATGCGAAAAACGCGGCCAACCCCCTGAACTACAGCTTTGTTTTCGTGCTCGCCATGATGCTGGGCGCATTCCTGTCGGCCAAGGCGCGCGGCGGCGTGGGCCGCGACGAGCGCACGATGCCGGCGCTTTGGCGTGCGAATTTCGGCGAAAACCAGTGGAAACGCTACGCCATGGCGTTCCTTGGCGGTTTCGTCGTGCTGTACGGTGCGCGCCTGGCGGGCGGCTGCACCTCGGGGCACATGATGTCGGGCATGATGCAGACCTCGCTGTCGGGGTATATCTTTGCCCTCGGTGCCTTTGCCGCGGCGGTGCCCGTTGCCCTCATGATGTACAAGAAGGAGGCGTAACCCATGTCCTCGATCATTCTCGCACTTATCATCGGCGCAGCTTTTGGCGCGGTGCTTGACCGCGTCGGCGCCACGAACCCCAACTGGATCGGCAAGATGCTGGCGCTCAAGCATCTGCACCTGATGAAAACCATCCTTCTGGCCATCGGCACCGGCGCGGTTCTGATGTTTGGCGGCCAGATGCTGGGCCTGGTCGACGTGGGCCACATGAGCGTCAAGGCGGCCTATGTGGGCGTCTTCATCGGCGGCCTGCTGCTGGGCGCAGGCTGGGCGGCCTCGGGCTATTGCCCGGGCACGGGCGTCTGCGCGGCGGCCTCGGGGCGCAAGGATGCGCTGTTCTTCATCGCTGGTGGGCTGTTGGGCGCGGCCGCCTACATGGCCACCTACCCGGCGTGGAAAGCCAGCGGCATGCTGGATGACATCGCCGGTGGCAAGGTGACGCTGGGCACGGTTCCGGGGTCTGGCTTCGATGGAATCTGGGCCATGTCGGGTGACATCCTGGGCATCGTTCTGGGCCTTGTGTTCATCGCCATTGCCTTTGCGCTGCCCGAACGGCTGAGCGGCGAGGGCCGGCTTTCGGACGTGCCGGCCGAATAACCATTGGCGACATGCCTGCGAAACTGGCGGTCATCCCCTTGGGGTGGCCGTTTTTTTCTGGCAGGATCGCCCCATCATTGCGGCAGGGAGGGCCGTGTCATGGATCGGATACCGGAAATCGCGCTGGACTGGCACCGGGCGGGCAAGGGCGCGGCGCTTTGCACGGTGGTGCAGACATGGGGCAGCGCGCCACGCCGCGTGGGCAGCCAGCTGGTCGTATCTGGGTTGGGCGAGATCCAGGGCAGCGTCTCGGGCGGTTGCGTCGAAGGCGCGGTGATCGTCGAGGCGCTGGAGGCGTTGGAGGACGGCGCCCATCGCCTGCTGGAATTCGGGGTCAGCGATGGCGACGCCTTTGCCGTGGGGCTGGCCTGCGGCGGCACCATCCGCGTGCTGGTCGAACCCGTGGGCAGCGTTCTGCCCGAGCATGTGCTGGCCGACCTTGTCGAGGCCCGCGCCGCGCGGCAGGCCGTGGCGATCGAGGCCGACCTGGAAAACGGCAGCCGCCGCCTTTTACGCGATGGCTATCGCGAACGGTTCCGCATGGATCGCTCGGGTTTTGAAGACGATGACCGCCTGTTCGTCACCATCCACAACCCGCCGCTGCGGATGCTTGTCGTGGGCGCGGTGCATATCGCGCAGGGCCTGGTGCCCATCGCGCGCGTCGCGGGGTATGAGCCGGTGTTGATAGACCCGCGCGAAACCTTCGGCTCGGAAGACCGATTCCCGGGTGAAACCATCGTCAACGAATGGCCCGACGATGGCGTACGCGCCTTTGGCCTCGATGCGCGCACCGCGCTTGTGCTGCTGACGCATGACCCCAAGCTGGACGACCCGGCATTGGCCGAGGCGCTGCGCTCGGACGTGTTCTACATCGGTGCGCTCGGCTCGACCCGGACACATGCCAAGCGTGTCGAACGGTTGGCCGAAGCCGGGTTTTCCAATGCCGAGATCGCGCGCATCCATGGCCCCGTGGGGCTGGATATC
Source organism: Lutimaribacter degradans (assembly GCF_023703375.1). GTDB lineage: Bacteria > Pseudomonadota > Alphaproteobacteria > Rhodobacterales > Rhodobacteraceae > Lutimaribacter > Lutimaribacter degradans. Next base: position 470,179 of record NZ_JAMQGO010000001.1, read on the forward strand.
GGTGCGGCCAACCCGGGTGAGATCGCGGTGTCGATCATGGCCGAGATCACTCGCGTTCTGCGGCGCGGCGCATGAGGTTCGGCCCCGTTTCCCTGGATCAGGCCGCGGGCGCGGTGCTGGCCCATTCGCTGCACCTGCCCGACGGGAAGCTGGCCAAGGGCCGCGTGCTGACCGGCGATGACACGGCCCGGCTGCACGCGGCCGGTATCGCCGAGGTCACGGTGGCGCGGCTCGAGGCCGGTGACGTGCCCGAGGATGACGCTGCGCGGGCGCTGGCGCAGGCGCTGGTGCCAGACCCGGCGGGGCAGGGCCTGCGCTTGTCGGGTGCAGGGGCCGGGCGGGTGAACCTCCTATCCGACGGGCCGGGCTTGCTTGATATCGACGTGGCGGCGGTGGCGGCGCTGAACCGGGTTGACCCGATGATCACGCTGGCCACCCTGCCGCCTTTGAAACGCGTCACGGGCGGCACGATGGTCGGCACGGTCAAGATCATTTCCTACGCCGTGCCCGAGGGGCGGCTTGCCACAGCCTGCGACGTAGCCCGCGCGGCGATGCGACGGGTGCCGCCGCAAATCGCCAGCGCGACGCTGATCGAAACGCGGGTGGGCGACAGCGCTCCGCCCGACAAGGGCCGACGCGCCATGGCCGACCGGCTGGCCCGGCTTGACGCGCGGCTGACCCCCCGCGTTGTCGTGCCGCATGACGAACCCGCGCTGGCCCGCGCCATCGAATCCGCGCCCGGGGACATGGTGTTGGTCCTTACCGCCTCGGCCACCTCGGACGTGGCCGATGTGGCGCCGGCCGCGCTGCGCCGCGCTGGCGGGCAGGTGACGCGCTTCGGCATGCCGGTCGATCCGGGCAACCTGCTTTTCCTGGGCCGGATGGGCGATGCAAGGCCGGTGATCGGCCTGCCGGGCTGTGCGCGCAGCCCGGCGCTGAACGGGGCGGACTGGGTGCTGGAGCGGGTGCTGTGCGGGCTTGATGTCACCAGCGAGGACATCACCGCCATGGGCGTGGGCGGCCTGCTCAAGGAAATGCCGACGCGCCCCCGGCCGCGCCGCGCCCGCGAAAATGCTGCGAATGCGAAATAACCTTGCGATTGCAGAAAGTTGCCGCCCGTCGAGATTTGCGGTTCTCAACTCTGGATCGGCGTGCTTAACTCGCTAGCATATGGACCATAACGACAATTCCTTGGGAGGATCCTGATGACCCAGCTCACCATGACGGTGAATGGCAAGGCCGTGTCAGGCGATGTGGAAGGCCGCACGCTGCTTGTCAATTTTCTGCGCGATACCCTGCGGCTGACGGGCACGCATGTCGGCTGTGACACCAGCCAATGCGGCGCCTGCGTGGTACATGTGAACGGGCAGGCGGTGAAAGCCTGCACCATGCTTGCGCTCGAGGCCGAGGGCGCCGAGGTTGCGACCATCGAGGGGCAGGCCGATGCCGATGGCTCTCTCAACGCGATCCAGCAGGCGTTCCAGGACCATCACGGCCTGCAATGCGGATTCTGCACGCCCGGCATGGTGATGTCGGCGGCGGCGCTGCTCAAGGAAAACCCCAAGCCGACCGAAGCCGAGGTGCGCGATTACCTCGAGGGCAATATCTGCCGCTGCACCGGCTATCACAATATCGTCAAGGCGATCATGGCGGCATCCGGCCAGGATGTGGGCGCTATCGCCGCCGAGTGATTGAAAGAGCCGGGCTGAAGCCCGGCACTCCAAGGGAGGAGACAACCATGCCAAAAGATCATGGTATCGGCGCCAGCCCAAAGCGGCGCGAAGATGTGCGGTTCCTGACCGGAAACGGCAATTATACCGACGACATCAACATTCATGGCCAAGCCTATGTGCATTTCCTGCGCTCCGACGTGGCGCATGGGCGCATCAACAAGGTCGACACCGAGGCCGCCGCGGCGATGCCCGGCGTTGTGCGCGTCTTTACCGGCGCCGATTTCGAAGGCATGGGGGGGTTGCCATGCGGCTGGCAGGTGACCGACAAGCATGGCGAGGTGATGCAGGAGCCCGCGCACCCGGTGCTGGCGCAGGGCAAGGTGCGCCACGTGGGCGACCCGATCGCCGCCGTGGTGGCCGAAACCTATGAACAGGCCCGCGATGCCGCCGAGGCGATCGAGGTGGATATCGAGGACCTGCCCGCCGTCGTCGACATGAAGGCCGCCTTGCAGGACGGTGCGCCCAAGGTGCATGACGACCTGAAGAACAACCTTTGCTACGACTGGGGCTTTGTCGAGGAGAACAAGCCAGCCGTTGACGAGGCCTTCGATAAGGCCGCGCATGTCACGACGCTGGAGCTGGTGAACCAGCGCCTTGTCGCCAACCCTATGGAGCCGCGCGTGGCCGTTGGCGATTACAACCGATCGACCGACGATTCGACGCTTTACACCACCAGCCAGAACCCGCACGTGATCCGCCTGCTCATGGGGGCCTTCGTTCTGGGCATCCCCGAGCACAAGCTGCGCGTGGTGGCCCCTGACGTGGGTGGCGGTTTCGGCACCAAGATCTTTCACTATGCAGAAGAGGCGTTTTGCACCTATGCCGCGCGGCAACTGGCCCGGCCGGTCAAGTGGACGGCAAGCCGGTCCGAGGCGTTCATGTCCGACGCCCATGGCCGCGATCACGTGACCAAGATCGAGCTGGCGCTGGACGCGGACAACAACTTTACCGCCCTGCGCACCGAAACCTACGCGAACATGGGCGCCTATCTTTCGACCTTCGCGCCCTCGGTGCCCACATGGCTGCACGGCACGCTCATGGCGGGCAATTACAAGACGCCGCTGATCTACGTGAACGTGAAGGCGGTGTTTACCAACACGGTGCCGGTCGATGCCTATCGCGGCGCGGGCCGACCGGAGGCCACCTACCAGCTGGAGCGCGTGATCGACAAGGCCGCGCGCGAGCTGGGCGTGGACCCGATCGAGCTGCGGCGGCAGAATTTCATCACCGAGTTCCCCTATGCCACGCCCGTGGCGGTGGAATATGACACCGGCGATTACAACGCCACGATGGACAAGCTGCTGGAAATGATCGACCGCGACGGGTTCGAGGCGCGCGCCGAAGAATCGAAAAAGCGCGGCAAGCTGCGTGGACTGGGCGTCAATTGCTATATCGAGGCTTGCGGCATCGCGCCGTCTAACCTGGTTGGCCAGCTTGGCGCGCGCGCGGGGCTTTACGAAAGCGCCACCGTGCGGGTCAACGCCACCGGCGGCATCACCGTGATGACCGGCAGCCACAGCCACGGCCAAGGCCATGAAACCGCCTTTCCACAGGTGATCGCCGAGATGCTGGGCATCGACGAATCGATGGTCGAGATCGTGCATGGCGATACATCCAAGGTGCCCATGGGCATGGGCACCTACGGGTCGCGCTCGCTGGCGGTGGGCGGCTCGGCCATGGTGCGGGCGACCGAAAAGGTCATCAACAAGGCCAAGAAGATCGCGGCCCACCTGCTGGAGGCGTCCGAGGCGGATATCGAGCTGAAAGACGGCGCGTTTTCCGTGGCGGGCACCGACAAATCGGTGGCCTGGGGCGACGTGACCCTGGCAGCCTACGTGCCGCACAACTACCCGCTGGAGGATATCGAGCCGGGGCTGGAGGAAACCGCCTTCTACGACCCTAGCAACTTTACCTACCCGGCGGGCGCCTATGCCTGCGAGATCGAGCTGGACCCGGAAACCGGCAAGGTCACGATCGAAAGCTTCGCGGCAGCCGACGATTTCGGCAATGTCGTCAACCCGATGATCGTTTCGGGGCAGGTCCATGGCGGGCTGGCCCAGGGAATAGGCCAGGCGTTGCTGGAAGGTGCGGCCTATGACGAGAACGGCCAGCTTCTGACAGGCTCGTACATGGATTACGCGATGCCGCGCGCCGATGACATGCCGTTCTTCGAGGTGGACCATTCGTGCCAGACGCCCTGCACCCACAACCCGCTGGGCGTGAAGGGCTGTGGCGAGGCCGGGGCCATCGGCAGCCCGCCCGCGGTGGTCAACGCGGTGGTCGACGCGCTGCAACGCGCGGGCAAGACGGATGTCACACATATCGACATGCCGCTGTCGCCGTCGCGCGTCTGGGCCGTGATGAACGGCTAAGGTCATGGCGGGGAGCGAGGGGCCAGCCCCTCGCGCTCCCCGGGGTATTTTCAGCAAGAGGAAGGCCGCAGGTCTTTCTTTTCGAGGACAAGGAAGAACGGAATGTACGCATTCGATTTCGAGAAACCGGGCAGCATCGCCGACGCGGTCGCCGCGCTCAAGGACGAGGACGCGCAGGCACTGGGAGGCGGGCAGACGCTGATCCCGACGTTGAAACAGCGGCTTGCGATGCCGTCGAAGCTGGTCAGCCTGACAGGCATTTCGGAAATGCAGGGCGTCTGCAGGGGCGATGACGGCGCGGTTTGCGTGGGTGGCGCGACGCCGCACGCGGTGGTGGCCGCAGAGGCGGGTGACTATCCGGCGCTGGCGGCGCTGGCCGCGGGCATCGGCGACCCGGCCGTGCGTAATCGCGGCACCATCGGCGGAAGCCTGGCCAACAACGATCCGGCCGCCTGTTACCCGGCGGCGGCGCTGGCCAGTGCCGCGACCATCGTGACCGATCACCGCGAGATCGCGGCGGATGACTACTTCCAGGGGATGTTCACCACCGCGCTGGACGAGGGCGAGATCGTCACCGAGGTGCGGTTTCCCGTGCCGGAAAAAGCCGCCTACATGAAGTTCGAGCAACCGGCCTCGCGTTTCGCGTTGGTGGGCGTGTTCGTGGCGAAATTTGCCGATGGCGTGCGCGTGGCCGTCACCGGCGCGTCGGAGGAGGGTGTGTTCCGCTGGACCGAGGCTGAACAGGCGCTTTCGGGCGATTTCTCGGCCGCGGCGCTGGACGGGTTGAGCGTACCGGCCGATGGCATGATCGGCGATCTGCACGGATCGGGCGCCTATCGCGCGCACCTGGTGGTGGTTATGACCAAAAGGGCGGTCGAGGCTGCGGCCTGACGGCACGTCACACCGATGGAAGAAACCGAACCCGGCGGGCTTTTCCGCCGGGTTTTCCGTTACCGGGGCGGCGTGGGCCGGACCAGGCATGGCATCAGCCTTCGCGGCAGTCGCGCGGCGATCGAGGCAAAGCCGGGGCTGGCCTTTTGGCAGGGCAGGGGTCTTAAGGATGATCCCTGCGCGCCGCGCGCCTCTTTCATGTTGGAAGAAGCGATGAGTAAATTCGAGGGCGCGATTGCGGGAGGGGGTCTGTCATGGCTCGTATGTTGCGACGATACGCTGTTTGGTTGATCGCGTCGGTTGCGGCGATTGCCATTGGCCGTGATCCGGCTGCCGTCGTGGCCAGGCTACTGGCCCGGCGCGTGGAGCGCATCCCAAGGACCATCACCCGCAACAGCTCGAGCATGGCGGCGTACTTGTCTGGGTGCGCGTTGCCGGTGACGGGAAAGAGCGCATGGCGACCGAATAAAGAAAGCTCGTTCCGGCCGTGACCTGCATGTGCCCGGTTGGAAGGCGTGACGCGGATCAGCCGGGTTTGCGCGCGATGAAATCGATCAGCGCCGACATGCCGGAATGGCCGCGCCCCTCTTGCACCTCGCGTTCGTAGGTGCGGTTTTCCGTGACCTCCCAGCCATCGAAATGGGCAGCGAGGATTTCGGGGGTATACATGTTCTCGGCATGGGGCGGGCCGCCTGTGCCATGCTCAAGCTGCTTGGGCGTGTAGCCGTGCAGCATGATCACGCCCCCGGGTTTGACGCTACGCTGCATCCCGTCGAAAAGGCGGGCCCTGTCGGTTGGGCCGACGAACTGGATGAAGATACCGACGACAAGGTCATAGCTGTCGGGCCAGTCATGGGCCAGCACGTCAACCTGTTGGAAATCGACGCGGACGCCGTGCCGGGCGGCGAGCTTTCGCGCCTTTTCGATGGCCGAGGGCGCGTATTCCAAGGCGGTCACGTCAAGCCCCTGTTGGGCCATGAACACCGAATTGCGCCCTTCGCCATCGGCCACGGACAGCGCGCTGTGCCCGGTCACCAGCCAATCCTGGTGATCGCGCAGGAATTGCGCGGGCGCTGTCCCGAAAACGTAATCGGGCGTGTTGAAGCGGTCTTCCCACATGGCGTGCCCCTTAACGCATACGCCCCGCCAAGGGGCGGGGCGCGTTTGCCGATCGTGGCAGGTTTACTTGGTCACCGGACCGATCATCATGATCATCTGGCGGCCTTCCATTTTCGGCATGTTCTCGACCTTGCCGATTTCCTTGACGTCCTCGGCCACGCGTTCCAGCAGTTCGCGGCCAAGGCCCTGGTGCGCCATCTCGCGTCCGCGAAACCGCAGCGTGACCTTTACCTTGTCGCCGCTTTCCAGGAACCGCACCACGTTGCGCATCTTCACTTCGTAGTCATGCGTATCGGTGTTGGGGCGGAACTTCACCTCCTTCACCTCGATGACCTTCTGTTTCTTGCGCGCCTCGGATTCCCGCTTTTGCTGTTCGTATTTGAACTTGCCGTAATCCATGATCTTGCACACGGGCGGGTTGGCATTGGGCGAGATCTCGACAAGGTCCAGACCGGCATCTGCGGCCATTTGCATCGCTTGCTCGGGGCTGACGACGCCGACATTGTCGCCATCGGCGCCGATCAGGCGTATCTCGGGGGCGCGGATGCGCTCGTTCACCCGGGGGCCGGTGTCACGGGTGGGCGGCGCGTTGTGAGGTCTGCGGGCTATGGTGTTGGTCCTTTCGGCTGTTCACGTCATATTTTTCGAACTCAGAAAGTAGCCTTGGCATGGGCTCTCTGCAAGCAGCAATCGGCCAATCTGGGCCGAAATTCGTGTCTTTTCGCCTTGTGGCTTTGAGCTATGGGACACATCTGGCACTTGTATGGATCGCGGCCACTTGCCGCGAATGCGACATCGAAGGGGTAAAGCAATGAAGAACGTGATCTGGATCGTGCTGGCAGGGGTCGTCGCGATAGGCGGGTATTTCCTTTTTTCCGGGCAGAGCCCGCAGGAGGCCGCCGATGCCGGGCGCGAAGCGGCAAGCGAAGCAGTGGACGAAACGGCCAGCGCCGCTGACGACGCTGCGGATGCGACCGAAGAGGCCGCTGAAGGCGCGACAGATGCCGCAAGCGACGCTGCCGAAACCGTAGGCGAGGCGGTCGATTCCGCGGCCGAGGCCGCCGGGCAGGCCGTGGGTGATGCCGTCGATGCGGCGACCGAAACCGCAAAGGACGCCGCCGAGGCCGCGCAGGACGCTGTCGACGCGGCCACGCAAGGCGCGACAAACGCTGCCGAAGACGCGATGAACGCCACCGAGGACGCTGCCAGCGAAGCCACGGAATCTGCCGGCGATGCCGCCGACGCGACAACCGATGCCGCGACTGGAACCGTCGATACCGCCACCGAGGCCGCGCAGGACACCATGGAAGAAAGCCTGGACACGGCCACCGAAACGGCGGGCGATGCGGCCGAAACTACCGGCGACGCGGTTGAAAGCGCCACTGACAGCATGGAACAGGCAGGCGATGCCGCGGCCGAAACAGGAAGCGATGTCGAGGCCGCGACCGACACGCCCGCCAGCGAAGCCGAAGAACTGCTGACGGTTGACGGCTTCGACATGGAGCGCGTGGCCGAGATGATCGACAATTCTTCGATTGGCGATGCGCAGAAAACGCTGCTGAAAAACGCGCTGGACCAGGCGCAGGGCAACCCGGACACGTTGAAAGACGTGCTGGACCAGGTCCGCAACGCGATGGGCCTGTAACCCCAAACGCCAACGGGTGAAACGGCAAAGGGCCGCCATGGGGCGGCCCTTTTCATGCCTGGGGCCTTTGGATCAGTCCAGGAAGGCTTTTTCCACCACGTAGTGCTTGGGGTTGGAATTGGCGCCTTCCTGCAAGCCGTACTCTTCCAGCATGTCCTTGATTTCAAGGTTGAACGCCAGGTTGCCGCACACCATGGCCCGGTCGTGTTCCGGGCTGAGCGGTGCAACGCCCAGGTCCTCGAACACTTCGCCCTTGCGCATCAGGTCGGTGATGCGGCCCATCTTGGGGCTCTCTTCGCGGGTCGTAGTCGGGTAATAGCGCAGCTTGTCGGCAAAGCCTTCACCGATCAGTTCGGCCAGCAACTCGTCTTGGCGTATGCTGTCGATCAGTTCTTTGCCGTATTCCAGCTCGCCCACTTCGCGGCAGGTGTGGGTGATGATGACCTCTTCGTAGTCCTCGTAGGTTTGCGGGTCGCGCAGCAGGCTGGCGAAGGGCGCAAAGCCCGTGCCAGTGGCAAAGAACCAGATGCGTTTGCCCGGCAGCAACGCATCATGCACAAGCGTGCCCACAGGCTTGGGCCGCAGGATGATCTGGTCGCCGGGCTCGATGTGTTGCAACTTGCTGGTCAGCGGCCCGTCGGGCACCTTGATCGAATAGAACTCCAACTCTTCGTCCCAACTGGGCGAGGCGATGGAATAGGCCCGCAAAAGCGGTTTGCCATTGTCGCCCATCAGGCCGATCATCACGAATTCGCCCGAGCGAAAGCGCAACGATGCGGGGCGCGTGCATCGAAAGGAAAACAGCCGGTCGGTCCAGTGCTTGACCTCGGTCACGGTCTGGGCGTCGGGCAGGGTCGGAGTTTTTGCGGCGGGCGCTGCTGCGGTGTCTGTCACGGCACTCATCTCATTCGTTGCGGTTGATCGCGGGCTAAACCGATATTCGGGGCTTAGCTTTGATCCATATCAGAAGAAAGCGGTTTCGGCCATTAACGTGGCAGAAAATTGTTTGTATGCAAACATAAATTTTTCCGCGTGGCTCTTGGTGGGTGACATTCATCGTGCTGTCACCGGGAAATCGTTCTGTATTTCCTGTCTTTGCGTGGCTATATGCGGAACAAGGTTCTTGAGCGGGCCGTGAAACCCGTAAACCCTTGGAAACACGTTGCATGCAGATCGCATGCCCCGGTAGCGGAGATCGCACATGTCGCACAGGCTTGATGACACCGACAAGAAGATCCTGCGCGCCCTCCAGCAGGATGCGGGCCAGTCACTCGACGAGATCGCCCGGCAGGTCGGCTCGTCCAAAACGCCGGTCTGGAACCGGATTCGCAAGATGCGCGAAGCCGGGATCATGGGGCCGCAGACGGTTGTCCTGGATCCCGAGAAACTTGGGTTCGACGCGTGTTTCTTCGTCCTGATCCGCACCGCCGAACATGACGCGGCCTGGCAGGCCGATTTCTTGCGCGCGCTGCAAAACCGCCCCGAAGTGCTCGAGGCGCACCGGCTGGCGGGGGATATCGACTATATCCTGAAGGTGCGGGTGGCCAATGCCCGTGCCTATGACGCCTTCTACCAGGCGCTGATTTCCGAGGTGAAGGTGCACAATGTCACCGCGCTTTTGTCGATGGAGGAAATCAAGTCGACCACCATCCTGCCGGTCTGAGGCGGGTGTCATCCTCTCTGGTCAAGGGGCCTGCGCAGGGGGTAAAGACAGGCCATGACCGCACGCCGCCCTGTCCAGACGAATATTGCCCTGGGCCTGTTCCTGACCATCGTCGCCGGGATGACGGTTGGGGCCTGGACCTATGGCTATCGCCAGGCGCTCGACCAGTTGGCGCAGCGGGGTATGGCCGACCTGACACTGGCCGCCGACCGCCTGACCGGGCAGTTGCAGCAATACCAGCAGATGGCGGCCCTCACCGCCGACCACCCCGCGCTTGACGGGCCGGCGCCGCGCGACCTGCTGCTCAAGGCAGCCGACAAGACCGGCGCGCTGGACGTTCTGCTGCTGGATGAGGCCGGGCAGATCGTCGCCTCGGCCCACGAAACCGAGCCCACCGACATGGCGAACCGGCCGGTGTTTCGCCGCGCCCGACAGGGCGCCCTGGGCGAAGAGCACGGGGTCAGCACCCGCACCGGGCGCCGCGCCTACTACTTTGGCGCCCCCCGGTTCGACACGAATGGCAAGACCCGCGGGGCGCTGGTGGTCGTGGCCAATATCGACAGGGTCGAGGCCGAGTGGCGCGGCGCGCGCCCGGCGGTGTTCTTTACCGATCGCGCGGGGCAGGTCTTCATCACCAACCGCTCGGAACTGCTGTTCTGGCAAAAGGCGGGCCGTGACGGCACCGACGGGCTGCGCCCGCCCAGTGGCGAGGCGACCAGCTTTGCCACCCGTTCGGTCGGGCGTCACACCGTCTGGATCGAGGATTGGTCGCCCTATGTGCCTGCCCGCGCGCTGCACCTGTCGCGCGACCTGCCGGTGATCGGCATGACTGCACAGGCGCTGATCGACGTGGGGCCGGCGCGGCGGTTGGCGGCGCTGCAAGCGGCGTCGCTTGCGGCGATGCTGCTGGCCTTTGGCGCGATCCTGTTCTGGCTGGTGGGCCGGCGGCGGGTGCTGGCGGTGGCGAACCGGCGGCTGGAGTCGCGCGTGGCCGCGCGCACCAGCGCGTTGAGCGCCGCCAACGATCGGCTGCGCCGCGAAGTGGCCGAACGCGTGGCCGCCGAGGCGGCGTTGAAACGCGCACAGGACGAACTGGTGCAGGCGGGCAAGCTATCGGCGCTGGGGCAGATGAGCGCGGGAATCAGCCACGAATTGAACCAGCCGTTGATGGCGATTCAGCAATATGCCGATAACGGTGCGGCCTTCGTGGCGCGTGGCAAACCGCAGGTGGCCGCCGAGAATCTGGGCCGTATCAGCGACCTGGCCGCACGCATGGCGCGGATCATCCGCAACCTGCGCGCCTTTGCACGCAACGAAAGCGAACCGATGGGCCGCGTCGATATCAAGGCCGTCATCGACAGCGCCATCGACCTGAGCGCGGCGCGCCTGCGCGGTGATGGCATCGCGCTGGAATGGGCCGCGCCCGACGGGCCGGTCTGGGTCCGCGGCGGCGAGGTGCGGCTGGGCCAGGTTATCGTGAACCTGATCGGCAACGCCGCCGATGCCATGGCCGAAAGCCCCGAAAAAAGGGTGCGCATCACCCTGTATTCGGGCCGCCCGGTCTGCGTTGAGATCCGTGATACAGGGCCCGGAATCGCCGATCCCGACCGGATATTCGAGCCGTTCTATACCACCAAGGCCGTGGGCGCGGCGCAAGGTATGGGGCTGGGCCTGTCTATCTCTTACGGGCTGGTGCAAAGTTTCGGCGGCAACATTCGCGGCGCGAACGCCGAAGATGGCGCGGTATTCACGGTCGAGCTCGACCCCTGGAGCGAAAAGGAGCAAGCCGCATGACCCGCTCGGTGCTGGTGGTTGACGATGACGCATCGGTGCGCGCGGCGCTGGCGCAGACGCTGGAACTGGCGGACCTGGCGCCGATTACCGCCGGCTCGTTCATCGAGGCAAAGGATGCCATCACCCGCGAATTCGACGGGATCGTTCTGTCGGATATCCGCATGCCGGGGCGTGACGGGTTTCACCTGCTGGATCATGCGCACAAGGTGGATGCCGATCTGCCGGTGATCTTGCTGACGGGGGAAGGCGATATCCCCATGGCGGTGCGCGCGATGGGGCAGGGGGCGTTCGGTTTCCTTGAAAAGCCATGCCCGCCCGCCGACCTTCTGGCGACGATCGAGCGCGCGTTGCAGACCCGCGCCTTGATATTGGAAAACCGCCGCCTGAAGGCCCAGCTCGATTCGGGCGATGCGGCGGCACGCATGTTGTTCGGCCATTCCGCCCTGGCCGAAGATCTGCGCGCCCGCGTGCGGCTGGTCGCGCAATCGGAAGCCGAAGTTCTGGTCAGCGGCCCGCCGGGCAGCGGCATTTCCAAGGTTGCCGAGGTGGTGCACCTGTGTTCGTCGCGGGCCAAGGGGGCTTTTGTCAAACGCGCGGCCGCGGGGCTGGATGCGCGGGGCTTTGACGCGGCCTGCGCCGAGGCCGTGGGTGGCGCGCTTTTCCTTGACGAGGTGGGCAACCTGCCGCGCGCCACCCAATTCGCCGCCTACCAGCGGATCGAGGCAGGGCTGGAGGCGCGGCTGGTGGCGGGCTCGACCGCCAATCTCCAGGCTCTGAGCGATGAGGGAAAGTTCCTGCCCGACCTGTTTTACCGGCTCGACGTGATGCGCGTGCGCATTCCCAGCCTGGCGGAACGGCCCGATGACATCCCCGTGCTGTTTCGCCACTACGTCGCGCAGGCCTGCGAGCAGGCGGGGTTGCGCCCGCCCGAGATCGGCCAGGAGGTGATCGCGCGGCTGATGGCGCGCGACTGGCCCGGCAACGCACGCGCGCTCATGAACGCGGCGATGCGCTTTGCCCTGGGGCTCGAGGGCGATGATGACGGCGCGCAGGCCGACACCGGGCTGGGCCTGGCCGAACAGATGGCACAGGTCGAACGCTCGCTTCTGATCGAGGCGCTGCGCCGCGCCGAGGGCCGCGCCGCCGAGGCCGCCAAGCGGCTGAAACTGCCGCGCAAGACATTCTATGACAAGCTGGCGCGCCATGGGCTGAAGCCGGGGAATTTCCGCTAGGATGGCCGTGCTGCGGGGGCCGCGCGAGGCGGGTGTGCTGGTCTTTGACCTTTTCGACGCGTCCCCGAGAGCGCAAGAGCGGTCTGCGCCGCCTTGTCGCTTTGCCTTGGCCGCGGGATGGGGTAAGCGGGCTGCATGGATTTGCATGTAACAGACTTGGCCGTCGCGCGCGGCGGCGTACCCGTTCTGGAGGGCGTGAGCTTTACCGTCGCGTCGGGCGAGGCGCTGGTTCTGCGCGGGCCCAACGGCATCGGCAAGACCACGCTGTTGCGCACGGTGGCCGGCCTGCAGCCGCCGCTGGCCGGAACCGTCGGGCTGGACCGCGAGGCGATGGCCTATGCCGGGCATTCCGATGGCATCAAGGCCACGTTGAGCGTGCGCGAGAACCTGACATTCTGGGCCGATGTCTTTGCCACCGACCGCGTGGACGCGGCGCTGGCGGCGTTCGAACTGCGGCCGCTGGCCGACCGCCTGGCGGGGAACCTGTCGGCCGGGCAGAAGCGGCGGCTGGGCCTGGCGCGGATGGTGGTGACGGGGCGGCCGGTCTGGGTGATGGACGAGCCCACCGTGTCGCTCGACGTGAATGCAGTGGCGATGTTCGCGGCCGCGGTGCGCGCGCACCTGGCCGAGGGGGGAATGGCGCTGCTGGCCACGCATATCGAGCTTGGCCTGGCCGAGGCGCGGCTGCTGGAACTGGGCGGGTTCCGCGCAAAGGCCCCCGCCGCCGACGATTTCGATGGAGCGTTCCTGTGAAGGCCCTGCTGATACGCGATTTGCGCCTTGGCACGCGGGCGGGCGGCGGGTTTGGCCTGGGCTTGGCGTTTTTCCTGATCGTGGTGGTCCTGGTGCCCTTCGGCGTCGGCCCCGAGACCGGGCGCCTTGCCGCGATCGCGCCGGGCATCTTGTGGCTGGGGGCGCTTTTGGCTTGCCTGTTGTCGCTGGACCGCATCTTTGCGCTGGATTGGGAAGATGGCAGCCTGGACCTGCTGGTAACCTCGCCCCTGCCGATGGAAGCCGCGGTCAGCATCAAGGCGCTGGCGCATTGGCTGACCACGGGGCTGCCGCTGGTTCTGGCGGCGCCGGTTCTGGGCGTGCTGCTGAGCCTGCCGTTCGAGGGCTATGCCCCGCTTATCCTGTCGTTGCTGTTGGGCACGCCGGCGTTGAGCGTGGTGGGCACTTTCGGCGCGGCGTTGACCGTGGGTCTCAAGCGGGGCGGGCTGTTGATGAGCCTGCTGGTGCTGCCACTTTACGTGCCAACGCTGATTTTCGGGGCCGAGGCCGCGCGGCGCGGCGCAGAGGGCATGGACAATGGCACGCCCTTGTTGATGCTGGCCGGGATCACCTGCGGCACCATCGCGCTTTTGCCTTTTGCGTCGGCTGCGGTATTGCGGGTGAACCTGCGGTGACACAGATGTGACTTGCGCGCCCACGGTGCGCGGGTAGGAGAGGAAAAGATGGCGTCGATCTGGCAATATGCGAACCCCAAGAAGTTCATCCAAACCACGGACAGGGTGCTGCCGTGGATTTCCGGCATGGCGGTGGTTTGCCTGGCCGTGGGGCTGATCTGGGGCTTTTTCTTCACGCCCGAGGATTTCCGGCAGGGATCGACCGTCAAGATCATCTACCTGCACGTGCCAAGCGCGCTGATGGCGATCAACGCGTGGCTGATGATGCTGGTCGCCTCGCTGATCTGGATCGTGCGGCGCCACCATGTGAGCGCGCTGGCCGCGCGCGCCGCCGCCCCGATCGGCGCGGTGATGACGGTGATCGCGCTGGCCACCGGCGCGATCTGGGGACAGCCCATGTGGGGCACCTGGTGGGCGTGGGACCCGCGGTTGACCTCGTTCCTGATCCTGTTCCTGTTCTACCTGGGCTACATGGCGCTGTGGGCGGCGATCGAGAATGACGACACTGCCGCCGATCTGACCAGCGTGCTGTGCCTTGTCGGGTCGGTCTTTGCGCTGCTGTCACGCTACGCGGTGAATTTCTGGAACCAGGGGCTCCACCAGGGGGCTTCGTTGAGCCTGGACAAGGAAAAGAACGTGGCCGACGTGTTCTATCATCCGCTGCTGGTCAGCATCGCGGGTTTCGTGCTTTTGTTCATCGCGCTGGTTTTCCTGCGTACCCAGACCGAAATCCGCGCGCGCCGGATGCGCGCCTTGTTGGCACGGGAGCGTCTGCAATGATGCCTGAGCTTGGAAAATACGCCGAGGCGGTTCTGTCGTCCTACGCGGTGTCGATCGTGCTGCTGGTGGCGCTGGTCGCCATGTCGGTAATGCGCGCGCGCCGCGTGCGCGCCGAACTGGACGAGGTCGAGAAACGGATACGTCGCAATGGGTAACCTGAAACCGATGATGCTGGCACCGCCGCTGATTTTCGCGGCGCTGGCGGTGATGTTCTATGTTGGCATGGGCCGCGAAGACCCCGACCAGTTGCCAACCGCACTGGCGGGCCGCGCGGCCCCGGCGGTGGCGATGACCCCGCTGGAGGGCAAGCCTGGTTTTGGCGATGCCGACCTGCGCAGCGGCGAGGTCGTTTTGGTAAATTACTGGGCCAGCTGGTGCGCGCCCTGCCGGGTTGAGCATCCGAACCTCGAGCAACTGGCGCAGCAGGGGGTGACGATCTATGGCGTCAATTACAAGGACAAGCCCGGCAACGCGTTGAAATTTCTGGAAGAGCTGGGTGATCCCTACACGGCGATCGGCGCTGACGCGCAGGGGCGCATGGCGCTGGACTGGGGTGTTTACGGCGTGCCCGAAACCTATGTGATCGATGGCAACGGCGTGATCGTGGCGCGCCATGCCGGGCCCGTCACCCAGCGGGTGATGGAGACAACGCTGATGCCGGCCATCGAGGCGGCGCGCGCCGGCAACTGAGCCTGGAGGGCACGCGGCGCTGTTGGCTGCGCCAGGGCGCGCCCCGCCAGCCATCCCGCAAGGGGTGGGGCTCGGGCGCACCGGAAACCGGCGGGTTGCAGGCAAGCGAAAAGGGGCGCCCGTTCGGGGCGCCCCTTGCATGGCCCGGTTTCGGTGCGATCAGGCCGCGGATTTGGCCAGGTTGCGCAATACGAAATGCAGCACGCCGCCGTTTTCCACGTATTCCTTTTCCACCGCCGTATCGATCCGGCATTTCAGCGTGATCGTCTTGACCGTGCCGTCGGCATAGGTGATTTCGCACGGCACCTCGTCTTGCGGGCTGACATTGTCGAGGCCGCTGATCGACACGGTTTCATCGCCGGTCAGACCCAGGGTCGTGCGTGTGTCACCGCCGGTGAACTCGAAGGGGATGACCCCCATGCCCACCAGGTTCGACCGGTGGATGCGTTCGAAATTCTCGGCGATCACCGCCTTGACGCCCAGCAGGTTGGTGCCTTTTGCCGCCCAGTCGCGGCTGGAGCCGGCGCCGTATTGCTCGCCCCCGAACACCACCAGCGGCGTGCCCTGTTCCTGGTAGGCCATCGAGGCGTCGTAGATCGAGGTCTGCTGCCCGTCGGGCCCCTTGGTATAGCCGCCTTCGACGCCGTGCAGCATCTCGTTCTTGATGCGGATATTGGCGAAGGTGCCGCGCATCATCACCTCGTGGTTGCCACGGCGGGAACCGTAGGAGTTGAACTCGCGCACGGGCACCTGGTGCTCGGTCAGGTACTTGCCCGCCGGCGTGTCGGGTTTGAAGCTGCCCGCCGGGCTGATGTGGTCGGTGGTGACCATGTCACCCAGAACCGCGAGGATGCGGGCGCCCTCGATGTTGCTGATGGTGCCGGCATCGCGGCCCATGCCCTGGAAATAGGGCGGGTTCTGGATATAGGTCGAGGCGGCCGGCCAGTCATAGGTCTCGCCCTCGGAGGTTTCGACCGCCTGCCATTTCTCGTCGCCCTTGAAGACGTCGGCATATTTCGAGCGGAACGCCTCGCGGGTGACGGTTTGCTCGACCAGGTCGGCGATTTCCTTTTGGGTGGGCCAGATGTCTTTCAAGTAGACGGGGTTGCCGTTCCTGTCTTCGCCCAGCGGTTGGGTCGTGAGGTCGACATTCATGTCGCCGGCCAGCGCATAGGCCACCACCAGCGGCGGCGAGGCCAGGTAGTTGGCGCGCACATCCGGGCTGATCCGGCCTTCGAAGTTGCGATTGCCCGACAGCACCGAACAGGCAACGATATCGCCCTCGGCGATGGCTTCGGAAATCTCGGGCTGGATCGGCCCCGAGTTGCCGATGCACGTGGTGCAGCCGTAGCCCACCAAGTTGAAGCCGATGGCGTCCAGGTCCTCTTGCAGGCCGGCGGCCTCGAGGTACTGGCTGACCACCTGGCTGCCAGGAGCCAGCGATGTCTTGACCCAGGGCTTGCGGTTCAGGCCCAGTTCACGCGCCTTGCGGGCCACCAGGCCGGCGCCGATCATCACGTAGGGGTTCGAGGTGTTGGTGCACGAGGTGATCGAGGCGATCACGACCGAGCCATCCTTGATCTCGTAGTCCTCGCCCTTGACGGGGTACGATTTGCGCGGGTCGATCAGCGCGTCGGGCGTGGGGCCCTCGGCGGCCATTTCGTTGGCGGCGCGGCCCTCGTCCTCGCCGCGGTATTCGGCAACCACGTTGAAAAAGCTTTGCGCGGCCTGCGTCAGCGGCGTGTGATCCTGCGGGCGCTTGGGGCCGGAAACGGCCGGCACCACGTCGCCCATGTCCAGCTCCAGCGTGTCGGTATAGACCGGGTCGTAATCCGCCGCGCGCCAGAAACCGTTTTCCTTGGCATAAGCTTCGACCAGGGCGATCCGGTCTTCGTCGCGGCCGGTCTGGCGAAGGTAGCGCAGGGTTTCATCGTCGATCGGGAAAAAGCCGCAGGTTGCACCGTATTCGGGGGCCATGTTCGCGATCGTCGCGCGGTCGGCCAGCGGCAGGTGATCCAGCCCCTCACCGTAGAACTCAACGAACTTGCCGACAACGCCCTTTTGGCGCAGCAGCTGCACGACCTTCAGCACCAGGTCGGTGGCGGTTGTGCCTTCTGTCATGGCACCCGTCAGCTTGAAGCCGACGACCTCGGGGATCAGCATCGACACGGGCTGGCCCAGCATCGCGGCCTCGGCCTCGATGCCGCCCACGCCCCAGCCCAGCACGGCCAGGCCGTTGACCATGGTGGTGTGGCTGTCGGTGCCTACCAGCGTGTCGGGGTAGGCCACGGTTTCGCCGTTCTGGTCCTGGTCGGTCCAGACGGTTTGCGACAGGTATTCAAGGTTCACCTGGTGGCAGATGCCGGTGCCCGGCGGCACCACCCGGAAATTGTTGAACGCGCCCTGGCCCCATTTCAGGAACTGGTAACGTTCCATGTTGCGCTCGTACTCGCGGTCCACGTTCATCTGGAAGGCGCGGGGGTTGCCGAACTCGTCGATCATGACCGAGTGGTCGATGACCAGGTCGACGGGGTTCAACGGGTTGATCTTTTGTGCGTCGCCCCCCAGCGCCTTGATGCCGTCGCGCATTGCGGCCAGGTCGACCACGGCGGGAACGCCGGTGAAATCCTGCATCAGCACGCGCGCCGGGCGATAGGCGATTTCGCGGGGGTTCTTGCCGCCCTTGGCTGCCCATTCGGCAAAGGCCTTGATGTCGTCGACGCTGACGGTCTTGCCATCCTCGAAGCGCAGCATGTTCTCAAGCACCACCTTCAGCGCGGCGGGCAGCTTGGAAAAATCACCAAGGCCGGCGGCCTCGGCGGCGGGAATCGAGTAATAGGCAACGCTTTGGTCGCCGACGGTCAGGGTCTTGCGGGTCTTGGCGGTGTCTTGTCCGACAGTGATGGGCATATGCGCCTCCGTGCTCTTGGCGAAAACTTGGCTGGCTTGCTTCTGCCGCATCGGGGGGACCCGATCAAGAGGGGATGCGGTAAAATGTATACCATTGCACACAAAAAACGGCGAAAAGCTGTCACCTTGCTCTCGCAAAGGCTTGATTGGTTATTTCAGATGCTTTTGCCTAATGTCGCGCAAGCAGGCAACTATGGGATTGGCATGAGACTGACGTTAAAAGCTTTCGCGGTCGCGGCACTGGCCGCGCTGGGGGCTACGGGTGCCTCGGCGCAATCATCCGAACACCCTGTCGTGGTTGAACTGTTCACCTCGCAGGGGTGTTCATCCTGCCCGCCCGCCGACAAGCTGCTGAAAGAACTGTCGGCCCGCGACGATGTCATCGCGCTGGCGTTGCATGTCGATTACTGGGACTACATCGGCTGGAAAGACGTGTTCGCCGATCCGCGCTTTTCCGCCCGGCAAAAGGCCTATGCCGTGGCCGGGGGGCGGCGCAGCGTCTACACGCCGCAAATGATCATAGATGGCAGCGATCACGTGGTGGGTACCCATCCGATGGACGTGGCCGACCTGATCGGCGCCCATGCCGAGCGCGCGCGGCCCGTCCAGCTTAACCTGAGCCGCAACAGCAACGGCGACCTGCGCATAGAAGCCCACGCCACGACGGCGGCACGCACGGATTTCGTTGTGCAACTCGTGCGCTACCTTCCCGAGAAAACGGTGGAAATCACCCGCGGCGAAAACACGGGCAAGCGCCTGACCTATTCCAATATCGTGGATGAATGGGAACAACTGGCAGAATGGGACGGGCACACCCCCCTGACGCTCAGCGTGCCGGCGCCGGGCAATCACCCGGCGGTGGTCTTGATCCAGCGCAAGGGGCCGGGCCCGATCGAGGCGGCGGCGATTCTGCGCTAACCTGTCAGGGTGCGGTGTCGCCGGCGTTCTTCCAGCGGCGGTGTATCCAGAACCATTGATCCATGTGCGCGCGTACCAGCGCCTCAAGCCGGTCATTGACCTCTTGCGTCATGGTCCTGGCATCCGAATGCGGTATGGGGGCCTCCAAACGCACGATGAAATCCAACCCGTTCGGCTGCCGGATCGAAAAGGTGGGGATCAGCAGAGCGTCGTATTTCAGGGCCAACTCCGCGGTCACCAGCGATGTGCGCGCCGGCTTGCCGAAAAAAATGAGTTCAGGCGCTTCGTAGACGTGCAGGTCGGTCAGCACACCCAGAACGCCCCCCGCCTTTAGATGCTTGACCATCTGCACCATGCCGCGCCGCCCCTGTTCGAACATCGGCGTGCCTATGGCGCTGATCGAGCGCACGTAATGGGCGTTGAAATAGGGGTTGCGCATTCGCCGGTAAAGCGAGCCCATGTCATGCCCGCGCGCGATCAGTGCCGCGCGGGCCACGTCGTAATTGCCGAAATGGGCCGTCACCAGTATCACCGGGCGTCCCGTGGCGCGGGCGTCCTCCAATGCCTGCAACCCCGGCCCCTCGATCGGGGCGCGGGCGGCACGCGTGACGAATTCTTCCCCCGAATAGATCTCGATCAGGGTGCGCCCGGCATTGTTCGGTACCGCGCGGGCCAGGCGCGACACCTCGGCCCTTGGAAGGTCGGGCCGCACATGGGCCAGGTTGTCGCGCACCCGGCGGCGCCAGCCGGCAAGCGGTGCGATCACCCGCGCGGCCAGCCAACCCATCAGCGGCACGCGCCGATTATAAGGCAGCGCCAGTGCCAGCCCGAAAAACCCGCGCAGGGCGAGGTTCGTCACGAAATAGCGCAGTCGCATGCGCAGGGGGGGCGTGTCAGGCAAGGTCATGACCGGTCAGGGGCTTGTTTTCCGAATGTTTCGCGATACCAGACATAAATACCCGCCACCACGATCAACAGGGCGCCAAGGATTGTCCAGAGATCGGGAAACTCGTCAAAGAACAAGATACCCCAGATCGTTGCGAACAACAGGCCGGCATAGGCAAACGGCGCCAGCATGCTGGCCTCGCCAAGCCCCAACGCCTTGATCAGGCACAGTTGCGACAAGGTGCCGAAAAGCGCCAGCATCGCCATCAGGCGCCATCCGGCGGGGCCGGGCGATTGCCAGTAAAAGGGCACGATGACGCTGAAGATGACCGCCCCGAACAGCGCCGTGTATAACAGCGAGGTCCACGGGCTTTCGTTGCGGCCGACAAAGCGCGTGGTGATGTTGTAGGCTGAATAACTGACCGCGGCCACCAACGGCAGGATCGCGTAGGGGGAAAACACGTCCGATCCGGGGCGGATGATGATCAGCGCCCCCACCAGCGATACGGCGATGCCGACGGCGCGCCGCATTCCGATCTTTTCGTTCAGAAACAGGGCCGCCCCAAGGGTTATCAGAACCGGGTTGATATCCATGATCGCCGTGGCTTCGGCCAGGCCGATATTGGCCACGCCGAAGAAAAAGAAAGTGGTACCGAACATCAGGAAAACCGAACGCGCCAGTTGCAGCCACGGGTAGCGTGTGCGCGCCACGGTGGCCAGGCGCGGCGCCACCAGGATCAGAACCACCGTCGCCTGGCCCGCGTACCGCGCCCATATCGCCGGAACCGGCCCGGTATGGCGGGCCAGTTCCTTGGCGGTGGCATCCATCGCCGAGAAAAAGAAAATCGCGGTGATCATCAGCGCGATGGCCTGACCGTTCGGGCCGATCCGTGTCATCGCGCGCTGGATTGAATTGTTGGCGTCATGCCCCACGCTTTACGGGGCCGGGCCGGGGCTGTCCAGCCGGTGGGCTGTCAGCTCTCTTCCTCTTCCTCGGAGGCGAGCAAGGTGATTTCACCGGCATCTTCAAGGCGGCGGATGGTGGCGATGACGGCGTTTTGTGCCTCTTCTCCGGGTTTTTGCCTGACAGGGGGCAGCTCGGCCATCTCGTCTCGCAGGCCGTCGGCCATGCGTTTCGATATATTTTCCAGCAAATGCGCGGCCGCGGCCTGGTTCGGGCCGTCAAGGTCGGTCGAAAAACGCAGCGCGGTCAGCAAGATGGGCTGGTCGACGCTGCGCAGGATACCGGGCACATCGATGGGGGCAACGCGCTGCGGGATGTCGGGAAAGGTAAAGATGACCTTGCGCACCTGGTCTGCAAAGGCGCTGTCATCCTGGGCCAATCCATCCAGCAGCGCATCGCGCGTGGCGGCGGGCGACAGGTTCAGGATCGCGCCGATGCGCCGCTCGGGCGAAAGGCCGAACGCCTTTTCCGGCGTGTCGTCAAGCTGCGTGGCCAGCGACAGGCCGATGCGGTAGACGGCGTCGGGCGTGACCGCCTCGGTTTGCGAAATCGCGAAGGTCAGCAGCCGCGCACGGTCGCCCGGCAGGGTGCCCAGCAGTTCGGCCGCCTTCGGCGTGTCGAGCTTGGACAGAACGACCGCCGCAACCTCGGTCGCTTCGCGGTCGATCAGGTCTTGGATCTGCGCGACGTCCAGCGCGCGGATCCGGTCCCAGGGATCGCCCAATTGGCGCACCCCGGCCTCGCGCCGCAACCGCGCGGCGGTCTGGTCGCTGATCTTGCCGTCAAGCTCGCTCAGCGCGCCAAGCAGGCCGCGCGGAAAGCTCAACCCGATCTGTTCAAGCTCGTCGGCGAACTCCGCGATTACATCGGCCAGCGTCTTGCGGTCGATCACGCGCATCCGCCCCAATTGCTGGGTCAGCGCGGCTTGCAGGTCGTCGGGCAAACCGGACAAGGTAAGGGGCGCGCCTTCGCTGAGAAGGAAACGCACCACGATGGCCGCCTTCTGGCGGCGGGTCAGGTGCGGCGCCCGCCGTTCAGGGCCGGGCGCCGCTGTCTTGAAAGGCGTCAACTGGGTCATGCCTGTCCCTAACTGGCTGTGGGGGCCAGTTAAGCGTGCAGGCGTAAAGAAACCCTTGTCGCGTTCTCAGATCAGCTGTTGACCTGGGACACGCAGGCTTGGCTTGCGCTGTCCCATACGGTGCCTTCGGCGCAGGACATAGCCTGGTGCGTCTTGTCGGAGCACATGGCCGAGGCCAGCGCCGGCGCGGTGATCAGGGCCAGTGCGGCAAGGGTGGTCTTGATCTTCATGGGTTCTCTCCTGTTGGCTTTTGCAACGGGAAAGAGAGTAGCACGGGTTTCCCCCGCGTCAAAACATGCGCCGGGCGCTTGCCGATTTTCGGCGCAACTTTCGTGCCGAAAGGGCCGGGTCGGCCCGGCAAGCGCCCGTCAATTCAGCACTCGCCGAACACGCGGGTAAAGATCGTGTCGACATGCTTGGTGTGATAGCCAAGGTCGAATTTCTCTTCGATCTCGGCGGGCGACAGCGCGGCGGTCACCTCGTCATCGGCCAGCAACTCGGTCTTGAAATCCTTCCCGTCTTCCCAGACCTTCATCGCGTTGCGCTGCACCAGCCGATAAGCATCTTCGCGGCTGACGCCCGCTTGCGTCAGCGCCAGCAAGACCCGCTGGCTCATCACCAGCCCACGGAACTTGTTCATGTTGGCCAGCATGTTGTCGGGATAGACCACCAGCTTGTCGATCACCTGCGTCAGGCGCGTCAGCGCGAAATCCAGCGTCACGGTGGTGTCGGGCCCGATGCCCCGCTCGACCGAACTGTGCGAGATGTCGCGCTCATGCCAGAGGGCCACGTTCTCCATCGCCGGAATAACCGACATGCGCACCAGCCGTGCAAGGCCGGTCAGGTTCTCGGTCAGCACGGGGTTGCGCTTGTGGGGCATGGCCGAACTGCCTTTCTGCCCTTTGGAGAAGAATTCCTCGGCCTCCAGCACCTCGGTGCGTTGCATGTGGCGAATCTCGATCGCGATATTTTCGATGCTGCTGGCGATCACGCCGAGCGTGGCAAAGAACATGGCGTGCCGGTCGCGCGGGATGACCTGGGTGCTGACGGGTTCGGGTTTGAGCCCCATCATCGAGCAGACATGCGCCTCGACCTGGGGGTCGATATTGGCGAAGGTGCCGACCGCGCCGGAAATCGCACCCGAGGCGATCTCTTCGCGCGCCAATTGAAGGCGCAGGCGGTTGCGGTCCATCTCGGCGTAAAAGCGCGCAAAGGTCAGCCCCATGGTGGTGGGTTCGGCATGAATACCGTGGCTGCGCCCGATGCGCAGGGTCATCTTGTGCTCGAACGCGCGGCGCTTGAGCGCGTCAAGAAGATCATCCATATCGGCCAGCAGGATGTCGGCGGCGCGCGTGAGCTGGATGTTGTAGGTGGTGTCCAGCACATCCGAGCTGGTCATGCCCTGGTGCACGAACCGCGCCTGGTCATTGCCGATGATCTCGGCCAGGTGGGTGAGAAAGGCGATCACGTCATGCTTGGTCACGGCCTCGATCTCGTCGATGCGCGCCACGTCGAACTCGACATCCTTGGCCTTCCAGACGGCTTCGGCGTTTTCCTTGGGGATCACGCCCAGCTCGGCCTGCGCGTCGCAGGCGTGGGCCTCGATCTCGTACCAGATACGAAACTTGGTGGCGGGCTCCCAGATGGCAACCATGTCGGGGCGGGAATAGCGGGGGATCATGTGCAGCGGCCTTTGCTTGGACGTTTCATGCGTGTGCGTCATAACGCCCGGCCCGCGCGGGCACAAGCCAACAAGGCGGTCTGCCGCCGATATCGCCGTTGCCCAAACTGCCGTTTGCACCGGGCAGACAGGCCGGACCGCGCCGCGTCAGGCCAGTTCGGTCTTGACGGACGAGGCGCGTTCGAGCGTGCGGTGCACCGGGCACCGATCGGCGATTTCCAGCAGCCTTGCGCGTTGGTCCTTGTCCAGCTCGCCGTCAAGCCTGATGCGCCGGGTAAAGCGGTCGACCTTGTCGCCCGTGGCACCGCCCGCGTCTTGCGCGTGTACCTTGTCATGGCTGACATCCACCGAGACATGCTCCAACGGCCAGCCCTTGCGGCGCGCATACATGCGGATCGTCATGGAGGTGCAGGCCGCAAGGCCCGCGGCCATGAAGCCGTAGGGCGACATGCCCCGGTTGGTGCCGCCATAGGCCACCGGCTCATCGGCCAGGGCGTGGTGATGCGGGCCGGATTGGATGTCTTGCAAAAAGCCGTTCGCGTCGGCCTCGGAGGCGCGCACGATCCCTTCGGGCGCACCCGGTGGCGGGGTGGGCGCGCGCAGGTTCAGGTATTTCCCGGACCAGGCCGCGATCACGCCGGCGGCATACTCGGCATCCTCGGCCCGGGTGATCAGGTGGTCGGCATCATCCAGCGTGACAAAGCTCTTGGGGTGTTTCTTTGCGGAGAAGATGGCCGTGGCATTGTCGACGCCCACCACGGCGTCGCGCGGGGCGTGCATCACCAAAAGCGCCGCGCGCATCCCTGCCAGCGCCTGGTCGAGCGGCCCGGCGCGTACGTCTTCGATGAATTCGCGGCCGATACAGAACTTTCGCCCGCCCAGATCGACCTCGGCGGCGCCCTGTTCGGCAATCCGGGGCAGGGCGTCGGAGAAATTATGGGTTACGTGGGCCGGATCATGCGGCGCGCCCAGCGTCACAACCGCCTTTACGCTGTCGATCTGGCTGGCCGCGCGGATCACCGCAGCTCCGCCCAGCGAATGACCGATCAGCAGCCCAGGTGCCATGCCGCGCCCTTCAAGGTAATTGGCCGCCCGCAACAGGTCGTCGATATTCGAGCTGAACGAGGTATTGGCGAATTCACCCTCGGAATGGCCCAGCCCGGTGAAATCGAACCGCAATACCGCGATCCCCATGGCCGCAAGGCGCGTGGCGATGCGACGTGCGGCCACGATATCCTTGCCGCAGGTGAAGCAATGGGCAAATAGCGCGGTGGCAAGGTGCGGCCCATCGGGCATGTCCAGCCGCGCTGCAAGGTCGTGCCCGCCATGACCTTCGAAATTGATACGTTCTGTCGTCATGCCTGACCCCTGTGATTGCATCCACGCGGTCAACCTGCGGTGCGGACCAATGGCGCGCAACCCATGTGTCAGCCGCGTCACGCCATGGTGAGCCGGAATGATCACCCGTTGCGCGCCGGGCGCTTGGCAAGAATTGGAACAAGCTGGGTCTTTCACTTGCCTTGGTGGGGCGCTATCCATTTGACATGATCCTGAATAGCCATATCCCCCATGAAATGCCGCCCAAGCCCTTGCCGGGCGTGGCGCCGCTTTCCCCCGATGAGTGGATCATCGTGGACGATGCATTCGATGCGCAGATGGCCGAGCGGGCGCGCCTGTTGCGCACGCGCCGCGCCGAGGTTCTGGCCCTCGATGACAGCGCAAGGCCGGCGGCGGATGAACTGCTTGAGGTGGTGCTGGGCCTGTTGGCGGCGCGCGCCGATTATACCGTCGGCGCCAGCCGGGTGACCCGGCCCGACGGTGTCGAGGTGCCGATCAACCGGGCCGATCCGCTTGGCACGCTGGGGATGTTGGTGCAGCAGGATTTCTGCCTGATGCAAAAGCCGGAAGGCCAGGACGAGCACCTCTTGACCGGCGCGGTTCTGTGCTTTCCCTCAAGCTGGAAACTGTCCGAGAAATTCATGCGCCCCCTCGTCGCGATACACCAGCCCGTGGCGGTCTATGACGACAATATCGCGCGCCGGGTGCAGCGGCTGTTCGATGGTATCCGCCCGGGGCGGCCGCTTTGGCGGTGCAACGCGCTGAATTACGATGATCCCGCCCTGTTCCAGCCGCGCAGCGCCAATGACCGCCGCGCCGAACGGCACAGCGCTGACGCGAAATTCCTGCGCAGCGAAAGGCAAAGCCTTTGGCGCCTGGACGAAACGCGCGCGGTGGTGTTCGGCATCCATACGATCGTGGTCGCGCGATAGCGGGGCGCCTGGTGCGGCGCCAAAGCCTTGAGCGGGGCAGGGCAGCTGGGCCTAGCCGTCGATCTGCGCGCCCATGATGGCCAGCGATTCCTGGTAGACCGAGGCGGCGTTCCATTCCTTCAGCACACGGTAATTATGCGTGCCCTTGTGATAGGGTTGCCCGGGCTGCCAGCCTTTCTGACGCAGGTAATGCGCGGTCGAGGCAAGCGCATCGGACTGATCGTAGAAATCGACACGGCCATCGCCATTGGCATCGACCCCGTATTTCAGCGCGTTGCCCGGCAGAAACTGGGTGTGGCCCAGTTCGCCATGCTTGGCGCCGCGTGTCGTCGCGGTGATCGACCCTTTGTCGACCAGTTGCAGCGCACCAAGCGCGTGCGGGATGAAGAAATCCGAGCGGCGGCAATCATAGGCCAGCGTCACGATGGCCGACACGACCGCGCTATCGCCCATGAAGCCCCCGAACCCGGTTTCCATGCCGTGAATGGCGATGATCACGCCCGCCGGCACGCCGAACCGTTTTTCCAGCGCGTCGTAGAAACGGGCGTCGCGCGCCTTGCGTTGACGGCCCTGCCTGACGATCGTCGCCGCGCCGCGGATCTGCATGAACTTTTCCAGGCTGTAGCGAAAACTTTTCTGGTTGCGATCGGCCGCGATGGTTCCGGTGGCATACCGTGCGCTGGCCAGTGCCTGCAGCCCGCGTTGCCCGACGCCCGCGCGTTGCGCGGTCGTGGCAAAGTCAGCCTTCCAGGCGTCGAACCCGGCCGCGCTGTTGCCACAGGGCGCGGCTGCCGCGGGCAATGACAAGCCGACCAGGAATAGTGAAAACAAAAATCGGCGCATGTGGAAAAACCCTTGTGCAAAAGGAAAATGGCAACTGACCTTGCAAGGGTAGCGCCAATCCCGCTTTCACGCAAAGATGTTCGGTCGGCCGCTAACGCTCCAGCGACATGCGCAGCATTTCTGACTGTGAGTCGATCCAGCTTGCGGCGCCGTGGCTGATGGCAAGGAACGCGGCAATGCCGAAAATCACCACCAGCCCGTTGGGCGACAGCGCCAGGCCAACCGCCTTGTTCAACAGGTTGTCGCCGGGCCGGGGGGGCGACGAACGGGCCTTTGGCCCTTGCGGTCGCAGGGCCTGTGCCGAAAGGGGGCGGGCGCGCAATGCGCTGTCATCCGGCGGCGCGCCCAGCCCGATCAGGATGCGGCCCTTCTCGGCGCCAGTGTCGGGTGGGCTGTGGCGCAGGTGGATGGGGCCGGCCTGCGGATCGTGCAGAACCGTGCCATCGTGCAACGGGGCCAGGCCCGCGGCGTGATCGCGCAAAAGCCGCGCGGCCAAAGCGAACCCGTCGGCCAGCGCCAAGGTCGAAGGGGCCAGCACCAGCGGCTTTTCGCAAAACCGTTCGGCCCCCTGCAGAACAAGCCCCAGCGGCGGCAGGATGCCCGCCACCACGGGCACGTCGGGCGCGGCGATGGGCAGCGGCGCAAGGCACAGGGGCAGGGGCAGGGCCATGTCGCGGGTTTGCGCGATCTCGTCGGGCGTGAACAACATGCGGGACAGGCCCATATGCACCGCTGCGGGCGGGCAGGTTTCGCTCAACGCCAGAAGGGCGCGGTGCAGCAACAGCAGTTGCAAATGCCACGGCAGCGGGTCCGCGGGCGCGGCCGCAGGGGCGACACGCAGCACGATATGCTGGCCATGGGCTGCAACATCGGCGGCCAGTTGCGGCGATTTCACGGCCAGGTAGGGCGCGTCCAGCGCCTCGGACAGGGCCTCGGGCGGGCAGGGGTGCTGGTGACGCCACAGTGACAGGCACACCCGCGCATTTCGAAACCAATGCAGGCCGGGTTCATCGCCGGTCTCGTGGTCCAGCGACAGCCCGAAGCGTTCCACCGCGCGCGACAGGCGCCCCGCGAAGGCGGCGGTCTCGGGCAGCGCGGCCCGTGGCGGGTATAACAGATGTGCGGTCAGCGCCGCATCGGGTTCGTGGCTCATTGCGAGTCTCTGGGCCCCTCGTTCGGTCAGCTCTTGTTTGGCAAGACTGCTGCACAACCGAGGCGGCGGCGTGGCAGACCGGGCGCATTTTCATGGAATTTGCCCGCGCCGTTCAAGAAAAAAGGGGCGCCCCGACGGGCGCCCCCTTTCCAATCATGCCGGTGCGGCGATCAGCAGCTGTAATACATGCCGAACTCGACGGGGTGCGGCGTGTGCTCGTACAGTTCGACCTCTTCCATTTTCAGGTCGATATAGCCGTCGATCTGGTCCTTGGTGAACACGTCGCCGGCCAGCAGGAACTCGTGATCGGCCTTGAGCGCGTCAATGGCCTCGCGCAGCGAGCCGCAGACGGTGGGAATGCCTTCCAGCTCTTCGGCGGGCAGGTCATAAAGGTTCTTGTCCATCGCCTCGCCCGGGTCGATCTTGTTCTTGATACCGTCAAGCCCGGCCATCAAGAGCGCCGCGAAGCACAGGTAGGGGTTGGCGGAAGGGTCGGGGAAACGCGCCTCGACGCGCTTGGCCTTGGGGCTTTCCGTCCACGGGATACGCACGCAGCCCGAGCGGTTGCGGGCAGAATAGGCGCGCAGCACGGGGGCCTCGAAACCGGGGATCAGGCGCTTGTAGCTGTTGGTCGATGGGTTGGTGAAGGCGTTCAGCGTCTTGGCGTGCTTCAGGATGCCACCGATGAACCACAGCGCTTCCTGGCTCAGGTCGGCATACTTGTCGCCGGCAAAAAGCGGCTTGCCGTCTTTCCAGATCGACATGTTGACATGCATGCCGGTGCCGTTGTCGCCGTAGATCGGCTTGGGCATGAACGTGGCCGTCTTGCCGTAGGCCTGCGCCACGTTGTGGATCACGTACTTGTATTTCTGCAGCTCGTCTGCCTGCTGGGTCAACGACCCGAAGATCAGCCCCAGCTCGTGCTGGCACGAGGCCACCTCGTGGTGGTGCTTGTCGACCTTCATGCCCATCCGCTTCATGGTGGAGAGCATTTCACTGCGGATGTCCTGGCCGTCGTCGATCGGGTTCACAGGGAAATAGCCGCCCTTGACGCCCGGACGATGGCCGGTGTTGCCCATCTCGTACTCGGTGTCCGTGTTCCACGACGCGTCGAGCGCGTCGACTTCGTAGGACACCTTGTTGATGCTGTTGGAAAAACGCACGTCGTCGAACAGGAAGAATTCGGCCTCGGGGCCCCAGTACGAGATGTCGCCGACGCCTGAAGATTTCAGGTAGGCCTCGGCCTTTTCGGCGGTGCCGCGCGGGTCGCGGTCATAGGCTTCGCCGGTGTCGGGCTCGACAACCGAGCAATGCACGCACAGCGTTTTCTCGGCGTAGAACGGATCAATATAGGCGCTATCGCAATCGGGCATCAATTTCATGTCCGAGGCCTCGATGGACTTCCAGCCCGCGATGGAGGAGCCGTCGAACATGAAACCCTCTTCGAGGAAATCCTCGTCGACCTGGTCGGCCATCACCGTCACATGCTGCAGCTTGCCGCGCGGGTCGGTGAAGCGGATGTCGACATACTCGATGTCCTCTTCCTTGATCATGGTCAGAACAGTGTTGCTCATACCGGTATTTCCCTTTCATTGGATAGTTGGGGTTGCGCGCGGGGCCCTTGGCCCTACGCCACATTCTGTTGCAGCGGTTACAGGGCGTCCGAGCCGGATTCGCCCGTGCGGATGCGGATCGCCTGTTCAACCGGGCTGACAAAGATCTTGCCATCGCCGATCTTGTCGGTCTTGGCGGCGTCGATGATCGCCTCGATCGCGGCATCGACCTGGTCGTCGTCGAGGACAACCTCGATCTTCACCTTGGGCAGGAAATCCACGACATATTCGGCGCCGCGATAAAGCTCGGTGTGGCCCTTCTGGCGGCCGAAGCCCTTGACTTCGATCACGCTCAGACCCTGGATGCCTGCGTCTTGCAGGGCTTCTTTCACCTCGTCCAGCTTGAACGGTTTGATGATCGCTTCGATTTTCTTCATCGCGGCCTCCTCGCCCCTCGTGTCTTGGGTTAGGGTCAGATCACTTCCGGTCTGGGGCGACAATCGGATATGCCACGGGCAGCCGGGTGCGTGCGTTTCGGGCAAGGCAGTTGCTTAAATTTTGTGCGCACCGCCCAGGAAGTTGGCGTTATTGAATCGGGAAGGGCCAGGCATGACGGAATTACTGAGCGCGGCGCAGATGCGCGCCATCGAACGGGCCGCCATCGACAGCGACGCCGTGACCGGGCTGGAGTTGATGGAACGTGCCGGGCGAGGCGTGGTCGAAGCGGTGTTCGAGGCATGGCCCGCGCTGGCGGCGGCCTCCGGTCACGCCGTGGTACTGTGCGGGCCGGGCAACAATGGCGGCGACGGTTTCGTGGTGGCGCGGTTGCTGTCGGATCATGGCTGGCAGGTCACGTTGTTTCTTTATGGCGACCCCGAAAAGCTGCCGCCGGATGCGCGCAGCAACCACGCGCGGTGGCAAACCCTTGGCACGACTGCCCCCTGGAATGTCAGGGAAATCGCGGATGCGATCGGGGGGCGCTGCGACCTGGTGGTTGATGCGGTTTTTGGCATCGGCCTGTCACGCGCAATGGCCGGCCAAGACGCGGAGGGGGTCAGGCGCAGCCTGGCCCGGCACTGTATCACGAACGGAAAACCGGCGGTTGCCGTGGATATTCCCACCGGGATCGAGGCCGAGACGGGCCGCGACCTGGGCGGCGCCTTCCCGGCCTTGTTGACCGTGACATTTCACAAGCCCAAGATCGGTCACTACCTTGCGGACGGGCCGCAAACATGCGGTGCACTGGTGGTATGCGATATCGGCCTTGCGGCCGGTGTGGTGGAACCGGCGCCCACCCTGGTGCAAGGGCCGCGTGGTCGCCTTGGAAAGGCGGATCACGGCCACAAGTACACCAGCGGTCACGCGCTTATCCTGTCGGGCGGCGCAGGCCGCACGGGCGCGGCGCGGCTGGCGGCGCGAGGCGCATTGCGGATCGGGGCGGGGCTGGTCACGCTGGGCGTGCCCGGTGCGGCGCAGATGGAAGTGGCAAGCCAGGTCACCGCGGTCATGCTGCGCCGGATCGAGGATGCCGCCGGGCTTGACCGGATGCTGAACGATCGGCGGCTCAACGCGCTGTGCCTTGGCCCGGGGTTGGGTTTGAGTGATGAAAAGGCCGCGCTGACAGGGGCGGCTTTGGCCAGTGCGCGACCCTGCGTGCTGGATGCGGATGCGCTGACGCTTGTCGCGAAGCACGCGCCGTTATTCGCCTTGTTGCACGAAACCTGCGTGCTGACGCCCCACGCGGGCGAATTCGCACGGCTGTTTCCTGACCTGGCCGAAAGGCTGACCGCCCAAGGCGAAAAGGGCACGGTCTTTTCCCGGCTCGATGCCGCGCGTGCGGCAGCCCGGCGCGCCGGTTGCGTGGTGGTGCTCAAGGGGCCCGACACCGTGATCGCCGCGCCCGATGGGGCGTGCAGCGTGAACGCCGCCTGTTACGACCGCGCCGCGCCATGGTTGGCCACGGCCGGGTCGGGCGATGTGCTGGCCGGGTTCATCACCGGGTTGCTGGCCCGGGGGTTACCCCCGATGGAGGCCGCGGAAACCGCCGCCTGGCTGCACGTGGAAACGGCGCGGGTTTTCGGCCCCGGCCTGATCGCCGAGGATCTGCCCGAGCAATTGCCGAAAGTGTTCCGCGCGTTGGGGCTTTGATCGGAAAGGGAGCAGCCCGGTGCCTGTCATCGGCCCCGGGTAACGCATGTGAATCTGCCGGGGGTCAGGCGACGCGCGACAACTCTTCTGCCCGGATGTAGCTGACCATTTCCAGCCCGTCGGCATAGATCACCTGCGCGCGGTCCAGCTCGATCTCGTAGACGGTGACGGTCTGCTTTTCATGCAGGCAGACGAACTCGCCATCGACCAGTTGCCGCGCCGGGATCAGCGCCTGTTTCTGGCCGGCGATCGCCTCGGCCCGCCAGTCGCGGATCAGCATGCGCTGGTCGGCCGGCATGGTCACATCACGCTCGGGGCGGGTGTGCCCCAGCGATCCGGCCATGATCGACACGACATCGCAGGTGATGGTCTTGTACCGCAATTTGCGTATGACCGACATTCCGGTGTCGCGGGTGATGATGCGGTCACCGTCTGCCAAGTGTTCGACGGGTATTTCACCGTCGAGCGTCATGACAATGGCGCCTGCGAGAAGACCAGAGAATTCGATTTCGCGTGCCAAACGGTCAATGACCGTTTCACGCCCGACCGTTTTCGGTTCCATGGGCTTAATCCTGCTATGTTACTGCCTCGATTTTTTTCATCACATTAAGGCAGAATTGCGCCGTTGTCGCGATTTTTCTGGGCTTTGCCCCGGCCGGTTGTGCAACAATTTTTCCACTCGCATCGCGCGTCACGGTTTGCTAAGAGGGCGCGGCGCAAGCGTTGTGCCCTGTAAATCAAGGGCCTGGCGGCGCGTCGTGCGGGTGTGGCGAAATTGGTAGACGCACCAGATTTAGGTTCTGGCGCCGCAAGGCGTGGGGGTTCAAGTCCCTCCACCCGCACCAAGTTGAAATAAAATAAAAAATCAGGCTCTCTGAGTATTGGATTCTTTGGAAAATCTGCTACTGCTACAATTATGCTACGCGAAAGTCAGGTGCTGTAGCAGCATGGTTGCCCCCGACTCGTGACTGTAGCGGCGCTCGTCATCTGAGCTTCTTAGGCCTGCGTCAGCGGAAAGGCCTTCCGACCTAACGGCGGGCCTTTTTCTTCCCAAGGCAAGACAAGCCGCATCACGCAAATAGCATTGCAAATGGCCTGAACCGTTTGACCGCTCAGATTTGGTCGGGCATCGAACCTATGGTATCATAGAAGAGTAGGCCAGCATCGGGGGTGCTGTCCAAAGCGCCGGGGGCGCTTTCTTTCATCAATAAAACATGAGGCCTGACATGCTCAGCACGAGTCAGGTCGGCGAGGCTCTTGGCATCTCTTATCATGCGGCGAGACGCCTTCTGAACCGACCTTATCCGCTTCCTTGCGCCTTCGCTTCACCTAGCGCTAACGGCGGTGGCAGGGAGAAGCTCTACACGATCAGCGTTGTCCTTCCGCGCGTCAAGGACGCGGGATTCACGGACACTTTCTACATCCGCTCACTTTTTGAAAAGGGAAATTATCCATGGGCACCTACGACCTGAATCACGTTGAAAATCTGGAGCGCGGCCTTACGCAGCCGCAGGCTGAAAGGCTGGAAAAGGTGCGGCAGAATTTGGCGTTGTCGCTTGCGCGGGAGTATGGAAGCCGTCTCTCAACCATCATGGCAGAAAAGCTGGTGCGGGAGGTAATCCTGCGTCCTGAAGTGCTGGCGCATCTTGAGGGCGCTACGGTGGTAGAACTGCCTTCCGACGCAAACGGTTGGGGGCGCTGGGCGCGCGAAGCGGTCAGCCGTTGCGAACTGTCGCAGCGCTCGTTGGCAGCATCTGATGACGACCTGCGCGAGCGGTTGAAGAACGAGGTTCTGGCAGAAATTCCCCGCGCACGAAAGATGGCAATGGCGCGGGACGCGGGCACTCTAGACAGCTTCGTTTTGGAACAGGTTGCCCAGCGCTTTGAGTGGGAAATCTCAAAGGGATATGGACATGGCGCTGTCTGACGCCACCTTCGATGATGACCTCGTACAGGAGCTTGCCGATAAGCTCAGCGACCTTGCCCGCCGGGCGCGCGGTCGCGGTATGCGCGTTTCGTTTGAATGGCTGTCCGATACTCTCGGAACGCATCTCGCCCGTGCCGTCCTGAAGCGCGCAGGATTCCAGCCTTGTCCCGAACAGTGGGCTATTGGTGCTGGAAACAGCCGCCCCGGCGAGTTCACCTTTCCGGAGGTTTTCGCGGAACAGATGGAAGAGGTCGTGGACGACTACTCTTAGAACGGTCCGTTTCCAAGTCAGCGACAGTCCGTAGGTTACGCCGCCCGCCAACCGCCTACATCTTGTGTAAATTCGGCTTGAAGCTGCGCTTCGTGAAAGTGGCTTTTTCAGCTTCAAGCGGAAACGGGAATTTCAGTTCAGTTTCAGTATGATGTGCGGAATTCCATGCCCACTTGCCAGACGAAGAATCGCTGATATTTAGGGGCACCACATCGAAGGAGGCATACTAAATGTTGACAAACGAAGAACACGAAGTGCGGTTGATCCGCCTGACCGATGAAATGGCAAATCTGGCACTCTACCCGCTCACGCGGGAACGGGCAGAAACCTTGCGCCACCTCGCCGGGAAGGTTGCCGAACTGGCTGGGGAGGCGGGATAATGGGCGGTCGTAATCCCAAGCGCGTACAGGCCCGCGCCGCAGAGATCGAAGCGGCGCTTGCCGAAGGTGATATGCCCCTCGCGGCAAGTCTGTTTGACGCAGGACCGTGGTGGCGGCGTGCCATGCTTCCCCACATGTCACCGGGTGCGGTGGAATGGGTGCAGGACCTCTATCGCACCGCCGATACCTACCGCGACACACTCTCCGACATTGCCGGTGGCGCAGCGACTTATGCTCTTCCCTCATATCCAAATGAGACAGAAGAGGAGCACGAAGAAGACCTAAGGGGTGCAGGGGAGTCGGCTGCATGGGATGCGGCATTTATGGCCTTACACAGTGGCTGGGATGAAGACGCATCGTGGAACGTTGCCGAGCGCGCGGCAGAAACTGCTGTGCGCGAATGGCGCGCCGCTGGGGCTTAGCGAACTAGTGAAGGCCCGCGTTAGCGGGCAACTACTACACATATCAATCCACCGAAAACGTGGACGGGGCCGTGACGTTGTCTGTTCTGTCACCGCCCGTCGCCTCACAGGATGGGGCCGAATGAACAGTCCAGAAAGGAGACCGAAAAATGAAATGACTGCAAGGAGAAGACAGTATGAGTGATTTTGAAGACTCCGTGATCGAAGATGATGGGACGCCGCTTCCTTCACTTGGAAAGGTGCGTATGTCGCCCGGTGCGAGGAAGCTGCGCGAGCGGCTGACTGGCAGCGACGCTATGAAGGTTAGCAACGCAGAAGCGATGGACCCGGAAGCCGCGATGGAACGGCTGACGAAGCGGGACTCCAAGGGCCGTCTGAAGATCACGGCTCTGGCAGACAATCAGCTTGTGCTGCTTTTTGCCCAGCTTGATGCGGCGGGCGCGAGCGACATTGAAAAGGGCCGTGTTAAGCGCATTCTCAAGGAAAACTGGCCTGAGTATACGTCCAACTTTCTTGACGCTGCGCGTAACCTTGCAGAATGCGAGCGGGCAGCGGCGCGGCGTCGCAAGCGCATGAAGAGCGAAGATGATAACGTCATTGATGTGAACGGCTTTGACGACCTTTGGTCCTATGGGCGCGATTGTCTTGAAAAGGGCAACCGGGGTAGCAAGCCCCGACTGTTCCGCCATGGGTCCGAAATCGTCCGTATTCCTGAAATGCCCACGGGCGAGGCGCGTATCGAGATTCTGACTCAGAAGTCGTTCAATCACGAACTGAATATGCATGCCCCCTTCCGGAAGACGCGGGGGGATAGCGATTACGTTAGCGCCGCAGCACCGAAGGAAGTTGCGGAGCATCTTTTTGCGGACCCGGCGTTGCCGCTTTCGCCGCTGGAAAAGATTGTCACGGTTCCGACCTTTACCAAGGACGGCAAGCTCATCCAGACGCCGGGATATGATAAGGCATCGGGCTTGCTTTATTGTCCGGACCCCAACCTTACGGTGCCCGCCGTGGATAAGGTGGATGAGGCGGCGGCGAAGGACGCGGCGGCCTATCTGGTGGACCTGTTCGCAGACTTCCCGTTTGATGGTTGTTCGCGTGCTGAGAATATCGCCAATCCCGGTGCATCATTGACCAACTTCATTGGCCTGTTGCTTACCCCCTTCGTCTCCCCGATCATTGACGACGTGGTGCCCGCGCACCTTCTGACGAAGCCCGCCCCCGGCACGGGTGCATCACTGCTGGCAGAGGCTTGCCAGCTTGTAATTGACGGAAAGACGGACCTGCGTCCGCCGCTTTCGCGGAACGAAGATGAGCGCCGTAAGGCTCTGTTCACCGCATTGCAGACGCTGAAGAACTTCCTTGTGTACGACAACGTCGCCGGGGAAATGGACTCGGCAACGATTGCGTCATTCCTGACGTCACGCGAGTGGACCGACCGCATTCTTGGGCGGACCGGCGAGCGCACTGTACGGAATGCTTCTGCGACGGTCTGGACCGGCATTAACCCCGGCTTTTCGCCCGAGTTGCAGCGTCGTATCAGCCTCATCAAGCTTGATGCGAAGATGGCGAAGCCCGGCGAACGCGACCCGTCCACGTTCAAGGTGCAGGGAGATTTCAAGAGCTACATTCGTCAGCATCGCGGCGAAATTATTGGCGCCTGCCTCACGCTGGTGAAGCATTGGATTCAGAGCGGTCAGAAGAATGCGAGCGATAGGCCGCTGGCATCATTCGAACGCTGGCATTGGACCGTTGGCGGAATTCTGGAAGCAGCCGGGCTTACCCGGTTTCAGGGCAATCGCGAAGAACTTGCGGTTGTGACCGGTGGCGAAGGAAATCCGATGCAGAGCCTTATTCAGGCTTGGTATGAAGCGGCGCACGACCCGCTGACGCCGGTTAGCATGGAGGCAAAGGCATCAGGTGAAGACGGGCTTCTTGCGCTTGTCGCAGATCGGGAGATTACGTTGCCGCTGCGCCTCAGGCGCGACGCCCTCAGCGACTATGATTATTCACCGAAGAGCTTTGGAAACTATCTGGCGCAGGCAAAGGACAGCACGCTCAATGTTGAGTACAACGGACGTGAAATCGCTGTTTCCCTTGTCTTCGCGGGGCGTGGTAGCGGTGGGGTAATTTGGCGACTTGTAGAGCGTCAGGAGAAGCTGAAGGTGGAAGCTTCGAACGTCCGCCGTATCGGACGCCCGCGCGGCTGGCGCAGTATGACGGACGCCGAGCGTGACGCATGGGCGACCATGGATGAAACCGAAAGGCATGCACTCCTGAAGGAAGTGCGGGAACGAGCGAAGGCCGCATAGCGTTTTGGGTAGGGGCCGCATAAGCGGCCTTTTTCCTACCCTTCGCATTTGGGTTAGCGAGGGCTGCCCGCAGGGCCAAATACACTAATACACCCAAGTACACGGCAAATACACAAGCGTTTCGACTATAAAAATAAGGGGTTTGAGGGCGTTTAGTGTATTTGTGTATTTCGAAAGGGTGCCGGATTCATAAGAAAAATGACCCTCCCCCTTCGGGAGTGTTCCGCCATAGGGGGAGGGGGTCTTTACAATGGAGGCTGGCATGTCCTGCACAAATACACAGATGCACAAAACCTCCATAACTTACTGAAATTATGCGATTTTACGGCAATGTATTTGGCGTGTATTTGCCTGCAAAATCCTCGAATGCAGGGGCAAATACACTGTGGGGGCCGCGATAGCGGCCTAAGCGCCTGATTTCGAAAAGAATTGTTGCCCACATGGCTGTGGCCGGTCTAGGCTTTCAGCCAGAGGCAGAGGTGGTGACCATTTAATGACTGTAGTATCACCATGGGAGTTTGACGCGCGTTCGGATCGCCTGTTCATTCACTTCGATGTAGACGACCACTTCCTGAGGCTGGACACCTTTATTGCAACTGCGGAGAGCGCGAGGAAGGTCATCGAGGCGCTAGACGCCACATTCTTCCAAGGTACTTTGGAATACGAACTGATTGTGCTGCCCCCGGAAGATGGCAGCTTTTTGTCGAAGCTAGCTCTGTGGGTCAGCGGCGGCGTCGCTTCGGTTTTCGCGTTCATGAATAGCGATGTAGGTTCCGCTTACGTTGAAGGCTTGACCGGTAAGCCCCCTGCTGAATGGGCGCAAGAAATCGGACGAGACCATCGCGAACAAATTCAAAGCAACAAAGAACCCGCAAAGCCGGAAGGTGAAGAGACGCCGGGCACGAGCGATTCTGTGGAGCCGCGGTCAGTACCGGAAGACGAAGAGGCCGCGTGCCGGTCTGGTGCGAGGATCGTTGTCGCAATGACGCGAGGTATGCTCGAAAAGAGTAACGATGAACTGACCAAAATCGGTATGGAAATTGGTGACCTTCCCGACGCGCTGGACGCGCGTGCAGAGTTCTACACAGCGTGCATCGAAGATCGCGATGTGAAGCGCATAGGTTTTTCGCAAGAAGATGATTTTCCGATCCCGCGCAACCAATTTCCAGAGCGTACCCAAAAACCCGCCCGGAAAGAAAAAGACGATGAGCCGCCCGAATGGACTGTCACCATTGAAAGCATCTATGTGACTTCGCCGAACTGGGATGAGGAAGACCAGAAGGCACGCCAGTGGAAGGGCAAGGATTCCATCCGGCGTGACTGCTATTTTGTGATCGAAGACGCCGAGTTCTGGCGTCTGGTGAAACGGAAGGATTTGCATGTTGAGGTCTTGGACAACCTCAAAGTACAGTGGGCCTTTCAGGTTGCTGACGGAAGGCCGAAAAATCGTCGTGTCTTGCGGGTATTAGAGTTCAACGGGGATAAGCTCGCGGAGCCGCTGGCACCTGACGCAATTAAGGCGCTTCTGGGCGATTTTACCACAGGGGAAACTCCGCGAGGGCAGCCGTCACTTTTTGATGATAGCGGAGACTGAGCAGCGCTACTGGCGCAGGCTATGCCAACTACAAACCGCCACTGGCAGGAAGCGCAAATGGATACCGCATCGAAGAACAAACCATCCGACACCCTGAAAAAGGCATGATCACACTGGTTGAAGTTGTCGAGATCATCGCCGGGAAAGAACACCGCTTCTACGACCGACCGTTGTTTAACACAAGGGAAGAGGGACAAGCTTGGATTGACGGTGGCCCGCGCTAGCGGGAACCGAAACCCTTCTGTACCTAGTCCCGTCCAAGTCCCCAATTTCGTTTCGGATCGTTCCGGCGGTTCTTTGGGGTGAGGTCCGGCACATACCCATGCTGTTCGCCCTCAGCGTCGTACCAGTAGCAATACACCTCGCCGGAGTACGTCCGCTGCCCGCTGTTCGATTTTTGATCGGGTAGCTTGTCCTTGTGGCAGGACAGACCGGCAATCCTCATCTCGCCAAAGTGCCCGTATCCGAACCGCTTCAGGAATACTCGGTCAATAAGATCGGAGGTGATTTCCGAGGGGTCCGCGCAATCGGGGTCTTCGGCGATTTCCGCGACACGCCGTTCATACGCGGCCTTTCGCTCTTCCTCTTCTCGCACCTGTTCCCGGTAAGCATCTTCGTTCGCAGCGTAGGACCTCAGATGGGAAACATCCTTGGACGCATGCTTAATCTTCTGGGGTATCAAGCCTGCCTCGAATAGTTCTAGCAGGATGCGTCCGCCGATGGGCGAGATCGTTAATACCCAGCCATCGCGCAAGGCTAGTTTCCGGTCAGCCGGATCAAGCGACTCATAGCCGTGCTTCCCGGCAAATATCGCTTCTTTGAGAACCCGCATCGCCAGACGCGGTTTGACGTCCGGTATCAGGGCAATAATGTCGCTTGCGCGGTTCATGGGGGCCGTCCTTCGGTTTAAGTCGGGCCTTTGGTAGTAGTGGGCGACCTTAGTGTCAAAGGGATCGCCCACCCGCAAAAACGCCGCCCCAGCCGCCATGCGCGAGTCAGAATGCAACCGATTCAAGTATGTAAGTATTGCTGACATATTTGAAATCACGCCTGCCCCTGCTGGAAACAGTTAGTTTCCGCCTAAAACATTAAAAAGACGCGCGAATCATGCTGATGCATGCCATATAAAAAGCACAACGAACGACGACGAATTTTATGAGGCCCAGCGTGACCAAGAAGTACGTGATCTACCGGCGTGTCAGTTCGAAGGCTCAGGGTGAATCTGGGCTGGGCCTCGACGCACAGGACCGCGATATTGCCCTCTTCCTCGAAAACTACAGCGACACCCCCTTTGAGGTTCTGGGGACCTTCACAGACGTTCTGAGCGGCGCTGACGCGCACCGTCCCCAACTTGCCGCAGCCATCGAATTGGCGAAGAAAGAGGGCGCAGAACTGCTGGTATCCAAGCTGGACCGACTGTCCCGCAAGGTCAGCCAGATCGCAACCTTGATGGACGATAAAGCCTTGAAAATAAGGGTCGCGGCGATGCCCCATGCCGATAAGTTCCAGCTTCATATCTACGCTGCGCTGGCAGAGCAGGAACGTGACTTCATCAGCCTTCGCACCAAGCAAGCCCTCGCCGCAGCCAAGGCCCGTGGCGTCCAGCTTGGTGGTCTTCGCGACAAGACCATGAAGCGGAATGAGGCCGCAAAACAGGCCGCTGACGCGGCTGCTGACCGTGTCGCCTCTATCGTCCGTCCCATGCGGGAATCCGGTGCGTCCTACCAGAAGATCGCCGATGCCCTGAACGCCGCCAATGTGCCGACTCCACGGGGCAAGAAATGGGCTGCTATGAGCGTCAAGAACGCCGCTGACAGGCTGTCTGCCCGAGCCGCCTGAATAGTCAGTGGGCCGCGTCAGCGGCCCTCAGAGCGCATGATATTGGCTCAGCGGGCATAACAGGACGTAGGCGGACCAGTGAGGCAGTGAGACGGGAAAGCCCGCGTTGGCGGGAAAGACCCTAAACTCCCTTAAGTCTTTGTTTTTATTTACCCTTCTAGGGACCCGCAATGGGGTATACCGTCGCAAAAATGAAACGCCCAGTACCCGCAAGTACCTATGCAACCAACTACCTGAAATATTAAGCACTTTCGCTGCATTGCGCTCCGATTCCGCCGGTTCCGTTGCAGGCGCAGAAGTGTTCGCAGGGTGTAAGGTTCCAGATCGAAGAATGCACGCAAGGGGACCCAAGCCGAGCAATGGTACCCCTGTTTGAATCTCGAATCTGCCGTCAGTAGATTCAAAATTTTCGTCGAATTGAGATGCGCTGCGCCGCAGAAACCGAACCGTGCGTTCGCTAGCTGCCGCGTCTGAACAATGGTAGACTGCAATGGCAGTCAGCGGCCTATTTCCGGGCCGTCGCGCGGTGTCTTCTCCAACTTCCGCGCATCACTGGCGGGGCGGCGTTTTCGGTCCGCCGTCCCGCTTTTTCTCACCGGTTCAGATAGGCCTTCGACGCCCGCATAGGTGGTCTACTGCTTCGCCACTCGCTCCTGATTGAGACGAAATAGGCGGGCAAGGATTTCGTCGTCGGTCAGCTTGCCGTCGCGCCAGTCGTCGCCCCAGTCGTAGGCCTCTGCCACGGCTTCATCCAACTTCTTGTGGGCGTGGTCCAGCCATGCGGGACGGGCGTTGTAGAGGTTGGTTAGTGTACGCTTCTTGAGTTCCTTCGCGGCCTTGTCGTCTTTCGGGATCAGCCTGTCAGGGTAGCCTTCGACCACCTCGGGGACCCTGTCCACGAGGTCAGGCGGGTTCAGCCAGTTTTCGCGCAGGCGGTTCAGTTCAGCGGCGGCTTTGGCAATTTTCTGGGCGCGCGGATCGTCAACATATCTGGTGGCGGAAATATCTGGCGTGAGACCTTTAGGAAAAGGGAAGGTCTCGAAGGTCGTGGACGCTGTGTACCTTGGATCATTTCCTACCCCCAAAAATGTACCCAAGCGCAATGACCAGCTTTCATGGAAACGAGAGTGTAGAATGCCGAACGTAGTGTAATCATCCCTCGCAATCACGAACGATGCGCTATCGGCCAAGACACTTGCGTCGACAAAGACGAAAACTCTGTATTTCCCAACCCTTGGAGTGACAATCTTCCTCGTCAAGTCCTTGGTCTCGCGTCGCAGCGCTTCACCGCTGCGGCGATGGAGCCACCATTTTTCGCGAACGACTACTTTGCGCTTCGATTTGGCGACATAGTCAGAATACTGGCTCTGCAAGCGATGGTACGGGCCTTCAAAAAGAGAGGCTTGCATCTCGTCAGGGTGATCGGAGAAGTCAATCAGGTAGCGTTCGGGAGCGCGCTTGAGGATATTGCTACCGTTCAGTACGGGCCATAGCACCTCTGTGTTCCGAAGACCGTTTGGATTGGTGGGCGCAGTGGCGAGAGCCACGAAATCCGAGTGACCTAGCTCGAAAGGCCCTCCGCTTTCGATGCCACGGATGCATACCCCATTGTTTTCGCGAATCTTTTTGGCGTCGGTGAGGTCATAGCCTGTGGAGCCGGTAAGGTCCGAAAGTATCTCCGCAGTCATCGTCCCGTTCAGAGTGACTGGCGATTGTCCGTGATGGTCATCAAAGCAGATCATGGAAACACGGACTGCTGCTCCTTCGACCGTCCAGCTTTCATCTGCGAAAGCTGAGTAAATTCTGCCTTCGGCAACAATAGGCTTGAGGACCTCTCTGCTGGCCCCCCCTCTTATAGAATTCGTGGAGACCAGTCCTGCACGTTCAAGGTGCCCGTTATTCATTTGCTCCCAAGATTTGGCGAACCAATAGGCCACCAAATCAGCGCTTCCCGGCACATCGGGCCAAGCTTTGCGTAGTTGGCGAACGTAGTCTTCGCCCAACTCAATGCTCATCTTATAGGCCCCAAGAAACGGCGGGTTCCCGACCACCGCGTCAGCGTCTGGCCAGTCTGCTTTCGAGCCTTCCGGTGCAAGCACAGCGTCCCGGTTTTCGATGGTCCCCAACGGGCGCAGGATAGGGTTCCGGGCGGCATCGAAACCGTTCCTGCGCATCCACTGGATTTCCCCGACCCAAACCGACACACGGGCGAGTTCAGCGGCATAAGGGTTCAGTTCAATCCCCTTCACGCATTCCGGCCCGATGGTCGGGAAACCACGCGGCAGGCCCAAGGCCTCAGCCTCAAGGTTTGTACGGTGTTCAATGTCCTTAAGCGCCAAGAGGGACAGGTACAGGAAGTTGCCGGAGCCGCAGGCAGGGTCCAGCACGCGGAAGCCCCGCAGGCGCTCCAGAAACGCCGCGTGGAGGCGTTCCGCCTCTTTCTCAGCCTTGGTCCGGGCGGAACGCGCCTTGGCGCTCTCCGCCTTGCTCAGCGCCGCTTCGATCTGGGCCTTCACCTCGGCCCATTCGGCAAGCAGCGGTTCCACCACCACCGGG
This sequence comes from Lutimaribacter degradans, assembly GCF_023703375.1. GTDB lineage: Bacteria > Pseudomonadota > Alphaproteobacteria > Rhodobacterales > Rhodobacteraceae > Lutimaribacter > Lutimaribacter degradans. The sequence continues at coordinate 513,208 of NZ_JAMQGO010000001.1, forward strand.
TTGACGATTTGCATGATCTTGTCGCGGTCGGTGTAGTGCGCGCCAAGCTGAGAGCGCTTGTCCGGGTCAAGCCCGCGCTCGAACAGGGTGCCCAGAATGGAGGGGTCGATTTCTGACCAGTCGAGCTTGGCGGCGGCAAGAAGGTCCGCCAAATCTTCCTTTTCGAGTGGCAGGGCGGTGTCGTCATCGAAGAGACCGCCGTTGAACCATTCCACCTTTTCGAAGCCGACGCGCCCGCCGGATTGCATGGCGGCGAAGAGGTCCTTGGCGAAGGGCTGAAATTCGGTCGGGTCCTTCTGGCAAAGTTCTAGCATTTTCTGGAACATCTTGTTCGGCAGAAGGTCGACGTCTTCGGCGAACATGCAGAAGACAAGGCGGTTCACGAAGTGAGCGACGGTTTCGGGGTCATGCTCGCGCTCGCGCAGGCGCTGCGCCAGAGACGCGAATTTCTGCGCCGCCTCTTCGGTCAGGGCCTGCCGTGTCTTGGCGGGGCGCAGGCTTTCGGGATCGGTGAAGCAGGCGCGCAGAAGGTCGCGCTTGCTGGCGTCCAGAAGGTCCGGCGTGGTGATTTCGTGGACTTGCTGAACCGTGTTCGTCCAGTTCGTCTGAATCCGGATGCGCGTCATGTCCGACACGATCAGGAGCGGCGGGTTTTCCAGCGCGATGGAGTATTGCAGGAGTTGGTCAAAGGCCTTGTCTAGGTCCTTCTTCTTGCCCTTGTACTCCCATGCGAAGCAGCCTTTGCGCCAGACGTCTGCCCAGCCTTCGCCGCCCGAGGTCTTGGACGCGCCACGTTCGAAGGTGAACCAATCGCCCTTGGGGTCGGCGGAGATCGGGTCTTCAATGCCAAGGAGCGCGCAGAGGTCTAGGAAATGCGCCTGCGATGCGCTCCGCTCTTTCAGCTCCGCCGCTTCCCATTTCTTGATAAAATCCGCCGCCTGCATTCGCTCACCCGAAATCTTTTCGGGATTTCTAGCACTTGGAAGGAAGAGAAACCAGAAACACTTCGCGGCTAAAGTCCGTGCTCAGGGGGCAACGCGGCATGATGCCCGCCGGGTTCCGGCAGGATGGGACAGAAGCCCACTTGCCGTCGGGCATCAGGGGGAGGGCGGTTACGGAACGTGGTTCAGAGGCCGAAGGGGTAGAAGATGACGGCGATACGGAATCCCCCTAACGGGGGCTTATCCGGTCACTAAGCTGGAGGGATTTCAAAATCGTCGGGTAGTTTCCAAGGATACCCGCCCGTCCCGTACACGGCCTTACATGAAGGGCACAAGTCGTGCTTTGAGAGGCCGCGAGTGATTTGGACCTGAATGCCTTTTGTCTTCTCACATACGGGACAGAATGGCCGCCCAATGGGCTTGCCGTCGGCACCTATTCCGAAGTTGTAACCATTATACGACACGGTGCGCATCTTGGATGCATCCACTGCTTTCAAGCGGGCTATTTCTGCGTCCTTGTCTGAGAGTTCCTGACGCGCGTCCGCTAGGGCCATCTTCGCATCTGCCAAGGCCGTGTACAGCTCCGCGATTTGGTGCTTAAAGGTGGCGTCATTTAGTTTGCCCTCGAACTCACGGAGACTCTTGGCGATTTCCAGCGCCTTTGCCGCTGCGCTGAGGCCCGTCATAATATCCATCTTATTCAATTCCCTCATTGGAGTTCTGCGCGGAAATCGCGGACTGGACCTTTAGCATTTCGACCATTTCTTCGTCTTCTTCTCTTACTTCATCATCCTCCAAGATCGCGGACCACTTGTCCAAGTGTTTTGAAGCAGTTTGCGGCTCAAGGTGGGCATAGACTGCCTGTGTGACGGCGGTTGAACTATGCCCAAGCAGCTTGGAGACGACCTCAAGGGGAACGTCCTTGTTTAGAAGGGAGGTCCCGATTGTTCTGCGGAGCGCGTGCGCGCCCAATGGCTTCGGGCGAAGCGCTTCCCACACGTGCCGTTGGTGGCTCTTGGCGCAAGGTCGAGTCTTGTCCGTCACCATCGGGAACACGTACTCGGAGTCGCGGGGCAGGGAGGCTAGATGTTCAATCTGCAATGGGCCAAGAGGAAAAACCTTACTACGCTTCGTCTTGTACCTTTCAGCGGGAATGGTCCACGTCCCCGCTTTCAGGTCCAAATCGCTCCACTTCATTTCCCGCGCCTCTTTCCCTCGGCAAGGGTAGATCATTAGGAAGCGCAACAGCGCAACACCGATGGGGAAGCGGTCCTTGTTCGCCAGAAGGTTGTCAGCAAATTCCTTGATGTCATCGCGGGTGAAAACGTCAAGGCGTCGGTTAGGTGTGGACTTCTCGATGCCTTCGACAGGGTTACCAATCATATACCCGTTCACGCGAGCCACATAGCAGAGCTTGGAGATATACGCCAACCACCGGTTCACGGTTGCAGCGGAGTTGTCGGCGCGCTTTCCGTCATACCATTTCTGTATGGTGCGCGGCGTTAGCCGCGAAAGCTTGGTCTTTCCTAATTCAGGCGCGATGTGCTTGGCGTAGCTCCGCCGAAACTCTGCGGCGTGACCTTCACTTACCTTGGAGGAATAGGCACTTTCCCAGACCGCATATACGTCCGCGAGTGTTTCTGCATTGCTCCGCCCGTCCTGAGCCACCAGCTTCCGCACGCGGTCACGAGCTTCGTCAACGCTGATACTTCCCACCGGCTCAATCGTCTCTTGCTTTCGCTTACCGTCTTTGCGCGACGTCCACCGGGCGACGAAGCGCTTGGATGTATTTGACAAGCGCACCAGTAATTCAGGTACTTCTGTATCCGTGACCCACTGCCCATCCTTGTCAAAGTCGAGTGCTTCCAGCCGCGCCTTTGTAAGCTTTACTCTGTTCGCCATGCTCCACCTGCTACAATTCTGCTACTTCTACGCCCTGAAATTTTGTTTAGGTCCAGATTTCAAGTGCTACAAGGGAAAAGTGCCATTTCCTCAAAAAAATGTTCTTAAACAGTTTGTTACGTTCAGACGCTCTTTTCTGGAAATTGTCACAACTTCCCGGCGTTTCAGGTATAGCGCCAGATTTAGGTTCTGGCGCCGCAAGGCGTGGGGGTTCAAGTCCCTCCACCCGCACCATGACGGTTTGAGCAGGTTTTCAACTGGCTTTTCCGGTGTCTTGTCGGCCCCGTCCAGAATATTTTGCGCATGACGGTTGCGCGTGGGCGAACCGGCCGGGCCTGCACGCGCAGAATCAGGGTTGATCCCCTTGGATGCGCAGCCTAGTAAGACGCAAATTTACTCAGGCCGCCATCCGGGCGGCCTGTCAGCTTATGCGAGGACAATGATGCAAGTCACCGAAACCCTGAACGACGGCCTCAAGCGCGGTTACGAGATTACCGTGACTGCCGCGGAACTGGATGCCAAGGTCGACGAAAAGCTGGCCGAAGCCCAGCCCGAGATCGAGATGAAGGGCTTTCGCAAGGGCAAGGTGCCCATGGCCCTGCTGAAAAAGCAGTTCGGTCAGCGCCTGCTGGGCGAGGCGATGCAGGAAGCCGTCGATGAAGCGATGTCCGAGCATTTCGAAAAGACCGGCGACCGCCCGGCGCTGCAGCCCGCCGTTGAAATGGTCGACGGCGAGAACTGGAAAGAAGGCGATGACGTCAAGGTCAACATGACCTACGAGGCGCTGCCCGAGATTGAAGAACCCGACCTGTCGACCATCAAGCTGGAGCGCATGGTCGTCAAGCCCGACGAGGCCGCCGTGACCGAGGCGCTTGAAAGCCTGGCCGAGAACGCGCAGGATTTCGAAAACCGCGACGAAGGCGCCAAGGCCGAGGATGGCGACCAGGTCGTGGTCGATTTCGTCGGCAAGGTCGACGGCGAACCGTTCGAGGGCGGCGCAGCCGAGGATTACCCGCTGGTTCTGGGGTCGGGCTCGTTCATCCCCGGTTTCGAAGAACAGCTGGTTGGCGTGAAAGCGGGTGACGAGCTCGCCGTCGAGGTGACGTTCCCCGAAGATTACGGCGCGGAAAACCTCAAGGGCAAGCCGGCGGTGTTCGACTGCACCGTCAAGGAAGTCAAGGCGCCCAAGGCCGCCGAGATCGACGACGAGTTGGCGAAGAAATACGGCGCCGAAGATCTGGACGCGCTCAAGGCCCAGATTTCCGAGCGGCTGGAAGCCGAGTATGCCGGCGCGGCGCGCGCGGTTCTCAAGCGTGGTTTGCTGGACAAGCTGGACGAGGTCGTGAAGTTCGACCTGCCGCCCAGCCTGGTCGAGGCCGAGGCCAAGCAGATCGCCCATCAGCTTTGGCACGAGGAAAACCCCGAGGTTCAGGACCACAACCACGGTGAGGTCGAGCCCACGGACGAACATAACCGTTTGGCCGAGCGCCGCGTGCGGCTTGGCCTGCTGCTGGCCGAGATCGGCCGCAAGGCCGAGGTCGAGGTGACCGACGCCGAGATGACCCAGGCGATCATGAACCAGGCCCGCCAATATCCGGGCCAGGAACGCCAGTTCTTCGAGTTCATCCAGCAGAACCAGGAAATGCAGCAACAGTTGCGTGCACCCATCTTCGAAGACAAGGTGGTCGATCACGTGCTGGAGCAGGCGGACGTGGCCGAGAAAGAGGTCTCGAAAGACGATCTGCAAAAGGCCATCGAGGCGATGGACGAGGAATAATCGCCCACCACGTCTGGGTGATGTCAGGGCCGCCCGGTGGGGCGGCCCTTTTTCGTTGTGCGGCGCCCGCGTGTTCAGCCAGGTGGGCCCAGGGACGCGGGATTGACCAGGCCGGCGCCGGCGCAGACAGTCGGGGCGCACACGATAGAAGGAAAAGGCACCGTACATGTCCCATACAAGCTTCACGTCCGACGCGTTCCGCGAATTTCGCGACAATGACCGGCCCGGGCCAATTCACATGCTTAACCTTGTCAAGCTGCGTGACCGCGCCGAATACGACGACGGGCGCACGGCGACCGGGGCCGAGGCCTATGCCGCCTATGGCCGTGAAAGCGCCCCGGTGTTCGAACGGCTGGGCGGCCGCATCGTCTGGCGTGGCAAGATGGAGCAGATGCTGATCGGCCCCGCCGACGAGGCGTGGGATCTGTGTTTCATCGCCGAATATCCAGGCCCCGGGGCCTTTGCCGAGATGCTGAAAGACCCGGTCTATCGCAAGGCCATGGAACACCGCCAGGCCGCCGTGGCCGACAGCCGCCTTGTGCGCATGGCCCCCATTACCACGGGCGGAAATTTCGCCGAGTGAGCGGGCCACGAAAAAGGCCGCGCAGGTTTGCCCGCGCGGCCTTGGATGTTTGCGATCTGACGCGACTTAGTTGTTGTCGTCGTCGTCGTCGTCGTCGTCCGAGCCTTCGCCCGCGTTGTCGGCCATCGGGGTCAGGTCGTCGTCGTCCGACGCGGCCGAACCGATGTCTTCGAACAGGCCCGCGATCTCGTATTCCGCTGCGGCCTCTTCTTCGGCTGCGGCGTCCTGGATCGACTTGCCCGATGCCTGCAACTCGGCCTCTTCGGGCGAGCGGGCGACGTTCAGCGTCATGGTGACCATCACCTCGGGGTGCAGGTGCACCTCGACTTCGTGCAAGCCCAGTTCCTTGATGGGCGTGCGGATGATGACCTGCTTGCGGTCGATCGAGAACCCTTCTTCGGTGGCGACGGCGGCGGCGTCACGGGTCGTGACCGAGCCATAGAGGTTGCCACCGTCCGATGCCTGGCGAATCACGATGAATTGCTGGCCGTCCAGCTTTTCACCCAGGGCCTCGGCCTCTTTCTTGGTTTCCAGGTTGCGCGCTTCAAGCTGCGCTTTCTGGTCTTCGAACGACTTGATGTTCTCGTCCGATGCGACCAGCGCCTTTTTCTGCAGCAGCAGATAGTTGCGGGCAAAGCCGGGTTTGACGTCGACGACGTCGCCCATCTGGCCCAGCTTGGCCACGCGTTCCAGCAGGATGACTTGCATGATGCTCTCCTTACTTCACGGCGTAGGGCAGCAGGGCGAGAAAGCGCGCGCGCTTGATCGCACGGGCCAGTTCACGCTGCTTTTTCGAGGATACGGCGGTGATGCGCGAGGGCACGATCTTGCCCCGTTCGCTGATGTAGCGTTGAAGCAGGCGCGTGTCCTTGTAATCGATCTTGGGCGCGTTGTCGCCCGAGAAGGGGCAGACCTTGCGGCGGCGGAAAAATGGTTTTGCGGCCATTGGTTATGTCCTTTTCTTCAGGCTGTGGATCAACGACGCTCGCGGCGGTCGCCACGGTCGTCTTTCTTCTGCATCTGCACCGACGGGCCTTCTTCGTGCGCGTCGACCTTGATCGTCATGACACGCATCACGTCGTCATGCAGGCGCATCAGGCGCTCCATTTCCTGAACTGCCGTCGCGGGCGCGTCGGTTTTCAGGAAGGCATAATGCCCCTTGCGGTTCTTGTTGATCTTGTAGGCCATCGTCTTGACGCCCCAGTACTCGGAATCGACGAGCTTGCCGCCGTTGTCACCCAGTACGGTGCCGAAATGTTCGATGAGGCCCTCGGCCTGCGCGTTGGACAAGTCCTGGCGCGCGATAAAGACATGCTCGTAAAGCGGCATGTGCACTCCTGTCATTTTATGCGCATTTCAAAGCGGGGCCCAACCTTTCCGCGACCCCACACGAGAGACTGCGCCGTTCCAAAAACCGTGCGGAAAGGATGGCAGCGGATACACCGTATCGCCCCGCGTGACAAGGGGTGGCGCGGCGGACCCGGCATTTCCGTGCTAATGCCGCAATCCTGCCCGATTTACCCGCCACGGATCGTAGCAGAGCGAAAGACGGAGGAAACCCCAATGGTCGCATTACCCGATACGGTCGATCACACGCCCAGGCTGCAGGCCCGCCCGGCACGGCAGGCGTTTGCTGCACTATCGGCCTCGTTGCGGTTCATGGGGGTGGTCATGATCCTGTCGGCGGTCGGCATTTGGCTGGTGCCGGTCACGGCCGGCGATGGCGCCATGGTCTTGATGAAGCTCCTGGTGTCGCTTCTGTTTGGCTGCATGGGCGCGGTGATCGTGCAATGGGGCCGCGACGGCCGGACCGATGAAATCCATATCGACACCGGGGCGGGCGAATTGCGGCACGTGTCGCGGTCTTGCGACGGTGGGATGCGCCTGCGCGCGCGCTACCGGCTTGACGAATTGTCGGACATCCGCCTGCAAGATGGCAAGCTGACGGTCCTGGGCCAAGGCGGCGCGGCGCTGGTTCAGCTTTCGGCCGAGTCGGTCGAAGATATCGGCGCGATCCGCGCGGCGCTGATGAGGACGCCTGCCAGGGTTTCGTGATTTTGCATGGGCCAACAGGGCCTGTGGATTCTTGTGGAATTGTCTTGGGTGGTTCTGGGGGCGATGTATGCAGCCATGAAATTTGCGCATAAGCATACCCATGAAAAGGACCAACCCATGACCCGTTTTCTGACCGCTACCGCCCTGACCGGCGCAATGCTGACCGCCACCACCGCCTTTGCCGAGCCCGAGAAATACGTGCTCGACGCCAGCCACAGCCAGGTGCTGTTCTCTTACGATCACCTTGGATACTCGACCACCTGGGGCATGTTCGCGGGCTTCGAGGGCGAAATCATGTTCGACCAGGAGGCACCTGCCAATTCGTCGGTCAGCGTATCGTTCCCGGCGCGCAGCATGTTCACCGGCTGGGAAGCACGGTTCGAGCATTTCATGGCCGACGACTTTTTCGGCGCTGACGAGAATGAAACGGTGGCCTTCACATCGACCGGCATCGAGGTGACGGGCGACGACACCGCCAACATCACCGGCGACCTGACGATGAACGGCATCACCAAGTCGGTCGTTCTGGCGGCCGAACTGACCCAGACCGGCAACCACCCGATGGAAAACAAGCCCTGGGCCGGCTTCAACGCGACAACGACCCTGTTGCGCAGCGATTTCGACATGGGCATGTTCACCCCGGCCATCAGCGACGAGGTCGAGGTGCAGATCTCGATCGAGGCGATGAAGGCCGAATAAGCCGTATTCGTCGCAACGACCAAGGGCCGCCGGGGGATACCTGCGCGGCCCTTTTTCATGCGGCCAAGGCCGGAGCTCGGCCCGCGCGCCCCTGTGGCTTCGGGCGCGATGACGCTTGGTCTGGCCTATACGTTCATTCCATCTGCGCCCAAAGCCGTTGCATCAGCGTGCCCGCCCCATCCTCGACCGCCTGCGCCGCGGCAAGCGCGGTGTCCTCGCGGAACCGCGTGGCGGTCAGCTGCACGCCGACCGGCTGGGCGTCCAGCACATCAACTGGTACCACGACCGAGGGCAGGCCAAGATAGTTCATCACCCCCATGTAGCGCCCGCCGTCCTGCATCAGGCGACGCATGGCATCGGCACCGTCCAGGTCGCCGCGCGGCCCCGGCGTGCGCTGCACCATCAAGGGGGACAGGATCACCGGGTACTCTTCGAGCAGGGCAAGCCATGCGCGCAGGCGGGTCAGCCGCTCGGCCTGCGCCAGCATGTAGGATTTCAGGTCCAGGTCGCGCGAGAATGCCTTGAAGGCATCGAGCACGCGGTTGAACGCCTCGGACCCGGCGGTGCGCATCGAGTCTTCGGACAGGGTGCACATCTCGGCAAACAACAGGTCGGCCCAGGCCTGCCAGGTGCCAGCCACGTCGGGCATCTCGATCTCGTCCACGGTGTAGCCGGCGGCGCGCAGGTGCCCGGCGGCCTGCGCATAGATCGCCACGATGCCAGGATCGGCATCCATGTCGTCATAAATCGGCGCCATGGCCACGCGGCGCGGTTGCGGCGCGCCGGTCATGGGCATCGGCACATGCAGCGGGTCTCGCGGGTCGTGCGCGGCCATCACCTGCAGCCCCAGCCTGGTGTCGGCCACGTCACGCGCGATCGGGCCTTGCGTCGACATGAGCTGCGCCACGAAAGGCCGCTCACTGGCAAGCGAAGGGTTGAAGGCCGGAATACGCCCCTGCGTGGGCCGGATGGTCGCCAGCCCGCAGCAATAGGCCGGCCAGCGCAAGGAGCCGCCGATATCGTTGCCATGGGCCAGCGTGCCGATCCCCGCCGCCACGGCCGCGGCCGCGCCCCCCGACGAGCCGCCACAGGTGATTTCGCGGCTCCACGGGTTCAGCGTCAGACCGTGCACGGGGTTGTCGGTGAAAGCGCGCATGGAAAACTCGGGCGTGTTGGTCTGGCCGAGGATCACCGCGCCCGCGCGGCGCAAATTGGCCACGACGGGCGCATCGGCAGGGGCGGTCAGATCGGCAAAGGCCGGCACGCCATTGATATTCGGCGTGCCCGCGACATCCACGTTTTGCTTGACGGTGATCGGCACGCCATGCATCGGCCCGCAATGCAGCCCCGCGGCCTGCGCGCGGTCGGCGCTGTGGGCCGTTTCAAGCGCGCTGTCGGTCATGTCGTGAACGACCGCGTTCAGTGTCGGGTTTACCTCGCTCATGCGCGCCAGGTGCGCCTCGGTCGCCTCGACGCTTGTCAGCGCCCCGCCGCGGATCGCGGCTGCGGTTTGCGCGGCGCTGAGTTGCCAGATCGGTTTGTCCATGCTCTCCCCCTTGGTTGGCGGCCAGTAGGGGGCAGGGGCGGCTATCATGCAAGGGTTTTGTCTAGCGGGCGCGCTCTGCGGTGAGCGCCACGGCGACCTCTACCTCAAAGCCCAGCTGCGCCGGATCGGTCATCTGCGTGCCGATGCCGAAATCGCGCCGGTCCAGCGTCAGCCCCCCTTCCATCTGCGCCACGCCATCGGTGAGGTCCAAGTCGAAAGGCAGGGTGACGGGCACGGTTTCGCCTTTCAGGGTCAGCGTGCCGGTGGCCACATAGGCCCGGTCCGCGTTGGCGGCCCGTGCGATTTCGGCCTGAAACCGCGCGGTGTCATGCGTTTCGGCATCGAAATAGTCGGGCCCCAATGCCTGGTCGGTGACCGAGCCCAGCGTCAGCGACGGGATCGCGATTCTGACCGCAACCTCGCCGGTGCCCGAGTCGGGGTCAAAGGCGATATCGGCCTGCCAGTTGCCGAATTGGCCCTGCACCGCGCTACCGAATTGCTGAACCGTGATCGACAGGCGCCCGTCTTGCACCTGCCACTCGCCGGTGCCCCCTGCCAGGCTGGCCTCGGGCGTATCGGCCGCCGTGCCCGCAACACCCCAGCCCAGAACGCCCAGCCACAGCGCCAGCGCCGCGGCCACGGGCGCGGCGTGGCCGGGTTGGCCCGTGCTGGGCGCCGCCTCGGCCCGGCCCGGCAACATCCGGCGCAACGTGCCGTCGCGGTCGACCAGGTGGTGTTTCAGCGCGCCCGCGATGTGCAACACCAGCGCCCCGATCAGAACCTTGGTGGCCAGCCAGTGCACGGCGCCCGCCGTGTCGGCCCAGGCGGTGCTTTGCGGCACGAAGGGCAGGGTCTGGCCAAGGGGCCACCAGATCGGCGCATAGCCCGTTTGCGCCGCGTGATGCACCCAACCCGAGAGCGGCACGATCACCAGCGCCCCGTAAAGCGCCCAGTGAACGACGGCAGCCAGGAACGCCTCGGCGCGCCGGTCACCGTTGAGCAGGCCAGGCCGGGCTTGCGTTAGGGCCCACAGGATGCGCGCAACCGCCACGAAGAACACCGTGACGCCAATGGTCTTGTGCACGGAAAACAGCGTGGCCACCCGCGCCAGGGCGGCGCTGTCCTGCGAGGTGATGTCATGCGCCATGTCCGTGGCGATCAGGCCAAGGGGAATGGCTGTCAGGATCAGGAGCGCGGTCAGCCAATGCAGGGTCTTTGCGACGCTGCCATAGCGGGTTGCGGTGTTTTGCGCGGGCATGGAAACCTCCGGTGTGTTGCCCGCACAAGATAGATACGCCGGCGCGCGCCGCCATTGCCGCGTTCGCACAGCGCCCGTGCAGTGATGCGCGCCTTGCCGTTGCGCCTGCGCACCGGGGGCGCTATGCCGGGCAAAAGGCGACAAGGAGGGGCACAACAGATGAGCCGCGCATTCGTATTTCCCGGGCAGGGCGCCCAGACCATCGGCATGGGCCGCGACCTGGCCGATGCCTATCCGCAGGCCCGCGCCGTGTTCGACGAGGTTGACGAGGCACTGGGCGAAAAGCTGTCGGCGCTGATCTGGGATGGCGCACAGGACGACCTGACGCTGACCCGGAACGCCCAGCCCGCGCTGATGGCAACCAGCATGGCCGCGATGCGCGCGCTGGAGGCCGAGGGCGTGGGCGTGGAGGCGGCATCCTACGTCGCGGGCCACTCGCTGGGGGAATACTCGGCGCTGGCCGCCGCCGGCGCGCTCAGCGTGGCGGATGCCGCGCGGCTGCTGCGCATCCGTGGCGCGGCCATGCAAGAGGCCGTGCCGGTAGGTGTCGGCGCGATGGCGGCGCTTTTGGGGCTTGATTTCGAAACGGCACAGGCCGTCGCGGCCGAAGCCGCCCAGGGCGAAGTCTGCCAGGCCGCGAATGACAACGATCCGGGCCAGGTGGTGGTTTCCGGGCATAAGGCGGCCGTGGAACGCGCGGTCGAGATCGCGAAGGGCAAGGGTGCCAAGCGGGCGGTCATGCTGCCGGTCAGCGCGCCGTTTCATTGTGCATTGATGCAACCCGCCGCCGAGCGGATGCAATCGGCGCTGGCCGAGGTCACGATTGCCGCGCCCAAGGTGCCGCTCGTGGCCAATGTGCGCGCCGAGGCCGTGAGTGCGCCCGACACGATCCGCGCGCTTCTGGTCGAGCAGGTGACAGGCTCGGTCCGCTGGCGTGAAAGCGTTGGCTGGATGGCCGGCCAGGGCGTGGACGAGATTTGGGAAATCGGCGCGGGCAAGTCGCTGTCGGGCATGGTGCGCCGGATCGACCGCGCCATAACCTGCCGCGCGGTTGCCACGCCCGATGACGTGAAACAGGCAAAGGATGCGCTGACCGGCTGATACGGTCACCAAGAGTTTTCGCGAAAACTCTTGGCGGATTTCATGGCATGAAATCCGCGCCAGCAAGAGGAAGGATTTGGAACATGTTTGATCTTACGGGAAAATCGGCGCTGGTCACCGGCGCATCCGGGGGCATTGGCGGGGCCATCGCCAAGGCGCTGCACGAGGCAGGGGCGCGCGTTGGCCTGTCGGGCACGCGGGTTGAGCCGCTGGAGGCGCTGGCCGCCGAGCTGGGCGAGCGGGCCCATGTGCTGCCGTGCAACTTGTCGGACCCGGAGGCTGTCGATGCGCTGCCGAAGCAGGCGGTCGAGGCGATGGGCGCGGTTGATATCCTGGTGAACAACGCCGGTATCACGCGCGACCAGATCTTCATGCGCATGTCGGATGACGAATGGCAGTCGGTGATCGACGTGAACCTGACGGCAGCCATGCGGCTGTGCCGGGGCGTCATGCGCCCGATGATGAAGGCGCGCTGGGGCCGGATCATCAATATAAGCTCGATCGTCGGCGCCACCGGCAACCCGGGCCAGGTGAACTATGCCGCAGCCAAGGCGGGCCTGGTCGGCATGACCAAATCCATCGCCTACGAGGTGGCCAGCCGTGGCATCACCGCCAACGCGGTTGCGCCCGGCTTTATTGCCACGGCAATGACCGACAAGCTGAGCGATGAGCAGAAAGACAAGATCAACGCCCAGATCCCGGCTGCACGCATGGGCACACCCGAGGAGATCGCCGCGGCGGTGCTGTATCTTGCCAGCGCCGAGGCGGGCTATGTCACCGGCGCCACGCTGCATGTGAACGGCGGAATGGCGATGCTGTAGACGCCGCTGCCAGCCCGGAGATTCGTGTCATGCCAGCCGGTGCATGGCGCGTTTCGGGCGGCGGGAAGGTCACCGCCACGTGGCGGTAAACGGGCGATGGCCGCGACGGCCCGAAGGCGCACAAACCCGGTTTTGTCTTTTTGCGACAATGCCTTGTGCGGCTGCGGGCGGGAAATTCCGTGGTAACCATGCCTTGCGGCGGCGCCCGCGAGGCTCTATCTCTGGCAGTGCTTGAAAGCGTTTGCCTTGTGAGCCGCATGTGCTATAGGCCACGCAGTCGAACCGGGGGGTGCCCTTGGTTCTCCCCAAGCGGGGTCTTTAAACCCGTCCGGATCGAACCGGGCACCGATTGCCACCTCCGCAGGGCGAGGGCAGAAACGGGCGCGAGCGCCCAAAAGTTGTGAGGACTGAACCATGAGCGATATCGCAGATCGCGTGAAAAAAATCGTTGTCGAGCATCTGGGCGTCGAAGAGGACAAGGTGACCGAGAACGCCTCGTTCATTGACGATCTGGGCGCAGACAGCCTGGACACCGTGGAACTGGTGATGGCCTTCGAAGAAGAGTTCGGCATCGAGATCCCCGATGACGCAGCCGAGACGATCCAGACCTTTGGTGACGCGATCAAGTTCATCACGGACGCACAGTAAGAATTTCACGCGCCCCTAGTTGCGCGGCCAAGGCCCCCGTCGGTTTCGGCGGGGGCCTTTTTCGTATGCCCTTGTCCCACCCGATCTGCTCGCAGGGCGCGAATCGATCAGGCCCAGCCGCCAGGTGCCCGGGGATCGGCCCGCCGGAATTTCAGTCCTGGCGCCCGGATTTGCGGATGGCCCATAGCGCGGCAGGCGGGCCAAGCAGCTCGAACAGCACGGTGGCGCCGATTGTCATGGCCATGATCGTCTCGCCCCATTGCGGGAATTCCTGCGCCGCGACCAGGGCCGTGCCAACGGCAACACCCGCCTGCGGCAGCAGCGCCGCGCCGTAAAGCGCGCGTTCGGGCGCGGGCGAGCCGCCAAGCGCCGCCCCCAGCCATCCGCCGATCACACGCGCGGTAATGCGCAGGGCGATATAGGCCACGCCGGCGGCCCCCAGCGCGGCCAGTGCCGCCAGGTCAAGCGCCGCTCCTGCCAGCACGAAGAACAGCACCAGGAAGGGCCAGCGGGCGTGCTCGATCTCGTGAAAGGCGCGCTCGTGGTGGCGCGCGGTGTTGACCAGAACCATGCCGGCGGTCATCCCCGCGATCAGGTAGCTGAGGTCGAGCGCAAGCGCCGCGCCCGACAGCAGAAAGACCAGGGCCAACCCCTCGATCAGCAGCGGCTCACCTTCTTCGATCCGGCCGGTCAGCCATGCGCCGGGCAGGCCGATGGCCACGCCCAGCAGGACCGAGCCCAGGATGTCGCGCGCAAGATGCAGGGGGATGTCGGCGCCGTTGGTGGTGCCCGACACCTGCTGTACCGCCAGCACGATCAGCGAAAAGGCGACGAGGCCCCAGGCATCGTCGATGGCGACGACCCCGGCCAGCGTGCGGGTAAAACGCGTGTCGCGGCGCGATTGCGCGATCACGTCCTGCACCGCTGCCGGGTCGGTTGCCGTGGCGATGGCCGCCAGCAGCAGCGCAAGCCCCAAGGGCACCCCCATCGCCCACAGACCCAGCGCAACCAGAGCAAGCGTCATCCCCACGATTGCAAGCGAGAGCGCAAGGATGGCGCGGCCTCGGCTGCGCAGCGTGTCCAGCGACAGCGAGGAGCCCAGCAGGAAGGCCACCATTGTCAGCGCGGTGGTCGACAGGAAATTCTGCAACGTCTCGCCCGGACGGGGCAGCAGGTCGAGCCCGGCACCGCCCAGAAGCACGCCGGACAGCAGCAGCAGGCTGACACGCGGAAGGGCGGTGCGCCGCGCGATGCTGTCGGCCAGCAGGCCCAGCCCGAAAATGCCGCCGATCATGAGGAAAATCGGTGCCAGCTCTTGAGACATCGGGGTATGCGTTCCTATTTTCGGGTCACTTCACATGACCGCGTGGCTGTCGCGCCGTCAAGCGGGCGGTCGCCCGTGCATCAGGACCCGCTGCCCTCTTGCCCCGGTCGGGCCGGTCGGGGTAAGAGCGGTCAAAGCGCTAAAGAGGGGGCAGACTTCATGCGTCGCGTTGTTGTTACCGGGCTGGGCCTTGTCACACCCTTGGCCTGCGGGGTCGAGGAAACCTGGAGCCGTCTGCTGGACGGCCAGTCGGGGGCGGGGCCTATCACGCGCTTCGACCCTGAGCGGGTGCAGACGAAATACGCCTGCCAGGTGCCCTTGGGCGATGGCACCGACGGCACGTTCAACGCCGACGACTGGATGGAGCCGAAAGAACGCCGCAAGGTCGATGACTTCATCCTTTACGGGGTCGCCGCTGCCGACCAGGCGGTGCACGATGCCGGCTGGACGCCCGAGGCCGAGGAAGACCGGCTGCGCACCGGCGTGATGCTTGGTTCGGGCATCGGTGGACTGCAGTCGATTGAGCAGACGACGCTGATGATGGCCGAAAAAGGGCCGCGGCGGGTGTCGCCGTTCTTCATTCCCGGCGCGTTGATCAACCTGATTTCCGGTCAGGTCAGCATCAAGTACGGTTTCAAGGGGCCGAACCACGCGGTAGTGACGGCCTGTTCCACCGGGGCACATGCCATCGGTGACGCGGCGCGGCTGATCCAGTGGGGCGATGCCGAGGTGATGGTGGCGGGCGGCGCCGAGGCCGCGATTTGCGAGATCGGCATTGCCGGGTTCAACGCCTGCAAGGCGCTGAGCACCAAGCGCGCCGATGATCCCAAGGGGGCAAGCCGGCCTTACGATGCCGATCGCGACGGGTTCGTGATGGGGGAAGGCGCGGGCGTTGTCGTTCTCGAGGAATACGAGCACGCCAAGGCACGGGGCGCCAAGATCTATGCCGAGATTCTGGGCTACGGCCTGTCGGGCGACGCGTATCACATCACCGCGCCCAGCGAGGATGGCGATGGCGGTTTCCGCTCGATGAAGGCGGCGTTGGAGCGCGCGGGGCTGCAACCGACGGATATCGATTACATCAACGCCCATGGCACCAGCACCATGGCCGACGTGATCGAACTGGCCGCGGTAGAGCGGCTGTTGGGCAACGCGGCGGCCACGGCGACCATGTCATCGACCAAATCGGCCACCGGGCACCTGCTGGGCGCGGCCGGTGCCATCGAGGCGATATTCTCGATTCTTGCCATCCGCGACCAGGTCGCGCCGCCCACGATCAACCTGGACAACCCGGCAGTCGAGACGACGCTGGACCTGGCCCCGAATGAAAAGCGCGAACGAGAGATCAACGTGGCGTTGTCGAACAGTTTCGGATTTGGGGGAACCAATGCCAGCCTGATCGTTGGGAAACCGCGCTGATGTGGCGTGCCGTCGCCTCGAACGGGATCACGCTTCTGATCGTGCTGTTGTTTCTCATGGGGGGGCTCATCCTGTGGGGGCAGCGCCAATACGTGGCCGAGGGGCCGCTGGAAGGCGCGATTTGCCTGCGCGTGCCGTCTGGTAGCAATATGAACCGCGTCAGCCGCGACCTGGCCGAACGCGGGGCAATTACCAGCGACACGATATTCCGGCTGGGTGCGGATTACTCGGACAAGACCGGGCAACTCAAGGCCGGATCGTTCCTGGTGACCGAGGGTGCCAGCATGGCCGAGATCGTGGATATCGTCACGCGAGGCGGCGCCAGCACCTGCGGCACCGAGGTGGTGTATCGCATCGGTGTGACGCGTATCCAGGTGCAGGTGCGCGAACTGGACCCCGAGACGAACCGCTATATCGAAAAGGCAGCCTTCGTTCCCGGTGAGGGCGAGGCGCCAACAGCCTATGCACAGGTGCGCGAAGAGGCCGACACGCGCTATCGCATAGCGCTGGCCGAGGGTGTGACCAGCTGGCAGGTGGTCGAAGAGCTGAAAGATGTCGATGTGCTGGACGGCGATATTGCCGAAATACCGCCCGAGGGCAGCCTAGCGCCCGACAGCTACGAAGTGCGCCCGGGGCTAGATCGCGTGGCGCTGATCGCCGAGATGCAGGCGCGGCAAGAGGCCATCCTGAGTGCCGCCTGGCAAAACCGGGCCGATGGTTTGCCGATCGCCAGCCCGCAGGAGGCGCTTATTCTGGCCTCGATCATCGAGAAGGAAACCGGCACACCCGAAGAGCGTGGCGTGGTTGCCAGCGTATTCACCAACCGGCTTGAGGCGGGGATGCCGCTCCAGACCGACCCGACGGTGATCTATGGTATAACGCGCGGCAAGGGCGTGCTGGGACGTGGGTTGCGCCAAAGTGAGCTTCGGGCTGAAACGCCTTGGAATACATACGTTATTTCAGGCTTGCCCCCAACGCCGATTGCGAACCCGGGGCGCGCCAGCATCGAGGCGGCGGTGAACCCCGACGAGACAGATTACATCTTTTTCGTTGCCAAGACGCTGGACCCGGCCGACGGGCATAATTTTGCCGCGACGCTGGAAGAGCATAACCAGAATGTCGCGGCCTATCGCAGGCTCGAGGCCGAGCGCGACCAATAGCGCGGCGATACTCGGCATCAAAATGACGGGCGCAGCGAGGCTGCGCCCGTTGTGGTTTTCAAAACATGAATCCCTTGATCTTGATGCCCCCCCCCAAGAGTTGGTGGCGCGGCTCATGCGATATGAAGAAAGTGTAAATATATCGGACGCTTAGCGTTGTGGTGAGGTCAATTTCAGATTGACATCTGCGCACGGTCTAACGTATAGGTTGTGGCAAGCTGGAAGAGATGGGCAAGCGGCCCCGGGGTGACCCGGGCGCCGCTTTTTTCGTCTCGCTCGTGCGGAGGGAAAATACGCATGGGGCAAAGCGAGCACATAACATGACAACACAAACATCTGACGCGCACGAGGGTTCCCTGAGCCGAACCATTCGGGTCGTGGAAGAGCAGTTGCTCGGTATGACGACCGAGCTTTTGGAGCTTCAGCAGCGGGTACGCGCCGGCGAGGTGGAGGCGTTGAAGGACAGCGCCAAGCTGACCGGCGAGATCCGTCATTGGTTGAAGATGGCACTGGATACGGAGCAGAGATGTGAAGAGCGCCGCAAGGAACAACAAGGTATCGTCAACGACTACGCCATCGACTTTGATCGCGCCCGAACTGAGATCGGGTGCCGCCTGGCTCGCCTCCGAGCCGCCAGATGTCCAGCACGCGTTTCTCGATGGTCTGACGACTGAGCAGGTGTTGGCACTTCCCTTTATTTTCGAGTTCTGGGCGCTTGAACATCAAGTGCCGCCCGGGGGTGTCTGGCGATCCTGGGTGATCCTGGGTGGGCGCGGCGCGGGGAAAACCCGCGCCGGGGCCGAATGGGTGCGCGGCCAGGTCGAAGGCGCCATGCCGCTGGACCCGGGGAAATGTGCGCGCATCGCCATCGTGGGCGAAACGCTGGACCAGGCGCGCGAGGTGATGGTGTTCGGTGACAGCGGCATCCTGGCCTGTTCACCGCCCGACCGACGCCCCAGGTGGCATGGCGGGCGGCGGATGCTGATCTGGCCCAACGGGGCGACCGCGCAGATATTCTCGGCCCATGAACCTGAAACGTTGCGCGGACCGCAATTCGACGCGGCCTGGGTGGATGAGCTGGCCAAGTGGAGGCGCGGACAAGAGACCTGGGACATGTTGCAATTCGCCCTGCGGCTGGGAGAGCGGCCGCAGGTCTGCGTAACGACGACGCCGCGCAACGTGGGCGTTCTGAAAGATCTGCTGACGCGTGAAAGCACGGTCATGACCCATGCGCCGACCGACGCCAACGCCGCCAACCTTGCCGACAGTTTCATGGTCGAGATGCGCGCGCGCTACGCGGGCACCCGGCTTGGCCGGCAAGAGCTGGAGGGCGTGTTGATGGAGGATGCCGAGGGCGCGTTGTGGGCGCGGCAGCGGCTGGAGGATGCACGTCTGCCCGAGGCGCCTGCGCTGGACCGCATCGTTGTGGCAGTGGACCCGCCGGTGTCGGGCCATGCCGGATCGGATGAATGCGGGATCGTGGTTGCCGGCGTGCGCGCGCAGGGCGGGCCCCAGCATTGGAGCGCCTGCGTGCTGGAGGATGCCAGTATCGGCGCGGCCAGCCCGCATGATTGGGCCCGTGCGGCCATCGCGGCGCGCGACAGGTGGGGGGCCGATTGCATCGTGGCCGAGGTGAACCAGGGCGGTGACCTGGTCGAGGCGGTGCTGCGCCAGGTCGATCCGCTGGTGCGCTTGCGCAAGGTACATGCGACGCGCAACAAACAGGCCCGGGCCGAGCCGGTGGCCGCGCTCTACGAGCAGGACAGGGTCAACCACCTGCGCGGGTTCGGCCTGCTGGAGGACCAGATGTGCGCAATGACCACCGGCGGCTACGAGGGCACGGGCAGCCCCGACCGGCTGGATGCGCTGGTATGGGCGCTGACCGAGCTGATGATCGAGCCGGCAACCAAGTGGCGTCACCCGGCGGTGCGCGCGCTCTAGTTCACTTTTCTTAAACCTTTGGGGGCAGGTTGGCTTTCAACGGCGCAAGAGCCCATTGGCGGCCCGCCCCAGCACGAGGAGCATGACGCATGGTTTTGGATTTCTTTCGACGCGGCGCCGGGGTGGAGGCCGTGCCCGAGCAAAAGGCAAGCGCGACCGGCCGCGTCGCCGCGTTCGGCACTGCCGGGCGCGTCGCGTGGAGCCCACGAGACACCGTAAGCCTGACACGCACCGGGTATGGCGCGAATCCGGTGGTGCATCGTTGTGTCAAGATGATTGCCGAGGCCGCCGCCGCGCTGCCGCTGGTGTTGCAGGACAGCGCGCAACGTTATGACACGCACCCGGTGCTGGGCCTCGTGCGGCGGCCGAACCAGGCGCAGGGCAAGGCCGAGCTTTTCGAGGCGTTATACGGGTACCTGTTGCTGTCCGGCGATGGCTATGTCGAGGCGGTGGCGGGCCCCGGACCGTTGCCGGGCGAGCTGCATGTGCTACGCTCGGACCGGGTGCGGGTTGTGCCGGGCGCGGATGGCTGGCCGATGGCCTATGACTATGTGGTGGGCAGCCGCAAGCACCGGTTCGACGTGACGGGCCACACGCCCCCCCTTTGCCACATCCGCGCGTTTCACCCCCAGGACGATCATTACGGCCTGTCGCCATTGCAGGCGGCAGCACAGGCGCTGGATGTGCACAACGCGGCCAGCCGCTGGTCGAAGGCGTTGCTGGACAACGCGGCGCGGCCTTCGGGTGCGATCGTCTTCAGGGGGGCCGACGGTGCGGGCGGCTTGAGCGCCGACCAGTATGACCGGCTGCTTGGCGAGATGGAGGCCCATCACCAGGGCGCGCGCAACGCGGGCCGGCCGATGCTGCTGGAAGGCGGGCTGGATTGGAAGCCGATGGGCTTCAGCCCTTCGGACATGGAGTTCCAGAAAACCAAGGAAAGTGCGGCCCGCGAGATCGCGTTGGCCTTTGGCGTGCCGCCGATGCTGTTGGGTATTCCGGGTGACGCGACATTCGCCAACTACCAGGAGGCCAACCGCGCCTTCTATCGCCTGACGGTACTGCCCCTGGCCACGCGGGTGACGGCGCAGGTGTCGGAATGGTTGTCGGGCTTTGCCGGTGAACTGCTTGAGCTGAAGCCGGACCTGGACCAGGTCCCGGCGCTGGCGGTGGAACGGTCCGAGCTGTGGCGCCGCGTGAACGATGCCGCGTTCCTGACCGATGTGGAAAAGCGCAGCCTGCTGGGCTTGCCCGCGCTGAGCGAGCCGGCCGATGGATGACCATCGCAGGATCGGGTTCGAAGCATTCGATTGTGCGCCGGCGTTGCGGCTGGAGGCGCATGAACGGGTCAGCCATTTGCAGATCGAGGGGCTGAAACAGCGCGCCGAGCGACAGGAAGCGCTTATCGAGAAACTGGAAAAGCGTTTGTGGCTGGCGGTTTACGGCATCGTGGGGATGTTCTTGGCGCAAGCGGCGCAATCGCTGTTGGAAATGACCCCATGACCACGAAAGGGACCAAGATGGAAAGCGGATTGGAAACCAAGTTCTGCCGCCTGGGCGAAGAGCTGGTGGTGAGCGATGGCACGGTTATTGCGGGCTATGCCAGCCTGTTCGGAGCCTGTGACCAGGGGGGGGACGTGGTGCAGCGCGGTGCCTATGCCGACAGCCTCGGGCGGCTGCGCGCCGAGGGCCGCCAGGTCAAGATGCTGTGGCAGCACGACCCGGCCCGGCCCATCGGTATCTGGGACGAGGTACACGAGGATGCGCGGGGCTTGCATGTCAAGGGTCGCATCCTTGAGAGCGTGGAGCAGGGCCGCGAGGCCGCGGCGCTGATCGCGGCGGGCGCGATCGACGGGCTGTCGATCGGGTATCGCACGCGGCGGGCGGCCAGGAATGACAAGGGCCAGCGGCTCTTGACGGAACTGGAGCTTTGGGAGGTGTCGCTGGTGACGTTCCCGATGCTGCCCAGTGCGCGGGTGGGGCAAAAGGGCGAGGCGCCCGAGGCCGAAACCGCTTGGCGCGAATTGGCCGCGGCCTTTGACGCGGCGCGCCTTGAGCTGACGCGGGACTGACACCCGCGCCGAACCAAACCACAAAAGGAAAAAGGTGATGAGCACGACCGAGACCAAGTCTCGGACCGGGGAAGCTGTGTCTCCGGTCGCCGAGGCGACAACCGCGATTGCGGGCTTTGTGCGCGATCTCAAGGGGTTTCGCGATGAAATCCATACCCGTCTTCAACAACAGGAAGAGCAACTGACCATGCTGGAACGTAAATCCCACACGACTGCCGCGCGCCCCGCGCTGGCTCTGTCAGCCGATATCGAGGCCCCGCATCAAAAGGCGTTCGACGCCTATTTGCGCAGCGGTGACGATGATGCGTTGCGCACGCTGGCACTGGACGGCAAGGCGATGAACACCGCCGTGGCCGCCGATGGCGGATACCTGGTGGACCCTCAGACCGCAGAAACCGTGCGCGGCGTCCTGAAGGGCGCGGCCTCGATCCGGGCGATTGCAAATGTCGTGGACGTGGAGGCAACCAGCTATGACGTTCTGGTCGACCACGGCGATGTGGGCCACGGCTGGAACACCGAAACGGGCAACGTATCGGAAGGGTCCACGCCCCAGATCGACCGGATTACCATTCCGCTGCACGAGTTGTCGGCCTTGCCCAAGGCAAGCCAGCGCCTGCTGGATGACGCGGCCTTTGACCTGGAGGGTTGGCTGGCGGGCCGCATTGCCGACAAGTTCGCCCGCGCCGAGGCGGCGGCCTTTGTCAATGGTGACGGCATCGACAAGCCGACCGGGTTCCTGACCCATCCCGATGTCGCCAATGCGAGCTGGAGCTGGGGAAACCTGGGCTATATCGCGACGGGCGTTTCCGGTGATTTCGGCAATGCCGACGCGATTGTCGACCTGGTTTACGCGCTGGGGGCGCAATACCGCGCCGCTGCGGCTTTCGTCATGAATTCGAAAACCGCGGGTGCGGTGCGCAAGCTGAAGGACAATGACGGGCGATTCCTGTGGTCGGACGGTCTGGCCGCGGGCGAGCCGGCGCGCCTGTTGGGCTACCCGGTGCTGATCGCCGAGGATATGCCTGACATCGCACCAGATGCCCGCGCCATTGCATTTGGCGATTTCGGGGCTGGGTACACCGTGGCCGAGCGGCCCGACCTGCGCGTGTTGCGCGATCCGTTTTCGGCCAAGCCGCATGTTCTGTTCTACGCGACCAAGCGCGTGGGCGGCGATGTCAGCGACTTCGCGGCGATCAAGTTGCTGAAATTCTCGGTGTCCTGAGCACCGGGGATCGGGGGCGGGTGATCTGGCCGACCCCGGGGCGCGCGTCGTGATGAACGGTGTTGTCTGGCTGCTCCCTCCGTTCGAGCAACGCTGGCGGCGCGCGCCTGACCAGACCGAGGGGGAAGCCAAGTTTGGAGATAGGTCCATGATGTTGATGGAACAGACCGAGATTTCCGGGGACGCGCTGCCCGTGGATGCGTTCAAGGCGCATCTGCGCCTGGGCCGCGGTTTCGCAGAGGATGCGGTGCAGGATGTCATCCTGGCCGGGTTCCTGCGCGCGGCCCTTGCGGCGATCGAGGCGCGCACCGCGAAGATCCTGTTGGCACGCAGCTTTCAGCTGACCCTGTCGGCATGGCACGACGCTACGGCGCAGCCCTTTCCGGTGGCGCCTGTCACGGCTGTTACCGAGGTTTCGCTGGTTGACCGGGACGGTGATGAATTGAGCGTCGATCCGGCGCTTTACCGGCTGGAACCCGACACCCAGCGCCCGCGCCTGCTGCCCGTGGCCAGCCTGTTGCCGGTCATTCCCCGTGCCGGATCGGTGCGCATCAGCTTTGACGCGGGGATGGGGGGCGATTTCGACGCCCTGCCGGCCGACCTGCGCCAGGCGGTGATGCTGCTGGCCGCGCATTACTACGAGTATCGCGACGAAACGGCGCTGGGTGCGGGGTGCATGCCCTTTGGAGTGACCAGTCTGATCGCACGTTATCGCACCGTGCGCCTGCTTGGCGGGGGTGCAGCATGAGCGGGCGGCTGAACCTGACCCGCGCGCTGACGCTGGAAACCCCGGTAGAGGCTCCGGACGGGGCGGGCGGTCTCACGCGCAGCTGGGTGGGTCTGGGCACTCTTTGGGCCGAGGTGGTGGCGCGCACCGGCCGCGAACGCGAGGGCGACGGTGCGCAGATGTCCTTGACGGGCTACCGGATTACCGTGCGTGCCGCGCCGGTGGGCAGCACGACCCGGCCGCGCCCCGAGCAACGGTTCCGCGAAGGCAGCCGGGTGTTTCGCATTATGGCCGTGGCCGAGCGCGACCCGCGCGGGCGGTATCTGACCTGCTTTGCACAAGAGGAGGTGGTGGCATGAGCTATGGCATGGCGGCGGCCTTGCAGGCGGCGGTATTCCAGGCGCTTGGCGCCAACCCGGCTTTGACGGCGTTGGTGGGCGGCGCGATCTACGACGTGGTGCCGGCAGGCAGCTTGCCCCGGCTATACGTGAGCCTTGGCCCCGAGGAGGCGCGCGACGCGTCTGACAAGACGGGCGGCGGCGCACGGCATGACTTCACCGTTTCGGTGGTTTCGGATGAGTCCGGTTTCCATCAGGCCAAGACGGTTGCCGCGGCGGTCAACGATGCGTTGCTCGATGCCGATCTGACGCTGAGCCGCGGGCGGCTGGTGTCGCTGCGGTTTCTGCGCGCGCGCGCCCGCCGTGAGGGCACTGGGCAGTTGCGCCGGATCGATATCCTGTTCCGCGCGCGCATCGACGAAAACTAACCCATCATTCAGGAGACAGACCCATGGGTGCACAGAATGGAAAAGACCTGCTGATCAAGGTCGATCTGACCGGAGACGGCCAGTTCGGCACGGTCGTTGGGTTGCGCGCGACGCGCATCAGCTTCAACGCGGAAAGCGTGGATGTCACCAGCCTGGAAAGCCAGGGTGGCTGGCGCGAGTTGCTGGCGGGCGCCGGTGTAAAAAGCGCCTCGATCAGTGGTTCGGGCGTGTTTCGCGATGCCGACACCGATGAACGCGCGCGGCAATTGTTCTTTGATGGAGAGATTCCGTCATTCCAGGTCATCATTCCCGATTTCGGTATCGTCGAGGGCCCGTTCCAGGTCACGGCGCTGGAATATGCGGGCAGCCACGATGGCGAGGCCACGTATGAAATGGCGCTGGCCTCGGCCGGGGCGCTGACCTTTACGGCGCTGTGATGGTGAACCGTTGGCGAGGGGAGGTGGCGCTTGTCATGGATGGCGAGCGTCACGCGATGAAGCTGACGCTTGGCGCGTTGGCCGAACTGGAAGATGCGCTGGGTGCGGACACGCTGGTGGCCCTGGTCGAGAGGTTCGAGGCCGGGAAATTCTCGTCACGTGACGTGCTGGCGCTTCTGTTGGCGGGGTTGCGGGGGGGCGGCTGGCACGGAGATGCCCGGCACCTGGCCCGGGCCGAGATCGCGGGCGGCCCGATGGCCGGGGCGCGCGCGGCGGCCGAGCTTTTGGCGGCGGCCTTCGTGCTGCCAGAGGAGGCGGGGACATGAGCGTGCTGGATTGGCCGGGCATGATGCGGGCCGGCCTGGTCGGCCTGCGCCTGGCGCCTGACCAATTCTGGGCGCTGACACCCGCCGAACTGATGGTGATGCTGGGGAAGGGCGCGAGTGCCCCCCCGATGGGACGGCACCGGCTGGAAGAGATGCTGGCTGCCTTTCCCGACACCCGGAAGGGAGTGCAAGATGACTGATTTCAAAGAGCTTGAGAGTTTCGAGACCCAGATCGAGATGTTGGAAACATCCATGGCCGGTGCCATCGGCATGGCTGCGGGGTTCGAGGCCGAGATGCGGCGTATCCGCAGCACCTTTGCTGCCACGGGGCAGGATGTGCGAACGCTGGAGCGTGGCATGAGCCGGGGGTTGCGCCGGGCGTTCGACGGGGTGGTGCTGGACGGCATGAAGTTGTCGGATGCGCTGAAGGACGTGGCGCAGTCGATGATCGGTGCGGCCTATTCCGCGGCGGTCAGGCCCGTGACCGATCATTTCGGCACGATGCTGTCGCAGGGGGTGGGGGCGTTGATGTCGGGCATTCTGCCCTTTGAAAAGGGGGGCGGTTTTGCCCAGGGACGCGTGATGCCCTTTGCCAGGGGCGGCGTGGTTGGCGGACCCACCCATTTTCGGATGCGCGGCGGCATGGGCCTGATGGGCGAAGCCGGCCCCGAGGCGATCATGCCCCTGTCGCGCGCTGCCGATGGCAGCCTGGGTGTCAAGGCGCAGCCCGGAGGCGCCCCGATCAACGTGGTGATGAACATCCAGTCACCCGATGCAGACAGTTTCCGCCGCAGCCAAAGCCAGATCGCGACGCAGATCAGCCGGGCGCTGGGCCGTGCGCAGCGGAACCGTTGAGGAGACAGAGATGGGATTTCACGAGATACGATTTCCGGCGAACCTGAGCTTTGGTTCTGTCGGGGGGCCAGAGCGGCGCACCGACGTGGTGACGCTGGCCAACGGTTTCGAAGAGCGCAACACCCCCTGGGCCCATTCGCGGCGACGCTATGACGCCGGGGTTGGGCTGCGCTCGCTTGACGACGTGGAACTGCTGATTGCCTTCTTCGAGGCCCGGCACGGCCAGCTTTACGGATTTCGCTGGAAGGATTGGTCGGATTTCAAGTCCTGCCGGCCATCGGCGCAGCCCGGCTACATGGACCAGGTCATCGCAGTTGGCGACGGGGTGTCGGCAGCGTTTCAATTGGCCAAGACCTATCGTTCGGGAGAGCAGAGCTACCGGCGACCGATCACCAAGCCGGTGCTGGGAAGCGTTCTGATCGGCATCGAGGCGGACGCGCAGCAGGAGGGCACGCAATGGGAGGTCGACGTGGCGACCGGCATCGTCACCTTCGCGCATCCCCCCAATGACGGGATGGAGATCACCGCCGGGTTCGAGTTCGATGTGCCTGTCCGGTTTGACACGGACCGCATCCAGACCAGCGTCGCAAGCTTTCGCGCAGGCGACGTGCCCAATGTGCCTGTCGTGGAAGTGAGGGTTTAAGCATGGATGGCGCATTTCAATCGCATATCGAACGGGGCCTGACCACCTTGGCCAATGCCTGGGCGATCCGGCGCGGTGATGGCCTGATCCTCGGGTTTACCGATCATGACCGTGACCTGGAATTCGAAGGAATCGTGTTTCGGGCCGATAGCGGGCTGACGGCGGCCGCCTTGCAGCAGACAACCGGGCTGTCTGTCGACAACACCGAGGCGCTGGGCGCGCTGAGCGATGCGGGCATCAGTGCGGCGGATATCGACGCGGGGCGCTTTGACGGTGCCGAGTTGCGTATCTGGATCGTGAACTGGGCCGATGTCAGCCAGCGACATGTGCGGTTTCGGGGCAGCCTTGGCGAAATCAAGCGCGGGGGCGGCGCCTTTCAGGCCGAACTGCGCGGCCTGACCGAGGTGTTGAACCGGCCTGTCGGCCGGGTCTACCAGAAACCCTGTTCGGCCGTTCTGGGTGACGGGGCGTGCGGGTTCGACCTGTCCACGCCGGGCTATGTCACCGAAACCGAGATCAGGGACATCTCCGAAGACGGGGCGATGGTATGCCCGCGGCTGCCCGGGTTTGCGCCGGATTGGTTTCGCCGGGGCCGGTTCGAGATTCTCGATGGCGACGCCATTGGCCTGCACGGCCAGATCAAGCGCGATGCGCCCGGTGCCGAAAGCCGCTTGATCGTGCCCTGGGTCGCGTTGCGGGCCGAATTGCGGCCGGGGGACCGGGTGCGGCTGGTGGCGGGGTGTGACAAGCGATTCGATACCTGTCGCTTCAAGTTCAACAACGTCCTGAATTTCCAAGGCTTTCCCGACCTTCCGAACGAAGACTGGCTGGCAGCCCTCCCGGCGCGTTCGGGCAATCTTGGTGGCGGGAGTTTGCGATGACCCGGAAGATCGTCGAGGCGGCGCGCGGTTGGATCGGCACGCCCTACCTGCATCAGGCAAGCCACAAGGGCATCGGCACGGATTGCCTTGGCCTGCTGCGCGGCGTGTGGCGCGAGGTTCGTGGCCAGGAGCCGGAAGAAGTGCCGCCCTACACGCGCGACTGGGCTGAGCCGCAGCAAGAGGAGGTGCTGTGGCATGCCGCCGCGCGATACCTGCAGCGCGTGGACATGACCGATCAGGCGCCGGGTGACGTGCTGCTGTTTCGTATGCGTGCGGGCGGGATCGCAAAGCATGTCGGCATAGCCGCGACCACGGGCAAACAGCCCACGTTCATACACGCGTATTCGGGGCACGCGGTTGTGGAAAGCCCGCTAAGCGCCCCATGGGCCCGGCGCATCGTGGCGCGGTTCCGGTTCCAATTGGAGGATTGAAGATGGCGACGATTGTTTTGTCGGCGGCCGGGGCTGCCATTGGCGGCTCGGTCGGGGGAGGTGCACTGGGCTTGTCCTCGGTCGCGTTGGGGCGTTTTGCCGGGGCCAGCCTTGGCCGCGTGTTGGATCAACGATTGATGGGGCAGGGCTCGGACGTGGTCGAGCACGGCCGAACCGACCGCTTTCGCCTGACAGGTGCCGGCGAGGGGGCACCTGTTGCGCAGGTGTTCGGCCGTGTTCGGGTGGGTGGCCACGTGATCTGGGCCAGTGCCTTTGAAGAGACGGTGACAAGCTCGGGTGGTGGCAAGGGGGCCCCCTCGCGGCCCAGGACCGACACATACACCTATTCGGTGAGCCTGGCGGTCGCCTTGTGCGAGGGCCGGATTGGCGGTGTTCTACGAGTCTGGGCGGACGGGGCCGAGATTTCACCCGACGATCTGAACATGCGGGTCTATGACGGGTCGGCGTCGCAATTGCCCGACGCGAAAATCGAAGCGATCG
Organism: Lutimaribacter degradans; assembly: GCF_023703375.1. Classification (GTDB taxonomy): domain Bacteria; phylum Pseudomonadota; class Alphaproteobacteria; order Rhodobacterales; family Rhodobacteraceae; genus Lutimaribacter; species Lutimaribacter degradans. Next base: position 541,241 of record NZ_JAMQGO010000001.1, read on the forward strand.
AAGGGGCCGGGGCAGTGCCTGCCTATCGTGGCACGGCCTATGTCGTGTTCGAGGACCTGGCGCTTGAACACTTCGGCAACCGCGTGCCCCAGTTCAGTTTCGAGGTCTTGCGCCCGGCCGAGAGCGATCCGGCCCGGTCGGACCCTGCCCATGACGTACGGGCCGTTGCCTTGATGCCCGGGACGGGTGAATATGCCTTGGCCACGACGCGCGTTACGGCCCGGTACGGGCCGGGGGAAAGCCGCAGCCTAAACGTCAACTCGCCCTCGGGGCAGACGGATATGGCGACTTCGATGACGGCGCTTGGTGTTGAGTTGCCGGGCTGCGAGGCCGCTTCGCTTATCGTGAGCTGGTTCGGCGATGATCTGCGCGCCGGCCAGTGCAGCCTGTGCCCGAAGGTAGAACAGACCGAGTTCGACGGCGAGGAAATGCCATGGGGGGTGTCGGGTTTGACGCGCGGCGCGGCCCAGTCGGTGCCGCAAGAAAACGGCAGCGTGATCTATGGCGGGACGCCGGCGGACAAGGCGGTGATCGAGGCCATTCGGCATATCCAGTCAGAGGGAAGAAGCGTTCTGTTCTATCCGTTCATCCTGATGGAACAACTGGACGGGAACGGGCGCAAAGACCCCTGGACAGGAGCCGCGGATCAACCCCGCCTGCCATGGAGGGGCCGCATCACCGGCGCGATGGCACCGGGGATGGCGGGCACATCCGACCGGACCGCGGCAGCCGATAGCGAGGTGTCGGATTTCGTTGGCACCGTGGTGGCGGCGGATTTCACGATCGGGAGTGGCACCGTGGTATATACAGGGCCCGAAGAGTGGAGCTACAGCCGCTTCATCCTGCATTACGCGGCGCTTTGCGCGGCGGCGGGCGGGGTCGAGGCGTTCTGCATCGGCTCGGAAATGCGCGGGTTGACGCAGCTGCGTGGTGCGAATGACGGCTTTCCCTTTGTAAGGGCGCTGAAGGCACTGGCGGGCGAGTGCCGGGCGTTGCTCGGGCCTGGCGTAAAGATAAGCTATGCGGCCGATTGGTCGGAATATTTCGGCTATCAGCCCGCGGACGGCAGTGGGGACCGCTATTTTCACCTTGATCCATTGTGGGCGGATGCGAACATAGATTTCATCGGGATCGACAATTACATGCCCCTGTCCGATTGGCGTGACACGAAAGATCATGCCGATGCGGAGTGGGGAAGCATCTATGATCTCGGTTACCTAAAGTCGAATGTCGCCGGTGGTGAAGGGTTCGACTGGTATTATCATTCCGACGAGGCACGGCAGGCCCAGATACGCACGCCCATCACCGACGAGGCCCATGACGAACCGTGGATCTGGCGCTACAAGGATCTGCGCGGCTGGTGGGAAAACCGGCATCACGAGCGGATCGCCGGCACGCGGCAACCGACGCCAACGGCATGGGTTCCCGGTTCGAAACCGATATGGTTCACCGAATTTGGCTGCGCCGCCATCGACAAGGGCGCCAACCAGCCCAACAAGTTCCTCGATGCAAAATCGTCCGAGTCGGCGCTTCCGTATTTCTCGGATGGTCGGCGCGATGACTATATTCAAAGGCAGTATCTGCGCGCGGTTCACGAATACTGGGCCGATCCGTCGCATAACCCGGTGTCGGATATCTACAATGGCCCCATGCTAGATATGCGCCGCGCCTTTGTATGGGCTTATGACACGCGGCCATATCCGTTCTTTCCGGGCAACCAGGCGCTTTGGAGCGACGGTGAAAACCATGCGCGGGGGCATTGGATCAGTGGCCGCATGGCGTCGCGTTCGCTGGCCTCGGTCGTCGAGGAGATCTGCGCAAATGCCGGTCTGCCCGATGTCGAGACGCATGACCTGCACGGTATCTTGCGCGGCTATAGTGTGACTGATGTCGAAACCGCACGCGGGCTGTTGCAGCCGCTGATGCTGGCCCATGGCTTTGACGCGGTTGAGCGGGACGGTGTGCTTCGTTTCATCATGCGGGCCGCGTTCGACGCGGTGGAGGTTGAACCTGCCGCCCTGGTCGAAAATGGCGAAAGTGACGGTGCGCTGGAGTTGACCCGCGCGGCCGAGGCCGAGTTGTCGGGGCGTGTCCGGCTGCAGTTCGTCGAAACGGATGCCAATTTCGAAGTGGCCGCGGAAGAGGCGGTTCTTCCTGACCAGAAGACCCATTCGGTATCAACCGCTGAAATGCCGGTGGTCATGACCCGGCGCGAGGGACGACAGGTTCTGGAACGATGGTTGGCCGAGGCACGCGTGGCGCGGGATACGCTGCGCCTTGCGTTGCCGCCCTCGCGCATGGCGGTGGGTGCAGGTGATGTGCTCAGGTTGGAGGCGGGGCTGTTTCGCATAGACCGAGTGGAACAGGGAATGTTTCAGACGATCGAGGCGGTGCGGATCGACCCGGGCGCCTATGCCCCGGCCGAGATCGCAGAGGTGGCGCCGCGATTGTCGCCTTTCGTGGTGCCCGTGCCGGTCGAGGCGCAGTTCATGGATTTGCCGCTCATACGGGGGAATGAAGATCCGCAAAGCCCGCATATCGCCGTTTCGGCCCGTCCGTGGCCGGGCAGCGTGGCCGTGTATTCCAGCACGACCGACAGCGATTTCGCGCTGGATACGGTGTTGGCGGGGCGTGCCAGCATGGGCGTGCTGGAAACGCCGCTCATGGCGGGCCCGGTCGGGTCATGGGATCGGGGCAATGATGTGCAGGTGCGCCTGATTGCCGGTCAGCTGCAATCGGTGGGCGAGGCGGCCCTTTTGTCGGGCGCCAACCTGGCGGCCATCGGCACCGGCACGGCCGATCAATGGGAGTTGCTGCAATTCCAGCATGTGGAACCGTTGGGCGCGCGCCGTTTCCTTTTGCGTCGCTTCTTGCGTGGTCAGTTCGGGAGCGACGGGCAGATGCCGAATGTCTGGCCTGCGGGGTCGCGGTTCGTGCTGATGGATCGCGCACCCGAGCAGGTGATGCTGCCAGCGAACGCGCGCGGTTTGGCGCGCCATTATCGGGTTGGGCAGGCGCAGAGACCGTTCGACGACCCGTCTTACACGGCGTTCCGGTTGGCATTTGATGGGGTTGGTTTGCGCCCCTACGCGCCTGTGCATTTGCGCGGGCGGCGGGACCTGGGCGGTGTTCTCGAGGTCGACTGGATACGGCGCACCCGTATCGGTGGCGACAGTTGGGGCGGTGTGGACGTGCCGCTTGGCGAGGAAAGCGAAAGCTACCTGCTGCGCGTCGAACAGCAGGGACGCATCCTGCGTGAGGTGAACATCAAGAAACCCGCCTGGATTTATGACCCCGACGAGGAAGAGGCGGATACCGGCGGAGAGCCTTACGAGATCGCGGTGGCACAGGTGTCGGCCACGGTCGGGCCGGGATATTTTGCCCGGCTTGCAGTGAAGGCGGCCTGACCATGCGGCGTATCACGCATGGTGACGTCACCACCGCGGCCCGTGCCCTGATTCGGCACGGGCCGGACCAGCGCGGCCGCGTTCTGGCAACGCTCCTGGACCGGACCCGCGCCGCCGATCTTTATCGGCGGCGGTTTGGCCGGGCGCATCCACAATGGGGCGACGGAACGCTGGCCGCGGCTGCATGTCGGGGCGGTTTTCCCGATGAACCCGGTTTGCACGTGCCTGACTACCTGGAATGCCTGGTGTTGGTTTTGTCGGCCTTGCTGGCGCGCAAAACTTATCCTTGCGCGCAGGAAATGCATTTCGGCGTCGCCGGGTCGAGTTCCAGCCGCTTGGGCGAAATCTCTTCGCCGCAATCGACGCAATAGCCGAATTCGCCATCTTCCAAGCGACCGAGAGCGGCGCGAAGGCGCGTGGTCTCGGCCTTTCGGCGCGCCTTTTGGGCCTTTGCCATCGACTGGTTCATGAGCGCATCCTGGCGCGACAGGCGCCCTATCGCCTGCTGATCGAGCATCACCACGTCCTGCCCGTCACGGCCAAGCGCGTCGGCGTCTTCGATCTCTTCAAGGCGGCTTAACAGCAAAGCGCGATACCGCTCGATTTCGGTCTCGGTCATGATCACGATCCTTGTGACAACGGGATTGCGTTTTCCCTGCTCCAGCCTATCTGGTACACTCCAGCTACGCAAAGGAGCACCGTGATGGCTGAAACGCGCAAGAAACTGGCCGAAATTGACCCGGTCTGGTCACAGATCCGCGATGAATCCGAACAGGCCGTGCAGGAAGAGCCATTGCTGGGCGGGCTGATCCATTCATCGGTTCTGCATCATGAAACGCTGGAATGTGCGCTGGCCTATCGCTGTGCAATGAAACTCGCCTCCGGCGAGATGTCGGAACAGTTGATTCGCGAAATCTGCGACGCGGCCTACAGGGACATGCCATCGCTGGCCCAGGACGCCCGTGCCGATATCGCCGCCGTTTACGACCGTGACCCGGCCTGCCATCGCTTCTTGCAACCTTTGTTGTTCTTCAAGGGCTTCCAGGCGATCCAGGCCTACCGGGTCGCCCATTGGCTGTGGCAAAAGGGCCGGCGCGACATGGCCTATTTTTTCCAGATGCGCATTTCGGAAACCTTCGGTGTCGATATCCACCCGGCGGCGCGTATCGGGCGCGGGATCATGATCGACCATGCCCATTCTATCGTGATCGGGGAAACGGCGGTGGTGGGCGACAACGTGTCGATGCTCCATTCGGTTACGCTGGGCGGGACCGGCAAGGAAGAAGAAGACAGGCACCCCAAGATTGCCGACGGTGTCTTGATCGGGGCCGGGGCCAAGGTCCTGGGCAATATACGCATTGGCGAGTGCTCGCGCGTGGCGGCCGGGTCGGTCGTGCTCCATGACGTTCCGCCCAAGACAACCGTGGCCGGCGTGCCGGCCAAGGTGGTGGGCGAGGCGGGCTGTGCGCAGCCATCGGTAACCATGAACCAGATCCTCAAGGACGCCACGTAAACACGCACCGAACCGCGCGTACGGGATGGAGTTTGCATGACTTTCGTCAACCTTTGGGCTGACGCAGCTTTGACATCGGCCGGGTTTTTCTGGATGGCGTTCTGGGCCTTCGGGCTGGGCTACGTGATAAGCGCGGCGATCCAGACATTCGTTGGCCGCGCGCAGATGCGCGCCGCGATGGGCGACAGCCAGGCGCGCGGCGTGGCCCTGGGCACCGTGTTCGGCTTCATTTCCTCTTCTTGCAGCTTCTCGGCACTGGCGGGCACCCGGGCGATTTTTGCCAAGGGGGCGGGCTTCGTGCCGTCGATGGCGTTCCTTCTGGCGTCGACCAACCTTGTGATCGAGCTGGGCATCGTGATTTCCGTCTTTCTCAGTTGGCATTTCGTGGTCGCCGAATATGTCGGTGGCGTTGTGCTGATCCTGGTGATGTGGCTGGTGGTGCGGCTGACGCGGCCCGGTCGGCTGATCACCAAGGTGCGGGAACGGCTTGAAGCCGGTGACGAGGATGAGCCGTTATCCGTTTCGTCGCTGCTGGGGGATCTGCGTAGCTGGGAGATCCTGGCGCGTGGCTACCTGGGTGAATGGCACATGGTCTGGAAGGATGTGACCGTGGGCTTCGCGACAGCGGGGATTATCGCGGCCTTCGTGCCGCCGGCGTTTTTCACGTGGCTTTTCCCCGGCACCGGGTCCGAAGACCTGGCCACCTGGCAGGTCATATCACACGCGTTCATCGGGCCGGTGGCAGCCTTTTTCACCTTTATCGGGTCGATGGGCAATATACCCTTGGCGGGGCTGCTCTTCGCCAACGGCGTCAGCGTTGCGGGCATCATGGCCTTCATCTTTTCCGATCTCGTGGTGTTCCCGGTGATCCGGGTGCACGCGCAGTACTACGGCTGGAAGATGGCGCTATACATCGCCTTCGTGTTCCTGGTTGCGCTGGTCTTGACTGCGCTGGCGGTTCACTACGCCTTTGGATTGGCCGGGCTGGTGCCCGAGCCGAGCGATGCAAGCCTGATGGCGCCGGGTGAACGGTTTGTCATCGATTATACGTTTTGGCTGAACCTCGCCTTTGGCGCGGTGACGGTGTTGTTCGGATGGCTTGCCTGGCGCGCGCGGGGGCATGGCGGGCACGCGCATGACCATTCGCACGGTGGCCTGCTGGATACCGTGCTGTACTGGCTGGCGCTGCTGGCCTGGGGCTGGTTGCTGATCGGGCTGGCGCTGAACCTGGTGGTCTGACGCGCGGCGGCAGTTCCGGGCGCTGTTTCGGGTAAAAACAGCGCCCAGTGGCGCCATCATGCGCCTGCCGGTGGTCAGGCCAGCATGAGCATCGGGTTTTCCAGGTTGTCCACGATGTGCTGCAACAGCTCTGCCCCCAGCGCACCGTCGATTACCCGGTGATCGACGCTGAGCGTGACGCTCATCACCGTGGCGCTGGTCAATTCGCCATCGGCACCCACGACCGGCTTTTTCACGCCTGCACCCACGGCCAGGATGGCGCCGTGCGGCGGGTTGATGACCGCGTCGAAATTGTCGATCCCGAACATGCCAAGATTCGACACGGCGAAACTGCCGCCCTGGTATTCATGGGGTGCCAGTTTCCGGTCGCGGGCGCGGGCAGCCAGGTCTTTCATTTCGGCCGACAGCGCAGACAGCGATTTCGCCTCGGCATCTTTCAGCACCGGGGTGAACAGCCCGCCCTCGATCGCCACGGCCACGGCCACGTCCGACGGTTTCAACTGCAACACCCGGTCGCCTGCCCAGACGGCATTGGCGGTGGGCACAGATTGCAGCGCAAGGGCACAAGCCTTGATGATGAAATCATTGACCGACAGCTTGACGTCGCGCGGCTCCAACTGCTTGTTCAGCTCGGAACGGAATTTCAACAGCGGGTCGAGCCGGATGTCGCGCCGCAGGTAGAAATGCGGGATGGTCTGCTTGGCCTCGGTCAGGCGCGCGGCGATGGTGCGGCGCATCCCGTCGAGCTTGATTTCTTCGAACTCGCGGCCTTCGTACATCTTGAGCACCGCATCCGTGCCCAGCCCTGCGGGCGCCTGCGCGGGGGCGCTGTCGCCCGATGCGGGGGCCGCGTCGCGGGTCGCCTTTGCCGGGCGTTCGCCTTGCGCCGCCTCTTCCACATCAGCCTTGATGATCCGGCCGCGGGGGCCGCTGCCCCTGATCTGGCCCAGGTCCAGGCCCTTGTCGGCGGCGATGCGTCGCGCAAGGGGCGAGGCGAAAATGCGCTCGCCATCCGGTGTCTTTGGGGCGGGTGGGGCGCTTGCGACGACCGCCGGGGTATCGTCGGTCGGGCGTTCGTCGCTGTCGCTTTTGGCGGGGGCGGCGGCGGGCTTGGCCGGCGCGCCGGGCTCGGCGTCGATGTCATCGGCGCTTTCGCCCTCTTCCAGCAATATGGCGATGGGGCTGTTGACCTTCACGTTCTCGGTGCCTTCGGACACCACGATCTTTCCGATGGTGCCTTCGTCGACCGCCTCGAATTCCATCGTGGCCTTGTCGGTTTCGATCTCGGCGAGCAGGTCACCGGCAGACACGGTGTCGCCTTCCTTGACCAGCCATTTCGCCAGCGTGCCTTCCTCCATCGTGGGGGACAGGGCGGGCATCAGGATTTCCGTGGGCATCGCGCGTCCTCCTTAGCGGTAGGTGACTTGGTTGACCGCCTCGATCACCTCGTCGACCGAGGTCAGCGCGTGGCGTTCGAGATTGGCGGCATAGGGCATGGGCACATCCTTGCCGGTGACGTTCACGACCGGCGCATCGAGATAGTCGAACGCGCGCTGCATGATGACCGAGCTGATATGGTTGCCGATGCTGCCCACCGGCCAGCCCTCTTCCACGGTGACGCAGCGGTTGGTTTTCATCACGCTGGCCAACACCGTGTCGTAATCGATGGGGCGCAGGGTGCGCAGGTCGATCACCTCGGCCTCGACACCGTCTTCGGCCAGCTTGTCGGCCGCTTCCAGCGCATAGGTCATGCCGATGCCGAAGCTGACGATCGTCACATCGCTGCCTTCGCGCCATGTTCGGGCCTTGCCGAAAGGAATGGTGAAATCCTCCATCACCGGCACGTCGAAACTCTTGCCGTAAAGGATCTCGTTTTCCAGGAACACGACCGGGTTCGGATCGCGGATCGCCGATTTCAGCAGACCCTTCGCATCGGAGGCCGAATAGGGCATCACCACGCGCAAACCGGGAATCTGCGCATACCATGCGGCGTAATCCTGGCTGTGCTGGGCGGCCACGCGGGCCGCGGCGCCGTTGGGGCCACGGAACACGATGGGGCTGCCCATCTGGCCACCCGACATGTACAGGGTCTTGGCCGCCGAATTGATAATCTGGTCAATGGCTTGCATGGCGAAGTTCCAGGTCATGAACTCCACCACGGGGCGCAGGCCGCCCCACGAGGCGCCGACGCCGACACCGGCGAACCCATGCTCGGTGATGGGCGTGTCGATCACGCGCTTGGCGCCGAACTCGTCCAGCAGGCCCTGGGTGATCTTGTAGGCGCCCTCGTATTCGGCCACCTCTTCACCCATCACGAAAACGGTGCTGTCGGCGCGCATCTCCTCGGCCATGGCATCGCGCAGCGCCTCGCGCACGGTCTGTTTTTTCAGCTCGGTGCCCTCGGGCCAGTCCGGGCTGCGGTCGGGTTGCGGCGCCTCGGCCGTGGCCTCGTCGCGCGGGGCGCGATTTGCCTGGGCCGGAGCGGCATCGGGCGTGTCCGACGTGTTCTTGTCGGCATCTTTCCCGGTGGCGGCGCCTTCGTCCGGCGCGCCGGCCTCGGCGTCGAGGTCATCGGCGCTTTCGCCCTCTTCCAGCAGAACGGCGATGGGGCTGTTGACCTTCACGTTCTCGGTGCCTTCGGACACCACGATCTTTCCGATGGTGCCTTCGTCGACCGCCTCGAATTCCATCGTGGCCTTGTCGGTTTCGATCTCGGCCAGGATGTCACCGGCCTTGACCGTGTCGCCTTCCTTGACCAGCCACTTGGCCAATGTGCCCTCTTCCATGGTGGGCGAGAGGGCGGGCATCAGGATTTTGGTTGCCATTGTCTCAATCTCCTCCCGTCACGCGTTCTGCGGCGCCGCGTCGGCGTAAATGTCCGTCCACAGCTCGTCCAGCGCGGGTTCGGGGCTTTCCTTGGCGAAATCGGCACTGGCGTTGACGATTCCCTTTATTTCCTTGTCGATCGCTTTCAGATCGTCCTCGGAGGCGTGCTTGCCCTGCAGCAATAGGTCGCGCACATGTTCGATGGCGTCCTTTTCCTCGCGAATTTTCTGCACCTCTTCGCGGCTGCGGTATTTCGCGGGGTCCGACATCGAGTGGCCGCGATAGCGGTACGTCTTGATTTCCAGGATATAGGGGCCCTTGCCCGCGCGGCAGTGTTTCACCGCCTTCACGCCGGCATCGCGCACCGCCAGAACATCCATCCCGTCAACCGCTTCGCCGGGGATGCCGAAGGCCTCGCCGCGGGTGAAGATGTCGCCGGTCGAGGTTGATCGCTTCTGCGCCGTGCCCATTGCATACTGGTTGTTCTCGATCACGAAGATCACCGGCAAGTCCCACAGCGCGGCCATGTTGAAGGTTTCATAGACCTGGCCCTGGTTGGCCGCGCCATCGCCGAAATAGGTAAAGGTGACGCGGTCGTTTTCCAGGTACTTGTCGGCGAAGGCGAGGCCCGCACCCAGTGGCACGTTGGCACCGACGATGCCGTGCCCACCGTAGAAATCCTTCTCGGTCGAGAACATGTGCATCGAGCCGCCCTTGCCCTTGGAATAGCCGTCGGTGCGGCCGGTCAGTTCGGCCATGACGCCGTCCGGGTCCATCCCGCAGGCCAGCATGTGTCCGTGGTCGCGATAGGTGGTGATGCGCTTGTCGCCCTCTTCAGCCGCGGCTTCGAGCCCGACAACAACGGCCTCCTGCCCGATATAGAGGTGGCAGAACCCGCCGATCAGGCCCATGCCGTATAGCTGGCCGGCCTTTTCCTCGAATCGCCGGATCAGCAGCATGTCACGGTAAAACTGTTTCAGCTCGTCGGCGGAAACATTCGGTTTGGCTTGGGTTTTTCTGGCAGCCATGCTGCGCCTCCCTTCGCGAATGGCAATAGTTTAGCGTTAAACTATTCCATACAGCATTCTGCCGTGTCATGCGAGTGGAAATTCCCGCGGCGCCTGCGTTGCGCGGGCCGTTCGGTCAGCGAATGACGATCTCGTCCGATCGCAGCAGGCCCAGCACGTCGCGCGCCTGTTGATCCAGCAGGTCGATGTCCAGATAGTCGTCAGACAGGCGGCGGGTCAGGTTTTCCATGCGCGCCACTTGCGCCTCCAGCCGGTCTAGCTCGGCCTCAAGGGTGGTGCTGTCAGCCTGGATCTCGGCGCGGCGGAACAGGCCGTAATCGCCTTGCACCGCGGCAAAGGCGAAATAGGCGCCCATCGAGAACGCCACCGCGAAGAAAGCCAGGATGCCAAGAGCGGGGGTCTTGCGCCGTGCCATGATACTGCCGTTTCTGCCTCTGATCGTGCGGCTAGCGCGCACGTTTCTGCCTCTGATCGTGCGGCTAGCGCGCACATTGAAAAGACTGTGCCACAATCGTCTTGTGCTGTGAATCCCCCAAATCGCACCGGCCCTGTGTTTTCCCGCCCGGGGCCGGCCGGAACGCCGCGTAAAACTGGCGTGATGGCCGCGCCGCTGGCATTCTGGCGGCAGGAGGAGCCAGAATGACAACCGCACCCCACAGCCAACTTGCCACGCACGACGTCACCAACCAGCCCGAACCCCGTGCCGACCGCGACCTGTGGTCAGGCGATACCGCGCTGCGTGCCGCCGCGCGATGGGCCGGTGCAGATGCCACGGCGCTGGCCGAGGCCGGCCGCCTGATGGGCCGCGACGAGATGCGCCAGCATGCCGAGAACGCCCGCCGCGACGCGCCGCGCCTGCATGTGTTCGACCGGTCCGGCCGGCGCCGCGACGAGGTCGAGTTTCACCCGGGCTATCACGCGATCATGGATCTTGGCATGACGCTGGGCTACGCGGCGCGACCGTGGGAGGATGCACCGGGCGGACATGCCACCCATGCGGGGCTTGTCTATTACATGGCGCAGCTCGAACCCGGCATTTCCTGTCCGTTGACCATGACCTATGCCGCCGTTCCGGCGCTGCGCGACAACCCAGCGCTGGCGGAAACCTGGGTGCCGCGGCTGACGGCGCGCGTCTATGATCCGTCGATTGCTCCCGTGGGCCGGAAACGCGCCGCGACCATGGGCATGGCGATGACCGAAAAGCAGGGCGGGTCAGACGTGCGGGCCAACGCGACCACGGCCGCCCCGCATGGCGATCATTACACGTTGCGCGGGCATAAATGGTTCTGCTCGGCGCCGATGTGCGACGGTTTTCTGACGCTGGCCCATGCGCCCGGCGGGCTGACCTGTTTCCTGGTGCCGCGCTGGCTGGAGGAGGGGCGCAACACGATGCATCTCATGCGGCTCAAGGACAAGCTGGGCAACCGCGCCAATGCCTCTTCCGAGATCGAGTATCACGACGCGGTGGCCTATCGCCTGGGCGAGGAGGGGCAGGGCGTCAAGACCATCATCGAAATGGTCCATCATACCCGGCTGGATACAGCCATGGCGCCCGCCGGGCTGATGCGCGCGGCGCTGGACGAGGCGTATTGGTGGGTCTCGGGGCGCGCGGCCTTTCAGCGCCGGTTGATCGACCAGCCCCTGATGCGGGCCGTGATGGCCGACCTGGCACTGGAGGTCGAAGCCGCGACCGCGCTTGCCTTCGGCGCCGCGCGCGCCTTTGACGGCACCAGCGAGGCCGACCGCGCCTTTGCCCGGATCAGCGTCGCGCTGGCCAAGTTCATCTCGAACAAGCGCGCGCCGGTGATGATCGTCGAGGCGATGGAGTGCCTGGGCGGCATGGGCTATATCGAGGAAACGCCGATGCCGATGCTCTATCGCGAGGCGCCGTTGAACGGCATCTGGGAAGGGTCGGGCAACGTGATCTGCCTGGATATCCTGCGCACGCTTGTCAAGGAACCCTTGGCCACCGAGGGGCTGATGACCCGGCTGCAATCGGTGATCGGGCGCGATCCGCGCTACGACGCGGCGCTCAGGGCGCACCAGACGCGCTGGCCTGCGCTGCCGCCCGAAGCCGAGGCGCGCTGGTTCGCCGAAAGCGCGGCCAACCTTCTGGCCGCGGCCTACCTTCTGGAACTTGAATCCGTGCCCGTGGCCGAGGGCTTTATCGCCACGCGACTGGAGGGGCAGCGCGGGCATGTGCCGGGGGCGGTCTCGGGCATCGACATCGACGGCATCCTTGCGCGGCTGGGCTAGGGGGTGACCGGGGGCGCAAGCTCTTGCACCCCGGTCTTTCCCGCCAGGCACTGGCGGCGCCCGCCGTTGATGACACGAAGCTGGGGCTTTTCCGGTGCGGCCCTGTCGCGGCAGGCGCGGGCCAGCTCGTCAAGATCGCGGCCGTGAAACAGCCCCGACGCCTGCGCGACATCTTCCGGGCGCCATCATGCAAGGCCTCCGCGCCGCGCCGCTGCGTGGCCGGCCAGCGGCTTGAGCGTGCGCAACACGCCATCGTAACGCGCCAACTGGTCGCGGATGCGCAGCTTGCGCGCCTTCAATTGCCGCAGGCGCAACCCGTCCGGGGCGGGGCGCAGCTCTTCGGCCGCGATCTCCTCCTCCAAGTCTGCCTTGCGCCTGTTCAGGGCCGCAACCCGCGCGGAAATGCTGGCAACACGATCCAACACTGAATGTTTCATCCTGACCTCCCGTTTCGGTTCACCTGTGCACCTTGATATGGGAAGAGATTGGGCAGATATTCAGGCTAATGGGACGAGTTTATCCATAGGAAAAACCTATACATGGGCGTGCCGCCCGATCTGCCCTCAATGCGCCAGCTGCGCTATTTCGTGACCCTGGCCGATAACGGGCAGTATCGCCGCGCCGCCGAGCGGCTGGGCATCAGCCAACCGTCGCTCAGCCTTCAGATCGCCGCCTTGGAAAACCGCGTCGGCCAGCGCCTTGTCGAACGCCGCCGTGGCGGGCTTGTGCTCACACCGGCGGGGCGGGAAATCCTGCCAAGGGCGCGCGACATCCTGGCCCAGGCCGAGGACCTGGCCGCGCTGGCGCGATCGCTTGATGCCGGTGTGACGGGCACGTTGCGGCTGGGGGCGACGCCCACCATTGGCCCCTACATGCTGCCCGGAATCCTCCGCCACCTGCACGAAACGCATCCCGAGCTGAAACTGCTCGCCCGCGACGGCCCGCCCCGCGACATGATCGAGGATCTGCTGGCCGGTGCCCATGACCTTGTCGTCACGCAATTGCCCCTCGCGGCGGCCGATCTCAGCCTGCGCCCGCTTTACCGCGAACCGCTTTTCCTGGCCGTGGCCCGCGATCACGCGCTGGCGGCGCGGGCGCGCGTTGGCACCGCCGACCTGGCCGGGCTCGACATGCTCTCGCTTGGGCCGGCCCATGCTCTGCACGGGCAGATTACCCGCCTGTGCCGCGATACCGGCGCGCGGCTGCGCAGCGAATACGAAGGCACCAGCCTTGATGCGTTGCGGCAAATGGTGGCGATGAACATGGGGGCCACGCTGCTGCCGGCACTATACCTGCGCTCGGAAATGCCGGCGCATGACACCGACGTGGTGGCGGTGCCTTTTCATCCGGTCATGACCCGCACGGTCGGTGTCGCCTGGCGGCGCAGTCTTGGCCATCCGCGCCTGATCGCGCGGTTCCTGGAAGCCGCCGATGCGGTGGTCGCCGATGCCTACAAGGGCCTCGTGGTACAAATGCGCGGTGCCTAATCGCGGCCCGGGGCTTCCTCTTGCCGGAAATACCCCGGGGGTGAATTGGCCCGGCACGGGCCAAGAGGGGGCAGCGCCCCCTGGTCCGGGCGGGCGCTGCACGCCCGCAAGCCCGGTGGCCTCAGCCCGCGACCGAGGCGTTGTAGATGCTCTCGATCGAGGCCGCGATGGTCGCGTTGAACGCCTCGTCGGTCTGCCCTGCGCTCAGCCCCTCGGTGAGCGCGCGCGAAAAGCTGGCGATCATGCCGGTGTTCTTCGACAGCCGGTCGTTGGCCTCGTCCCGGCTGTAGCCGCCCGACAGGGCCACGACGCGCATCACGCGGGGATGGTCGACAAGCGGTTTGTAGAGGTTCGCCACCTCGGGCAAGGTCAGTTTCAGCATGACCTGCTGCTCTTCGGGCAGCGCGTCGAGATGAGCCAGAAGCTCGGCCAGCAGGATATCCTCGGCCTCGGCCTTGTCGGCGATCGAAATCGTCACCTCGGGTTCGATGATAGGCACCAGACCGTGCGCCAGGATCCGGCGGCCGATTTCAAATTGCTGCGCCACCACCGCGCGGATGCCGGGCGCCGAGGCCGCGTTGATGACCGAGCGCATCTTGGTGCCGAAGATCCCCGCCTTCACGGCGCGCGCCAGCAGCGCGTCCAACTCGGGCATCGGCTTCATCATCTGCACGCCGTCCTTTTCCGCGTCCAGCCCCTTGTCGACCTTCAGGAACGGCACGACCCCGCGCCTTTCCCACATGTATTGCGGGGTCGGCATGCCGTCCATCTCGCGATCCATGGTCATTTCGAACAGGATCGCACCCAGCACCTTGTCCCCGTTGAAGGCGGGTGCCTGCGCGATACGGGTGCGCATCTGGTGCACCAGGTCGAACATCTCGGCATCGTTGGAATAGGCGTCCTCGGCCACGCCATAAAGCCGCAATGCCTTGGGGGTCGAGCCACCCGACTGGTCGAGCGCCGCTATGAAACCCTTGCCGGTCGTGATCTTTTCAGCCTGTGCCGCGTTCATGGTGACTATGTCCTGTTACAGTGTCGTTGCGATCAAATCTTGCGCCAGTGTCTAGGACAGGCGCGCAGGGGTTGCAATTATGGTGGCGCTAACGCGGGCGCGCGCGGGGGTTACGTCACCTTGTCCAAGGCGGCGACACCGGGCAGCAGTTTGCCCTCCATCCATTCCAGGAAGGCGCCCCCGGCGGTCGATATATAGGTAAAGCGATCGGCGGCGCCGGCGCGTTTCAGCGCGGCCACGGTGTCGCCGCCCCCGGCGACCGACACCAGTTTGCCCTCGGCGCTCAGTTCGGCGGCGCGGGCCGCGGCGGCGTTGGTGGCCGCGTCGAAAGGTGCGATTTCAAAGGCGCCCAGCGGACCGTTCCAGATCAATGTCCTGGCCGCTTCCAGCGCCGTGATGATGCGTGTCACGCTTTGCGGCCCGGCATCCAGTATCATCGCGTCGTCGGGGCATTCGGTGGCGGGTACGGTTTCGTTTGCCGCGCCCTCGGCGAATTCGCGCGCAACCACCACGTCCGCTGGCAGGATGATCTCGCAGCCGGTGGCTTGTGCCTTCGCGATGATCTGTGCCGCGGTGTCCGCCATGTCATGCTCGCAAAGCGATTTGCCAACGCCGATTCCCTGTGCGGCCAGAAAGGTGTTCGCCATGCCGCCGCCGATCACCAGCTGGTCGACCTTTTCCACCAGGTTGCCCAGCAGGTCCAGCTTGGTCGAGACCTTGGCCCCGCCCACGACCGCCACCAACGGGCGCGCGGGCGCGCCCAACGCGGCCTCCAGCGCCTCAAGCTCGGCCTGCATCAGGCGGCCCGCGCAAGACGGCAGGAGCCGCGCCAGACCCTCGGTCGAGGCATGTGCACGATGCGCGGCGGAAAACGCATCGTTGCAATAGACATCGCCCAGCTCGGCCAGGCGGGCGGCGAAGGCGGGGTCGTTGGCCTCTTCTCCTGGGTGGAAGCGGATATTCTCAAGCAGCAGCACATCGGCGTCGCGCGCCTCTTCGGTCAGGTTCTCGGCCGCTTCGAGCGTTTCGACGAACCGCACCTTGCGGCCCAGCTTTTCCTCCAGCGCGGGCAGGCAGACCCGCAGCGACAAGTCCAGCACCACCTTGCCCTTGGGGCGACCGAAATGCGCGATCAGCATCGGGTGGCCCCCCTTGGCCAGGATATCCAGCACCGTCGGCACGATCCGTTCGATCCGGCTGGCATCGGTCACCACGCCATCCTCGACCGGCACGTTGATGTCGACGCGCACAAGCACGCGCTTGCCCGCCAGGTCGATGTCGTCCAGCGTGTTCCAGGCCATGATCCCATCCATTGCTGCGGCTGTGTCGGGCGTCTCATGGCGCGATGGCGCGCGTGCGTCAACCTCTGCGCTTGGCTTTCGCGGCGCGCGCGCCTAGGTTTGCGCAAACATCTGAAAAGGAGGGCCCGATGGCCGAGATCACCGACCCCGAGAACACGATCCTGATGGAGCTGAAAGGCGGCACCGTCACCATTCAACTGCTGCCCGACGTGGCGCCCAAGCATGCCGAGCGGATGAAAGAGCTGGCCCGCGCCGGCAAGTATGACAACGTGGCCTTTCACCGCGTGATCGACGGTTTCATGGCGCAGACCGGCGATGTGCAATTCGCCAACATGGAAACCGATTACACCCCCGCCCGCGCGGGCACCGGCGGCAGCGACCTGCCCGATCTGCCGGCCGAGTTTTCCAAGCTGCCGCATGACCGGGGCACGCTGGGCGCGGCCCGTTCGGCCAACCCGAATTCGGCCAACAGCCAGTTCTTCATCAACTTCAAGGACAACCATTTCCTGAACGGGCAATACACCGTCTATGGTCGCGTGATTTCGGGCATGGAACACGTAGATGCCATCGCGCGCGGCGAGCCGCCGGCCAGCCCCGACCGGATGATCAGTGTCAAGGTGGCCTCGGATGCGTAAACTTGCCCTTTTGCTGGCGCTGGCCGCCAGCCCCGCCGCCGCGACCGGGATCGCCATTAAGGTCGAGGGCGAGGCCAACGGCACCATCACCATCGACCTGCTCGAGGACGTGGCGCCGGGCCATGCCGAACGGATCGCCGCCCTTGCGGCCGAAGGCGCTTATGACGGGGTGGTATTCCACCGCGTGATCGAGGGGTTCATGGCACAGACGGGCGATGTCCAATTCGGCAAGATGGGCCAGGACATGCGCCAGGCCGGCATGGGCGGGTCCGACAAGCCCGACCTGAACGCCGAGTTCTCTGACATCCCCTTTGACCGGGGCGTGGTGGGCATGGCGCGCAGCCAGAACCCGGACAGCGCCAACAGCCAGTTCTTCATCATGTTCGACGAGGGCCATTTCCTGAACGGGCAATACACCGTGGTGGGCCGCGTGACCGAAGGTATGGACGTGGTTGACGCCATCAAGCGTGGCCGCGGCCAGAATGGTGCCGTGGTGGGCCAGCCCGACGTTATGACCAGCGTCACCGTGGTGGAATGACCGGCCCGGCCTATCCGCCGCTCGATACTCCCAAGCCGGTGGCGCGGGACATCTGGGTGGTGGATGGGCCGGTGATCCGCTTTTACAAGATGCCGTTTCCGACCCGCGCCACCGCGCTGCGGCTGGCCAATGGCGATCTGTGGCTGCATTCGCCGACGCGCTGGAGCGCGTCCTTGCAGGCGCAGTTGGAAGAGTTGGGCCCGATCCGCCACCTCGTGGCCCCGAACTGGATTCACTACGCGTCTTTGCCCGAATGGCAAGCCGCGCTGCCGGGGGCGCAGGTCTGGGCGGCGCCGGGTGTTGCGGCGCGGGCGGCGTCGCGCAATGTCGCGTTCCGGATAGACCACGCGCTTGGGCAGGACGCGCCGCCCGACTGGGCGGGGCAGGTCGACCAGATGGTGGTGACCGGCAGCAACTTGCATGCCGAAGCAGTGTTCTTTCACCGCGCGTCGTCCAGCTTGATCCTGACTGACCTGATCGAGAATTTCGAACTGCGCACGCTGCCCTGGTGGATGCGCGGGCTGGTGCGTCTGGGCGGCATCGCCGAGCCGGGGGCAATGCCACGCGACATGCGCGCGAGTTTTGCCGGCCACCGCGCCGAATTGCGCGCGCAGGTGCAGCGCATGATCGCTTGGGCGCCCGAACGCGTGATCGTTGCGCATGGGCGTTGGTATGACCGGGATGGCACGGCCCAACTGCGCCGCGCCTTTGCCTGGCTGCTGGACTGACGGACTATCACGAATGCGTGGCGGGGCTATCGCGATGCGCGATTATGGCGCACGCTGTTGCTGTCAAATGGCAGGAGGCCCTTATGCTCAACCGCGTTTGTCTTGTGCTTGCCGCATTTGCCCTGGCCAGCATGGCCCAGGCAGAGCCGCGTTCCTGGAAATCCGAATGGCCCGAAACGGATTTTTCCCGCACCAGCGTGGAAAACTGGTCCGAGATCATCAGCGGCGGTCCGCCCCGCGATGGCATCCCTGCGCTGACCGACCCGGACATGGTTCCCGCCCGTGAGGAAGCCCGGCTGGACCCGCGCGAACCGGTCATGACGCTGGAACTGGGCAATGGCGCGCGCGCCTATTCTGTCCGCTACCTGATGTGGCACGAGATTGCCAATGATGTGGTAGCAGGACAGCCCGTCGCGGTCACCTATTGCCCGCTGTGCAACACCGCCATGGTGTTCGATCGCCGCGTCGGGGACCGGGTGCTGGAATTCGGCGTGTCGGGCAAGCTGCGCTTCTCGGACATGATCATGTATGATCGCCAGACCGAAAGCTGGTGGCAGCAGGCGCTTGGCACCGCCATCGTCGGCGAAATGACGGGCACGCAACTCACGCAACTGCCTGCCGTGATGGAAAGCTGGGGCGATTTCCTGGATCGCCATCCCGACGGGCTGGTGATGGACCAGCCGCGCACCGCCCGCCAATACGGGATGAACCCATACCGTGGGTATGACGGGTCCGCGCGGCCGTTTCTCTATCGTGGGGAAAACCCGCCCCATGGTATCGAGCCACTGGCCCGCGTGGTGCGCGTGGGCAACCGCGCCTGGCCGATTGGCCGCCTGCGCGCGGCCGGCGAGATACGCGAGGCCGGTCTGGTGCTGCGATGGCAGGCGGGGCAGGCCTCGGCTCTGGATACGGCGGAGATCGCGCAGGGCCGCGACGTGGGTACCGTGCGGGTGACGGACGATACCGGCCAGCCGGTGGTGCATGACATGCCCTTCGCCTTTGCCTTCCACGCCTTTCACCCGGACGGCGACTGGATGCTGGGCGACTAGGTCGCCAATTCGCTAGCCATGTCGACCAGCGTCTGGAACGCCTCGGCAAAGCGCGCATCCGCAACCGTCAGCGCCACGCGGATATGGCCCGCCGGCGCCTGGCCAAAGCTTTCGCCGGGCATGACGGCGATCATGTGCTGCGCAAGCAGCCTTTCGGCGAAATCCAACCCCGACAGCCCCGTGGCGCGGATATCCAGCATCATGTACATCGCACCTTGCGGCGGCAGCGCGCGGATGGCGTTCTGCCGGCCCAGGATATCCATCGCGATGGCGCGACGGCGGGCAAAGGGGGCGGCGATTTCCTGCTCCAGCGCGGGGCCTTCGTTCAGTGCGAAAAGCGCCGCATCCTGGATGAAGCCGGGCACACCGTACGTGGTATGGATCGCCAGCGACGCCAGGTGGGCGATGGCGCGCCTTGGCCCGACAAGCCAGCCGATGCGGCTGCCGGTCATGGCGTGGCTTTTCGACATCGACCCCACGACCAGCGTGCGTTCGGCCATGCCGGGCAGGGCGCGCGGCGACAGGTGGGCACCGTCCCATACCTGGGTGTCATAGACCTCGTCCGAGATCAGCCAAAGGTCATGCTTTTGGCAGACCCGCGTGATACCATCGAGCGTGGCGCGTGAATAGACCGCGCCGGTGGGGTTGTTCGGGGTGTTGACCAGCAGGCTTTTCGCACCCGGCGCGGCGGCGGCCAGGTCATCGGCGCGCGGCTGGAACGCATCTTCGGCGCGGGCCTGCACCGGCACCGCCTGTGCGCCGATGGCGCGAATCGTGCCGGGATAGGTCGCATAGTAAGGGTCGATGAAAAGCGCCCGGTCGCCATCGTCGCATACCGCATGATGGGCGGCAAACAGCCCCGATTGCCCGCCCGGCGTGATCAGCACGTTTTCGCGGGCGGTGGGCACGCCGGTGCGCGCCTGCACGCGCGCGGCCACCGCATCGCGCAAATCATCTGTGCCCGACATCATAGCGTATCCGGTATGGCCGCCGCGCGCCGCGCGGTCCATCGCGGCCAGGATCCTGGGGTCGGTGCGTATGTCATGCTCGCCGATCGTCAGCTCGACCACCGGCTGGCCGACATCGGCCATCGCGCGCGCCTTGAAGAACAAGTCCCACCCGTCGCCGCCCTTGCCGATCATCCGGGTGATGCGCTGTGACAGTTCCATGGGGCCGGCCTTCCTCGTTTTGATCAAATCCGGGCTGACCATGGCCGCGAGATTTTCGCTTGGCAAGGGGCGGGCAGGAGCGTAACGTAGCGTCTCATGAACGGAAGCTGCATCATTCGCATCTGCATCTGCATTACCGGCTGACATCGTCAGGCGGGCCGTTCCTTCTTTCCCTAATCCGATGAAGTTGCTAAGCCCGCCGCGAGCGTCGCGCGCGAGGAAAGACATGACCGAAATCCGGCTTTACAACACGAAGTCCCGCAAGAAAGAACGGTTCACGCCGATCGACCCGCAAAACGTGCGCATGTACGTCTGCGGGCCCACCGTTTACGACCGCGCGCATCTGGGCAACGCCCGCCCGGTGATCGTATTCGACGTGCTTTATCGCCTGTTGCGCCATGTCTACGGCGCGGATCACGTCACCTACGTGCGCAATTTCACCGACGTGGATGACAAGATCAACGCGCGGGCGGCCGAAAGCGGGCGCTCCATCGCCGAGATCACGGCGGAAACGACGCGGTGGTTTCTCGATGACATGGCCGCCGTGGGCGCGCTGGAACCCAACGCGATGCCCCGCGCCACCCAATACATCCCGCAGATGATCGCCATGATCGAGGATCTGATCGCGAAGGGGCACGCCTACGAGGCCGAGGGGCACGTGCTGTTCGCGGTCGAAAGTTACCGCGATTACGGCAAGCTGTCGGGCCGCTCGGTCGATGACATGATCGCGGGCGCACGGGTCGAGGTGGCGCCTTACAAGCGCAACCCGATGGATTTCGTGCTGTGGAAGCCGTCGGCCGACGACCTGCCGGGCTGGGACAGCCCCTGGGGCCGGGGGCGTCCGGGCTGGCATATCGAATGTTCGGCCATGGCATACGAACTCTTGGGCGAGACATTCGACATCCATGGCGGCGGCAACGACCTGATGTTCCCGCATCACGAAAACGAGATCGCGCAAAGCTGCTGCGCCCATCCCGAGGGCGGTTTCGCGCGCTTCTGGTTGCATAACGAGATGTTGCAGGTCGAGGGTAAGAAAATGTCCAAGAGCCTGGGCAATTTCTTTACCGTCCGCGATCTGCTGGACCAGGGCGTGCCGGGCGAGGTGATCCGCTTCGTCATGCTGTCGACCCATTATCGCAAGCCGATGGACTGGACCGAGAAGAAGGCAAAAGACGCAAGACGAACCCTAGAACAGTTCCATCGCTTGGTTTTTGATGTCTTGCCGTCGCCGTCACCAGATCTTCGGCGAGTAGATCACCCCTTGATCGAAGCCTTGGCCGATGATCTGAATACTCATGGGGCTTTGCATTGCCTGCATGTCCTTGCAGCTTTTGCAGATGACACAGCAAACCCATTGCGACAGGAAGCAGCGCAATCTCTTGCGGATTCCTTGTTATTCTTGGGCTTGTTCAACCCCGATTTCTCGCGTAGCGCGGTCTCAATCATTGACCCTAAAGATTGGCAAAGATTGAGTGACACTTTGTCAAAGTTACGCCTAGACGCGATTGCCGCGAAGGATTTCACCGAAGTAGACCGCATGAAATCCGCCCTCATCGACGCTGGCGTCGAGGTGCGGATGTCCAAGGATGGTGTCGAATTGGTCCCCGGCCCAGACTTCGACCCCACCAAGCTGGAGGCGTTGAAATGATGCGCGGCAAAATCACCCCTCTTGCCCGGCGGCACGCCGGGCAGCCCCCGACCGCCCCCATGGGCGGGGGCTTCTCCCCCGCCCGCGGCCGGGGGCTGCCCTTTGCACTTTGTGCTGCGAGCGGTGAAACGGCGAGGGTGCAGCGATGAAGGACCGCCTTTATATCTATGACACGACGCTGCGCGACGGGCAGCAGACGCAGGGCGTGCAATTCTCGACCGATGAGAAAATCCGCATAGCGCAGGCGCTGGACGAGTTGGGCGTCGATTACATCGAAGGCGGCTGGCCGGGGGCAAACCCTACCGACAGCGCCTTTTTCGACGCCCGCCCCGACACGCAGGCGCGGTTCACCGCCTTCGGCATGACCAAACGCGCGGGCCGATCCGCCGATAATGACGACGTGCTGGCCGCCGTGCTGAACGCGGGCACGCCGGCGGTGTGCCTTGTGGGCAAGACCCACGACTTCCACGTGACCGCGGCGCTGGGGATCGGGCTGGACGAGAACGTGGAAAGCATCCGTGCCAGCGTCGCCCATGTCGTGGCGCAAGGGCGCGAGGCGCTGTTCGATGCCGAGCATTTCTTTGATGGTTACAAGGCCAATCCCGACTACGCGCTGGATTGTCTGCGCGCCGCGCATGACGCGGGCGCCCGCTGGATCGTTCTGTGCGACACCAATGGCGGCACCCTGCCGGCCGAGATCGGTCGTATCACCGCCGCCGTGATTGCCGCCGGGATTCCAGGCGCGCGGCTGGGCATCCATTGCCACAACGACACAGAGAACGCGGTTGCCGGCAGCCTGGCCGCGATCGACGCGGGCGCGCGGCAGATCCAGGGTACGCTGAACGGGCTGGGCGAACGCTGTGGCAATGCCAACCTGACAACGCTGCTGCCCAACCTGCTGCTGAAACACCCCTATGCCAGCCGCTATGATACCGGGATCACGCAAGAGGCGCTGACCGGCCTGACCCGCATCAGCCGAATGCTCGACGAGATCCTGAACCGCGTGCCCATGCGCCAGGCGCCCTATGTCGGGGCCAGCGCCTTTGCACACAAGGCCGGGCTGCATGCCAGCGCCATCCTGAAAGACCCCAGCACATACGAGCATATCGACCCCGCCCAGGTGGGCAACGCCCGCATCATCCCGATGTCGAACCAGGCCGGCCAGTCGAACCTGCGCCGCCGCCTGGCCGAGGCCGGAATCGAGGTGCCCGCGAATAGCCCCGCCTTGGCGCGTATCCTCGAGGTCGTCAAAGAGCGCGAGTCCCAAGGCTATACCTATGACAGCGCGCAGGCCTCGTTCGAACTGCTGGCGCGCGGCGAACTGGGCCAGTTGCCCGATTTCTTCGAGGTCAAGCGCTACAAGGTGACCGTTGAGCGGCGCAAGAACAAGTACAACCAGATGGTCAGCCTGTCCGAGGCCGTGGTGGTGGTGAAGGTCGATGGCGAAAAGAAACTGTCGGTCAGTGAATCGCTGGACGAGGACGGCAGCGACCGCGGCCCCGTCAACGCGCTGGCGCGGGCGCTGTCCAAGGATCTTGGGCGGTATTCCGACATGATCGCCGACATGCGGCTGGTCGATTTCAAGGTGCGTATTACCCAGGGCGGTACCGATGCCGTCACCCGCGTCATCATCGACAGCGAGGATGCCGCCGGGCGCCGTTGGTCAACCGTTGGGGTCAGCCCGAACATAGTCGATGCCAGTTTCGACGCGCTGCTGGATGCGATCACCTGGAAACTCGTGCACGAAGGCACGGTGGTGTCCGCAGCGTGAGCCGGCGTGCGGGGTTATGTAAACGAATTTCTGGTGAGCCTTGATTTATACCGTTTCGAAAATACTGGGTATCGCGGTGGTCGCCTATCTGGCCATCGCGCTGGGGTTGATCCTGTCGCAGCGCCCCGGGCCATTGCCCGAGGGCGGCGTGCTGGATTTCACCGGGCTGATCCAGGCCCCCTTTGACCCGCCGCAAGACGCCCCCCGGTTTCGCCGCACGCACTTTGTGGCGACGGACGGAAACAGGCTGCCGATGACCGTGGTTGACGACCCGGCCGCGCCCGCGGCCAAGCCCATCGTGGTAATGTTGCATGGCTCGGGCTGGCACGGGATGCAGTTCGACCGGCTGGCTTGGGCGCTGCGCGACGTGGCCGAGCTGCGCGCCGTCACCCTGCGCGGGCATGGGGCCGACCCGGTGCGGCGGGGCGACGTGGATTACGTGGGCCAGCTGGAGGATGACCTGGCCGCCGCCATCGGTGATGCCGACGGACGCAAGGTCGTGCTGCTGGGGCATTCCTCGGGCGGGGGGCTAGTGGTGCGCTTTGCGGGCGGCACGCATCGGGGCCTGATCGACGGGGCCATCCTGCTGGCGCCGTTCCTGCAATACGACGCGCCGGTGACGCGGGAAAACTCCGGAGGCTGGGCGCATGTGCTGACCCGGCGTATCGTCGGGCTGTCGATGCTGAACATGGTCGGCATCCGCGGGCTGGACGGGTTGAAGATGATCCAGTTCGCCATACCGCGAGCGGTTCTGGACGGGCCCTTGGGCGATACGGCAACCACCGCCTACAGTTGGCGGCTGAACCTGTCCTATGCACCACGGCGCGATTACCTGTCCGATGTCGCGGCGCTGCCACCATTCCTGCTGGTGGCGGGCGCGCAAGACCAGAGTTTGGTCGCCGAAGGGTATGAGCCGCTGATGTCTGGCGCGACCGACAACGGGCGCTATCATGTTCTACCGGACGTCGGGCATCTCGACGTGGTCGACGTGTCGGCGACCGAGACGCTGATACGGGGGTTTCTGCGTGATATCTGACGACTTGGCGGCCTGCGCCGAAACGGTGCAAAAGGGCGATCCCGATCGTTTCCTGGCGGCAATGGCGGCGCCGCCGGAAACGCGCGATGTTCTGTTTCCGCTTTACGCGATGAATGTCGAGATCAGCCGCGCACCCTGGGTCACGCAAGAGCCGGTGATCGCGGAAATGCGCCTGCAATGGTGGCGCGATGCGCTGGAGGAAATCGGGCAGGGCGGCGATGCGCCCCGCCGGCACCAGGTCGTGACGCCATTGGCCGCCGTGTTGGATGATCCGGCCTGCGCGGTGCTCGATCGCCTGGTTCTGGCCCGGCGCTGGGATATCTACCGCGACCCGTTCGAGGATGAAGCCGCCTTTGACCAGTTTCTTGACGACACGGCTGGTGGGCTGATGTGGGTGGCCGCGCGCGCGCTTGGCGCGCCAGGTCCGGCCGAGGCCGCGGTCCGTGACATCGGCTATGCGCAGGGCTTGGCGGCCTGGTTTCGCGCGATTCCCGCGCTTGAATCGGCAGGCCGCGTGCCGCTGGTGGATGGGCGCGGGCCGGCGGTGGTCGAGCTGGCACGCAAGGGTGCGGCGCGTCTGGCGCAGGGGCGTGCACGGCAGGGCGCTTTACCGCGACGATCCCGCGCGGCATTGCTGCCGGCCTGGCAGGCGGGCCCCGTCCTGGCCAGGATCGCGAAAAACCCCGGATTGGTCAGCGCGGCGCAGGCCGAACTGTCGCCGGGGGGCGCGCGCCTGCGCCTGATGCTGGCGGCGGCGCGCGGGCGCATCTGACACCTGGCAAACGAAGAAAAGGCCCGGGCGAATCCGCCCGGGCCCCTTTGTCGGTTGACCTGTGGCGCCGATTACTGCGGCATCACCGTCGCCTTGTCATACGCGGCGGTGAACCCCTTGAGCGACATGTCCAGGTTGATCGGCGTGTCGGGCGACACGAAGGGCACGATCGTGACCGTTGCCTTTACACCGCGCTTGAAGGCGTTGATCTCTTCGGCGGTAAAGCCGATCCGCGCGTAGCACCCCAGCGGATCGCAAACCGCGAAGGGGTAGCGCTTGGCCTGGCCGTCATCGACCTTGATCGTCAGTTGCGCGGTCAGCAGCGTTTCCAGCGGAACGGCGACCAATGCCCCCCCGGCGGCGCGCTGCCCCTCGGGCAGCTTGAAGATGCGCACGTTGGACACGAGATTGTCGTTTTCATCGGTAAGGGACTGGAACAGCTGGCAAGGCTCATCCTCGCCCTCGGGCACGCGGATGCATTCCAGCGCCCAATCCTCGACCTCTTCACGCAGGTAAGGCGTGCCCGGCCCCTCGGGGTCGTTCATGTCCTCGCTCATCGCCAGGTCGCTTCCTTGCGGGGCGATGGCGCCGCCGATGTCGGACTGGGTTTGCGGCATGGCCGGCGCGGTTTCGTCGCCGGCATCATCGGTGTCTTGTGCCTGTGCAGCTAATGGCATGGCCAAAAGGGCAAGAACCGAAAGAGTGGAAATAAACTTGGGCATGTGCTCCCCGCTTTGTAACACGTCATTCTGTTTGGGGCTTAGCACGGGCCGAGTGTCTTGTCAGGCGCGAAAACGAGAGCCCGATGCTGCCCTTGGCGAATATTTGCTGTCGGGAAATGCATGAAACGACAAAGAAAAAGAGGCTGTAACAGCCCCTTTTTCATTATTTTTTTCACTCCCCGTCGGACTGGCCGACTTAGTAATTGAGCCGACGCTAGGAGGTTTTGCCGCATCGGTCAACAGGCAATGGGTCATAATATGTCATGGCGCGCGCAATGCGCCTTGTGATGAAAAAAGCCGCATCCCGAAGGATGCGGCCAGTCTGACAGGGAGGAAGTCCAGCCCGCGCCAGAAAGGACATGTGGCGCCGGGCAGAATTCAGACTGGCACGCGATGGTTAAGAATGTATGGTCACTGCCGAACGGTGACATTCGGGGGAAAAGCAGGTGGAAAACGGCGTATTCATCGGGGGTGGCGGCGAGGACTACGGCGAAAGGCAGTATCTTTCGCTGGGCTACGCCAACCGCCACGGGCTGATCGCGGGTGCCACGGGTACGGGCAAGACGGTAACCTTGCAAATCCTGGCCGAGGGTTTTTCTGCCGCCGGGGTTCCGGTGATCCTGTCGGACGTCAAGGGCGACCTGTCGGGCCTGGCCATTGCCGGCGACCCAGGAGGTAAGCTGCACCAGCCCTTTGCCGAGCGAAACGCGAAAATCGGGTTTGACGATTTCACCTACGATCGCTTTCCCGTCACGTTCTGGGACTTGTTCGGCGAACAGGGCCATCCGGTGCGCACCACCGTGGCCGAGATGGGGCCGCTATTGCTGAGCCGGCTGCTGGAATTGTCCGAGGCGCAAGAGGGGATATTGAACATCGCGTTCCGCCTGGCCGATGAACAGGGCATGCCGCTTCTCGATCTCAAGGATTTACAGGCGCTTCTGGTCTGGGTGGGGCAGCAGCGCACCGACCTGTCGTTGCGTTATGGCAATATCTCCGTGCAGTCAGTTGGCGCGATCCAGCGCCGGCTCCTGGTGCTGGAAAACCAGGGCGGGGCCGATTTCTTTGGCGAGCCCGCGTTGGAACTGTCTGACCTGATGCGCAGCGATACGGACGGGCGCGGCATGGTCAACATATTGGCCGCCGACAGGTTGATGGGCAGCCCACGCTTGTACGCGACCTTTCTGTTGTGGCTTTTGTCGGAGCTTTTCGAGGAACTGCCCGAGGTGGGCGACCCCGAAAAACCCAAGCTGGTGTTTTTTTTCGACGAGGCGCACCTGCTGTTCGACGACGCGCCCAAGGCGCTGATCGACAAGGTCGAACAGGTGGCGCGGTTGATCAGGTCCAAGGGGGTGGGGGTATATTTCGTCACCCAGAACCCCGCGGATGTTCCCGAGGACGTGCTGGGCCAATTGGGCAACCGCGTGCAGCACGCCTTGCGCGCCTTTACCGCCAAGGATCGCAAGCAATTGCGCATGGCGGCTGAAACCTATCGTGACAATCCCCGCTTCGACACCGAAAAGGCGATCATGCAGGTGGGCGTGGGCGAGGCCGTGACCTCGATGTTGCAGAAAAAGGGGGTGCCCGGCGTGGTCGAACGTACGCTCATTCGGCCGCCCTCGTCGCGGCTGGGGCCCATCTCGGGGGCGGAACGCCGCGCGGTGATCGACGCAAGCACGCTGAAATCGAAATACCACGCGCGGATTGATCGTGACTCGGCCCATGAAATCCTGGCCCGTCGCGCCGAAGAGGCCGCCGCCGCCGCCGAAGAGGCAGAGGCGCGCGAAGAAGCGGCCGAGGACATGAAGCAACGCGAGTTCAACGCCGGGCGCCGCTATACCGGCGCGCGCGTGGGCCGGTCGTCCAGCCGCAGCACGCGCAGCAACAGCCGCGGTGACACCGTGACTGGGGCGTTGGGCAAGGCGCTGGTCAAGGAATTGGGCGGCACCACCGGCCGCCGCATCGTGCGCGGAATCCTGGGCGGGCTGTTCAAGTCGCGTTGAAGTGACAATCTCGCTGGAAAGCGGCGCATCGCGACCTATGCTATTTCGTGTACGCGAAACGCCCGCAAAAAAGGGCAACGACATTGGATGCGCGTACTTCGTTGCGTCCTTCGACGCCTGTTTTCCCCAATAAAAGTGAGAGCCGATCAATGCAAATTGCAGACGCACCGGATTTTCATCCTGCCGCCGCCCGCTATGCCGACGAAGTTGCCGCCGGCACCCTGTCGCGCCGAGAGTTTCTGACACGGGCCACCGCCCTGGGCGTTTCGATCCCCGCCGCCTATGCGCTGATAGGCGTGCCACAACCGGCGAATGCCGCGGCCCACATGCAACAGGGCGGCACGTTGCGCATAGAAAGCACCGTGAATGCGCTGAAAGACCCGCGCACATTCGATTGGCCGCAGATGTCGAATTTCACGCGCGGCTGGCTGGAGTACCTGGTAGAATACAACCGCGACGGCTCGTTCCGCGGTATCTTGCTGGAGGACTGGTCGGTCAATGAAGACGGCAGCGAATATACCTTGAACATACGACCGGGTGTGACCTGGAACAATGGCGACCCGTTCACGGCAAGCGACGTGGCCTTCAACATCGAGCGTTGGTGTGATGCCGGGGTCGAGGGCAACTCGATGGCGTCGCGCATGGGCCAACTTGTCGACCCGGAAACGAAGCAGGCGCGCGAGGGCGCGATCATGGTGGTCGATGACCAGACCGTGCGGCTGAGCCTTCCCAGCCCCGACATTACGTTGATCGCGGGCTTTTCCGACTACCCGGCCGCCATCGTGCACCCATCCTTTAACGGCGATCCGTTGGAAAACCCGATCGGCACCGGCCCATACCTGCCCGAACGCTTCGATGTGGGCGTCAAATCCGTCCTGTTGCGCAACACCGAGCATGACTGGTGGGGCAAGGGCGTCATCGGCGAGGCCATGCTGGACCGGATCGAATACATCGATTTCGGGACCGATCAGGCATCGATCGTGGCGGCCGCGGATTCCGACGAGGTCGACATGGTTTATGAAAGCCTCGATGAATATATTGATATTTTCGATAGCATCGGCTGGGTGAAATCCGAGGCGG
Organism: Lutimaribacter degradans; assembly: GCF_023703375.1. Lineage (GTDB taxonomy): Bacteria > Pseudomonadota > Alphaproteobacteria > Rhodobacterales > Rhodobacteraceae > Lutimaribacter > Lutimaribacter degradans. The sequence goes on from NZ_JAMQGO010000001.1 coordinate 570,458, forward strand.
TGACCGCCAATACACTGGTCATCCGGCCCAACCAGCTGGCCGAGGTGGGCGATATGCAGCCCTATGCGGATGCTCGTGTGCGCCGCGCGCTGGCGATGGCGGTGGACAACGCGATCTGCCTTCAACTGGGCTATGCCGACCGGGGCAAATTGGCCGAAAACCATCATGTCTGCCCGATCCACCCCGAATACGCCGATATCGGTGCCCCGAAACACGACCCGGAGGGCGCTCTTGCGCTGATGGAAGAGGCGGGCATGGCCGATTTCGAGCACGAACTGATCTCGATCGACGATACTTGGCGGCGCAACACGTCCGACGTGGTGGCCGCGCAGCTTCGCGATGCCGGTATCAAGGTGAAGCGCACGGTGCTGCCGGGCGCGACGTTCTGGAACGACTGGGTGAAATACCCGTTCTCAACCACCGACTGGGCGCAACGACCTCTTGGTGTCCAGGTGTTGGCGCTGGCCTATCGCTCGGGCGAGCCGTGGAATGAAACCGGCTTTTCGAATGCCGAGTTCGATGCCGAACTGGCGCGCGCCATGTCGATCGCCGATGCCGACACGCGGCGCGACAGCATGGAAAAGCTCGAACAGATCATGCTGGATGAGGGAGTCGTGATCCAACCGTTTTGGCGGTCGACCTTCCGTCACTACAAGGAAAACGTCGTCGGTGCGGAACAGCATCCGACCTTTGAAATCCACGTCTACAAGCTGGGGTTTGCCGCGTAAAAGGCGGCCGCCTTGGACCAAGAAGAAAACGGGCGGCTCTGGCCGCCCGTTTTTCGTTTTGCCGGCTGTTGTTGCGTCAGCGTTCGGGAAGCAGCCCCCGCGGGCTGAAGCGCAAGACCAGCAACAGGATCAGGCCCATCGTCAGCAGGCGCATATGCGCCGCGCTTTCCAGCAGATGTTCGCGCAGCCAGTATCCTTCGGACATGCCGCTGGTGATGGTCTGCATCAGCCACAGGCCCATCGGCTCGACCTGCACCCAGAGAAACCAGATCAGGAACCCGCCCAGCACCGCGCCCAGGTTGTTGCCCGATCCGCCGACGATCACCATCACCCAGATCAGGAAGGTAAAGCGCAACGGCTGATAGGTCGTGGGCACAAGCTGTCCGTCCAGTGTGGTCATCATCGCGCCCGCGATGCCGCAGATGGCCGAACCCAGGATGAATACCTGCAAGTGCCGGCGGGTCACGTCCTTGCCCATTGCCTCGGCGGCAACCTCGTTGTCGCGGATCGCGCGCATCATCCGGCCCCACGGGCTGTGCAGCGCGCGTTGGGCCAGTACAAGCAGGATAACCAGCACCACCGCGAAGAGCACCGCATAGCCCAGCTTGATGTAAAGCGTTGAAGCGGTGACCGGGTCGATGCCCAGGCTCGTCGCGCGTTCCACGAAGGCCGGGTCGTTTTGCAAGTCAATCTCGTTGGGTACCGGGCGCGGCAGGCCGTTGACGTTCTTGACGCCCCGGCTCAGCCACTCCTCGTTCTTCAGAACCGCGATGACGATTTCGGCGATGCCCAGCGTGGCGATGGCCAGGTAATCGCTGCGCAGGCCCAACGCGGTCTTGCCGATGATCCATGCCGCGCCCGCGGCCAGCAGCCCGCCCACGGGCCATGACAGCAGAACCGGCAGCCCCAGGCCACCGAGATACCCGCTGACAGACGGGTTGATCGCCTCGATCGACTGCACGCCGCCGTCGAACACGAAACGGAACAGGAAGAAGCCGCCAACCAGTATCACGATCAGCGCCAGCGTGCGCCTGCGCCCCGGCGCCATTGCCTTGTAGGTCAGGATGGCCGCCACGATGGTGGCCGCGCCCAGCACCAGGCCCAGCAATACGCGCAAGCCGCCCGCGGCCCAGGCCTCGGTCGTGGGGGGCATAGACACGATGACCGTGGCCAAGCCGCCAAGCGCGACGAAGCCCATGACGCCCACGTTGAACAGCCCCGCAAACCCCCATTGCAGGTTCACCCCCAGCGCCATGATCGCGCTGATCAACCCCATGTTCAGGATCAACAGCGCCGAGTTCCAGCTTTGCGTCACGCCGGTGCCGATGATCAGCACGGCCACGAGCGTAAACAGGGCAGTTGTCTTGGCTGTATCGCTCATACCGATTTCCCCCGGAACAGACCTGTTGGACGGAACAGCAGCACGATCAGCAGGATCGCGAAACTGATGGCAAACTTGTAATCCGTGCTCAGAAGCTGCACGAGCCCCGATGGCTCAAGATTTTCGGGCATCAGGTAGACCAGCACCTTTTTCCACGCGTAGGTGACGAACACCTCGGAAAAGGCGATCACGAACCCCCCGGCAATGGCGCCAACCGGGCTGCCCAGCCCACCCACGATGGCGCTGGCAAAGATCGGCAGCAGCAGTTGGAAATAAGTGAACGCCTTGAAGCTCTTGTCCAGCCCGTAAAGCACGCCCGCGATGGTAGCCAGCGCGGCAACGATCATCCAGGTCACCATCACGACACGCTCGGGGTTGATGCCCGACAGCAGCGCCAGATCCTCATTGTCGGAATAGGCGCGCATGGATTTGCCCGTGCGCGTGCGGTTGAGAAACCAGAACAGCACCGCCACGACGATAATCGCCGTGACCAAGGTGATGCCCTGCGTTGTCTTGATGGCCAAACCTTCCTGCAGCCCGGTCATTTCCTTGAAATCGCGCGCGGTGATGATGAACCGTTCGCCATCGGCGAAACGCTGGTCATCGGGGCCGATGATGAACCGCACCAGCCCGTTGAGGATGAACATGACCCCAAGCGATGCCATCACCAGGATGATCGGCTTGGCCTTCACCTCGCGGTAAAATCGGTAAACCAGCCGGTCGGTGCCCAGCACCAGCAGGATGCAGGCCGCGATCCCCAGTGGCAGCGCCAACAGCGCGGTAGGCAACGGCCCAAAGCTGACGCCAGCGGCCTGCAAAGCCCATGTGACAAGGATCGTGGCCATTGTGCCGAATGCCATCGTGTCGCCATGGGCGAAGTTGGAAAACCGCAGGATGCCGTATATCAGCGTGACCCCCAGCGCCCCAAGCGCCAACTGGCTGCCATAGGCGATGGCCGGGACCAGAACGAAATTGGAAAGCGCCACTATGGCGTTGAGAATATCCATCAGAAGCGTCCCTCGCATCTGCCGGTGAATGTTTTGCCGCGATTGCCGGTGTAGCTGAACGCACCGTCGTTTCGCAGCGTCAGGCGGTAGCGCCCATTGAAACTGTCAAGCGTGATCGTGTCGTCGGAAACCCGCGCTGCGTAAGGCCCCTGGCCATCGATCCACAACCGTGCGCGCGGGCCCTGTGTCTGCGCAACCTCGATCGTCAGCCCCGAGGGCGCGCACATGCTTGGGGCATCGCCGCGGCATTGTTGCGTGGCCGTACATGTCAGATCTTGCGCGGCCGCGGGCAGGGTAGGGGCCAGTAGGCTGGCGGCGATCAATCCTTTCATCCCGCTCAGCCCCCCAGGAAGGATTTGCGCACATCCGGGTCGGCCAGCAGTTCCTGGCCGGTGCCGGTATAGCCGTTGGCGCCCTGGACCAGCACATACCCCTTGTCGGCGATTTCCAACGCCTGGCGTGCGTTCTGCTCCACCATCAGGATCGGCAGGCCTGTTCGGCTGACCTCGATGATCCGGTCGAACAGTTCGTCCATCACGATGGGGCTGACCCCCGCAGTGGGTTCGTCCAGCATCAGAACCTTGGGCTTGGTCATCAGCGCGCGCCCCACGGCCACCTGCTGACGCTGCCCACCCGACAATTCGCCCGCCGCCTGCCGGCGCTTGTCATGCAGGATCGGGAACAGCTCGTAGACCTGATCCATCGTTTGGCGAATGTCGTCTTCGCGGATGAAGGCGCCCATCTCCAGGTTTTCCTCGACGGTCATCGAGGTGAAGATGTTGTTGGTTTGCGGCACGAACCCCATGCCCTTTCTCACCCGATCTTGCGGGTTCAGGGCGGTGATGTCCTCGCCATCCAGCAACACGCGCCCCTTGCGCATGTCCAGCATGCCGAATACCGCCTTCATCGCTGTGGATTTGCCCGCGCCGTTGGGGCCGACGATCACCGCGATTTCGCCCGCGTTCACCGCAATCGTGCAGTCATGCAGGATATCGGGCCCCTTGCCATAGCCGCCTGTCATGTTCTCGCCGACCAGGAAGGGGGCTTCGCCCTCGACCCTGACAGCCGCGCCGCCCTTGCGCAGGGGCGTTTCGCCCTGGCCGTGCGCCTTGGTGATCGAGCGGTCCTTGTTTCCGCGATCGTCCTGATAGGGGTTATCGCCCATCACGTATCCCTGTCTTCATTTTGCCAAGAAAACTCCGGGGGGCGCCCTTGGTGCTGCACCATCGGGTCGCGTACCACGCGCGACGGAGCAAAGCCCCCGGCATACCCGGGCCGCGTGCCGCAGGCACATATGCAGGTCACGCCCCGGCCTCTTCCAACTGGTCCTTGTTTTTCAGCCCCGTGCCCAGGTAGGCCTCGATCACGTGCTCGTTGGCCTTGATCTCGGCCAGCGTGCCTTCGGCCAGCACCTTGCCCTCGGCCATGCAGATCACCGGGTCGCACAGCTTTTCGATGAAATCCATGTCATGTTCGATGACCACGAAGGTATAGCCACGTTCCTTGTTCAACTGGATGATCGCGTCGCCGATCGTGTTCAGCAACGTGCGGTTCACCCCGGCGCCCACCTCGTCAAGAAAGACAATCCTGGCGTCCGCCATCATCGTGCGGCCCAGTTCCAGCAGCTTTTTCTGGCCGCCAGAAACCTGGCCGGCCTTGTGATCTGCAAGGTGGCTGATGGTCAGGAACTCCAGCACCTCGTCGGCCTTGGCGCGCAGGGCGCGTTCCTGGTCGGCGATGCGCTTGCGCCCGAACCACGTGTCCCACAGTCGTTCGCCCACCTGGTCGCCGGGCACCATCATCAGGTTCTCGCGGCAACTCATCGAGTGGAATTCATGCGCGATCTGGAAGGTGCGCAGAAGCCCCTTGTGAAACAGCTCGTGCGGGGGAAGGCCGGTGATGTCTTCACCCTGCATCGTGACGCGGCCGCTTGTCGGCGGCAAGACGCCGGCGATAACGTTGAAAAGCGTGGTCTTGCCCGCACCGTTCGGGCCGATCAGCCCGGTAATGGTGCCCGTGGCGATTTCAAGCGATGCACCGTCAACGGCATGAAACCCGCCGAAATGCTTGTGAACGTCTTCGACGACGATCATCTGAGACATGTATACCCCCATGCCCGGGTTTATCCCGGTGCATATTACCGCGCCCCGGATCGTGTCCGGGGCGCGGTTGTCACGGTTACTGACGGATCAACGGTAGCCGACGGTTTCGAACTTGCCGTCCTTGATCTCGACCACGCGGAAGCTGCCCGCAGCCTCGCCCGGGCCGATCAGCTCGACGCCGGTGGCGCCAACCAGGTCGACGTCACCGCCGTCTGCCAGGATTTGCAGGGCGCGACCCAGCTCGCCGGGGTTGATCTTTTCACCCGGTGCGTTGGCGACCATTTCGACCTTGTCCTTGTAGACATTGGGGTCGGTCGACCCGGCAGCCTGCATGGCCAGCATGATCAGCGCGGCAGCGTCATAACCTTCGGCCGTGTAGGGCGAGGCGCTGTCGAACTGGCCTGCACCCAGTTCCTGGAATATCTTGGTGCCTTCGCTGTTCGAGCCGGGCGCCTGACCCTTGGAGCCTTCGATTTCGGTGCCGAAAGCATTGCTCAGCGATTCACCGACCATGCCGTCGGGCAGGTGGAAGGTATCGAATGCACCTGAATCCAGTGCCGAGCGAATGACGCCCGCGCCGCCTTGGTCAAGGTAGCCTGCAACCACCAGAACTTCGCCACCGGCCGAGGCCAGCGCCGCAACTTCGGCCGAATAGTCGGCCTTGCCGTCTTCATGCGCGGCCTGGATCGTCACCTCGCCACCCTTTTCGGCAAAGGCAGATGCAAAGGCATCGGCCAGGCCCTTGCCGTAGTCGTTGTTGGTGTAGGTCACGGCTACCGATGTCACGCCATCCTCGATCAGGAGGTCGGCCATCACTTCGCCCTGGCGCGCATCCGACGGTGCGGTGCGGAAGAACAGGCCGTTATCTTCGGCGGTGGTCAGGGCCGGGCTGGTGGCCGAGGGCGAGATCATGACAATGCCGTTCGGCACGGCCACGTTGGCCAGGATTGCGCCGGTCACGCCCGAGCAGGTGCCGCCGACGATGCCCTTCACCCCGTCCGAGGTAATCGCACGTTCGGCTGCAGCCACACCGGCCGAGGCGTCGATGCAGGTCGAGTCGCCGCGCACCGGCACGACCGTCATGCCATCCATGAAGTTGCCGCTGGCGTTGACTTCCTCGATCGCCATTTCCATCGCGGAGGCCATCGGGCCCACCAGCGATTCCGTCGGGCCGGTGAAGCCCTGCAGAATGCCGATCTTTACATCTTCGGCGGCGGCACCCGACGCCATCAGCGCCGCTGCGGCGGTGGCTGTCAGAAACTTTTTCATTATGATACTCCCTTGGTTGGTTGGCCATTTTTTCTTGTATGGCCCATGAAAACACGGGTCTGCACCGGCGTACCAGTGCTTCGCATATTCTTTTTTAGATTGTTCGACCCCTGAAACCAGCTTTCGCGCCGTTCGGGCCTGGCTGCACACGCACCGGCACCAGGCAGGGTTGCGTGGCAGGCAACGCTGTAGCAGCCAGCCGGCCCAGCATTTGCTGCGCCCGGCACCCGGCGCCCCGCAAGGCAATGTGGAACATGCGCTGTGCATGTCCGGTTGCGGCCTCGGTGATGGCCTGAAACGCGGTGGCAGATGCCCGCGACAGTTTGGTCATCGTCGACTCCTCGCTGGAACAAAAGGTCCGCATCGGAGCCTATTCGGACAAAATTCAAAAGAAAAGATGTTTTAAGCCCCGATTGCGCGGCTTTGTGGTGCGGAGGTGGTGAAAGGGTTGCTTGCGCTGCGCGATGCACCATCTTTTACTGCATGAGCAAAATGAACGGAGCCGTCATGCTGCGCACCGCCTTTCTTGCCTTGTCACTGTCCCTGGCCGCCCCGTTGCAGGCCGATACACTGTCGAGCGATTCTGGACCTTTACGGGGTGAACTGGTGGCGGATGATTTCCTCGGGCCGTGGTCGCTGGGCTTTCTGCCGGATGGCGGCGTTCTGGTGACCGAGAAGGAAGGCGCGCTTTGGATCCTGCGCGCCGATGGCAACCGTGACCGCGTGGCCGGGCTGCCGGACGATATTGTGCAGGTCGGGCAGGGCGGTTTGCTCGATGTGCTGATACCGCGCGATTTCGCGCAGACGCGCGAAGTGATCTTTTCGCACGCGGCGCGTCAGCCCGGCGGTGCCGGTACCGCGATCAGCGCGGGCACCCTGACGGCCGACGGCACCCGCCTGCAAGATGTGCGCCGCCTGTTCGAGATGGCTCCGGGCAGTTCCGGCGGGCGGCATTTCGGCGGGCGGCTGGTCGAAGGGCCGGATGGGTACATCTTCCTGTCGATCGGCGATCGTGGTGACAGGCCGTCAGCGCAAGACCTGGGCCGCCACAATGGCAGCATCATCCGCATCAATCGCGACGGCAGCGTGCCGTCCGACAACCCACTTGTCGGGCGCGAAGGCGTGCAACCCGAAATCTGGAGCTGGGGCCACCGCAATCCGCAAGGCATGACGCTGGATGCGCAAGGCCGGTTATGGACAAACGCCCACGGCGCCCGCGGCGGCGACGAGGTGAACCTGATCGCGAAGGGCCGCAATTACGGCTGGCCGGTCATATCCTACGGCCGCCACTATTCCGGCGCCAAGATCGGCGAGGGCACATCGAAGCCGGGGATGGAACAGCCCGCGTTTTACTGGGATCCGTCCATCGCGCCCTCGGGGCTGGTCATCTATTCCGGCAAGCTCTGGCCGGAATGGCGTGGCGATTTCCTTGTCGGGTCGCTGAAATTCGACCTGGTCAGCCGGTTGTCGGGCACTCCGCTGCAAGAGGCCGAGCGGATCGAAGGCGATGCCACCTCCCGCGTTCGCGATCTGCGCGAAGCGCCGGATGGGTCGATCTGGATGATTTCCGAAGGCAATGGGGCGATCTATCGCCTGACGCCCGGCGACTGACGCCCGTCAGATCGACAGCCGCGCCCCTTGCGCGCCGCGTTCGCGATAAGGGGTCGTGCTGTAATGCGCCCGGTAGCATTTCGAGAAATGCGAGGGCGAGGCAAACCCGCAGGCCAGCGCGACGTTGATGACGCTCATATCCGTCTGCATCAACAGGTTGCGCGCCTTGGAAAGCCGCAATTCCATGTAGTACCGCTTTGGGCTGCGGTTCAGGTAGCGGCGGAACAGCCGTTCCAACTGGCGGGTGCTCATGCCGACATCCTTGGCCAGCGTCGAGGGGCTGATCGGCTCTTCGATGTTCTGCTCCATCATCTGGATCACCTGGCTGAGCTTGGGGTGCCGCACGCCGATACGCGTTGGTACGCTCAGCCGCTGGGTGTCCTGATCGGTGCGGATCGAGGAATAGATCATCTGGTCGGCGACCAGGTTCGCGATCTCTTCGCCGTGGTCGTTGGCGATCATCTTCAGCACCAGGTCGATCGACGATGTGCCGCCCGCGGTTGTCAGCCGGTTGCCATCCATCACGAAAACCGACTTGGTCAGCGTGACCTCTTCGAATTCTTCGGCGAAACTGTCCTGGTTCTCCCAATGGATCGTGGCGCGCTTGCCGTCGAGCAGACCGGCCCGCGCCAGCGTATAGGCCGCGGTGCACAGCCCCCCCAGAACGATGCCCTTGCGCGCCTCGCGCCGCAGCCAAGACAGCAGGCGCTTGGTGGTGGCCTTGTGCACGTTGACGCCCCCGCACAGCAGCACGGTGTCATCGCGCGTGACCTCTTCCAGGTCGCCTTCCAGCTTGAACTCGGTCCCGGCCGAGCAGGTCACCGTATCTCCGCCTTCGCCGATCAGCCGCCATTCATAGGCGGGCCGGCCAACCATGCGATTGGCGATACGCAGGCAATCGAGCGCCGAGGCAAAGCTAAGCAGCGTGAACTCGTTCAAGAGAACGAAAACAACCCGCTTCGGTTTCGCGGTGTTTGCGGGGCCTGTGGTCGCCGGTGTGGTCATGATCTGTACGGTTCCGTGGCGCAGTGACGCCGGGCACTTGAGCAGCTTTGTCGCAGGGGATCAAGCCTATCGGATCATGATCGACGCATCATGTCGTGAATTCTGATATGGCCACGCCCGCGCGGCTTTAGTATACAGGCCACTCATTCACCATCCGCAGACCGGAGACCAACGATGACCGAGTGGCAAAAGACCGATTGGCGCAAGAAGCCCAGGGTTCAGATGCCCGACTACACGGATCAGGCCGAATTGAACGCGGTCGAGGCGCAGTTGTCGCACTATCCGCCGCTGGTCTTTGCCGGTGAGGCGCGCAAGCTCAAGACCCAGCTGGGGGCCGCCGCGCGCGGCGAGGCGTTCCTGCTGCAGGGCGGTGATTGCGCCGAGGCGTTCGATCAGTTCAGCGCAAACGCCATTCGCGACACGTTCAAGGTGATGCTGCAAATGGCGATGGTGCTGACCTATGGCGCCAAGGTGCCGGTGGTCAAGGTGGGCCGCATGGCCGGGCAATTCGCCAAGCCGCGTAGCGCCCCCACCGAGGTGGTCGATGGCGTCGAACTGCCCAGCTATCGCGGTGACATCATCAACGAGCTTGATTTCACCCCCGAGGCGCGCATTCCCGACCCGCGCAAGATGTTGCAGGCCTACACCCAGGCAGCGGCCACGCTGAACCTGTTGCGGGCCTTTTCGACAGGGGGGTACGCCGACGTGCACCAGGTGCACCAGTGGACCCTTGGGTTTACCGAAAGCGAAAAGGCCGAGAAATACCGCGAGATGGCAGGCCGGATCAGCGATACGCTTGATTTCATGACCGCTGCCGGCATCACCAGCTCGGGCAATCATGCCCTGCAGACGGTTGATTTCTACACCAGCCACGAGGCGCTGTTGCTGGAATACGAAGAGGCGCTGACGCGGCTCGATTCCACCTCGGGCAAATGGCTTGCCGGGTCGGGGCACATGGTCTGGATCGGTGATCGCACCCGCCAGCCTGATGGCGCGCATGTCGAATTTGCCCGCGGTGTTCTGAACCCGATCGGGTTGAAATGCGGACCCTCGATGACAGCCGAGGATTTGAAGGTGCTGCTGGCCAAGCTGAACCCGGAAAACGAGGCCGGACGCCTGACGCTGATCGCGCGTTTCGGGGCGGGCCAGGTGGCCGAGCATTTGCCGCGCCTGATCGACACCGTGCGCAGCGAAGGGGCCAACGTGCTGTGGGTCTGCGACCCGATGCATGGCAACACGATCAAGTCGGCCAGCGGCTTCAAGACCCGGCCGTTCGACCTGGTGCTGCGCGAAGTTCAAGAGTTCTTCGCCGTCCACCGTGACCAGGGCACGATCCCCGGTGGCGTCCATTTCGAGATGACCGGCCAGGACGTGACCGAATGTACCGGCGGCGTGCGCGCGGTGACCGAGGAAAACCTGTCCGATCGCTATCACACCGCCTGCGATCCGCGCCTGAATGCCAGCCAGTCGCTGGAACTGGCCTTTCTGGTGGCCGAGGAACTGTCGGCGATGCGCGATGCGCGGGCGGTTGCCACCGGCTGAATGGCCCACGCGGCGAAGCATGAAAAGGGCGCCCGTGGCGCCCTTTTTCGTGTCAGTCGGTGGTGACCAGCCGCAGATGGGGTGCATCGGGGTGCGGCCGGGCAAAACCTGTGGCCGCCTCGGCCAGGCCGGGGGGGCGATGCGCGGGCCCTGTTTGTGTCGCTGCATGGGCCGGGCCGGCGCCACGGGCCGGGGTGATATGCGCTTGCCGAATATCGAACCGGCGCGGCGCGCTTCCCCGCGCCCCGTCGCTGACGAGGCACCCCAAAAGCCGGTTGACCGCGCTGCCATCGCCGCGCAGCGGCAGCAGCAAAAGCCGCCCGTGCAGTTCCGGCTGGCCACGGCTGCCCCTTGCATGCAGCGTTACCCGCCCGATTGCCGGTGTATCGAAGACCTGTTGCAATGTTTCGGCCAGCTTCTGGCGCGCGGCAGGGGCGATCAGCGCCGACAAGGGCATGCCGCGTACCTCCATCCCCAGCAGTGCAGACAAGTGCGATCCGCCGACCCGCAAACGGGCCTCGCCGGGGGTGATCCGTTCGGCGACAAAGGCGTGTTCCAGCGACCCCTCGATTCCGCGCGGGTCGATCTGCGCGCGCGCCGGGGGCTGGCCATCACGGTAAAGCGCGGTCCAGTACGCCTCGACCTGGGCCATGTGCGATGTGCCAGGGCCGGGCCGGGCGGTCGGGCATATGGTGGCGCCCCTGCCGGTGTCGTGCCGGGCTTGGGTGTTATGCCGGGTTACAATCTTCATGTTTCTCACTCCACAGGCTCGGTTCCGACAGGCCGTGGTTAACCTGTCTTTACGCTACCGCAACAACGGTTACCCAAGTGTTAATCTACCCGGTTTTCGCCACATTTGGCGCAAATTCGGCCCAAATGGTTAACTTCCGGTGGCGCGCCTGCGCTCTTGCCCCGGCCCGGCGCCTGGGGCAAAAGGCGAATGCATCGCGGCAACAGGAGACCGGCGCGTGACAAGTTCAATGACGGCATTTGCATCGGCCAAGGGCGGGCAGGGCGCGCATGACTGGGCCTGGGAAATGCGCAGTGTCAACGCCAAGGGGCTGGATCTGCGCTTGCGTGTGCCCGACTGGATCGAGGGGCTGGAAGCGGCGTTGCGCGCGCGCCTTGGCAAGGCGGTGACGCGCGGCTCGGTCAGCGTGTCGTTGCGGGTGGCCCGCGACGAGGCCGAGGCGGTCCAAAAGCTCAACCCGGTGGCGCTGGACGCGGCGCTGGCCGCGCTGGCCGGGGTCGAGGCGCGCGCCGCCGAAAAAGGCGTGACTCTGGCGCCCACGCGTGCCGCCGACATCCTGACCGTGCGGGGCGTTCTGGACAGCGCCGCCACCGTCGATGACAGCGCCGCGCTGCGCCGTGCCCTGCTCAAGGACTTCGAACCGCTGCTGGCGGCTTTTCTTGACATGCGCGCCGCCGAGGGGGCGGCGCTGAACACGGTTTTGGCCGAGCAGCTTGACCGGATCGCGTCGCTGACGCGGGCCGCCGCCGACATGGCCGATGCGCGGGCCGAGGCGATGCGGGCCAATCTGCGCGCGGCGCTGGCGCGCGTGACCGACAACGCCGAAGGCACCGACCCCGACCGCCTCGCGCAAGAGATGGCGCTGATCGCGGTCAAGGCGGATGTGACCGAAGAGATCGACCGCCTGCACGCCCATGTCGAGGCCGCGCGCGGCTTGCTGGACGCCGACGGGCCGGTGGGGCGTAAGCTCGATTTCCTGATGCAGGAATTCAACCGCGAGGCCAACACGCTGTGCTCCAAGGCGCAGAATACCGAGTTGACGCGGATCGGGCTGGACCTGAAAACGGTGATCGACCAGATGCGCGAGCAGGTCCAGAACGTGGAGTGATACCATGACGATGCAACGACGCGGCCTTTTGATCATCCTGTCCTCGCCTTCGGGCGCGGGCAAATCCACGCTGTCGCGGTGCCTGCTGGAGTGGGACCCTTCGCTGAGTTTCTCGGTCTCGGCCACGACGCGCGAACCGCGCCCGGGCGAGGTTGACGGCCAGGATTACCATTTCCTCAGCCAGGAGGCGTTCAAGCGCGACGTGTCGCAGGATGGTATGTTGGAACATGCCCATGTTTTCGGCAATTTCTACGGCAGCCCGCGCGCGCCGGTCGAAAAGGCGATAAATGCCGGGCGCGACGTGCTGTTCGATATCGACTGGCAGGGCGCGCAGCAGATCGTCAACTCGGCGCTGGGGCAGCATACCTTGTCGATCTTCATCCTGCCGCCCTCTATCGCCGAACTGCGCCGCAGGCTTGTCAGACGTGGCCAGGACACATCCGAGGTAATCGCGAAGCGGATGCAGAAAAGCTGGGACGAGATCAGCCACTGGGGCAGTTACGATTACGTTCTGATCAATGACGAGCTGGATGGCACCTTCGACGATCTGAAAACCATCGTCACCGCCACGCGGCTGAAGCGGTTGCAGCAGCCCGGCCTGGTAGAGCATGTGCGCCGGTTGCAACAGGAATTCGAGGAGGTGCAGTGACATGACCATTTACGCCCTTGACGGGATGACGCCACGGATCGACGAGGACAGCTGGGTTGCGCCCGATGCCAACGTTATCGGCAACGTGGTGCTGGAAGAGGCGACGAGCGTCTGGTTCGGCGCGACGCTGCGCGGCGATAACGAGGAAATCCGGATCGGCCGCGGTAGCAACGTGCAGGAAAACACGGTCATGCATACCGACATGGGGTTTCCCTTGACCATCGGTGCGGGTTGCACGATCGGGCACAAGGCGATGCTGCACGGCTGCACCATCGGCGAGAATTCCCTTATCGGGATGGGCGCGACCGTCTTGAACGGGGCCAGGATCGGGCGCAATTGCCTGATCGGGGCGAACGCGCTGATCACGGAAGGCAAGGAAATTCCCGATGGCAGCCTGGTCATGGGCAGCCCCGGAAAGGTGGTACGGCAACTGGACGACGCGGCCATCGAGGCCCTGCGCGCCAGCGCCCTGCATTACCAGGACAACATGCGCCGGTTCCGCGCCGGTCTGGGCGAGGTCTGAACCTATCATGCGCGGCGGCGCGCGTGCAGGCGGTGCTTTCGGCGCGCGCTTTTTGGCAAGATGAACATCTGGGGCAGGGCCATTGGGCAGACCTGCCGGAAAGGTTGAAATGAACAAGGACAAACGCACTCTGATCCGGCCCGAGGGTTTGCCGGAAAGCGCAAGCTGGCCGGTGGTGACGCCGATCATGCCGTCGGTGGTGTATGCCTCGGAAACGCCCGACGCGCTGGATGACCAGTACGAGGGCCGCACCGCGGGCTATACCTACGCGCGCGAGGGCCACCCCAATGCAGACCTGCTGGCGCGTCGCATCGACACGATGGAAGACGCCAAGGGTGGCATCGTTCTGGGGTCGGGCATGGCGGCGGTGACCGCCGTGATGCTTGGCCTGTTGAAGGCCGGCGATCACGTGGTGGGCGGCGACCAGCTTTACGGGCGTTCGCTGCGATTGATGGGGCAGGATCTGCCGCGCATGGGCGTTGCGACCACCCTGGCCGATCCGACCGATGCGCAGGCCATCGCGGCGGCGATCCGCCCCGAGACCCGCATGATCCTGGTCGAACTGGTGTCGAACCCGACCCTGCGGGTGGCCGACATGGCCGGTATCGCCGCCGTGGCACGCGACAAGGGCGTGCTGCTGGTGGTGGACAACACCTTTACCACGCCGCGCGCGTTCAAGCCCTTTGCACACGGGGCGGATATCGTGATCCATTCGGTCACCAAGTTGCTGGCCGGACATTCCGACGTGACGCTGGGCTACGCCGTGGCGCGCGACCCGCAACTGCAAAAGGCGATCTACGATTTCGCGGTCACCACCGGCATGACGCCCAGCCCGTTCGATTGCTGGCTGGCCGAGCGCGGGCTGGCGACCTTCGACCTGCGCTTTGACCGGGCCGAAGCGACCGCCGTCACGCTGGCCGATCACCTTGCGGGGCTGCCGGGCGTGCGGCGCGTGCTTTACCCGATGCGGTCCGATCATCCCGATGCGGCGCGGGCGCAGGCGATCCTGGGCAATCGCGGCTGCAACATGGTGTCGTTCGAACTGGAGGGCGGCCGCGCGGCGGCCAATGCCTTTGCCCGTGCGGCCGAGGGCATTTCCTTTGCGCCGACGCTGGGCGATGTGGGCACCACGCTGTCGCATCCGGCCTCAAGCTCGCACCGGGCGCTGACGCCCGAAGGCCGCGCCGCGCTGGGGATCGGCGAGGGGTTTTTTCGCGTTTCGGTCGGGCTGGAAGAGCCCGTGGCGCTGTGCGCTCAGTTCACGCAGGCGGTTTCCGCCGCGCGGGGCGCATGAGCGCGGCCGATCAGATTGCCGCTGCCGTGCCGCACGCGGCGGTGCTGGTCTCGGAAGATGACCGGATCCTTGCGGCCAACGCGCTCTCGGCGCCGCTTTTCGGGGCGGATATTGCCGGGCGGCATCTGATCACCGTGATTCGTCAGCCTTCGGTTCTGGATGCGATCGAGGGGTGCCGCCACAGCCGCCTACCGCAGGAAACACGATACCTGACCAATGACGGGCAGCACGATACCACCTATCGCGTGCGCTGCGCGCATCTGGACCTGGCCGAGCTGCGCGGCGTGCTGGCCGTGTTCGAAGACACCACCGATATGCAGCAGGCAGACCAGATGCGCCGTGATTTCGTGGCCAATGTCAGTCATGAATTGCGCACGCCCCTGACAGCGCTTTCGGGGTTCATCGAAACCTTGCAGGGGCCAGCGCGCGATGACCCGGCCGCGCGCGACCGGTTCCTGGGCATCATGGGGCGCGAGGCCGACCGGATGAACCGGCTGGTCAAGGATCTGCTGTCGCTGAGCCATGTCGAGGCGCAGGAACGCATGCGGCCCAACGACCCGGTGGACCTTGCTGACCTGCTGCGCGCAACCCGGCGGTCTCTGACGCAACTGGCCGAACGTAACGAGGTCATCTTTGACGAGGCCTTGCCCGAAGAACCGGTGATCATCAGTGGCGATCCCGACCAGCTGCGCCAGGTGTTCACGAACCTGATCGAGAACGCGATCAAGTATGGCGGGCGGGGCTGTACCGTTGGCTTGTCAGTCGATGGGCCGGCACCGGGCCTTGGTCTGCGTGGCGACGCGGTCCGCGCCACGGTTTCCGACGATGGCCCGGGCATCGAGACGCTGCATATCCCGCGCCTGACCGAACGGTTCTACCGTGTCGACAGCCACCGCTCGCGCGAGATGGGGGGCACCGGGCTGGGGCTGGCCATCGTCAAGCATATCATCAACCGGCACAGGGGGCGGATGCGCATTGACAGCGCGCCGGGGCAAGGCAGCCGGTTTTCCGTCATCCTGCCATATGACAGTGGCCGATCCGGCCGATCCGGCCCGCCCGCCTGAACGCCGGGGGCGGCCCCGGCGGTGCATCGTCTTCGGTGCCGATTCCATGACAACGGCGCGCCGATACCCGCGCTTTGGCCGGGCCTTGCAGGAATAGGTCGCGATACGAGCGTGCATTTGTCAGAGCCCGCCTTGGTTTATGATTTGAAAACAGAACTTTAAAAAGTTTTCCCCACGCTCCGCCCGGTTGTCATCAAACTGTAACACTCTTGTCACAAAAGCACAGCAGGCCCGGCCTATTATCGCGGCCAGCATCATCGTGGGGTGATCGGGTGGCCCCAGAGCAAGAGCAGTCCATGCCCCGGAAATAGATCGCGCCCGCCGGTTTCATGACTTGGCGGGCGCGCGGGCCCAAATGCAAGCGCCCGGGCTTTCGCAAGGGGCGCGCGCTGTGCCGTCGTTTCGATCGGTGTTGGAAATCGGGTAGGATCAAGGATAAGCCATGTATGACGCGCCGCACATCACGGAGAACAAAGTGTCCAGCAACGATATCAAGTTCGACTGCAACGATTGCCAAGTCTTTTACGGTGACACCCACGCCATCAAGGATGTCAGCGTGGCCATCGAGGACAAGACGGTTACGGCATTCATCGGCCCCTCGGGCTGTGGCAAGTCGACCTTCCTGCGCTGCCTGAACCGGATGAACGACACGATCGGCACGGCCCGCGTCGAGGGGTCGTTCCTGCTGGATGGGCAGGACATCTACGACAAGCGTATCGACCCTGTGCAACTGCGCGCCAAGGTGGGCATGGTGTTCCAGAAACCCAATCCCTTTCCCAAGTCGATCTATGACAACATCGCCTATGGGCCGCGCATCCACGGGTTGGCCCGCAACAAGGCCGAGCTTGACGATATCGTGGAACGCGCGTTGCACCGCGGTGCCATCTGGGACGAGGTCAAGGACCGCTTGGACGAGCCGGGCACGGGCCTGTCGGGTGGCCAGCAGCAGCGCCTGTGCATTGCGCGCGCCATCGCGACCGAGCCCGAGGTGCTGCTGATGGACGAGCCTTGCAGCGCGCTCGACCCGATCGCGACGGCCCTGGTCGAGGAATTGATCGACGAATTGCGGCAAAGCTATTCGGTGGTGATCGTCACCCACTCGATGCAGCAGGCCGCGCGCGTCAGCCAGAAAACCGCGTTCTTCCACCTGGGCAACCTGGTGGAATACGGCGACACCAGCCAGATCTTCACCAATCCCGAAGATCCGCGCACCGAAAGCTATATCACCGGCCGGATCGGCTGAAGGGGCATTGCAGATGCACGACAAGCAGGACCATATCTTCTCGGCGTTCGATCGCGACCTCGAAGCGATCCAGGCCCAGATCATGAAGATGGGCGGGTTGGTCGAGGATGCGATTCTCGATGGCGCGCGCTCGCTTGAAGACCGTGACGAGGAATTGGCCGAAAAGGTCCGCAAGGGCGACAGCGCTATCGATGCGCTCGAAGAGGCCATCAACGAAGAGGCCGCGCGCGTCATCGCGCTGCGTGCGCCGACGGCGGTCGATCTGCGCGTGGTGTTGAGCGTGATGAAGATCAGTGCCAACCTCGAACGGATCGGCGACTACGCCAAGAACATGGCCAAGCGCACCGGTGTGCTGGTGCAGATGCCGCCCATCAACGGCGCCCATGCCGCGCTGCGGCGCATGGCGCGCGAGGTGCAGCTGATGCTGAAGGATGCGCTGGATGCCTATATCCAGCGCGACGCCGAGCTGGCGCGTGACGTGATCGAGCGCGACGAGGACGTGGACCAGATGTATAACGCGCTGTTCCGAGAGTTCCTGACCTTCATGATGGAAGACCCGCGCAACATCACCGCTTGCATGCATCTTCATTTCATCGCCAAGAACACCGAGCGGATGGGCGACCATGTAACCTCGATCGCCGAGCAGACCGTTTACCTTGTCACCGGTGAACTGCCCGAGGATATCCGGCCAAAGGCCGACGCCACGTCGCAAGACGCAACCGGGCCGCAGGGGCAGTGACGATGAGTGCAGACCAGCCCACTGTCCTGCTTGTCGAGGATGAACCGGCCCAACGCGAGGTGCTGTCTTATAACCTGGAGGCCGAGGGGTTCCGGGTTGCCTGCGCCGATAACGGCGAGGATGCGCTGCTGCTGGTCGAAGAAGAACAGCCCGATGTCATCGTGCTGGACTGGATGATGCCGAACCTGTCGGGGATCGAGGTGTGCCGGCGCCTGAAAATGCGCTCGCAAACACGCAGCGTGCCGATCATCATGCTATCGGCCCGATCAGAAGAGGTTGACCGGGTGCGCGGGCTGGAAACCGGCGCCGATGATTACGTGGTCAAACCCTATTCCATCGTCGAGCTCATGGCGCGGGTGCGCGCGCAGCTGCGTCGTGCGCGTCCCGCGGCCGCGGGGTTGCGGCTGGAATTCGACGATATCGTGCTGGATGCCGAAACCCACCGCGTCACCCGCGCGGGCGCGCCGCTCAAACTTGGCCCGACCGAGTTCCGCTTGTTGTCGACCTTCATGGAAAAACCGGGCCGGGTCTGGTCGCGCGACCAGTTGCTGGACCGGGTTTGGGGGCGGGATATCTATGTCGATACACGAACGGTCGACGTGCATATCGGGCGGTTGCGCAAGGCGTTGACGGCGCATGGCGGGGCCGACCCGCTGCGCACGGTGCGCGGCACAGGCTACGCGCTGGGATAAGCGGGTTTGCAAAGGTCGCGCCTGAGCCGTCGGTGCGCGGCGTTGCCAGGTCTGGGCCGTTCCGGGCCAATCGGGCCTTGTTGGGGGGCCTTGCTACATGAATGGGCGGGCTGCGCGTCAGCGTGGCAGGGAATCCCCATCCTCGGCCTGCGTGGCCATCCAGTCGCGAAACGCGATCAGCGCGGCGCTGGCCGGGCGTGCCCTGGGCCAGATCAGGTGGTAGGCGCCCGCACTTTCCACCGCGTTGCCCCATGCCGCGACCAGGCGCCCTGTGGCCAGGTCCTGTTCGGCCAGGTAATCGGGCAACAACGCCACGCCCAGCCCGTGCAAGGCGGCCTGCGTGATCGTGTTGAACTGGTCATAGACCATGCCGGATTGGCCCCGCGCCGTTACGCCGTGACGGGCCAGCCACTCGCCCCAGGCGTCGGGGCGGGTCTGGATATGCAAGAGCGGCAGCGACAGGATGTCCTGGGCTGCCTGTAGTTCCTGCTCGTCCAGCAGGCTCGGCGCGCAGACCGCGATCACGCTTTCGGTGCGTAACCGCAGCGCATGGCAGGCCGGGGGCGGGGTAGGCCCGAAAAAGATGGCCGCATCATAGCGTTCGTTGTCGAAATTCACCGCCGTCAGGCAGGTGGACAGGTTCACCGTCACCTCCGGGTGGCGGCGCGTGAATTCGGGCAAGCGGGGTACCAGCCAGCGCATCCCGAAGGTCGGGAGAATGGCCAGGCTGACGGTGCCGACGCCGGTTGGCGTTGTATGCAGGTGCAGGCCCGCCTCGGCGATCTGCTGGAGCGCGCTGCGCACCTTTCCGACATATTCACTGGCCGCCGGGGTCAACTGCATCCGGCGCCCGCTGCGCCGGACCAGGGGCACGCCCAGCTGCTCTTCGAGCGCCTGCAACTGCCGGCTGACAGCGCTTTGCGTCAGGTTCAGCTCGGCCGCGGCGGCGGTGGCGCTGCCCAGCCGGTCGAGCGATTCAAGCGCGCGCAGCGCGGAAACCGAGGGCAAATAGCGACGCGGTGCCAGCATGTATTCCTAAACCTCATGCAAAGATGCGGAAAACGCGGTATTCATGCCCCGCGTGGCATGGTAATACAAGGAAAATGCATGATTACCGCGAATAGGAGACCGCCATGCTGGATGATAAACCCGCCCTGCGCGCCAAGGACATGCCCGATCTGGGCGCTTTCGACTGGGAAGACCCCTTTCTGCTGGAGGACCAGCTGACCGAGGACGAGCGCATGGTGCGCGACAGCGCCCGCAGCTATTGCCAGGAAAAACTGCAGCCGCGCGTGCTGGAGGCATTCCAGGAGGAAAAGACCGATCCGGCGATCTTTACCGAGATGGGCGAGATGGGCCTGCTGGGCACGACCATCCCCGAGGAATATGGCGGCATCGGCGCCGGCTACGTGACCTATGGCCTTGTCGCACGCGAAGTCGAGCGCGTGGATTCGGGCTATCGCAGCATGATGTCGGTGCAATCGTCGCTGGTGATGTACCCCATCTATGCCTATGGCAGCGAAGAGCAGCGCCGGAAATACCTGCCCAAGCTGGCCAGCGGTGAATGGATCGGCTGTTTCGGCCTGACCGAACCGGACGCGGGCAGCGACCCTGCCGGCATGAAGACCCGCGCGGTGAAAACCGATGGCGGCTATGTGCTGACCGGCAGCAAGATGTGGATCTCGAACTCGCCCATCGCGGATGTGTTCGTGGTCTGGGCCAAGTCCGAGGCGCATGGCGGCAAGATCCGCGGTTTCGTGCTGGAAAAGGGCATGAAGGGCCTGAGCGCGCCGAAGATCGAGAAAAAGATGAGCCTGCGGGCCTCGGTCACCGGCGAAATCGTGATGGACAATGTCGAGGTGGGTGAAGATGCGCTCTTGCCGCATGTCGAGGGGCTGAAGGGCCCGTTCGGCTGCCTCAACCGCGCGCGCTATGGCATTTCCTGGGGCGTGATGGGGGCGGCCGAGTTCTGCTGGCACGCCGCGCGGCAGTATGGCCTTGACCGGCACCAGTTCAAGCGCCCGCTGGCGCAGACCCAGCTCTTCCAGAAAAAGCTGGCCGACATGCAGACCGAGATCGCCCTGGGCCTGCAGGCCAGCCTTCGGGTGGGACGCCTGATGGACGAGGCCAAGGCCGCGCCCGAGATGATCTCGATCGTCAAGCGCAACAACTGCGGCAAGGCGCTGGACGTGGCACGCCAGTCGCGTGACATGCATGGCGGCAACGGGATCAGCCTGGAATTCGGCGTGATCCGCCACGCGGTGAACCTGGAAACGGTCAACACCTACGAAGGCACCCATGACGTGCACGCCCTGATCCTCGGCCGTGCGCAGACGGGCTTGCAGGCGTTTTTCTGATCTTGCGTGACTTGGTGGAAGGCCGTCCCGTTTCGGGGCGGCCTTTTTCTATGCGAATGAGCTGGCCCCCCCCCGACCAGGCAAACGGTAGGCCGGGCTTCAGTCCGGCCATCCCGCCCGAATATGCACGCCTTCCGCGGTTCGTGTGCAGAACCGCAGAGCATTTTTTCCCGCGCTGTCTTGGCAAGCCCACCCGGCCGGGCGTATCACGAGACAACGGGAAAAGAGGGGGAGCGGAATGGATCCGGCAACGCGTGTGCACGAGGCTTTTCTTGCGCGGGTAGGGGCGGGCAATATGCCCCCCGTGTCCGGGCGCGCGGCGGCGGCCGACCTGTCTGGCGGCGACCTGTTGGCGCTGTTTCGCGCGCAGGTGGCCAGCCGCCAGCTTGATCGCATGGCGCGGGTGCTGCAATCGCGGGGCCAGGGGTTTTATACCATCGGCTCGTCCGGGCACGAGGGCAACGCCGCCATCGCCCAGGCCCTGCGCGTGACCGACCCGGCCTTTCTGCATTACCGCGACGCCGCTTTTCAGATTGCGCGCGCGGGCCAGATGCCGGGGCAGACGCCGCTTTGGGACATGTTGCTGAGTTTCACCGCCGCCTCAGACGACCCCACCAGTGGTGGGCGGCACAAGGTTCTGGGCTCGAAGGCTTTGAACATCCCGCCGCAGACCTCGACCATTGCCAGCCACCTGCCAAAGGCGATGGGCGCGGCCTTCGCCGTGGGCATGAGCCGCCGGATGCCGCTCGAGGCACCGGAATGGCCGGCGGATTCGGTGGTGATGTGTTCTTTTGGCGATGCATCGCTGAACCATTCCACCGCGCAGGGGGCGCTTAACACGGCCGGGTGGACGACCTACCAGGGCACGCCGCTGCCGCTGTTGTTCGTGTGCGAAGACAATGGTATCGGCATCTCGGTCAAAACGCCGAAGGGCTGGGTTGGCGACAGTCTGCGCACGCGCGCGGGGCTGGAGTATTTCGCCTGTGACGGGCTGGATATCGTCGACACCTACAAAACCGCGCGGCAGGCGGCCGACTGGGTGCGCAAACGGCGCAAGCCCGCCGTGCTGCACATGAGCTGCGTGCGCCTTTACGGTCATGCCGGCGCCGATGTCGAGGCCAGTTACCGCCCCAAGGGCGAAATCGCGGAGCAAGAGGCGAACGACCCGCTGATTCATACCGCCGCGCGGTTGATGGCCGAGGGCGTGGCCGATGGCGCGGACGTGCTGAAGATATACCACGACATCTGGCACGAGGTGGAGTCGCTTGCCGAAAAGGCGGCGGCCCGGCCCAAGCTGCAAACGGCCGATGACGTGATGGCCTCGCTCGTTCCGCCGGCGCGCGAACTGCCGCGTTTGAACGGCCCGTCCGTCCAGGTACGCGAGCAGATGTTCGGCCCGGCCGACCTGCGCGCGCTGGACGAGCCGCAGCCGATGAACAAGCTGCTGAACCTTGGCCTGGCCGACCTGATGCTGGCCACGCCCGGGCTGGTGATGGCGGGCGAGGATATCGGCAAGAAAGGCGGCGTTTACGGCATCACCAAGGGGTTGCAGGCGCGGTTCGGGCCGGGTCGGGTGATCGACTCGTTGCTGGATGAACAATCCATTCTCGGGTTGGCGATCGGCATGGGGCAGCAGGGGTACATCCCTATGCCGGAGATCCAGTTCCTGGCCTATCTGCACAACGCCCAGGACCAGATCCGGGGCGAGGCGGCGACGCTGCCGTTTTTCAGCAATGGCCAATACGCCAACCCGATGGTGCTGCGCATTGCGGGGCTTGGCTATCAAAAGGGGTTTGGCGGACATTTCCACAACGACAACTCGCTGGCCGTGCTACGTGACATTCCGGGGGTGATGATCGGCTGCCCCAGCACCGGGGCCGACGCGGTGGCGATGCATCGTGCCGCCGTGCGCCTGGCGCGTGAACAGGCCCGTGTGGTGGTGATGGTGGAGCCCATCGCGCTTTATCCCATGCGTGACCTGCACGAAAAAGACGATGGCGGCTGGTTGACGCGGTATCCCGATGCCGGCGTCGAGATCGCGCCCGGTCATCTGGGCATGCACGGGCAGGGGACCGACCTGGCTATCGTGACCTATGGCAACGGGCATTACCTGTCGCGGCAGGCGCAGGCGCGGCTGGCGGCGGATGGCATCGACGCGCGGGTGATCGACCTGCGCTGGCTGGCCCCGCTTGATCCGGCGGCGATCATGGCCGCGGTGGAGGGCTGTGACCGGGTGTTGATCGTCGATGAATGCCGCCGCACCGGCAGCCAGTCCGAGGCGCTGATGGCGCTGATGGTGGAACATGGCCGGCCTGATGCCCGCCGGCTCAGTGCCGAGGATTGTTTCATTGCCACCGGCCCGGCCTACGCCGCCACGCTGCCGTCGGCCGATGGCATCGTGACGGCCGCAAGGGATTTGTGCGCATGAATGGCATCCTCTGGGCGGCCAGTTGCACCGAAGAGGTGCCTGCCACGCGGTTGAGCGGCGAGCATGGTGCCGACCTGGTGGTGATCGGCGGCGGTTTCACCGGATGCGCCGCCGCGTTGGAGGCGGCGGGGCAGGGCGCGCGGGTGATCGTGCTGGAGGCTGAAACCGTAGGGCATGGTGGCTCGGGGCGGAACGTGGGGCTGGTCAATGCCGGGCTGTGGCTGCCACCCGACCAGGTCGAGGCCAAGATGGGCGCCGAGGCGGGGCAGAGGCTGAACGCCGCGTTGGCCGATGGCCCGGCACAGGTCTGGGAAATGGTCGACCGCCATGCCATCGCCTGCGAGGCGACCCGCGCAGGCACGCTGCATTGCGCGCATACGCCGAAAGCCATGTCAGAGTTGCAGGCCCGCCACCGCCAGCAGGCGGCCCGGCGCGCCCCCGTGGCCTTGCTGGACGCGCCCGAGGCGCGCGGCAGGCTGGGCAGCGACCGTATTCATGGTGCGCTGCATGATGCACGCGCGGGCACGGTGCAGCCCATGGGGTATGTCCGTGGCCTGGCGCGGGCGGCGGCCGGGCTGGGGGCGCAGATCGTTCAGGGTGCGCCGGTCACCGCCATGGCCCGCGATGGCGACGGGTGGCGGGTTGATGTGCCGGGGGCAAGGGTGCGCGCGGGTGCGCTTTTGTTGGCCACCAACGCCTATCACCGGCCAACGCAGGGCGCGCGGCTACCGCCGATGACGCCGGTCAATTTCTTTCAGCTTGCCACCGTGCCTTTGTCGTCGAACGCGGCGGGCAGCATATTGCCCGGGGGCGAGGGGGCATGGGATACCGGGTTGATCATGACATCCTACCGCAAGGATGCGGCGGGCCGGTTGATCCTTGGTGCAATGGGCAAGCCCGATGCCGTGGGGCTGCACCGCTCCTGGGCGGCGCGCGCGCTTGCGCGTCTCTTCCCGCAGGCCGCCGGGGCGGGGCTGGAATATTTCTGGTCGGGCCGGATTGCCATGACGGGGGACAAGATCCCGAAAATCCAGCGGTTGGGGCCGGGCGGCTACGCCGTGTTCGGCTATTCGGGGCGGGGCATTGCGCCCGGAACGGTAATGGGGCGGGCCTGCGCGCGGGCGTTGCTGACCGGCGATGAAAGCGGCTTGCCACTTGCCCCGGTCGACCGGCATGACGAAAGCTGGACTGTTCTGCGGGGCCTGTATTTCGAGGCCGGCGCGCGGTTGCTGCATGGGCTGGGCGCCCGGATCTGATCAGCCGGGCGACGCGGGGTACGGCGGCGGCGCTAGGCCCCGCCCGCTGCGTTCAACAGCAGGCGCAGCGCGTGATCGCGCGCGGCCGCGCGCACCTCGGCCCGGCCGCGGGCGCCGAACTCGATTGTTTCAACGCGGCTTTCACCGCCCTTGAGCGCCAGTCCGAAACAGACCCGGCCCTCGGGCTTGTGCTCGGAGCCGCCTGGCCCGGCGATGCCGGTGAGCGCAACGGCCACATGCGCGGCCGACCGCGCCAGCGCGCCCTGTGCCATTTCGCCGGCCACGTCTTCGCTGACAGCGCCGTGGCACTCCAGCGTGGCGGGCGAGACGCCCAGCATCTGGATCTTGGCGTCATTAGTATAGGTGACAAAGCCCCGCTCGTACACGGCAGAGGAGCCTGCCACATCGGTCAGCGCCGCGCCCACCATGCCGCCGGTGCAGGATTCGGCGGTGGCGATCATCCAGCCGCGCGCGGTATAGGCCGCAAGTATTTCGCGTGGCAGGCTCATCCCATCACCCCGTGAAACGCACCGGCCGCGATCATCGTGGCAATTCCCGCGAACAGCCCCGCCCAAAGATCATCGAGCATCACGCCGGGTGCATCATGCCGGCGATCGGCGCGGCCGATCACCCAGGGCTTCCAGATGTCGAACAGGCGAAAGAAGAAAAATGCCGCGACCCAGCCGGGATAGGGGAAATGCCAGTTGTCCAGTCCCATCAGCCAAAAGCCCAGCGATGGAAACAGCAAGGCAACCCATTGCCCGGCCACCTCGTCGATCACGATTTCGGACGGGTCCTGGCCGGGCTTGTCGGCCAGCTCGACCTCGCAGGCCCAAAACCCCCAGCCAATCGCCGCGAGCGTCGCCGCAAGCAGCAACGGAAACGACCCGATCCCGTGGATCACAAGCCCCAGCGCCACCGCCACGGCAGAGCCCCAAGTGCCGGGTGCGGGCCGCAACAGCCCCGCGCCGAAGAATGTGGAAACCAGCCGCGACGCGCTCATGACGCCACCAGCGTGGCCGTGGCGATGGCGGCGATGCCTTCCTCGCGGCCGGTAAAGCCCAGCCTTTCCGACGTGGTCGCCTTGACCGAGATGCGCGCGACCGCGATCCCGGTGATGCTGGCCAGGGCGGCCTGCATCGCGGCGGCATGTGGGCGGATCTTGGGGTGTTCACAGACCAGCGTGCAGTCGATATTACCGATGCCAAAGCCCATGTTGCGCGCCAGGTCGACCGCGTTGCGCAGGAAAATCTGGCTTTCCACACCTTTCCATTGCGGATCGGAAGGGGGGAAATGCCGCCCGATATCGCCCTGTGCCAGCGCGCCATAAATCGCGTCGGTAATTGCGTGCATGCCAACATCTGCATCCGAATGGCCCTGCAAGGCGCGGTCATGCGGCACCTTTACCCCGCACAACACAACGTGGTCGCCGGGGCCGAACCTGTGCACGTCATAGCCGTTGCCCAGCCGAATGTCGGGTGCCTGCATCTGCTGTCCTTTCAGTATCGCGGCCGCGCGGTCGAAATCCTGCGGTCGGGTGATCTTGATATTGTCGTCCGAGCCGTCGGTGATCGCAACCGTGATGCCGGCTGCGCGGGCCACTTCGACATCATCGGCCGCACCGCCGGTATGGGCGCGGTGGGCGGCCAGGATTGCGCCGAAATGGAAGCCCTGCGGCGTCTGGGCCCGAAACAGCCCGTCGCGCGGTTGCGTGCCGGTCACCGTCGCGGCGCCCCGCCACAGCGCATCGGTAACGGCCAGGCCGGGAGCGGCGCCGGCATGGGTGTCCAGCATGTCCAGCACCGCGTCGATAACCTGTGCGGTCACGCAAGCACGCGCCACGTCATGGATCAGAACGCGGGTCACGCCACGCGCCTCCAACGCCTCCAGCCCCGCGCGCACCGAGGCGTCGCGCGTTGCACCGCCCGGCACGGTTTCCACGCCATCGGGCACGCGGCTGACATCGTCGGGGTGGATCACCATCACGACATGGTCGATGCGCGGATGGCCGGTGAACGCCGCCAGCGTCCAGTCGGCAACGCGGCGGCCTGCCACGACCTGCCATTGCTTGGGCAGGTCGCCCCCGGCGCGGGTGCCGCGCCCGGCCGCAACGATCAGGGCTGCGATGCTCATATCGGCGCACTCCTTTTGGCCTGAATATGATGTGACGGGGCCAAGGGCAATAAAGCAGATGGGCCGGGAAGTGCGCCCAAAAAACAGGCGTTTGCAGGCGAATGACATAAAAAGTGGCGCTGTTTTGTTGTGACTTGGTGCCGGTTGCGCTAGCCAAGGCCAAGTGCACAAGGTTTAGGCACATGACACTGACCCTCGATAATCGCCCCATCGACCCGCCCGTGCTGCTGGCGCCGCTTGCGGGAATCACCGACCTGCCCTTCCGCGATCTGGTGTCGCGGTTCGGGGCGGGGCTGGTGGTCAGCGAAATGGTTGCCAGCCAGGAAGTGGTCGAGGCCAAGAAGAGCGTGCGCGACCGTGCCGAGCTGGGATTCGGCGTCGAGAATACCTCGGTTCAGCTTGCGGGGCGCGATCCGCACTGGATGGCCGAAGCCGCCCGCATGGTCGAGGCCAGCGGCGCGCGGGTGATCGACATCAACATGGGCTGCCCCGCGAAAAAGGTTGTTGGCGGTCTGTCGGGCTCGGCGCTGATGCGCGACCTCGACCACGCGCTGCGCCTGATCGAGGCGGTGGCGGGCGCCGTTGCGGTGCCGGTGACGCTGAAAACCCGGCTTGGCTGGGACGATGCCAGCCAGAACGCGCCGGAGCTGGCCCGCCGGGCCGAGGGCGCGGGGGTGCGGATGGTGGTGATCCACGGGCGCACGCGGTGCCAGTTCTACAAGGGGGCCGCCGATTGGGCACGCATCCGCGCGGTGAAACGGGCGGTGTCGATTCCGGTGATCGCCAATGGCGATATCATTGATGCGCAGACCGCGCGCCAGGCGTTGGCGCAATCCGGGGCGGATGGCGTGATGATCGGTCGCGGTGCGCAGGGGCGCCCCTGGGCGCTTGCGCAAGTCGCGCATGAACTGGGCTATGAACCGGCGCCCGACATTCCACGAGGAAATGACCTTATAGACATGATTTCAAATCATTACGAAGCGATGTTGATGTTTTACGGGCGCGAGCTTGGGCTGCGGGTCGCGCGCAAGCATCTTGGCTGGTACATGGATGAACTGGGCAGCGACGCGCAGCTTCGCCGCCGCATCCTGACCAGCCGCGACCCGGGCGAGGTTCTGGCGCTGCTGCCCCGCGCGGCTTGCAACGAGCGGTGCGCGGCATGAGCCCGGCCATACAGAACGCCTTGTGGAATTCGTTGCCCGTACCCGGGCTGTTGGTCGATTCCGACGACAGGATCGCCGACCTCAACCCGGCGGGCGAAGGGTTTTTCAACGCCTCTGCCAAGGCGTTGATCGGGCAACCCGTCTGGGACAAGCTGGCGATTGACGCGCCCTTGGAAGAGGCGTTTGCCCGCGCCCGCAAGGATGGCACGCCGCTCTTCGTCAACGATGTCGACGTGGGCACGGGCGAGCGCGCGCCGCTGCAATGCAACCTGCAGATCGCGCCGCTTCAGGGTCATGAGGGGCATATGCTGTTCCTGATTGCGCCGCGCGAGCTGGCCGGGCGCATGACGCAAAGCAACTCGGTCAAATCGGCGGCGAAATCGGCCATCGGCATGGCCGAGATGTTGGCCCATGAAATCAAGAACCCGCTGGCCGGGATCACTGGCGCGGCCCAGCTTCTGAGCATGAGCCTTGGGCCGGATGACCTTGAATTGACAGACCTTATCGTCAGTGAAAGCCGCCGCATCGTTGGCCTGCTGGAACAGGTCGAGCAATTTGGCAACCTGTCGGCCCCGGTGCGCCGGGCGGTCAATCTGCACGATGTGCTTGACCGGGCGCGGCGCTCGGCTTTGCTGGGGTTCGGCGCGCATATGAGGATTGTCGAGCAGTTCGACCCCTCGCTGCCCTTGGCACATGCCGATGCCGACCAGTTGCTGCAAGTGGTGCTGAACCTGTTGAAAAACGCGTCCGAAGCCGCCGGCAAAGAGGGTGGCACCATCACCCTGCACACCTATTTCGAACATTCCTTCCGCCTGCGCCGCAGCGATGGCTCGGGTCATTCCCTGCCGTTGCAGATCGAGGTTATCGACGACGGCCCGGGCCTGCCCGAAGATATCCGCGGCGACATCTTCGACCCTTTCGTGTCGGGCCGCGAAAACGGCACCGGGCTGGGGCTGGCGCTGGTCAGCAAGATCATCAGCGACCATGGCGGCTGGATTTCGGTGAACTCCGTGCCCGGGCACACGGTGTTCCGCATCTCGTTGCCACGCGCCCCGAAAAATGAAGAGGAGACAATCTGATGGATGGCACCGTTCTTGTTGCCGATGACGACCGAACGATCCGCACGGTGCTGACCCAGGCATTGACGCGCGCCGGCTGCAAGGTGCATGCCACCAGTTCGCTGACCACGCTGATGCGTTGGGTGGGCGAGGGTAAGGGCGACGTGGTGATCTCGGACGTGATGATGCCCGATGGCAACGGGCTGGAGATGCTGCCCAAGATCGCCGAGGACCGCCCCGGCCTGCCGGTGATTGTCATTTCGGCGCAAAACACGATCATGACGGCGATCCAGGCCGCCGAGGCCGAAGCCTATGATTACCTGCCAAAGCCCTTCGACCTGCCAGACCTGATGAAACGCACCGCCCGCGCGCTCGAGGCGCGGCGACGCAGCGCCCCGGCCCGCCCGGCCGAGGCCGACGAGGCCGCCGAACGCCCCGATGACCTGCCGCTGGTGGGCCGCACCGCGGCCATGCAGGCCCTGTATCGACTGGTCGCGCGGGTGATGAATACCGACCTGCCGGTTCTGATCACCGGCGAATCCGGCACCGGCAAGTCGCTGATTGCCCGCGCGATCCACGATTTTTCCGACCGCCGCACATTGCCTTTCGTCACGGTCGCGGCCGCCGATCTTGCTGATATCGAAGGGCCATCGCGGCTTTTGGCGCGGGTCAAGGGCGGCACGCTGCTGTTCGACGAGCTGGGCGACCTGGATGCCGATGCGCAGGGCCGCATCGTGCGCATGATGGACACACCCGGCGACCATGTGCCGCGCTTCATGGCCACCAGCCAGGCCAACCTGAACACCGCGATGGAGCAGGGACGGATGCGCCAGGATCTGTTCTATCGTATCGGCGGGGCCGCGCTGCATTTGCCCAGCCTGCGCGAGCGGGTCGATGACATTCCGTTGCTGTGCGACCATTTCCTGGCTCGGGCCGAGCGTGACACCGGGGTGATGCGCCGGGTTTCGGACGAAGCGCTTGAGCTGATGCGCGCCTATAGCTGGCCGGGCAACGTGCGCCAGCTTGAGAACGCGGTGCGCCGCCTTGTTCTGACTGGCCGCGCCGAAGAAATCAGCCGCGCCGAGGTCGAGGCCGTTCTGGGCAGCCAGCCCGAGGTCGAGCCGGTGTTGTCGGGCGGCGGCGAGGCGGACAACCTGTCGGTCAGCATCGAGCGCCATCTGCGCCGCTATTTCGACCTGCATGGCAACATGCTGCCGCCCCCCGGTCTCTACGCGCGGATCCTGCGCCAGATGGAAGAACCGCTGATCGAGATCGCGCTGGAGGCGACGGGCGGCAACCAGGCAAAATGCGCCGATCTGCTGGGCATCAACCGGAACACGCTGAGAAAGAAGATCACTGATCTGGATATTTCCGTGACACGCCGCCGCAAGTTGATGTAAAACCGCAACATATGCGTGATATTCGAGCCTCAGCCTTGGTGTTGCGCGCAATATATTGTGGTTAGGCGCCGGTAGGGCGCCGTAAATCGGGGGCGTGCGTGACCACCAGGACACGGCACAAAAGGGCAACCTGGGACCGTCTGTTGCGTCTCAGGCGGCTTCGCAGGGTGCAGAACGGCCTGACGCTGGGCCTGGTTCTGCTTGGCCCGCTGTTGGCATTGGCGACATTCCTGGTACTTGGCCCGTTCGACGAGGGGGCCTCGTCGCTTTCGCTGCGCCTGGTTTTGATGGCAGACCTTGTCTACGTGCTGCTTTTGGCGGCACTGGTGCTGCAAAGGGTCGTTTCGCTGGTGGCCGCGCGGCGGGCTCATTCCGAAGGGTCGCGCCTGCATTTGCGCCTGACCGGGGCCTTTGCGCTGATGGCGCTTTTGCCGACCATCACGATCGCGATCTTTGCGATGCTGACGATCAATATCGGGCTTGAGACATGGTTTTCCGAACGGGTGCGCCAGGTTGTCGGCGCCTCGCTGGCGGCGGCACAATCCTATGACGAGGAAGAACGGCGCGACTTGCGCGATGACGCGCTTTTGCTGGCGGGTTTCATCACCGATCAGCAACGGCTTACGGGCTTTACCTCGGATGGCAATCTGCGCGTGGTGCTGACCGAGGGGCAAAGCCGCATCCAGCGCGGCCTGAAAGAGGCCTACGTGATCGACGGTGAGGGCACGATACAGGCCCGTGGCCAACGTTCTTACCTGTTCGATTTCGAAATGCCACCGCCCGACGCGATGCAAACCGCCAACGAACAGGGTGTGGCGCTGATCCCCGATTGGCCGAACAACGAGTTCCGGGCACTGGTGCCCTTGCGCGGCCTTGCCGACAGATACCTTTATATCAGCCGCACGGTCGATGGCGACCTGTTGGCGCTGCTGGACGAAACCCAGGAAACCGCGCGGTTCTACCAGCAGCAGGAGACCGAGCGCGGGCGCCAGCTTTTCGATTTCGCGCTGCTTTACCTGGGTTTCGCGGTGCTGCTGATCCTGGCGGCGGTTCTCTTGGGGCTGTGGTTCGCCGAGCGGCTCAGCCGGCCGGTCGGGCGGCTGACAGGCGCCGCGCAGCGCGTGGGCGAGGGCGACCTTGATGTGCAGGTGGTCGAGGAAGACGGTGATGACGAGATCGCCATGCTGGGCCGTTACTTCAACCAGATGACCCGGCAGCTCAAGGGGCAGCGGGCCGCGCTGCTTGAAAACACCCGCCAGATCGAGCGGCGGCGCCGCCTTTTCGATTCCGTGCTCAGCTCGGTTACGTCGGGGGTGGTGGGCGTTGACACCAAAGGGCGCGTGACCTTCGTCAACCGTTCGGCCGAACGCCTGCTCGACTGGCAGGAAGAGCAGCAATCGCTGGCGTTGACCGTGGCGGTGCCAGAGTTCGGGCCGCTGTTCGAAAAGGTAAAGGCGGGGCTTGCGGAAACCGTGCAGGAAGAGGTCAAGGTTAGCCGCGGCGGACAGCTTGAAAACCTGCTGGTGCGGGTTTCGACCCGGCGCAACGCAGATGGCAAGCGCGAGGGGTTCGTGGTGGCCTTCGACGATGTGACCAACCTGGTCGCCGCGCAGCGCATGGCGGCCTGGGGTGACGTGGCGCGGCGTATCGCGCACGAGATCAAGAACCCCCTGACACCGATCCGCCTGTCGGCCGAGCGTATCCAGCGCAGCTTTGCCGACAAGCTGGAACCGAAGGCCGCCGAAAAGGTGACGGACCTGACCGGGCGCATCGTGCGCCAGACCGAGGATTTGCGGCGCATCGTCGATGAATTCTCGAAATTTGCACGTATGCCCGAACCTGTGCGCAAGCCCGAGGACCTGTGCACGCTGGTGCGCGGCGTGGTGCTGATGCAAGAGGCCGGGCAACCCGATGTGCGCCTTGTCGCGGATTTGCCCGATGCCGAGATTCCGGCCGAGCTGGATGCCACCATGATCGGGCAGGCCCTGACCAACCTGATCAAGAACGCGGGCGAGGCCACGCAATCGCTGCGCGCAAAGGGCGCGCCCGATGACTATGCCCCTGAGATCCGCGTCACGCTCAGCCGTGGCGGCGACGAGGCCGAGATACGGATCATGGATAACGGTATCGGCCTGCCCGAAGACCGCGCACGGTTGTTCGAGCCCTATGTCACCACCCGTGAAGAGGGTACCGGACTGGGGCTGCCAATCGTCAAGAAAATCATTGAAGAACACGGCGGCACCCTGGTGCTGGACGATGCGCCCGCGTTCGCCGCGGGCGCGCATCGCGGCGCGATGGCGGTAATTCGATTGCCCCTGACATGGCCCGCTGAAACCGACGTTGCAGTATGAGGATGGTATGAGCGATATTTTGATTGTTGATGACGAGCGCGATATCCGGGAGCTGATTTCCGATATCCTCGAGGATGAAGGCTATGTCACGCGGCTGGCGGGCAATTCCGACGACGCGATGACAGAGGTCAACGCCGAAACGCCGGCGCTGCTGATCCTAGATATTTGGCTGAAGGACAGCAAGATGGACGGGATCGACATTCTGAAAACCGTCAAGCGAGACAACCCCGATGTGCCGATCATCATCATCTCGGGGCACGGGAATATCGAAATCGCCGTCGCGGCGATCAAGCAGGGCGCTTACGATTTCATCGAGAAGCCCTTCAATATCGACCAGTTGCTGGTGGTCATCCGGCGCGCGATGGAAACCAGCCGTTTGCGGCGCGAGAATTCCGCGCTCAAGCGCCAGGAAACGGGCGCGGCCAGCATGGTCGGCTCAAGCGCGGCGTTCCGCGCGCTGATCGGGCAGTTGGACAAGGTGACCAAGTCGAACGGGCGCGTCATGTTGAGCGGCCCGGCCGGGGCGGGCAAGGAACTTGCGGCGCGGTACATCCACGCCAATTCAACCCGCGCGACCGCGCCTTTCGTCACGGTCGGTTGCGCCAGCATCGACGCCGAGCGGATGGAAGAGGTGCTGTTCGGTCGCGAAAGCCCCGAACGGGGGATCGAACCGGGCCTTCTGGAACAGGCCCATGGCGGCGTCGTCTATTTCGACGAGGTGGCCGACATGCCGCTGGGCACCCAGTCGAAAATCCTGCGTGTGCTGGTCGATCAGCAATTTACCCGCGTGGGGGGCGGCGACAAGGTGCGCGTTGATATCCGCGTGATCTCGTCCACCAACCGCAATCTCGAATCCGAGATCGCGGCCGGCAATTTCCGGCAAGAGCTTTTCCACCGGCTGAACGTGGTGCCGATCGAGGTGCCCAGCCTTGAGGAGCGGCGCGAGGATATTCCCGAACTGGCGCGTTATTTCCTCGACATGTTCCACCGAACCCAGGGGCTGCCCGCGCGGGAGCTGAGCGACGAGGCGGTGACGTTGATGCAGACGATGATCTGGCCGGGCAACGTGCGGCAGTTGAAAAACCTGATCGAACGGGTGTTGATCCTGGGCGATGGCACCGGCCCGATCGAGGCGCGCGAACTGCCCAATGACGAGGAAAAGACCGCCGAAGATGGCCGCGTGGTGATTTCCGGCACGCTTGCCACCATGCCCCTTCGCGAGGCGCGCGAAGCCTTTGAACGCGAATACCTGCTGACCCAGATCAACCGTTTCGGCGGCAATATCAGCCGCACGGCGAATTTCGTCGGGATGGAGCGCAGCGCGCTGCATCGCAAGCTGAAAAGCCTGGGCGTCGTGACCAACAGCAAGGCCGGCGCCCGCATCGCCGAGGTCAACCAGGGCGAAGAGGCCTGACGGCCAAAGGCGCGTTCAGATCAACCGGCGCGGTTCACGATCTGCCAGGTGCCATCGCGGTTGCGGATAACGCAGGCGTTTTCCGTCAGGCGTGGCATCACCGTGGTGCGCCCGGCGGGCGCGGACTGGCGCAGGCTGTCGGGGCAGGGCGGGATGGTGGCGGGGCTGAAGCCGCGCTTACGCATGCATTGTTGCACGACCTCGTCGCGCAGCCCCGCGTTGGCGTCGTAGACGATGACCTCGCCGCCGATCCGTTCGTGGTAGATCTGGCAATTTCCGTCGCCATCGCAGATTTGCCGGGGGATGATGGTGACGGGGGTGATCCGTGTCCGGGTGTTCACGGGAATGTCGCGTGCCGCTTGCGCGCGGCAGTTCAGAAGCTGTTCTTCGCTGGCGGCCACCGTCGCGCCCGGTTTGTACCAAATATTCAGCGGCGCGCAGGCAGCCAGCAGCGCCAGCGCGAAAAACGGTGCAACGATACGTGACATGGGGGAACTCTCCAATCGGTCGGGTCCAGTTTGCCGAAAGCGGGACGGGATGACAATTCAATTGACCGTATCGGGTGGTTCTGCCATCCAAACCCCTTGAGGCTTGGGGATAGAGCACCATGAAGGTGATCATTTGCGGAGCGGGGCAGGTTGGCTGGCAGATCGCACGGCACCTGTCCGGGGAACGGAACGACGTGACGGTGGTGGACAGCAATGCCGACCTGATCCGTCGTGCCACCGACGCGCTGGATGTGCAGGGCATCGCGGGCTTCGCCAGCTACCCTGACGTTCTGGACAGGGCGGGCGCGCGCGATGCCGACATGGTGATTGCCGCCACCCATTCCGACGAGGTGAACATGGTCACCTGCCAGGTGGCGCACTCGGTCTTTTCGGTGCCGCGCAAGATCGCGCGTCTGCGCGCGCAATCCTATCTCACGGCGATCTACTCCGATCTTTACCGCCGCGATCACATGCCCATAGACGTGGTGATTTCCCCCGAACGCGAGGTGGCCGAGGCCGCGTTGCAACGGCTTGGCTCGCCTTCGGCTTTCGATACCGAGGTGTTCCACGGCGGCAAGGCACAGCTTCTTGGCATCACGATCGAGGATGACTGCCCGGTGGTGAACACGCCGTTGCGCCAGTTGAGCGACCTGTTCTCGACGTTGCGCGCCATCGTCGTGGCGGTGCGCCGCGACGGCACGCTGTTCGCGCCCGAACCGGGCGACCAGCTTTTTGTTGGCGACGATTGCTATGTCGTGGTGGTGAACGAGGATGTGCCCCGCACGTTGGAGATTTTCGGCAAATCGCCCAGAAAACAGGAACGGATCGTGCTGATAGGTGGCGGCAATGTCGGGCTGGCGGTGGCCAGCCGGCTGGAGGAGCGCGCCGACCGCGTCCGCGTGAAGGTGATCGAGAAAAGCCGCGTTGTCGCCGAACGCGCCGCCGACAAGCTGGAGCGCACGATCGTTCTGCATGGTGACGGTCTGGATACCGACCTGTTGAAAGAGGCCAATATCGACCGCGCCGACGCGGTTCTGTGCGTCACCGATGACGACAAGACCAACATGTTGGCCGCGGTGCGTGCCAAGGCCGAGGGCTGCCCGATGGCCATTGTCCTGGTCAACGATCCCACGATGGTGCCGTTGATGGGGCCGCTTGGCATCGACGCCTATATCAACCCCCGCGCCACGACCGTCAGTTCGATCCTGCGCCATATCCGCCATGGCCGCGTGCGGGGCGTCTATTCCATCGGTGATGCCGAGGCCGAGGTGATCGAGGCCGAGGTGCTTTCGACCTCGCCCATCGCGGGCAAGAAGATTTCCGAGATCGATTTTCCCGAAGGGGTGCTGATCGGCATGGTGGAAAAGGGCCAAAAACTGGTCAGACCCGTTGGCAACCTGCGAATCGACGAAGGCGACGTGATAACCATCTTTGCGATGACCAACGACGTCCCCGAGGTCGAGCGGTTGTTGCAGGTCTCGATCGACTTTTTCTGACAGATGCGCGCGCGGATCGCAGACCAGCCCCTTTTCCTGCTGATGATGGGAATCGCGGCCTTGGCCATGTTCTTGCCTGCCGCGCATGCACTTTACATTGATGTTGAGGACCAGGCGCGCGCCTTTTTCTACTCGGGCACGCTGCTTTTGGTGCTGACCGTGCTGATCGCGGTCGCGCGCACGGGGCGGCCCGTGCGCCGCGACGGAATGTGGAACCTTCTGGCGCTGTTGGGCGGCTTTACCGTCCTGCCCGCGATTTTGGCGGTGCCCTTTCACGACGCGCTGCGCACCACCAGTTTTCTCAATGCCTATTTCGAGATGGTTTCAAGCCTGACGACAACGGGCGCGTCGATGTTCGCGCCCGATCGACTGTCGCCCAGCCTGCACCTGTGGCGGGCGATG
The DNA here is from genome assembly GCF_023703375.1 of Lutimaribacter degradans. Lineage (GTDB taxonomy): Bacteria > Pseudomonadota > Alphaproteobacteria > Rhodobacterales > Rhodobacteraceae > Lutimaribacter > Lutimaribacter degradans. The sequence continues at coordinate 607,112 of NZ_JAMQGO010000001.1, forward strand.
GTAGGCTGGCTGGGCGGTCTGCTGATGTGGGTGGCCGCCGCCGCCGTGCTTGCCCCCCTTTCGCTTGGCGGGTTCGAGGTGACAGCCAGCGGCGAGCCGGGCCAGACCGAAACCGGCGGCAAGATGGGGCAGGTCGATCCGCAACAGCGTATCCTGCGCGTGGCGTGGCACCTGACGCCCATCTATGCCGGGCTGACGCTGGCGCTTTGGTTGATGCTTCTGGTGGGCGGCGACCGTCCGCTGGTGGCGATCAGCCATGCGATGTCGGTGATGGCCACCAGCGGTATCTCGCCCGTCGGCGGGGTCGAGAACGCGGGCTCGGGCCTGGGCGGCGAAATGGTGATGGCACTGTTCATGCTGTTCGCCCTGTCGCGCGTCACCTTTTCAGGCGACACGCTGGTGGGGGCACGGGTCAGCGTGTTCCGCGACCCCGAATTTCGCCTAGGTCTGGGGCTGGCGCTGGTGATTCCGCTGGTTTTGTTCCTGCGCCACTGGAGCGGCGCCTATGATTTCGATGAAGAACAGAATTTCCTTCAGGCCCTGCACGCGCTTTGGGGCGGGATTTTCACCATATTGTCGATGTTGACCACGACCGGCTTTGCCAGTGCCGACTGGGCCGAGGCGCAAAGCTGGTCCGGCTTGCCGACGCCCGGGCTGATCTTGCTTGGGGTGGCGATGATCGGCGGCGGCGTGGCAACCACCGCCGGCGGGGTCAAGCTGTTGCGGGTCTGGGCGCTGTATCTGCAGGGCCTGCGCGAGATGGAGCGGCTGGTGCATCCGTCCTCGGTGGGGCGCTCGGGCGCGGGCAGCCGGCGTTTGCGGCGCCAGGGGGCCTATATCGCGTGGATCTTCTTCATGTTGTTCGCGCTTTCGGTGACGGTATTCACTCTGGTCATGGCCTGGATCGTGCGTGACTTCGAGCAGGCGCTGGTGCTGACCATTGCCGCGCTCAGCACCACGGGCCCGTTGGTGACGCTTGCGACGGAAACCCCGATCGTGTTGGTCGACCTGGGTGTTGCGGGAAAGCTGGTAATGTGTGCGGCGATGGTTCTGGGGCGGCTGGAAACGCTGGCCATCATCGCCCTGGCCAGCAGCGATCTGTGGCGGCGCTAAAGCAAGGGTTGACGTGCTCGCCTAAAGGTTTGAAGTTTGGGCTGGAAACCCGGCGGTGTGCGTTACATACTTGTGCTGAACCGGGGACGATGCTGATCCGCGGCTGAGGCAAGAACAAAGGTAAATCGATGGCTTCCGATAAACAAAACCTCCAGGACGCATTTCTGAACCATACACGGAAGACCAAGATTCCCGTGACGATCTTTCTTATCAACGGCGTCAAGTTGCAGGGTGTGATCACTTGGTTCGACAATTTCTGCGTTCTTCTGCGGCGTGACGGCCAAAGCCAGCTTGTCTACAAGCACGCGATCTCGACGATCATGCCGTCGCAGCCGATCAACCTTTATGACGGTGACGACTCCAATTGATGGAGCATGACCGGACGCCAACCCGTGCCTGGGTTCTGCATCCCGACATCAAGTCCGACCGCGATCGGCGCGATCCGAGCCTTGCGCTGGACGAGGCCGTTTCGCTGGCGGGCGCCTTGCCGGATTTGCAGGTCGTGGGCCAGGAAACCGTGCGCTTGCAGCGCCCGCAGGCCGGGCTGTTGTTCGGCAAGGGCAAGATCGAGGAGCTGAAGGCGCGATTTGCCGCCAACGAGGTTGAACTGGTGTTGGTTGACGGGCCGGTGACGCCCATTCAGCAGCGCAACCTTGAAAGGGCGTGGGGCGTCAAGCTGTTGGATCGCACCGGGCTGATTCTGGAAATCTTTTCCGACCGGGCCGCCACGCGCGAAGGCGTGTTGCAGGTGGAAATGGCACATCTGAGCTATCAGCGCACCCGGCTTGTGCGTGCCTGGACCCACCTGGAGCGGCAGCGCGGTGGCCTGGGCTTTGTCGGTGGCCCCGGTGAAACGCAGATCGAGGCCGACCGGCGCGCCATCGACGAACAGCTTGTGCGCTTGCGCAGGCAGCTCGACAAGGTGGTGAGAACGCGCGATTTGCACCGCAAGGCGCGCGCCAAGGTGCCTTACCCTATCGTGGCGTTGGTGGGGTATACCAACGCCGGCAAATCGACGCTGTTCAACCGCCTGACCGGCGCGGACGTGATGGTGAAGGACATGCTGTTTGCCACGCTCGACCCGACGATGCGCGCCGTCAAGCTGCCCGAGGGCGGGCCCGAGGTAATCCTGTCGGATACGGTGGGGTTCATCAGCGACCTGCCAACCGAACTGGTCGCGGCATTCCGCGCCACGCTCGAAGAAGTGCTGGCCGCCGACCTGATCGTGCATGTGCGCGACATCAGCCACCCCGAAACCGAGGCCCAGGCCAAGGACGTGACCGATATCCTGGCCTCGCTCGGCGTCAAGGACACCACCCCCCAGATCGAGCTTTGGAACAAGATCGACCAACTGCCGCAGGTTCAGGCCGAGGCGCTGGAAACGGCCGCGGGGCGCAAACCCGGTGTCTTCGCCATCTCGGCGCTGACCGGCGCGGGCCTGTCGCCTTTCCTGGCCGAGATCGCCCGCCAACTTGAATCCGAACGCCACGAAACGCATCTGCGGCTGCCCTTTTCACAAGGGCGCAAGCGGGCGTGGCTGCATGAACAGGACGTTGTCGAACACGAGGAACAAGGCGAAGACGGGTTCGACCTGACGGTGCGGTGGACCGACCGGCAAGAAAAGCGGTTTCGCGACATGTAACCCGGCCAACGGGAGGAGGGGCAAGATGGAACTGACCGATAGACCGGCGCTTGAGCTGTCGGCAATGCTGGAACGGCGCGAGATCAGCGCCGTGGAACTGATGCAGGCAACGCTCGATCGTATCGGAGTAGTGAACGGCACGGTCAATGCCGTGATCTCGCTCGGTGACAGCGATGCCCTGCTGCAGGCGGCGCGCGCCGCCGATGACAGCCCGCGCGCGGGCTGGTTGCATGGAATCCCGATGGCGGTCAAGGATCTGGCCAATGTCGCGGGCTATCCCACCTCGTTCGGCTCGCCCGCCATGCCCGAAACACCGGCTAAGGCCGACGACCTGATGGTGGGCCGGCTGCGCGCGGCGGGCGCGGTGTTCATCGGCAAGACAAACACGCCCGAGTTCGGGCTGGGCAGCCACACGTTCAACCCGGTCCACGGTACCACGCTGAACCCCTACGACCTGGGCCGCAGCGCCGGCGGTTCGTCGGGTGGGGCCGCTGTGGCGTTGGCCGCGCGGATGCTGTCGGTGGCCGACGGGTCTGACATGATGGGCAGCCTGCGCAACCCGGCGGGCTGGGCCAATGTCTACGGGATGCGCCCCAGCTGGGGCCGTATTCCCGGCGAACCGCAGGGCGAGATGTTCTTGCATCCGCTTGCCACAACGGGGCCGATGGCGCGCAATCCGCGCGATCTGGCCGCGCTGCTGGAGGTGCAGGCCGGGCCCGACCCGCGCCAGCCCTTTGGCCTGCCGCGCGAAAGCTACCTTGATGCCATTGCCGCCGATGTCAAAGGCCGGCGTATCGGCTGGCTGGCCGACTGGGGCGGGGCTTACGAGATGGAGCCGGGCATCCTGGAACTGACAGAAAGCGCGCTGCGCGTGTTCGAGGAACTGGGCGCCGTGGTCGAGCCGGTCAGCGCGCCGATCGAGGCCGCCGAGATATGGGATTCGTGGCTGGGGCTGCGCGCTTTCGCCAATGCGGGGCGTCTTGATCCGCTCTATCAGAACCCCGTCACCCGCGACCGGCTGAAACCCGATGCCATTTGGGAAATCGAAACCGGCCGTGCGCTTGGCGCCACCGAGATCCAGCGCCTGTCGCTGATCCGGTCGGACTGGTTCCGCCGTGCCGCCGCGCTGTTTGACAAGTATGATGCGCTGGTGCTGCCCTCGGCGCAGGTCTGGCCCTTCCCGGCCGATTGGGAACGCCCGCACCGTATCAACGACACCGAGATGGATACCTATCACCGCTGGATGGAGGTCGTGGTGCCGGTCAGCCTGATCGGGCTGCCCTGCGTGAACCTGCCCGCGGGCTTCGGTGCCAATGGTCTGCCGGGCGGGATGCAGCTTTTCGGGCGGCATGGCAACGATCTGGGGCTGCTGCAACTGGCCGAGGCCTATCACCAGGCCATCGATTGGCCCGGGAAAAACCCGCCGGATCTGTCCTGACGGTTGATCTGGGCGGCGTTTGCCGTTCTCATATCGCCAAAACCGCGCGAAACGGTGGGAGGAAAAGATCATGGGACAGGAGCCGCAACTGGGCGTGCCGCCACTGGGCCGCGTGACATTCGCGATGCTGCGCGAGGCGCTGCGCCGGGGCTGGGCCGACCTGCGCCGCGCGCCGTTTTTCGGGGTCTTTTTCGCGCTTGTCTATGTCTTGGTCGGGCTGTTGTTCGCGCTTGTCACCTGGGCCACCGGCAAAAGCTACTGGTTGGTCTTTGCCGCCGTGGGCTTTCCCTTGGTGGGGCCGTTCGCCGCCGTGGGGCTTTACGAGGTAAGCCGCCGTTTGGCGCAGGGCCGTGCGCTGGATATTTACCAGATTTTCGGCGTGATCGCGATGCAATCCAAGCGGCAGCTACCCTCGATCTGCGCGATCGTTCTGTTCATGTTCCTGTTCTGGTTCTTCATCGCGCACATGATTTTCGCGCTGTTCATGGGATTTTCGACCATGACGAACGTGTCCAGCTCTTACGAGGTCTACTTTACCCCCGAAGGCATCGCGATGCTCAGCGTGGGCACGGTGGTTGGCGCTCTGTTTGCGCTGCTGCTTTACATGATCACCGTGATCGCGCTGCCCCTGCTGCTGGACCGCGAGGTGGATTTCGTGACCGCCATGATCACCAGTTTCCAGACGGTTCTGGCAAACCCGGTGCCGATGCTGGCCTGGGGCGCGTTCATCGGCGTGGTCACGCTTTTGGCGATGGTGCCGTGGTTTCTGGGGCTGTTCATCGTGTTGCCGGTGCTGGGCCACGCGACCTGGCACCTCTACGACCAGATCGTCGCCGCGGGTGAGGCGCTATCGGAAGGGGCCGTTCCGGCGACCTGACCCGGCACAGCGCTACAGGCGCCGGATTTTCAGCTTGGTCACGCGGTTGCCTTCGCGGCCCGTCACCTCGAACCGGAAGCCGTGGAACGAGAACACCTGCCCCACCTCGGGGATCATCTGTGCCTCGTGCAGAACCAGGCCCGCCACGGTGTTGGCCTCTTCATCGGGCAGGTTCCAGTCGGTGGCGCGGTTCAGGTCACGAATGGTCATCGCGCCGTCGATCATGAAATGATTGTCCTTGGACCGCTGGATCGGGTGGTCGGCGTCACGGTCGAACTCATCGGTGATTTCGCCCACGATCTCTTCGAGGATGTCTTCGAGCGTGATCAATCCCTCCAGGCTGCCATATTCATCGACCACCAGCGCGAAATGCGTGCGCCGACGCAGGAACTGGCGCATCTGGTCGTCCAGCGTAGTGGTGTCGGGGATGAAATAGGGCGGCATCGCCACATCGAGGATATCGAATGCCGCCAAGCCCTTCGTCGAGGCGTCGGGCCCGAACATGAGCTTTTGCACGGCGCGCAGCAGATCCTTGGCATGGACCACGCCCACGATATTGTCCGGGTCGTCCTTGTAGACCGGCAAGCGCGTATGCGGGCTGTCGAGGCACTGGCGCAGCAGTTCTTCGGGGTCGGTATCGGCGTCGATCATCTCGATATGGCTGCGGTGCAGCATCACCTCTTCGACAGCGCGATCACCCAGGTCCAGCGCGCCCAGGATACGATCGCGGTCTTCCTTTTCGACCACGCCTTCGGAATGGCCCAGGTATAGCGCGCCCGCGATCTCTTCGCGCACGGCAAGGATCTGGCTGTCGGGGTCGGTCTTCACGCCAAAGACATGCAGGATGCCACGCACCAACCAGCGCACTGCGCCCACCACCGGAGCGAACAACGTAACCACCACCTGGATCACGGGTGAAACCATCGCGGCGGCGGATTCGGCGTTGGTGATGGCGTAGGTTTTCGGCAGCACCTCGGCAAAGATCAGGACAAGCAGGGTCATCACCAGGGTCGCCAATGCCACGCCGGATTCGCCGAAAAGGCTTGTGAACAGCGAGGTGGCCAGCGAGGCGGCCAGGATGTTGACCATGTTGTTGCCCAAAAGGACCGACCCGATCAGGCGTTCATTGTCCTCGGTGATCTTGAGCGCGCGTTCCGCCCCGCGCGACCCCTTGTCGGCCTGCGCGCGCAGCTTGCCCCGGCTGGCGGCCGTCAGCGCCGTTTCCGAGCCGGAAAAGAAACCCGACAGGACAAGCAGAAACAGGATCGATCCGGCGGTGATCCAGAAAGTGGCGTCAAGCATGGGGGCAGGGGCCTTTGGTTTTGGGATGCATCATGTCGTTATGGGGTTTGACCTTCCGGCGATCAAGGGGGTGATCTCACCCCTTGGCCAGCGGGTGATGATCCAGCACCAGGTCGCGCAACCGTTCGTCCAGAACATGGGTGTAGATCTCGGTCGTGGCCACGTCGGCATGGCCCAGCAGCGTCTGGATCGCGCGCAGATCGGCGCCGTTGGCAAGCAGGTGCGTGGCAAAGGCGTGGCGCAACGTGTGTGGCGTGACCTTGGCGGGGCTGACGCCCGCTGCCACGGCCAATTCCTTGATCAGCATGTAGAACCGGTGCCGCGTCAGGTGGCCCAGCTTGCCCCGCGATGGAAACAGATAGCGCGACGAGGGGTGGCCTTGCGCCTTTGCCCTGTCTTCGGCCGCGTCGCGCAGGGCCAGCCATTCGGCCAGCGCGTCGCGTGCGGGTGGCGACAGCGGCACCATGCGCTCCTTGCCGCCCTTGCCCGCGACCAGCAACATGCGCGGGTCGCCGCGCGCGGCGGCCACCGGCAGCGATACCATCTCGGTCACGCGCATGCCGGTGGCATAGAGCAGTTCCATCAGACAGGTGTTGCGCACCCGGTCTTCGCGGGTGCGGCCGGTTTCGCGCGCGGCGGCCAGCAGGCGGTCAACCTCGTCCTCGCTCAGCGTTTTGGGCAGGCGCTTGTCGCGGCCCGGCCCGCTGATCTGGATTGCCGGGTTGGTCTCGCGCCATCCTTCTTCATAGGCAAACCGGTAGAGTTGCTTGATGGCGGACAGGCGCCGCGCGCGGGTGGACTTGGCCAGGCCCTGCGCATCGCAATGCAAGAGATACGCCTCGACATCGTCGCGGCTGGCCGTTTCGAACGCTGCGTCGCGGCCTTCCAGCCAAGCGCTGAAATCGAGCAGGTCGCGGCCATAGGCCAGTTGCGTATTACTGGCCGCGCCCCTTTCGGCGGCGGCGGCTTCGAGAAAGGCGGAAATCCAGCGCGAATTGCTCACCGTCATCCCCTTGTGCCCAACAGCAGCGTCTGCAGGGCCGCACGGCGCGCGGTGTCTTCCAGGCCGACGGCGCGGAATGTGGCCAATGCCTTTTCCAGCGCCCTTGTGTCGGCGCGATGCCCGCGCTCGTACAATGCGATGGCTTGCAGGATGGCCTCGCCCAGCTTGCCCTGCTCCAATAGAGGCGCAATATCTTCGGGCGGGGCGGTGGCCGCCATGCCCCGCGCCACTGATTGCGCCAGGTCATCCTGCCCCGGATCGGTCACATCACCCTGTGCCAGCGCGGTTTCAAAGGCGCGTTCCGGGTGGTCATCCCCCCGTGTTCGGGCGGCCTGTTCATAGGCCGGGCTCAACAACGCGACGTCATAGGCCAGCGCGCCGGCGTCGCCAGTCAGCGGCAGGCGCATCAGGTCGGCCCCGTACAGTTCGGCAAATGGGATCTCCAGCCGGGCCGCCCGCATGGCCCGCCAGGCGCTTGGCAATGCCTGCGCCACGGCCCCCGGTTCGCCCGAGCGCCGCGCGGTGTCGAACCGTTGCAGCGCCGCGACCCTGTCCCATATACCGCCAGACGCGGCGGGCAGGCGTTCGGAATAGATGCCAAGCAGCCTGTTGACCGAAAGCGCGCCGCTGCGCGCCAGCCGTTCGGCCGCGGTCAGTTGCGCCTTCCAGCCGGCGGTCGTGCGCAGGTCGGCCATGGCAAAGGCCAGGGGCAGGGTCGCGGTTGGCAGCGGCTCGCCCACCGCCTCGTAGATGCGAAACAGCAGCGGGTCGGGGCGCACCGGGGGCATCGGCAGGGGCGCGCTTTCGAACATCTCGGGGTCGAGGAAACGGGCCAGCATCGCATCCTGCCTTTCGCTGACAAACCCCAGGGCGCGGGCGGTATCCAGCGTCAGCGCGGCGGCGGGCCAGTCGCCCCCGCGCGCCGTGCAAAAGATGCGCGCGCCGTAGTCGGGGTGCAGATCAGGGCGCCGGCGCAGCGCCTGGCAGGCCCTGTCCTCATCCCCGGTCAGCAACGTGGCGTCGAACCAGCGCGGGAACAGCGCCGGTGTTTCGGCGCCTGCGCGCTCCAACAGCGCCTGTGCGGGTTCGACCGCGCCAAGCTCCATCAGCGCATCGACCCGCGCTTGCAGCAACGGCGCCTCGGTACCGCTGTCCTCGGGGGCCTCGGCCTCGGCCAGGAGCAGGGTGAACAAAAGCGATTGCATCGCCGGCAGGCGTTCAACCTTGCGGGCCCGCATCAGCTTGGCCAGCTCGGCCGCGTCGCTGGCCTGCCAAAGCGTGCGGGGTAGCCCTGTGACCGAGGCGGGCAGCAGCCCCACGGCGTCACGCTTGACCTCGTCCAGCGCGGTTACGTTGACGGTGGGGATGGTCGCGGTTTCGGCCACGGGCGATTCGTTCAACGGTACGGTCCGTGGTGCCGGCACGACGCGGGTGAGCGGCAGGGCGGTGGGCGTGCTCAGCCAGTCGATGGCCGACAGCGGCGCCTCTTGCGCGGGCGCCGACAGAGGTAAGAGAGACAGGATCAGCGCAAGCTTAATCCGCATTCAGAGTCACCGGTTCGCGCACTTCCTGTTGCGACGGCGAGAAATCCGCGCCGAGAAACGGGCCGACATAGGCATAGCCTATCAGCGCAATGCTCGCCAGCACGAGCAGTATGAACAGGTATTTGAAAAGACGCCCCATCTATGTGCCTGCCTGTTTTGCCTTTGTTTTTGAAAGTTATAACTGGCATTTCCCAAAAGATCACGTCATTCAGACGGGAAATCTGAAAAACGGCTTGGTTATGCCGATGAGGGCGGGGATGCGCTGGCGGCTGAAAAAGACGATCGTGATGGTCGGCATGATGGGGGCGGGCAAGACCGCCGTCGGGCGGGTCCTGTCGATGCGCCTTGGCGTACCGTTCCTCGATTCGGACGCCGAGATCGAAACCGCCGCAAACATGTCCATCTCCGAGATTTTCGCCCGCGATGGCGAGCCGTTCTTTCGCGCCAAGGAGGCCCAGGTGATCGAGCGTTTGCTCGACACCCAGCGCGGGGTTCTTTCCACCGGCGGCGGTGCCTTCATGTCGCCGGCGAACCGGCAGACGATCAGTGACAAGGGCGTGTCGGTGTGGCTGGATGCGGGGCTGGAACTGCTGTGGCAGCGGGTGCGTCACAAGAACACCCGCCCGTTGTTGCGCACGCCCGAGCCGAAGGCCACCCTGGCCGCGCTTTACAAGACGCGGGTGCCCGTCTACGCGCTGGCCGATCTGCGCGTTGCGGTGGCACCTGGCCTCAGCATCGAAGACACGGTCGACCGGGTGATCGAGGCATTGCTGACGCGCCCCGATGTGCTGGAGAAAACGCCATGATGGAAACCGTTCATGTTGGCCTGGAAGGGCGTGAATACGACATTCACATTGGCCCCGGTCTCTTGGCGCAGGCGGGCAGGTTGATCGCGCCGTTGCTGGCGCGGCCGCGCGTGGCGGTGGTCACCGATGAGAAAGTCGGCGCGCTGCATCTCGATGCGCTGCAAGCGGGGCTGGTGACCGCCGGTATCGAGATGGTCGCGCTGACCCTGCCTGCGGGCGAAGCCACGAAAAGCTGGCCGCATTTCACGCGCACCGTGGAATGGTTGCTGGATCAAAAGGTCGAACGCCGCGACGTGGTGGTGGCTTTTGGCGGTGGCGTGGTCGGCGATCTCGTGGGGTTCGCCGCCGCAGTTCTGCGCAGGGGCGTGCGATTCGTGCAGATCCCCACGTCGCTTTTGGCGCAGGTCGACAGTTCAGTGGGTGGCAAGACGGGCATCAACGCGCCCCAGGGCAAGAACCTCGTCGGGGCCTTTCATCAGCCCAGCCTTGTCCTGGCCGATACCACGGTTCTGGCCACCTTGCCCCCACGCGATTACCTGGCTGGCTACGGTGAGGTAGTGAAATATGGCCTTCTCGGCGATTCCCAATTTTTTCAGTGGCTTGAAGATAACGGCGCACGTGCGGCATCGGGGGATGTTGCCGCGCGGATCATCGCCGTGAAACGCTCGGTCGAGATGAAGGCACGGATTGTCGAGCGTGACGAGACCGAACAGGGCGACCGCGCGCTTTTGAACCTGGGCCACACGTTCTGCCATGCGCTTGAGGCGGCGACCGGCTATTCCGGCCGGCTGCTGCATGGCGAGGGCGTGGCCATCGGCTGCGCGCTGGCCTTTGAACTTTCGGCCCGCCTTGGCCTGTGCAGCCAGGAAGACCCCAGCCGCGTGCGCGGCCATCTGCGCGACATGAACATGAAGGCCGACCTAGCTGATATCGAAGGGGAATTACCCGATGCAGATGCGCTTTTGGCGCTGATGGCACAGGACAAGAAAGTGGTCGATGGGCAGTTGCGTTTCATCCTGGCGCACGGCATCGGGGCGGCCTTCGTCACCTCCGATGTGCCTGCCGACGCGGTGCGCGGGCTGTTGCAGGAGGCGCTGGCCCGGCGCGTGTGACGCCCCCTGTTTCCTCTCTCGAAAAATATCCTGGGGGGAGTCGCGCGACGCGCGACGGGGGGCAAAGCCCCCCGCCCGGTCGGGCAGGGGCAACCTGCCCGAAACCTTACCCCTCCAGCTTGACCAGCGCGTGACGTTTCTTGCCCGCCGACAGCTTTATCGGCTGTTCCAGCCGCGCCGCGTCGATCATCAGCCCGGCATCGGTGAGCGGCTCATCGTCCAGCTTGGCGCCGTTCTCGGCGATCAGGCGCTTGGCGTCCTTGCCCGATTTCGCCAGCCCCGAGCGCACGATCAACTGCACGATCGAGATGCCATCACCCAGTTCCTCGGCGCCAAGGCTGAGCGTGGGCAGGTCGGCGCCCACGCCGCCCTTTTCGAACACTTCGCGCGCGGTGGCCTCGGCGGCGGCGGCCGCTTCGGCCCCGTGGCAAAGCGTCGTGACGGCGTTGGCCAGCACGACCTTGGCCGCGTTGACCTCGGACCCGCCAAGCGCGCCCAGGCGTTCGCATTCGTCCAGGTCGATCTCGGTATATAGTTTCAGGAAACGCCCCACATCCGCATCGGTCGTGTTGCGCCAGAACTGCCAGAATTCATAGGGGCTGCGCATGTCGGCATTGAGCCAGATCGCGCCCTCGGCGGTCTTGCCCATCTTCTTGCCGTCCGACGTGGTAAGAAGCGGCGAGGTCATGCCGTAGATCTCGTGATCGAGCACGCGGCGGGTCAGGTCGATCCCGTTGACGATATTGCCCCACTGATCGCTGCCGCCGAACTGCACCAGGCAACCGTAACGCCGGTTCAGCTCCAGAAAGTCATAGGCCTGAAGGATCATGTAGTTGAATTCGAGAAACGACAGCGATTGCTCGCGGTCGAGCCGCGATTTCACGCTTTCGAAACTCAGCATCCGGTTGACGCTGAAATGCCGCCCGATATCGCGCAGGAAATCGAGGTAATTCAGGTCATCCAGCCACTCGGCATTGTTCAGCATCAGCGCGCCGGTGAGGCTGTCATCGTAGCGGATGTATTTTGCAAAGACCTGCTTGATCCCGGCGATGTTGTCGTCGATCTGGTCGGGTGTCAGCAGCGGGCGTTCATCGGCGCGAAAGCTGGGGTCGCCCACCTTCGTCGTGCCACCGCCCATCAGCGTGATCGGCTTGTGCCCGGTCTTTTGCAGCCAGCGCAGCATCATGATCTGGATCAGGCTGCCCACATGCAGCGATTTGGCTGTCGCGTCAAAGCCGATATAGCCCGGCACCACCCCCTTGCTCAGCGCCTCGTCGAGGCCCTGGTAATCGGTGCAGTCGGCCAGAAAGCCGCGTTGCATCATGACGGTCATGAAGTCCGATTTCGGGTGATAGGTCATCTGTCTTGTTCCTTGGCTCGTTGCGCGGCATGTATAGGCAGCGAATTGGCAAAGGAAAAGGCCATGTTGAACGGGCAGATGGTGCGGGCCCTCGGCGCGATGTCGGGCACGTCGCTGGACGGGATCGACGCGGCGGTGGTGGAAACCGACGGCGTGACGATTTCGGGCTTCGGTCCGACGGCCTATCGCGATTATTCCGATGACGAGCAGGCGGTGCTGCGCGCAGCCCTGGGCCGCTGGCCGGGTGAGCCGGGGGTGGCACCGGCGGCCGCGCTGCTGGAAGCGGCCCATGCCGAGGTTCTGGGCGGCTTTGCGGGGATCGACCTGGTGGGGTTTCACGGTCAGACCCTGGCGCATGAGCCGCAGGGGCGCGGCACGCACCAGGCGGGTGACGGGGCGCGGCTGGCGGCGCGGCTGGGCCTGCCGGTGGTGTGGGATTTCCGTAGTGCCGACGTGCGGCTGGGCGGGCAGGGCGCGCCGCTGGCACCGTTTTTCCATTGGGCCTGCGCGCGCCATATCGGTGCCCGGGCGCCGCTTGCCTTTCTCAACCTGGGCGGTGTCGGCAACCTGACCTGGGTGGACCCGACGGCGAGCACGCCCGAGGCGGAAGGCGCGCTGCTGGCCTTTGACACCGGGCCGGCCAATGCGCCGATCAACGACCTGATGATGGAACGGCGCGGTCTGGCCTATGACCGCGATGGTGCGCTGGCCGCGACGGGGCAGGTGGCGGACGGCGCGTTGGAGATGTTTCTCGAAGAGGGGTATTTCTTCAAGATGCCGCCCAAGTCCCTGGATCGCAACGATTTCTCGATGATGCTCGCGCTGGTGCGCGAGTTGGACGATGCCGATGCCGCCGCCACGATGACGGCGATGTCGGCGGCGGCGGTGATGGGGGGCATGCAGTTCTGCCCCACCCCGCCCGAGCGGTTGTTGGTAACGGGCGGCGGGCGGCACAACCCGGTGATGATGGAAATGCTGGCCGCCGGGCTGGATTGCCCGGTCGGGCCGGTCGAGGCGGTGGGGCTGGACGGCGATATGCTCGAGGCGCAGGCCTTCGCCTATCTCGCGGTGCGCGTGGCACGCGGCTTGCCCACCTCTTGCCGTGGCACCACGGGAGTGCGTGCCGCGGTGGGCGGCGGCGAGATAAGCGGCGACCTGTCTGGCCTGATGGCGGCGCGATAACCCGAGAACGCGCAGCCGGGCCGCGCAAGGCAAGGCGTTCACAGGTGGGATTGTGCCCCGCCCCCGGCATGTTACCTTGTGCCCAGAAAAGAGGAGCGGCATGGTTTCCCGAGTTATCCCCGTCGATCCGTTCGACCTGGTCATTATCGGCGGCACAGGCGACCTGGCACGGCGCAAGATCCTGCCTGCGCTTTACCGGCGTTTCTGCGCGGGCCAGATGCCCGATGGGGCGCGGGTCATCGGGGCGGCGCGCTCGGACATGGATGATGCCGCCTGGCGCGATTTCGTGGGCGCGGCGCTGGATGAGTTCGCAGGCGCGGCGGGCTGCGACGATCGCGGGCGATTCCTTTCGATGTTGTCCTATGTCACGCTGGACGCCCTGGGCGCGCGCGGCTGGGATAAGCTGGCCGAGATGCTGGACAGTTCGCGGGTGCGCGCCTTTTATTTTTCGGTGGGGCCACGCTTGTTCGGGCCCCTGGCCGAGCGTTTGCAGCGGCACGGGTTGGCCGATGAAGGCGCGCGCATCGTGGTGGAAAAGCCCTTTGGTCACGACCTTGGTTCGGCGCGGGCGCTGAACGTGGCGCTTGCCCAGCATTTCGACGAAAACCAGATTTACCGCATCGACCATTACCTGGGCAAGGAAACGGTGCAGAACCTGATGGCGATCCGGTTCGGCAACATGCTGTTCGAGCCGTTGTGGAACAGCCAGTATGTCGATCACATCCAGATCACCGTCGCCGAAACCGTGGGCGTGAATGGCCGGGGCGAGTATTACGAGCGCGCGGGCGCGATGCGCGACATGGTGCAAAACCACATGATGCAGCTTTTGTGCCTGATCGCGATGGAGCCGCCCGCCAAGTTCGAGCCGGATGCCGTGCGCGACGAGAAGCTCAAGGTGATCCGCGCGCTCGACCCCGTGGAAGAAACCGACGTGGTACGCGGGCAATACCTGGCCGATGGCGCGCAACCGGGCTTCAAGGAGCATGTGGAGAACGCAGAATCCACCACCGAAAGTTTCATCGCGCTGAAGGCCCGGATCAGCAACTGGCGTTGGGCGGGCACACCGTTCTACCTGCGCACGGGCAAGCGGTTGCGCGCGCGGACCACCGAGATTGCCGTGGTGTTCAAGGACACGCCACATTCGATCTTTGGGCCCGAGGCGGGCCAGCATCGCAACATCCTGACGATTCGCCTGCAACCCAACGAAGGCATCGACCTGGGCGTGACCATCAAGGAGCCGGGGCCGGGCGGGATGCGGCTGATCGACGTGCCGCTGGACATGACCTTCGCCCAGGCCCTTGGCCCCGAGGCCGAAGGGGTGCCGGATGCTTACGAACGGTTGATCATGGACGTGATCCGGGGCAACCAGACGCTGTTCATGCGTGGCGACGAGGTCGAGGCGGCCTGGGCCTGGACCGATCCGATCATCGCCCGCTGGGAAGAGGCGGGGCAGGTGCCGTTGACTTATGACACCGGCAGTTCCGGCCCCGAAGAGGCGCTGGCGCTCATGCATCGCGACGGGCGTCGCTGGAGGGAGATACGCGCATGAAACTGATCGAGTACGCGGACAGGGACATGCTATGCATCGACCTGGCCAACAAGCTTGCCGGCGAGTTGACCGCGGCCCTGATGCATGACGAGCGCGTGACGCTGATCGTGCCCGGCGGCACCACGCCGGGGCCGGTTTTCGATGCGCTTTGCGCCGCTGACCTGGAATGGTCGCGGGTGGATGTGATCTTGTCGGATGAGCGCTGGGTGCCCGAGGACGCGCCCGCGTCGAACGCGCGGCTGCTGCGCGAAAGGCTGCTGGCCGACCGGGCGGAAGCGGCGCGGTTTCACCCGTTCTACGTCCCCGATACCACCCCCGAGGCCGCCTTGCCCGCGTTGGAAGAGGCGCTTGCGCCCCTGATGCCGGCCGCCGTGGCGCTGCTGGGGATGGGTGCCGACATGCACACGGCCAGCCTGTTTCCGCGCGGGGACAACCTGCGGCTGGCGCTTGATCCGAAGGCGCCACTGCTGGTCGAGATGCGCGCGCCGGGCGTCGAGCATACCCGGGTGACGCTCAGCGCACGTGCGCTGGCAGACTCGCTGTCATTGCATATGGTGATTAACGGGGCGGACAAACGTGAGGCGCTGGAGCGTGCCATGGATTTGCCGCCGGAGGAGGCGCCCGTGGCGTCGGTATTGGATGAGGCTTCGGTACATTGGGCGGAATAGACGATAGTTGGGACAGGTTGCATGCCGCATGGGCCGACGTGGCGCAGCGGCCGATCCGGGCGCTGTGCGAAGACCCGGACAGGTTTTCGCGCTTTTCCGCGCGGTTCGACGGGCTTCTTCTGGATTATGCCAAGACGGCCATGGACGACGGCATACGGCAAGGGTTGTTGGCGCTTGCACGGGCCGCGGACGTGGCAGGTGCGCGCGCGGCGATGTTCTCGGGGGCGGCGATAAACACGACCGAGGGGCGCGCCGCCCTGCACACGGCGCTGCGCGCGGGGCCCACGGCGCAGATCCTGGTGGATGGCCGCGATGTGATGCCCGAGGTGCGCGAGACGCGCGCGCGCATGGCCGCCTTCGCCACCGCGCTGCGCGGTGGCGGATTTCACGCGGCAGGCGGGCGCGTGACCGACGTGGTGAATATCGGTATCGGCGGCTCCGACCTGGGCCCGGCCATGGCCACCGCCGCGCTGGCCCCTTATCACGATCGGCCGCGCTGTCATTTCGTCAGCAACGTGGACGGGGCGCATATTCACGACACGCTACAGGGGCTGGACCCGAAGACAACGGTCGTCATCGTTGCATCCAAGACCTTTACCACGGCCGAAACCATGACCAACGCGGCCACGGCACGCGACTGGATGGCGCGCGAGGTCAGCGAGCCCGGTGCTCAATTCGTCGCGCTGTCGTCGAATGGCGCGGGCGCGGCCGAATGGGGCATCGCCCCCGAGCGCGTCTTCGGCTTTGCCGATTGGGTGGGCGGGCGATACTCCGTATGGGGTCCGATCGGTCTGAGCCTGATGATCGCCATCGGCCCCGACCAGTTTGATCTTTTCCTGGGCGGGGCGGCGTCGATGGACACCCATTTCCGCGAAGCCGAGGGCCAGGACAACCTGCCGGTCATGCTGGCCCTGGTCGGGCTTTGGCACCGCCAGGTCTGCGGCTACCCGACGCGCGCGGTTCTGCCCTACGAGCAGCGCCTGGCACAATTGCCGGATTACCTGCAGCAACTGGAAATGGAGAGCAACGGAAAGCGGGTCACGCGCGACGGCGCACCGCTGTCGCGGGTTTCGGGGCCGATCGTGTGGGGGGCGGCGGGTACCAACGGGCAGCATGCGTTCTATCAATTGCTGCACCAGGGCACCGATATCGTACCCTGCGAGTTCCTGGTGGCCGCCGAAGGGCACGAGCCCGAACTGGCCCATCACCACGCGTTGTTGGTGGCGAATTGCCTGGCGCAATCCGAGGCCCTGATGAAGGGGCGCAGCATGCAGGAAGCGCGCGCCATCGTCGCCGCGCGCGGCCTTGCGCCGGACGCGGCCGAGCGCGAGGCCCATCACCGGGTGTTCCCGGGCAACCGGCCCTCGGTCACGCTGGCTTTCGACAAGCTTACGCCGCGCCGGCTGGGGCAGATCATCGCGCTTTACGAGCATCGTGTCTTTGTCGAGGGGGTGATCCTGGGCATCAACTCGTTCGATCAATGGGGCGTGGAACTGGGCAAGGAACTGGCCACGGCGCTGGAGCCGCTGCTGTCGGGCAGCGAGGGCGCCGAGGACAAGGACGCCTCGACCGCGGGGCTGGTGGCCTTCTTGCGGCGCTAGGCGGCCATCGCGCGCCGCGCGATGACAGGGGGCGCTGCCCCCCTTGGGCCTGCGGCCCAATTCCCCCCGGGGTATTTCCGGCAAGAGGAAGATTTGGGCATTTGCAGCCGGAGTGGTCGGAATGCGCGGAATTGCGGGGCCCGGCCGGCCTTGTGCAAGCGCGCCCGTGCTGTCGAACAGTCGGCGGAAAAAAGCCGTTTTGCCTTGCCTGCGTCGGCGGATACCGGCGCAGAAAGCCGGATTTGGTGCATGGCGGTTTTCATGTCGCGCGCAAGCCGCGACGGTGTAACGGGGTAATAATAAAGGAAGATGATATGAAGTTGTTTAAATCGACACTTGCCATCCTGTCCGTCGTCGCGTTGGGAGCGTGCCAGAACCTGACAGAGACCCAGCGCACTGTTGTGGGCGCCACCGGCGGGGCCGCCGCCGGGTTGATCGCGGCGGACGTGCTGGAGGCCGATAACGATTGGCGCCTGATCGCCGGGCTTGCCGGGGCCGCCGCGGGTACCGTGGTTGCGCAAAACCAGAACAGGCAGAGCTGCGCCTATGCGCGTGGCGACGGCACCTATTACACGGCGCCGTGCCCGTCATGATCGAGGGGGCGGGGCCGCGCAAGCCCCGCCCGTCCGGTCACTTGAGGATGGACCGCCCCGCGTATTGCGCGGTTTCCCCCAGCAGTTCCTCGATGCGGATAAGCTGGTTGTACTTGGCCAGACGGTCCGAGCGCGCGAGGCTACCGGTCTTGATCTGACCGCAATTTGTGGCCACGGCCAGGTCGGCGATGGTCGCGTCTTCGGTCTCGCCCGAGCGGTGCGACATCACGTTGGTCATGCCCGCGCGGTGGGCCATGTCGACGGCGCGCAGGGTTTCCGTCAGCGTGCCGATCTGGTTGACCTTGACCAGCATCGAGTTTGCACAACCCCGCTCGATCCCCATGGCCAGGCGTTCGGGGTTGGTCACGAACAGGTCGTCACCCACCAGTTGCACCTTTGCGCCCAGCCGGTCGGTCAGCAGTTTCCAGCCGTCCCAGTCATCCTCGGAGCATCCGTCTTCGATGCTGATGATCGGATAGTCGGCGCAGAGCGCGGCCAGGTAATCGACATTCTCGGATGGCGACAGCGTTTTTCCTTCTCCGGCAAGGACATATTTCCCGTCCTTGAAGTATTCGGTGGCCGCGCAATCGAGCGCGAGATAGATGTCGTCGCCCGGCTTGTAGCCCGTTTTCTCGATCGCCTTGAGGATGAAATCCAGCGCGTCACGCGTGGAATTGAGCGCCGGGGCAAAGCCGCCCTCGTCGCCCACGCCGGTGGCGAGACCGGCGGCGGCAAGCTCTTTTTTCAGCGTGTGGAACACCTCGGCGCCCATGCGCACCGCGTCGCGGATATTGCCCGCGCTGACCGGCATGATCATGAATTCCTGGATGTCGATCGGGTTGTCGGCATGTTCGCCGCCATTGATGATGTTCATCATCGGTACCGGCAGCAGGCGGGCCGAGGTGCCGCCGATGTAGCGATAGAGCGGCTGCGCCGTGAAGTCGGCCGCGGCCTTGGCGACCGCCAGGCTGACACCGAGGATGGCGTTTGCGCCCAGCCGGCCCTTGTTGGGCGTGCCGTCAAGTTCGACCAGGCCCTCGTCGATGGCGACCTGTTCGGTGGCATCGAGCCCCAGTAGTGCCTCGGCAATCTCGCCGTTCACGGCGGCGCAAGCCTCGAGCACGCCCTTGCCGAGGTAACGGCCCTTGTCGCCGTCGCGGCGTTCGACCGCCTCGTAGGCGCCGGTGGACGCGCCCGAGGGCACGGCGGCGCGGCCAATGGTGCCGTCTTCCAGGATCACGTCCACCTCGACCGTGGGGTTGCCGCGGCTGTCGAGGATCTCGCGGGCGTGGATGTCGATAATCGTGCTCATTCTGTCGCTTCCTTGGGTTGGGGCGTTTGGCCCGCTTTTATGCGCAGGGCGCGCCAAGGGAAAGAGGCCGGGGCGATGATATCGCTACCGGGCCGCGCGGGCGGCCCGTACAGCGCGCCGGTGTATGCGCGCCTCGCGCACCAGGGTGTATAACCCGCTGGCCACGATCAGGGCGGCCCCTGTCAGCGTCAGCGCATCGGGGCGTTCTCCGAAGACCGCGACGCCGATCAGGATGGCGAAGATCAGGCGGGAGTAGCGAAACGGCGTGACCACAGCGACCTCGCCCAGGCGCATGGCGCTGACGATCGAGTGGTAGCCCACCAACCCCAGCAGCAGCGCACCGGCCATTTTCAGCCAATGCGCGCCCTCAAGCGGGACAAGGCTGTGACCCTGCACCAAGAGCAGGACAAGCCCGGTCGGCACCAGCAGCGCGAAGGCATAGAACGATAACTGCATCGCCCCGATCGTGCGTGGCACCGCGCGGGTCGCCAGGTCGCGGATGGCAAGCCCGATGACGCCTTGCACGGCGAAAAGCGACGCGGGTTCGAAACCGTCAAGCCCCGGCCGGATGATCAGCAGCACACCGCAGAACCCGACGAGGATCGCGCTCCACCGGCGCCAGCCGACGGTTTCGTTAAGGAAGATGGCGGCCCCGAGGGTGACCGCCAGCGGGGTGGCCTGCAGGATGGCCGAGGCCGAGGAAAGCGGTGTCAGCGCGATCGCGGTGACGAAGCCCATCGTGCCGATCACCTCGCCCGTGTTGCGCAGGATGACGGCGCGAGTCCGGAAGTCGGCCGAAAGCAGGCGCCCGCCGCCCCGCCGCGCCAGCACGGCGAACACCAGCGCGCCGCCCGCGCCAAGCAGCATGAGGATCTGGCCTGTCGACATGTCGACGGCCAACCACTTGATGAACATGTCCTCGAGGGCAAAGGCGGCCATCGCCACCACCATGACGGTCGCGCCGCGCAGGTTTTCCATGATCTGTCCCGTTCGCAATGCCGGCCCGTGGCCCGCCCTACCGGCTTAGTCCCCGGCGCGGGGCGGGGCAAGGGGCCTCATTTGCGGATCGGGACGCCGTAAAGTTCGAGCCGGTGATCCTTGAGCTGGTAGCCGAGCCGCTTGGCGATCTTTTCCTGCAGCCGTTCGATCTCGGGGTCGCAGAACTCGATCACCTCGCCGGTGTTCATATCGATCAGGTGGTCGTGGTGGTCGCGCTCGGCATCTTCGTAGCGCGCGCGCCCATCGCGGAATTCGTGCCGTTCCAGGATGCCGGATTCCTCGAACAGTTTCACGGTTCGATAGACGGTGGCAATGGAAATGCGGCTGTCGCGCGCGGCGGCGCGGGCGTGCAGTTCCTCAACATCGGGGTGATCGTCGGCCTCTTGCAGGATCGCGGCGATGGTGCGGCGTTGATCGGTCAGACGCAGACCCGCGGTCTCGCAACGGTCGATTATGGTATCGGACATGGGCCGCCCTCGCACTGCTGGATGGTGGGCGGGGTGTAGCGAATGGCGCGCGGTGAATCCACCCCGTTCTTGGCCCGCGCGGGGCGCGATCCGGCGGAGGGCGCGTGCCGCGCCCCCATGATGCCTGCGGTGCGCAGCCGGGGCTGCGTATCCTCGGGTTGCCTCCGGCGGGGGTATTTTGGGGCAAGAGGAAGCGGTTGGTGATTGACTTTGTTTCGCAAAGCACCCATGTGACACGCACACCGACCTTGCCGCGTGAGCAGGCCGGCGCCCGAAACGGGGCGCGAAGGGGCGGTGTGACAGAGTTTCCCAAGATCACGCGTGGGGATCGGTGCCAGGACGGCGCGCGCGCAAGCGGCGTGCGGGGCTGCGATCCGGGCACAAACCACGGAAGGGTGCAAAAGCGCCCGGCGCGCATGGGCCATGGGGCCCGATGCGCAAGAGGATACGAATTTATGACTGAAACGTTTCAAGACCTGGGCCTGCCCGCGCATTTGCTGCGCGCGCTCGAGGCGCAGAACATCACCACGCCTACGCCGATCCAGTCGCAGGCCATTCCGCACGCGCTGAACGGGCGCGATGTCATGGGCCTTGCGCAGACCGGCACCGGCAAGACCAATGCCTTTGGTTTGCCGCTTGTCACGGCCATGCTGGAGATGCAGGGCAAGCCCGCCCCGCACAGCGTGCGCGGGTTGATCCTGGCCCCGACGCGCGAACTGGCCCGCCAGATCCAGGAACAGCTGTTGCTGCTGATCAAGGGCACCCCGATGAAGGTGGGGCTGGTCGTCGGCGGCGCGAGCCTGAATGCCCAGGCCAACCGGTTGGCACGGGGCACCGATATCCTGGTGGCAACGCCGGGCCGATTGCTCGACCTGCTCGATCGCCGCGCGCTGAACCTGGCCGAAACGCGCTTTCTGGTGCTGGACGAGGCCGACCAGATGCTGGACATGGGCTTTATCCACGCGCTGCGCAAGATTGCCGCGCTGTTGCCCGAAGAGCGTCAGACCATGCTGTTCTCGGCCACCATGCCCAAGCAGATGGAAGAGATCGCCCAGAGCTACCTGGTCAAGCCCGCGCGCATCCAGGTGAACCCGCCGGGCAAGCCCGTCGAGAAGATCGAACAAGAGGTGCATTTCATCGCCAAGGGCGAGAAACTTGGCCTGTTGAAGGAAATGCTGGACGGCCACCGCGATGAACTGGCGCTGGTGTTTGGCCGGACCAAGCACGGTATGGAAAAGCTGGCAAAAATGCTGGAAAAGGCCGGGTTTGCCGTGGCCGCGATCCACGGCAACAAGAGCCAGGGCCAGCGCCAACGCGCGCTTGAGGCGTTCAAGACGGGCCGTGTGCGCGTGCTGGTGGCCACCGACGTGGCCGCGCGCGGGCTGGACATTCCCGAGGTGCGCCATGTTTACAACTACGAATTGCCCAACGTGCCCGACAATTACGTGCACCGGATTGGCCGCACCGCCCGCGCCGGCCGTGATGGGCGCGCCGTGGCCTTTTGCGCGCCCGAAGAGATGGGCGAGTTGAAGGACATCCAGAAAGTGATGAAGCGCGATATCCCGGTTGCCTCGGGCACGCCGTGGGAAAAGATCATGCCGCCGCAAGGACAGGGTGCCAAACCCGCCGGTGGACGTGGCAAACCCGGCGGTGCGCGTCGCGCGCAACAGCGCAAGCGTAGCCGCGGCAATGGCCCGGCGCGTGGCAACAAGGGCCAGGCGGCCTGATACGACCCCAGGCCGGCCCGCCGCGATGCGGGCCGGTTTTTCCTTGTCCGACCGGCCAAGCCGCGCAGTTCAGCCGTTGCCCGAGCCGGTGAAACGATGCGCATCTGCCGCGGCGCGGCGGATGGCGTTCGATTTGTGGACGGTTTCCTGGTACTCTGCCTCGGGGTCGCTGTCGTAGACGACCCCGCCGCCCGCCTGGATGTAAAGTGTCTGGTCCTTCACGATGGCGGTACGCAGGGCGATGCACATGTCCATGTCGCCGCCCGCGCTGAAATAGCCCACGCCGCCGCCATAGACGCCGCGCTTTTCCGGCTCCAGCTCGTCGATGATCTGCATCGCGCGCACCTTGGGAGCGCCCGACACGGTGCCGGCCGGCATGCCAGCGAAAAAGGCATCGAGCGCATCGCGCCCCTCGTCCAACTCACCCACCACGTTTGACACGATATGCATGACGTGGCTGTAGCGTTCGATGATGAATTTCTCGGTTGGCCGAACTGTGCCGATGCGCGCCACGCGGCCCACGTCGTTGCGGCCAAGATCGAGCAGCATCAGGTGCTCGGCCAATTCCTTCTGATCGGCCAGCAACTCTGCCTCCAGCGCGCGATCCTCCTCGGGGGTGGCGCCGCGCGGACGTGTGCCCGCGATCGGGCGGATCGTCACCTCGCGGCCAAAGACGCGCACCAGGATCTCGGGGCTGGCGCCGACCACCTGGAAGCCGCCGAAATTGAAATAGAACATGAAGGGCGACGGGTTGGTACGCCGGAGCGAGCGGTAAAGCGTAAAGGGCGGCAGCGTGAAATCCTGCGCCCATCTCTGGCTGGGCACCACCTGGAATATATCGCCGGCGCGGATGTAATCCCTGGCCCGTTCAACCGCGGCGAGGTAGTCGGCCTTGGCGAAATTCGACACCGGCGCCGCGGGTTCTTGCGCATCGCCCATCTCGCGCGTGGATTGGGGCAGGGCACGCTCCAGGTCGCGCAGGGCATCCATCACGCGCTCGGCAGCCTGGGCATAGGCTGCGCGGGCCGACTGGCCCTTGCTTACCCATGCCGGGCTGACCACGGTCACCTCGCCCTTAACGCCGTCCAGCACCGCCACGACCGTGGGGCGCAGCATCAGCGCATCGGGCAGGCCCAGGGGGTCGGGGTTCACGTCGGGCAAGTTTTCGACCAGCCGGATCGTGTCATAGCCCAGGTACCCGAAAAGCCCCGCCGCTGCCTGTGGCAGGTCGTCAGGCATGTCGATTCGCGATTCGGCTATCAGGGCGCGCAGGTTGTCGAGCGGGTGCCCGGGCTGGTCTTCAAACGCGTCGGGGTCGAACCGCGCGTGGCGGTTCAAGCGGCTGGTCTGGTCGTGGCATTGCCACACAAGGTCGGGTTTCATCCCGATGATGGAATAGCGCCCGCGCACCTCGCCACCCGTGACGGATTCGAGCATGAACGCGTCCTTGGCCGCGCCCGAGAGTTTCAGCATCAGCGAAACGGGCGTGTCCAGGTCGGCGGCCAGGCGTGCGTAAACCAGCTGGTTCTGGCCGGCCTCGTAGGCGGGAGCAAAGCTGTCGAATCCGGGGGTCAGCTCCAATTGGGGCGGTCCTTGTCCATCGGGTTACTGGAAATTGGCGTGCACGGCGTTGATGGCCGTCTGGTCCAGCTGCAAGCCGGCGCGGGCCTGGATATCGGAAGCAAAGGCCTGGAACAGATCCTGGGCCAGCCCCTGACGGGCCTGTTCGGCAAGCTGGCTGCGCAGCCTTGCGACCTCGGCAATCTCGGTGTCCGGCGGCAGAACCGCGTCAAGCTGGACCACGTAAACCGCGCCCATCCCGTCGATGATACCGGGCGTGCCAGGGGTCATGGCAAAAACCTGCTCAAGAAAGTCGGGCGGCGTGCCGGCAATAAAGCCGCCGCGCGTGATTTCACGTTCTTCCCTGACGTCGTAGCCAAGCGATGTCATCGCGCGGCCCTCGGATATGCGGGGCAAAAGCCCTTCGGCAAGCTCGCGCAGGCGGCGGTTGGTTTCAGCCGTTTGCCAGCCGGCCAGAACGCTTGCGCGCACGTCTTCGAACGGTTGCACTTGCGGGTCGATCACCTCGTCAAGGCGCAGGGCGAAAACGCCGCCATCTTCCATTTCCGCGACTTCGGGGAAATCGTCTTGCGCGACCTGTTGGGCAGCCTCGCGGAAGGATTCGTAATTCGCGGGGCCTTCTCCACTTTCAGGGAACCAGTCGATCTGCGCGACCTGCATGCCCGCTTCGCTTTCCAGCTCTTCCAGCGTGGCGCCACCGGCCAGCAAGCTGTCGATCTCGGTCAGGCGGGTTTCGATCAGGCGGCGCGCGCGATCCAGCGCGATTTCGTCGCGCAGCTCTTGTTCGACCTCTTCGAAGGGGGTTTCCTGCGCGTCCAGTTTGGCGTTCACGCGGTATAGCGCGGGGCCAACCGGGCTGTCGACGGGGCCGACAACCTCGCCCACTTCGGCGCCAAACACGGCATCGGCCGCCGCGCCGATATCGCCGCGCGCAACGTCACCCATATCGACATCGGCCAGTTCCAGGCCGCGATCTTGCACGACGGCATCGAAAGTTGTTTCGCCCGCCGCGATCCGCGATTTCGCCTGTTCGGCGGCAGCCGCGTCGGCAAACCCCAGGCGCTCGACCAGGCGGCGCTCGGGGCGATTGTAGTCGTCGGCGCGGCGCTCGTACTCGGTGCGCAGCACGTCTTCGGGCAGGTCGATCTGTTCGACAACCATTTCCGGGCTCAGCCAGGCATAGGTGATCCGCTTCATCTCGGGCGTTGTGAACCGCGACAGGTTGGCCTCGTAATAGCTGCGCAGTTCATCTTCGCCGGGGGTGCCCAGTGGCGCGTCCAGATCGGCCTGGTCCAGCCGGATATACGAGAAATTTCGCCGCTCGGCGGCATAGGTCATCAGCGTGTCGGTGAACGTGTCGGGCATCTGCACCCCGCGCACCAGCGCGCCTTGCATGAGCGTGCGGGCGGTTTCCTTGCGCAGTTGTTCCTCGAACTGTGTTTCGCCCAGGCCGACACGATCAAGCGCGAACGTATAGGCTTCGCGGTCGAAATCACCGCCAGGGCCCTGAAAGGCCGGGATCTCGGTGATCTGGCGCGCCAGGTTCTCGTCGCCGATCGACAGGCCAAGCTGCGCGGCCTCGTGATCCAGCGCGGCGGCGGTGATCAGCCGGCCCAGCACCTGGCTGTCCAGGCCCATGTTCTGCGCCTCGGGGAATGGCAGGGAGCTGCCCCTGTCGGCCTCGACCGCGCGAATCTCTTGTTGCAACTCGCGGGCGTAATCGTCCATCCCGATCTCTTCGTCGCCGACATAGCCCACGGGGCTGACGCCCCCCGACAGGTTCGTGACACCGAAACCGCCCAGGCCCAGGATCAGCAGGGCCAGAAGAATCCAGACCGCTGTTTTCGAAATGGTGTTGCCGCGCGCCATGGTGCTCCCTCAAATCGTGTTTGCGACTGTCTACGCTGCGGCGCGCAGCCGCGCAAGCGATGCCTCAAGGCTGAAAGCCTGCAAGCCTGTCATAAAGCTGCGTGATTCCCGCGCGGTCGACATTGGCAAAGGCGATGCGCATCTGGCTTGCGCCGTCGGCATTGCCTTCGGGCATGAACATGGTGCCGGGCAGGGCCAGTACACCGGCCTCGGCCACCAACCGTTGGGCCAGCGCGTCTGACGCGATGTCGAACGGGTGGTGGAAATAGGCGAAATAGGCGCCCACGCCCATCAGCTGCCAGCCCCGCTCGGCCAGCCGTGGCATCCCCTCTTCGATGGCGGCACGCCGGTCGAGTATCTCGGCGCGCTCACCGGCCAGCCATTGCCCCAGGTTCCGCATCCCCCAAAGCGCGGCGCGCTGGCCCAACTGGGGCGCGCAGATCGAAACGGTATCAAGGAACTTTTCAACCTCGGCCAGAAGGGCGGGATGGGCGATCATCGCCCCCGTGCGGTGGCCGGTCAGGCGGTAGGACTTGGAAAAGGAATACAATTGCACCACCGTTTCCGACCAGTCGGGATCGGTGAACAGGGTGTGCGGCGCGTCCGAGCGGCTGTGGAAATCGCGGTAGGTTTCATCGACGATCAGCCGCAGCCCGTGCTTGCGCGCAAGCGTGGCGAAGCCGGCCACCAGGTCGGCGGGATACTCGACCCCGCAGGGGTTGTTGGGCGTCACCAGAACGATGGCGCGGGTGCGCGGGGTGATCAGCCGTGCGGCGTGGTCGGGATCGGGCAGCATGTCGGCGCCGCAGGGCAGGGGCACGGCCCGCACCCCGGCCATGTCGAGCCACATTTTATGATTGAAGTACCACGGGATGGGCAGCAGCACCTCGTCGCCCTCGCCGGTAAGCGCCGCGATAGTGGCGGCGAAAGCCTGGTTGCAACCGGCCGTGATCGCCACGTTCTGCGCGCCGATCTTGCCGCCGTAGGAAGTGCTGAACTGGCTTGCCAGCTCGGCGCGCAGATCGGGCAGGCCCAGAACGGGGCCGTATAGATGCGTGCCCGGATCTTCCTGGACAAGGCGGGCCATCTCGTCGCGCATCCCGGCCGGGGGCGGGTCGACGGGGGCGGCCTGGCTGACATTGATCAACGGGCGGTCGGGTGGAAACACGACCCCCTCAAGCCAGCGGCGGGCCTCCATCACGGGCGGGGCGAATGTGGCGTTGGTGCGGGTCTGGGTCATTGGCAACCTCTGGATTTACCGGGGCACGGGCGCATGGCCGGTGTTGGGCCGATGCCGATCAGGGCGTGGTCAGTCGCGGCCGCGATAGGGCTCGACATATTGCAGGGCCATGTCCCACGGAAAGAAGATCCAGGTATCCTGGCTGACCCCGGTGATGAAGGTATCGGCCTGTTTCTCGCCTTCAGGCTTGGCATAGACGCAGGCGAAATGCGCCTTTGGGTAGCGCGAGCGGACCAGTTCCAGCGTCTTGCCGCTGTCGACAAGGTCGTCGACGATCAGGATGCCCGTGCCGTCGCCCATCAGTTCGGGGTCGGGGCTGTTGAGCACTTCCGCCTCGCGGCGTTCATCCTCTTTGCCACCGCCGGCGTGATAGGACTTGACCGAAATGGTATCGACCGTGCGAATACCCAGCTCGCGCGCCACGATCATCGCGGGCGCCATGCCGCCACGGGTGATGGCGACGATGGCGCGCCAGGCGCCCTCATCCGGGCCGAACCCGTCAAGCCGCCAGGCCAGTGCCCGGCTGTCGCGATGGATCTGGTCCCAACTGACGTGAAACCCTTTTTCGTGCGGCAGGCGGTCGGTCATGGCAGTCTCCTTTATCTTGAGAAGAGCAGGCGCAGGCCAAGCAGGGCCAGAACACCCGCGGCGATGCGGTCAAGCAGGGGTTTCAGGCGCAGGTACCCGGCGCGCGCGGTGGCGGTGGACAGGGCAAGCGCGAAAACCGTGTAGACCGCCCATTCAACGAAAAGGTGGTTGAGCACGATCAGCCCCTTTTCCACCAGCGACAGGTCGGGCGGAAAGACCACCACCAGCACGGAGGCGGCAAACAGCACGGATTTCGGATTGCCCAGGTTCACCAGGAACCCGGTGCCAAAGGCGCGGCGCAGGCGTGGGGCGTTGCCATCGGGCGCGGCCACGGGTTGGCGGGCGTCGCGCCACATGCCCCATGCGATATACAGCAGGTAAAGCGCGCCCCCGGTTTTCAGGATCACGTAGGCCCAGGGAAAAAGCGTGAACATCGCGTCCAGCCCCAAAAGCCCCGCCCCCGTCCAGAGCGCGGCCATCGTGCCCAGCCCCGCGCCGGTGGCAATCCCGGCCAGCCGCCCCGATGCCATTGTTGCCCTCAGGGCCAGAAGAAGCGCGGGCCCGGGCGAGGCCATCGCGGCCAGTAGCACCAGGTTGAAGGCGATCAGGTGGCCGATCTCCATCCGCGCGCCCCCGGCTCAGCTGGCCACGCGCAGCGCCAGAACGCCCAGCACCGCTGCGGCTATCCTGTCGATCCGCGCCTTGAGGCGGAAATAGAAGGCCCGTGCCGGCGCCGTGCTGAGGATCATCGCAACTGCGCCGTACCACACTGTTTCCAGCACCAGGTGATTGCCCACGATCAGCGCGGCCTCGGCCCCCGCCGGCATCGTGGGAAACACGGTGGTAAAGATCGCGGCGATGAAGAAAACGGCCTTGGGGTTGGCGAAATTCGTGACCAGCCCCAGCCTGAACCCGCCAAGGCCCCTTGGGGCGTCCTGGTCAATCGGGCGATGCGCCCCGCGCCACAGCACGACGGCCAGCCACAACAAATACGCCCCGCCCAGCAACTTCAACGCCATGTAGGCCCAGGGCACCAGCGCAAAGATCGCCGAAAGGCCCGCCAGCGCCAGAAGCGTCCAGCAGACCGCGGCACAGGCCAATCCCAGCCCGCAACGCAGCGCCGCGTGGCGGCCGTGGGCAAAAGACGTGCGCATCATCGCGATGAAGGCCGGCCCCGGCGAGGCAAGCGCGCCAAGAATGGCGATGTTGAACGCGATCAGGTGGGGCCAGTCCATAGGGCTTAGCCGTCCTTCCGGCCGGTCACGGCGTCGATGTCGGGCGCGTCCACGGCCTTCATGCCGACCACGTGATAGCCCGCGTCGACATGCAGCGTTTCGCCGGTCACGCCGCTGCCCAGGTCGGACAGCAGGTAAAGCGCCGATTTGCCCACGTCGTCGATCGTCACGTTACGGCGCAGGGGCGAATTGAGTTCGTTCCATTTCAGGATATAGCGGAAATCGCCGATACCGCTGGCGGCCAGCGTCTTGATCGGGCCGGCGCTGATCGCGTTGACGCGGATGCCATCCTTGCCCAGGTCTTCGGCCATGTATTTCACCGAGGCTTCAAGCGCGGCCTTGGCGACGCCCATCACGTTGTAATGGGGCATGACCTGCTCGGCGCCGTAATAAGTAAGCGTCAGCGCGCTGCCGCCCTCGGTCATCAGCTTCTCGGCGCGCTGCACGACGGCGGTGAAGCTGTAGCAGCTGATATCCATCGTCATCAGGAAATTGTTGCGGCTGGTATCGACATAGCGACCGCGCAGTTCGGATTTGTCGGAAAACCCTATGGCGTGCACGATGAAGTCGAGCTTGCCCCATTTCGCTTCGATCTCGGCAAAGGCGGCGTCGATCGAGTCGGCGTCGGACACGTCGCAATCAATCAGGGTCTCGACGCCCAGCTGTTCGGCCAGCGGGGCGACGCGTTTGCGAAACTGGTCGCCCATGTAGGTGAACGCCATTTCGGCGCCGGCCTCGGCGCAGGCACGGGCGATGCCCCAAGCGATTGACTTGTCGTTGGCCAGGCCCATGATCAGACCGCGCTTCCCGGCCATGAGAGTGTTTGACATTTCCGCAACCTTACCCAGTTCCTGTGACGTTGCCTGTCCTTTAGGCGATGGCTTACGCTGCATCAAGGCAAACCGGGGCCTGCGCGCCCAAACCAACCACGAAAGGCCATGCCCGACCGTGATGAAACAAGGAATTTTCACTAATGACCGACCGTAGCGGGATCTTCGCCGGGGATGACCCTTTTGCAATCGCGCGGGCCTGGCTGACCGAGGCCGAGCAGGCCGAAATCAATGATCCGAACGCCATCGCGCTGTCGACCGTCGATGCAGACGGCATGCCCAACGCGCGGATGGTGCTCCTGAAGGAGATAGAGGATGACGCCTTCGTCTTTTACACCAATTACGAGAGCGCCAAGGCCCGGGAAATCGAGCAGGCCGGCAAGGCGGCCTTCGTCATGCACTGGAAATCGCTGCGTCGGCAAATCCGCGTACGCGGCACCGTCACGCGTGAGGACGGCCCGAAAGCGGATGCCTATTACGCGTCGCGTAGTCTGAAAAGCAGGCTTGGCGCCTGGGCCAGCCAACAGTCCCGCCCGCTGGCATCCCGCGCTGCGCTGATGGCCGAGGTCGCGAAAGTAACCGCATGTCATGGCACCAATCCGCCCAGACCATCCTTTTGGGGGGGTTACAGAATCATGCCGACTCAGATCGAGTTCTGGGCGGATGGGGCGTTTCGACTGCACGACCGTTTCGTGTGGCGCAGGGCGGACGCGGGACAAAATTGGGAAATAACACGGCTCAACCCGTGAATTTCACGTCGCGTGAAATGCAGACGCCCATGAAAATTGAATTATTTCACCTTGCACCCAGTGTGGATTATGCCGCATTCAATGCAACAAGGTGAATAGGACTCGTGGGTAAAAAACTTGACGAATGAAAATGAAAACACCCGCAGGTTGACGGGGCAGGTTAAATGGTTCGACCCGGTTAAGGGTTTTGGGTTTGTGATCGCCGATGAAGGCGGACCGGACATCCTGCTGCATGCCAACGTGCTGAGGAACTTCGGACAAAGCTCGGTCGCGGATGGGGCGCGGATCGAGATCGAGGCACAGCAAACGCCACGCGGCGTGCAGGCCGTTACCGTGTTCTCTATCGAACCGCCCGAGGGGGCGGGTGCGGCCACGCTGACGGATTTCGAGGAGATCGACCCTGAAACGATCGCCGCCGCCCCCTTGGAGCCGGCGCGCGTCAAGTGGTTCGACAAGGGCAAGGGGTTCGGATTCGGCAACGTGTTCGGGCGTCCCGAAGATGTGTTTTTTCACATCGAGGTTCTGCGCCGATCGGGGCTTGCCGACCTGCAACCGGGCGAGGCAATCTGCCTGCGTGTGATCGACGGCAAACGCGGCCGGATGGCGACCGAGGTATTGGCATGGGAAGCAGCATTGAAGACGTCAGACGCGTAATGTCGCGCGCGCGGCGGGGCCTTGGCTTTGCCGCGCTTCTGCTTTTGGTGCTTGGCCTTGCAGGTACGGTGACAGGCCCGGTGCGGGCCGATACCGCCGCCTGTGCGCCGGGTGTCGTGCATCTGCGCGGTGACTGGGGCCGGGCGCGATTCTCGGTCGACCTGGCGCAAACGCCGCGCGAGCAAGCCCGCGGCCTTATGTTTGTCGAACAGATGCCGCGCAGCCGCGGCATGTTGTTCATATATCCTAGGCCGCAATCGGTTTCGTTCTGGATGAAGAACACGCTGATTCCTCTCGACATGATCTTTCTCGATTCCACCGGCACGGTGCGACACGTGCATCACGACGCGGTGCCGGGCGACCTGACCCCGATACGCGGCGGGCGCGAGATCCTGGTGGTTCTGGAAATAAATGCCGGTCTGGCGCGTGAACTGGGGATCGCGCCGGGCAGCGAGATGCGCCACCCCGCCTTTGATCGCGAAGACGCGGCCTGGCCCTGTTAAGGGGCTTTTCAATCCGGTTGGCACGGGGTATTGGAGCACATGGTTCGGGACGTGGCGCAGTCTGGTAGCGCACCTGTTTTGGGTACAGGGGGTCGTGAGTTCGAATCTCGCCGTCCCGACCATATATCCCTGTTCGGCCTATCCGGCCGGCGTGGCACGGGGCCGGAATGAGCATCCCTGACATTGTGATTGAAAACGTGTCGCTGACGCTTGGGGAAACCCGCGTTTTCAACGAGTTCTCGTTGCGCATGTCCGAGCGGCGCGTTGCTGTCATTGGCCGCAACGGGGCGGGAAAATCACAACTGGCGCGCCTGGTCGCCGGTTTGCTTGCGCCCGATACGGGCCGAGTGCGCGTGGAAGATATCGACGTGGGGCGCGACAGGCGTGCGGCGCTGGCGACGGTGGGCATCCTGTTCCAGAACCCCGATCACCAGATCATCTTTCCCACCGTCGAGGAAGAACTGGCCTTTGGCCTGCGCAGCCAGGGCCTCGACCCGCGCGAAGCCGCACGCCGCGTGAGCGATATGCTGGCGCGATTCAATCGCGCCGATTGGGCCACGCGCGCGGTGCACACGCTCAGCCAGGGGCAACGCCACCTCGTATGCCTGATGGCGGTCTTGTTGATGGCACCGCGCGTCATCGTTCTGGACGAGCCCTTTGCCGGTCTGGACATGGCCACCGCGCTGCGCCTGACACGCTACCTGGAAACCGTCGATCAACAGCTTGTGCACATCACCCATGATCTGCCCGCGGTCGAGGATTATGACCGCGCGATCTGGCTGGATGGCGGGACAGTGCGCGCCGATGGCCCGCCGGCGCAGGTTCTGCCGGCCTATCGTGCGGCGATGGTGGCGCTGGGGGGCAGCGATGCTTTCACTGACATCTGAACGGCGCACCCCCTGGCACGCGATCGCGGCGGGGCCCAAGATGCTGGTGTTGCTTGCGGCGACGCTGGGGGCCTTCTGGATCGAGGGTGTTGGTCCCATCCTGGGATTCGCGGCAACGGTGGCGGCGCTTTACATGCCGGGGGGGCTTGTATTCGCGCGGGCGGGCGCGCGGATGCTGGCGCCGGTTGTGCCCTTCGTCGTCGTGATCCTGGCCTGGCACTGGTGGACCGGCGCATTGGCGCAGGGCGTGGTCATCGTGCTGCGGATGGTGGCGTTGATCGCGCTGGCCAACCTCGTCACCATGACCACGCGTTTGCAAGACATGCTGGACCGTGTCGATGCCGCCTTGGCGCTTTTGCGCTTGCCACAGGCCTGGCGGCGGCGTCTGGCATTGGCGGTTGCGCTGGTCATCCGTTTTACCCCTGTGCTGGTGCAAAAGGGCGCGGCGTTGTCGCAATCCTGGCGCGCGCGCAGCCGGCGGCGGCCTGGCTGGCGGCTGGTGTTGCCCTTCGCGCTGGTCGCGATCGACGACGCCGAACGCGTGGCCGAGGCCTTGCGCGCCCGCTCGGGCGAATTGTAGACAGGCATGACCCCAAGCTGGAGACCCTCGAGATGGAACGCAACATTACCCTGATCGCCCTGTTTGCCGCGCTGATCGCGGCGCTTGGGCTGGTGCCGAAATTCGACCTTGCGGGCGGTGTGCCGATTACGGCGCAAAGCCTGGGCGTGATGCTGGCCGGTACGATCCTGGGCGCGCGCCGGGGGGCGCTGGCGGTGCTTTTGTTCCTGTTTCTCGTGGCGCTTGGCCTGCCTCTCTTGGCGGGCGGGCGCGGCGGCCTGGGCGTGTTCCAGGGGCCAACCGCGGGCTTTATCGTTGGCTTTCCCCTGGCCGCCCTTGTCACCGGCTGGGCCAGCCGGGCCTGGGCGGGCCGCGGTGCCACGGGCGTGCTGGGCACGGCGCTGGCGGCGCTGCTGGGCGGTGTCGTGGTGCTTTACGTTTTCGGCATCGCCGGGTTTGCGCTTGTTACCGACCGGTCGTTCGGCGCGGCGGCAGCGATCATGTGGGTCTTTGTGCCCGGCGACGTGATAAAGGCCGTTCTGGCCGGGTTCATCACCCAAGGGGTGTTGCGCGCACGGCCCGACCTGGCGCGCGGTTAATCGGGCCCGCGCCGTATCAGGTGGCGCTGGTGACCGGCCTCTTCGACAAGCGATAGGTGCAGATGCCCGGCCTCGGCGCAGAAATGCGGCAGGTCGATTCGCGCCATGGCGTCATCGGCCAGTACGGCCACCAGCGTGCCCGGCGCCAGCCCCACCAACCCTTTGCGCGCGCGCAAGACGGGCAGGGGGCAGATCAGCCCGCGTGCATCTATGGTGATGTCGGCCTTGTCGGTCATGGCGGTGGATTAGCGCGGGGGCGGAGTGCTGTCCACGCGTATGTGACCATCCGTCACCAGGTTGGGGCGTGACGCGGCGGGCAGGTCGGGCTATGCAACGCCCATGTTCGGAATCGAGATCATAGACGCGGCGCTGCTGCCCGCGATGGTGGTGGCCCTTATTGCAGGGCTGGTGTCCTTTCTGTCGCCTTGCGTGCTGCCCATCGTGCCGCCCTACCTGGCCTATATGAGCGGCGTGTCCCTGGCGGATCTGAACCGCGAGGATTCGCCCAAAAGCGCGGTGGGGCCGGCGGCGTTTTTCGTGCTGGGCCTGTCGACCGTGTTCTTGCTGCTGGGATTCGCAGCCAGCGCGGTGGGAACGCTGTTCTTGCAATACCAAGGCTGGTTCAACACCATCGCGGGCGTGATCGTGATGGTGTTCGGCGCGCATTTCGTGGGCGTCTACCGTATCGGCTTTCTTGATCGCGAGGCACGGCTGGATGCCGGTGACCGGGGTGGCAGCGCCTTTGGTGCCTATGTTCTGGGGCTGGCCTTTGCCTTTGGCTGGACACCTTGCATCGGCCCGCAACTGGGCGCGATCCTTTCGCTTGCGGCAAGCGAGGCATCTGTGGCGCGTGGCACGCTTTTGCTGGCCGTCTACGCCGCCGGGCTGGGTATTCCTTTCCTGCTGGTTGCGGCCTTCCTGCCACGTATGCAGGGGCTGATGGGCTGGATGAAACGGCACATGGAGCAGATCGAACGGGTTATGGGCCTGTTGCTGTGGACGATCGGACTGCTGATGTTGACGGGCGGGTTCTCGGCCTTTTCGTACTGGCTGCTCGAAACCTTTCCGGCGCTGGCGGCCCTGGGCTGAGCGCGGCCAGCCCCCGCCCGGCGCCCGGCGTTTTTGCGCAGGCGACCCGATGGGGCGTGGCAATTCATGACCGTTCCCCGATACATGGCTGCGTAAAACCGCCTTATGCTTGCCGGATTTGCGATGTAACGTCACGAAAAATGGGGTCAGTCATGGGCAGTTCGGACCGACAAGCCAAAGACGTGCGCAAGCGCCGGGTGTTCTACATTCCGGGCTACGACCCGATTCACCCCCGCCGCTACCGCGAGCTTTATCGCAAGGAAGGCGCCGAACAGGCGGCCATTTCGGGGTACGAGCTGACGCTGGCGCCCAAGCGTGGCGATGGGCCCTATGGCTGGCATGTGCAGGCCGAGGTGGGTGGCGCAACGGTGAACACCGATGTCGAGGTTATGGTGTGGTCTGATATCGTGCGCAACAGCATGTCGAACACGATTCTCGCCACCTATGGCCAACTACTGCGAACCGCTTGGGCCTATATCGGCTCGGGCGCGCTGTGGCGATTGATGAAACTGCGTAAGGGGCCGGTGATCGCGGCATTGTACCCGGTGGGCATGCTGCTGCTGCAATTGGCCTTGGCGTTGGGGCTGGGGCACCTTGCAGGGCTGGTTCTGCAGGTGCTGGCGGGGCTGGCGCCCTTGCCCGGCGATGGCGGGCCGCAATCCGGGGTGCGGGTGGTCATGGAAAATGCCGTGTACCTTGTGGCGCTGGTCGGCGTGGCCCTTGCCGTGCTGCGCTGGTTCAAGGCGCGCGACAACAAGCTGTTCGCCTATTACCTTATGCATGACTACGCCTATTCGGCGCGTTGGAAGGGCGCCACCCCGCCCGAGTTGCAGGCACGCATGAACGCGTTTCGCGCCCGCATCGCCTCCGCCCTGCAACAAGGCGACCTGGACGAGGTGCTGGTGGTTGGCCACAGCTCGGGCGCGCATCTGGGCGTGATGGTTCTGGCCGACCTGATCCGCGCGGGCGAGCTGCCCGACGATGGGCCCGCTCTGGGTTTTCTGAGCCTTGGACAGGTCGTGCCGATGGTCAGTTTCCTTCCCGATGCCTGGCAATTGCGGCGCGATCTTGCGTATCTGTCGCGCAGCGACAGGCTGACCTGGGTCGACGTGACCGCGCCGGGCGATGGATGCGCCTTTGCGTTGTGCGACCCGGTTGCCGTGTCGGGCGTGTCGCCGCATGACAAACGCTGGCCGCTTGTCTTTTCGGCGGCGTTTTCTCAAACTCTGGGCCCCCAACGGTGGCGGGCGCTGAAACGGCGCTATTTCCGGCTGCATTTCCAATACCTCTGCGCCTTCGATCGGCCCAAGGATTACGATTATTTCCTGATCACCGCAGGCCCGCTGCGCCTGTCGCGCCGATATGCCGGGCGGCCTGCGTCGAAAAGCCGGATTGAGCGGGCCGTGTCGAAATATACCAGTGTGGCCGCATGACCCCGCCCAAGCCCAAGGCGCGGCCAGACCGCGTGTCACTGTTGAAATACATGCGGCTGTTCCGTGCCGACATCCTGTCGGCGCAACCCGCCAAGCTTTACCGGGCGTGGATGGCCGAATTTCGCACGCCGTTCTTTCGCTCTTACCTGGTGAACCAGCCTGCGCTGGTGCGTCGCGTGTTGAAAGAGCGGCCCGACGAGTTCCCGAAATCCGAGCGCGTGGGAGAGGGGCTGCGCCCGCTTCTGGGCAATTCGGTATTTCTGACCAATGGCGCGGCCTGGAAACGGCAGCGTCGCATCATCGACCCCGCGTTCGAGGGGGGGCGGCTGAAAGATACCTACCCGGCGATGTGGGACGCGGCGCTGGCCTGTGTCGAACGGCTGGGTGGCCGGACGGGTAACGGGCCGGTCGAGATAGAAGAGATCACCAGCCACGCGGCAGCGGACGTGATTTTTCGCACGCTGTTCTCGATCCCGATCGAGCACGAGATTGCAACGCGTGTCTTTCACGAGTTTCGCGCGTATCAGCGCACCCAGCCCATCCTGAACCTTGCCGCCTTTGTGCCCCTGCCGCGCTGGATGCCAAGGTTTCACCGGCGGCGCACGCGGGCCTCGGCACGGGTCATCCGAACGCTGATCACCGAACTGACGGCAGCAAGGATGGAAGAGATCCGGGCCGGGCGGGCGCCCGATGACCTGGCCACCAAGATCATGACAACGGTCGACCCGGAAACGGGCGACAGGTTCGAAACCGAAGAGATGGTCGACCAGGTGGCGATCTTTTTCCTGGCCGGTCACGAAACCAGCGCCTCGGCCCTGGGCTGGGCGCTTTACATGATGGCGCTTTATCCTGAATGGCAAGATCGCGTGGCGAAAGAGGCAGCTGTGCTACAGACCGGCGCCTTTGCCGAAGCCGGGCGGCTGCGAGTGGCGCGCGACGTGTTTCGTGAAACCCTGCGGCTATACCCGCCCGTGCCGATGATGGTGCGTGAAACCACCTGCCCGCAACAAATGCGCGACCGCACCGCGCCCAAGGGCAGCCAGATCGTGCTGAGCCCGTGGCACCTGCATCGCCACGAACGTCTTTGGGAGCGGCCGGACGAATTCGACCCCGCGCGCTGGCATACCGAGAATGGCAAAACCTGCGCGCGCGAGGCGTATATTCCCTTCTCCGAAGGGCCGCGAGTGTGCACGGGCGCGGGCTTTGCCATGGTCGAGGGGCCGCTTTTGCTGGCGCTTTTGTGCCGCGCGTTCCGGTTCGAGGCGGTAGAGGGCCGCGAGCCGGTGCCGGTGGCGCATCTGACGGTGCGGGCGAAGGACGGGATATGGCTGCGGGTCGTGCCGCGTGAGGTGCGCGGGTAGGGGGCGCTGCCCCCCGTCCGCGTGCCGCGGACTCCCCCCGGGATATTTTCAGAGAGAGGAAACAGGGGGCGGCAGGCTGGCCAGCACGTTTGTCAGATCGCCGTAGCCGGTAAACCGGCGTTCAAAGGCAAGCCCCAGCCGCGCGGCGCAGTCGCGCGCCTTTTCGGTCAGGGCGGGGTTATCTGTCTGGGCCTGGTAGACCAGTTTCTCGTAATTGCCGAAATACATCTCGCGCAGGTCGGGGTGGCGGTCGAGCCCAAGGGGTTTCCACACGAAAGCGTCGAACTGGCGCACCAGGAAATCGGTCAGGTAAAAGGCGGTGATTTCATCCTCGGAATGGGTCGCAAAGCGCGCGTTGCCTTCGAAGAAACTGTAGCAATGCGGGCCCTCGACCATATCGACCCCCAGGCGGTCACAGGCTGCGCGCAACAGCCCCCCGGTGCCACAATCGGCATAGACCACAAAGACATCGTCATAAGCGTCGCGGCGCTGTGTGACGGCCTGCTCGACGGCGGCAGGAATTTTCTCGGGCGTGTTGTGCAGGATCGCGGGCAGGCAGTGCAGGTCAAGGTGGTCCCATCCGTTGCGCTCTTTCAGATCAAGGATCTCGCGCGCCAGCGCACCGCAGGCAATCAGCAGCACGCGGCCTGTTCCGCTGGGCCGCAGGCCGTTGGTGGTAAGCGTTTCATCATCGGGCATCGACATCTCTGATCGGCTCCTGCGTGGTGTGATTGCCGGTGTGACGCGGCGTTCCGGATGAGGCGCGCCTGAATGCGACATAAGCTGCCCCGCAGCAGGCATCAATGAGTGCAGGAGGCGCCCGCCATGACCGCGACCATGTTCCAACCGCGTTGCGCCGATTTCGAGACGCGCGTGCAAGAGAGTTTTGCCCGCCAGGGCATGATGCGCAGCCTGGGCGCGACACTGGCGCGGATGGCACCGGGCGAGGTGACCATTTCAATGCCTTACGCGGCCGAGTTCACGCAGCAGCACGGGTTCCTGCATGGCGGCACGGTTGCATCCGTGTTGGACAGCGCCTGCGGCTTTGCCGGGTTTTCGCTGATGGATGCGGACAGCGCGGTGCTGACGGTCGAGTTCAAGATAAACTTTCTGGCGCCCGCGCAGGGGGAGCGGTTCGAATTCGTGGGCCGCGTGGTGAAACCGGGCCGAACCCTGGTTTTGACCGAAGGTCGGGCCGAGGCGATGGACGATGCAGGGGCGCGGCGGTTGATCGCCACGATGAGCTGCACCTTGATGGCCGTGCGCGACCGCGGGATTT
Source organism: Lutimaribacter degradans (assembly GCF_023703375.1). GTDB lineage: Bacteria > Pseudomonadota > Alphaproteobacteria > Rhodobacterales > Rhodobacteraceae > Lutimaribacter > Lutimaribacter degradans. The sequence goes on from NZ_JAMQGO010000001.1 coordinate 645,863, forward strand.
CGGGGTAAAACGCGAAAGCCCCCGCCGTGTCGGCAGGGGCCTGAACCGGCGCGGGTGCCGTCAAACGGTGGCGACGCCCTGGTTGTGCTTGCGCGCGACAAAGCTTTTGGCCGTTTCAACGGCCACGGCGGCATCGCGGCAATAGGCATCGGCGCCGATGGCCTTGCCGAATTCCTCGTTCAGCGGTGCGCCGCCCACCAGCACGATGTAATCGTCGCGCAGGCCCTGTTCGATCATCGTGTCGATCACGACCTTCATGTAGGGCATCGTGGTTGTCAGCAGGGCCGACATGCCCAGGATGTCGGGTTTATGCTCTTGCAGCGCTTCAAGGTAGCCTTCGACCGGGTTGTTGATCCCGAGGTCGACCACTTCGAAGCCGGCGCCTTCCATCATCATGCCCACGAGGTTCTTGCCGATATCGTGGATATCGCCCTTGACCGTGCCAATCACCATCGAGCCCATGCGCGGTGCGCCGGTTTCCACCAGCAGCGGTTTCAGGATGGACATGCCGCCCTTCATAGCGTTTGCGGCCAGCAGCACCTCTGGCACGAACAGGATGCCATCACGGAAATCCTGCCCCACGATCGTCATGCCGCCCACCAGCGCCTCGGTCAGGATGCGGTAAGGCGCCCAGCCGCGTTCCAGCAGGATGTTCACGCTTTCCTCGATCTCGTCCTTGAGACCGTCATAAAGGTCGTCGAACATCTGTTGTACGAGTTCGTCGTCGTCGAGTTCACTGAGGATGATGTCGTCTTCTTCTTCCGACATGGGCTTTTCCTTCCGGGCCACGCAACGTGGCGTGGCTGTTGGTGTTTCTGGCGGCACGTTTCGTCATTTTGTCGCATGCCGACTGCGTCAATAGCGACATAAGCGCCAACAGTTCCGACTTATAGAGGCAAAACCACGCCCCTGTTCGGAAAAATCTTCACGATGATGTCGCAGTGAATTGCAAATGTTCCGTTTATGTTCCATCTTCACGGCATGTCGCAGCAACATCCGCCCCTGGTTCCAGCCGAAACGCGCCGCGCCCGTGGCGCGGGGCGCAACATGGCCGGTCGGTTCGAGCGTTTTGAAAGGGTCGAGCCCGGCACAGGCTGGGAGGGTGATGGCTGGGACATTCCCGAGCCGCCAAAGGCATGGCGCACCGAGGTGGCGATCGAGGCGCCGCGCAGCGCGATCACGCGCAATGCCTCGCCCGATGTGCCGTTCGACCGCTCGTTGAACCCGTATCGCGGATGTGAGCATGGCTGCATCTACTGTTTCGCGCGCCCCAGCCATGGCTATCTCGGCCTGTCGCCCGGGCTGGATTTCGAAACCCGGCTCGTGGCGCGCCCCGAGATATGGCGGATACTCGACAAGGAACTGCGCCGCCCGTCCTACGTGCCGGCGCCGCTTGCCTTGGGTACCAATACCGACCCCTACCAGCCGATTGAGTCAAGATTCAAAGCGACGCGCAAGGTATTGAAGGTATTGAAGGAATTCGGTCATCCGGTCGGTATCGTGACGAAGGGCACGATGGTCGCGCGCGACCTTGATATCCTGGGCCCCATGGCGGCGCAGGGAATGGCGCATCTGGGCGTCACGATCACCACGCTTGACCCTGACCTGTCGCGCCGGATGGAGCCGCGCGTGCCACTGCCTGCACGGCGGCTGGCGCTGATCCGTCAATTGGCCGATGCGGGTGTGCCGGTGCGGGTGATGGTCAGCCCGGTCATTCCGGGCCTGACGGATCACGAGCTTGAGGCGATACTGGAGGCCGCCGCCGCGGCAGGCGCACGGGCGGCGAGCTGGATCATGCTGCGCCTGCCGCACGAGGTGGCGCCGCTGATGGAGGATTGGTTGCAAGAGCATGTTCCCGGCCGGGCCGAAAAAGTGCTGCGCCGCCTGCGCGAAATGCATGACGGGCAACTTTACGATTCGCGGTTCGGCCACCGGATGCGGGGGCAGGGCGTGCATGCGCGCATGATCGCCCGAAGGTTCGATATCGCGGCTCGGCGGCTGGGCCTGTCAAGCGGGTTGCCGCCTCTTGACTGCGGGCGGTTCGCCGTGCCGCTGGGCACGCAAGAGCAACCGAGCCTGTTCTGATCGCGGCCGTGGCGAGGCCGGTCAGCCCCGGCGACGACCGCGGCGCTGACGTTTTGGCGTGTCGTCTTCGCCCGTGCCGTCGGCTGCAGACGAAAAACCGCCAAGACGTTCGGCGATCTCGTCCAGCGTCGGGCTGGGGCCGCGCGGCCGGGTTTCCAGCGCCTCGCGCATCTTTTCCAGGTGCTCGGGCATGGTTCCGCAGCAACCGCCGATGATGGTGGCCCCGCAATCGCGCGCCATCACCGCGTATTCGGCCATCAGCTCGGGCGTGCCATCATAGTGGATATGCCCATCGTGATACTTTGGGATGCCGGCATTGCCCTTGGCGATGATCGGGCGTTCGGTGCCCTGCGCGGCAAAGCCCAGAACGGTGCGCAGCAGGTCGGACGCGCCGACGCCGCAATTGGCGCCGAAGGCGATCGGCGGGTTGGGCAGCGCCTCGACCATGGCCACCATGTCGGCGCTGGTCACGCCCATCATCGTGCGGCCGGCAGTGTCGAAACTCATCGTGCCGCACCAGGGCATGTCGGCCAGCGCAAAGGCTTCGGCCGCGGCCTTGTATTCTTCGGGGGCGGAGATGGTTTCCAGCCACAGCACGTCGGCGCCGCCTTCTTTCAGGCCCTCGGCCTGTTCGTGAAAGATCTCGACCGCCAGTTCATGCGTCAGCGTCCCCATCGGCGTAAAGATGTCGCCCGTCGGCCCGATAGAGCCTGCAACAACCACCTGGCGCCCCGCCGCATCGGCTACTTCGCGGCCGAGTTCGGCGGCGACGCGGCTCAACTCCCGCGCGCGATCTTGCGCGTCGTGCAGTTTCAGCCGACTGGCATTGCCGCCGAACGAGTTGGTCAGGAAAATGTCGCTGCCCGCGTCAACGGCGGATTTGTAAAGCGCCCTGATGCGGTCCGGGTGGTCGGTGTTCCACATTTCGGGCGCATCGCCCGAACTCAGCCCCATGTTGAACAGGTTGGTGCCGGTGGCGCCATCGGCCATCAGCCAGTCGCGGGTTTCCAGAAGGCGCGAAAGGGCGTTCGTCATCGGGGGCTCCTGCAAGGAATCTAGGGGCGGGTTTTCATGTGCGCCGTTCATGCGGCACCACGGGAATCCATATCCGCACGAAAGCTGCCCGCAAATGGCCACGCAGCCGGACGCGGGGCCCGACTGCGCAGATCAATTTCAGTTTTCTTCGACCAGTTGGCCCTTGGCCACGATCATCAGTTCGTCCATCTTGGCGCGGATTTCCTCGGCGGTGCTCTTGTCGCCCAGGTCAGCCAGAACCTTGCGCACCACGTCTTCGTGGCCGGCCTCTTCGAAATCGGATTTGACGACTTCCTTGGCATAGGCCGCAGCATCGTCGCCGGATTTGCCCAGTTTCTCGGCCGCCCACAGACCCAGCAGCCTGTTGCGCCGCGCTTCGGCCTTGAACTTCATCTCTTCGTCATGGGCGAATTTGTTTTCGAACGCGCTTTCGCGATCATCGAAAGTTGTCATCGGCTGCATCCCTTGTCTGACAGGTCGGTTGGCCTTGATATGCCCGCCCTCGCGCGTGGACGCAAGGGGCGGGTGCGCCTTGCGGGGCACGCGCCCTTACACTAAACGGGAGCTACGCGTGCCGGGACTCAGCCCGGGGCGCGAGCGACGAGGTGGCCATGGCACGGCGCAAGAAGATTTACGAAGGCAAGGCAAAAACCCTGTACGAAGGGCCCGAACCCGGCACGATCGTGCAGTATTTCAAGGATGACGCCACCGCGTTCAACGCCGAAAAACACGCCACGATCGAGGGCAAGGGCGTGTTGAACAACATGCTCAGCGAATACTTCATGCGCGGGCTGACGAACCTTGGCATCCCCAACCATTTCATCCGGCGCCTGAACATGCGCGAGCAATTGGTGCGCGCCTGCGAGATCGTTCCGCTCGAGGTAATCGTGCGCAATTATGCCGCGGGCTCGATGGCCAAGCGCTTGGGGATAGAAGAGGGCATGCAACTACCGCGTCCGGTGGTCGAATACTGCCTGAAGGACGACAAGCTTGGCGATCCGCTGGTGACCGAGGAACATATCGCTGCCTTCGGCTGGGCCAGCCAGCAGGACATGGACGATATCCTGAGCCTCGCCTTGCGGGTCAACGATTTCCTGTCGGGCGTGATGTACGGCGTCGGCATCAAGCTGGTGGATTTCAAGATCGAGATCGGCCGCGTTTACGACGGCGACTATCAGCGCCTGATCGTCGCCGACGAAATCAGCCCGGATAGCTGCCGCCTGTGGGACATGGAAACCGGCCAGAAACTGGACAAGGACGTGTTCCGCCGTGATCTTGGCAGCCTGACCGATGCTTATACCGAGGTGGCCACGCGCCTGGGCGTGATGCCCAAGGCCAACGTGCCGCCCAGCAAACCGACGCTGATCAACTGATCGCAAGCAAACCATCAGGCGGGCAGGGGGCCTGCCGCGAATTCCGGAGGACGCCATGAAGGCACGGGTCACGGTGATGTTGAAGAACGGGGTGCTCGATCCGCAGGGCGAGGCTGTGCGGCATGCCCTCGGCGCCCTTGGTTTCGACGGCGTCGACGGCGTACGACAGGGTAAGGTGATCGAGCTGGACCTGGCCGAGGGCACCACCGAAGAAACTGTGACCGAGATGTGCGAAAAGCTGCTCGCCAACACGGTGATCGAAAGCTACCGGGTGGAGATGCTCTGATGCACGCGGCGGTTCTGGTTTTTCCCGGTTCGAACTGCGACCGCGATCTTGCGGTGGCTTTCGAAAAGGCCGGTGCGCGGGTCAGCATGGTCTGGCACAAGGACACCGTGTTGCCTGATGGTATCGATATCGTCGGCATTCCGGGCGGGTTTTCTTACGGCGATTACCTGCGCTGTGGCGCGATTGCGGCCAATTCACCCATCTGCGGTGCGCTGCGCGGGCATGTTGACCGGGGCGGTTTCGCCCTGGGTATCTGCAACGGCTTCCAGGTGCTGACGGAAACGCGCCTGCTGCCCGGTGCGCTGCGCCGCAACGCCAACCTGAAATATATCTGCAAGCCCGTGGATCTGCGCGTGGAAACGGCCGACAGCGCCTTTACCGCAGGTTATTCCGAGGGGCAGGAAATCACGGTGCCCATCGCCCATCACGACGGGAATTACTTTGCCGCCGATGACACGCTGCGCGCGCTCAATGACCAGGATCGCGTGGCCTTTCGCTATGTCAAGAACCCCAACGGCTCGGTCGAGGATATTGCCGGCGTATTGTCGGAAAACCGGCGCGTGCTGGGCATGATGCCTCACCCCGAACGCATGGCCGAGCCCGCCCACGGGGGCACCGACGGGCAGGCGATGTTCCGCGCATTGATCGAACAACTCGCAACCGCATGACTTGAGCGGGCGGGCCGCCGGGCGTAACCTTGTGAGCATGGTCCGCATCAATACCCCCTTTCCGTCACGCGCGCGCACCGTCAGCTGGCGGGCGCGGGTGGCCTTGCTGGCGCTTTTGGTTCTGGCAATTGCCACCGTCGTGACAACCAATATCCTGCTGACCAGTCGTTTCACCGAAAATACCCGCAACCGGGCCGAGCTGCGGCTGGCGCTCTACTCGGGAAACCTGTTGTCCGAGCTGCGTCGCAACGCCATCGTCCCACAGCTTCTGGCGCGAGACCCGGCGCTGATCGGCGCGCTGGAATCGGGCGATTTCAGCAGTTCTACGCAGCGGCTTATTTCTTTCGTGGATGAAATCGGCGCGGCATCGCTGATGCTGCTGGATCGCGACGGGCGCGCGGTGGCCGCGACCGATCGCAACCGGCTGGGCAGCCAGCACCGCTCGGACGGGTATTTCGTCGATGCGATCCGCGCGTCGGGCACGATTTTCTCGGTGATGCAGCGCGATGGCGGGGCCCATGTCTTTACCTATTCGCGCCGTGTCGAAGAGCGCGGCTCCGTTCTGGGCGTTATCCTGGTCGAGGTGGACCTTGCCAAGTTCGAGCGTGCCTGGGCCGGGATCTCGGATGCCGTTTTTGTGACCGACAGCGAAGGCACGATCATCCTTGCGACGGAACCGCGCTGGCGCGGCCGGACCGAGACCGAGGCGCTTGCTGCCGAGCCCGCGCGCAGCGCCATCCAGCGCGCCATACAGGCCACCGCCGACTGGACGGCGCTGCCCGCCGATGCCTACGTGCAGGGCGAAGCGGTGATGCGGATGGAAACCCGCATTCCCTTCCGCGGTTGGAAGATGACGAGTTTCACGACCTATTCCAGCGTGCGCGAACGGGTGAATGGCGTCCTGGCGCTGGAAATCATGGGATTCGCCATCTTGCTGGCGCTGGCGTTCTATTTTCTCAGCCGCAAGAACGCGCTGCGCATGGCGCTTTTCCAGCGGGAGTCGGCGGACCTTCGCGCATTGAACGCGCGCTTGCAGCGAGAAATTGCCGAGCGCGAAAGGGTGCAAAAGAACCTTGTCGTGGCCGAACAGACCTTGGCGCAAAGCTCGAAACTGGCTGCCCTTGGCGAAATGTCGGCCGCTGTCAGCCACGAATTGAACCAACCGCTTGCGGCGATGAAAACCTATCTTGCGGGTGCGCGGCTGCTGTTGCGCCGCAACCGCCCCGAAGAGGCGCTTTCATCCTTCCAGCGGATCGACGACCTGATAGAGCGGATGGGCGCCATCACCCGGCAGCTCAAATCCTATGCGCGCAAGGGCAGCGAAGAGTTTGCACCTGTAAACATGGGCGATGCGCTGGCCTCGGCATTGTCGATGATGGAACCCCAACTGAAGCAGCGGCACATCCGCATCAGCCGGGCGATCCCGTCGGAGCCGGTTATGGTGCACGGCGACAGGGTGCGTATTGAGCAGGTGATGGTCAACCTGCTGCGCAACGCGATCGACGCCACCACCGCCCAGGATGACCCCGAGATAAGTATTATTCTGGCAGCGGGCGAAACCGCCACCCTTACCGTGCGCGACAACGGCGTGGGGATCGACGATTTGGACCAGCTGTTCGAACCATTCTACACCACCAAGACCGCCGGCGACGGCGTCGGGCTTGGTCTTGCGATTTCCTCGGGGATCGTGAACGACCTTGGCGGGCGCCTGACTGCACGCAACGCCGAGGGCGGGGGGGCTGTATTCGAGGTACAACTGCCTATCTTGGGTGAAGACAATGAAGACATCGAGGCTGCGGAGTAAACCGACCATGTCGAAAGCCATGAAAATTGCCATCGTCGATGACGAACAGGATATGCGTCAGTCGATCAGCCAATGGCTGGCCTTGTCTGGCTATGACACGGAAACCTTTTCCAGCGCGCAGGACGCGCTCAAGGCGCTGGGGCCCGATTATCCCGGTATCGTCATTTCGGATATCAAGATGCCCGGCATGGACGGGATGCAGTTTCTCAAAAAGCTGATGGGCAGCGACAGCGCGTTGCCGGTCATCATGATCACCGGCCATGGCGACGTGCCCATGGCGGTCGAGGCGATGCGCGTGGGCGCCTTCGATTTCCTTGAAAAGCCCTTCAACCCCGACCGCATGACCGAACTGGCCAAGAAAGCGGCCAATGCCCGACGCTTGACGCTGGACAACCGCGCGCTGCGCCGGGAATTGTCGGATGGTGGCCAGATCATGAAGAAACTGATCGGCCAGAGCCCGGTGATGGAGCGCCTGCGCGAAGACATCCTGGACCTGGGCCAGGCCGAAGGCCACGTGCTTATCGACGGCGAAACCGGCACCGGCAAGACGCTTGTCGCCCACGCGCTGCACGCGGTGGGCGCGCGGGCCGGCAAGAAATTCGTGCTGATTTCCTGCGCGGCCTTCGAGGAAGACGCGCTGGCCAAGCGGCTGTTCGGGCCGATGCAGCCCGAGGATAGCCAACTGCCCGCCATCGAAGAGGCGCGCGGCGGGACATTGGTGCTTGAGGATATCGAGGCGCTGTCGGACACGCAGCAAGCGCGCCTGCTGAGCGTGATGAACGAGCAGGGCACCCCCGCCGAAACCCGCATTGTCGCGATTTCCAACCTGCAACAGCAGGACAAGACGCTTGAGGATGTGCTGCGCCCCGACCTGTTCTACCGACTGGCGGCGCTGCGGATCACCTTGCCGCCCCTGCGCCAGCGCGGCGAGGATATTTTGTCGCTGTTCACCAAGCTGTCGGAGCAATTCGCCGAGGAATATGGCTGCGATGCACCCCAGGTCAGTGCACAAGAGGCCGCGCAGCTTTTGCAGGCGCCCTGGCCAGGCAATGTGCGCCAGTTGATCAACGTGGCCGAACGTGCGGTGCTTCAGGCGCGGCGCGGGCAGGGCACCATCGCCTCGCTCCTGATGGCGGATCACGACGAGATGCAGCCGGTGATGACCACCGAGGGCAAGCCGCTCAAGGAATATGTCGAGGCGTTCGAAAGAATGTTGATCGACAACACGATGCGGCGCCACAAGGGCTCGATCCAGTCGGTGATGGACGAGTTGTGCCTGCCGCGCCGGACATTGAACGAAAAAATGGCGAAATACGGCCTGCAACGGGCGGATTACGTGGCCTGATCGGTAGGTGGGGATGGGTATATCGCACTTTGCGATTGTAATTTGCGTCCATCCTCCTCTATGACTAGGGAACGGATTGCTGGCGCGACGCTGCGCCCTGTGAGCCGGATGGATTTTCCGAAAGGGCATCGTGGAGAAAGACCCGACCCTTCCCGGACCGTGGAATATGGCCCTCTGATAACGAGGCCATTGTGAACAGCCCTCGGGCGCGAGCAGACCTCTGACAAGCGCCGGGCCTTTGAATTGGCATCTGCCTGACAGATGTCGGAGACGAAACGCGATGCTTGGCGCATGTGAGAAACGCAGGATGACAGCGGCCCCCGTGGCCGGGCTGTCCCGCGACTGCTCCGGCTTCGCCTCAAATAATGGACATGGCAGGATCACAGGCGCGCCCCCCGGGCGGCATGGGTTCTGCCGTGCGAATGGATTAAATGGCAAAGAAGATGCTTATCGATGCCACCCACGCGGAAGAAACCCGCGTCGTTGTGGTGGACGGCAACAAGGTCGAAGAGTTTGACTTTGAATCGGAAAACAAGCGCCAGCTGGCTGGCAACATATATCTCGCAAAGGTAACGCGCGTCGAACCGTCGCTGCAGGCTGCCTTTGTCGATTACGGCGGCAACCGCCATGGCTTCCTGGCCTTTTCGGAAATTCACCCCGACTATTACCAGATTCCCGTCGCCGACCGCGAGGCGCTGATGGAAGAAGAGCGCGCCTATGCCGAGGCGATGCGCGCCCGCGACGAGGAAGAGGACAAGCCAAAACCCCGTCGCCGGTCACGCAGCAAGGCAGCGCGCGCCGATAACGGAGATGCGGTGGCCACGGCCGAGCCCGAAAACAACGAAATCTCGGGCATGGAGACCATCGACCTAGAGGGCGACACTGTGCCCGAGGGCACCTCGCCCATGGAAACGGTGGGCGAAACCCCGGTGGCCGAACCCGAAGAGGCCGACGCCGGCGAAGAGTCGAACGGCGGCGCCGAAACGGTCGAGAAAGACACCACGATCGAGTCGGTGGCCGATGACGACGATGTCGAAGACATCCGCCTGCCGCGCAAGCCACGCCCGCGCCGTTACAAGATCCAGGAAGTGATCAAGGTGCGCCAGATCATGCTGGTGCAGGTCGTCAAGGAAGAACGCGGCAACAAGGGCGCGGCCCTGACCACCTATCTTTCGCTGGCCGGCCGCTATTGCGTTTTGATGCCCAACACCGCGCGCGGCGGCGGCATCTCGCGCAAGATCACCAACGCCGTCGACCGCAAGAAGCTGAAAACCATCGCAAACGAGATCGATGTGCCGCGCGGCGCGGGGCTTATCATCCGCACGGCTGGGGCCAAGCGCACCAAGTCCGAGATCAAGCGGGATTACGAATACCTGTTCCGCCTGTGGGAGCAGATCCGCCAGTTGACGCTGGAATCCATCGCGCCGGCCAAGATCTATGAAGAGGGCGACCTGATCAAACGCTCGATCCGCGATCTGTATAATCGCGATATCGACGAGGTGTTTGTCGAGGGCGAACGCGGTTATCGCATCGCCAAGGACTTCATGAAGATGATCATGCCGTCCCACGCCAAGAACGTGAAGCATTACACCGATGCGCTGCCCCTGTTCGCGCGCTACCAGGTGGAAAGCTACCTGAGTTCGATGTTCAACCCGACGGTGCAGTTGAAATCGGGTGGCTACATCGTGATCGGTGTGACCGAGGCTTTGGTCGCGATCGACGTGAACTCGGGCCGAGCCACCAAGGAAGGCTCGATCGAGGAAACCGCGCTCAAGACGAACCTGGAGGCCGCCGAAGAGGTGGCGCGCCAATTGCGCCTGCGCGACCTTGCCGGTCTGATCGTGATCGACTTCATCGACATGGACGAGCGCAAGAACAACGCCGCCGTCGAGAAGAAACTGAAAGACAAGCTGAAAACCGACCGCGCCCGCATACAGGTGGGGCGGATCAGCGGCTTTGGCCTGCTGGAAATGTCGCGTCAGCGCCTGCGCCCCGGCATGATCGAGGCGACGACGCAGCCCTGCCCGCATTGTCACGGCACCGGGTTGATCCGGTCGGATGACAACCTGGCCTTGTCGATCTTGCGCCAGATCGAGGAAGAGGGCACGCGCCGCCGTTCGCGCGAGGTGTTGGTGAAGGCGCCCGTGGGCATTGCCAATTACCTGATGAACCAAAAGCGCGAACACGTGGCCCAGATCGAGGCGCGTTACGGCATGGCCGTGCGGATCGAGGGCGACCCGATGCTGGTGAGCCCCGATTTCAGCCTTGAGAAGTTCAAGACCGCCACCCGCATCGTGGCCGAGGTGTCGGCACCTGTCGTCTCGGTGGACACTTCGCTGATGGATGCCATCGACGAAGATACCGACGGGGACCAGGTGGAAGAGCAGGCGACCGAATCCGAAACCGTTACCGAGACCGAGGACGAGACGAAGCCCAAGAAGCGGCGGCGGCGGCGGCGCTCGCGGCGGCCCAAATCCGCGTCGCGTGACGAGGCCGAGACGCAGGAAGGCACCCCCAAGGCCGAAAGCGCAGAAGACGCGCCGCAACCCGAAGCCGAGGCAGAGCCCGCGGCCGCACCGGCCGACGAGCCTGCGCCCGAGGACAAGCCTGCCCGCAAGCCGCGTAGCCGCAAACCGCGCGCCACCGAAAAGCCCAAGGATGACGGTGCCGAGGCGGCGGAGAAGCCCAAGCGCAAACCGCGCAGCCGCAAGAGCACCAAACCCGAGGTCGAGGCCGCCAAGGGCGACGAGGGGGGCGAGGCGCCCACGCCGGAGGCCAAGCCCGAGGATATGGCTGACGCGCCGGCCAAGGCACCCACGCCACGATCGCGCAGTCCCAAGCCAAAGCAAGAGGCCGCTGCGCCCGAAGAGCCCAAGGCAGAGCCTGCGGACAAGCAGCCCGAGCCCGCGCCAACGGCCGCCGCTGAACCCGCCCCCGAGGCAACCCCGCAGGCCGAGGCGCCCGCAGCACCTCCGGCCCCGGAACCGGCGGCCCCGACGTCGGCTGCCACCGACGAGCCCGAAGACGACAAGAAGCCCAAGCGCCGCGGTTGGTGGTCATTGGGCCGCTGATCGGGCCAAACCGGCCAAGCGATGCATCGCCGGGTCATGTGCAAAACCAGGAACTGCGCCGGTCGAAAGGCTGGCGCAGTTTTCGTTTCACGCCACCGCTGCCTGTGGCATCCTTTACCGGGGCAGGGGCGTGCCGCCCATCTGCTCAAGCATGTTACGGATATTTCGGTTGACCCGTGTATCGGGATAGATCACGTGCAGTTCGCGCCCGTCGCGCTGAGGCACCGCGACAAAGGCCGTGGCCTTGACGAGTGTTCCCGCCGTGTCAGCCGGGCTGCTTTCAAAGCGGATCACGCTTTCTGGCAGGGCATCTATCGTGCCGTCATGGCGCAGGATCGCGCTGGCCGCGCCCTCGGGCGGTAGCAGGCGGCGACATTCGATCAGGTCGTCGCGCGGGCGCAGCACACGCTCGCCCGGCCCCGAACAGGCCAGCGGCATCGCCGCGTAAAGCTGCGTCGGGGGCGCGTCGAATACCATTTGGATGTCAGGCGTGGCCGCGATCGGCAGGGACGTCGCGCAGCCCGCCAGCAGCCCGGCGCAGGCACTGAAAAAGAATCGCTTGATACCCAAGATGTGGTGTTCCTTCGCGGAGGGCCTCCCATATTCGCGATTCCGCGACCGGGTGCTTAATGCTCGTTCAAAAGCCGCGTCAGCGGCCCCAAGTTGAGCCTTGGTTGTAAAAGTGGCAGGTAAGCCTGCCGCAGGCAACGGTTTTCGACGCTTATACCGGGGTTGTTCACAGGGCTATCCACAGTGGCGCGTTAACCAATGAATCATCGGGGAGTCGCCGTATCTTCACGTCAATGTAATTTTTACACTCCTGATCGCAAAAAGTGCATTGACCGTTTCACCCAAATTACGTCAATTTGTGCGGGCCTTCGGTAGGGGACACAATATGTAGTGTCAGGCCGGGCAGGAATTGTAAGAAGTAAGTCAAGTCGGGCTTGTATCCGGCCGCCATCGCGCAAGTTGTTTTTGCGCGGACTGTTCCTGTCTGCCGCAACTCTGCCTTTCGGGCGATGACGAAACGGCACTTATGGGGCAGCACCGATGAAAATCGAAAGAAAATTTACACAGGCTGGCCAGGACGCGTACGCGGATCTGGATTTCATCACCACCACCTCGGAGATCCGGAACCCGGATGGCACCGTTGTGTTCAAGCTCGACGAGGTCGAAGTGCCCCGAAGCTGGAGCCAGGTCGCCAGCGACGTGATCGCGCAGAAATATTTCCGCAAGGCCGGTGTGCCGACCAAGATCAAGCGCGTCGCCGAAGATGGTGTGCCGGAGTTCCTGTGGCGGTCCGCCCCTGCCGACGACAATCCCGAGTTTACCGGCGAAACTTCGTCCAAACAGGTGTTCGATCGCCTGGCAGGCGCCTGGGCCTATTGGGGCTGGAAGGGCGGCTATTTCTCGACCGAGGAAGACGCGCGGGCTTATTTCGATGAAATGCGCTACATGCTGGCCACGCAGCGCGCCGCGCCCAACAGCCCGCAATGGTTCAACACCGGCCTGCATTGGGCCTATGGTATCGACGGGCCCAGCCAGGGCCATTACTACGTCGATTTCGAAACCGGCGAACTGACGAAATCAACCAGCGCCTACGAACATCCCCAGCCCCATGCCTGCTTCATCCAGTCGGTCGCCGACGACCTGGTGGGCGATGGCGGCATCATGGACCTGTGGGTGCGCGAGGCGCGGTTGTTCAAATACGGTTCGGGCACGGGCACCAACTTTTCCTCGCTGCGCGCCGAGGGCGAAAAGCTTTCGGGCGGGGGCAAGTCGTCGGGCCTGATGGGCTTTCTCAAGATCGGGGATCGCGCGGCAGGCGCGATCAAGTCGGGCGGCACGACACGCCGGGCTGCCAAGATGGTAATCTGCGATGTCGATCACCCCGATATCGCGGAGTTCGTGAACTGGAAGGTCAAGGAAGAACAGAAGGTCGCCAGCATCGTCGCCGGCTCGAAGATGCACGAGCAAAAGCTCAACGATATCTTCGCCGCGATCCGCGCCTGGGATGGCAGCACCGAGGACGCGGTGGACCCGAGCCGGAACGAGCAGCTGAAATCGGCCATTCGCGGTGCGAAAAAGGCCGCAATTCCCGAAACCTATGTCAAGCGCGTGCTGGATTACGCGCGCCAGGGCTATGACAGCATCGAATTCCCGACCTATGACACCGACTGGGATTCCGAAGCCTATGCCAGCGTTTCGGGCCAGAACTCGAACAACTCGGTCCGGGTGACCGACGCGTTCCTCAAGGCGATCGAGAATGACGCCGAGTGGGAATTGCTGCGCCGCACCGACGGCAGCGTGGCCAGAACCGTCAAGGCCCGCGAATTGTGGGAAGATATCGGCCACGCCGCCTGGGCCTGTGCCGATCCGGGCATCCAGTATCACGACACGGTCAACGACTGGCACACCTGCCCCGAAGACGGGCAGATCCGTGGCTCGAACCCCTGTTCGGAATACATGTTCCTCGATGACACGGCCTGCAACCTCGCCTCGATGAACCTGCTGACCTTCTTCAAGGACGGGCAGTTCCAGGCCGAGGATTACATGCACGCCATCCGTCTTTGGACGCTGACGCTGGAAATCAGCGTGACGATGGCGCAATTCCCGTCGAAAGAGATCGCGCAACTGAGCTACGAGTTCCGCACGCTGGGCCTGGGTTATGCCAATATCGGCGGGCTTTTGATGAACATGGGGCTGGGATATGACAGCGACGAGGGCCGCGCACTGACCGGGGCTCTGACCGCGATCATGACCGGGACAGCCTATGCCACCAGCGCCGAAATCGCCGGCGAGCTGGGCGCTTTCGCGGGCTACAATCGCAACCGCAAGCACATGCTGCGCGTCATCCGCAACCATCGCAACGCGGCCTATGGCGCCACCGAGGGCTACGAGGGGCTGGCAACCACGCCGGTACCGCTGGATCATGGCAATTGCCCCGATGCGCGTCTGGTCGAGTTGGCCAAATCGTCCTGGGACGAGGCGCTGCGGCTGGGCGAAAAGAATGGCTATCGCAACGCGCAAGCCACGGTCATCGCGCCCACCGGGACGATCGGGCTGGTGATGGATTGCGATACCACCGGCATCGAGCCCGATTTCGCGCTGGTCAAATTCAAGAAACTGGCGGGCGGCGGCTATTTCAAGATCATCAACCAGTCGGTGCCCGCCGCGCTGGAAAAGCTGGGCTATGGCAGCGCGCAGATCGAGGAAATCATCGCCTACGCCGTGGGCCATGGCAGCCTGGGCCAGGCGCCGGCGATCAATCACAGCACGCTTGTGGCCCATGGTTTCGGCCCCAACGAGCTGGACAAGATCGAACGCTCGCTCGGCTCGGCCTTCGACATCCGTTTTGTGTTCAACCAGTGGACCCTGGGCGAGGAGTTCTGCACCAACGTGCTGGGCATCCCGCCCGAAAAGCTGAACGACCCGACCTTTGATCTGCTGCGCCAGCTCGGCTTTAGCAAGGCCGATATCGAGGCCGCCAACGATCATGTGTGCGGGACCATGACGCTGGAAGGCGCGCCGCATCTCGACCCGGCGCATTACCACGTCTTCGACTGCGCCAACCCCTGCGGCAAGAAGGGCAAGCGCTACCTGTCGGTCAACAGCCATATCGACATGATGGCCGCGGCACAGCCCTTCATCTCGGGGGCGATCTCGAAAACGATCAACATGCCCAACGATGCCACGATCGAGGATTGCCAGCGCGCCTATGAACGCAGCTGGAAGATGGGCATCAAGGCCAACGCGCTGTACCGCGATGGCTCGAAACTGTCGCAGCCGCTGGCCGCCGCGCTGGTCGAGGATGACGACGAGGCCGCCGAGGTTCTGGAAACCGGCAGCGCCCAGGAAAAGGCCGCCGTTCTGGCCGAAAAGATCGTCGAGAAGGTCGTGGTCAAGGAAATCGTCCGCAGCCACCGCGAGAAGATGCCCGAACGGCGCAAGGGCTACACCCAGAAGGCCGTCGTGGGCGGGCACAAGGTGTATCTGCGCACCGGCGAATACCAGGACGGCTCCCTGGGCGAAATCTTCATCGACATGCACAAGGAAGGCGCGGGCTTCCGGGCGATGATGAACAATTTCGCCATCGCCGTGTCGGTGGGCCTGCAATATGGCGTGCCGCTGGAAGAGTTCGTCGATGCCTTCACCTTTACCAAGTTCGAACCGGCCGGGATCGTGCAGGGCAACGACTCGATCAAGAATGCCACCTCGATCCTCGACTACATCTTCCGCGAACTGGCGGTCAGCTATCTCGACCGTACCGACCTGGCCCATGTAAAGCCCGAGGGCGCATCGTTCGACGATCTGGGCCGTGGCGAGGAAGAAGGCGTGTCCAACCTGCGCGAACTGAGCGAAAGCGCGGCCTCCAGGTCGTTGGAGGTGCTGAAGCAAATCAGCTCGACCGGATATCTGCGCAAGCGTCTGCCGCAAGAGCTGGTGGTGCTGAATGGCGGGCAGGGGCTGGCCACCGGCACCGATCCGGTGACGACGCTCAACACGCTTGTGCCGGAAACCTCGGGCGGCACCGCCACGATGGCGGCGGCCTCGACCACCACGACGACAGTGGCCAGCGGCTCGGTTTCGATGGATGCGCGCACCAAGGCCAAGATGCAGGGTTTCGAGGGAGAGGCCTGCGGCGATTGCGGCAACTACACGCTGGTGCGCAACGGCACGTGCATGAAGTGCAACACCTGCGGCGCGACGAGCGGGTGTAGCTGACCGAACACGGGGCGGGTGCGCTCGCCCCGCGTGGATCAGGCCGCAGGCAGAAATGGTACCGAGCGGTTAACAGAGTGAGCCTGATCGACGAAACTCCGGGGGCGCTTTCATGCGCCCCCTTTTTCTTTGCGCCATGCGAAAACTTGGGTGAATCCGCCGTTCTTCGCGCGTGCTCTGCATGGTCTACGCCCGTCGGTGTGACCCGGCGAAAAAAATCACGCGACGCTGAAACTGGTGCTTGACGGGGGCGGGCGGGGCGCGTAAATCCGCCCTCACGCGCGGTTGTAGCTCAGATGGTTAGAGTACCGGCCTGTCACGCCGGGGGTCGCGGGTTCGAGCCCCGTCAACCGCGCCACTATCTCCCTTTAGGCAATACGTTTCGCCCGGACTGTGCGGAACTGCGCGAATTTCGCGCGGTTTCCCGAAGGGGGCGCGATTGGGCGGAAAGACCTTCATTTTGGTTATTGACGCCCCCCCGTGCATCGCCTATCCCACCCCTCACGCGGTTGTAGCTCAGATGGTTAGAGTACCGGCCTGTCACGCCGGGGGTCGCGGGTTCGAGCCCCGTCAACCGCGCCATCTTTCCCCGAACGACAGGTGACACATGAAAGCGCTGGACAGCATTTCCTGGGTCACGATCGTCGCCTTGTGCGTGCTGCTGGGCGGAGCCCCCTTCGTGCCCGAACCGCACCTGCTGGAAAAGCTGCGCATGTTGGTCCAGGGCACGCTGAGCCAGCCAATCGACATCTTCGACCTGCTGATGCATGGCGCACCGTTCTTGCTGCTTTTCGCCAAAATCGCCCGCAGCATGTCACGCTGAGGCCAGATTCTTTGGGGATTCTCGCCCCACGAAATGCGCGCTATGCTGCGCGACAACGAGGCAGTGAACGAAAGCGGTAACGATGCAGTCCAAGGTTGCGGTTCTCACGACGGTGCGGGACGACGATTTTTTCCTGAAGAAATGGGTGAACTATTACGGCGGTTTTTTTGGTCGCGAGGCGCTGTATGTCATCAATCATGGCAACCAGCCCGCCGTGCGCGAGATCGCCGCGGGCTGCAACCTGTTTCCGATTCCCGACACCGACACCAAGAATTTCAACATCCGGCGCTGGCGCACGCAGAACAACCTGATGGCCGGGCTGCGGCAATGGTATACTCATGTGATCGTCTGCGACGTGGACGAGTTCATCGTGGTCGATCCGGACTCCGGGCATGACCTTGGCTCGTGGTTGATGGACGTGGCAAAGCCCGGCGCGGTGCGCACGGCCCTGGGGCTTGAGATCTTGCACCTGCGCGACCGCGAGCCCGAGGGGGTAGAACAGTCGATCCTGGGGCCACGGCGCCACGCCCAGTTGAACCCGTGGTATTCGAAACCCTGCATCATCTCGCGCCCGGCCAAGCTGTCGCGCGGCGGGCACTATGCCACCTGGGACAAGCTGGATGCGCCCGATTTCCTGTATCTGTTCCACATGAAGTTCTGCGATTTCGACCAGTATGTGGACATGCTGAACCGGCGCCGCGACATGGTAAAGGCCGCCGGGCTGACCGAGATGAAAGAGAAACGCACCAAGGCCGTCTGGTTCGAGGAAGAGCGTGACGACGCCGCGGTATTCGCGCCCTTCATGGAGCGCGAGGTGGACGAAAGCTGGGATTTCGCGCCCTTCCGCAAGCATATGCGAAAGTCGTTCAAGCACCGCAACAACGAGCTGTACCATTTCAAGCGGGTGGGTTCGGACAAGCTGTTCAAGCTGCCCGAGCGGTTTTCCGGTATCGTCTGACAGGCGGCAATGCGGCCGCGTTGCCCAAGACCACAAGATGCGCGGGCGCAACCCCGTGAAAGGTCGCGCCCTTGCTGCGCCACGCGTCAGTCGGTCGTGACGCCGCACCAATCAGCGATGAAAAGCGCGGTGGTCTGGGTCACGCGACGCATGCTTTCCAGGTCGACCCGTTCATTGAAGCCGTGGATGTTCTCGGCCTTGGGGCCATAGACCAAGGCGGGCGTATCGGCATAAAGCCCGAAAAAGCGGGCATCGGTCGTGCCGGTGCTGGATTTCGTTTCCAGCGCGGTGCCGGTGACAAGGCCATGCGCCGTTTCCAGCGCGCCGATGGCCTGCGCCGCGGCCTGGCTGCTATCTTCGCTCAGCGCATAACCTTCGGCTGCAAAGCCGTTATAGACCACCTCGGGGCTGTTGTTGCGCAGGAACGCGTTTTTCTGCGCGGCGTCTTGCAGCGTGGTTTCGATCTCGTCGCGCAGATCTTGCAGATCCTGATCGGGATACAACCCCATCCGCACGTCGAAGACGCACCAGGCCGGCACCGAACTGGCCCAGTCGCCGCCTTCGATCTTGCCGACATTGAGGTTGAGCGGGTGGTGCACATCGGCGTATTGCGGATGCTTGCGGTCATCGGCGTTCCACCGTTCTTCAAGCTCGTGCAGCGCCGCGATAAGCGGAATGGCAGCGTCGATCGCATTGGAACCCGTGCTGGCATAGGCCACGTGGGCAGGCAGCCCGCGCAGGCGCACCTGGAACCACAGAACGCCAAGCTGCGCCGTGACCAGCCCCTCGGCCAGCGGCTCGGGGATAAGCGCCGCGTCGGCGCGATAGCCGCGTTGCAGGCAGGCCAACGCGCCGTTGCCTGTGCATTCTTCCTCGACCACCGATTGGAAATGAATGTCGGCGGCAGGTGTCAGCCCGGCGTGGCGCAACGCGTCGAGCGCGAAAAGGTTGCTGGCCAGTCCCGCCTTCATATCACCGGCACCGCGCCCATACATCCAGCCATCATCGACACGGGGGGCATAAGGCGGGGTGTCCCACATGTCGGTCGGGCCCTCGGGCACCACGTCTATATGCCCGTTCAGGATCAGCGACCGGCCTTTCGTGGTTGTGGCGCGGTGGGTGCCCACCACGTTCACCGCGTCGTCGTAATTTCCGATCACGGGCGAAAAACCGGGCATGTCGCGAATGTCGGCCACGTCGACCTGCCAGCGGTCAACCTCCATCCCGCGGGCGGCCAGTTCCCTGGCCATCAGGTTCTGCGCGGATTGTTCATTGCCACGGGTCGACGGGTGGGCCGTCAGCTCGGACAGGAACGCGACCTGGTCGTCCAACAAGGTGTCGACCGCGTGCAGGATCCTGGTTTTCAGTTCACGTTCCATCTGCTTTCCCCTCAGAATGTCGGTATGTCGCCCTCGGGCAGGTGCAGTGCTGCGCCCGTGGCCTTTTTAACTTGCGCCACCGTGACGCTCCGGGCCAGTTCGCGCAAGGCAAAGCCGGCCGGTGTCACGTCGATTACCGCCATGTCCGTGAAAATACGGTCGACGCATCCCGCCGCGGTCAATGGCAGGGTGCAGCGCGTCAGCAATTTCGGGTTGCCCGCCCGGTCGGTATGGGTGGTCAGTACCACGACGCGGCGGGCCTTTTGCGCCAGTTCCATGCCGCCGCCCGCACCGGGCGAGAATTTGCCGGGGATCTTCCAATTTGCAAGGTCGCCGTTCTCCGCCACCTCGAATGCACCCAGCATCGTCAGGTCCAGCCGCCCTGACCGCACCATCGCAAAACTGGTTGCGCTGTCGAAATAGGCGCTCCCCGGAATGGGTGAGACATAAGCCCCGCCGGCGTCGATCAGGTTCCGGTCGGCGGCGTCGAAGGGCAGGGTGGGGCCGATGCCTGTCATGCCGTTCTCGGTATGCAGGCAGACGGGAAAATCGGGGCCAAGGTGGTTGACCACCTGCGTCGGCAGGCCGATCCCCAGGTTCACGGTCATGCCCGGCGCGATGTCGCGGGCGGCGCGGGCGATCAGGCGGAGTTTAGCGTCGGACAACGGCGTATTCCTCGGACAGTTCGGGGATGTGAACGACATGATCGACAAAGGGGCCGGGGGTGTGAACGTGGTCGGGCGCCAGTGCGCCAAGCGCGACCAGCTTCTCGGTCTCGACGATCACGGTCTTGGCGGCCATCGCCATCAGCGGAGAGAAATTGCGCGCCGTGGCGGCATAGCAAAGGTTGCCGAACGGGTCGGCCTGCGCCGCGTGAAGCACCGCAACATCGGCGCGCAGGGCGGTTTCGATCATTGCCGTTTCGCCGTTTACCTCGACCCGCGGCTTGCCCGCGCCCATCTCGGTGTCGATGCCGATATCGGTGACGATCGCCTTGAGCCCGGCACCGCCGGCCCGGATGCGTTCGGCCAACATGCCTTGCGCGCAGAACTCCACCTCGATCTCGCCGGCGTTCATCATGCGAATGGCGTTCGCGTTCAGCCCCAGGTGGGTCGTGATCAGCCGCCGCACGCAACCCGCGACCAGCAGGTGGTCGACGCCCATCCCGGTTTCATTGGCGTCATTCTTTATGATCGTCAGGTCGCGTTTGTTCTGGCGCACAAGTTCACGGATCATCAGGAACGGCGTGCCCGGAACGCCGAAGCCGCCCAGCATCACCGTGGCCCCATCAGGGATCGCGGCGATGGCGGATTCCATCGTGGTTGTCTTGTCAGGCAGTTTCATGCCGTCTCCGTCAGTTGAGTGAATTGCGCGCCTTCCAGCGACAGTTGCACCGCGTCATCATGGGGAGCCATGCCAAGCCGATCGTAAAAGGCCAGCGCGGTTTCATTGCTTCGTGCCGCCGACAGGATCAGGAAGCGCGCATCCCATTCATCCCGCGCGGCACGGCCTGCCGCGGCCAGCAGGGCCCGGCCCAACCCGGTGCCCCGCGCATTGGCACCTACGAACAGATCCTGGACATAGAGGCCCATTTCACCACGTAGCGACGAATAATACGGGAAAAACAAAACCATGCCCGACGCAGTTGATCCGTTTTCCGCGATAAGAACACGGAATCGGGCAAAGTCGCGGCGCAGGGTATCGGCCGAGCCGCGATGCTGGCCCAAGTCACCCACGTGGCCCGACAGCGCCCGTGTCATCGCGGCGATGGTCGCGGCATCTTCTGGCGTGGCGGGCCGGATCATGCGGCGCTGCGCTCCAGCCCGGATTCGGCCGCGAACTCATCCAGCGAGGCAATCAACAGTTCCATAAGCTCATCCACTTGCGCCTGGGTGGAGATCATCGGCGGACAAACAAGGAAGTGATCGCCCGAAAGCCCCCCCCGCGTTCGGCGCGAATAGATGATCAACCCCTTTTCATAGGCGATATCGACCAGCCGGGAATGGGCATTCAGTCCGGTGGGCAGTGGCTCTTTCGTCACCCGGTCAGACATGATTTCGAAGGCCAGCAACAACCCCTTGCCGCGCACGTCGCCGATGAAGGGAAACCGGTTCATCAGCGCGGACAGCCGTGATTTGAGGTAATCGCCCGTCCGGGCGGCGTTGTCGATCAGCCCCGCGCGGTGGATCTCGTCGATCACGGCGGCGCCCGCGGCACAGGCCAGCGGGTTGCCCGCATAGGTGTGACCATGCGCAAAGCCGCCGGCATCCAGCACCGTTTCGACAATGTCATCGCGCGCGATCATCGCGCCAAGCGGCACGTAGCCGCCGCCGAACCCCTTGGAGATCGAAATAAGGTCAGGCGCCGTGCCCCAATGATCCGCGCCCCAGAATCGCCCGGTGCGTCCGCCGCCCGACATCACCTCGTCATGGATCAAAAGCACACCGTAAGTATCGCAAATCTGGCGTATTCTTTGCATGTAACCGTCAGGCGGCACCAGCGCCCCGGTCGAGGCGCCGCCCACTGGCTCGACGATGAATGCCAGTACGGTTTCGGGCCCTTCATCCAGGATTTTCTGTTCCAGCATGTCGGCGTAATGATGGCCAGTGGCCGGGTCGTCAGCGTCAAGCCCGTCAAGATAGGCGCGCGGAGCGGGGATTTTCGGCATCCTTTGCATCATCGGGTCAAACGGTGTCGAGAGCGGCGCATAGCCCGTTACCGCCAGCGCCCCCAGCGTGCTGCCGTGGTACGAGGGCATCCGTGAAATCACCTTGAACCGCTGCGCCTGGCCCTTGGCCAGCGCATATTGCCGCGCCAGTTTCAGCGTGCTTTCCACTGCTTCCGAGCCGCCCGAGACGAAGAACACCCGGTTCATGCCATCGGGGCACAGCGCGGCGGTTTTCTCGGCCAGCAATTCGGATGCGTCGGTCTGGAAATGCAGCCGGTAGCCAAAGGTCGATTTTTCCATCTGCTGGCGCATCGCGTCCAGGACGGCGGGGTTGGAATGGCCGATATTGCTGACCATCGCTCCGCTGGAGCCGTCGATATACCGCTTGCCCGATTGGTCCCACATGTAGATCCCCTCGGCGCGGTCAAGCGCGGGGCGGGGCAGGCGGGATTGGTAGAAAAGTTTGCTGGCCATCTGTCTGGTTCCTGTCAGGGGTGTGGAAAACCCTTGCACGGGTCTGTCATTCGTTCAAATTGATAAATGGAATGAACGACATTGATGAAAATAATGCCACCCCCTCGGGTGAGCGCTTCGTCAGCCAGCTTGACTGGAACCTTCTGCGCAGTTTCGTGGTGATCGTCGAGGCTGGAAGCATCACCACCGCCGCGCGGCGCTTGCTGCGCGGGCAACCGGCTGTCAGCCTGGCGCTGAAGCGGTTGGAAGAGGCGCTGGATACCCGGTTGATCGAGCGGGGCCATGGCCAGTTCGCCCTGACCGAGGCAGGGCGCGCGCTGTACCAGGAATGTGCCGATCTTTACGGCGGCGTCGCGCGGTTACCCGACCTGGCGGCGCGGGCCGAGGTCGAGGTGTCGGGCCAGGTTTCGATCGCGCTGGCCAGCCACGTGGTCACGCCGCTTCTGGATGACCTGCTGGCCAGAACTCATGCCGATCATCCGCGGGTGCGTTTTCGCCTGCGCACCGCCACCAGCGCCGAGGTTGCCCGCGCGGTGCAGGATCGTACCGCCAGCTTCGGCATTTGTCTTGCGAACCGGCAGAACCCCGACCTTGATTACGCGGTTCTATACCGCGAATTCTTCGGGTTCTATTGCGGGCCGGACCATCCGTTGTTCGGCCGGGCGGGTCTGACGCTCGATGATTTGCGCGGCCGCGATGCCGTGGCCTTTGAAACCGATGATTTGAACGATGCGTTGCGGCCGGTTGCGCTGTTGCGTCGGCAAAGCGCGCTGGACCAGACGGTGGTAGGCCGCTCCAGCCAGCTTGAAGAGGTGCGGCGCATGATCCTGTGCGGGCTTGGCATTGGCGCGCTGCCAGTTCATGTCGCCGCGCGCGACGTGGCCGACGGGTTGCTGTGGCGCCTGCCGCCCTATGACGATCCGCCTGCGGTCGATATCTTTCTTGTCGCCAATCCGCGCAAGCGGTTGAACCGCGCCGAGGCGTTGATGATCGACGACCTGCGACGGTCAATCGCCACCATGCCGCTTGGCGCGCGCACCTATCCAGGCGGCTGACGCGTGCCAAGCGCCGGCCGGGCAGGCGCGCAGCCAGCCCGAAAGCGGTCTCGGGCTGATTGCGCTACGCCAGCTTTCCCAGCATCCGCGCCCAGCTGCGGATGCCCTTGTGAAAGCTGTCGATGTCGTATTTCTCGTTGGGGGAGTGGATGTTGTCGTCATCCTTGGCAAAGCCGGTCAGCAACGCGTCTATCCCCAGGATCGCCTTGAAATGCCCGGCGATGGGGATCGAGCCGCCACAGCCGATGAAAGCCGCCTCTTCGCCCCATTCCTCGGTCAAGGCGTCGCGGGTCTGTTCGAAAAGCGGGTGGTCGGTGACCATGCGGCTGCCGCCCGCGCCACCGGACAGCTTGAACTCGGCGGTGCAGTCGGCGGGCAGTTGCGCGGTGATCCAGTCGCGGAAATTCTGCCGGATCGCCTGCGGGTCCTGGTCGCCCACGAGCCGGAAACTGACCTTTGCATGGGCTTCGGCCGGCAGCACGGTCTTGAACCCCGCGCCGGTATAGCCACCCCAGATGCCGTTTATCTCGGCCGTCGGGCGTGACCAGATCATTTCCAGCGGTGTGCGGTCCTGTTCGCCGGCGGGCACCGACAGGTTCACATCGCCCAGGAAGGTGGCGTGATCGAACCCGAGTGCCGCCCATTGCTCGGCTATCTCGGGGTCGAGATCGGGAACACCGTCATAGAAATGCGGGATGGTGACCCGTCCCGTGTCGTCATGCATCCCGCCCAGGATACGGGTCAGTACGCGAATGGGGTTCATCGCCACGCCGCCATACATACCCGAATGCAAATCGCGGCTGGCGGCATGAATGGTGACTTCCTCGGCCACCATGCCGCGCAGCATGGTCATGATCGCGGGCGTTTTCGACTGGAACAGCCCCGTGTCACAAATCAGTGCCAGGTCGGCGCGCAGCTCGTCGGCGTTTTCCTTGAGAAACGGCACCAGCGAGGGCGAGCTCGATTCCTCTTCGCCTTCGAACAGGATGGTCAGGCGGCAGGGCAGGTCGCCATTCACGGCCTTCCACGCGCGGCACGCCTCTACAAAGGTCATCAGCTGGCCCTTGTCGTCGCTGGCGCCGCGGGCGCGGATCGTCTTGCCGTGGGGCCCGTCGACAACCGCCGGGTCGAACGGATCGCTTTCCCAAAGCGCCAGGGGGTCGACCGGCTGCACGTCGTAATGGCCATAAAACAGCAGGTGCGGGGCGTCTGCCGGCCCGTCCATGTGCCCGACCACCATCGGGTGCCCCGGCGTCGGGCGCACGGCGGCATCCAGCCCGATGCCGCGCAGGTCGGCCGCCAGCCATTCCGCCGCGCGCTGGCAGTCATCGGCAAAGGCGGGGTCGGTCGAGATCGAGCGGATGCGCAAAAGATCCTGCAGGCGGGCAATGGCGTTGGGCAGATCGGCGTCGATGTGGCTGAGCACGGCGTCTTGTGTCATCTCGGTGTCCTGTCTCTTTTTGGTCGCACCCTTTGTGGGCAGTTCCGGCGCAAGGTGCAACAGCGCGCCGGCCGCGATCAGCGGCCACGGGTGTGGTAATGCGGTGCCGGGCGTTTGTCACGTCCGCCCCTTCGGTTGGTCTTGCCGGGCAATGCCGGCCGGGGCCTTGGAACTCGTGCCGCTCCACCCCATTTCCGGGGCGTCGGCGGCGCTGGCCGTGCAACGGGCGGTACATGCTGGTGGTTCGCCGTTTCGGCGGATGAAAAACGCTGGAATTCGTCGTTTTCTTGACCTGAATCATGTCAGCCCTTGCGCGTCAAAATGTAACCTGTGCAAGAATGCGTGTGAAACCTAATGTTATTCACGAATGCGAATACGGCAGTCGGCAGGCTGCCCGGGCGCGATACGAACAGGACCAAAAGGGGATGCGCGTGGACTATAACGCTCAGCTTGATCAAGCCATCAACCGTCTGCACCAAGAAGGCCGCTATCGCACCTTCATCGATATAGAACGCGAAAAGGGTAATTTTCCCCATGCGGTCTGGCATCGCCCGGACGGCGAAAAGCAGCCCGTGACGATCTGGTGCGGCAACGATTACCTGGGCATGGGCCAGAACCCCGAGGTGCTGTCGGCCATGGCCGAGGCGCTTGACGCAACAGGCGCGGGTTCGGGCGGGACGCGCAACATTTCGGGCACGACCGTCTATCACAAGCGGCTCGAGGCCGAACTGGCCGACCTGCATGGCAAGGAAGCCGCGCTGCTGTTCACCAGCGCCTATATCGCAAATGACGCGACCTTGAGCACGCTGCCCAAGCTGTTTCCCGGCCTTATCATCTATTCGGACGCGTTGAACCACGCCTCGATGATCGAAGGTGTTCGCCGCAATGGCGGGGCCAAGCGCATCTTCCGCCACAATGACGTGGCGCATCTGCGCGAGTTGCTGGCCGCCGACGACCCCGCCGCGCCCAAGCTGATCGCCTTTGAATCGGTCTATTCGATGGATGGCGATTTCGGCCCGATCGAGGCGATCTGCGATATCGCCGATGAATTCGGTGCGATGACCTATATCGACGAGGTGCACGCCGTGGGGATGTATGGCCACCGTGGCGGTGGCGTGACCGAGCGTGACCGCCTGGCCCATCGCATCGACATCATCAACGGTACCCTTGCAAAGGCCTATGGCGTGATGGGCGGCTATATCGCGGCAAGCGCGAAAATGTGCGACGCCATACGCTCTTACGCGCCGGGGTTCATCTTTACCACCTCGCTGCCGCCCAGCGTGGCGGCCGGGGCCGCGGCCTCTGTCGCCTTCCTGAAAACCGACGCGGGCCGCGAATTGCGGGCGCGCCACCAGGAACAGGCCAAGGTGCTGAAACTGCGGCTCAAGGGGATGGGCCTGCCGATCATCGACCATGGCAGCCATATAGTGCCGGTCATCGTCGGCGACCCGGTGCACACCAAGCAGCTGTCCGACATGCTGCTTGAGCAGTTCGGCATCTACGTGCAGCCCATCAACTTTCCCACCGTGCCGCGCGGCACCGAGCGTCTGCGGTTCACCCCGTCGCCGGTGCACGGGCCGGGCGAGATTGCCAAATTGGTGGGCGCGATGGATGAATTGTGGAGCCATTGTGCGCTGAATCGTGCCGAAATGAGCGCCTGACCGGCAGACGGTTATAATCTTTCTTGCGTCATGGTAGCTTGGCATTAAGAAATAAGACGACTCGAATCCGGGGATGGGGCCGAGCTTGTCGTTAACACGGGGCAGAGACGCATGATCGGGCGCAAATCCCAGCGCGGAGATGAGGCGACGACAGTCGAGCCCATGAGCTTTGACGACTTCGATCTGCGACTTGGCGATGTCATGCGCGGCGAACGCGCAACCATGGGCAAATCGTTGCTGGACGTTCAGCGCGAGCTTCGTATCAAGGCCAGCTATATCGCCGCGATCGAGAATTGCGACCCCAGCGCATTCGATACACCCGGTTTCATCGCCGGTTACGTACGGTCCTACGCGCGCTACCTGAACATGGACCCTGATCGCGCCTTTGCCCAGTTCTGCGCCGAAAGCGGTTTTACCACCGCGCATGGCATGTCGGCCGAAGCGTCCTCGATCAAGAAGGACGACGCACCGCGCGCACCCGCGACTGTTCGCGACCCCTTTGCCCAACCGGCCACGCCCTTCGCCCCCGCGCGCGAAGCGTT
This sequence comes from Lutimaribacter degradans, assembly GCF_023703375.1. Taxonomy (GTDB): domain Bacteria; phylum Pseudomonadota; class Alphaproteobacteria; order Rhodobacterales; family Rhodobacteraceae; genus Lutimaribacter; species Lutimaribacter degradans. Next base: position 673,253 of record NZ_JAMQGO010000001.1, read on the forward strand.
CTTCAGCCGGATCGAGCCGGGCGCCATCGGCTCGATGCTGGTGCTGGTGGTCTTGATCGGCTCGATCGGTTTTGGCGGCTGGACGGTGCTGAACAAGGTGCAGCAGGTGCAGGTCGTGCCGGTCGAGAATACCCCCGATGTCTTGTCTGACCTCGATCCGCTGCAAGCTGCCAGTGCGGTGACCCGCGCCGCCGAAGATGACGGTTTTTCCCCCGCGCCCGAGGCGCTGGACCGGCTGTATCGCCCGCAAGCGCTGGATGTGCCGGTGCTGGTGGCGCGCGATGCGCCCATCTCGACGCTCGACCCGGACAGCGTCGGTGTTTTCGCCGCGCCCGCCACGCCCGAGTTGCCGCAGGTCGATCGGCGCGATGCCATCGCGCAGGCCGTGGCCGAGGCGCGAGGCAGCGTGATGCAGGCCAGCGCCGCACAACAGCAGGGCGGCGAGACGCCGCTGCCCCGTGTTGTAGAAGAGCTGGGCCCGGGCGTCACGCTGGTTGCGGCGCGCGCGGCTTGGGTGCGGGTGCGAGCCGCCGATGGCTCGACCGTGTACGAGGGCATCATGGAACCCGGCGAGACATATGCCGTGGCCCAGACCGAAGAGCCGCACACGATCCGCGTGGGCGAAAGCGGCGCGGTCTATTTCGCCGTCGATGGGCAGACTTACGGGCCCGCCGGGCCCAAGGGGTCTGTCACGTCGAACCTGGCCCTGTCGCCCGAAAACCTGACCCGGACCTATGAGTTGGCCGATATCGAGGCCGACGGCGACCTCGCCCGCGTCGTGGCCGAGTTGCAGGATGTTCCGGGCGCGACCGTTCAGCCCGACTGAAGGATTTGGCGTTGCGTGGTCGGGCAGGGCGCCCTAAGTCGTGTCACAGGCTGACGCAGGAGGTCCGACCATGTCGCTGAACCATATCCGCCCCTGGCGCAACATCTATCGTCGCGAAAGTCGCCGGATCATGGTGGGCAACGTGCCCGTGGGTGGTGACGCGCCGATCAGCGTGCAGACGATGACCAACACGGCCACCACCGATATTCCCGGCACCATCGCGCAGGTGCAGGCCGCCGCCGAGGCCGGCGCCGATATCGTCCGCATCTCCGTGCCCGACCAGGACAGCAGCCGCGCCTTGAAAGAGATCGTGCGCGAAAGCCCCGTGCCCATCGTGGCCGACATTCATTTCCACTATAAACGCGGGATCGAGGCCGCCGAGGCGGGCGCGGCCTGCCTGCGCATCAACCCCGGCAATATCGGCGACGAGGCCCGCGTGCGCGAGGTTATCAAGGCTGCGCGCGACCACAATTGCTCGATCCGGATCGGGGTGAATGCAGGCTCGCTTGAAAAGCACCTGTTGGAAAAATACGGCGAACCCACGCCCGATGCCATGGTCGAGTCAGGGTTGGAGCATATCAAGATCCTGCAAGACAACGATTTTCACGAGTTCAAGATAAGCTGCAAGGCATCCGACGTGTTCATGGCCGCTGCCGCCTATCAGCAATTGGCCGAGGCAACGGATGCGCCGATTCACCTGGGGATCACCGAGGCCGGGGGCTTGACCAGCGGCACGATAAAATCGGCCATCGGGCTGGGCCAGCTTTTGTGGATGGGCATCGGTGACACGATCCGCGTGTCCCTGTCCGCCGATCCGGTGGAAGAGGTGAAGGTGGGTTACGAGATCCTCAAGAGCCTTGGGTTGCGCCATCGTGGGGTCAACATCATCAGTTGCCCAAGCTGCGCGCGCCAGGGGTTCGACGTGATCAAGACGGTCGAAGCCTTGGAAAAGCGTCTTGAACATATCAAGACACCCATGAGCCTCAGCATCATCGGCTGCGTCGTGAACGGCCCCGGCGAGGCATTGATGACCGATGTCGGATTTACCGGCGGTGGCGCGGGCAACGGCATGGTCTACCTGGCGGGCAAGGCCAGCCACAAGATGTCGAACGACAAGATGGTCGATCACATCGTGGAAGAGGTCGAAAAGAAGGCCGCCGAGATCGAGGCGCAGCAAGAAGCGGCCGAGGCGGCGGAATAACCGTCAGTCGGCCCCAAGGTAGCGGCGCAGCACGACCGGCGGGACATGACCGCGCACCATCTTGTCAGGCAGCACGTAGGACGGCACGCTATCCAGTTGCAGGTCATCGGCAAGCGCGCGGTTATCGGTCAGGTTTAATTCGGTGAAAGTCACGTTCAGTTCGGTGGTTAGAACGCGAAGTTCATCCAGTGCCTGCGCGCAGGATGGGCAATCCGGCCCGGTGACGATGGCCAGGGCCGCGCCATCCGCGAAAAGCGTGTCCGCATGGGCGCGAATGCGCGACAGGTCATTTTCGATGGCGTCGGCATAAATCGACGGGCCAGCCAGTGCCCGGGCCACGATCTCGGGGTCTTGCAGCAAAAGGGCGCGGATTTCTGCGCCAAAGGCCGCGCGCTCGGCCGGGTCAAGCAGCGTCAGGTCCGTTTCGGCCAGCAAGGGAGCCCCCGCGCCCCAAAGGACGCAGGCCAAGGCGATCGTCTTGCGCATTGGATCAGTCCACGCGCACCTGGTCGACGATTTGCATCATGCCCGCCAGGGGAACGTAGCCACGCACCAACTGGTCGTCGAACACGAAACTGGGCGTGCCATTGATCTGCAAGCGGCTGGCCAGTTGACGATTCTCCTGGATGATGGCGTCGATCTCGGGGTTGTCCATCTCGTCCATGATCGGGGCAGGGTCGATGCCGAGCCCCTCGGCCAGGCGGGTCAGCGCGCCGGGCGCGATATCACCGCGAAAGTTTATCAACGTGTCGTGGACCTGCTTGTAAGCCTCGTCGCCCGCCACCCTTTGGGTTGCGATGGCAAAGCGCGATGCCACGACCGATTCTTCGCCGAGTACCGGAAATTCCTTGACGATGAAGCGGATATTGCCGTCGGTTTCGAGCAGTTGTTCCACCTCGTCATGTGCCTGGCGGCAATATCCGCAGCGGTAATCCATGAATTCCACAACGGTCACGTCGCCATCGGGGTTGCCACCGACCCAGGAATAGCCGTCGTTGAACAGCGCATCGGCATTCACCCTGACCAGGTCGACATCGGCGGCGGCTTGCTGTTCGGATTGGCGCTGCTCCAGAACGGCCACGGCCTCCATGATCACCTCGGGGTTTTCCAGCAGGTAACTGCGGATCTCGGCACGGAAAGCGGTGCGCTCGTCCTCGGTCATCTCGGTCAGGTCAAAGGCCTGCGCCGGGGCGGCAAGCGCCGCAAAGGTCAGCGCGGTGGCGGCAAGGGTGCGTTTCATATCGGGTTATCTCCGTTTGTTCAGGGCGGCCTCGGCCGCAGAAATCACATCCTGGGCCCGAAGGGAAGCACGCGACCCGCGCGGCAAAAGGCCCTCGGCCCGTTTGGCATGAAGCAAGGCATCCTCGAACCGGCCCAACAGCGCATACCGCTCTGCCGTCGTGACAGAGGCCTGGCCCGGTGCGCCGGTCTTGGCATAGGCAACGGAAAGGTCGCGCAGGATGCGCGGGTCGCGGAAGTCACGGGCGCGGGCACGTTCCAACACATCGCGCGCGGCGCTTGCGTTTCCGGCGGCCAGCAGCGCGCGGCCATGCCCACCCATGATCAACGCGTTGCCCGGCGCCAGTTCGCCGGCGCGTTTGTAGGCTGCAACCGCCGCGCCCGCCTGTCGGCTTTCCAACAGGATCTGTCCGCGCAACTCGTGCACGAAAGGGTCGCGCGGGCGCAGGGCAACCAGCCGGTCGATATCGGCGATGGCGCGGCGCGTGTCGGGCTTGCGATGATGGGCGATGGCGCTGCGCATCAGGCGGATATCCTCGGTCGCGGATCGGTCCACGCGGCGCAACGTCCAAGTGGATGCGCGTGAAAAGGCGCTCAGCTTGCCCAGCGCGCGGGCAAACCAGTACTCGGCCTCGGGCGCGGGGTCGCCGCCGATGGGGTCGGCTGTCTCGACAAGGGCGGATATCGCGCGCAGCCGATCGCGCGACAACGGGTGGGTCACGGCATAGGGGTCTTGCCGGCCTCGCGACAGCAGTTCCTGCCCGCGAAAGATGTTAAGCACATCCAGAAAGGCGCGCGGATCGACACCGGCGCGCAGCATGTACCGGATGGCGGCGGCGTCGGCGCTGCTTTCCTCGGCGCGGGTATGCGACATGAAGATGCGCTGCGCGCTGCCAGCCACGCCAATCGCTGCACCGCTGACGCCGCGCATGTCGGCCCCCGACACCGCCGCGGCAAGCGCCAGCGCCATGCCCAGCCCGGTAACCGAGTTGGCGCGTTGCGCGCTTTGCAGGCGCCGCGCGATATGGCCGTTCTGGATATGCGCCGCCTCATGCGCGACGATGGCCTGGAACTGCGCGGGCCCGTCCAGCTTGAGCAACATGCCCGAGTTGACGAAGATATGGCGGTTATCGACGATGAAGGCATTCAACGAGGGGTCGTCGATCACCAGGATGCGCACCTGCGACGGCGACAGGCCAGCCGCCGTCAGAACAGGTGCGGCCAACTGGCCCAATGCGTGTTCTATATCGGGGTCGCGCACCAGGCCGCGGGCCTGGGCGGGCAGGGCGATCATCAGCGAGAGTATCGCCGTCAGCGCCAATCGCGCCATATACGTCATTGACCCGCCCCCCGTTTCCTTGTGAATTGGCGCTTCACCAACCATAGGAAGACAGACATGCGGAACTCAACCCGTGGCGAGGTCGATCCCTTTATTGTGATGGACGTGATGGAAGCCGCGCGCGCCGCCGAAGAGGCCGGTCGGCACGTTATACACATGGAGGTGGGCCAGCCCGGCACACCCGCACCCGCTGCCGCCCGCGACGCTTTGGCGCGGGCCATGGCCGATCAGCCGTTGGGCTACACTGTGGCGCTGGGGTTGCCCGCGCTGCGGGCCAGGATCGCGCAGCTTTACGGCGAATGGTATGGGGTTGATCTCGATCCGGCGCGGGTCGTCGTGACGCCCGGCAGTTCGGGCGGGTTCATACTGGCCTTCACGACGTTGTTCGACGCGGGCGATCGGGTCGGGATCGGTGCGCCGGGCTATCCCAGCTATCGCCAGATCCTGCGCGCGCTGGATCTTGAGCCGGTGATGATCGACACCGCGCCGGAAAACCGCTTGCAGCCGGTGCCATCCGATCTGGCGGGGCTGGATCTGCAAGGTTTGATGGTCGCCAGCCCGGCCAATCCCAGCGGCACCATGCTGGACCGTCCGGCACTGGCCGCCTTGATGGAAACAGCCCAAGCGCAGGGCGCGGGTTTTATCAGCGATGAAATCTATCATGGCATCGAATACGAGCAAAAGGCCGTAAGCGCGTTGGAAATCAGCGACGAGGTTTACGTGATAAACTCGTTTTCCAAGTATTTCAGCATGACGGGCTGGCGCGTCGGCTGGATGGTGGTGCCCGAAGATCATGTGCGGCGGGTCGAGCGGCTGGCGCAAAACCTCTTCATCTGTCCGTCGCATGCCAGCCAGGTTGCCGCGTTGGCCGCTATGGATGCGGGTGATGAGTTGGAGCAGAACATGGCGGTCTACCGCCGCAACCGTCAATTGATGCTGGATGGCTTGCCCAAGGCCGGGTTTGACCGGATCGCGCCGCCCGATGGCGCGTTCTACGTTTATGCTGATGTCAGCCACCTGACCGATGACAGCCGCGCCTTTGCCGCCGAGATTCTGGACAAGGCCGGCGTTGCCGTTACGCCGGGGCTGGATTTCGACACCGCGCGCGGGGCAGGCACGCTGCGCTTTTCCTATGCGCGCAGCACCGAGGATATCGAGGAAGGGCTGGCAAGGCTGGCGCGTTTCATGGCCGAGACGGGCCGGATGTGATCGGGCCGGCCGCAACGCGGCCTTGCGGCGATGTCGGGCAAGGTGGCCCGTGCAACTTGTCGTTCCAACGGGGTGCCAAGCCTGCTAGGTTCACCCAAAACGCGCCGGGCAGGCCGGCCGGGGGCATTTCCGTATGAGCAGGCTTTTTGCAGCACTCATCCTGACGATATGGGGCAGCGCCGCGCTGGCGCAGGATTTCAGCGGCCTGGCGCGGGTCGACGCGACCCAGAGCCGGATCGAGGACAGCCGTACCGGGGCGGTTCTTTCCCTGTCTCTCAGCCAGGGCGTGCCATGGCGCGCCTATACTTTGGACGCGCCCGCGCGACTGGTGCTGGATTTCCGCGAGGTGCAGTGGGACGGGCTGCGCGCCGATGACTTTGACCGCGCCGACGCGGCATCGCAGGTGCGATTTGGCGGCTTTCGGCCCGGCTGGTCGCGCATGGTGATTGATCTGTCACAACCGATGACGGTCGCGCAGGCGGAAATGCGCATTCTGCCCGACAGCGGCGCGGCAATGCTGAAACTCGACATGGCGCAGGCCACGCCCGAGGAATTTGCCGCACGATCAGGCGCGCCGCGCGATCCGCGCTGGGATCTGCCCGCCCCCAGCCTGTCCGATGCCGCGCCGCCACGCCCGATGGGTGAGGGGCCGGTGATCGTGGTGCTCGATCCGGGCCACGGCGGTATCGACCCCGGTGCCGAGCATGACGGGATCACCGAGAAAGATCTGATGCTGACCTTCGCGCGCGAACTGCGCGACGTGTTGCGCCGCGCGGGCGGCTTCGACGTGGTGCTGACCCGCGACGACGATCGTTTCGTTTCGCTGGAGCGGCGGGTGGCGCTGGCGCACGAGATGCGCGCCCATGTGTTCTTGTCGCTTCATGCCGATGCGTTGGCGCAGGGGCAGGCCCATGGCGCCACGGTACACGTGCTGGACGACGAGGCCAGCGACGCCGCAACCCGCCTGCTGGCCGAACGTCATGACCGCGATGACCTGCTGTCGGGCGTTGATCTGAACGGGCAGGATGACGTGGTGGCCGGCATCCTGATGGACCTGGCCCGGCAAGAAACCGAGCCGCGCACCGAGCGGCTGGCACGGTCGCTGGTCGGCGGGTTGCAGGCGGCGGGCGGTCCCGTCAATCGCCGCCCCCTGCGGCGCGGCGCGTTTTCCGTTCTCAAGGCGGCTGATATCCCCTCGGTCCTGATCGAGGTCGGGTTTCTTTCCAGCCCGCGCGACGCCGAGAACCTGAAAGACCCCGATTGGCGGCTGGGCATCGCGCGCGGCATTCGTGACGGCTTGGTTCAATGGGTGGCCGATGACCTGGCGCGCGCCGGGTTGCGCCGGCAATAGCCGCACGGGCAAGGTTCCGCCCATCATGCACGTCGAGTTGTTTTGACCGTGCGGGCGCACGCGCGTATAGAGGCGCCATGATGCAAAGGGGCATGTTTTGCTAAGGTTCGTACTTTCCTTTTTCGGCGCGATTTTCACGCTGGTCACGATGGGCCTGTTCATGGTCGCGCTGTCGATCGGCGCGGTGTTCTGGATGTATGGCCGCGACCTGCCCAGCCATGAAAGCCTGGCACAATACACACCGCCCACGATCAGCCGCATCTATTCGGCCGAGGGGCGCCTGATCGATGAATTCGCGCAGGAACGCAGATTGTTCACGCCGGCCGAGGAAATCCCCGACCTTGTCAAGCAGGCGTTCATCAGCGCCGAGGACAAGAATTTCTACACCCACAAGGGCTATGACACGCGCGGTATTGCCAGTGCCGCGCTGGATGCCGTTCGGTCGCGCGGGCAGGATATCCGCGGCGCCTCGACCATTACCCAGCAGGTGATGAAGAACTTTCTGCTGGGCGGAGAACGGCGCGCCGAACGCAAGATCAAGGAAATCATCCTCGCCACCCGGCTTGAGGAAACGCTGAGCAAGGAAAAGATCCTTGAACTCTACCTGAATGAAATCTTCCTGGGCCAGAACTCCTATGGCGTGACGGCCGCGGCACAGACCTATTTCAACAAATCCCTCAACGAACTGACCCCGCACGAGGCGGCAACGCTGGCCTCGATGCCCAAGGCCCCGTCGGATTATCACCCGGTGCGCGAGAAAGAGCGGCTTTTGGCGCGGCGCAATTTCGTGCTGAAGGAAATGATGGAAAACGGCTATATCTCGAAGGCCGTCCATGAGGAAGAAAGCGCGCAACCCCTGCGCTCGGTTCAGAACGGCGATTTCGACAATTTCAAGCTGGCCCTGCCGCCGCGGGATTATTTCACCGACGAGATCCGGCGACAACTGTCCGGCACGTTCGGCGAAGAAGAGTTCTTTTCCGGCGGCATGACCGTGCGCGCCACGATCGACCCCGAGATGCAGAAGGTCGCCGCCCGCGCCCTGCGCCGCCAGTTGGAGGAATACGACCGCAACCAGGGGCAATGGCGCGGAACCGGCGTGACCATTCCCGAGGAACAGCTGCGCACGCAAGAGGCCTGGCGCGCGGCCCTGTCTGATGCGGATGTGCCGCGCGACATTGACCTTGACGGGCCTTGGCGGCCGGCGGTCGTTCTAAATGTCGAGGCGCAGAGCCTGCGCCTTGGAATCGAGGACGTACAGGAAACCGAGGCCGAACCCTTCGTGGTACCCCGCGAGGATATTTCCTGGCTGCGCGGCGATTTCTTCGACAATTTCAGTGTTGGCGATGTCGTGCTGGTGCGCCGCATGACCACGGGCGATGACGGTGCCGGCGATTTCATGCGCTGGACCTTGCGCCAGGTGCCCGAGGTGCAGGGCGGGTTCATGGCGATGGACGTCAATACCGGCCGCGTGATCGCCATGCAGGGCGGTTTTTCCTACCAGCACTCGGTTTTCAACCGGGCCACCCAGGCGCAGCGCCAGCCGGGGTCGAGCTTCAAACCCTTCGTCTATGCCTCGGCGCTGGACAGCGGCTATACCCCCGCGACGATCATCATCGACGCCCCGATCGAGATCGACACGCCCCAGGGGCTGTGGCGGCCGCGCAATGCCTCGAACCGGTATTACGGGCCGACACCCCTGCGCACCGGCATCGAACAGTCGCGCAACCTGATGACCATCCGCCTGGCGCAAGAGGTGGGCATGGACGTGGTGGCCGATTATGCCGAACGGTTCGGCGTCTATGACAACATGGGCCGCTTCCTGGCCAACTCGCTCGGCTCCGAGGAAACCACGCTTTACAAGATGGTCGCCGCCTACGCGATGTTCGCCAATGGCGGTGAACGGGTGGAGCCCACGCTCGTCGACCGTATCCAGGATCGTTACGGCAACACCGTATACCGTCACGACAAGCGCGATTGCGTCGATTGCGGCAACCCGGCGCTGCCGGCCGATCAAAGCCCCCGTATCGTGTCGAACCGCGAGCGGATCATGAACGCTGTAACCGCCTACCAGTTGACCTCGATGATGACCGGCGTGGTCGACCGGGGCACCGCGGCGCGCCATATCGACCTGCCAGTGCCCGTGGCGGGCAAGACAGGCACAACCAACGAGTCCAAGGATGTGTGGTTCGTGGGTTTCACCAACTCCGTCGTTGCTGGCTGCTATATCGGTTACGATCAGCCCCGTGGCCTGGGCCGCGGCGCCTCGGGCGGCGGCTATTGCGGCCCGGTGTTCCAGCGGTTCATGTCCGAGGCGGTCGAGAAATTCGGAGGCGGGCCCTTCCGCGTGCCCGACGCGTGCATGTTCATCAAGATCGACCGTTTCACCGGGGCGCGGCTCAGCGATGATGCCAGCGGCGAGCACGTGGTGTCCGAATGTTTCCGCCAGGGCGAAGAGCCCAGCTTCGGCGTGACATTCGACGGCGGCTTTGCCATGGGTGCGAACCTGCCCCTGGTCGAAGAGATCGGCAGCGGCGAGGGCCGCGAGGTCACCACCTCGACCGGGCGCAAGGCGATCGTTGGCCCCAAGGCCAATTTCGGTACGCTCAGCTCGGGCGGGCTCTACTAGGCCCGGGGCCGCGGCTTTGCCATCTGGCCATGCGCCGGGCGCTTGCCCATCGTCCGGCGCTGGTCTATCACCCCGCACTGACACTCAGGAACCAGGACATCCTACATGCGCGCCGAGGCCCAGAACACTGTCGCCGAAATCGAAAAATCGCTGGAGCTGCTGCACCAGCGCATGGATTACGACACGGCCCAGCATCGCCTGGAAGAGTTCAACGCCCGGGTCGAAGACCCGAACCTCTGGGATGACCCCGCCGCAGCCCAGAAACTGATGCGTGATCGCCAGGCGCTGGTGGATTCCATCGAAACCTTCGAAAGCATCCGGCAAGAGCTTTCCGACAATGTCGAGCTGATCGAAATGGGCGAGATGGAAGAGGATGAAGAGGTGGTGGCCGAGGCCGAGGCAGCGCTCAAGGCGTTGGCCAAGAAGGCCACCGCAAGGGAGCTGGAGGCGCTGCTGAACGGTGAAACCGACGGCAATGACGCGTTTCTTGAAATCAAGGCGGGCGCCGGCGGCACCGAGGCCTGCGACTGGGCCCAGATGCTGGCGCGGATGTATGTCCGCTGGGCCGAGAAACGCGGCTTCGACGTCGAGTTGCAGGAAGAAACCCCCGGCACCGAGGCCGGGATCAAGTCGGCCACCTACCAGATCAAGGGCCAGAACGCCTATGGCTGGCTGAAATCCGAATCCGGCACGCACCGGCTGGTGCGAATCTCGCCCTTCGGCAAGGGCACGCGCGAAACCTCCTTCGCGGCGGTGGGGGCCTACCCGGTGATCGACGACAATATCGAGATCGAAGTCAATCCCGCCGATATCCGCATTGACACCTACCGCTCGTCCGGTGCGGGCGGCCAGCACGTCAACACCACCGACTCGGCGGTGCGGATCACCCACCACCCGACCGGCATCGTCGTGACCAGTTCGGAAAAATCGCAACACCAGAACCGCGAAATCGCGATGAAGGCGCTGAAATCGCGCCTTTACCAGATGGAGCTCGATCGCCGCAACGCCGAGGTCAACGCGCTGCACGAATCCAAGGGCGATGCCGGCTGGGGCAACCAGATCCGCTCCTACGTGCTGCAACCCTACCAGATGGTCAAGGATCTGCGCACGAATTACGAAACCGCCGACACCCAGGGCGTGCTCGACGGTGATCTTGACGGGTTCATGGCTGCCACGCTGGCGATGAACGTCTCGGGCAAATCCCGTGCCGAGGCGCGCTCCGACGACTGATCGCCCGGTCGCGGGTTTTCCTCTTGCCGAAAATACCCTGGGGGTGAATCGGGCCGCAGGCCCGAGAGGGGGCAAAGCCCCCTGGCCGGTCGCGCCCGCAAGGCGCGGCGTGCGCTGTTGCCGCGCGGCACGCGCGGCGCTATCGGGTCACTCGCTGCGTGGCTGTCGTGGCAGCAGCCGGGTCACGCCCACGGCCGCGGCGCGGGCAAGGTCGAGGTCCAGCGACATCGGAATATACTCGCCGCGCCGCCACAGTTCGCCCATGTCGTCGTAATACCGCGACAGCGGGTGACCCGATTGCCCGGTGGCGATCACGAAAACCGAGCTGTCGGGATCGGTGAAATCGTAGACCCCGCGATAGCCCGCGGCGTGGACATTCTCGAACGGCGCCGGTCCGGTGCCGCGGGTCAGCCCCCGGCGCAGCGTGTTGTCCCCGCCCGAGGTGGATTGCCGGATGTTCACAACCCAGCTCAGCAGCGGCACCTCGCCCAGCGTGTCGTGCTGATGCGTGGCCTGGTGCGCGTCGCCCCATCGCAGCGACTCCAGGGCCGTTCCGTGGTTTTCCTCCAGCCAGATGATCGCGTCTTCCAGCGCCAGGCGGGCCATGTCGGTGCAGGTCTCGACCGGGGCGCTCTGGATCACGTCGCACCAGGCGCCCGCGCCGCCGACATCGCGAAAGACCCGTTCGATGAACAGCGGTTCGACATGGGTGAAATCGCGTGCCAGCGGGCCCAGTTCGTCACGGATCAGGCGGTCCTGGAGCGCCCGCACCCAGGCGGCATAAATCAGCGGTTCGGGCAGGTGTTCGTTCATCTCGCCGTTCCAGTCCGCCAGAAGCGACAGCGCCCGCTGCCGCTGGCGCTCGGGGGTGCCATCGGGTGCTGTCTCGCCGGTGAACCACAGATCGGCACCGATCAGCGGTAACAGCGTGCGCGCCGTGGGCGATACCGTATCCAGCTGCGCCTCGATGAAACTGTCGCGGGTGTGAACCTGGCGCGATTGCATCAACCGGGTCCAGCGCTGCACGCGCTGCGTGTCACCCCAATGATACGAGACATGCAACGGAAAGGGCCGGTCGACGATCTTGTTGTTGGTGGCTCCGACGATGCCGCCAGGCGGTTGCAGAAAGACCGGGTTCGATGAATAGGGGCTGAGCCCTTTCCACCGGTTGCGATCTTCCCAACCGGGTGCGGGCATGCGGCCCTGGGACTGGTGGTCGGCGTCGCGGCGGGGGGCGGCGCCTATGGTCTTCATCGCGATCTGCACGCCATCGACCACCACCAGGTTCAGCGAGGGCGCCAGGTGAGTGTCGGTGGCAGAAATGGCATCCTGCACCGTCCTGGCGCGCATCAGGCGCAGCCAGGCGCCGATGCTTTGGTCGTTGGGGTCAAGCCCGGTCCATGACAGGGCCATCACGTGGCCCCGGGGCGTGATGCTGTCGAGGTTGAAATCGCTGCGGGGCAGAACCGGCCCGTTGTCGGTCCAGCGCAGGGTCATGGTGACGGGGCTGGCATCCTTGATGCGCAGGATCGCGCGGCGTGTTTCGAAGGGTTTGAACCCGTCGGGCGTCTCGTATTGATCGGCGGCATCGGGGTTCATCCGTTCCACGAACAGGTCCTGGTCGTCGAGGTAAGATGCGGCGATCCCCCAGCCAAGGTCTTCGCTGCGCCCCGACAGGATGGCCGGAATCCCCGGTATGGTGGCGCCGATCACACCGCCCGATGACAGCTCCAGCCGTGCCAGGTACCAGATTGCCGGTGCCGAAAGCGGCAAATGCGGGTCGTTGGCCAGGATCGTGCCGCCCGCCGCCGAGCGTTCCGGCGCGGCGGCCCAGACATTCGAAGCGCCCTGCATTCCCGGGCGCGCCACGGGCCAAAGCGGATGATCGGGCCGGCGCCCCGCGGCGCTGGCCAGCCGTTGCGGCGGCAGCGGCCCGTCGAACAGGCTGGCGTAATCGGGCAGGGCGGCCACGCCGCTGCCCGGCGCATCGGGCAGGATGTCGGACACCCGCGCCGGGTCGGGCAGCACGAGCGAGACACGCGCGCGGCGCACCTCGGCCTCGAGCTGGCCCGACATGCGCAGCGCCATCAGCTTTAGAAGGGCGATGGAATCGGCCGGCTGCCAGGGTGCGATCGCGGGGTTGAACAGGAACATCTCGGGCGCGCCACGGCCAAGGGCGCGTTCGTTGATTTCGCCCAGCCGCGCATTGATGCCGGCGGCGTAAGCCTCGAGCGCGGCCAATGTCTCGGGGTCCTGGGCCGCGACCGAATCCCGGGCGGCGCCCTGGATGTCGAGCCGGCGCATCAGCTTGTCGATCTCGACCGTGCGCAGGCCGAAGACCTCGCTCAACCGCCCCTGCGCGGTGCGGCGCAGCACAACCATCTGCCACAGCCGATCCTGCGCATGGGCATAGCCCAGGCCAAAGAAAACGTCGGGGTCGGACTGGCCAAGAACATGCGGGACATTGGCGTTGTCGCGCACGATTTCCACGGGGGCCGAAACACCGTCGACGCGGTGGCTTGCGTCGTAATCGGGCAAGGAACGCGCAGCCAGGAAATACACGCCGAACAACGCCAGAAGCGTCAGAACGACCATCCCACCCGCGATCCGAAGCAGCCAACGGAATACCTGCGCCATCACCTCATTCCCAGTTCATCCTTGCCTTTGCCCCGTTCCCTAGACACAAACCCATGCGAACACAAACACAACGAGGAGGGGTGAAATGGCGAAAGTGGCGTTTCTTGGACTGGGCGTGATGGGGTATCCGATGGCGGGGCACCTGGCGCGCGCCGGGCACGAGGTCTGTGTCTACAACCGCACCGCGGCTAAAACGGAAAAATGGGTGGCCGAGCATGGCGGCACACACGCGCCCACCCCCGGTGCGGCGGCCCGCGGGGCGGATTTCGTCATGGCCTGCGTGGGCAACGACGACGATCTGCGCGCGGTGGTTCTGGGCGACGAGGGCGCGCTGGCGGGCATGGCGGCCGGCGCGATTTTCGTCGATCACACGACGGTTTCGGCCGCGGTGACCGCCGAGCTTTACGCACAAGCCAAGGACAAGGGCGTGGGCTTCGTGGATGCGCCCGTTTCCGGCGGCCAGGCCGGTGCCAAGAATGGTGTGCTGTCGATCATGTGCGGCGGCGACGCGGCGCATTTCGACAAGGCCCTGCCCGTGATGGAGGGCTATGGCCGCGCGATCAAGCGGCTGGGCGAAAGCGGCGCGGGCCAGTTGACCAAGATGGTCAACCAGATCTGCATCGCGGGCCTCGTGCAGGGCCTGAGCGAAGGCCTGGCTTTCGCGCAGAAGGCCGGGCTTGATGGCAAGGCCGTGGTCGAGGTTATCAAGGGCGGTGCCGCGGGAAGCTGGCAGATGGAAAACCGCCATGAAACCATGCTGGCCGACATGTTCGACCATGGTTTCGCCGTCGACTGGATGCGCAAGGACCTGGGCATTTGCCTGGCCACCGGCAACGAGATCGGCGCGGCGCTGCCGGTGACCGCGCTGGTCGACCAGTTCTACAAGGATGTCCAACAGATGGGCGGCGGGCGCTGGGATACCTCGTCGCTGATCAAGCGGCTGGGCTGAGCCTGGTGTGACCCGAATGGGCGCGCCTTGCGGCGCGCGCATGAATTGCCCGGGCTTTTCCCTTGGAAAAGACCCGGGCGGTGCCTCCGGCGGGGGTATTTCGGGCAAGAGGAAGCCGGGTGGGATTACCCGTGCGGCGTGGCGTTGGAAAACAGGTGGATGACCGTGATTCCGCCCAGGATCAGCACCATGCCGATCACCGCGGGCCAATCGAGCGCCTGTTTGAATACCAGAAAGCCGATGAGCGCGATGAAGACGATCCCCAAGCCCGACCAGATCGCGTAGACGATGCCGACCGGCAGCACATTGAGCGTTATCGATAGCAGGTAAAAGCTGATGGCATAGGCCACGACCACCAGCACCGAGGGCCAGAGCCGGGTGAATTGCTGGCTGGCCTGCAGCGCCGAGGTGCCAACGGTTTCGGCAAGGATCGCCAGGGCGAGGATGAGGTAGATCTGCGTGGGCATCGGGGCCTCCGGTTGCGCGGGCGTATGCCCCGGTCATAGCTGGTCTTTGCGGGGCCGTCACGGGGCCGTGGTGTGCCGCGTCGGGGCCGGGGGTACCCGTGCGGGAAACGCCCCCGCGCGCGGTCAGGTCGAGGGGTAGCGCCGTTCGACCCGGACCATGGCCTTGAGCGCAAGATAGGCGCCCAGGCAGGCCGTCGCGATACCCAGCGACAAGGGCAGGAGCGTGCCGTCGAAGACCAGCCCGATGGGCACGGCCATCAGCGCGCCCAGGATGGTCGAGACCGAGCCTATCACGCTGGCCGCCATGCCCGCGACATGGCCCATGGGCTCCATCGCGAGGGCATTGAGATTGCCGATGGTCAGGCCGGTCTGGAAGAAAACGCTTGCCTGCCAGCCGATGAAGATGCCGAACATGATATCGGTCGGGACAGCGGCAAGCCACAATAGCGTCACGACGAGCGACAGAACCACCTGCGTGCCGAAGGCGAAGCTGGCCAGACGCCGCATGCCAAGGCGAATCACCAGCCTGGCGTTGAGGAACGAGGCCGAGGCGGCGATAAGAGACACCAGCGCGAACCAGTAGGGAAAGCTTTCGGCGGCGTCGAACACCTTGTCATAGATCGGTTGCACCAGGCTGATCATGGAAAAAAGCATGGTGTAGCAGAACGCCTGAGCCAGAAGCGCAAGGCTGACCGTGGGGTGGCGCAGCATTTCCATCAGCGCCGCGACCATCAGCGAAAAGCGCAGCGGGCGGCGTTTCTCGACCGGCAGGGATTCAGGCTGCCGCAGCGCCAGCCACGTGGCGATCAGTACGGAGAAGCAGACAAAGGCCAGAAAGATCGCGCGCCAACCCGCGAGGCTGATGATCCAGGCGCCGAACAGCGGGGCGATGGCAGGAACCAGCGTGAAGGTCATCATGATCAACGACAGGATGCGCGCCATCTGCCTGCCTGAGTAAAGGTCGCGCACGATCGCCATGGCGACCACGCGAGGCCCCGACGCGCCGATGCCTTGCAACACGCGGGCGGCCAGCAGGAGCTCGAGCGTTTGTGCCTGCCAGGCCAGCAGCGAGGCAAGTACGTAAAGACCGGCCCCCGCCAGCAGCACGGGGCGTCGCCCCAGCGCATCGGAAAGCGGCCCGATGAAGAACGTGGCCAGCCCCATTCCGATGACAAAGCTGGTGACGATCATCTGGATGCGATTGGGCGCGGCTGGTGTGAGCTCGGCCGCCATCTGCGGCAGGCCGGGCAGCATGGCATCGATGGAGAACGCGATTGTGGCAAACAGCATCGCCATCAGGGCGATGAACTCGACAAGGGACAATGGCTTGCTGCGCATGCGGTCTTACATATCCGTGATCAGGAAACATGGTTGAACAACATCAATCGCGCATAAGTAGCAAGCGCAAGGTGATACGGGTACTCATTGACGCGAGGTAAGCGCGCCCTAGTCCGGGTTGTCGGTTGGATGCTTTTTCTCGCGCTCTGCACGTCGCCGGCGCAGGCGGCTGGCAATGGTGATATTCGAGAAATGCTGGATCGCGGCGGCAAAGATGCCGAGCCCGGCAAAGATCAGCACCGTGGCGGCGATCTTGCCAAGCGGGGTGGCGGGCACAAGGCTGCCATAGCCCACGGTCGACAGCGTCACGACGGTAAAGAAATATGCGTCGATCCAGCCCCAGCCTTCAACGAAATGAAAGAACACGGTGCCGGTGGCGATCACGCCCACCAGCGCCGCGATGATGACCTTGCCCGCTTCTGAGTTCATGCTGTCCTCCAGGCTCTCCGCGCCAGGACCGAGATCGCAAACTCGGCGGCAAAGGTCCAGTGTCCCGTGCCGCCGGAGGGCCCAGGCCCAAGCGGCGGGGCGCCTGACCGGCAAGCTGGCACAGGGGTCAGGCGTCGTCGCGCATCTGCCCGGATATCTCGTCCATGACCTGCAACCAAAGCGCAGTGTCCTGTGCGCCCGGCACCGCGTGTTGGCGGTTGACGATGAAGGTGGGCACCGAGGTGATGCCCATCTCGCGCGCGGCGGCGTCGCGGTCGCGAATTTCCTGGATATCGGCATCAGAGGCCAGGAGCCGCTGCACGACGCCGGCATCCATCTCGGCGCTGTCAGCGATGTCGGCCAGTACTTCCGGT
Source organism: Lutimaribacter degradans (assembly GCF_023703375.1). Taxonomy (GTDB): domain Bacteria; phylum Pseudomonadota; class Alphaproteobacteria; order Rhodobacterales; family Rhodobacteraceae; genus Lutimaribacter; species Lutimaribacter degradans. Next base: position 690,468 of record NZ_JAMQGO010000001.1, read on the forward strand.
TCGCCTATGTCGCGCCCGTCGACGAAATAGGCGCGGAACAGGGTGCTGACGACGAATGTCTGCTTGCCCTCGATACCGGCCCAGTGGATCAGGCGGTGGGCGTCCAGCGTGTTGGGGGTGCGCCGGATCGCCTCGAAATCGATGGTCAGGCCCGCGGCCTTGGCGTGTTCGACCACGGGCATGTAGGCTTTTACCGCGGCTTCCTTGCCGCCGAACTTGGCCTCCAGGTAGCTGCGCCGGTCCATGCCCTGGCGCGGCATGTCGGGGTTCAGCTGAAAGGGGTGCCATTCGATCGTGAAGGGATGATCGGGGCGTTGCTCCAATGCGCGGTCCAGTCGCGCTTTGCCGATGTAGCACCAGGGGCAGATCGGGTCAGAGAAGATATCAAGCTTGATCATGGCGGGCCTTTCGATGGGTCGCCCCGGACCTATCAGGGCCGGGGCATCATGGCCAGCGGGGGCATGGTGTCAGACCAGTTCCTTGAGCGACTTGCGCTGCAACTTGCCGTTGGGGTTGGTGGGCATCGCGTCAAGACGGCGAAACAGGCGCGGCTGCTTGTACCGGGCCAGCCGTTCGGCGCACCAGGCCCGCAACTCGGCCTCGGGGATATCGGCCGGGCCGGTGTAGAAGGCGGCGATCAGGCGCACGTTTTCTTTCACCTCGATATCGGTGGCGCCGGCCTCGATAATGCCGGGATGGGCCAGCAACGCGGCCTCGACCTCGAGCGGGGAGACGCGGTAACCGCCCGCGTTCATCATGTCGTCGTCGCGCCCGTGGTAGGCGATCTGGCCGTCTTCGTCCATGTGGCCCTGGTCGCCGGTAATGAACCATTCACCCTTGATACGAGCGGCGGTTTCCTCTTCGGCGCCCAGATAGCCCAGCATGAGCCCGGGATCGCGGGTGGAGACGGCGATGGTGCCAGGCGCGCCCATCGGCACCGGCTGGCCCGCGTCATCCACGATGGCCACGCGGCGGCCCATTTGCGGTTGGCCCAGCATACCGGGCCGCGAGGGGTGGAGCGGGCTGCCCGAGATGAAGGTGGAACATTCCGACATCCCGTAAGCCTCGTAAATCCGGGTGCCGGTGGCGTCGTTCCAATGCTGGCGGATGCTGTCAGACAGCTTTTCGCCCGCCGCAAGACCGTGGCGCAGGCGTGGCAGGTCAAGCTGCTCATGGTGGTTGAGCACCTTGCGGTAGACGCCGGGCGCGGCGGCAAAAATCGTGGCATCGTGCCGTTTCAGCAGCAGCGGCAGTGTTTCGGGGCCAACGCCCTGTGCCGGGATCAGCGCGGTGGCCCCCACGCTCCACGGGTCCATCAGCCCGGTGCCCAGCGTGAATGTCCAGTTGAACGCCCCAGCGTGAAGCAGCCTGTCGTCACGATTCAGGTCATACCAGCCTTCATGCATCATGCGCCGCGCCCAGATCGCGCGGTGTGCATGGCAAACCGCGCGGGGCATGCCCGAGGTGCCCGAGGTAAAGACGATATAGGCCAGCCTCTCGGGGTCGCCCATGGCATAGTCGCAGGGCGGCAGGTCGCGCATGGCCTGCAACGCGTCCGTGTCGATCACCGGCACGCCCGGATCGGTGGGGCAGGGCACCTCGGCATCGTGCAGAACGCCCGCGGGGCCGAGCGCCGCAACCATTTTTTCTACCTCGGCCGCTGTCAACTGGCTGGAGGTGGGCACCGGCACAAGGCCCACGGCGATGGCGCCCAGGTAGGCAATGGGAAATTCCACCGTGTTGCCAAGTCGCATCATCAGGATGTCGCCCGGCTGGAACCCGGCACGCAGCAGGCCGGTGCCGGTTCCGCGCACGGCGGCGGCAAGGCGCGCGTAGCTCCACCTGTCGGCGCCCCCGACTGACAGGACGGACAGCGCGATCTTGTCGGGCAGGTCGTCGGCATGGGCCAGCACGTAGGCGGCCATGTTGAAGAGCGAGGGGCAGGGCGCGGAGGCGCCGGAGTCGAATATCGCGGTCATGGCCATGGGTTAGGCCCGCGCGCGCGCAGTTGCAAGGCCATGCCGCGCGGCCTATAGCAACCGCATGACAGAACGCGACCCAAGGGCCCTGATCCGCATCGCGCGCGCCAGCGGAGAGGATGAAACGACCGAACCGCTGAACCTGGGCAGCCGCGTGCGCGAGCTGCGCAAGGCGCGCGACTGGACCCTTGAACAGGCTGCCGGGCAAGCGGGGTTGGCCCGCTCGACCCTGTCGAAGATCGAGAACGGGCAGATGTCGCCCACCTACGAGGCGTTGAAAAAGCTGGCCACGGGGTTGGGCATCTCGGTGCCGCAGCTTTTCACACCGCCGCGCCGTGACCAGATCACCGGGCGCATGGCCATCACCCGCTCAGAGGATGGCGCGGCACATGCCACTACCACCTACGAGCACGAGTTGCTGGCCGACAGCCTGACCAAGAAAAAGATGCTGCCCTACCGCGCCCGCGTGCGCGCGCGATCAATGGACGAGTTCGATGGCTGGGTGCGCCATGACGGAGAGGAATTCCTTTACGTGCTGACAGGGGTGATTCGGCTTTACACCGAGTTCTACGAACCCGTCGAGATGCGCCGGGGTGACAGCGCCTATTACGACGCGGCGATGGGCCATAACGTCGTGTCTGTCAGCGCCGAGGATGCCACGATCCTTTGGGTGACCGCGCTGGTCTGAGGCCGCTCAGAACCAGCTTTGCACGGTGCGCGCCGCGCCCGAGATATCTTGACCCACGCCATCTATCGTGCCGCATCCGGCCAACAGGGCCACCAGCGCCACAAGACCTGCTTGCCTTGCGAATTTCATTGCTGCTCTGCCTTCGTTCGTCGTTTTTATTCGTTCGGTTCGGACCACCAGACATCGGGCATCCAGCCGATCCTGTCTCCGTATATTGGCGTTTTCTCGGGAAATCGCAAGTTTTTCGCATGGGCCACGCGGTCGGTCAGCGTGGTCCAGGTCGGGATGACGAAACGACCGGCCATCAGCGCCCGATCCAGCGCGCGGGCGGCGGCGTTGAACCGTTCGGGAGTTTTCGCGGTCAAAAGCGCGTCGATCATCGCGTCGACCGCCGGGATTTTGACACCCATCAGGTTGCGCGTGCCCGCGATATCCGCGTTGTCCGACCCCCAGTAAAGCCGCTGCTCGTTGCCCGGCGACAGCGAAAGATCGCGGCGAAAGGGCATGAGATCGAAATCGGTATTGGCTTCGCGCTCGGTGAACTGGGCATTATCGATGCTGCGAATGGTCAGGCCGATTCCCAGCCGTTCCAGGGCGCGGGAATAGATCTGAAGCACGCTTTCCATGCGTTTGTCGCCCTGGCGCAGCACCGCCTCGATGCGCAATGCCGTGCCATCGGCATTGCGCAATACGCCGTTTTGCACGGTCCAGCCGGCCTCGGCCAGCAGGTGCACGGCGCGGCGCAGATCGCCGCGATTGCGCGGCGACGGGTCGCCCTCCGGCAGGGTTATCCCCTCAAGCGCGCCGGGCGGCAGCGCGTCGGCGAAAGGCGCCAGCAGGTCGCGCACGGCGCCCTGTGCCGGACCGTTGCGCATTCCCAGTTCGGAGTTCGAGAAATACGAGGTGATCCGCGGCTGGCGCCCGCCGGTGATGGTTTCGTTGATATAGGGAAAATTGAACGCCAGTATCAGCGCCTGCCGGACCCGCCAATCGGCCAATTGAGGGCGGCGGGTGTTCATCACGAAGCCGGTCATGCCCGATGGGCGCTGATGCCGGATTTCCGATTTCACGATCTCGCCCGAGCGCACGGCGCGGAAATCGTATTGCGTGGCCCATCTATCGGCATTGGGTTCGCGGTAGAAATTCAGAACGCCGGCCTTGAACGCCTCGAACATCACGTTCTCGTCGCCGAAGAACTCGATCCTGATTTCATCGAGATTGGCCGTGCCACGCCGGATGGGCAGGTCGGCACCCCAGTAGTCGGGGTTGCGACGCAGCACGACCAGGCGGCCGGTTTCATAGCGGTCCACCACGTAGGGCCCGGTGCCCAGGGGAATGTCCTCGATACCGCCGGCGGTGAAATCGCGCCCTTGCCATTGCGCCTTGTTCAGGATCGGGCGCAGCCCCGCGATCAGGGCAAGTTCGCGGTTCGCCTCGTTGAATGTCAGGCGAACCTTGCCCGGGCCGGTCTGTTCTATCTTTTCGACGCGAGTCCAGAAGCCGAGGTACCGGGGGTGGCCGCTGGTGCCCAGGGTCTCGAACGACCAGATCACGTCTTCGGCGGTGACGGGGCTGCCATCGGAAAACCGCGCCGCATCGCGCAGGGTGAATTCGACCCAGGTTCGATCGGGGCCGGTTTCGACAGATTCGGCCAGCAGGCCGTAGAGCGTGAACGGTTCGTCCCAATTCCGGGCCATAAGCGATTCATAGGCATAGAATCGCAGCTGCCAGGGCACCGTGCCCTTGCGCAGGAACGGGTTGAGCGAATCGAATCCGCCTGTGTTGCCCTCGATCAGCCGCCCACCTGTCGGTGCATCGGGATTGGCATAGGGCAGGGCGGTGAAATCTGGCGGCAGGGCCGGTTCCCCATACATGGCGATCCCGTGGCTGGGCTGTGCGAATCCCTGAACACCCAGGAAAACAAAGGCGACAAGCAGGATAGACAGCCGAAATGGGCGGAAAAATAGTGGTCGCATATGCGCAACAATCCTGCTCTGACCTTGTTTTATTGGCGGCCAGCGTAGCGGTGGATTCACGTCTTTTCAAACTTTTAGCTTGGAGTCGCGGCGCCATTTGCTTATAAAGGGGGCACTGCTCGATAGGTTTCTTGCCTGTATGAAACCTGCCTCAATGACTTACCCCGGCTTCGGCCGGGGTTTTTTTTGTCTGCGGGCAATGGGGCGTTGTTTGCGGTTTCAATCGTGCGCCAAGGGTCTATCCTTTGCTGCAAAGCAGCAAAGCGAAAGGACATGTCATGGAGCTGAAGGGCAAGACCGCGATCATCACCGGCTCGAATTCGGGTATAGGGTTGGGCGTCGCGCGCGAATTGGCCCGCGCGGGGGCTGACGTGGTGCTGAACTCGTTTACCGATAATGACGAAGATCACCGGCTGGCGCAGGAGATCGGTGCCGAGTTCAACGTGACCGCGCGGTATATTCAGGCCGACATGTCAAACCCCGAGGCATGTCGTGCCTTGATCGAGCAGGCGGGTGCCTGCGATATACTGGTCAACAATGCCGGCATCCAGCATGTAAGCCCGATCGAGGATTTCCCGACCGAGAAATGGGATGCGATCATCGCCATCAACATGTCCTCGACCTTTCACTGCACCGCTGCGGCGCTGCCGATGATGCGCAAGGCGGGTTGGGGGCGCGTGGTCAACATTGCCTCGGCGCACGGGTTGACGGCCTCGCCCTTCAAATCGGCCTACGTGGCCGCCAAGCACGGGGTTGTGGGGCTGACCAAGGTCACCGCACTGGAAACCGCGCAAGAGCTGATCACCGCCAACGCGATCTGCCCCGGCTACGTGAAGACCCCGCTGGTCGAAGCGCAGGTTCCCGACACGGCCAAGAAATACGACATGACCGAGGAAGAGGCCGTCCAGAAAGTGATACTGGAGCGCCAGCCCTCGAAGGAATTCGCAACCGTCGAGCAGATCGGCGGCACGGCGGTGTTTCTGTGCTCGGCCGCGGCGGACCAGATCACGGGCACCACGATCAGCGTGGATGGCGGCTGGACCGCCTTGTAGGCGCGCGACAGGGGCGCGCGGCCCGCTCAGGCTGGCATCACTGCGCCGGAATTGCCTGGGGCGCATCGGAGAACAGGCCTTGCGCCGCGAAAAACGCCGCGATCTGTCGTTGGGCCACCTCGTGACCTGGCAGGGTTTGCCCGGCATCCACATAGGTCATGCGCTGCACGGTGCCGTTGCCGGCGTCCTTGGCCGCGGGCGCGCGCCAATCGCTGTCGAGGTGGTCGGACAGATGGGTTTGCGCCAGCACCTCGCCATCGCGCACCAGCCGCAACACCGGGTGAATGAACGGGTCGGGTGTGCTGCCGTCGAGCGTGTGTTCGCGCTTCACATGCATCGAATTGGCCCCGAAATTTCCGAACTCCAGCGTCGCGCGCAGCAGGGTGCGGCCTGCGAAGCCGGGCGCATCATCCGTCCAATCCACGGGCACGTCGGTATAAATCGCGCCCGCGTCGGGCCCGTCCAGCACGACCACGTCGCCCAGAAAACCTGGTTGCAGGAAAATGCCCGAGGCGGTGCTGAAACGGTCGATCAGCAGCGCGCCCAGCGCCTGCGCGTCGAGGGGGGCGGTTGCATGTGGGTAGGCCGCGCCGGTCAGCCGCGCCGCCACGAACTCGACCAGGCAGCGGATGTTGTAGCGAAACCCGTGCACGAATCCCGACATGGTTTTTTTGAAATCGCGCGATTGCATCAACGTGCCGGCAAAATACAGCCCCGCCGCTGTTTCGGTTTCCCATTGCGCGGTCATGGCGGGAAACTTGCCCATGTGGCGCAAGTCGGGGCGGATCGCAGGATCAAGGATCTGGTCGTCGAACCGAAAGCCCGTGCAGGCGATGACATGATCGTAATGCAGCACGATCTCGTGCCCCTCGGCCGCCGACATGGCGATATGGAGCGTGTAGCCGCCGTTCTCGGGTACGATGCGGGTGATCGTGCCATCTACCACGGCATTTTGTGACTTCAACTGGTACGTATCGAGGAAATTGGTGTTCACCGCCCGCAGATGGCCCACGAAATGCGAGTTCCACGCCAGCTTGATGGAGTTGGGGCTGATGACATGGATCGATTGCGCCTCCTCGATCAGGGATTCGGCGGTCTCGAAAGCCGAATTGCCCTTGCCCAGTATCGCCACGCGCTTGTCGCGAAAACGCGTCTTGGTGGAATCGTAGTCGAAATAATTTTCCACATGCTCGATCCCGTCGATCTCGGCCTGCCAAGGCTTCGTCATGCCCGTGGCCACGATCACCGTGCGTGCGCGCCAGACCTGCCCATCGTCGGTTTCCACCAAGAAAGTCTCGTCAGGCTTGGCGATGCGGGTGACTGTCACGCCACAGCTGATCCTGTCGGCGAAGCGCTGCGAAAAATCGCCAAGGTAATCGACAAACTCGTCGGCCGTGGGGAAGTAACGGCGGCTGCGCGTCGTGACCAGGTCACCCTCGTCGTTCAGAAGGCTGTTCCAGTCGAAGCGCAACCTTGTGTCGGGGTTCGACAGCCCTGTATGTACCTTGTTGATGGAAATCAGATTACGCTGCCGCGGGAAATCTCGAAAGAACTGGCCAACCTGCCCACGTTCAAGCACGTGAAAGCCGAGGCCCTTCTTGTCCAGGAAATAGGCGGCTTGCAGCCCGGCCGCGCCGGCACCGATGATCAGGCAATCAATCGGAGTTGGCTTGGATGTCATTGTATTTCCTCAAGCTGGCAAGTTGACGTTGAATATGGATCTGTAGCCCCAAGTTAAGCGGGGAACGGTGCGTGCGAAAAGGTTTTTTGCCACCAAAGGGCGAAAAACTCTCTCTTAGGTCGATCAGCGAAAAGGGACGTAAACGAAATGGGCAAGGGGCCGATACGGATAAACCTGGCGCTTCAGGGCGGCGGTGCGCATGGCGCCTTTACCTGGGGCGTGCTGGACAGGTTGCTGGACGAAGACGATATCGAGGTGGCGGCCATTTCCGGCACCTCGGCGGGTGCGATGAACGGCGCGGCCTTCAAATCGGGCTTGCTGGAGGGCGGTCGCGAAGGTGCGCGCGCCAACCTGGATTGGCTTTGGCAGCAACTGGGCGCGATCCAGGACACGCCGATGACGCAATGGATGATGGCATTCGCGCCGCCGGCCGCGGTGCTGGGGCGGGCGTTCGAATTCTCGCTTGGCAACGCGATGGCGGATGCGGCGGCGCGGTTTTCCTCACCCTATGCATGGGGCCCGTTCTGGGACATTCCGCTGCGCAAGGTGGCCGAGCGGTTCCATTATGACACGGTTTGCGCAGCCGATGGGCCACGCCTGTTCATCTGCGCGACCAACGTTCAAACCGGCAAAATACGCGTCTTTACCGGCGACGATATCAGCCCGGATGCGATCCTGGCCTCTGCCTGCCTTCCGACGTTGTTCCGTGCGGTCGAGATCGAGAACCCCGCAACCGGCGAGACCGAGGCATTCTGGGATGGAGGCTATACCGGGAACCCGGCACTGTTTCCGCTGTTCGCGCCCGACCTGCCCGATGACGTGCTGATCGTGAACATAAACCCGTTGGAACGCGCGGAAGTGCCCAGAACGCCGCAACAGATTCATAACCGGATCAACGAGATCAGTTTCAACAGCTCTTTGTTGCGCGAATTGCGCGCGATTGGGTTCGTCAAGCGGCTGCTGGACGATGGCAGCCTGCAACGGGGTCACATGAAGGCTGTGCTGGTCCACATGATCGCGGATGACGCATTGATGACCGAGCTGTCGGTGGCAACCAAGCTGGCGCCGGGGCCCGTGTTGCTGGCGCAGTTGAAAGACGCGGGGCGCGCGGCGGCCGATGCTTTCCTGGCCGCGCACAAGAGCGACCTTGGCCAACGCAGCACGGTGGATTTGCAAGCGATGTACGAGTGATCGGCGCCCCTGTATTCGTAGCCGGGTGGCCGGACGGGCGCGGCTTCATCCCCGCGCGCGTGGCGGTTTGGCCGGATCCTTGGGGTTGGGATAGACAAGCCCGGCCGATATCACCAGCTTGGCCGCGTCTTCCACGCTCATATCCAGCTCGATCACGTCTTCTTTCGGAAAGAACAGCAGGAATCCCGATGTCGGGTTGGGCGTGGTGGGGACGAAAACGCTCAGCAACGCGCCCGATGTTTCGGCACGTTCCGCCACTTCACCCTTGGCGGTGGTCGAGATAAAGCCGATCGCCCAGATATCCTTGCGCGGATACTGAACCAGGCACGCCTTTTCGAAACTGCTTTCGGATTGCGCGAATACCGTTTCGGCGATCTGCTTGACGCCGCTATAGACCGAACGCACAACCGGCATCCGGTCGACCAGATGCTCACCCCAGCGAATGAGCGAGCGACCGATCAGCCCCTTTGCCAGCCAACCCACCAGGATCGTGAACAGCAAGAAGATCACGACACCGACGCCGCGAATGTTGATCTCGGTGTTTTCGCCGATCCAGGCGTTGTAATTCTCGGTGCCGATCAGCGCGCGCAGCACCTCGCCGGGTTGATAGGCCTGAGGCACGAAGGGCAGAACGAAGCTGTCAACCCAGCCAACCAACGTCCAGACCAGCCATATCGTCAGCCCGACGGGCGCGATCACCACGAGCCCGGTCAGAAAGGACGAGCGCAGACGCGCGAAAAGTCCGGGCTTGCGTGGCGGTTCAGGGGAGTCGTTGAACTCGAAGGGGGTTGTCATTTTCTGGTCGGTCCCGCTGGGGTCGGCCCCTATTTAAGGTTTAACGAACAGCGCCACAATAGAGCACGCATCACGACGATGTCCGCAGCGCGTCGCCGCATAATTCGCGGGCAATGGCCGCGGCCAGTCGGGCGTTGTTGTGCACAAGCGCGATATTGGCCTCAAGCGAGCGGCCCCCGGTCAGGTCGTAGATGCGCTGCAACAGGAAAGGCGTGACCGCCTTGCCGGTGACGCCACGGGCCTGCGCATCTTCCTGTGCGGCGGCGATGACGGGGGCAAGCTCCCTGAGCGGAATCTCGTCTTCGGACGGGATCGGGTTGGCCACCAACTGCCCGCCGACCAGGCCAAGACCCGCGCGCATCCGGTGCGCGCGAGCCACTTCGGCAGCGCTGTCGACGCGCAGCGGCGCATCCAGCCCCGAGGCGCGCGACCAGAAGGCCGGAAAGTCGTTCTGACCATAGGCCATCACCGGCACCCCGAGGCTTTCCAGCACTTCCAGTGTCTTGGGCAGGTCCAGAATGGCCTTGGCGCCCGCGGCGATCACGGTGACGGGCGTGCGGGCCAGCTCGTGCAGGTCGGCCGATATGTCGAAACTCTGGTCGGCGCCCTGGTGGACGCCGCCGATGCCGCCGGTGGCGAACACCTCGATGCCCGCAAGCTGCGCCCCGATCATCGTGGCCGCAACGGTGGTGGCGCCGGTGCGGCCCTGCGCCATGCATACGGCCAGGTCGGCGCGCGACAGTTTCGCCACGCCTTTCGCCTGGGCCAGCGCCTCGAGCTGTGGCCCTGTCAGCCCGGCATGAAGCACCCCGTCGATCACCGCGATGGTGGCTGGAACGGCGCCCGCGTCGCGCACCGTCTGCTCGACATCCTGCGCGGTTTCCAGGTTCTGCGGCCAAGGCATGCCGTGGGTGATGATGGTGCTTTCCAAGGCCACGACAGCGCGGCTTTCGGCCAGCGCCTCGGTCACTTCGGGCGACAGGATGGGGGTGATCATAGGGGCGTGTCTCCGGATACGTAATCGGCGGCGGCCGTCAGCGCGCGGGCCAGGGCGCCGGCGCGATCGGCACCGGCCAGTTCAGCGGCGATATGGGCAGCCATGAAAGTATCGCCCGCGCCGGTGACGCGGGTCACCAGCACCTCGGGCGGTTTGCGTTCCAGCGTGGGGGCGCCGGCCACGGCCTCGGCCGCGGTTTCGCCGCCATCTGTCACTAGCGCCCGCGCCGCGCCGCGCGTCACAAGCGCCTCGGCGGCCTGCGCGGCGCTGTCGAACCTGTCTTGCACCAGCAGCCCGGCCTCTTCGAGGTTCACGTACAGAACCGCGCGCGGGTGGGTCAAAAAGGGCAACAGCCGTTCGGCCTTGCCCGGTGAAGCCGGCGCGACACGCAAGTCGGCCCGCGCAAGCGCGGGGTCGGTGGCGATCTGTTCCAGCAGCGCCTGGGTCAGGTTGCCATCGAGCGCAACGGTCCCCGCGAACGGATCGTCGGCAGTGCCCAGCCGCCCGTCGCCCAACGGGCGCAAGATCTTGTCCCCCGCCGATTCCAGCGAATGGGCATCGGCAATGGCGGCGATCAGGCCATTTGCCCCCTCGATGGCCATGTACCGATCGGTGGGCAGGTCGTCGGACCGGTAGATATAGCCGGTGTCGAGGTTCAGCGCCGCACAGGCCGAGACAAGATCATCCCCTTCGGCATCGCGGCCCACCGCCGACAACAGCGCCGGTCGCAGCCCGAACCGCGCCAGCGCCATCGCGATGTTCAATGCCACGCCCCCCGGCAAGCGGGAGATGCGGCCCGGCACGTCCGAGCCCACGCGCATCGCGCTGGCCGATCGCCCGATGATGTCCCAGAGGACCGAGCCGATACAAACTATGTCGGGGCGTGCGTTCATCCTGCCTTGATGCCCGCGACAAGGCGCGGCGGCAAGGGGTGTCGTGCGTCACCCGGGCACCCGAAAGGTCAGCGCCGCCCAAAGCGATTCCCATACCACGCCGGTTTCTTCGGCAAGCGCCGGGGCCGGTTCGCGCATCACCACCGCATCGAGCAGATAGTCATGACCGGGCGCGACGCTGATTACCGCCTGGCCGTTCTCATCGGTTCGGGTGGTGGTGATCGTCACCGCGCCATCCGGGGCGCGGGCGAATACCTCGACCTGTGCATTGTCGCGCGGGGCGCCTTGGTACAGCAGGCGCACCGTCAACCCGTCGGCCATGTCGTCGGAATAGGGGTTTTCCAGCGCCACGAACTCGGTCTTCAGCCCCAGGTCACGGTCGCTGCCCCGCCCGTCGCCAACCGCGACAAGCGCCTTGGCATGGCGGCTGTAGGCCTCCTTGAAGCCGGTTTCAGGCAGGTCGCGCGCGGCGTGGCGTTGAAGCGTGCCGGCAAGCGCCTTGTGCTCCACGAAATCGGTGAACGTCGCCCAGTCGCGATAGGTCAGCGTCTGCGCCGTGCTTTGATAGGCCAGCACCAACAGCCCGTCGCCCGCATCCGGCAGGTGCAGCGCGGGAATGTCGCCCGCACGGCCCGTAACGGGGGCCAGGTTGCCGTTTTGCAACTGCTCGACCCGGTCGATGCGCCTGTCGAACCATGCCTGGTTGATGCCTTGGAAGCCCTCGCCGTTCTTGATCTGCGCCGAAAGCGGTGCACCCGGTTCGACTTGATAATTTTCCGGTTCAATCCATAACTCATGCCCAAGGGCCTGCACGGACAGGGCCAGCACAACAGCGGGGACCGTGAATATGACACGTGTAAACTTCATCGCCGTAAAGCTGATGCAATGGCTGTGCCTGTCAATGCTTTTGTCACTTCTGGCCCTGCCTGCACGGGCCCACGAGGTGCAGCCCACCATCGCCGACCTTGAAACGGCGGGGGGCACGGTCACGTTGAGCCTGCGGATGAATGCCGAAGCTTTCGTCGCCGGGCTGGACCTGGACGGGCTTGAAGATACGAACGCCGCCGAGAACGCAGACGATTACGACGCCCTGCGCGCGCTGTCGCCGGATGACATGGCCCAGCGGCTGCAAGATGCTTGGCCGCAGATTGGGCAAGGGATCACGCTGCGCGCGGGGCAGGCGCCCGTGCCGCTGATCCTCGAAGATGTGCAGGTGGAGGCGCCCGGATACATCGAGCTGCCGCGTCCGTCGCAGGTGGTGCTGCGCGGCGATCTGCCCGCCGGCGCCTCGGCGCTGGCACTTGAATGGGGGCAGGGGTATGGCGCGTTGATCTTGCGGCAGCAAGGCGTTGACGAGCCCTTTACCGGCTACCTGAATGGTGGCGAGACCAGCCCGCCCATCCCACTGACGGGGCAGGGAGCGCCGAAATCGGGCCTAGCGGTTTTCGCCGAATACATCCCCGTTGGCTTCGATCACATCCTGCCCAAGGGGTTGGATCACATCCTGTTCGTCCTGGGGCTGTTTTTCCTGTCCACCCACCTGCGCCCGCTGGTGTGGCAGATCACAGCCTTTACCGCCGCGCATACTGTAACGCTGGCGCTTGGGGCGTTGGGTTGGGTCAACATATCGGGCGCCATCGTCGAGCCGCTGATCGCCGCGTCTATCGTTTACGTCGCGGTCGAGAATATCTGGGCGCGGGGGCTGAACCCGTGGCGGCCTGCGGTGATATTCGGGTTCGGGCTGCTGCACGGGCTTGGGTTTGCCAGCGTTCTAGGAGAGTTCGGCCTGCCCGATGGGCAATTCGTGCCGGCATTGATCGGCTTCAACATCGGCGTCGAGATCGGACAATTGACGGTGATCGCCATCGCTTTTGCAATCGTGGCACTGGCGCAACGGGTGGATCGGGGCGAGGCTGACCTGCGCCCGGCGCAGGTTGGGTATGGCCTGGCAATGCTGGGCTTTGTCGCGCTGAGCTTTGCGCTCGATGGGCCGGGCTTTGCGGCTTACATGGGGGCGGGGGCACCGGTGTTTTTCTGGCCTCTGGCGGCGCTTTGCCTAGGCTGCGTGCTGGCAGTCACCTTCGTGGACCAGCTTGAAAGCTATCGCCGTTTCGTGGCAATCCCGGCCTCTGTTGCCATCGCCGCCGTGGGTGGCTTCTGGTTCGTCGAGCGGGTGTTCTTGTAACGGCGGCGCAGGCGCGGGCCGGTCAAATGGGCCTATTCGTCGTTTGTGGGTTGCGCGTCTTTGCCGGTGGCGGTATACGCGCGCCACTCAATCCCGCAGGCGGGGTCGGGCCATTTGGACAGACATCCCCAAAAGGTCCACCGGTTGGCGCATCCGCGCTGTCACCCCCGCCAAGGCGTAAACCGGAAAGGATAAGACATGGCTCTTCCCGAGTTCTCCATGCGTCAGCTGTTGGAAGCTGGCGTTCACTTTGGCCACCAGACGCAGCGTTGGAACCCCAAGATGGGCGAGTTCATCTATGGCGCGCGCAACGGCATCCACATCGTCGACCTGACACAGACCGTGCCGATGCTGGACGCGGCGCTGAACGCGATCCGTGAATGCGTGGCCAAGAACGGCCGCGTGCTGTTCGTCGGCACCAAGCGCCAGGCCAGCCAGCCCATCGCCGAAGCCGCTGAAAAATGCGCACAGTATTACATGAACCACCGTTGGCTGGGCGGCACGCTGACCAACTGGCAAACCGTGAGCCAGTCGATCAACCGCCTCAAGCAGATCGACGAGCAAATGGAACAGGGCGCCGAGGGCCTGACCAAGAAAGAGCGCCTGAACATGGAGCGCGACCAGCACAAGCTCGAAGCATCGCTGGGCGGCATCCGTGACATGGGCGGCGTGCCCGACATGCTGTTCGTCATCGACGTCAAGAAAGAGGCGCTCGCCGTGGCCGAGGCCAACAAGCTGGGCATCCCCGTCGTGGCCATTGTCGACACCAACTGCTCGCCCGCCGGCGTGGACTACATCATCCCCGGCAATGACGACGCCAGCCGCGCCATTTCGCTTTACTGCGACCTCGTGGCCCGCGCCGCGCTGGACGGCATGCAGGCGCAGATGGGGGCAGCAGGCATCGACGTGGGCGAACTGGAAGCGGCACCGACCGAAGAGGCCGTGGCCGAAGAACCCGCCACCCAGGCGAACGCCTGATTTCTCGGACGCGTGCGCATTTAGGTGCGCGCGTTACGAAACCGACATGGGGCGCGTGTCATACCGCGCACGCGCCCCGTAAAACATTCAGACATATTGGGAGATCCCGAGATGGCGATCACAGCAGCACTGGTAAAAGAACTGCGCGACAAGACTGGCGCAGGCATGATGGACGCCAAGAAGGCGCTGACCGAAACCGATGGCGACATGGACGCCGCGGTTGACTGGCTGCGCACCAAGGGCCTGGCCAAGGCGGCCAAGAAATCGGGCCGCACCGCGGCAGAGGGCCTGGTGGCCGTCAAGGTCGATGGTGGCCGCGGCGTCGCGGTCGAAGTGAACGCAGAAACCGATTTCGTGGCCAAGAACGCCGAGTTCCAGGACATGGTCACCCAGATCGCGAACGCCGCGATTGGTGTTGACGATGTCGAGGCGCTGAAAACAGCTGACCTCGGTGGCAAGAACGTGGCTGACACCATCACCGACAAGATCGCCAAGATTGGAGAGAACATGTCGCTGCGCCGCATGACCAAGCTCGAAGGCGAGACCATCGTTTCTTACGTCCACAACGCCGCCGGTGACGGCATGGGCAAGATCGGCGTTCTGGTAGCGATGAAGGGTGGCGACGAGGCATTCGGCAAGCAGGTTGCCATGCATATCGCAGCCGTGAACCCGGCCTCGCTGTCGGCTGACGACCTGGACCAGGCCGTTGTCGACAAGGAACGCCAAGTGCAGATGGACATCGCGCGTGAATCGGGCAAGCCCGAACAGGTCATCGAAAAGATGATCGAAGGCCGGATGAAGAAATTCCTCAGCGAAGTGACGCTGCTGGGCCAGAATTTCGTGGTCAATCCCGATCTGACGGTCGAAGCCGCCGCGAAAGAAGCCGGTGCCGAAATCACCGGGTTTGTCCGCCTCGAAGTGGGCGAGGGGATCGAGGTGGAAAAGGAAGACTTTGCCGCCGAAGTCGCCAAGGCCGCCCAAGGCTAAACCAGGCCACGGATTTTTCGAACGGCGTCACCCTTTCGGGTGGCGCCGTTTTCGTTTGCAAAACGAAACTGTGGCGCCTTGCGCGGCAAAACCAATGAAAGACCGTGTTTGGGAAGGAAGGTGAGTGGTGCCATCCCCGAAGGGGATGACACGAACTGATACTCGACCGGGCCCCGGGACTATGGGGATGCGGGAACCCGGCCAGACGGCAAGACACTCGGGAAAACGAGGTCAAACCGTAAAAGCGGGCCGGAGAGCCTTGTAATCGCAAGGGTCCGACCCGGATGTTCCAAGGCTAAAGCCACCACTCACGGAACACGGCCAACATGCACATTGCCCCAGCGTCAGGAAAGTAAGGGAAACCCTACTTGCCCCGGTTTTCCGGCGTTTTCATGGCTCGACAACGAACATCTGGTTCTGAAAGGCTGCTTTCATCACCGCCTGGGCCGTGGTTTCAACATTCAGCGCGTCACGCGCCAGGCGCAAATGTTTTTCAACAGTGGCCGAGGTCAGCCCAAGCAGCGTGGCGATGTCCTGTGTTGTCTTTCCGTCACCGACCCATTCCAGCACCTCGCGCTGCCGCTTTGTCAGCACGCGAGACGGGCTGAAATGGGGCAGGGTCATGATCTTGAGATGCACGATGTTGTTCAGAACGGTGATATCGGTGCCATGCTCGGCCCAGATCGCGTCGACATCATCCTGGATTAGGTCGGCCCGCGCGGTCAGCGCAATCGCCCCCTTGGACCGGGGCGAAACCGAGCGGAAGCTGATCGAATACCCCGCATGCACCTTGTGTGTCAGGTTGAAGGCGATCACCTCTTTCTCGGTGTCGCTGAGGGTGTCATTGGCAATGCGGTCGGCGATCACGCGCCAGCTTCGGGCTCCTTCGTTATCGAGGGCCCATTTCGTCATGGGGGCGTTCTTGAAAAGGCCGCTGTTGATATACCCCTCGGTATAGCTGTCGGGGTGATTGGTCAGGATGACGAAATCATCCGGGTCTCCCAGGGATCTTCCCGATCGGTGCCTGGTGAACCCGTAAAGCAACCTGTCAAAGCCGTAATCTGCCATGCGTCGGGTGTGCATGGCCCATAGTTCTTCGATGGTGCAGGCGGTGGTCAGTGCATCAAGATACTGGCTGCTTATCATGTAAACCCTTGGTGCTGGGATCAGTAGGAATGATAAGCATACAATCTAATGGTGTCGAGCCGTTCGGGTTATATCGCGCGTTACCAAGGGGAAATAATTACATAATACTGATTATGCGAATTAACCGTTGACTGTCATCCCCCGGCGATGATCTCCCCCATGGTCCGTGGATCGGCGTCGGCCTTGATGGTTTTCCATATCGTGGCCGCTTGCGCCGTGCCCAACAAGCTGGCAGCCTTGGTCTGCAGCTTTTCCTGTCGCGTGGCTATGGGCATGGGCGCATCAAGATCAAACGCGGCTGTCTGAACATCGGTATCCGTCTTTATGCTCACGTGGGCTTCGGTCTCGCGCAGGCTGTCATCTGCGGCCACGCTCACCTTGGTGCGCAGCGCCTGCACCTTTGCGTCGGCGCAAATTGCATCGCTGTAGCTATCAAGCCGCGCGGTATCGTGCCCCAGGATCTGCATTGCCAGCACCGTGGAATAGCTGAACTTCGCGCCCAGCCCGGTGTCGGGTGCTGTTTGGTTGCACACGGTCATCCAGCGCGGATGCGTGGTGACCTTGATGGCGCGCACCGCGTCATGCGCGATGGGCAGCAGCGTTGATTGCGCCTCAAGCGCGGCGTGCAATCCGTGGCAACAGGCGTGGAACTTATGGCTTATCGTTTCAAAAAACCAAGTCTTGCCAATGCCTTCCATCGCGTTGGTGATGTTTTCACCGGCATGTGTCGGCCCAAAGCCCTGTGCGGCCTCAAGTGCGTCGGGGTTGGCGACAAAACCCTTTGCCACAAGCTGTGCGGCTTCAACCCCGTTGGCGGCGGCCAGCCCGGCGTTGAAGGGTTTGCCCATCGTGCTGAACTGCGATTTCAGGCCGCTTGCGCGAGTGGCCAGCAGGCCCAGAACCATGGCCATATCCCCTGCCCCCAGGCCCATCAACCGCGCGGCGGCCAGACCTGCACCAAAGGCGCCGGCGGTTGCCGTCTGGTGAAACCCGGTCTGGTAGTGGGCGCGGCCCAGCCAGATCCCGACGCGGATCGAGGCCTCGATTCCCACAAGCGCGGCGTGAAGGAATTCGGCCCCAGATGCGCCGCGCGCCTGCGCCATGGCCAAGGCGGCCGGAAAGACGGCGACCGAGGGGTGCCCGATATGGGCGAAATGCGTGTCATCGTAATCAAGCGCGTGGCTGGTGGCGCCATTGGCCAACGCGGCCGCGCGCGCCGGCACGCGGGTTTGCGAGCCGAACAGGCTGGCCTGGGCTGTGCCCGCCTCTTCCAGCACCATGTCGCGGGTGATGCGCGCCACGGGCTCATCGCGGCCGGCAAGCCCCACGGCAACCCAGTCAAGCAGCGAAAGGCGAGTCATCAGCACGGCGTCAGGCGTGACTTCCTCGCTCTTGGAATTGCAAGCAAAGTCAGCCAGTTGTTGCGTGATATTCATGTTCGTCCCGTTCCGTAGAGGTCTTTTGCCCGTGTTTCGAAGGCGCGCACGATCCGTTGCATCGCCTCGTAGAAAAACATCGTTGCCGCCCCTTGTAGCAGACGGTTGCGGAATTCGAAATCGACGAAAAACGACACATCAACACCACCCTCTACATCTTTGAATTCCCAATCGGATTTCATGTATTTGAAAGGGCCTTCCAGGTACTCGGTATGGATCTTCCTGTCCTGCGGCCATAACAGCACCCGACTGCCGAAACGTTCGCGGAACACCTTGAACGAGATCACCAGGTCGGCCTCCATCACCTCGCTGCCATCGGCCTGCGGCGTGACGCTGCGCACCCGTGCGGCAGAGCACCAAGGCAAGAACTTTGGGTAAGCCGCCACATCGGCGACCAGGTCATACATCTGCTGCGCGGTGTAGGGCAGCGTGCGTGTC
This sequence comes from Lutimaribacter degradans, assembly GCF_023703375.1. GTDB lineage: Bacteria > Pseudomonadota > Alphaproteobacteria > Rhodobacterales > Rhodobacteraceae > Lutimaribacter > Lutimaribacter degradans. The sequence goes on from NZ_JAMQGO010000001.1 coordinate 708,890, forward strand.
TCGGCGTGCGTCGGCATGGTGCCTCTTTTTGTCGTGACAGTGGGGCCTCATTTCGTATTGTGCGCGAGAAAAAGCAAGGGGGACCAAGGGTGCAGCGTCCATATGTCATCGATACGATGATCTCGGCCAAGCAAATCGCGGCGCGGATCGAGGAATTGGCAAGGCAAATCGAGGCCGAGTTCGCGGATTCGGAAAAGCTGGTGGTCGTGGGGCTGCTACGCGGCTCTTTCGTTTTCATCGCCGACCTGGTGCGCGAACTGGACATGGGGGTCGAAGTCGATTTCCTCGAAGCGTCAAGCTATGGCAACGCAATGGAATCAAGCCGCGAGGTCAAGATCCTGAAGGATCTGCGCGGCGCGATTGAAGGCCGCGATGTTCTGGTGGTCGAGGATATCGTCGATACCGGCCACACGCTGCATCATGTCATCGGCCTGCTCAAGGCACGCAAGCCGCGCAAGCTGCGCAGCATCGCCCTGCTCGACAAGCCAACGCGGCGTGAAACACCCGTCAAGGCCGACTGGACCGGGTTCGAGATTCCGGATGAGTTCGTGGTGGGCTATGGCATCGACTATGCCCAGCGAAACCGCAACTTGCCCTATATCGGCAAGGTGCGCTTTACCGACGGGGGCTAAAAGGTCGCGGCGAGGCGCGCGCCCTCGTCACGTTGCTCTTGTGTCAGTTCATCGGCGAGTGTCTCGCACTGCTCGGCATATTGCGGGGCCACATCTTGCGGGGCGTTGCTGATGCCCCACAGGCAATAGGCATGGGCCAGCGGCGGGTCGGTCCAGTAGCCCTCGGTCTGTTGCATGAACAGCGCAAGGTTCACGGCGGCACTGGCATCGCCCAGGTTCACCGCCTCTTGATACAGCGCGTAGGCAGCCATCGGGTCTGCAGGCCCGCCCTGCCCCAGTTCGTGCATCACGGCCAGTTGCGCCATGGCCGGGGCGTGGCCCATCTTTGCGGCACGGGCCAGAATGCCGCGCGCGCGGCTCTGGTCGCGGGTCACGCCCCTGCCCTCGGCATAAAGCCCGGCCAGCATCAGACCCGCCTCGGGCGCGCCAAGTTCAAGCCCGGTCAGCAAAAGCGCGGCGGCGGCCGCGGGGTTTGGTGGTTCATCCTGGCCATCCAGCATCATCTGCCCGCGTGCCACGAACGCGCGCGGCAGGCCCTGGCCCATCGCTTGCGTCAGCCAGCGGCGCGCGGTGTCGGGGTCGCGTGGCGCCCCATCGCGCCCGTCCAGCGCCAAGAGCGCCAGGGCCAGCTGCGCCGGGCCGTTTCCCTGTTCGGCTGCGCGACTGTACCAATCTTGCGCAAGGCGCGGGCTTTCGGCCTTGCCCTGCCCGTTGTCATAGGCCGTTCCCAGCAGCATCTGTGCCGTCGGGTCGCCGGCGCGGGCGGTCGGTTCGATCACCCTGAGCGCGTCGTCAAAACGGCCCGCGGTGAAATCGGCCTGCGCCCGTGACAGCGCCTCGGGCGTGGCTTGCGCGAAGGCAGCGGGCGACAGGCATAGTAGCAGGGCAAGAAACGCGGCACGCATGGTTTGTTGATCCCGTAAGCAGACATGTGAAACACTACAATAATCGAAAGCCCCGACAAGACGGAGCCGTTCAAAATGGTCAACCCGTTTCTGCGCATGGCACATTGGGTGCGCCATCCGCCCAGCCCCGGACGGGTCAAGCTGGTGCTGGCCGTCGTGGCGCTGTGTCTGCTGCTTGCCGCGATCGAGTGGATTTTCGGCTGGCCCGAGGCGCTGACGCTCGAAGATGGCGGTCGCGGACGGTTCGTGCGGTAAACGCTCACGATTTCGTGACGTTGCCATCGCGTCATATGAAATTGAAACATCGCTGCTAAACTCAACCCAAGCGTTTGGATAACAAGGGAGCGTTTTAATGAAAAAGATAGCACTTGCGGGCGTTGTTGCCTGCCTCGCCGCCAGCCCGGTTCTGGCACAGGATTTCTCGGCGCAACTCAAGGCGCGCCAGGGCCAGTTTCGCATCATGGCGTTGAACCTTGGAATCCTGGGCGACATGGCCCAGGGCAAGACGGACTACAACGCGGAGGCAGCGCAATCGGCAGCGGATACGCTGGTGGCTGTGTCGATGATCCAGCAGGGCCCGCACTGGCCCGAGGGATCGGATAATTTCAGCATCGATGGCACCCGCGCGCAGCCTTCCATCTGGGAAGATCACGACGATTTCCTGGGTAAATGGGCCGATTTCGGCGAGGCGGCCAAGGTGATGCAAGCCGCTGCCGCTGACGGGCAAGAGGCGTTGGGCCCGGCAATGGGCCAGATCGGCGGCACCTGCAAGGCGTGTCATGACAATCACCGCGCCCCTGAGGGCTGATACGTGCGCCGTATCGTGACGATTCTGGCGGTGCTGGGCCTGTGCGGGCTTGGCGCCGCCTGGCTTATCACGGCGCCCGACACGCTGCGCGATGACGCGATGGCCGAGTTGACGGGCGATGCCGCGCGTGGCGAGGCCGTGTTCTGGGCGGCGGGCTGTGCCTCGTGCCACAGCGCCCCCGAGGGCGACGACCCGCTGGTTCTGGCCGGCGGGCAGGCCTTCGAAAGCGATTTCGGCACTTTCTACGCGCCCAACATCTCGTCCGACCCGCAGCACGGTATCGGCAATTGGTCGGACATCGAGATTGCCAACGCTGTCATGCGCGGCACCTCTCCTGATGGGGCGCACTACTATCCGGCCTTTCCCTACGTGGGATATGCAAGGTTGGAACCACAAGACATGGCCGATTTGGCGGCGTTCCTGCGCAGCGTTCCGGCCGATGCCACGCCGAGCCGGCCGCATGACGTGGCGTTTCCGTTCAGCATTCGCCGCGCCGTTGGCGCCTGGAAGGTGCTTTACGGCTCCCCCGATTGGGTCATGAGCGACCCCGCCGGCGGAGAACTGGCGCGCGGGCGCTACCTGGTCGAGGTGCTGGGCCATTGCGGCGAATGTCACACGCCGCGTGATGCCCTTGGCGGGTTGGACCGCGATCAATGGTTGCGGGGTGCGCCGAACCCGTCGGGCAAGGGCCGCATCCCCGGCATCACGCCCGACCAACTGGATTGGAGCGCGTCCGACATCGCCTATTACCTGGAAAGCGGGTTTACCCCCGATTACGACAGCGCGGGTGGGTCCATGGCCAAGGTCGTTACCAGCTTTTCCAAGCTGACAGGCGAAGACCGCGCCGCCGTTGCCGCTTATCTCAAGGCGCTATAGACCGGCCACCGCGCGGCCCGTATCGGTCAGCGGGCGGCGCAGGGCCAGCAACCGCTGTGCCTCGGCGCCCTTGCCCTGCCGGATCAGGGCCGTCAGCAAAGTATAATCCAGCATGTCGCGCTGTGCCCGGCTGCCGCCAAGCCGCGCGTGGTCGTAAAGCACCGGCACGATCGCCGCCTCGGCCCCGGCCCAATCTTGCACGGCCATCGCGTGAAAGGCCCGCGCGCAGGGCGCCACCAGGTCGGCCGCCGGGCCCTTGGCGCCTTCGATGATGCGGTGCAAAGGAGCCTCGCGCCCGGCCATCGCATGGGCCAGCGCGGCGTGAATATCGGCAAAACCCAGCGCCGGGTCGGGAAAACAACGCGCGGCGTAATCCGACACCTGCGCCCATCGTTCCGGGCAAACCGCCACGCCCGCCATCTCGGCCCGCCACAGCAGCGCGGCAAGGTCGGTCATCAGGTTCAGCGGCGGCACCTCGTCGCGCGCGGGCGCAAGATCGCGGTCGGCCACGGCCCACATGCCCTCGACATCGCCCGCCGCCAGCGACCACAGCGCGATGTGCCAGGCGTTGTGCCCGTGCATCAGCCCGGAACGGTCATAATCGGCCATCCAGCCCGACAGGTAATCGCGCCCGGCCCGGGTCTGCCCAGCCTCGTAGAACAGGTGCGCGCGCACATGCGCGCCATGGCCCGAGCGCGGGCGTTGCGCCATCGCCGCCTCGATCACCGGCTCTGCCTCGTTCAGCTGGCCCACCTCGATGCGGGCAAAGGCCAGTTGCCCCAGGAACCACCCGTCCTGGCCATAGGCGGGGGCCAGTTGCTCGGCCATGGCCAGGTGTTCGGCCTCGCGCCCCGGCGCGCCGGAGAATCCGATCAGGGAAAAGACGCCGAGGCAGCTTTGCGCGACCAGCGGATCGCGGGGATAGTCCAGCAGGTAGGCCCGCGCGGCCTTGTATCCTTTTGCCACACGGCCCGACAGAAGGTTGTCGAAGATTGCCAGATGCGCGGCGGCCTGGGCCGGCAGCCCCTGCCCCGTCGCGCGGGCCCGTTCAATGCTGGCCAGGGCCTCGTCCATCCGGGCGAATACCTGCGCGTTGCGCGCCTTGAGCACCCAGGCCAGGGCGAAACCGGGATCGGCCGCAAGCGCGCGATCGAGCGCCGCCTCGGCACCCGGCAAGGCATCGAGATACAGCACAAGCGCCTCGTTATAGGCGTCGGCGGCCTGGGCGCTTTGGGTGTGGAGCGGGTTGCCGTAAGGGTCTTTGTGCATTGTCTTGCCTGTCGTATGGGTGGGCTGTCGCGCCCACCCTACGGTGCAAGCTATGCCTCGCCCAGCCTTTTCAGGCGGTTTTCACGCAGCCGCGCGAAATCGTCGCCCGCGTGGTAGGACGAGCGCGTCAGCGGCGTGGCGGACACCATCAGAAAGCCCTTGCCATAGGCCGCTTTTTCGTAGGCGGCGAATTCCTCGGGTGTCACGAAACGGTCGACAGCGTGGTGCTTGGGCGTGGGTTGCAGATACTGACCAATGGTCAGGAAATCGATATCCGCGGCGCGCATGTCATCCATAACCTGGTGCACAGATTGCTTGTCTTCACCCAGGCCCACCATGATGCCCGATTTGGTGAACATCGCCGGGTCAAGCTCCTTGACCCTTTGCAGCAGGCGCAGGCTGTGGAAATAGCGCGCGCCGGGTCGCACGCTGGGGTAAAGCCCCGGCACGGTTTCAAGGTTGTGGTTGAACACGTCGGGTTTCGCCGCCACCACGGTTTCCAGCGATCCGGGCCAGGACTTCAGGAAATCCGGCGTCAGGATCTCGATCGTGGTGTCGGGGCTGCGCTTGCGGATCGCGCGGATCGTCATCGCGAAATGCTCGGCCCCGCCATCGTCAAGATCGTCACGATCGACCGAGGTGATCACAACGTGGTTGAGTCCGAGTTTCTGCACGGCGTCGGCCACGCGGCCGGGTTCGAACACGTCCAGCTCTTCGGGGCGTCCGGTCGCGATGTTGCAGAAAGTGCAACCGCGCGTGCAGATGTCGCCCATGATCATCATGGTGGCGTGCCCTTGGCTCCAGCATTCGCCGGCGTTGGGGCACCCGGCCTCTTCGCAGACGGTGACCAGCTTGTGCTCGCGCATGATCTTGTGGGTCTTGCGATAGCCATCCGATGTGGGGGCCTTGACGCGAATCCAATCGGGCTTGCGCGGTTGGGCATTGTCGGGGCGATGCGCCTTTTCGGGGTGGCGCTGTTCGGGAATTTTCAGATCGCGCACGGGCGGTGTGTCCTGTCGGCTGTGATACTGGGCACACTATAGGGTTACCCAAGGCGAATGGCCAGTCCGCAGGGGATGATGTGATCGGCCCCAAGCCCGCCCTACTTATTTCATCTTGGCGTGCTACCATTACATCGTGGCGGGATGGTACGGTGCGGTAAGTTTGTTAAAAAGTATCCCGCCCGCCATGGCGGCACCGGCTGTTTTCATTGCGCTGGCCCGCGGTCTGCGTATGGTGCCGGCCAAGCCACGCAGCCGGAGACCCTCATGGATTGGCAAAGTCATCGCCGCGATGCGCACAAGTTGGGGCGCACGCAGGAATTTCTCAAGCAGATCGTCTACGGTGGCAATGACGGCATCGTGACCACCTTTGCCATCGTGGCCGGGTTTGCCGGCGCCGCCGCCGACGGAGTCGCGCAGATCGGCGGGCTGGCGGTGCTGGTTTTCGGGTTGGCCAACCTCTTTGCCGATGCCGTCAGCATGGGGCTGGGCGAATTTCTGTCGGCACGCAGCCAGGGCGATCTTTACCGGTCGCGCCGTGACAGCGAACTGAGCGAGATTGCCCGCAACCCCGAGCAGGAACGCACCGAGCTGTTCGAAATCCTGCGCCAGCGCGGCCTGTCCCCCGGCGAGGCCGACTCTACCGCGCAGGTTCTTGCACGGCATCCCGATTTCATGGCGGACCTGATGATGACCTACGAATTCGGTATGTCCGACCCCGACGAGGAAAGCCCGGCGCTGAACGGGCTGTTCACCTTCGGCAGTTTCGTCATCTTCGGCGCCGTGCCACTGGTGCCCTATTTCCTGTTCGATCCGACCGACCGGACCTTTGTGCTGTCGGTCCTTTCCACAGGGATGGCGCTCGTGGCGCTTGGTCTGCTGCGCTGGAACGCCACGGGCGAACGGGTGACGCGGTGCGTGGGCGAAACCGTGCTGGTCGGCACGATCTGTGCGGTGGTCGCCTTTGCCGTGGGCTGGATCGTCGGAGGGTGACGGATGGCCGCGCCGGTATCGTCGATCCGTAACCTTGGCCCCGCCTTCGAGGCCGAATGCACCCGCGCTGGCATTTTGTCGGCGGATGGGTTGCGTGCATTGGGGGCCGATGCGGCCTATGCACGGCTATTGGCCGCAGGGACGCGGCCGCATTTCATCGGTTACTACGTTCTTGTGATGGCATTGCAGGGCCGCCCCTGGAACGATTGCAAGGGCGCTGAAAAGGCCGCGCTTCGGGCGCGGTTCGACGCGCTGAAAGCGCAGTCCGCCGCGCCAGAAGATGGAAGCCTGCCGCATGAGCTGGCGGTTTTCCTGGAAACCCACGGAATGCGCAAACAGGGGCCGGATAGCGGTATCTCGTGATGAGACCATGAAAAAAAGCCGCCGCCCGTCACCGGGCAGCGGCTTGTCTTTTCGCGTCGGGATCGGTGGGTTCAGCCCACCAGTTCGAGGCCCGAGAAGAAATAGGCGATCTCGACCTTCGCGGTGTCTTCGCCGTCCGAACCATGAACCGAATTTTCGCCGATCGACAGGGCGAATTCCTTGCGGATGGTGCCTTCGGCGGCTTCTTCGGGGTTGGTGGCGCCCATCACTTCGCGGTTCTTGGCAATCGCGTCTTCGCCTTCCAGAACCTGCACCACGATCGGGCCCGAGGCCATGAATTCGCACAGCTCGTCATAGAACGGGCGTTCCTTGTGCACTTCGTAGAAAACGCCGGCCTGCGCCTTGGTCAGGTGGATGCGCTTTTGCGCGATGATGCGCAGGCCCGCGGCTTCCAGCTTGGCGTTGATTGCGCCGGTCAGGCTGCGCTTGGTGGCGTCGGGCTTGATGATGGAAAAGGTGCGTTGAATGGCCATTTTCGGTTGTCCTGTGATTTCGGCGGACGGCCCCATGCCGCGCGCCCCTGTTTGATCGAGCCGGGCCTTAACATGGCTGCCATGCCTTGAAAAGGCGCTATCGGTTCAGGCCAGACGCGCCTCGATCCGGTAGGCATATTGCGCCGAGACAAGCGCCAGCGCCGACACCACCGCCAGCAGCAAGAGCAGCGCCCCTGCCCCGGCCGATGTGCTGACAACGACGCCCGCGATGGCCGTCAGCGCTGCGCCGCCGGCAAAGGTCAACGCCCCCGACAGGCCCGACGCGCTGCCCGCCAGGTGCGGCGCCACCGACATCACGCTGGCATTGACGCCCGGAATGGTCAGCCCGTTGCCCAGCCCGATGAACAGCACGAAACCGAACATCAGCAAGGGGTGCGCGTATCCAAGCGCGAAAACAACCGCGCCACAGGCCGGGCCAACAAGCGCCAGCCAGCGCCCCGCGAGCACGATCTGCGACAGGCTTACCCGCCCCGACAAACGCCCCGTCAAGTAGTTGCCCAGCATGAAACCGGCTGAAATGCTGCCCATCCCCACGCCTACCCAGGCCGGTGACAGGCCGAACTGCACCTCGGCCACCTGCGGCGCACCGCCCAGGAAGGCGTAGAAGCCGCCGACGGAGAACACCAGGCAACCGCAATGCGCCCAGAACAGCGGCACGCCCAGCAATTCGGGGTAACTGCGGAAATGCGCCCGGAATCCGGCGCCCAGGTGGGGGTTGGTTTCCGGCAAGTCGCTCCATGTCAGCGCGAAAAGCGCCACACCCATCAGCGCGAAGGCCGCGAAATTCGCACGCCATCCGAAAAGTTCGTCCAGCACCCCGCCCAGAAGCGGGCCCAATAGCGGTGCCAATGCCATCGCCGTGCCGATCAACCCGAGCAGTCGGGCCGCCTGGTCGGCCGGGGCGATGTCGCGCACCACCGCGCGGCTGATGACCATGGCGCAGACAACCGCGCTTTGCAGCAGGCGAAAGCCCAGGAAGACCCAGATGTCCTGCGCCAACATGCACCCGATCGAGGCCACGATGAAAATGCCCAGCCCCGCCAACAGCACCGGGCGTCGGCCGTAAAGATCCGACAACGGGCCCATGACGATCTGCAAGCCCGCCGATACCGCCAGGTAGGCGCCGATCGACAGCGACACGAGCGCGTAATCGGCCTCGAAATCGGTCGCGATCCGGCTGAGCGATGGCAGGAACATGTTGAGCGACAGCACACTGATCGAGGTCAGAAGAATCAGCGTGAGAAGCGATGGTTTTTTCGGAAGACTCATGCAAATGCATCCATTCTGACGCGGAAGTGCTACGATCTGGCGTCGGGATGTGCAAGTGCATGCTCTGGCAGATGCCTGCGGCCTCTGCTAGAGCGCGGACATGTTGAAAATTTCCGATATCTCCTTCTCGATCGAAGGGCGCCCCCTGTTCGAAGGCGCAAGCGCGGTCATCCCCGATGGTCACAAGGTTGGGCTTGTGGGGCGCAACGGCGCGGGCAAGACGACCCTGTTCCGCCTTATCCGGGGCGAGCTGGCCCTGGAAGGCGGCACCATCAGCCTGCCGTCGGGCGCGCGCGTGGGCGGCGTCGCGCAAGAGGTGCCCGGCAACGAGGTGTCGCTGCTGAACACGGTGCTGGCCGCCGATACCGAACGCGCCGCCCTGATGGCCGAGGCCGACACCGCGACCGACCCGACGCGCATCGCCGAGGTCCAGACCCGGCTGGCCGATATCGACGCCTGGTCGGCCGAGGCGCGAGCCAGTTCCATCCTGCGCGGCTTGGGATTCGACACCGATGAACAACAGATGCCGTGCAGCGCCTTTTCGGGCGGCTGGCGGATGCGCGTTGCGTTGGCGGGCGTGCTCTTCGCGCAACCCGACCTGCTGCTTCTGGACGAACCCACCAACTATCTCGATCTTGAAGGTGCGCTGTGGCTTGAGGGCTACCTGCAACGCTATCCTCACACGGTGATCATCATCAGCCATGATCGCGGCCTGCTGAACCGGGCTGTCGGCGGCATCCTGCATCTCGAGGACCGGCAACTGACCTTCTATAACGGCCCTTACGACCAGTTTGCCCGCCAGCGCGCCGAACAGCGTGCCGTGCAGGCTGCGATGGCCAAGAAACAAGAGGCCCGCCGCGCCCACCTGCAAAGCTATGTGGATCGCTTCCGCTACAAGGCCGACAAGGCGCGGCAGGCGCAATCACGCATCAAGATGATTCAGAAGATGGATTTCATCGCCGCCCCGGAAGAGGCCGCGAAACGCGTTTTCACCTTTCCCGAACCCGAGGAATTGTCCCCCCCGATCCTGGCCACCGATGGCGTCAGCGTGGGGTATGACAAGCGCGTGGTTCTGGGGCGGCTGAACCTGCGCATCGACCAGGACGATCGAATCGCCCTTCTGGGAAAGAACGGCCAGGGCAAATCGACCCTTGCCAAGCTGTTGTCCGAGCGGCTGGCGCCGATGGAGGGCACGATCACCCGCGCCTCCAAGCTGCGCATAGGATTCTTTGCCCAGCACCAGGTCGACGAACTGCACTTGGATGAAACACCGATCCAGCACCTGCGCCGCGTTTTGCCCGACCGGGCCCCCGCGCAACTGCGCGCACGGCTGGCGGGGTTCGGGCTGATGGCCGAGCAGGCGGAAACCGAGGTCGGGCGTCTTTCGGGTGGGCAAAAGGCCCGGCTGTCGCTGCTGCTGGCCACGCTTGATGCGCCGCATATGCTGATCCTGGACGAACCCACAAACCACCTCGACATCGAAAGCCGCGAGGCGCTGGTCGAGGCGCTCAACGCCTATACCGGCGCGGTCATCCTGATCAGCCACGACATGCACCTGCTGTCACTGGTTGCCGACCGGCTATGGCTGGTCAAGGGGGGCGCGGTGACACCTTACGAGGACGATCTTGAAAGCTATCGCAAGATGTTGTTGTCGAGGGACGCGCCGCAAAAAACGCAAAAATCCAAGCCCGCGTCCAAGCCCAAGCGTCCCAACCGCGACGAGATCCTGGCCCTGCGGGCCGAGCTGCGCAAATGCGAGGACCGGGTGACCAAGATCGAGGACATGCGCGAGAAGCTGGCCGCCAAGCTGGCCGACCCGGGCCTCTACGAGGCCGCACAAGCCGGTGAACTCGAGGTCTGGAACCGAAAATACGCCGAGATCATGGAGGGGCTCAAACGCGCCGAAGCCCTGTGGGAAGCCGCGCAGGCAAAGCTGGACGCCGCCGAAGGGTAACCACCCGCACCCGATGCCCAATGGCGCTTTCTGGCCAGGGCGCGCTCTGGCCAAATGCGGCGCGGCGGCTTAAACCGCAGAAATGGACCAGGCCTTTTTCATCACCGCCTTCGTCACGCTGTTCGTGATCATTGATCCGATCGGCCTGACGCCGCTTTTCGTGGCGTTGACGCAAGGCATGAGCACGCGGGCGCGACGGGTGATCGCGCTGCGGTCCTGCGGGATCGCGGCCCTGCTGCTGTGCCTTTTCGCCGCGTTCGGCGAGGCGGTGCTGGGGTTTGTCGGAATTTCCATGCCCGCCTTTCGCATCGCGGGCGGTATCTTGCTGTTCCTGACCGCGCTCGACATGCTGTTCGAACGCCGCACCAAGCGGCGCGAGGACCAGGCCGACGAGGATGACGGGCCGGACCCGTCCGTCTTTCCGCTCGCCATCCCGCTGATCGCCGGGCCGGGGGCCATCGCCTCGGTCATCCTGCTGGCGGGCCAGAACCCCGGGCCCGAAGGGCTGGCCGCCACCATCGCGGTGATGCTGGCGGTGCTGTTGATCGTTCTGGTGCTGTTCGCGATGGCGGGGCTGCTGGAGCGCGCCTTGGGCAAGACCGGCATCAACGTGGTCACGCGATTGCTGGGTATGTTGCTGGCCGCGCTGTCGGTGCAATTCGTGCTCGATGGCCTGCGCGGATTCGGCCTGGGCGGCTGAATGCTTGTCGCTCCGTCGCCTGGCGCCTATATCAGTTGGGCGCGCAAGCGCAGGGGGCGAGCATGAGCGAATTCCAGATCGGCAACCTGTTTTACCTGGTCCTGTTGGGGGCCGCGGTGACCATGTGGTTTATCGCCCAAAACCGCAACAGCCTGGGCCGTACCCTGCAGCATGCGATGGTCTGGGGGCTGATTTTTCTGGGCGTGGTCGCGGCAGTCGGCCTTTGGAGTGACATCCGCAGCACGGTATTGCCGCAACAAAGCGTTTTGGCCGAGCAAGGGCAGATCAAGCTGCCCCGCGCGCCGGATGGCCATTATTACCTGACCGCAGATGTGAACGGGCACCCGACACGGTTCGTCGTCGATACGGGCGCCACAGAAATCGTGTTGAGCGCCGAGGACGCGCGCGCCGCAGGCATCGCCGATGACGACCTGATTTTCTCGGGCCGCGCCTACAGTGCCAACGGGCCGGTGGCTACCGCCCCCGTCACGCTGGAAAGCCTGGCCGTCGGGCCGATCGAGGATCGCAACCTGCGTGCATGGGTGAACGAGGGCGAGATGAACATTTCGCTTCTGGGCATGTCCTACCTGCAGCGCTACGACCGGATCGAGATCACCGATGGTGCGCTTGTGCTGACGCGCTGATCACCCGGCCGTTTCCGCCTTCTTTTCCCAGCGTCCCGACTCCTCGGACCAGTATTGCGCCGCGCAGCCTGCCTCGGTCAGTGTCTTCCACTGGCCCCGCGCGGCTTGCACGGCCTCGGGGTCATGCCCGTCGAACAGGATGCAGACCCGTTCAAGCCTCTGCACCTCGTCAGGGCGCACATCGGCCCCGTCCACCGCCATAAGACAGGCGGGATCGTTCGGGGCCTGTGCGGCGCATGTCAGCAAGACGGGCTGCAACGCGTCATGCGGCCCGCCCGCCACGCCATGCGGCAGGAACCGCTCTTCCGGGCCCAGCCACAGTTTCTGGTCCAGCCAGTCAAGGCGGGCGGGGTCGGTGCCGCGCACCACCACCCGCCAGCCATTGGCCAGCGACCGCTCCAGCAGCATTGGCAGGGCCTGCTCCAACGGGCCCCGCGTCAGGTGATAGAAGAACGCGGCCCCCACGGCGTGTCTTACCCTTCCAGCGTGTCGGCGATCAGGCGGTTGAGCGCCAGAACACCCCAGCCGGTGGCGCCCTTGGGCGCGTAAGTGGTTTCCGATTGCACCCGCGCGACCCCCGCGATGTCGAGGTGAATCCAGGGGCAGCCCTCTTGCACGAAACGTTGCAGGAACTGCGCCGCGGTGATCGAGCCGGCAGGCCGGCCGCCGACGTTCTTCATGTCGGCGATGGGGCTTTTCAGCATGTCGTCATAGGCTTGCCCCAGCGGCATTCGCCAGGCGCCCTCGCCCTCGGCCTCGGCCGCCTTGAGGAACTGGCCTGCCAGCTTGTCGTCGTTCGAGAAGACGGCGGCGTTTTCATGCCCCAGCGCGATGATGCAGGCGCCGGTCAGGGTGGCCAGGTCAATCATGCCGCGCGGTTTGAAGGTTTCTTGCGCATACCACATCACGTCGGCCAGCACCAAGCGCCCCTCGGCATCGGTGTTGATAACCTCGATCGTGTCGCCCTTCATCGACTTCACCACGTCGCCGGGCCGCGTGGCCGTGCCCGAGGGCATGTTTTCCACCAGCCCCACGAGGCCAACCACATTGGCCGCGGCCTTGCGCTTGGCCAGCGCGCGCATGACACCTGCGACAACGCCGGCCCCGCCCATGTCCATGGTCATGTCTTCCATGCCGGCGGCGGGTTTCAGGCTGATCCCGCCCGTGTCGAACACCACGCCCTTGCCGACCAGTGCCAGCGGCGCGTCGCCTTTCTCGCCACCTTCCCAGCGCATCACCACCAGTTTCGTGGGGCTGTCGCTGCCCTGCCCCACCGACAGAAAGCTGCCCATGCCCAGTTTTTCCAGGTCGGCCTCTTCCAGGACTTCGACCTTCAGCCCCAGGCTTTCCATCGCGCTCAGCCGGTCGGCGAATTCCGTGGTGGTCAGGATATTGGCGGGCTCGTTCACCAGGTCGCGGGTGAAGAAAACGCCATCGGCCACCGCAAGCAGCGGTGCGGCAGCGGTTTCGACCTCGTCGGGCTTGGCCGTCATGATCGTGGCGTCACTTGGCACGGGCGCGTCCTTGCCGGTGCGGTGATCGGCAAAATCATAGGCCCGCAAGGCAAGCCCAAGGGCCAAGTGTTCCACCCGCCCGCTGCTTCCCGCCAGTACAGTCAGCGCGGCCCCGTCCTGCGCCTTGGCCAAGGCCACGCCCGCGCGGCGCGCCTCGTCAACCGAGGGGCGGCGCGGCAGGCACACGACATCCAGCGCCTCTGCCGCCATGCCTGCGGGCATGGCCAGGGTGATGACCTGGCCCGGTTTTGCCTTGGCCCATTTTTCGCTTTCGGCCAGTCGCGCCACCGCGCCCTTGGTCAGGCGGTTGGCCCGCCGCGCGCCCTGGTCCAGCTTGCCATCGGGCGTGACGATCACGGCAACGCGGCCTTTGGCCGTGGCAATCGCGTCAAGATCGATCTCGGAGAAACGGATGGTCTGCGGCGTGGTCATGGGGCCTCCTTGTTTTCTGGTTGGCCCGAGTCCTAGCGCGCGGCCGCCACCTTGACCAGATAGCAGTTTGCCCCGGCGGATCGTTCCTGTAACAACAGGCCATGAAATATGCTCCCGGGGGGGACTGTTGAAAAGATTCGACAGATACATGCTGTCGCAGCTGATTGTGCTGTTCGGGTTCTTCGCGCTCGTTCTGGTGTCGATCTACTGGATCAACCAGGCGGTGCGCCTTTTTGACCGGCTGATCGGCGACGGGCAGTCAGCCTTTGTTTTCATGGAGTTCACCGCGTTGACGCTGCCCAATGTCATACGCATGGTGCTGCCTATGGCGGTTTTTGCCGCCTCCGTCTATGTCACCAACCGCCTGAGCAGCGAAAGCGAGCTGGTGGTGATGCAATCCACCGGTTTCAGCCCCTGGCGCCTGGCGCGGCCCGTGCTCATGTTCGGGCTTGGCGCTGCGCTGATGATGTCGGTTTTGACGCATCTTCTGGTGCCGGCCAGCCTGTCGCAACTGCAACTGCGGGAGGCCGAGGTGGCGCGCAACATAACGTCGCGCCTGTTGACCGATGGCACGTTCCTGCATCCCACCGACGGGGTCACCTTTTACATACGTGAAATCGCCGATGACGGTTCGATGGAAGATGTGTTTCTGTCCGACAGGCGCACGCCGGGCCGCGCGCTGACCTTTACCGCCGCGCAAGCCTACCTGGTCAACGAGGGCGGTGGGGCCAAGCTGGTGATGGTAGACGGTTTGGCGCAGACGTTCAGCCTGGCGGATTCAAGGCTTTCGACCACGCATTTCAACGATTTCACCTACGATATCAGCGCGCTGATCGACCGCACAACCGCCCCGCCACCGCGCGTGCGCGACCTGCCCACGCATCGTTTTATTGGGAATTTCGAGGCGATGCTGGCGCGCAACGGCTTTGATCGCGGCACCGTCACCGAAGAACTGCACAGCCGCGTGGCGCAGGCGCTTTTGTGCGTGGTGGCCGCGCTGATCGGGTTTGCCACGCTGCTTGTGGGCAATTTCTCGCGTTTCGGGGTCTGGCGGCAGATCCTTGTCGCCTTGCTGCTGCTTGTCGCGGTCAAATTCATCGAGGGGCTTGTCACCGAGCCTGTGCAAAGCAACCCGGCGGCCTGGCCGCTGCTTTACCTCCCGGTTGTCTTCGGCCTGTTGGCCGCCGGGGGTATCCTGTGGCATGTCGCGCGCCCGCGCCGACCGCGGTGGCGTAAATCGGCCGAGGTGCCGGCATGATCCTGCACGCCTATTTCGCCCGCAAGTTCCTGATCTTTTTCGGCGGTGTTTTCGGCGTTTTCCTGTTGCTTTTGCTGCTGATCGACATGGTCGAACAGATGCGCCGCTTCGGCGGCGAGATCAGCTTTGCCGAGGTTCTGACGCTGACCGCCCTCAACACGCCGATGGGGCTTTACGGCATAATGCCGCTGATCATGATCCTGGCGACGGTGGCGATGTTCCTTGGGCTTTCACGCTCGTCCGAACTGGTGGTGACGCGGGCGGTGGGCCGGTCGTCGCTGCGCGCGCTGTTGGCACCGTTTGCGGTGGTGATCGTGATCGGGGCGCTGACCGTGGCGATGTTCAACCCCATCGTCGCGGCCACCTCGAAACGGTACGAATTGCTGCAAGAGCGGTATCGCAGTGGCGGACAAGAGGTGTTTTCGATCTCGTCCGAGGGGTTGTGGCTGCGCCAGGGCGACGAAGCCGGCCAGACCGTGATCCGGGCCACGCGCGCCGCGCCCGACGGGACCGTCTTGTACGATGTCACCTTTCTTGTGCACACCCCCGAGGGCGGCCCCATTCAACGGATCGAGGCGCAATCGGCCGAGCTGGTGCCCGGCGCCTGGGAGCTGAGCCAGGCCAAGGTCTGGCCGCTGGCCGCGGGCATCAACCCCGAGGCCATGGCCACGCGGCACGAGACATTGCGCCTGTCCTCAAGCCTGACGATGGAGCGTATCCGGGGCAGCCTGGGCGATCCTTCGGTGATCTCGGTGTGGGATATGCCGGCCTATATCACGCAGCTTGAAGAGGCCGGGTTTTCTGCCCGCCGTCATGCCGTCTGGTTCCAGATGGAGTTGGCGCGCCCGCTGTTCCTGGTGGCCATGCTGCTGGTCGGCGCGGGTTTCACGATGCGCCACGTGCGGTTTCGCAACACCGGGATCGCGGTGCTGTCGGCCGTGATCTTGGGGTTTACCTTGTATTACATTCGCAATTTTGCGCAGATCCTGGGTGAGACCGGGCAGATTCCCATCGTTCTTGCGGCATGGGCGCCGCCCGTGGCCTCGGTGATGCTTGGCCTTGGTATTCTGCTGATCATGGAGGACGGGTGATGCGCGGGCTCTGGGTTGCCCTGGCTCTTCTCTTGGCCACAGCCCTGCCGGGCGTGGCGCAAACCCGTGACGGGCGCAATGCGGCGGTGCTGGTGGCTGATCGCGTGGCGCTGGAAGGTGACACGCGGCTTGTCGCCGAAGGCAATGTCGAGGCGATTTACCGCGAAACCCGGCTCAAGGCGGCGCGTATCGTCTATGACCGCAGCGAGGACCGGCTGATCCTCGACGGGCCGATCATGCTGATCGAGGGCGAAACAACCATCATTCTGGCGGATTCCGGGGCGCTCGACGCCGATATGCGCAACGGCCTGTTGCGCGGGGCGCGGATGATCATGGACAAGCGGGTGCAGTTGGCCGCCAACCGCATCGACCGGGTGGGTGGGCGCTATACCCAGCTTTACAAGGTCGCGGCGACATCGTGCCGGGTGTGCAATTCCGCGACCCCGCCGATCTGGGAAATTCGCGCGCGGCGCGCGGTGCATGACCAGCAGGAAAAACAGTTCTATTTCGACAATGCGCAGTTGCGGGTTCTCGACGTGCCGATCCTGTGGTTGCCGCGGCTGCGCCTGCCCGATGCCACGGTCGAGCGGGCCACCGGCTTTCTCATGCCGTCGTTGAGCAGCAATTCGCAACTGGGCGCGGGTGTGCGCGTTCCCTATTTCATCCGTATCGGCAACCACCGCGACCTGACGATCACCCCGTTCCTGGCCGCCAACAGCCGCACGCTTGAACTGCGCTACAGGCAAGCGTTTCGCAACGGCGATCTTGAGATCAACGGCGCGTTCTCGAATGACGAGCTGGTAGCCGACAACCGAGCCTACCTGTTCGCCTCGGGCGCATTCGACCTGGCGCGCGGTTTCAAGCTGCAATTCGATATCGAGGCGGTGACCGACAAGGCTTACCTTGTCGATTACGATTATTCCGAGAAGGATCGCCTGGACAGCACCCTGGCCCTGACGCGCAGCCGGCGCGACGAATATATCAGCGCCGGGATCACCACCTACCAGACCTTGCGCGACGGCGAGGTCAATGCCCAGATCCCCACGATCATCGGGGATGCCATGTACGAACGGCGTTATTTTCCCGGCCGTATCGGCGGCGAACTGCGCATGGCCTACGCGGTGTATGGGCATCGGCGCTATTCCGACCTGGATATTCTTGGCCGCGATGTGGCGCGGGCCGAGGCCGACCTGTCTTGGCGGCGCGGATGGACCTTGCCGAAGGGTCTGCGCCTGCAATTCGAAGGCGGTGTTGCGGTTGACACCGTCCGCACCTGGCAAGACAGCACTGCGGACTCGTCGAAAACCCAGGCCACGCCCCGCGCGGGGCTGACCCTGCGCTGGCCCTTGCTGCGGCAGGCGGCAAGCGGGGCCACGGTCGTTCTTGAACCCCTTGTCATGATCGGCTGGGCCGGTGGCAGCAACTCGAACCTGCCCAACGACGAAAGCACCCGCGTCGAATTCGACGAGGGCAACCTGCTGTCACTGTCGCGATTTCCCGCGGCCGACCGGCGCGAACGTGGCCTCAGCGCGGCCTACGGTTTCAACTGGGCGCGGTTCGACCCGAGCGGCGGGCAGGCCAGCCTGACGATGGGCCATATCGTCCGCGACGAGACCCAGCCCGATTTCACCCGCACCTCGGGGCTGGACGGGCTGAACTCGAACCTGCTGCTTGCCGGGCAATACCGCACGGCCGGGGGTATTGCCCTGACCGCGCGCACGCTCTTCGACACGTCGTTCGACCTGACCAAGACAGAGGCGCGCGCGGCCTGGATCACCCCCGACCTTGGGCTGGGGGCATCGTATTTCTGGCTGACCGAAGATCTGGCCGAGGCCCGCCCGGACCCGGTGTCGGAATGGGCGTTCGATGGCAGCTACCGGATCTCACGGCACTGGACGGGCACCGCCAATTGGCGTTACGACGTGAGTAACAACCGGACGGCGGAAGCGGGGCTTGGCTTGCAGTATCGTAATGAATGTGTCGAGGTGGACCTTTCGCTCTCGCGTCGCTTTACCTCTTCCACTATCGTTGACCCGTCGACCGATTTGGGGATCACCGTCGGGCTTCGGGGCTTTTCCGCCCAGGGGTTCGATAACAGTTATACCCGCACTTGCAGGAACTAATACGACATGAAACGACAGTTCAGCCGGATCGCAATTGCCCTGATAGCCGCCGCCACGCTTTTGGCGGGTGCCGTGCCCGGCCAGGCACAGAACCCTTTTGCGCCGGTCATCACCGTCAATGACAAGGTCATCACCGGACACGAGATCGAGCAACGCGCCCTGATGCTGCGGCTTTTCCGGGCGCCGGGCGACCCCCAGGCGCTTGCCCGCGAACAGCTGATCGAAGAACGGCTGAAGCTGGAAGCCATCGAGCAGGCGGGGCTCGAACTTTCGGACGAGGGTCTGAAAGAAGGGATGGAGGAGTTCTCCTCTCGTGCCGACATGACGCCCGACCAATTCTTGCGGGCACTGGAAGCGGGTGGCGTGGCCGAGCAAACTTATCGCGAATTCGTGCGCATGGGTGTGCTGTGGCGCGAATTGGTGCGCGCGCGTTTCGCCGGCCGGGTCCAGATCTCGGAAACCGAGGTTGACCGCGCGCTTGCCACGTTGACCGGCGGCAGCTCGGTGCGGGTGCTTCTGTCCGAGATCATCATTCCCGCCCCGCCCGAGGAAATGGAAGCGGTGATGCAGCGCGCCGAACGGATCAGCGAGATCACTTCCTTCGATGCTTTCTCGGCCGAGGCACGGCGCAGTTCGGCGTCGCCCACACGCGACCGTGGCGGGCGGATGCCGTGGATGGCGCTGACCGAGTTGCCCGCACAGCTGCGCCCGATCGTTCTTGGCCTTGCGCCCGGCCAGGTCAGCGACCCCCTGCCGATTGAAAACGCCGTTGCGCTGTTCCAGCTTCGCGCGCTTGAAGAAACCGATGTGCAGACGCCGGAATATGCCGCCATCGAATACGCCGCCTATTACATCGACGGCGGCCGGAGCGAAGCCACCCTTGCCCGGGCCGAGCGCATCCGCCAACAGGTTGATACCTGTGACGATCTTTACGGTATCGCTCAGGGCCAACCGCCCGAGGTGCTGGAACGGGGTTCGAAAAAACCCGAAGAGATCCCGCAGGACATCGCGGTGGAACTGGCCAAGCTTGACCCCGGCGAAGTGTCAACGACGCTGACCCGCGCGGGCGGACAGACGCTGGTTTTCCTGATGATGTGCGGCCGCACGCCCGTCATGGCCGAAGACCAGGACCGCGACGCGCTGCGCAACCAATTGCGCGCCCAACGCCTGCAATCCTATGCCGAAGGCTATCTTGAGCAGCTTCGGGCCGATGCGCGCATCTCGGAACGATGATCGCCCCTGTCGCGCTGACCTGTGGTGAACCCGCAGGCATTGGCCCGGAAACGGCCGCGCGGGCCTGGGCCGAGTTGAAAGACAGCCTGCCCTTTTTCTGGATCGGCGACAGTCGCCACCTGCCCGCGGGCACGCCGACCTGTGAAATCGACACGCCCGCCGATGCGGCTGGCGCGATGGCGCGGGGCCTGCCGGTTCTGCCCCATCCCTTTGCCACCGACGCCCAGCCCGGGCAGCCCGATCCGGCGAATGCCCAGGGCGTGATCGACGTGATCGCGCGGGCGGTCGAGCTGGTGCAATCCGGCGCGGCCAGCGCGGTCTGTACCTCGCCGATCAACAAGAAGGCGCTGAAGGACGGGGCCGGTTTTGCCTATCCCGGCCATACCGAGTACCTCGCGGCGCTCGGGGGCGATGTCGATGTGGTGATGATGCTGGCCTGCGCCCAGCTGCGCGTGGTCCCGGCGACCATCCATATTCCGCTGCGCGATGTGCCCCTGGCGCTTGCCGCCGACGGGTTGGAAAAGGTGATCCGCATCACCCATGCGGCCATGATCCGCGATTTCGGGATCGGCAAGCCGCGCATCGCAGTTGCCGGGCTCAACCCCCACGCGGGTGAAGGCGGCGCCATGGGCGATGAAGAGATCACCTGGATCGGCCCGCTGCTGCGCCGGATGCGCGCCGACGGGTTTGACGTGACCGGCCCCCTGCCCGCTGACACGATGTTTCACGCCAGCGCGCGAGCCCGCTACGACGTGGCGGTGGCCATGTATCACGATCAGGCGCTGATCCCGATCAAAACGCTTGATTTCGCCGGCGGGGTGAATGTCACGCTTGGCCTGCCTTTCGTGCGCACGTCGCCCGACCACGGCACCGCGTTTGATATCGCGGGGCAAGGTGTGGCCGACCCGTCATCGCTGATCGCGGCGCTGCGCATGGCCGCCGACATGGCGCGGGCCCGCGCCACATGAGCGGGATCGACACCCTGCCCCCTCTGCGCGCGGTGATCGCGGAACACGGGCTTTCGGCGCGCAAATCGCTTGGGCAGAACTTTTTGCTGGATCTCAACCTGACCGCCAAGATCGCCCGGCAGGCCGGCGATCTGACGCAATGCGATGTTCTGGAAATCGGCCCCGGCCCCGGCGGGTTGACCCGTGGATTGCTGGCGCAGGGCGCGCGGCACGTGCTGGCCATCGAAAAGGATGCCCGTTGCCTGCCCGCGTTGGAGGAAATCGCGGCCGCCTATCCTGGCCGGTTGGAGGTGCTCAATGCCGATGCGCTTGCCGTCGATCCGCTGACGCACCTGACACCGCCGATCCGTATCGCGGCCAATTTGCCCTATAACGTGGGCACCGAGCTGTTGGTGCGCTGGCTGACCCCGCCCGAGTGGCCGCCTTTCTGGCAAAGCCTCACATTGATGTTCCAGCGCGAGGTGGCCGAGCGCATCGTGGCGCAGCCGGGCAGCAAGGCCTACGGACGGCTGGCCATCCTGGCGCAATGGCGCGCCGACGCGTATATCGCCATGTCCCTGCCACCCGGTGCGTTCACCCCGCCGCCCAAGGTCAGTTCGGCCGTGGTGCACCTGACTGCCCTGCCCGAGCCACGTTTTCCTGCCGATCCGGCCAAGCTGGAAAAGGTGGTGGCCCGCGCCTTCAACCAGCGCCGCAAGATGCTGCGGGCCGCCCTGAAAGGCATGGCCCCCGATATCGAGGATCGGTTGATCGCTGCGGGAATCGCGCCCACCGACCGCGCCGAAACCGTCGACCTGGAGCGGTTCTGCGCACTGGCCCGCCTGATGTAACAAGAAACGCCGCGTCCCGAACCGGGCGCGGCGTAAGGTCTTGCAGGAAGGCGCGGCGATTATTCGGCCGCGTTATCCGTTTTGGCGGGGCTGTTGCCTTGGCCTTGGTCGGGTGCGCCGTCCTGTTTGGGGGCGTCAGCCTTCTTTGCGCGTGGCTTGCGCGGGCGCTTCGGCTTTTCCTGGGGGGCATTGGTCTCGGGCTTGCCGTCAGACTTGCTTTCGGGTGTTTCCACCAGGCCGCTGTCCTCACCGCCATCGCCCATTTCAACGACGTTGCCGTTGCCCTTGCCCTGGTCAGCCTGCCCGGCGTCACCGGGCTCGCGGTCCTGGCGTTGCGTGCGTTCGCGGTCACGCTCGGCCTGGCGCTCGCGGTTCTGGCGCTCCTGCTCTTCGCGGCGCGCCTCTTGTTCCTTGGTCGCGGCGCTGAGCATACGCAGGTAATGCTCGGCGTGCTGCTGAAAGTTCTCGGCGGCGACCCGGTCATTGCCCAGCTGTGCATCACGCGTAAGCTGGTTGTATTTCTCGATGATCTGCTGCGGCGTCCCGCGCACCTTGCCGTCGGGCCCGGAACTGTCGAAGACGCGGTTTACGATGTTGCCAACCGATCGGTTGTTACGGTTGCCCTTTGACCGCGAGCGGGATTTCGATGATCTCATGTTTTAGATTTCCAGCCTTAGTCTGCTGAGATGTGCCACCGGTCCCGGGCAAGTTGCCCCCACCATCCGGTTGGCCAATATTTGTGGCATGGCGTCGCGCGGGACCGCCCAAGGGCATCCACCGCATCGACGCTTAAGGAGTAATCATGACAGGCCCCTCCTGACAAGGGGAAAAGGCGGAAAAATATTTAAAATCACGTGATTTTTCGCGAAAACACCGGCTTTCAAGGCGCATCGCCCGTCACGACACGGTCGCGCCCGTCCAGATCGGGCAGAACCCGCACCGCGCGAAACCCCGCCGCATCGAACAGCGCGGCCACCGCCGCCCCCTGGCTGTGGCCGATTTCCACCATCAGCGGCGCGCCTGCACTCAGGTGCGCCGCCGCCCTCGCGCAAATCGCGCGATAGGCCGACAGGCCGTCGCCTTCGTCCGTCAGCGCCATGCGCGGCTCAAATGAAAGCTCGGGCGCCAGCCTGCTCATTTCATCGCTGGAGATATAGGGCGGGTTCGAAACGATCAGGTCGAAAACGGCATCGCCGGGCACCGCGTCGAACCACGCGCCCTGGCGCAGGGCCAACCGATCGGCAACGCCGATCTGCCGGGCGTTCTGCGCGGCGATCTCCAGCGCGCCTTGGCTCAAGTCGGTTCCCATGCCCGAGGCCCCGGCCCGCGCGGCCAGAAGGCTGATCACGATGGCGCCGCTGCCGGTGCCAAGGTCCAGAACCCGTGTCCATGGCCGTTCCAGGGCAAGCGACACCAGCGTTTCCGTTTCGGGGCGCGGATCGAGGACATCGGCCGTGACGGCAAAGCGATGCGCAAAGAAATCGCGCCCGCCCAGGATATGGCTCATCGGCATGCGGGCGGCCCGTTGGCCCACGCGGTGGTCGAATTCCTGCAAGGCTGCGCCACGATCCCGGCCATCGGTCGCAAAGACCGATGCCCAAAGCATCTGCGCCTCGCCCCGTGCATTATCCAGCCCCGCGTCGCGCAGCCGCACCGCGGCGGCGTTCAACCGCTCTTGGTCGCTTTCCTCAAGATCAAAGAGCCGGCCCCTTGCAAAAAAGCCGCTCATCCCTCCATCTCCGCCAGCAAGGCAGCTTGGTGGTCGGATATGAGCGCGTCGATCACCTCGTCCAGGTCGCCTTGCATCACCTGGTCAAGCTTGTAGAGCGTCAGGCCAATGCGGTGATCGGTCAGGCGGCCCTGGGGAAAGTTGTAGGTGCGGATCCGCTCGGAACGATCGCCCGAGCCGACCTGGGCCTTGCGGTTGGCGGCGCGTTCCTGCGCCGCGCGCTGGCGTTCGATGTCGAACAGCCGCGCCTTCAGCACCTCCATCGCGATGGCCCGGTTCTGGTGCTGGGATTTTTCCGAACTGGTGACCACGATGCCAGTGGGAACATGGGTGATCCGCACCGCCGAGTCGGTGGTGTTCACATGCTGACCGCCCGCACCGCTGGCGCGCATCGTGTCGATGCGCAGGTCGTTGGGGTCGATCTGGATATCGACATCCTCGGCCACGGGCAGCACGGCGACGGTGGCCGCGCTGGTGTGGATACGTCCGCCGGATTCGGTGCTGGGCACGCGTTGGACCCGATGCACGCCGGATTCGAATTTCAGCCGGGCAAACACGCCCTCGCCCTTGACCTGTGCCACGACCTCCTTGATGCCGCCAAGCTCTGTTTCCTGCATCTCGACGATCTGAAAGGTCCAGCCGCGCGCCTCGGCATAGCGTTGATACATGCGCAAAAGGTCGGCGGCGAACAGCGCCGCCTCGTCGCCCCCGGTGCCGGGCCGGATCTCGATCATCGCGGGGCGGGCGTCGGCGGCATCCTTGGGCAACAGCGCCAGTTGCAGCGCATGCTCGGCATCCGACAGGCGGGCGCGCAGGTCGTGCAGCTCTTCTTCGGCCAGCGCCCGCATCTCGGGGTCGTCCAGCATCGCCTCGGCCTCGGTCATGCCGTCACGCAGCCGCTCGTAGGCGGTGATCTGTTCGACCACCGGGCGCAGCTCGGCATACTCGCGCCCCAACGCGGCAAGATCGCCGCCCCCCTCGGCCATACGCGCCTCGAGATACTGGAACCGCTGGGTGATCTGCTGCAGGCGTTCGTTTGAAATCATGGGCCTAGCTCTTTGTCGATCTGCGCGCCGCGGTCAAGGCCAAGGGCGCCGCGGCATCGGGTGTCAGCCCCGGTCCAGGCGTTCCAGCCATGCCGCGACGCGGGCGCGGTTCACCCCCATGTCGGACTGGCCAAAGCGCAGCCGCGCATGAACAAGCAAATCTCCCTCGCGGGCCTCGATCGTCGTGTAATCGGGAAACCGCCAGAGTTTCGAACGGGTCACATAGGTCACGCGCCCGTCTTCGGGCTTGCCGGCCAGAACGCGAGTGCGCGGCGTGTCACGTATGATGGCATCCAGATCGGAAAGCCTGTCCCCTTTCCCGTCAAGCACACGGATCACGCCGCCTGCCATGTCGCGGTTTTCAGCTTTCGGCACCGGCACGTGCCAGCGCGCCGGGTCGCTGGGGGCCACGCGGACCCAGCCGGCAAAGCCTGCCACCAGGGCAAAGATTGCAAGTGCCATCCATGTCATTGCTATCATGCGCATCCCCCGTTCTATGAAATCAACCGGCCTGCCGCCGGGTCCAGCCCCAAAGGCAGATCAGCTCGACCGCCACATGCGCTCCGGCAATCGCCGTCGCGCCCGTCGTGTCGAATGGCGGCGACACCTCGACCACGTCACCGCCCAACAGGTTTATCCCCGCCAGACCGCGCAATATGGCCGCGGCCTGCGCGCTGCTCAGCCCTCCCCAAACCGGCGTGCCCGTGCCCGGCGCAAAGGCCGGGTCCAACCCGTCGATGTCGAATGTCAGGTAGGTCGGGTGATCGCCCAGCACAGCACGAATTTCATCGGCCACCGCGCGGGGTCCGATTTCGTGCAGGCGCGGTGCATCGATGATGTGAAAGCCCAGCGTGTCTGGGTTGTCGGTGCGTATTCCCACCTGAACCGAGCGGGCCGGGTCGACAATGCCCAGCTTGACGGCCTTGTACATGAATGTGCCGTGATCGATCCGGTCCATGTTGTCATCGGCCCAAGTGTCGGTATGGGCGTCGAACTGCAGAACCGACAGGGGCCCGAACTTGTCGGCATGAGCCTTCAGAATCGGCAGGGTGATCGAATGATCGCCCCCCAGCGTGATGGCCGCCGCGCCGGCATCGAGGATACCCGCGACATGCGCTTGCAGGGCGGCCGGGAACGCCGGCACATCGGCATAGTCAAAGGCCAGGTCACCGTAATCGGCGATGGCCAGTTCGCTCAACGGGTCATAGCCCCAGCCATAGGGCGCATCCGGGCTTTGCAGCGCGCTGGCCTCGCGTATCGCGCGGGGGCCAAGCCGCGTGCCGGGGCGGTTGGTCACCGACTGGTCGAAAGGCACGCCGGTTATGGCGATATCCACGCCGGACAGATCCTTGGTATAGCGCCGGCGCAGGAACGAGGTCGCCCCGCCAAAGGTGTTCTCGAAACTGGGGCCACGCAGATCGCGCCGCGTAAATGCCTGATCTACTTGTGTTTTCGCGTCTTCCAGGCTCATGTATTTACCCCGCCAACGGTTGCGCGCGCTCAACCAGCCGCGCGAAAAAGGACGCACCCACCGGCGCGACCGCGTCATTGAAATTGTACTTGGCCTGGTGCAGCCCCGCGCTTTCGCCCTGTCCCAGGAACAGGAACGCCCCGGGCCGGGCCTGCAACATGTAGGAAAAATCCTCGGCCCCCATTTCGCGGCTGGCGTTGTCCTCGACATTGTCCGCCCCGGCCACCTCGCGCGCCACCTCGGCGGCGAAACCCGCGCGGTCGGCGTTGTTCACCGTCGCCGGATACCAGACCTGGTAATCCAGTTCCGCCGTCACGTCATAGGCGGCCGCCGTACCTTCGACGATCTGCGCCATGCGCCGTTGAACCATCTTCTGCACGTTCTCGTCAAAGCTGCGTACGGTTCCCCCCACGAAGGCGGTTTCCGGTACGATGTTCTCGGCGCTGCCCGTGTGCACCTGCGTGACCGAGATCACCAGGTCATCAAGCGCATAATGGTTGCGGCTGCTGATCGTCTGGATGCCTTGTGCGATGGCCAGCGCGGCCACCACCGGGTCGCGGGTTTCATGCGGCGTCGCCCCGTGCCCGCCCAATCCGCGGATATGAATCTCGAACGTGTCGACCGCCGCAAGCAGCGGCCCTGGCGTGGTCGAGAACATGCCCAGCGGCAGGCCGGGCGCGTTGTGGATGCCATAGACCTGCGCGATGTCGAAACGGTCCATGATCCCTTCGTCGACCATGACGCCGCCACCGCCGCCATCCTCTTCGGCGGGTTGAAAGATCAGCGCCACCCGACCGCTGAAATTGCGCGTCTCGGCCAGGTACTTGGCCGCCCCCAGCAACATAGTGGTGTGCCCGTCATGGCCGCAGGCATGCATGCGGCCCGGCACGCTCGAGGCATAGGCCAGCCCGGTTTCCTCGGTGATGGGCAGCGCGTCCATGTCGGCGCGCAGCCCGATCGTTGGCCCCTCGCCCTGCCCCTCGACGATGGCCACCAGCCCCGATTGCGCGATGCCTGAATGAATCTCGGTTATGCCGAAATCCCGCAGCCGCTCGGCAACATAGGCCGCTGTTTCGTGGCAGTCGAACCCCAGTTCGGGGTGGGCGTGCAGGTGTTGTCGCCAGCCGGTCATATCCTCGGCAAAGCTGGCTATTCGGTTGATCACGGGCATGGGTGGACTCCGGCCTTCTGGTTGCGCACTGTCGCACCAAACCGCAATAACGGAACCGCTGCAATGCCCGATGACACGCTGATCCACGACCCCAAGGGCGGCATGCCGCGCCTGCTGGAAATCATGCGCCGCCTGCGCGACCCGGAAACCGGCTGCCCCTGGGATATCGAGCAGACATTCGCCACCATCGCCCCCTACACCATCGAAGAGGCCTACGAGGTCGCCGACGCGATCGACCGGCAGGCCTGGGACGAGCTGAAGGGCGAACTGGGCGATCTGCTGTTCCAATCGGTCTTTCACGCGCAGATGGCGGCCGAGGTGGGGCTTTTCACCTTCGACGAGGTTGCCGACACCATGTCCGACAAGATGGTGGCGCGCCACCCGCATGTCTTCGGCGATGAAACGCGCGACAAGTCGGCCGAGCAGCAAACCCGCGACTGGGAAACGATCAAGGCGCAAGAGCGGGCGGCGCGCGGCGCGCAGGGCGTGCTCGACGACGTGGCCGTGGGCCTTCCCGCCCTGCTGCGCGCGCACAAGCTGCAAAAGCGCGCGGCCCGCGTGGGATTCGACTGGCCCGAAACGGGCCAGGTGCTCGACAAGATCGTGGAGGAGGCGGGCGAACTGGCCGAGGCGCGCGATCAGCTTGGCCCCGACGAGATCGAAGAGGAAATGGGCGACCTGCTTTTCGTCATGGCCAACCTGGCCCGCCACCTCGGCGTCGAGCCCGAAGCCGCACTACGCCGCGCCAATGCCAAGTTCACCCGCCGTTTCACGCGAATCGAGGCGCTGTTGATGGCCCGCGGCAAGACCCCGCAAGCCTCGGACCTGGCCGAGATGGACAGGCTCTGGAACCAGGCGAAGGCCGAGGAAAAGGCCGGCAAGAAAAAGGCCGAGTAGAAAAATCAGGTATTGATCCGACAGAATTTGTCAGTTATTTCGGGCCGCGACAAAGCGAACGAAATGACAGGAGTTTCCATGTTTACACCCTTCCGCACAGCCGCGATCGTGGCCCTGATGGGCAGCGTCGCCGCCCCCGCCATCGCCGATGAGGTCAATCTTTATTCCTATCGCCAGCCCGAGCTTCTCAAGCCGCTGACCGATGCCTTCACCGCCGAGACTGGCATCAAGGTCAATGTCGCGCATCTCGACAAGGGCATGGTCGAGCGCCTGCAGGCCGAGGGCGACAGGTCGCCTGCCGATCTTGTCTTTACCGTCGATATCTCGCGCCTCGCCGCCGTGGTCGAGGCCGGCCTGACCCAACCGGTCGAAAGCGAAACCCTGCGCGCCAATGTCCCCGATGCCTACCATGACCCCGACGGTCACTGGTGGGGCCTGACCACCCGGGCCCGCGTCATCTATGCCAGCAAGGATCGCGTGGCCGAAGACGAGATCACCACCTACGAAGACCTCGCCGACCCGAAATGGGAAGGGCGCATTTGCACCCGTTCCGGCACGCATCCCTATAACGTCGCCCTGGCCTCCGCCGTCATCCATCACCACGGCGAGGAGGCCGCAAGGGAATGGCTAGAAGGCGTGAAATCCAACCTCGCGCGCAAGCCGCAAGGCAATGACCGCGCGCAGGTCAAGGCAATCTGGGCCGGTGAATGCGACATCAGCCTGGGCAACACCTATTACATGGGCAAGATGCTCGAAGACGAAGAACAGCAGGAATGGGCCAATTCCGTGCGCATCGCCTTCCCGACGTTTGAAAACGCCGGCACCCATGTGAACATCTCGGGCGTGGCAATGACCAAGGCCGCCCCCAACCGCGACAACGCGTTGAAGATGATGGAATTCCTGACCTCGCCCAAGGCGCAGGAAATCTACGCCGAGGCGAACTACGAATATCCCATCGCGCCGGGCACCGAGGCCGAGGAACTGGTCAAGGGCTGGGGCACGTTCACCGCCGACGATACCAACCTGATGGATCTGGCCGCCCTGCGGTCCGACGCCCTGAAACTGATCGAAACGGTCGATTTCGACGGCTGATCCAGCCTCTTGGCTACGTCAGAATAACCCCGCAAGCCCTTGGCCTGCGGGGTTCTCCTTGTCTTCCTCTTGCCGGAAATACCCCGGGGAGCACGAGGGGCAGCGCCCCTCGGTCCCGAGGCCCGCAAGGGCCGAGATACCAGGCGCGGCGCAGCCGCTCCACCGGATCAGGCCGCCGCCGCTTTCCGCGCGGTGGCCGCGGGGAACGGCACCAGCCGCCCGGCCTCTTCGTCCCACAGCTTCAGCCGGAACGAGGCCAGCGCCTCGGCCCAGCCGATGCGCCGCATCGGCGCGATCCCATCAAGCGCAAAATGGCATCTGCGCAATCGGTAGCTCGGGATGCGGGGGTTGAAATGGTGGATGTCATGATAGGCGATGTTGCCCGTGCCGATATCCCACCAATGGCCCAGGTTCAGGCAGCTTGACCCCATCAGCGCTGCCACTTGCGGGTTCAGATCGGGTCGGCGATCCCAGTGCGTGTCTTCGAAATTGTGCTGCAGGTAGACAAGGAACACCCCGATCACCCCGGCGACAAGCGCGGACAGCGCCAGCACGACAAGCCCCGGCACGCCCAGAACCATCCAGACCAGCCCGGCCCAGGCCACCAGCAGCGCATTGTGGATCAGCACCCCCGCCACGCCGACGGCACGCGTGTTACGCGGCCAGCGATAGCGGATGAAATAGGTATAGGCCCCGCCCAGCCCCAGCATCACGGCGGGGTTGCGGTATGCACGATAGATCAGCCGCTCGGCCCAGCCCGCGCGGTGCCATTCGGCCAGCGTCATGGTATACACTTCGCCATCCTCGCGATGATCGAGGTTGCCGACATGGGCGTGGTGCAGGTTGTGGTTGTAGCGCATCACCGCGTAAGGGGTCAGCGTGAACACCGACAGCGCATAGCCCGCCAGGTCGTTGAGCCGCCGCGACGAGAACAGCGAGACATGCCCGCAATCGTGCTGGAGCACGTAAAGCCGGACCGAGGCAAAGCCGAGGATCACGATGAAAGGCAGGGCGGCCAGCCAGTGCACCCCCGCCCAGGCCCAGGCCCCAACGGCCAGGGCCGCGAAATACACCGCGAATGTTCCGAAATAACTCAGCGCCGCAAGACGGTTGTCCTTGTCGGTATAGTCATGCGTAAAGGCGCGAATCTGCTTGATATCCATCTTCTGTCCCCTGCTTGGTTCCAGCCGCTTGGCGTCAGGCCGCGCACGCCCCCATCGGTGACATGCCCACATCACAAGATATTGACGCTGCGCATTTTTTTTCAAGCCCGGGCAGCGCAGACCTTTTACTTTGCCTGTTCAAACCCATCTCCTGTTTCATGACAAAGCGAAATCCCACCACCGATCGGCGGCGCATGGCCGCCATTCTCCTGCTTGTTTCGGCGGTATTCTTTGCCGCGTCTCCGCTTTTCGTGGGCGGCTTCAACGGCTTTGCGCCCGACCAGTTCCCGGTGCCGCAGGTCGATGTGCCGGTTCAGCCGGCGGGCTATGCCTTTTCGATCTGGGGCCTGATCTATCTTTGGCTTATCGCCGGGGCGGGGTTCGACCTGTTTGCCAGATCGGACGCGGCCGACTGGGCGGCGATGCGTTGGCCATTGTTCGGGTCATTGGTCATCGGGGCGGCCTGGATTCCAGCGGCGCAATCCTCGGTTCCGGTTGCGACCGTGATGATCTGGCTCATGTGGGCGCTCGCGGTCTGGGCGTTGTTGCGGGCCGGTCGGCACGACAGGTGGTGGCAGCGCGTGCCGGTGGCGCTTTATGCCGGGTGGTTGACGGCCGCGTCCTGCGTGGCGCTGGGTCTTGTGCTTGGCGGCTACGGGCTTATGGGCCCAACGATAGCGGCCGCGCTGTGCATCGTGCTTGCGCTGGTCCTGGCCGGAGCGGTACAGCGCGCCCGGCCGGACGAGCCGCTTTATGCCGTGGCGGTTATCTGGGCGTTGATCGGCATCATCATGGCCAATATCGCGGGTGGCGCGCTGCCGATCGCCATGCTGGCCGGCTTGGGCGCGGCCTTGCTTGCGGCCTTGGCGGCGCGGGGCGTCGTGGCCGGTGGCGGCAAGGCCTGACACCGGGGCCGGCCGTGGCCGCGGTCAGCCCTTTTTCTTGTCCAGGTGCTTGCGCAACGCGCCCGCGTTCTTTTCGCGCCGGCCCTTGTAGGGGTTGCGATCGCCCTGCCCACGCATGAACAACCGGATCGGCGTGCCCGGCATGTCAAAGGATTCACGCAGCCCATTGACAAGGTAACGGGTATAGCTGGCCGGGATCTTGTCGGGGTGGCTGCACATCACCACGAAACCGGGCGGGCGTGTCTTGGCCTGTGTCATGTAGCGCAGCTTGATCCGGCGGCCTTGCGGCGCGGGCGGCGGATGGGCCTCGATCATGCCGGCGAGCCAGCGGTTCAACGCGGCGGTGGGCACGCGGGTATTCCAGATTGTGTAGGCGCGTTCGATCGCGTCGCGCAGCCGGTCCAACCCCCGGCCCGTCTTGGCCGAGACCGTAACCAGTGGCGCGCCGCGCAATTGCGGCAGAAGGCGTTCGAACGCTTCACGCAGGTCGCGCAGCTTGCCCTGCTTGTCGTCCTCGACATCCCACTTGTTGACCGCGACCACCACGGCCCGGCCTTCGCGTTCGGCCAGGTCGGCAATGCGCAGATCCTGCTGCTCAAAGGGAATCGCCGCATCCAGAAGCACCACCACGACCTCGGCGAACTTGACCGCGCGCAGCCCGTCGCCCACCGACAGCTTTTCCAACTTTTCCTGCACCCGCGCCTTCTTGCGCATACCCGCCGTGTCCCAGACGCGCACCGGAAGGCCGTTCCAGTCCATCGCCAGCGAGATGGCGTCGCGGGTGATCCCGGCCTCGGGGCCGGTCAGCAGGCGATCTTCGCCCAGCAACTTGTTGATAAGGGTCGATTTCCCCGCGTTGGGCCGGCCCACCACAGCGATCTGCATGGGTTTTTCAGGCGTCGGCCAGCGCGGGTCGGTCGCGCCTTCCTCGGCTTCTTCCTCGGTCAGGGTGACATCGGTTTCTGGGGTCGTTTCCTCGGATTGTTCCTCGAACGCGTCGGCCAGTGGCATCAGAACCTGGACGAGATCGCCCAGCCCCTCGCCATGCTCGGCAGACAGGCGCAGCGGCTCGCCCAGACCCAGCGCGTAGGCCTCCAGCGCGCCTTCTTCGCCCGCGCGGCCCTCGGCCTTGTTGGCGACAAGGATCACGTGCTTGGCGCGGCGGCGCAGGATTTCGGCGAATACCTGGTCGGTCGGGGTGATGCCCGTGCGCGCATCCACCATGAACAGGCAGATGTCGGCCATGTCGACGGCGCGTTCCGTCAACCGGCGCATCCGCCCTTGCAGGCTGTCGTCCGTCACCTCTTCAAGGCCGGCGGTGTCGATCACGGTAAAGCGCAGATCGCCCAGCCGCGCCGCCCCTTCGCGCAGGTCGCGCGTGACGCCCGGCTGGTCATCGACCAGCGCCAGGCGCTTGCCTACAAGGCGGTTGAACAGCGTGGATTTGCCCACGTTCGGGCGCCCCACGATGGCGAGTGTAAAACTCATGATCTTGTCGCTCCAGCGGTATCAGACCGCCGCGATACAGGATTTCGCGGTCAACGGAAAGCGTGGAGTTGCCCGCCCGTGCCGACCACGTAAAGCGTGCCGCCCGCCACCACCGGCGCGGTGCTGGCGCCGCCGGGCAGTTCGACCTGCTGAACCATGTCGCCCGACGCCGGATCGAAAAACCGCAGGAACCCGTCGCTTGAGGCGACGACCAGGCGCCCACCGGCCAGAACCGGGCCGTAATGCGCGTAAACTTCCACCTGCCGGCGGGTGCGACTCTTGGTAAAGCGCGGCAGTTCCTTCACCCAGACGCGGCTGCCATCCTCGGTTGAAAGGCGCACCAGCTCGTTGCGGTCATTCACCAGGAAAATGGCGTTGCCTGTTGGCCAGACCGGGCCCATCGCGCCGTCATCGGCCGTCCAGATGCGTTCGCCGTTATCCACCCGCAGCGCCACGGTGCGGCCCGAATGGGTGCCTACATAGGCCGTGTCGCCCACGATCACCGGGTCGCCGGTGATATCGGTAACCTTGGTCGAGGCGCGGAACCGCCGCTGCCCCGAGATCGCGGTGTTCCACATCCGCAGCCCGCCATTGCGGAACGCTGCCTGCAAGTCACCGGCGCCAAAGGAAAAGATCACGAATTGATCGGTCAATGCCGGTGCCGGGCCGCCCAACACGTTGTCGACATCGGGGGCCGCACTCAACTGCCAGCGGATGCGCCCGTTATCCTTTTCGATGGCCCAGGCCGTGTCGTCGCCCGACACGAGATAGACAAGATCGCCCGCCACGGTGGGGGTGCCCGAGCCGGTGGCCTCCAGCTTTTGCTGCCAGACAACGGCGCCGGTTTCGGCCTCCAGCACTGTCATCAAGCCATAGCCGGACGACACGTAAACGCGCCCGTCATCATAGGCGATTCCGCCGCCTGTGGCCTGGCCGTCGCGTTCGCGCTCGGGGCGCAGATCCTGTGCCCAAAGACGCTCGCCCTGGGTGCTGGTGGCCACGACCTGCGCGCCGGAATCAAGCGTGAAGACACGCCCGCCCGCCACGATCGGCGTTGCCGTGATGCGCGCGCGGCGCTTGTCACCCGCGCCGATGCCAGCGGACCATACCAGCTGCGGGCTGGCGCTTAGCGCGGGGTGATCGGTGCGGAAGGCCGGCGTGCCGTGGCGCTGGGGCCAATCGGCGTTGTTGCGCTGTGCCGGCAGCGAAACGGGTTCCGCGCGCGATTCGAACTGTTGCTGATCGCGCGTATCGGGGCGCAGGTCTTCGCGCGGGCCGGGCAGGATCTGTTCGGGTTCCGCACATGCCGACAGCAAGGCGGCCCCCGCCAGCGCGATCATCAAGCCTGTTTTCACTTTGCCCATGTCCCTGTCCCGGTGCTGCGGTTACTCTTGTACGGGCGCATCTGCGGCACCCGCGAGATCGGACGGCAACTCGCCTCCCAGCGCCAAGATCAACTGTGTGGCCCGGCGGCGCAAGCCCGAGGTTGCCTCTGCATCCTGCAAGATGGCCTGCGCGGTTGCCAATGCCGCGTCGCGATCACCCGTTTCAAGGTCGATCAGCGCGATCTGCTCTTCGGCCAGAAGCCGCAGGATACCGCCCTGGTCGGTAAAGGCTTCGAATTGCAGGCGGCGCTGATCGGCGGCCAGATCGGGTTGCAAGGTAAGCGCGCGAAAGCCCGCGATCTGGCGGTATATTTGTGGTATCTCGCCGTTCGTGGCCAGTTGATCCAGCAGTTCGGCGGCGGCCGCTGTGTCGCCGGCAGCCGCCAACTCGCCCGCGCGCGCGAATGACAGGATGGCCTCTTGCCCCGTGCCCTGTGCGGAAATCTGCGCCAGCGCCTCGGCGCGCGCGTCGGGGGCCTCGACATCCAGCGCCGCCAGCATGCCGTCGCCAAGCGTCTGCGCCCGCGTGCGTTCCTGCGCCTTGCGCCATTCGTTATAGGTTGCACCACCGACGATCAGCAGAACCGCCAGGATACCGACCCACGCATAGCGCCGCAGCATCCCGAAAAGCCGGTCGCGCCGCACTTCTTCGGTGACTTCCTCGATGAAACTGTCGGTATTGCTCACGCTCGTGCCTCGCCCCTGATTTCCCCCCTCTTATCCGCTCGTCCGCGCCCTGCCAAGGCCCTGTGGCCGGACGAATGTGGGCGCAAGCGTGGCTTTCTTGCCGTTTCATGGGGAAAAGAGTAATCTGAACCGACCAGTTCAGCGTAATTAAATTGCATTGCCCGGCGAGGCCAATAAGTAGGCAATTGTCAGGCAAAGGGCCCTTTAGCGACAGGAACACCGATGCGGCCAATCTCTATCCTTACGGCTATCGTGGTGATGGCCACGCTTTACATGGTGGTGATGGAGCGTGACGCGCTTTTCGCGCTGGCGACCAGCGGCGAGGTGCCAAGCCTTGAGGAACTGGCCGATCCCGGCCCATCCACCCGTGTCGAGGTGGCCGAAACCGCCGAGGGCGCGGCAGACGGCCCAGCCATGTCAGATGAAACGCCGGTCAAGGTGGTGGCGCTGAAATCGACCGCGCGGGTGATCGACAGCGCGGTTGTGCTGCGCGGCGAAACGCGCGCCGTCCGCCAGGTCGAACTGCGCGCCGAAACCTCCGGGCAGGTGGTATCCGATCCGCTGCGCAAAGGCGCGTTCGTTGAGCCGGGCCAGACCCTGTGCCAGATCGACCCCGGCACGCGCGAGGCATCGCTGGCCGAGGCAGAGGCCCGCTTGGCCGAGGCGCGCGCCCGCACCCCAGAAGCGCGCGCGAGGTTTGCCCAGGCCGAGGCGCAACTGCGCGAGGCAAGGCTGAACCAGAACGCCGCATCGCGGCTGTCGCAAGATGGGTTCGCCTCGGAAACCCGCGTCGCCGCCACCGAGGCCGCGGTCAGTACCGCCGAGGCCGCCGTCGAATCTGCCCGTGCCGGCCTGGAAACCGCCAAATCCGGCGTGCAATCGGCCGAGGCCGCCGTGGCCGCGGCAAAACGGGAAATAGAACGGCTGACCATCTCGGCCCCCTTCGCCGGGCTGCTTGAGGTCGACACCGCGGAACTGGGCAGCCTGATGCAGCCAGGATCGCTTTGTGCAACGGTGATACAACTCGATCCGATCATCGTTGCCGGTTACATCCCCGAAACCCAGATCGACCGCGTCGAGCGGGGCGCGCAGGCGGGCATCCGGCTGAGCGGCGGGCGCGAACTGCGCGGGCGCGTGATCTTCCTGTCGCGCGCCGCAGACGAGACAACGCGCACGTTCCTGGTGGAAATCGAGGTGCAGAACACCGATTTGGCGGTGCGCAGCGGCCAGACCGCCGAAATCATGATCCAGGCCGATGGCAAGACCGCGCACCTGCTGCCGCAATCAGCGCTGACGCTGAACGACAATGGCGCGCTCGGCGTGCGCATCGTCGGCGATGACAACCGGGTGAATTTCGTGCCGCTCAATCTTGTGCGCGACACGTCCGACGGTGTCTGGGTCAGCGGCCTGCCCGAGCAGGCCTCCATCATCATCGTCGGGCAGGAATACGTGCGCGAGGGCGTGCTGGTGGCGCCCACCTATCGAGATACCGCCAACCCCGCCAGCTCGGAGGCCACGGAATGACAGGTATCGTCGACTGGGCCGCTTCGCGGGCGCGGATGGTTCTGGCCTTTATCGCCCTCAGCCTGCTGGCCGGGGGGTTTGCCTATACCAGCCTTCCGAAAGAGGGCGAGCCCGATATCGAGATTCCCGCGCTTTTCGTGTCCGTCCCCTTCCCCGGCATTTCCGCCGAGGACAGCGAAAGCCTGCTGGTCAAGGTCATGGAAACCGAGCTGTCCGACCTGGACGGTCTGAAGGAAATGACCTCGACCGCCGCCGAAGGCTATGCCGGGGTGGCGCTGGAGTTCGAGTTCGGCTGGGACAAGTCGAGGATCATGGCAGACGTGCGCGAAGCCATGAACACCGCCGAGGGCAAGTTTCCAGACGGGTTCGAGAAATACTCGATCAACGAGATAAACTTCAGCGAATTTCCGATCATCATCGTCAACCTGACCGGCGATGTGCCCGAACGCACCATGACCCGTGTCGCCAAGGATCTGCAAGACAGGGTCGAGGCGCTCGACGCGGTGCTCGAGGCGGGGATTGCGGGCAACCGCGACGAAATGGTCGAGGTCGTGATCGACCCGCTGCGACTTGAATCCTACAACGTCACTGCGGGCGAATTGATCAACGTCGTCCAGAACAACAACATGCTGATCCCCGCCGGCGAGGTCGAAACGGCCGACGGCGCCTTCAGCGTGAAGATCCCCAGCAGCTTTGACGAACCGCGCGACATCTATTCGCTGCCGGTCAAGGTCAACGGTGACCGGGTGGTGACGCTGGGCGATTTGGCCGATATTCGCCTGACCTTCGAAGATCGCACCGGCACGGCGCGTTTCAACGGCGACCCTACGGTGGCGCTGCAGGTGGTCAAGCGCAAGGGCTTCAACCTGATCGACACAGCCGACGAGGTGCAGCGCGTTGTCGAAGCGGCCCATGCCGAGTTTCCCGAAGATCTGCGTGCCACGGTGAACCTGGGCACCTCGAACGACCAAAGCCGCATCGTCGCCTCGATGGTTGCCCAGCTCGAAGGCTCGGTTCTGACGGCGATCGCGCTGGTCATGATCGTTGTGCTGGCGTCGC
Organism: Lutimaribacter degradans; assembly: GCF_023703375.1. Classification (GTDB taxonomy): domain Bacteria; phylum Pseudomonadota; class Alphaproteobacteria; order Rhodobacterales; family Rhodobacteraceae; genus Lutimaribacter; species Lutimaribacter degradans. The sequence goes on from NZ_JAMQGO010000001.1 coordinate 745,885, forward strand.
TGGGCAGCCGTGCGGCGCTATTGGTCGGCTTTGCCATTCCCACCTCTTTCCTTTTGTGTTTCGTGCTGCTGGCGGTGATGGGCATCACCATTTCCAACATCGTCATGTTTGGCCTGATCCTCGCGGTGGGGATGCTTGTGGATGGCGCGATCGTGGTGGTGGAATATGCCGACAAGCGCGTATCCGAAGGTGTCGGGCCGATGCACGCCTATGTCGAGGCGGCCAAGCGCATGTTCTGGCCCATCATCAGTTCGACCGCGACGACGCTGTGCGCGTTCTTGCCGATGCTGTTCTGGCCCGGCGTTCCGGGCGAGTTCATGGGAATGTTGCCGGTGACGCTCATTTTCGTGCTTTGCGCCTCACTGATCGTGGTGATGATCTACCTGCCGGTGGTGGGCGGCGTGACCGGGCGCATCAGCCGCGGGTTCTCACGCGCATCCGACGCCCTGCGCGCACGCACGCCCTGGCTGTTGCGTGCTGCGCTGGTCCCGGTGCCGATCTACGCGATGTTCGTGGGCGCGATGCAGACGATAAACCCCGGCTACCTGTTCGCTCCGATGGGGCAGGAAAACCTGTTGCCCGGTGCGGCGGCGGCCCTGCCCGGTATCGCGCTGTTCGTACTGGCGGCCTTTGGCGCCTCGATCACCCTGAGCGCGGCCAAGATCACCTGGCGGCGGCGTACCGTGCGCTCGGGTCGGCGCCGCACGCTGTTTGGCTGGCTGATCACGGGTATTGCCGGAAACCCGGTGATGCCCATCGTCATGATCGCTGCCGTCATCGGCTTCGTGGGCGGGGTGTTCATGTATTTCGGGCAGAACAACAACGGGGTCGAGTTCTTCACCGATTCCGAGCCCGAACAGGCCATCGTCTACGTGCGTGCCCGCGGCAACCTGAGCCTTGCGGAAAAAGACGCGCTGGTGGCGCAGGTTGAAAAGGTGGTGCTGGACCACCCCGGTATTCTCAACGCCTTTGCCTTTGCCGGCGACGGGGGGCTGAACAACAACACCGGCGGCGCGCAGCCGCCGCTCGATACCATCGGGCAGGTGCAGCTTGAAACGATCCCCTGGGAAGATCGCGCCGCCTATGCCGCCGCACACCCCGACGAGGTGACATTGGAGCGCCTCGATGGCGACGTGATCATCGACGAACTGACCGCCAAGCTGGAAACCATACCCGGTATCAAGATCGAGATACTGGCCCAGTCCGGCGGTCCCGCTTCGGCCAAGCCGGTGCATCTACGCCTCAAGGGCGACAATTGGAACGCGTTGATCGAGGCAACCGAGCTTGTCCGCGCCCGTTATGAGGGCACGCCGGGCCTGACCCTGATCGAGGATACCCTGCCCCTGCCCGGCATAGACTGGCAGATAGATGTCGACGTGGAAAAGGCCGGTCGCTATGGCGCCGACGTGGCCACCGTGGGCGCGATGGTGCAACTGGTCACGCGCGGCTTGATGCTCGATACGATGCGCGTCGATACCTCGGACGAGGAAATCGAGATCCGCGTGCGCCTGCCGCAGGATGACCGCGTGCTGTCAACGCTCGATACGCTCAAGGTGCGCACCCAGGACGGCTTGATGCCGCTGGCCAATTTCATTTCGCGCCAGCCCGTGCCCAAGCTGGCCGAAATCAAGCGCGTCGACGGCACCCGCTATTTCGACGTGAAGGCGGGCGTGCGTGACGGCATGATGGATTACAAGCTGGTCCCGCTTGACGCAAACGGCGAGCCGCAGCCGGAAAACGCGGTTTCACTGGGGTTCGGCAACGAGGTAACGCCCGAAGCCGTGGCCGAGGGCGCGCCCTATACATTGGCGCTCACGACCGCGCGTTCCGGCGCGATGGCCTGGCTCGATGGGTTGCTTGGCGCGCCCGCGGCCACCTATTACCACCTACCGCAGGCCGATGCCGTGCCCCTGGACGAGATCGCCCGCGCCGTCGAAAGCGGCGAGGCGCAGATCACCGGCACGCCCATCACGGCGAACGAACGCATCGCCGTGCTGAACGAATGGCTGGAAAGCGATGCCCTGCCCGCCGGGGTCGATCATGAATGGACCGGCGACCAGGAAGACCAGGCCGAAAGCCAGCAATTCCTGCAATCGGCCTTTGCCGCGGCGCTGGGGCTGATGTTCATCATCCTGCTGGCGCAGTTCAACAGCTTCTACAACGCGGCGCTGGTTCTGATCGCCGTTGTGTTGTCGACCACCGGCGTGCTGATCGGGATGCTGGTCATGGATCAGCCCTTCTCGATCATCATGACCGGCACCGGCATCGTCGCGCTGGCGGGGATCGTGGTGAACAACAATATCGTTCTGATCGACACCTACCAGGATTACAGCCGCTACATGCCCCGGATCGAGGCGATCATTCGCACCGCCGAAGACCGCCTTCGCCCGGTGATCCTGACCACGGTGACCACGATGGCCGGCCTTGCGCCGATGATGCTGGGGCTCAGCCTGGATTTCATCAATGGGGGCTATTCGCTCGACAGCCCCACCGCGCTGTGGTGGAAACAGCTTGCCACGGCCGTGGTGTTCGGGCTGGGCATCGCCACGCTGCTGACGCTGGTGTTCACGCCATCGCTGCTGGCGCTTCGGGTCTGGGCCTCGACCTATGTCACGACGGTCGGCCGCGTATTTGCCCTGCTCACGCGGGGTCGCTCCAGCCGGGCGGCACAGGATTGGGCGTTGCGCCGCGCCGCGCGCCGCCTGAAGGCCCCCGAGATCATCTGGGAAGAGGACGCTGTGCCAACGGTCATCCATCGCCCCGTGCCGCCGCTCAAGGCCGCCGAGTGATACGGCGCGCGCCGATGGGGCGGGACGGTGCCTGATGCGAAGCGTGACGGTTCGGCGCGGCGCGCCTTGCGCCGTGCCCGGCCTTAAGCCGCGTCGCTTTCGGCGGCCTGTCTTTGCCAAAGGCTCCAATACCGGCCCCTGGTTTCAAGCAGCCTGGCATGTGTGCCGGATTCGGTGATGCGGCCATCTTCCAGCACGATGATCCGGTCGGCGTCGGCCACGGTCGACAGGCGGTGCGCGATGGTCAACACCGTGCGGCCCTCGCCTGCGCGGCGCAACGCACCCTGAATTTCGCGTTCCGTCTCGGTATCCAGTGCGCTTGTCGCCTCGTCCAGCAGCAGGATCGGCGGGTTTTTCAACAAGGTGCGCGCGATGCCCACCCGCTGTTTCTCGCCGCCCGAAAGTTTCAGGCCGCGTTCGCCCACCGCCGTGTCATAGCCCTTGGGCAGGCGCATGATGAAATCATGGATCTGCGCGGCGCGGGCGGCGGCGATCACCTCCTCCTCGGTGGCTCCATCGCGCCCATAAGCGATATTGTAACGGATGGTATCGTTGAAAAGCACCGTGTCTTGCGGAACCACGCCGATGGCGTCGTGCAGGCTATCTTGCGTGACGTCGCGCACATCCTGCCCGTCGATCTTCAACGCGCCGCCCTGCACGTCGTAGAAGCGGAACAAGAGCCGCCCGATGGTCGACTTGCCCGAGCCCGACGGCCCCACGATGGCCACTGTCTGCCCCGGTGCCACGTCCAGCGACACGCCCTTGAGGATCGGGCGCTCGTCATCATAGCCAAACTCGATATCTTCCAGCGTGACCCGCCCGCCATCGACACGCAGCGCCGGTGCGCCGGGCTTGTCGGAAATCTCGGACGGTTGTTCCAGCAGGTCGAACATTTCGCCCATGTCCACGAGGCTTTGCCGGATCTCGCGATAGACCGTGCCCAGGAAATTCAGCGGCATGGTGATCTGGATCATGTAGGCGTTGACCATCACGAAATCCCCCACGGTCAGCGTGCCGTTCTGCACGCCGAGCGCGGCCATCACCATCACCACCACCAACCCGCCGGTGATAAGAAAACTTTGCCCGAAATTCAGAAAGGACAGCGAATAAGAGGTCAGCAGCGCCGCCCGCTCATAAGCTTCCATCGCGCGGTCATAGCGCGCCGCCTCGCGCGCTTCGGCCCCGAAATACTTGACGGTTTCGAAATTCAGCAGGCTGTCGATGGCCTTTTGGTTGGCATCGGTATCCTGGTCGTTCATCTCGCGGCGCAGCTTGACCCGCCATTCGGTGACCTTGAAGGTGAACCATACATAAATGGCGATGGTGCCAACCACCGTGGCGAGGTACCAGGAATCGAACAGGAAAAAGAAGATCCCCGCCACCATCACCAGTTCCAGCACCAACGGGCCGATGCTGAACAGCATGAATCGCAAAAGGAAATCCACGCCCTTGACGCCGCGCTCGATGATGCGGCTCAACCCGCCGGTCTTGCGCGTGATGTGATAGCGCATCGACAGGCGGTGAATATGGGTAAAGGTCTCAAGCGCCAATTGGCGCAACGCGCGCTGCCCCACCGCGGCGAATATCGCGTCGCGCAATTGCTGGAACCCGTTGGTAAAAAGCCGTGCCATGCCATAGGCCACCGTCAGGCCGACCGCCCCAAGCGCCAGCATGGGCACGCCTTCGCCCGACAATGCGTTGACCGCGTCGCGATACAGCATCGGCGTGTAAACCGCGATCAGCTTTGACCCGAGAAGCGCCAGCATCGCCAACACCACGCGGCGCTTTACCCAGGGCTTGTCGGCGGGCCAAAGGTAGGGGGCGACCTTCTTGATCGTGCGCAGGCCCGAGCGGCGCTCGGCCCGGTCCAGTTCATCGTCGCTGGCGGTGTGAAAGCTGCGCATGCTGCCCCGTCCTGGTTCGTGCTCAAAGCCCCTGATAGGGCGCTTTCAGGCGAAAGACCAGACACCGGACGCCGCGACAGATTCCCCCGGTCACGGATGGCATAGCCGCCCGCTTGACCGGGTTTTCAAACCCGGCGGGCGGTTCAGTCAAGCGCGGGCAGATCGAAAACCTGGCCCGGGTAAATCAGGTCGGGGTCGCGAATACGTTCGGCGTTGGCGCGGAAAACCTCGACATACATTATGCCCTCTCCATAGCGATCACGCGCGATGGCCCAAAGCGTGTTGCCCGGCTGAACGGTGATAGCTCTTGCCGGCCCATCGGCCTGTGCGGCCTCGGCCAGGTCACTGGTATCTTCGCGCTTGAACGGAGTCTCGACGCGGCTGACAACCGCGCCGTCCTCGTCGATCTGATCGACCCGCAGCGTGTAGATGCCGCTGTCGACCTGCGGCAGATCGGTACGCCAGCTGCCGTCGGAGTCGATCTGTGACGTGGTGATGGGCTTGTTGTCCAGGTAGATCCGCACAAAGCCTTCGCCGGGACTGCGCCCGGCCAGTTCCACCTCGCCCGCGTCGGAATAGGTGATGGCGTCGATCGCCACGCTGGTCATGACCTCGGGCGGGGCATCACCCGCGGTGGCGGGCTGGATCACACGCACGCCCTCGGCGTCCGACAGCAACACCGCCGGGCTATCGGCGGGGGGCGCCGAACGGGCCACGGTTTCGGCGGCGTCGGGCGCGGCCTGCGGTGCCGTTGGCGCGGGGGCCGTGGGCGCATTGGCCACGACCTGTGCGGGCGGGGTGGTTTCTGTCTCTGTCTCTGTAGCCGTCTCGGCGTCTCTCTCTGAACCTGTCTCGGTAGTGGTCCCGGATGGCGCATCGCTCGTGGTTTCCTCATTGGGCAATGCCTCGTTGCCCTGCCCATCTTCGGGGCCTTGCACGATTTCTGGGGTGCTCTCGGCTCCGGGCGTGGCCGGCCTATCCGTCGCGGCCTCGGCCACTTGTGTAACCGGCGCGGGCGCGCTCGGTGCGATGATCACCTCCTGGTCCGACAGGATGACCTTTTCGCCCATCAGCAATTCAAGCCGCATCAGCCGTGGCTTGTCCGAGGGGGGCACATCCAGCATCGCCGCAAAGCTGCCGTCGCTGCCCGCGATGGCCTCGCCAATTCTTGCCTCGTCCAGCAACAAGGTCACCGTGCCGCCCGGTTCGGCGGTGCCGGCCACCTGCAAAAGGCCGTCGCGCTCGGCCCGGACCAGCGCGAAACGCGGCGGTTGCGGCGCGGCCGGTGCCTCTTGCGCGGCATCGGCCGGTGGGGTGTCGGGCGCGGGCGCGGCCACTTGCGGGCTGTCCTGCGCGAGATTGGCTGCCGCATCGGTCTCTTCGGCTTCCTCCGACAGTCCCGCGGGCGCCTCGGCCATTGGTTGCGGCTGCGGCGCGGGCCCCGGCCCGCCCCCGCGATCCCACAGGATCACACCGGCCACCACGGCCGCCACGGCCACGGCCACAGCCCCGCCAGCCATCACGGCGCCCGGGCCGGAGAAGATTGCAAATTTGCTCATGCCGGTCTTTCTCGACTATCCCCAAAACCGCCCCAGCGCGGTTGAGCGACCTTATCAACACCGCTATCACGGGTCAAAAGCAACATTGCCCGGAGAGCCCCATGTCAAGTCAACCATCCGTCTGCGTTTTTTGCGGCTCGCGCCCCGGCGAGAACCCCGCCTTCGCCGAAGCCGCCGAGGCGGTGGGATACGCGCTGGCCGACAATGGCTGGCGGCTGGTCTATGGCGCGGGCGACGTCGGGCTGATGGGCCTTGTTGCGCGGGCGACGCAATACGCGGGCGGGCAAACATTCGGGGTGATCCCGGTGCATCTTTTACAGGCCGAGGTCGGCAAGCGCGATCTCAGCCAGTTCGTCGTCACCGAGAACATGCACGAGCGCAAGAAGGTCATGTTCATGAATTCCGATGCCGTGGTGGTGCTGCCGGGCGGCGCCGGCAGCCTTGACGAGTTCTTCGAGGTGCTGACCTGGCGACAGCTTGGCCTGCATAACAAGCCGATCCTGCTGCTGGATACCGACGGATTCTGGCAACCGCTGGTGGGGCTGGTCGAACACGTGATCGACCAGGGTTTTGCCGATGCGTCCTTGCGCGATTTCATCCGCGTGGTTCAGGATGTCCCGACATTGACAGCCGCCCTGCGCGCGGCCCTGTCCTGACGCCAGGTGGCGACCGTGTAAATCGCCAGCGCGGCCCAGATCAAGCCGAAGGCAATGCCATGCCAGCGGTTGAAGGGCTCGTTGAAGATCAGAACGGCAACAAGGAATTGCAGCGTCGGGTTAAGGTATTGCACCAGCCCGATGGTGCCCAGCCGCACCCGCCGCGCGGCGTAGGAAAACAGGATCAGAGGTGCGCCGGTCAGAACACCGGAAAACATCAGCAAGGCGGCATCCACCATGTCGCCGCCGAAAGCCGGATCGGGCGCCTGGGTGTGAAACCATCCCAGAACCGCCAGCGCGATGGGCGCCAGCAACGCCACCTCGGCGGTCACCGACACAACCGGGCCGACATCCAGCCGTTTCTTGACCACGCCATACAGGCCGAAAGTGCCCGACAGGATCAGCGCGATCCACGGCGTCACGCCCAGCCCCCAGGTCAGCAGCGCCACCGCGAAAATGGCAAGTGCCACGGGCAGTTGCTGTGCCACGGTCAACCTTTCACCGAACACCAACCGTCCCAGCGCCACCGCCACCAGCGGAAACAGGTAATAGCCAAGGCTGGCCTCGGTCACGCGGCCGATCTGAACCGAGGTGATGAACACGAACCAGTTCGTCGAAATCAGCAACGCCGCAGCCATGACGACAGCGATCTTGCGCCAATCCCCCAAGGCCGCGCGTAGCTGGCCCAGTCGCCCCTGCACCAGCAGGACAAGCGCGAAGAACAGCACCGACCAGATCGTGCGATGGGCCAGCACCTCGATCGGTGGGATATGCGCCAACAGCTTGTAGTAGAGCGGCGCGACCCCCCATACGGTGCAGGCCACCACCATTGCCAAGATTCCGCGCCCTGCCTCACTTCCCATCCGGTCTGCCTTGTTTGCCAGCGCACCAGCGTTAGCAACGCGGGGATACGGGCGCCAGCCTCAATGTGCGCGGCGGTGGTTCTGCGGCACCAGGTGCAGCTCGCTGCCCAGAAGGCACATGTCGCGCGTGCGTGCGGGCAGCCGACCGGCCTGTTCGAAAAGCGAAACGAAATCGAGAAAGTTCTGACCTTCGCAAATCTTGTCCCCGCGATAGCGCGCCATCAGGTAGGCCATGCAGCTTACATGGCGGTGTTTGCGGCGCTCGACCGCGCTGATGCGAAACGACATGGCCACCATCGGGCCATCCGAAATTCCCGTGACCTCGGTTATCTTCACGTCCTCGAACTGGCGCAGCACCATGCAATGAAACGCGGCAAAGGCCGCGGGGCCCATCAGGTCCATCTCTTCCAGCCCGTGCATCTTTGCGTCTTCGGTCAGGATGCGCCCAAGCGCGCCGGCATCGCCCTCTTCCCAGATGGCGCGCAGGAAGGACTCGGTTCGTTCAAGCAAGTTCATGCTGGCCTCGTGCTGTTCGCGCATGACCTTATACCCTGCGCCGCGCCGGTTTGTAGGGCGTTTTCACAGCCGCGCGCCAAGACGGGCGGGCGAAACGAAGAAAGCCCGCCGGGATGGGCGGGCTTTCAAGCGGTTTTTGGTGCCGTGTCACTTCATACGGCTGGCAACGTTTTCCCAGTTGACCAGCTTGTTCAGGAAGTTGTCGAGGTAAGCCGGGCGCTTGTTGCGGAAATCAATGTAGTAGGAGTGTTCCCACACGTCGCAGCCCAGAAGCGCGGTCTGGCCAAAGCACAGCGGGTTCACGCCGTTTTCGGTCTTTGTGACCTTCAGGCTGCCGTCGGTGTCCTGCACCAGCCATGCCCAGCCCGAACCGAACTGGCCCGCGCCCGCGGCGGCGAACTGCGACTTGAACTCGTCGACCGAGCCGAACGCCTCGGTCAGGGCCTTTTCCAGTTCACCGGGCATGCCGGTGCCGCCCGGCGCCATCATTTCCCAGAACTGCGTGTGGTTCCAGTGCTGCGAGGCGTTGTTGAAGATGCCGTTCTGCGCCACGGCCTTCGGGTCATACGTGCCCTTGATAATCTCTTCGACGCTCTTGCCTTCCCACTCGGTGCCGGAAATGGCCTTGCTGCCGTTATCGACATACGCCTTGTGGTGAATGTCGTGGTGATACTCCAGCGTTTCGCGGCTCATGCCAGAATCGGCCAGCGCGTCATGTGCATAGGGAAGATCGGGAAGTTCGAAAGCCATTGGGACACCCCTCGTTGTTCGTGCGTTGATGATGCCTGTTACATGGTAGTCACCCGTGGGTAACGTCAACCCCCTTGCCGCCGCGCGGGACGCGCGCGAAACGCGGCCACGGGGCGCGACAGGTGCACTCATGCGGCGGCGTCGCTGCCCCGGCTTGGTCGATCAGGGTTTGAAATACCCCACTGCGCTCCCCTCGGAGGACGCCACGCAAAGCAGGTCGTACATGTATTGTGCCACCGATCGGAAGCAAACGACACGCGCCGCGCCCGGCGCCGTTAACCAAAAGGCACCCGGCACCTGGGCAAACCGCGTGCGGCGCATCTCGCCGGGACCGAATCGCTCGGGGTGCAGATCAACCGGCGCCAGCTTGGCCAACACTTCGCGCAGGGTTGCATCGTCGCCGTCCAGCGTGAACATCGCCCGTGCGTCGGATACGTTTTCGACAAGGTGATGACGGCCCGCCAGCGCCGCGCGCAGCCCGGCAACCATGTCATGCGCATCCTCGTAAGGGCACATGAGCAGCCATTCATCGGGCGACATCCAGGCAATGGCCCGTTTATCCGCCGCAACGATGGTGCGGGTATCGGGCAGATCCAGCCCGGTGGCCTGCTTCACCGCGTCGGCGAACCCGGCCTCCCCGGTCTGGCCGCGCAGGGTTATCATGCCCTGCAGGCCCGCCTCGGCGACCGTTACCAGACCCTTGTGCCACGTGCCGCGCAGCGCGCTTTGTGCCTCAGACATTCTGTTTCTCCCCGTCCTTGTCGAAGAAAACCGGCTCGACGATCCGGGCCTTGTGGGTGGTGCCATCGGTGCCCGGAAATTCCAGCACCTCGCCCATGCGGTCGGGGCCGTGCCTGACCAGGCCCATCGCGATGCCGCGTTTCAGCGTTGGCGAATAATAGGTCGAGGTGACGCGCCCCTGCATGTTGCGCTGACCGTTGGCATTGGTGCCCTCGGCCACCGCGTAGGCACCATCGGGCAGCACGCCGCCATCCAGTGTTTCCAGCCCGACCAATTGCCAACGGTCCGGGTCGGTCATGTGGCTGCGTTCCTGCGCGCGCTTGCCGATGAAATCGTCCTTTTTCTTCGAGATCGCCCAGTGCAGCCCCAGGTCTTGCGGGATGACGGTGCCATCGGTTTCGTCACCGATCATGATAAAGCCCTTTTCGGCCCGCATCACGTGCAACGCCTCGGTGCCGTAGGGCATGACGCCGAACTCTTCGCCCGCCGCCAGCAGCTTGTCCCACAACGCCCGGCCATAGGAGGCATCAACCGCGATTTCATACGACAGCTCGCCCGAGAACGAGATGCGGAAGACCCGCACCCCGATCCCCGCCAGGGTGCCATCGGCCCAGGCCATGAAAGGCAACGTCTCGCGCGACAGGTCCATGCCGCCCAGCTTTTCCAGAACCTTGCGCGCATTGGGGCCGACCACGCCGATCTGGGCGTATTGCTCGGTCACGTTGGCGACGTAAACCTGCCAGTCCCACCATTCGGTCTGCAGCCACTCCTCCATGTGGGCATGGATACGCTCGGCCCCGCCGGTGGTGGTGTGGCACAAGAAGGTCTCGTCATCGATCCGCGCCACCACGCCATCATCCATCAAGAAGCCGTTTTCGCTGCACATCAGGCCATAACGGCAGCGCCCCGGTTTCAGCGTGGACATCATGTTGGTGTAGAGCATATCCAGGAAACGCGCCGCATCCGGCCCCTTGACCACCAGTTTGCCCAGGGTAGAGGCATCGAGCAGCCCCAGCGAGTTGCGCGTCTGGGTGATCTCGCGCTCGACCGCCTGGGCGTGGCTCTCGCCGCCCTGCGGGTAGCAATAGGGCCTGCGCCAGTGGCCGACGGGTTCGAAATAGGCGCCCTGCGCCTCGTGCCAGTCCTGGATGGGCGTGCGGCGGATCGGCTGAAAGACCTTGCCGCGCGCCTCGCCCGCGATGGCGCCCATGGAAATCGGCGTGTAGGGCGGGCGAAAGGTGGTTGTCCCGGTTTGCGGGATGGGCTGCCCCAACGCATCCGACAGGATCGCCAGACCGTTGATATTGCTCAACTTGCCCTGGTCAGTGGCCATGCCCAGCGTGGTATAGCGCTTTGCGTGTTCGACGGATTCGAACCCTTCGCGCGCGGCCAGTTGCACATCGCTCACCTTGACGTCGTTCTGGAAATCCAGCCACGCCTTCATCCGCAGCTTGATATCCACGCCCTGCGGCATCAGCCAGACCGGCTCGATCGGCGCCTCGTCGGGGCCTGCCCCTTGCGGCGCGGCGGTCTTCGGCGGCGTGGCGCCCACGGCTTGCGCTGCGGCGCGGCCCGCTGCATCGGCATCGGCCAGCACGTCGCCCAGCCCCAGGTGGCCATTGGCACTGCCCGCCGGAATGACGAATGCCTCACCCGTCGCGCCGGTGGGCGGCGCGCTGGCACGCGGGCGGAACATGGACTGCGCGTCATCCCAATCCAGCTTGCCACCGCAATGCGACCACAGGTGCACGACCGGCGACCAGCCGCCCGACATGGCAACCGCGTCGCACTTGATCTCGTCCAGAACCGCGCCCTCGCCCGCCTGCGCGCAGATCGCCACGCCCTCGACGCGGCGGGTGCCCTTGACCTTGGCGATGCCCTTTCCGGTTTCAACCCGGATGCCAAGATCGCGCGCCTGCTGGGCCAGCGCGCCGCCGCCGCCCGCCCGCGCGTCGATGATGGCCGGAACCTCCAGCCCCATCTCCTTCATGGAGATCGCCGTGCGATAGGCATCGTCATTGTTGGTGACAACCACGGTGCGGTCGCCGATGGACACGCCGTAATTCACCGCGTAATCGCGCAGGGCACTTGCCAGAAGCACGCCGGGAACATCGTTGCCCGCAAAGCAAAGCGGCCGTTCGATGGCGCCGGTTGCCGTCACGATCTGCTTGCACCGCAAGCGCCACAGGCGGTGCCGCGGTCCGGGGGTGCCCGGTGCGTGGTCGCTCATCCGCTCATAGGCCAGCACGTAGCCATGATCGTAAACGCCCGCCCCCATCATGCGGGTGCGCAGCGCCACGTTCTTCATGCCGCGCAGCTCGGCCAGCGCGGCCTCGACGAACTCGGCCGCCGGTTTGCCGTCAACCTCGCCGCCATCCACCGGGGTGCGCCCGCCCCAATGGGCGGTCTGCTCGATCAGCAGCACCTGCGCGCCCGCGCGCCCGGCCGCCAGCGCCGCCTGCAGGCCCGCAATGCCGCCGCCGATCACCAGCACGTCGATATAGGCATAGAAATGTTCATAGGTGTCTTCATCGCGGCTATGGGCCTCGGGGGCGCGGCCCAGCCCCGCCGACTGCCGGATGAAGGGCTCGTAGACATGTTTCCAGAAGGCGCGCGGATACATGAACATCTTGTAGTAAAAGCCCGCGGGCAGGAAGCGGCTGAAATAGGTGTTCACCGCGCCGATATCGAATTCAAGGCTGGGCCAGTGGTTCTGGCTGGTGGCGGCCAACCCCTCGAACAGCTCGGTCGTGGTGGCGCGCTGGTTGGGCTCCAGCCGGTTGCCGGTGCCAAGGTTGACCAGCGCGTTGGGCTCTTCGGCGCCGCTTGCCACCACCCCGCGCGGGCGGTGATACTTGAACGACCGGCCCACCATCATCTTGCCATTGGCCAGCAGCGCCGAGGCCAGCGTATCGCCTGCGTGACCCGAAAGGCGCTCGCCGTTGAAGGTGAAATTCATCTTTTGCGCGCGGTTCACCAACCGCCCGCCCGTCGCAAGACGCGTGCTCATGCGAATTCTCTCCACGTCCAGCCCGGCCGCCGGGCCGAGATCTTGTCCTTGATGTCCTGCGGTGGCTCGGTGGTCTGGGCACTGTAGGTGCCGAACACTTCAAGCGTCTGGGTGCAGCGCGCCGCGTGAAACCACTTGCCGCAGCCATATACATGCCGCCAGCGCTCGAAATGCACGCCGCGCGGGTTTTCCTTGGCAAAGAGGTAGTCGTGAAACGCCTCGTCCGACGAGCCGGGCCCGGACCGCTTTATATGCGCCTCGCCCCCGCCGTGAAATTCCGTTTCTTCGCCTCTGACCCCGCAACAGGGGCATTCAAGGATCAACATGGCGCGCATCCTTCCGCGTATGGACCTCCCGCCCGAACGGCGGGGGCCGGACATGAAAAACGGGCCGACGCCAAAGAGCGCCGACCCGATCGGTTCGGTTCAAGGCAGGCTTGTGGGTTATTCGCCGGCAGGCATGGTGCCGGCAGAAGGCATCGTTGAGGTGCCCGAGGCAGAGCTTTCCGCCCCAGCCCCTGTGGCACCCTCGCCGCCGCCCGATTCTTCCGGGTTCGTGCCGAACGAGGCCAGCAGCATGATGAACCCCAGAATGACCACGACAACGAGAAGCCCGCCAAGGCCCCCCGATCCCGAGGAGATTTCGTGCGTGTCCTGCGTGCGGGTGTTGTAATCGAGATGTGACATGGTTCCTCCTCTCTTTCGGAATGAACCACACATGGCGCCCCTGCCCCCATGACGGAAGAATGAGCGGAAATCCCCGGTCGTTTTACGCCGTTTCCTGCAAATTCACCCTCGCGCGCCCGGCAATAGCCTGCCGATCCGGCGGTGATGCGGCCATTTCGAGGGGTCAGCATGTCACGCCTCCTAGATCATGGATATTTGTCGCCAGATTCGCGCAGCACAGGTCAGAGCCGGGTCGGGTACGGCCCGAGATCGCGCCCCGGCGCCTCTCGAAACGGCAGGCCATCAATGCGCCACCCCCGCCGCCACGCTCTCGTCGATGAATTTTCCCTCGCGGAAGCGATAGAGCGAAAACTCGTCGGTCAGCGGGGATTGTCCCTTTGCCATCAGCTCGGCCATGCCCCAGCCCGAGCCGGGGATCGCCTTGAAGCCGCCGGTGCCCCAGCCGCAGTTTATGAAACAGCCCTCAAGAGGGGTTTTCGACAAGATGGGGGAGCGGTCACCCGTCATGTCGACGATGCCGCCCCATTGGCGCAGCATTTTCAGCCGTGAAATCATCGGGAAGGTTTCGACCAGCGCGCGCACCGTTTCCTCGATATGGTGAAAGCTGCCGCGCTGGGTGTAGTTGTTGTACCCGTCCGCGCCGCCACCGATCACCATTTCGCCCTTGTCCGACTGGCTCATGTAGCCATGCACGGTGTTGGCCATCACCACCACGTCCATGCAAGGCTTGATCGGTTCCGATACCAGCGCCTGCAGCGCCACCGATTCGATGGGCAGCCGGAACCCGGCCATGTCCGCCACGACGCCGGAATGGCCCGCGACGACGATGCCCAGCTTGTCACAATCGATCGACCCCTTGGTGGTGTCGACGCCGGTGACCTTGCCGCCCGTTTGCCGGATGGACGTGACCTCGCATTGCTGGATCACGTCCATGCCCATGTCGGAACAGGCCCGCGCATAGCCCCAGGCGACCGCGTCGTGCCGGGCGGTGCCCGCGCGCGCCTGCCACAACGCGCCCAGCACCGGGTAGCGCGGGCCATCGAGGTTGATGATCGGCACCAGCTTCTTCACCTCGTCGGGCTGGATGAACCGCGTGTCCACCCCTTGCAGGGCATTGGCATGGGCCGTGCGCAGGTAGCCACGCACCTCGTGCTCGGTCTGGGCCAGCATCATCACGCCACGGGGCGAATACATGACGTTGTAATTCAGGTCCTGGCTCATCGTCTCGTAAAGCGAGCGCGCCTTTTCATAGATCGCCGCCGACGGATCTTGCAGGTAGTTCGAGCGGATGATGGTCGTGTTGCGGCCAGTGTTGCCGCCGCCCAGCCACCCCTTTTCCACGATCGCCACGTTGCGGATGCCGTGATTCTTGCCAAGGTAGTAGGCCGTGGCCAGCCCGTGCCCGCCCGCACCTATGATGATGACATCGTATTTCTTCTTGGGCGCGGGGCTTTTCCACGCGCGTTCCCACCCGGTGTGATAACGCGCGGCCTCGCGCGCGACGGCAAAGACGGAGTATCGTTTCATGCGGGTCCCATTCTGCTGGCGGCGGCCGAATCCAACACGGATGTCCTGTCGTGCTATCTGCCCCGTATCGCAGGCGTGGCGCTGTTTCGAAACGTCACAATGGCGCGCGCTTGCGACATGCGTCAGTTTACCCCTTTTGCCACGCGGCGCCCGTGTATACATCAGGCAGCAGCCGATGGAGGACATATGCTTTTCTGGATCATCTCGGGCGCGATGGCGCTGGCTGTCGCGGCGCTTCTGGCGCTGGCCCTTGTGCGCGGCCGACGCGCGACCGAGCACCCCGCCGCCTTTGACCTGCGTGTCTATCGCGACCAGTTGAAGGAAATCGAGCGCGACCTGGCCCGCGGCGTGATCGGCGAGGACGACGCCGAGCGTATCCGCGCCGAGGTGTCGCGCCGCATCCTGACCGCCGACGCGCAACTGCAGGCCGCCGATATCGGCGCCGACCAGCCCTCGGGGCTGTCGCGCGGCATGGCGGTGGGCACTGGCGCTGTGCTGGTTGCCGGCGCCATCGGCGTCTACTGGCAACTGGGCGCGCCCGGTTACGGCGACATGGGGCTACAACAGCGAATGGAAATCGCGCGCGACATGCGCGAGAACCGCCCCTCGCAATCCGAGGCCGAGGCGCAGGTGCCTCTGACCGAGATGCCGCAAGACGCCCCGCCCGAGTATCTCGACCTGGTCAAGCGTCTGCGCGCGGCTGTGGCCGAACGCCCCGCCGATCTTCAGGGGCAGACCCTGCTGGCCCGCAGCGAGGCCGCGCTTGGCAACTTCACCGCCGCCTCCAAGGCGCAAGAGGCCATCCTTTCCATCAAGGGCACCGAGGCAACCGCCAAGGATTACGCCGATTACGCCGACATGCTGGTGCTGGCCGCCGGCGGCTATGTCAGCCCCGAGGCCGAAACCGCCCTGCGCGCGGCCCTGGCCCGCGACCCCGGCAATGGAACGGCGCGCTATTACATGGGGCTGATGGCAGCGCAGACGGGCCGCCCCGACCAGGCTTTCCGCGTCTGGGAACAATTGCTGCAAGAAGGCCCGGCCGATGCCGCCTGGATCGCGCCCATCCGCGCCCAGATCGAGGAAATCGCCGCCCGCGCCGGGGCGAATTTCACGCTCCCGCCCGAGCAGCCCGCCCTGCCCGGCCCCACCGCCGAAGACATCGAGAACGCCGAACAGATGACCCCCGAAGAGCGCCAGCAGATGGTGCGTGGCATGGTGGACCGCCTGATGAACCGGATGGCCAACCAGGGCGGCACGGCGCAGGAATGGGCCCAGCTTATCGGCGCGCTGGGCGAGCTTGGCGATACAGCCCGCGCCGCGGCCATCTGGGCCGAGGCACAACAGGTCTTTGCCGGGCGCCCGCAGATGCTGGCCACGGTACGCGCCGCCGCCCTGCAGGCCGGCGTGGCCGAGGGCACGCCCGATGACCTGCGCGGCCCCACCGCCGAGGACATGGAAAACGCGGCGCAAATGCCCGAACAAGACCGCCAGGAGATGATCAGAACCATGGTCTCGGGCCTGGCCGAGCGGCTGAACGAAGACGGCGGCAGCCCGCAGGAATGGGCGCGCCTGATCAGCTCTTACGGGGTGCTGGGCGATGCCGAGGGCGCACAGGCGGCGGTTGAAACCGCCCGCGCGGCCTTTGCCGATGACGCCGCCGCGCTGGCCGTGATCGCCGATGCCGCCCGCGCCGCGGGGCTGTCGGAATGATCCATGACGCGGTTGAAGATTTCGCAACCGCGTTGCCCGCGGGGCGCGCCATCGCCGGGCTCGACCTGGGCGAGCGCACCATAGGCGTGGCCGTGTCCGACACGGTGTTGTCGGTCGCCACGCCGCTGGAAACCATTAGGCGCAAGAAATTCGGGGCCGACGCGGAAAAACTGCTGGCCATCCTCACTGCCCGCAATATCGGCGGTCTGGTGCTGGGCCTGCCGCGCAACATGGACGGCTCCGAAGGCCCGCGCTGCCAATCGACCCGCGCCTTTGCGCGCAACCTTTCGCGCCTCACCGACCTGCCCATCGGGTTCTGGGACGAACGGCTTTCCACCGTCGCGGCCGAACGCGCCCTGCTCGAGGCGGATACGACACGAAAACGTCGCGCCGAGGTTATCGACCACGTCGCCGCTTCCTATATCCTGCAAGGGGCGCTGGACCGCCTGGTGCATCTGAGGGCAGCAACATGACAGACGGAGTCTGGAAACGCGACGAGATCGAAAGCCCATGCGTCAAGATCTGCGTCATTCATCCGCAAGAGCGGATCTGCACCGGCTGCTACCGCAGTCTCGACGAGATCACGCAATGGTCACGCATGACCCCCGCCGAGCGCCGCGCGGTGATGGAGGCCCTGCCCGACCGTGCCCCGCGCCTGCAAAAACGCCGGGGCGGGCGTGCCGCGCGTCTGCGCCACGGCTGACGCGCGCACCGCCAGGGAAATCACTGCCGATCAGATCGTGTATCGCCAAGGCGATGGCGCGCGCCCGTCACCACCCCAGCGATTTGCGCAGCATGTTCAGCGCCACCAGGGTCAGGAATACCGCGAAAACCCGCTTCAGCGGCTTGGGGTCCATCGCGTGGGCCAGTTTCACCCCCAGCGGCGCGGTCATCAGCGTCATGGCGATCACCACCGCGAAGGCCGGGCCGTTGACCGCCCCCAGCGTAAAGGGCGGCGCATCCACCACGTCAAGAAACAGGAACCCCGCTACCGAGGGCACCGCGATGATCACGCCGAACCCTGCCGCCGTGGCAACCGCGCGGTGAATGGGCGTGTTGTAAAGGCTCATCAAGGGCACGCCAAAGCTGCCGCCCCCGATCCCCATCAACACCGACAAGAACCCCATCATCGGCGACAACACCGCGCGTGTCACGCCGCGCGGCATTTCCTGGCCCAAGCGCCAATGCGCCCGGCCAAGGCCAAGGTAGACCCCGATCACCAGGCCGAGAACGCCGAAAATGCCCTGCAACACGACCGAGCGCAGGCTGGATGCCACCAGCACCCCCAGCACCGCGCCGATGGCAATGCCAATGCCCCAGCCGCGCAGGATGTGCCAGTCAACCGCGCCCTTCTTGTTGTGGCTCAGAACCGAGCGGACGGATGTCACGATGATCGTCGCCAGCGAGGTCGCCAGGCAGACCTGCATCAGTTGCGGCCCGTCGTAACCGAGGGTCTGGAAGGCGTAGAAGAACGCCGGCACCAGGACGATCCCGCCTCCCACGCCCAAAAGCCCGGCCAGCACCCCGGCCGCGCCGCCGATCACGATCAGCAAAATCAGCATCTGGATCAAAAGCATCGTGTCGGGCATCTGGCTCTCCTGTGTTGCGCGCGAAACCGTTACACCGGGCGTTGAAGGAAGGCCAGAGGCGCCGCCAGCCTGCCGCGCGGTCCGGGGTCGCAACCGCGCGGATTCTGCATATTTACGGCGTCTGTAAATATAATCGGTGCGGAGCAGCCCGGACCGCGTCGACCTATTCGGCCGCCTGCGTGGCAGCCCCGGTGACGGCCGCCAGCGCCTCTTCCAGAACATCGAGGTCCGCGCCGCTACGCGTTGATTTTTCAGACAAAATTCGCTTCCACTGCCGCGCGCCGGGCTGGCCGTGGAACAGGCCCAGCATGTGCCGCGTGACTTGGTGCAGGCGCCCGCCACTTCGCAGATGCGCCTCGATATAGGGCATCATCGCGCTTGCAACTTCGGAACGATTGGCTGCAGGTGACTGTTTTTCATATATAATTTCATCTGCGCCATGAAGGATATCCCAAGGCTGATGATAGGCCGCACGCCCGACCATCACGCCATCCAGCCCCGAGTCGAGCAACGCGGCGGCCTGCTCAAGGCTGTCGACCCCGCCATTGATCGAGATATGGAGGTTCGGAAACAGCTGTTTCATCTCTTGAACCAACGTGTAATCAAGAGGCGGTATGTCCCTGTTTTCCTTGGGCGAAAGCCCCTGAAGCCACGCTTTTCGGGCGTGGATCGTCACCCTTTCGCACCCGGCGGCCACGATCTGGGCCAGGAACTCGGGCAGAACCTCGCGCGGGGTCTGGTCGTCGACGCCGATGCGGCATTTCACCGTCACATCAATATCCACGGCGTCGCGCATAGCGCGTACGCAACGGGCCACAAGTGACGGATTTTTCATCAAAATCGCGCCGAACGTGCCCGATTGCACCCGGTCGCTGGGGCAGCCGCAATTCAGGTTGATCTCGTCATAGCCCGCCGCTTGCCCCATCCGCGCCGCCTGTGCCAGCTCGGCCGGGTCCGCGCCACCCAATTGCAGCGCAACCGGGTGTTCTTTTTCATTGAAATCAAGCAGATGCAACGCGTTTCCCCGCACCAGCGCCGGCGCCGTCACCATCTCGGTGTAAAGCAACGCCTGCTCGCTGATCAGACGATGGAAATACCGGCAATGCCGGTCCGTCCAATCCATCATGGGTGCCACGGATAAGCGGGCCGCCCGCTGGACGTCCGATTTCCCTTGTTTTATTGGCGTTCCTCGATCGGACATCGTTTCCGTTTTCCTTGATTTGGGGGCTGTTTGCCTCTTTTCCCGGGGGTGGTGCAACACAATGTTGTAACGCTCTCGAATTGTTGCACTGCAAACAGCAGGTTTTCATGGTCTTTCTCTCTGGTAGACAAACCGGAAAGGACCGCCCGAGACGACATATCATCGAACGGCCCGTCGAACCGGGCATTGGTTGCGCAAGCCCAGTTCTTTAACCACCGAGTGCGCTAAACTTCGAATATTATCGCGTCAAATCAGTGCCTTGAAGAACAAAGATGCATGAGCTGATTGACGGGAGGGACAGGACGCGCCGCGCGAAATTTGCCTTGACCACTTTCAACACAAAAAATTCCAATTACCTTCAAAACAGTACCAAGGAGGTTGGCTTTGACGACACATGAAACGAAGCTCCCACCGATTGACCCGACACGCGCTGCCACCATCGAGGAATTCGGTGGCGAAATTACCGCTCTCGATCCCATCGGCGTGCAGGTTTCGGGGATAGATCTGTCCTCGCAGGACGCACCACCGTCGGAGGTTGTCGACGTCCTGGAACGCGAGATGGCGGAACGCGGCTTTCTCGTTTTCAAGAACGAGAAACAACTGGACGCCGAGGACTTCCTGCGCGCCAGCTGTCTTTGGGGCGGCAAGGAATTGCACAGCACGCATGGCGTTCACCCCGAAACGCCTGGTGGAAATCCCCATATCTTCCGCCTGTCCAACGACGAGCGCCACGGCATTCCCGATGTCGGGCCGCAATGGCACAACGATGGCAGTTTCCTGCCGGCCACGTTTTCCCATTCGGGCTATCACATCATTCGGCCGGCCGAGAATGGCGGCGGCACGCATTTCGCGCACCAGGGCCTTGCCTACGAGGCGCTGCCAGAGGATCGACAGGAACGTTGGGGCCGCCTGTCCTCGGTGAACTCCGCGTCGGGTGTCGTGCATCCGCTGGTGCATGAACATCCCCTGTCCGGGCAGAAGTGTATCTGGCTGCATCTGGGCATGACTGGCGCCGTCCTCGAAAAACTGCCGGGTCAGGATGGCTTTCGCCTGCTTCACGCCGACGAATTGAAGCAGCTCTGCCACGAATATAACGACATCCTGAATGCCGGGCTGACGCACGGATATGCCATGGCCTATGAGTACAGCGAAAACGATTGTGTCTTTATCGACAATCTGGCCGTCGCGCATCGTGCGGCACCCGAAGCGCACATGCCCGTAGAAAAACAGGGCCTGCGGATCATGCATCGCAGCACCGTGAAGGGCGTGCAAAACCTTGCCCCCGGCTTCGGACTGCCACTCCATGTGAATATCGACGGCCCCAATCCGGCTGGTGAGGGCGTCTGGCAAGGGGGCGGTGTCGGCTTCCGTTGGGAAGAAGGTATTCCCATGCGAAACTGACCACCCATTCACACGCTTGTCGCGTGGACGGCGACCCGAGAGCCTGAGCCGACTCTTTCGGGTTGGCATCGCCCGCGCCAATTCTTTCCGACCGGAGGTCGACGACATGTCAGGACCATTGCACGGATTTCGAGTCATCGACCTGACCACCATGATCTCGGGTCCGCTGGCCACCATGACGCTGGCCGACCAGGGCGCCGAGGTCATCAAGATCGAACATCCCGAAGGCGGCGATCATAGTCGCCAGGTCACAGGCCGTCGTGGCGGTTTCACGGCGTCCTTCCTCAACAACAATCGCGGCAAGAAATCCGTCACGCTGAACCTCAAGGATCCGCGCGGTGTCGAGGCGGCCTTGAGGTTGTGCGAGAGCGCGGATGTCTTCGTGCAGAACTTTCGCCCCGGCGTGGCCGAGGAGCGGATCGGGCTGGGAGAGGAAGCGGTGCGCGCGGTCCGGCCCGACATCGTTTATGCTTCCATCGCCGGGTTCGGGTTCGACGGCGACTGGGCGCGCAAGCCGGTCTACGACCCGCTGATCCAGGCGCTGTCGGGGCTGGCCAGCGTGCAGGGCGGCGCCGATGCCGCGCGGCCCCGGCTGGTCCGAACGATCCTGCCCGACAAGCTGACCGCGATCCAGACCGCGCAGGCGATCACCGCCTCCCTGCTGGCGCGCACCCGGACGGGTGAAGGAAGCCATGTGCAGATTTCCATGCTCGACACCGTGCTGGCGTTCCTGTGGAGCTCGGACATGGCGGGCTACACCTTCGTGGGGGATGAGCTGCGGCCCGCGACGGGCGATGATGCGCAGAGTTTCGTCGAGTTGATCTACCAGACCGCCGATGGCTGGATGGCGGTCTCTGCCCATACCGACAGCACGTGGAAGGGGCTCTCGGCCGCCGTGGGCCGTCCAGGCTGGCTGGAGGACCCGCGCTTTGCCACCGTGGCCGCGCGGGAGGAGAACAAGCCCGCCCGGCTGGCACTGACCCAGGAGGCGCTGCTGGAGGACACCACCGAGAACTGGATGCGCCGCCTTGGCGAACACGATGTGCCCTGCGCGCCGGTGCTGACGCGCGATCAGGTCTACTCTCACCCGCAGGCGCGGGCCAACGGGGCCGTGATCGAACAAGACCACCCGCAGGCCGGCCGAATCCGCCAGGCCCGGACACCGGCACGGTTCTCGGCCACGCCGCCCGAGGCCCCGAAACCCGCCCGTCGGCTGGGCGAGGACACGCGCGCCGTGCTGGCGCAGGCCGGCTATGACGCCGACACGATTGCCGATATGATCGCGCAAGGCATCGCGACGGACACGCAGGAGGGCGAATCGTGATCGACCTCTATTTTGCCCCCACGCCGAATGGCTGGAAGGCGGCCATCATGCTCGAGGAAACCGGCCTCGATTACCGGCCCATCCTGATGCGGCTCAGTGAAGGAGACCAGTTCTCGCCACACTTCCTGGCAATCAGCCCCAACGCCAAGATGCCCGCCATCATGGATCATGCACCTGATGCCGCTTGGGGCGACGACCCCGTTACCGTTTTCGAGTCCGGCGCGATCCTGCTCTACCTCGCCGAAAAGACCGGGCAGTTCGCTCCGCCACCGAGTGATCTGCGCGCCCACAAGGAGTTGATGGAGTGGCTCTTTTGGCAGGTGGGCAACCAGGGGCCGATGGGTGGGCAACTCAGCCATTTCCGCAACTACGCGCCAGAGGGCGACCGAGACTACGGCTTCAAGCGGTATCTTGGCGAGTACGACCGCAACCTCGGCGTGCTGGAAAACCGCCTGGAGGATCGCGACTACATCCTGGGCGACTATTCCATCGCCGACATGCTGGCCTTTCCGTGGGCATTCATCGCCAAGTCGCTTGGAGCAACGCTTGCGGAATTCCCCCGCGTGGCCGACTGGCGTGCACGGATAAAGGAGCGCCCGGCGGTGCAGCGCGCCATCGACCTGCACAAGAGCCAACAGAACAGGGGGCAGCATCGGGCCGACAACAACACGGTCCTCTTCAACCAGTCCGCGGCGTCTCTCAGGCTCAAGCCGAAAGGCGATGGCGCATAGTATCTCGCGGGTACAAGTCCATATCGGATCGTCCCTACAAACCCTGCCCATCACCAACGCGGGGCTTGCCTAGTGGTTGCGGGAAATCGGGCTCAAGACGGGCCATCTGCGCCTCGGTCAGCCGGACATTTCAAACATGGTTCACCGCGCGGTTTTCGAACCGTGAATCACGCCACCGAAGGGCAATCAATGGGTCAAGCCTCTCTTGCGTCAGCGCATTGCCTACGGCCCCATCAGGCGAACGGTGACCTGGCCTTGCCGGTCGCGGCGGTGTCTTGTGCCGGCATTTGCGCCCTCAAAACACCAGCACCTTGTCGGCGGCCAGTGTTGCTTGGGCGAGTGCGTCCATGGTCGAGCGTGTCGGCCCCTCCATCATGTCACCGGCGGCCAGCCCGCGCGCATCCATGCAGGTGCCGCACATCAGGACGCGGCCTTTCGCGGTAAGGACGCGGCGGATCATCCGTTCGATGTTGTAGAACCCGTCCGGTGTCTTTTGCCCCGACTTCGCGCAAAGCACCGCGTCTGCCATCAGGAATACCGTGATGTCCGCTTCGGGGTCATTCTTTGCCAGTGCGTGGGCCATGCGCAGCCCGTTGAAACTGCGCTCGGTGCCGTAGGGCGGGTCGTTGAGAAGGATCAGGTGTTTCATGGTCGGTCCTCGGTTGAAGGTCGGCGTTCCCAGTTCTGACAGGCGGCCCGTGACGGCCGGCCGTTACCTGGCTGATCGTTCGACAGCGCCGCCGACGTGCCCGTATTCAGGGCGGCTCGTTGCACGGCCAAGGCGCCAGGTTGGGCACCGCCGGCGGGACACGGTGCAATGCGGCGACCGGGGGTATCAGGCATCCGTGCCTTCCGGCGTGGCGGGGTTAAGACGCGGGTGGGTCTCCTCCATCGCGACGACAAGCCAGAGGCCAGACAGCGCCATGGCGGCGCCGGTCAGCCAGAACCCCGCCTCCAACATGCCCGACGCGTCGGCGATCAGGCCCATGGCCAGCGCCCCGATGGCATAGCCGAGATCGCGCCAGAACCGGTAGACACCAAGCGCCGAGCCGCGCCAGGACGGGTGCGCGATGTCGCCCATCGCGGCGATGAGCGTCGGATAGAGCAGCGCCATGCCGACCCCGGTGACGGCGGCGACAAATGCCCAGCCCGTCACGCTATCGAGAAAGGGGAAGGTCAGGACGCCTCCCGCGCACAGGAAGAACCCCGCCACCGTCGGCCATTTACGACCAAAGGCATCCGACAACGGCCCGGTCCAGAGCTGGCTGCCGCCCCAGACAAAACCGTAGATGCCGGTGACCCAGCCGATCTCGATCAGGCTCGCGCCCCTGGCCATCATGAAGACCGGCACCAGCGCCCACATCAGCGCGTCGACGAATTTTTCCACGCTGCCCGCCTGTGCCAGCGCCATGAATGTGCGGTTTTGCCATGTGACGAGGGCGAAGATCTGGCCCGATGTGGGGCTGTCCGGCCCCGTGACGTAGCGCGGGCGCGGGCCGTCATTGGCGCCCGCCTTGTGGCGTGCGGCTTCGGCGCGTGCGTAAGGCAACGTTTCGGTGAAAGAAAGCAGGCCTGCCGCCAGCGCCAAGAGGATTACCACGAGACCGAAGACGAACAGGCTGAGCCGCGGGTCGAAATAACTGGCGAGATAGCCGGTCAGTAGACCGGCCAGCGCCACGCCGCCATAGCCCGCGAATTCGTTGAACCCGGTGGCAAGCCCACGTTCGGAGCCCTTCACGATGTCCATCTTGGCCGTGACGGTCATCGACCAGGCAAAGCCCTGGTTGACGCCCAGAAGCACGTTGGCAGCAACGATCCAGCCCCAGGTCGGCGCCCACAGGATCAGGAACGGGATCGGCAGGGCCACCAGCCAGCCCCAGATCAGGACGCGCCGCCGCCCGACCCGTTCCGACAGGCGGCCCGAGACGAAGTTCATCGCCCCCTTCACGACGCCGAAAGAAACGATGAAGGCGAAGATCGCCTTCATCGACCCCGGGACGACGCCGAATTCGCTTTCCGCCAGCGCCGGGATCACCGTGCGCTGCAAGCCGATGGTCATGCCGACGAAGAACACCTGTAAAAGCTGTTCGAAAAACGGCCGCAGGTTTTCGCGGATGCCAAGCGCGTAGGTCATTCCGGGTCTTTCGCGGTCAGGCGCGAATCAAGCGCATGACCCGAGGCCGGGCCGCGGACGGGTTGAACCAGCATCCGGTCGAGCCAGAGGTCGCGGCGCGTGCGAAAATTGCTCGATCCCGATATCCATGCCTTCGTGCCCCTTGGCGGGCTGGGCGATGTAGGTGCCCAGAAGCCGGTCCCACCACGGCAGGTTGAAGCCGTAATTCGAGTTGGTCTCGCGCGGGTCGACGGAATGATGCACGCGGTGCATGTCGGGCGTGACGACGAACAGGCGCAAGACCCGGTCCACCGGGCGCGGCAGGTCGATATTGGCGTGGTTGAACAGCGCGGTCGCGTTCAGCAGCACCTCGAACATCAGCACCGCAATGGCCGGCGGGCCGAGGGCCGCGACCACCGCCAGCTTGACCCCCATCGAGACAAGGATTTCCACCGGGTGCAACCGCAGTCCTGTCGTCGCGTCGAAATCGAGATCGGCATGGTGCATCCGGTGCAGCCGCCACAAGGCGGGAATGGCATGAAACATCACGTGCTGAAGGTAGATCGCCAGATCGAGCAGCAGCATCGAGACAAGGATGGCGACCCAGAAAGGCGCGTCGATATTGTTGAACAGCCCCCAACCGCGATCCTCGGCCATGACGGCAAGGCCGACCGCGATGATGGGAAATGTCAACCGCAGGATGACCGTGTCGACCACGACAAGCGCAAGGTTGTTCGTCCAGCGGATCACCCGCGGAATGTCGCGCCGCCGACGTGGGGCCGCGACCTCCCACAACGCCATAGCCGCCAGCACGCCAAGGAAAATGGACAGGCGAATCGCGGGTTCGGCCGACAGGATGGTTTCAGACATGCGATTGACCTTGGGGTTGCGGAAAGCGCTGCAGATGCTAACAATCAATTAATTACTTGATTGACTGGGTGCTGGAGTTCCCCATCTCAATCCGCCCGAAGGCAGACCTGCTTGAAGAATATGCGCTTGTCGCCCGTGCCCTGGCCGCCCCCGCACGGCTGATGTTGCTGGAACAACTGGCGCAGGTCGAGCGCGGCGTGGAGGCGCTTGCGGAAAAGACCGGCCTCACCCTGGCCAATTGCTCGCAGCACCTGCAGCATTTGCGCCGCGCGGGTCTTGCCACCAGTCGCCGCGACGGCAAGGCCGTGATCTATCGGTTGACGGACGCCAAGACGCTCACTCTGATGGACCTGTTGCGCGTCGTCGCCGAACGCAACCGTGCGCAGGTTGACCGCATCCTGCGGGGATTGACGGATGGCCAGGACGCGCCCGAGCCGGTCAGCCGCGATGAACTGGCCGCACGCATCAGGGACGGTGCCGTCACAGTGCTTGATGTGCGCCCGAAGGACGAATATGCCAGCGGCCACATTCCGGGTGCGCACAACGTGACGCTGGCAGAGCTGGAAAGCCTTTTACCCCGGCTCGACCCGGCGACGGAAATCGTTGCCTATTGCCGTGGCCCCTATTGCATCTATGCCCATCAGGCCGTCGCCACATTGCGGCGTCACGGGCTCAACGCCAGGCGGCTCGAAGGCGGTCTGCCGGAATGGCGCGAGGACGGCCGACAGGTCGTACGGATCGGCTGAACTCAGGCCAGCGCGCCCGCATGGGCGGTCACGCGGTCGGCCCATGCCATCAACGCCGCAGGTTCGGGCGGCAATTGAATGGCCAGGCCTTCCGCGAAGCTCTCGAAAGCGTTTCGGTTCAGCGAATTCAGGCCGACCAGAACGGGCACATCCAGCGCCATTGCCTCGGCGATCACGTGGCGAAAACCCCGGCCCTCGGCCTCGTGCTTGCCGAATTTGTTGATGATAAGCAGGTCGGCATCCGACGACAGTGTTCCCGCGACAAGCCCAACCGCCGTTTCCAGCGCGGCCGGGTCAAGCCGACACCCGCGAGCTTGCGGGCCAAGATCCTGGCTGATGCGCAGTACGGGGCCGTCGGGTAGCACCCGCACATCCATGTCGCAGGGGCCTGAATCGGTGCGTTCGCTGTTGATCTGCACGGTCCCGCTGCATCTGAGACCGCGCGCGGCAAGGGCGGTTGCCAGCCATTGAAGCACCAGGTCCGTGTCGCCGCGCCCCGGCGCCATCGTGTAGGCAAGGTTCATGTCCGTTCTCCTCAGGATTGGCAGAAAGGCTGGAACTCGACAAGCGCACCGGATGGCAGGCTTTCGGTATTGGCGGGCAGAAACATCAGGCCGTCCGCCATTGGCAGGCAACCTAAACGGGCCGAATGGGTGGCATCGTCGAAGCTGACAACCTCTCGCCCGTGGGCGTCAACCCCGGCAAGGGTTGCGGGCCTGAGTTCGCAGCGCCCCGGTTTGCGGCTTATGGGGGCATCGGTAACAACAAGACGTCGGGCCGAGCCTTTCACCGCCTCACCGCCCAAAACACGCAACAGCGCCATCCCGAAAACCTGCCAGGTGACATAGGCCGCAAGCGGGTTGCCGGGCAAGCCAAGCCAGTGCGTATTTCCGATGCGGCCGGCGGATACGGGCTTGCCCGGCTTGATCGCCACACCGCTGAACAGGGTCTCGCCCCCGAGTTTCGCGAACGCGGGCTTTACATGGTCTTCCTCGCCCACCGAGATGCCGCCCGTGGTGATCACAAGATCGGCCTGCGCCGCCATGTCACCCATTTGACGAACCAGCCCCGCAAGGCTGTCGGCCCCGTGGGCTGAGGCGACGATATCCGCCCCCGCCGCGGCCAGGCTTGCTGTCAGCAGCGGCATGTTCACATCCCATATCTGTGCCGGGTCGCGCAGGTCACCGGGGTTGCGCAGCTCGTCGCCCGTCACCAGCAGCGCCACGCGCAGCCTGCGCCGGGTTTGCACCGTCCCCGCACCTGCGGCCGCGCAGGCGGCGATGTCGCGTGGCCTTAGCCTGCGGCCCTTGTCCAGAACGGGTGCGCCCTTGGCCATGTCGCTGCCGGCCCGGCGGATGTTCAGCCCGGCTGCGGGACGGCGGGTCAGCTGCATGACATCGCCGTCGCGCGTGACCTCTTCCTGCTTCACGACGGCATCGGCACCATCGGGGATCGGTGCGCCGGTAAAGATGCGGGCGGCCCTCTTACCCGCGAGCGATGCCTTGGTTTCACGACCGGCAGCCACGCGTCCAACCACCTGCAATTTCCATGGCCCGTTTCCGGCCAGTGCCCCGGTGGCGATAGCATAGCCATCCATCGCGGCGTTATCGAAAGCCGGCGCCATGGACAGGGAGAGCACCGGGTGGGCAAGTACGCGACCGAGGGCACGGTCCAGCGTCACGGCCTCGGTGCAGCCGACCGGGGCAACATGGGTGGCGATCCGGGCAAGCGCCTGGTCGATGCTGATCAGGGTTTTCGGCGTGTCGCGCGCGTAGCAGCCACAGCCCGGTGATGAGATGGCTTGCTGTATCGTCATTCTTGAGCCTCCTGCGGCAACTGGCGGTTTTGGAAATGTCCGGGGCCAATGCTGCAATCAAGGTCGCGCAGGCGCCCGTCCTTCAGCCCGTAGATCAGGCCATGCACCCGGATATCGGCACCCCGCGCCCATGCTTTTTGAAGGATCGGCGTTTCACAGACGCGCCGGACACCTTCGGCCACGTTCAGTTCGGCCAGCCGGTCGCGCTGCGCCTCGAGGTCGCGTTCGCGCCCCAGATCTACGGCATAGGCGCGTGCAAGGCGCCGGATGGGTTCCAGCCAGTGATCGGCCAGGCCATGCGGCAGATCCTCGGTCGCGGCCTTGACCCCGCCACAGCCATAGTGGCCGCAAACGATGATTTCGCGCACGCTTAGCGCATCAACCGCGAATTCCAGCGCCGACAAAAGGTTCATGTCCGAGGAATGAACGAGATTGGCGACATTGCGGTGCACGAAGACCTCGCCCGGATCGAGCCCCGCGACCACGTTCGCCGGAACCCGGCTGTCGGAACAGCCGATCCAGAAGAACTCGGGCGCCTGAAGCGCGGCGAGACGCGTGAAGTAATCCGGTTCCTGCGCCTGGCGTTGGTCCGACCACGCCCGGTTGCGCGCCAGGAGGTCATTCAGCATCGGGTGTCTCCATGAAATCGGGCAGCCCACGGCGCGACCGCATGTGTCGTGACAATGTCCGCAGATCGGCCCGTGTCAGCCGGGCGCGGGCAATCGGCAGCAGGATCGCGTTTTCGGCCACCAGATGGCGGCGCACATGCCCGGAAAAACGGGTCAATGTCGCGCGGTCAGCGGCGGTCAGGTCGGCGCCTGTGTCGAGCCACCTGGCCAGCGTTGCGCGTATTGCGGGCATCAGGCGGATGGCCTCCACCTGGTCGGCCCTGATCCGGCGGATCGTGTTTTCAATGGCATCCTCTGCCGTGCAGCGCCGCGCAAGAAGCGGGAACAGGTCCTCGGCCTCGTCGCGCAGATGCACGTTCAACTCTTCGTTCAGAAAGCGAAGCACGGTCAGGACCGCCTGCCGGTTTAGCGAGGCCGAAACGCCCAATCCGTCGATCACTTCACAGACAAGACGCTCGCGCAAGTGATCCTCGCAAATGAAATCCAGCGGGTTTGCAAGCAGGCGCGGGTCGGTCGGTCTGTCACCGATCCCACGCAGCGCTGGCCCTGGCTTTTGCATGACACGCCCTCTCGTACCGATCAGATCGGTGCCAGGCTTGCGCCGGTGATTGTCGCGTTCGCGGCAAGCCCCTCGACGAACTCCCGCGAGGCGCTT
Organism: Lutimaribacter degradans; assembly: GCF_023703375.1. GTDB lineage: Bacteria > Pseudomonadota > Alphaproteobacteria > Rhodobacterales > Rhodobacteraceae > Lutimaribacter > Lutimaribacter degradans. Next base: position 775,671 of record NZ_JAMQGO010000001.1, read on the forward strand.
GCCCATGCCGCCTTTTCCAGCGCCTGCGCGATCTTGGGGCGCACGGTGTCGTAGGGCAGCACCTGCCCCGGCGCGATGGCGTTGAGGCGGATGATGTGCCACCCGTGGCGTGACAGCACCGGCGCCGGGCTCATGCCGCCTTCGGGCAAGCCGCGCAGGGCCGCCTCGAACTCCGGCACGGTATCATTGGGGCCTAGCTGGCCCAGATGCCCGCCCGACGCCTTCGAGCCGCAATCGCTTTCACGCGCGACGGCGGCAAAGCCCTTGGCATCGCCATCCAGCCGCGACAGCAAGGCAACGGACCGTGCCTCGGCTGCGGCGCGGTCTTCTTCGTCGCGCGGATCGCAGGCACACAGGATGTGCGAGACATCCCAAAGCGGCGCAGAGCGGTAACGGTCGGGGTCGCGTGCCCATTCGGCGCGCACCACTTCCTCGGTGATGGGCGCGATGGTCAACGCCTCGTCCAGAAGCGCGCGGATCAGCGCCTCCTCTTCGGTTTCGAAACGGCCGGGGGCCAGCTCCATCGGGTCGGCCACCAGCGCGCGGCGTTGGGCCTCTTGCAAAAGAAGCGCGCGGATCGCAAGGGCCTGCGCGGCCTTTCGCCATGCGATGCCGGGCTTGTCGCGCGGGCCGGTGTGGTTCTGGGCCTCGGCGGCAACCGCCGCCGAGGGGATGGTTTCGCCGTTCACGACGACATCGGGGAAAAGGGCCATGTTCATGTTGCTCACTCCGCCGGTGTAGTGGCCGTGCGGCCGGTTTTGCCCTGCCGCTTGTCGAAGGCTTGCCTGCGCGCTTCAAGCGGTCGGCGGCGGCGCGAACGCACGAGTTGATACCCCGAGCGCGCCAGAAGATACCGGAAAGGGGCTGCGAAACCCGACCATATATGCACCAGCCGCGTGAACGGAAACAGCATCGTGATGATCAGCCCAAGGAAGATATGCAGCTTGTAGAGCCAGTGCACATCAACCACCGTGACCCAGGCGTTGATGTTCCAGGTCACCACGCTTTGCGACCAGGTCATGAAGCGCACCATTTCTGCCCCGTCCATGTGCTGCAGCGTTTGCGTGATGGTCAAAAGACCGATCGCAAGCTGAAGCCAGATCAGGGCCATGATCAGGATGTCCGGCGCCGTCGAGGTGACACGAATGCGTGGATCGGCCAGGCGCCGGTGCAAGAGCATGGTCGAACCGACCAGCGCCGCGATACCGGCGGGGCCACCGATCAGAACGGCCATCCACTGTTTCAGCCCGTAGGGCACCCCCAGGGCATCAAGCACCCAGATCGGGGTGAAAAGGCCGACAAGGTGGCCAAAGAACACCGTCAGGATGCCAACGTGAAACAGGATCGAGCCCCAGAAAAGCTGTTTGCGACGCAAGAGCTGGCTGGACGAGCTTTTCCAGGTGAAGGGGTCGCGTTCATAGCGCGCGACAGAGCCCACGAGGAACACCGTCAGCGCGACGTAGGGCATGATCCCGAAGATGACGAAGTTGATATCGAAATTGCCGAACATGTCATGCGCTCCTGTTCAGGTGTTTGGGGATGTCCATGCCGGCCAGCATGTCGCGGACCTGCGGGCAGCCGGCATTGGGGTCGGGGCCGAAGGTGACTTCGGTTTCCTCCCAGACCGCGTCGAGGGCTTCGAGGTCGGTCGGATCATCGTCGGGCTGCGCCAGCATCTCGGCCAGGGCCTCGCCATCGGCCTGCATTCCGGCAAGCTGCGACAGGGCCTTGAACACGCGGGCATAGCCGCTTTCGCGCCGCGTCAGCCGCGTGCCGAGCGCGTCCATGATATGCGCCGCGTCGGACAGGATCTCCTGTGCCTCGTCGTGAGGGCGCGTCGACAGGAACTCCAAAAGCACCGGCAGGTGGTCGGGCAGTTCCGTGGTGGCGGGTTCGAACCCGCCCTCACGGTAGGTTTCGATCAGGCTGACCATTGCGCCGCCCCTGTCCCGGCTTTCGCCGTGGACATGCTCGAAAAGGTTGAGCGACAGGGTGCGCGAGCGGTCAAACAGCATCACGTAGCCCTCTTGCAGGTCGTAGATATCGCCCTGTGCCAGCTCATCCGCAAGGGTTTGCAAGGCTGCCCGCGTGGCATGGTCGATGCGCGTGTCACGCGCCAGAACGGCCCCGATCTCGGGCATCGCCTCCTGCAACTCTTGCGACGGGTAACTCAGCATCAGTGACAGGGCTTTCAAGGTGCGGTCCATCATCAGAATGTCTCCTGCGGCAGGGCAAAGTTTTTCTTCTTGCCGCCGAAGAGCGTCGTCTTGCCCGTCTCGCCGGTAGAGCAGCCGTTGCCATCGGTGAAGCCGCAGCCACCGCGAATATCGGCCCCGTCTTCGTTCTGTTCGCGGTGCGCGGTGGGAATAGCGAAACGATCTTCGTAGTCGGCAATCGCCATGATCTTGTACATGTCCTCGATCACCCGGCCCGACATGCCGACGCGGGCGGCGATCGCCTCGTCGCGCACGCCATCGACGCTGAGCGCGCGCATGTAGAGCCGCATCGCCGACATGCGTTCCAGCGCATGCACGATAGGCTCCTCGTCGCCCGCCGTCAGCATGTTGGCCAAGTATTTTACCGGGATGCGCAAGGAGCGCACGTCGGGCATCTGGTCGCTCATGGCGATCTGACCCGCCTGCGCCGCGTTCTGGATCGGTGAAAGTGGCGGGATGTACCACACCATCGGCAGGGTGCGGTATTCGGGGTGCAGCGGGAAGGCGACCTTCCAGTCCATCGCCATCTTCCAGACGGGGCTGACCTTCGCCGCTTCGATCCAGTCCTCGGGGATGCCGTCACGGCGGGCCGCGGCGATCACCTCGGGGTCGTGGGGGTCGAGGAACACGTCGAGCTGCGCACCGTAAAGGTCGGTTTCGCGTTCGGCGCTGGCGGCCTCTTCGATCTTGTCGGCGTCATAGAGGATCACGCCCAGGTAGCGTATCCGCCCCACGCAGGTTTCCGAGCACACGGTCGGCTGCCCGCTTTCAATGCGCGGATAGCAGAAGGTGCACTTCTCGGATTTGCCGGATTCCCAGTTGTAATAGATCTTCTTGTAGGGGCAGCCCGAGATGCACATCCGCCAGCCGCGGCATTTTTCCTGGTCGATCAGGACGATGCCGTCCTCTTCCCGCTTGTAGATCGCGCCCGAGGGGCAGGAGGCCGAACAGGTGGGGTTGAGGCAATGCTCGCACAGGCGCGGCAGGTACATCATGAAGGTATTTTCATACTCTCCATAAATCTCTTTCTGCACGTCCTCGAAGTTGTAGTCTTGCGACCGCTTCGAGAATTCACCGCCCAGGATCTCTTCCCAGTTCGGGCCTTTCTCGATTTTCTCCATCCGCTCGCCGGTGATCGCCGAGCGGGGGCGCGCGGTGGGAAAATGATCCATGTCGGGCGCGGATTTCAGGTGGTCATAGTCGAAATCGAAGGGCTCGTAGTAGTCGTCGATCTCGGGCATCGAGGGATTGGCGAAGATATTCGCCAGTATCCGCCACTTGGCCCCCTGCTTGGGTTGCAGCTTGCCCGACGCCGAGCGCACCCACCCCCCGTTCCAGCGTTTCTGGTTTTCCCAGTCGGTGGGATAGCCGGTCCCGGGCTTGGTTTCCACGTTGTTGAACCACGCGTATTCAACGCCTTCGCGCGTGGTCCACACATTCTTGCAGGTGACCGAGCAGGTGTGACACCCGATGCATTTATCAAGGTTCAGAACCTTGCCGATTTGCGCACGAACTCTCATTCCGCTGCCTCCACTTTTCCGGTTGCGGGCTGGTCCAGCCAGTCGATCTTTTTCATCTTGCGCACGATCACGAACTCGTCGCGGTTGCTGCCCACGGTGCCGTAGTAGTTGAAGCCGTAGGAAAGCTGCGCGTAACCGCCGATCATGTGCGTCGGTTTCAGCGTGGTGCGGGTTACCGAGTTGTGAATGCCACCCCGGTTGCCGGTCTTTTCAGAACCGGGCGTGTTCACGATCTTTTCCTGCGCGTGATACATGAACAGCGTACCTTGCTTGATCCGCTGGCTGACCACCACCCGCGCGGTCAGCGCGCCGTTGATGTTGTAAGCCTCGACCCAGTCGTTATCGACCAGCCCCGCCTTCTGCGCGTCGATCTCGGACATCCAGACCACCGGCCCGCCCCTGTTCAGCGTCAGCATCAGTAGGTTGTCGGTGTAGGTGGAGTGGATGCCCCATTTCTGGTGCGGCGTGATGAAGTTCAGCACGACATGCGGGCTGCCCTCGGCCGCATCGTTGTTGACGGCCTTGGTGATGGTTTTCAGGTCCACCGGCGGGCGGTAACTGACAAAGCCTTCGCCGAAGGCGCGCATCCACAGGTGATCCTGGTAAAGCTGCTGGCGGCCCGTGAGGGTGCGCCACGGGATCAGCTCGTGCACGTTGGTATAGCCCGCGTTGTAGCTGACCTTGTCACTTTCGATGCCCGACCACGTGGGCGACGAGATGATCTTGCGCGGTTGCGCGGCAATATCGCGGAACCGGATCTTGTTGTGATGCTCGCCCTCGGCCAGGTGGGCATGGTGCCGCCCGGTGGGTTTTTCCAGCTCTTCCCATGCCTTGACGGCGACATTGCCGTTCGTCTCGGGCGCCAGCATCAGGATCATCTCGCAGGCGTCGATGGCCGTATCCAGCTTTGGCTGCCCTTTCGAGACACCTTCGTTGAGAACCGTACCGTTGAGGTTGCGCAGGTTCTGCACCTCTTCATCGGTGTTCCAGTTGATGCCCTTGCCACCGTTGCCCAGCTTTTCCAAAAGCGGCCCGACCGATGTGAACTTGTTGTAGAGGTTGGGGTAATCCCGTTCGACCGCGACATAGTTGGGCGCGGTTTTGCCCGGTATCAGATCACATTCGCCCTTTTTCCAATCCTTCACATGGGCCTGCGCCAGTTCGCCCGGCGTGTCGTGCAAAAGCGGAAGCTGAACGATATCGGTCTCGACCCCCAGCACCTCGGGCGCAACCTCGGAAAACTTGGCAGCGATCGCCTTGAAGATTTCCCAGTCCGACTTGCTTTCGTAGGCAGGGTCCACCGCTGCCTGAAGCGGGTGGATGAACGGGTGCATGTCCGAGGTGTTCATGTCGTCCTTTTCGTACCAAGAGGCCGTGGGCAGGACGATGTCGGAATAGACGCAGGTGGTGGACATGCGGAAATCGATGGTCACCAGCAGGTCGAGCTTGCCCTTGGGGGCCTCGTCGTGCCAGACAGCCTCTTTCGGCATGACGCCGCCTTCCTCGCCCAGGTCCTTGCCCATCACGCCGTGATCGGTGCCCAAAAGGTGCTTGAGGAAATATTCATGCCCCTTGCCCGACGAGCCCAGCAGGTTCGACCGCCAGACAAACAGGTTGCGCGGCCAGTTCTCGGGCGCGTCCGGGTCTTCGCAGGACATCTGCAACGCGCCGGATTTCAGCTGTTCGGCCACGTAGGCAGGAATATCCTTGCCAGACTTCTTCGCGGCTTTCGACACCTCCAGCGGGTTGGTTTTCAGCTGCGGCGCCGAGGGCAGCCAGCCCATGCGTTCGGCGCGGATGTTGTAGTCGATCAGGGAAACGTCCCAGTCACCCTCGGGCGCGGTCGGCGACAGGATTTCGCCCGCGCGCAAGGTTTCATAGCGCCACTGGTCGGTATGGGCATACCACGCGCTGGTCGAGTTCATGTGCCGCGGCGGGCGGTTCCAGTCGAGCGCGAAGGCCAGGGGCTGCCAGCCCGTCTGCGGGCGCAGCTTCTCCTGTCCGACGTAATGCGACCAGCCGCCGCCCTCCTGGCCGATGCAGCCGCATATCACCAGCATGTTGATAATGCCGCGATAGTTCATGTCCATGTGGTACCAGTGGTTCAGACCGGCCCCGAGGATGACCATTGACTTGCCACGGGTCTTTTCGGCATTGCCCGCGAACTCGCGGGCCACAGCGATGATCTTTTCGCGCTCAACGCCGGTGATCTTCTCGGCCCATGCGGGGGTGTAGGGGCTGTCGTCTTCGAAATCCTTCGACACCCACTCACCCCCCAGACCACGGTCAAGCCCGTAATTGGCGCAGAACAGGTCGAACACGGTGGCGACCAGCGCGCTGGAGCCATCCGCCAGCGTCACGCGGCGGGCGGGAATGTTGCGGGTCAGCACCTCGGGGTGGTCGCATTTCACGAAATCGCCCGTGGCGGCACCGCCGAAATAGGGGAAATCGACTCCCACAACCTCGTCATGGTCGCCATCCATGATCTGGCTCAGGCGCAGTTGGGCATCCGTTCCCTTGGCGCGTTGCTCAAGGTTCCACTTGCCTTCCTCGCCCCAGCGGAACCCGATCGAGCCATTGGGCGCCACGATCTGGGCCGACGCCTCGTCATAGGCAACGGTTTTCCAGTCGGGGTTATTGGTTTCACCCAGCTTGTCGTCGAAGTCGTCGGCGCGCAGCATCCGGCCGGGCACGAGATGGCCGTCCTTTTCGTCCAGCCGCACCAGCATCGGCATGTCGGTGTATTTGCGGGCGTAGTCCTCGAAATACTCGGCCTGCCGGTCAAGGTGGTATTCGCGCAGGATCACGTGGCCCATCGCCATTGCCAGCGCCGCGTCGGTGCCCGCCTGCGGGTTCAGCCAGATATCGCCGAACTTGGCGGCTTCGGAATAGTCGGGGCTGACCACGGCTGACTTGGTGCCACGATACCGGACCTCGGTGTAGAAATGCGCATCCGGTGTCCGCGTCTGCGGCACGTTCGAGCCCCAGAGCATCAGGAAGCCCGCGTTGTACCAGTCGGCGCTTTCGGGCACGTCCGTCTGTTCGCCCCATGTTTGCGGGCTGGCGGGCGGCAGGTCGCAATACCAGTCGTAGAACGACATGCAGGTGCCACCCAGAAGGCTCAGGTAGCGGGTGCCGGCGGCGTAGCTGACCATCGACATCGCGGGGATCGGCGAGAAGCCGAACACCCGGTCGGGGCCGTAGGTCTTGGCGGTATAGGCGTTGGCGGCGGCGACGATCTCGGTCGCCTCGTCCCAGGTGGCGCGCACGAACCCGCCCTTGCCGCGCGTTTTTGTGATCGAGACGCGCAAGGCCGGATCGTTCTGGATCGCGGCCCAGGCGGCCACCGGGGCCATCTTCGCGCGCATCTGCCGCCAGGCGCGCATCAGGGCGCCCCGGATCAGCGGGTTCTTCACCCGGTTGGCGGAATAGAGATACCAGCTGTAAGAAGCCCCCCGCGCGCAGCCGCGCGGCTCGTGGTTGGGCATGCCCGCGCGGGTGCGCGGATAGTCGGTCTGCTGCGTCTCCCAGGTCACGATGCCGGACTTGACGTAGATCTTCCACGAGCACGACCCGGTGCAGTTCACCCCGTGGGTCGAGCGCACGATCTTGTCGTGCCGCCAGCGGTTTCTGTAGGTGTCCTCCCAATTGCGGTTCTCGGACGTGGTCTGGCCCCAACCGTCGGAGAATTTCTCCAGCTTGTTGCTCTGGAAGAAGTTCAGTCTGTCAAGCAGATGGCTCATCTGGCTTTCCTTTCGTTATTGGGCGGGTTGGGCGGCCGCATCGGGTGCGTTGCCGTGTTCGATGTCATGAAGAAGGCCACCGGGGCGGGTATAGACGGCCCATGTGATCGCCACGCAGATCGCGTAGAAGATCAGGAAGCCCCAGAGCGCGCCCACGGCCGTTCCGGTCATCGCGATGGATGTGCCGTAGGCCTTTGGGATGAAGAAGGCGCCATAGGCCGCGATGGCACTGGTGAAGGCGGTGATGGCACCCGATTCCATGGCGATCTGCCGCTTGCGCTCCTCCAGCCCGAGTTCGGGCATCAGGCGCGGCACTTCGCGGCCCATGATCACCGGGATCATCTGGAAGGTGGAGGCATTGCCGACGCCGGTGAGAAAGAACAGCGCCATGAAGCAGGCAAAGAAGCCGATGAAAGAGCCGACCCCGAGGAAGAAGATCACGCCAAACGTGGCCACGATCATCGCTACGAAGGTCCAGAAAGTGACCCGGCCACCGCCGAAACGGTCGCTGATCCAGCCGGTTCCGGCGCGGCTCAGCGCGCCCACAAGCGGCCCGAGGAACACGTAGTTCAGCGCGTTGATATCGGGGAAGGCAAGCCGCGTCAGCAGCGGGAAGCCCGCCGAGTAGCCGATGAAGCTGCCGAACGTGCCGGTATATAGAACACACATCAGCCAGTTGTGCTTGCGCCCGAAGATCACCGCCTGATCGGCAAAGCTGGCGCGCGCATCGGCGATGTCGTTCATGCCCAGCCAGGCCGCGATGGTTGCGATCAGGATGAAGGGCACCCAGACAAAGCCCGCGTTCTGCATCCAGAGCTGCCCGCCTTCAGACATGGTCTGCGGCTGACCGCCCAGGGCGCCGAAAACACCCGCCGTGATGACGATGGGCACAAGGAACTGCATCACCGACACGCCCAGGTTGCCAAGGCCCGCGTTCAGCGCCAGCGCGTTGCCCTTTTCGGCCTTCGGGAAGAAGTAACCGATATTGGCCATCGACGAGGCAAAGTTGCCGCCGCCGAAACCGCACAGCAGCGCCAGCGTCAGAAAGATCAGGTAGGGCGTATCGGGGTTCTGCACCGCGTAGCCGATGCCGAGCGCGGGCAGCAGCAGCGAGGCGGTTGAAATGGTTGTCCAAAGCCGCCCGCCAAAGATCGGAACCATGAAGCTGTAGAAGATGCGCAGCGTGGCACCCGACAAGCCCGGCAGGGCGGCCAGCCAGAACAATTGCCCCGGTTCAAAGTCGAACCCGATGGCAGGCAGGCGGGCCACGACCATCGACCACACCATCCAGACCGAAAAGGCCAGAAGCAGTGCCGGGATCGAGATCCACAGGTTGCGGCGGGCAATGGCCCTGCCCTTTTCCTCCCAGAATTTGGGGTCTTCGGGGTGCCAGTCGTCCAGCACGCGCGGCATGGCGGTGCTTTCGGGGTGGTGAATGTCCCGCATCTCGGGCAGTTGCGGTAGCCGGTCGAGCGCCTCGCCATGCGCGGACCGTTCCATCGAGCGGATGGACAGGTGCATCCAGGTCAGCGCGATGCCAACCAGCACGAACAGCAGGGCAAAGCACGACGTATAGATGCCCGTAAGGTCCAGCAGCGCACCAAAGGCGATCGGCAGGGTGAAGCCGCCAAGCCCCCCGATCATGCCGACCAGGCCGCCCACCGCGCCCACATTATTGGGGTAGTAGACCGGGATGTGCTTGAACACGGCCGCCTTGCCAAGGCTCATGAAAAAACCAAGCGCGAAGAGCGTGACAATGAAGGGCCACAAGCCCATCTGCGTGGAAAAGGCGATCGGGCCGTCCTTGCCCTGGATGATGTAATCGGTCGGCGGGTAGGACAGCATGAACAGGAAAAGCAGTGAGAAGCCGAATGTCCAGTACATGACCGAGCGCGCGCCGAACTTGTCCGACAAAATGCCGCCATAGGCCCGGAACAGCGAGGCCGAAAGGCTGAAGGAGGCCGCCGCCATACCGGCAAAGCGCACGTCGATGGCGTAGACATCGATCAGGTAGTGCGGCAGCCACAAGGCAAGCGCGACAAAGGCGCCGAACACGAAAAAGTAGTAAAGCGAGAAACGCCAGACCTGCAGGTTCTTCAGCGGTGCGAATTGCTGCGCGAGGCTGGGGGCCTTGGTGCCGGTCTTGCGTCGTTCGACCAGTTCGGGGTCATCCTTGGCCAGCAGGAAGAACAGCACGCCGATAATGGCAAGCCCGCCCGCCCAGGCATAGGCCACCCCGTGCCAGCCGTAGGCGACCATGACGAAGGGGGCCACGAACTTGGTCACCGCGGCGCCCACGTTGCCCGCGCCGAAAATGCCCAGAGCCGTGCCCTGGTGGCCCGCATCGTACCAGCGGCTGACATAGGCCACGCCGATGATGAACGACCCGCCTGCCAGCCCGATGCCAAGCGCGGCGACCAGGTACATGATGTAAGTGTCGGCCAGCGTCAGCGCCCATGTGGCCAGCGCGGTCAGGATCATCTGGCTGGAGAACACCAGCCGTCCACCGTATTTCTCGGTCCAGACGCCCAGGAACAGGCGCGTGACCGACCCGGTCAGGATAGGCGTCGCAACCAGAAGGCCGAATTGAAACTCGGTCAGGCCCAGTTCGGCCTTGATGGCGACACCGATGATGGAAAAGATCGTCCAGACCGCGAAACAGGCGGTGAAGGCGATCGTGCTCAGGCTCAGGGCGCGTGTCTGATCGGCGCGCGAGGCTGTGGCTACGGTCTGCATGGCAGGTCTCCGGAAAGAATGGTGCTGTCACCCCTTCGCAGGGCTTGTCGCCAGACCTGCCGCCCGAGCCGCGCAGATGATTTGATCTAGATCATGAAATAACAAAAAGTATAACGAAATAAATGCCTTAAAGACATTTATCATCCGCTGAGAGGTGGTGCATCAAGGCGGAAGAGGCGCGGATCAACCAATTGATTGACATTTATCAACCGGGTGAACGAGGATAGTAACCAACTGCCCCGGAAAATCGACATACTCCGCCCCGAGAGGATGAAGCATCATGCCTGATTCAGAATACCGGGATATCCGAGAGCTGGAGCTTTTCTCGCGGATGGCGGACGCGCATTTCGCATCCTTGATGCGGGGCGCCTATGTGCAGAACTTTCCCGCGCAGATCGAATTGATCGCCGAGGGAGAGCCCAGTGATTTTCTGCATGTCCTGGTTTCCGGCTCGGTCGATCTTTTCTCTACCTGGAACGGTCGCGAAAGCAGCATGGCCACGGTGCGGCCCATCTCGACCTTCATCCTGGCCGCGACGATCAAGGATGCACCCTACCTGATGTCGGCCCGCACGCTTGAGAAAAGCCGGATCGCGCTTATTCCCAGCCAGGACGTGCGCGCGATTTTCGACGCCGATGGCGAATTTGCCCGTGCGATCGTGGCCGAACTCGCGCAATGTTACCGCTCGGTCATCAAGTCGCAGAAGGATCTCAAGCTTCGGACATCGCTTGAACGGCTGGCCAACTATCTTTTGCGGCAACAGGCCCGTGCCGGCGGACCTTCTGTTTTCGCGCTCGATTTCGAAAAGCGCCGCCTTGCCTCGGTGCTGGGCATGACCCCCGAGAACCTCTCACGGGCGTTCAAGGGGTTGCAGCCTTATGGCGTAACCGTGGCCGGCACCCGCATCACCATCGGCAATCAGGCAGATCTTGAGTATTTCGCGAAGCCCAGCCAGCTGATTGATGATGTCTCGGCGTGACCGGCATCAAGGCAACGGGCTGACGCCGAACAGGATCGGATGCAGCCAAAGCAACGCGGCATAGAGCGCGACCCCGGCCAAAAGGCGCACCAGCGCCACGCGATGCGGTATACGCGGCGCATTTGCGACAGCGATTTGCAGGCGATCCCAATCCCGGCCCATTTCGCGGCGCTTACGCCGGTCGATAAGGCGTCCACCCAGAAGCGCGAAAGCCGCGAAGGTGCCGAACAGGAACACATGCGCCAGATCTCCGTTGGGCACGACATGGGCCCCGGCCCAAAGCGCCAGCGCCAAAAGCAACGGGTGACGCGACCAGCGAAAGATGCCGGGCTGCGCCGGGTCAAACAGGTCATTGCGGGCGCCACCGAACGAGAGCGGATTTGGCCGACCGATGCTTAGCGCAAGGATCAGGCAGACCGGCAACATGAGGACCAGCGGCACATGGGCTTGCCAAGGTGCCCAATCCCAAAGGGCGACATGGGGCGCGCGCCCCGCCGCCCCGATCAGCCACGCCAGAACGGCCAGCGACAAGACGGAATAGCCCAGCGTAAACCCGCCTGCCCCGAGCCGCGCCCGAAGCCAGGGCCGCACGGGCGGCCGCACCGGGATGGAATGCGACAGGAAGAACGCCGCATAAGCCGTGGCAAATTCAACCCAACCCATCGTGACGTCCCTCAGACCCGCTTGGCCGCTGGCAGGCGCAGCAACAAGGCACCATAGATGACAGCGAACCCGCCAAAGGCGAGCGTCCAGAAAAGGCCAGCCATCATGTGCAGCGGACCGGAAAGCTCGGGCCAGACCCCGGCCGCGACGCGTGCCAGAACCGACAGGATCAGCGCCAGATAGATCGCGACTGTCCCCGCCCCCGCCGTCAACGCCCGCCCGGTATGGCCCAGCGTGGCGCGCGTCATCACCGCCAGCGTCATCAGCCCGATCGCGCCGGCCATCCAGAAATGCTGTGCGCCTGCCATGCCGATAGCTCCGGGCAGCAGGATTTCCGCAGCCAGCGCCAAGGCACCAAGCGGCACGAAAGCATAGCCCGCGTGAAGCACTGTCACCAGCGGCTCTGCAAGGGTTCGGTGGCCTGACCACCGGGTCAGCCGGAGCAGGTGCAACACGCCCGCCAGCGCAAGCGCCACCCCGGTCAGCGCTGCCAAGGGCACGAAAACCCACAGCGACAGCGCGACCAGAAGTGCCACCAGCGCCGCTTTGTCAAACCGTTGCATCGGCGGCACTGGCAAGGATGTGCTGCGCCGTTTCACCAGCCAGTTACGGGTGAAGGACGGAACAACACGCCCCCCGATCACGGCGATCATCATCACGCCCGCGCCCAGCCCCAGCCGCATGCCATAGCCCTGCGCCGCGTAATCGCCGCGCGCGACCTCCCAGTGAAAAAGCGCGTTGCCAACAAGGAACACGCAAAGCATCGCCAGCACGATCAGGTTGCGCCAGTTCTTGCCCGCGACGATCTCGCGCCCGATAGCCAGTGCAAAGACCACCGGAAAGGCCAGGTCGAGTGCCGCCACCAGCCCAGCGGGCAGCCCGGCCGAGATGGCAACCCCCACACGGCCCACCAGCCACAAGAGTGCCAGCATCCCCAGCCGCCAACCGACGATGGGCAAGCGCCCCGTCCAGTTCGGCACCGCCGTCAGCAGGAAGCCGGCAACCACGGCGCCCAGATAGCCAAACAGGAATTCATGCGCATGCCAGCTTACCGGATCAAAGGCCGTGGGCAGCATCAGGTGCCCCGACAGCATCGGCACCCACAGAACCATGGCCAGCACGGCCCAGACCGCCGCGCCGAAAAAGAACGGGCGAAATCCTAATGTCAGGAGCGCGGGGCCCGTCCAGGCCCGCATCTGTTCGCTGGTCGAGGTCATTGTCGTTCTCCTTCAATCGGTCAGGCCGGCGCCGTCATTACGATCGGGCGATTGCCGGCCTGGCCATGATAGAACCCGTTGCCAAACGCGGTTGACCCACTCAACCACGCACGACGCGTGAAAGCATCGGTTGGACCGCGCCACGGGCCAGGCGCGATACAACGCCGCCGCCAGTAAATGGACCGTCGGCGCTGTTTGCTGCCCTGTGCTCATTTGAAAGCCGGCCTTGCTGTGCGGGTTTCGCGGGGCGACTGGAATTAGCATTTTAAATACCGAATAAGCCGTGGTAATACGCATTACAAATGCCTAATCAGTAGCGCGACCATGCGCCTCACCTCTTTCACCGATTACGGGCTGCACGTGCTGATGATCATGGCAGGCGAACCGGGCCAAGCCTTCACGGTTACCGATCTTGTCGGAAAGTTCCGCATTGCCGGTTGAAGACCCGGCTGGCCGATTGCGTCCATTGGCCGCATAACGCCTGACGCGCAACCAGCCCGATGGTGCCCCAGACGGCGTTACGCAGCGCCATGGCAAAGGCCGTGCGCATCTCGAACGCGCCGCCACGGGCGACGTGCAGGCCAAACCCGGCAAAGACCAAGCAGGGGTCTGCCGCCCGAAACCACGGTCAGCACCCCAAAGACGATCGCAAGCCCCCCGCGACGCGACCTGTCTTACCTGGTTTTTCCATCCACCCTGCCCCCCTGGGCGGTCAGCAACGCCATTTGCACATCGAACAACCGAAGGCCCTCTTGCACCAGCGAATGGCTACGCGCGCCCAGGCTCCAGCGGATCGCGACGCCCTGCACCAGTGATGTCAGCAAAACAGCTACGTCCGCCGCCTCCGTATCCGAGCGAAGCGTCCGCGCTGCCTGCAGGTCGCGTATCGCCGCAACAAGGCGTGACTGGTAGGCGCCCAGCACCCCCCGAAACACGTCACGCAGCGCCGGGTTATCCACCTGCAACTCGCGCGAAAACAGGATCGACGGCAAGGCGGGCGTTTCCGCGATGGCAGCAAGCTGCGCCCGGATCAGCGCCTTGAGCCGGGCTTGCGGTCCGCTGGCCGCGTTTTCGGCGGCAGCCCAACCATCCTGCAACCGCGCGGAGATATCCTGCGCAACAGCCAGCCAGAGCGCGCCCTTGGTGGGAAAGTGCCGGAACACCGCGGGCTGGCTGAGCCCCACGGCCCGCGCGACATCCGTCGTGCTGAGGCGGTCAGGCCCGATCTCATCGGCCAGCCGCAGCACCACGGCGACGATCTGCGCCTTTCTTTGCTTCGCGTTTTGACGACCAGACATGTAACATCTCTTGTTAGTGATAACTCACTAACCTAATATCCACTTAACCGCAACTTCAAAGCCGAGTCGCGACCCACCGGCCCAAAGGATCAGCGTCATGCCCGCCAAAATTGCCCCAACCGCTTTTTCCCGCTTGCAGATCGCGGGGCAGACCGTATTAAACGACGCCAGGTTGGCAGCCCGTAACAGTGGGACCGGCCGACCAAACGCGGCGCCCTCCCCGCTTGATCCGGTTTACCTGCCCGACAGCCCGCTGGCGTGGCTGCGCCGGGCACGGGGCTAAGCCCATGCGCCTGGCCCCCCTTCTCGCGCTGCCGCCCATCGCCCTCGGACTTGCTGCGGCCGCCTGGATGATCGCATCGGCCCCCGGACCCGCACAGGTTGACGGGGCAGCACCGGCCCTGCCCGTCCGGGTGATGACCGTCGCGGCAGAGGATATCCGCCCCACCGCCACCGTCTGGGGAAACCTGCGCGCCGCTGACACGTGGATCGCCGTGGCCGAGGTGCAGGGCGAGGTGGTCTGGCGCCATCCCGATCTTGAGCCGGGTCGCCTGATCCCGGCGGGGACCGAAGTGCTGCGCATCGACCCAACCGATTACGAGCTGGCCCTGGCCCAGGCCGAGGCTGACCTGGACGCCCTTGCTGCCGAAGACGCGCAATTGCGTGCCGAGGCTGACAATACCGGCCGTATTCTTGATCTTGAGCGCGCGCGGTTGGCGTTGGCCGAGGCCGACCTGGACCGCACACGCAACCTGGCCGAACAGGGCACCGTTCCGCAGGCCCGCGCCGACGAGGCCGAACGCGCGACCCTTTTGTCCCGCCGCACGGTGACGGAACTGGAAAACACGTTGGCCCTGATCCCGTCGCGCGCCGCGCGGATAACGGCGCAAATCGCGCGGACCCAAGCGGCCATAGACCGCGCGCGCCGGTCGCTTGACCGCACCGCGCTGCGTACCCCGTTCGACCTGCGCGTGACCGAGGTATCCGCCGAACAATTCCAGAATGTCGCGCCCGGACGGGTTCTGATCCGGGCCGACGGTATCGCGCGGGCCGAGGTCGTCGCGCATCTGCCAATCGAAAACTTTCGCCGCCTCGTGGGCGATGTGCCCGGGGGTGTCACCCTTGCCGACATGATGCGCGACCTTCCCGTAACGCAGATCGCAGTAACGCTCAGCCCCCTGTCGGACCCCGCGCAACAATGGCCTGCCCGCGTGGCCCGGATCGAGGGCGGGCTGGATGCCCGCGCCCGTACTGTGCCTGTCGTTGTCACGGTCGATGACCCGTACGAGGGCGCGGACCCGCCCCGCCGTCTGCCGCTGGTGCCCAACATGCAGGTGCAGCTTTCCTTTTCGGGCGCGCCCCGGGCAGGTGCCATCGCGATCCCCGAGGCAGCACTGCATGGCACGATGGTGCGTGTGGCGGGCGAGGATGATCTGCTGGAATTGCGCCCCGTTACGGCCGGTTTTGCCAAAGAGGGTCGCGTCATCATCGCCGAGGGGCTGGCCCCCGGCGACCGCGTGGTGCTCGATGACATCGCCCCGGCCATCCCCGGCATGGCGCTGACGCCCGTCGAGGCCCCGGAATGATCCACTGGTTCACCGGCCACCCGACGGCGGGCAACCTTCTGCTGCTGTTGATCCTTGCCGCCGGCGTTTTTGCCGCACCGGGCCTCTTGCGCGAAACCTTCCCCGATTTCCGCGCGGTCGAGGCCGAGGTCACCGTGCCCTATCGCGGCGCCGCCGCCGAGGATGTGGAGGCCGCGATCTGCGCGCCGCTCTGGGACGGGGTTCAGGTGGTCGAGGGGCTGGAGACACTGACCTGCACCGCGCAGACCGGCCGCGCCCGCGCCGTGGCGACCATGGCCCCCGGCAATGACGCGCTGCGTTTTGTCAATTCGCTGCGCACCGAAGTGTCGGCCATCGACAGCTTTCCCGACCGTGCTGACCCGGCCATCGTGCGTGAATTGCACCGCTCCGATCCGGTCACGTCGGTCGCCATCTCGGGCGAACTGCCGCTGGGCGAACTTGATCGCTACGCCGACGACCTGGCCGACCGGCTGACCGCCCTGCCCGGTGTCGCCACCGTAACCCGCGGGGGCCTTGGCACAAGGACGCTGTCAATCACGGCGGATCGTGCTGTTCTCGACAGTCACGGGCTGACCGCCGCCGCCCTGGCCACGGCCATCGCAGCACAAAATATCGACCTGCCCACCGGCACACTGGAGGGGCCGGGTGCTGACATCACGCTGCGCTTCACCGCCGAACGCGACACGGCCACAGCGCTTGCCACGATCCCCGTGCTCGTCCTGCCGAATGGCGCGACCCTGACGCTGGGCGACGTGGCGGTGATCGAGGAACGCTTCGAGCCGCCGCAGGACCGCGCCTTTGTCGATGGCACACCCGCCATCTTGATCGACGTGTCCAAGGCGCTTGATGCCGACGCGCTGCGCGTGCTCGACGGGGTCGCGGCGCTGGTGGCCGGGGAAACGGCCCGCCTGCCCGACACGATCACGGTCGAAGTGGTGCAGGATGTGACCTCCATCATCCGCGACCGGCTGTTGATGCTGGTGCAAAACGGGGTGATTGGCCTTGTTCTGGTCGTCGCCGTGATGAGCCTGTTCTTCCGCCCCGGTTTCGCGATCTGGGCCGCGATGGGGCTGCCCGTGGCCTTTGCCGGCGCCTTCGTCTGGATGGGGTTGACCGGGCTAAGCCTGAACATGATGACGCTCGTGGCGCTTTTGATGGCGATCGGGATCGTGATGGACGATTCCATCGTGATCGCGGATTCCATCGCGGTGCATGCCGCCAAGCGGGCTACGGTGGAGAGCGTGGCCGCGGGCGTCGCCGCCGTGGCGCCTGGCGTGATCTCCTCCTTCCTGACGACGCTGGCGGTATTCTTGCCTCTGGCCTTTCTGGCGGGCGAGCTGGGCGCGGTGCTGGAGGTTCTGCCGGTTGTCCTTCTGGCCGCACTTGCCGCCTCGTTGATCGAGGCGTTCCTGATCCTGCCCCACCACCTGAAAGGCGGGATGAAGGAAGCCGCTCCGTCACGGTTTCGCGTTCGTTTCGATACAGGGTTCGATGCCCTGCGCGAGCGTGGCGTCGGTCGTCTGGCCGATTTCGCGATCCGCTGGCGCTGGCTGGTCGCGGGGCTGGCCATCGGCGCGCTGATCTTGACCGTGGGCGCCCTTGGTGGCGGCGTGGTCAAGCGCGAGGCGATGCCCGAGATCGACGGCGACGTGCTGGAGGCGCGGATCCTGCTGCCCGCGGGCACACCGCTGGCGCGCACCACAGAGGCGGTCGCGCAGGTCGAAGAGGCGCTCGACCGCGTGAACGCCCGCCTGACCCCCGACCAACCCGAAGCGCAACCGCTTGTCATCCGCCGCATCACCCGGCTGGGCCGCAACCTTTCCGCCGGCGAGACCGGCGCCCATGTCGCCACCGTGGCGGTGGACCTTCTGGGGGCCGAAACGCGCAGCAGCACACTGGACGACATCGCGACGCTGTGGCGCGCGGAAATCGGCCCCCTGCCCGGCGTCACCTCGCTGATCCTGACCGAGCCGGGGATCGGCCCGCAGGGCATCGCGGTGGAACTGCGCCTGGCCCATCCCGACCTTGCCACGCTGGAAGAGGCGGGCCGCGCCACGCTGGCCGAGTTGGAGAGCTATGCAGGCGTGCGAAACGCGATCCTCGACCTGCGCCCGGGCGCGCCCGAGCTGCGGCTGAACCTGTCGCCGGGCGCCGAGGCGCTGGGGCTGACCGCCACGGATGTGGCCGGGCAGTTGCGCGCGGCCTTTCTTGGCACGCAATTGTCGGAAATCCGGCGCGGCGACCTGGCGTGGGATCTGGAGGTGCGACTGGCCGATGGTGACCGTGCCGCCCGCGCCGACCTGAGCGCCTTGGAAATCGCCCTGCCCGGTGGCGACACCGTGCCGCTGGCGAGCATCGCGACCATCGCCGAGGCGCGCGGATGGGGCAGTATCACGCGGCGGAATGGTTTGCGTACGCTGACCATATCGGCGGATGTCGACGGGCGGGTCGGCAATGCCGACGCGATCACGGCACGGCTGGCAGCCGGTTTTCTGCCCGATCTGGCGGCGGCCACCCCTGGCCTCACGCATGAAATCGGCGGGCAAGCCGCCAATTCGGCGGAAACCGTCGGCTCGATCTTGCGTGGCTTCCTGATCGGGTTGGTGGGCATCTACCTTGTTCTCAGCTTCCAGTTCCGCAGCTATGTCGAGCCGCTGATCGTGATGATCACCATACCGCTGGCATTCCTGGGGGTTATCTGGGGTCACGTCCTGATGGGCTACAACATTTCCATGCCATCGCTGGTAGGTGCGGCCTCGCTGGCGGGAATCGTGGTAAACAACGCGATCCTGCTGGTGGGTGTCATCAATACCCGACGCGCCGACGGTCTGTCGGCCGCGCACGCCGCCGGCGAGGCCGTACGCGCCCGGTTCCGCCCGATCTTCGTATCGGTTTCGACCACGATCATGGGCATGGCGCCCCTGTTGCTGGAAACATCGACCCAGGCGCAATCGCTGAAGCCGCTGGTGATGTCGGTCGTTTTCGGGCTGCTGGCGGCCACCGTGCTGATCCTGCTGGTCTTGCCCGCGTTCTATGCGGCGCTGGAGGATATCCGGCCGCGAAAACCGGCCAACGCCACGGGCCCTGAACACCACTGATCCGGGCCGCTTTCCCGCGGGGGGTGTCGAACCGTCACCCGATCATCAGAGGTGCAACCGCACCGGCGAAACAAGCCCCCCTTGCCTGGGGATGGTATGCGCCGACCGTTCGAACCTTCATGCTGGACAGAGTGGCGCAAGCGCCTGGCAATGAACGGTTCACGCGCGCGGAACATGCGCGCCTATGGTGAAGATCACTTGGGCAGTCTAAGCAAGGCCGCTGCCGCAAGCGCGTGTTCCTTTTGGTGAAAGTCGCCCCGGAAGGTGTCATCATCCCTGACCTCCCAAATACCGTTTCTTTCAATCACCCGAACCCTGTCGGGCTGCGCCGAAGGGTCTTCGGTAGGACCGGATGAAACCTCGGCGCCTTGCGCCGGCCCGAAAGCCTCTCCGGTCACTTTCGGTTCGTTGGGCCGCGTTGCAGAAGGTTCGTCAAGGAGCATGATCTCGCGAATGAACGCCTCTGCGTAATCATCGGTCTCGCGGTGGTCGTGTTCGTGCTGGACCATGTTCATCGGTTCCACGAACCTTTCCTTCAAATGGTTGATGAACCGGGGTTCGGTTCGGGCCATGTAGGCGATCAGGGCCTGCAATATCCTTTCATGGGCCAGCACCCGCCGTTCCAGGTCGGTCTGCTCGGCTGCCGTCTTGGACTTGTTTTCGACAGGTTTCATGGTTTTTCATCCTCCATGTTTTGGAAATGCGACCCCGGATGGCAGGTGTTCACGCGATTGCACGTTGGCTATCGCCTGCGGACGGTGCCGATCATCCGGTTTATTCATCATCCGGGCCGGGGGCGTTTACTGACGCAGGTTAGGATGTTGCAAAACATAAAGGCGTATTCCGCCAGAAAGGCGTCTTGATCGGAACCGTGTGAAACGGCACGTCATCGGTTCGCCTGCCTGCTGACAGCCCAGATGATCACGAGCGCGGAAAATGACAAGAACAGTATGGCGGTCGCCTCGATAAGAATGTTGACCGGCGCCATTTCCTTGCCCTGCAAGACCACCAGGCGTCCGACCGCGGTGATGGCAATGAAAATCGGATAGACGAAAACGGAATTGTGCCTGGCATAGTAAACCGAGACCATGCCGATCACTTCGAGATACAGAAACATCAACAGGATATCGGCCAGAAGGATCGTCCCCAGCCGATATATGGCCACTATTTCAAAGGCGACTGCAACAAGCGTCATGACCACGATGACCACAAGAAGCAGCCGTTCGATCATGTGGAACAGGCCCAGGGCAAACAGCCTTTCGCTGCGCCCTGCCCCGTTGTTTGAGCGCTGGTCGCCGCCCATCTCGATTCCTGTTGCACCCTGCGGGCCTTTCGAGCGCCCCTTGTTCATGAACATGGATTGCCCCATTTCCCCTATCTGACCGGCTCGTCCGGTGCCGACGCATTGCTGCCATTGCCCAGCGTGGTGGGATCACCGAACGCGCTGGGTTCGGTCCGCATTCCACGAAGAAATCCGAAAAGGTCGCTATCCGTCGTCAAAACGAGTGTCGTGCCATCGCCGATCATGTCGTCATTGGCCTGCATGGTCCGCGTGAAGTCATAGAACTCCATGGAAACCGCATCGACATCGAGGCGCCCGCGCAGTTCTCGGCCGCATAGCCCTCGGCCTCGTTGAACGACGCCAGAACGGGTTGGGGCGGATTGATGTTTTTCAACTGCACCTGGTCGATGCCGATCCTCATCGCGTATTTCGTGGTCAGTTCCTGCATCTTGAGCAAGACTTCGCGCTCGATTTCCTGACGGCCGACGGTGATGACCTCGTCAACCGTTCTTTCCCCTACCACCGCGCGCATGACGGATTCGGACACGTAGCGCAGGGTTACGCTCGGCTCGCGCACTTCGAAGAGAAGTTTGCGGGGTTCAGAAATCCGGGATTGCATGGCCCGTTCCACCAGCGCGGCGTCAAGATCGGCTGTGACGATCTCGGACTCGCGGCGCCCGTCCGTGGGGCTTTGGTAGGGATCGGTGGCACCCGGTGTCGTGAAACCGAACTCTTGTTTGAACTGGCGTTTGACCGGCACCTGCGTGGTTGCGTCGATCCCGATGGGATTCTTGAAATGCAATCCGGGCGGCACTTCCGCCGAGTATTTTCCGAAACGCTGCACGATGGCGACGTAATCACTGGGCACCGTGGAATAGGAAGACCAAGCCCCAACGGCCACAAGCGCGATCAAAAGCCCGAACACCACCCGCTTCACCTGCGGCGAACCGCCTGGCAGCATTTCGTTCAACCCAGCGCGACCGCGCCCAGGAATTGCGTGGATCTCGGGCGGGCCGCGTTTGTGCTGTTGTTTCCAAGGCCCGGCATCGCCGGGTCCATTGTCATCGGATGGCATTGACCGTTCCCCTTCTCGGTGTCGTCAGGTGACGCGTCGCGGGCCGTTGCGGCTGATGGCGCGATGGGCTTTGCGTTATCCAGTCAGGTTGCGACCGGCATGCCTTCGTTCTCGGCAGCCCTGACCGATGCCTCGTATTGACGGGTCTTGGTTGATTTCCCGAGCCCCCGCACATCGTCCCCGTCAGGTGCATTGAATGCACCGGAATAGATGTGCCTTATCTGCGCCGCGCTGAAACCGTCGGCCTGCATCACCAGCAAGACGAGCGGATCGCCAAGCATCTCTTCAAGAAAAGTATCTGTCAGCGCCTTTCCCGTCGCCGTGTCCCTTGCGCGTGCCCGGTCGAGGTCGGCAAGCGAGACGGCCAACACCCTGGCAAGCCCGGGATGTGTTTCCCGCGTATGGAGCTTCATGAAAACCGAGGCTTTCCATGCCTCCGGGTCCAGCCGACCGGGGGGGGCACATTGTTCGGTGTCGATCTCGTAGGCGCCCGCGGGAAGCATTTCGTCGAACCCCGGCACGCTGAAGGGATGTTCGAATGTGGCAATCGTGGTCTTGGTCAGGGTCATTGGTGGTTTCCTTTGATGTCGCGCGTGTCGGGCTGTTGTCTTGCGCGGCGAATGCGCCCTGCCATGCCATGGCTGTTCGCAGGGCAAGAGGCCGCGCCGCGGGGTGCCCGATGCTCAGAGATCCAGTTCTTGCAGGCAGGCCCGGGCAATATCGCGATCCGGGGCATCGCTTCCGGGCATCGTCGCCCAGCCGGCCTCCATCAGGGCGTCGCGCCTTTTATAGGCCGAGACGGCGCGTATCGTTTCAAGCTTTTCCGCGCGCGCCGGGTCTGACCGCGCCATGTCGAGGCAGACAGGCACCATCGAGGCAACGACATCGTCATGCGACATGGACATTGCCCTGTCATGCGCGGTGCTGCCGGTTACCCAGCCGCCCCAGGTGAAGCCGACAATGCCGACAAAGGCGGCGCCGATCAGCGCACCGTAAATGCCCGGCGCGAGCCATTCGGGAGTGTTCATTTCAAGTCCTCCAGCGGGAAAAAGCGCCGCCTCGCTTTAATGTGTCGGGTCGTGTGCGTGCCTGGTTCCATGTGGTCAGCACGCCAGGGGTCTGGTCGTGGTCGTGACGCGAAACCAATGTCTTGGGGTCGTCGTGGCGCTCTGTTCGATGCTTGACAGTCGCGATCGCAGAGATCCCGCGTCACCGCCGCCACCGGGCCGATCAAACGATTACGCTCTTGTACACCGGCGTGGCCTTTCGGGTGCTGACGCAGGTTAGCCCACTTGAAACGCGGTGGCGGCACCGCCCGTTCGCAGGCCGTGGAATCAACGCCACCCGATATGCGCGGCGACGCTAACCTTTGTCAGTGTCGAGGTGCTGCAACTCGGATAGGCAATAAAAGTCCGCCGAGTGTGTGGCGGCACATTGTTCCGAGTGGCCAAGAAACATGTCGGCTTTCTGATACCCCAAAGGCCGCCATGTTTCCTGGTTTCGGACCGTCCATGAAAGGACATTTCAAATGACTGTCGAACAAGAAAACACCGCCGAACAGATGAAATCCGTCAAGGCCAACTGGGACAAGGCGCCCTCGGGCCCGAAGAAGGACGCGGCACTGAAACATTACCAGGCCGCCGAAAAGGCCCACAAGGCCAATGACGACGCCGAGACGAACAAGGAACTCAACGCGGCGCGCGAAAAACTTTCGTGACCTGCTGCGGATGATCGGTCGCCCCTCGCCACGCGGGGGGCGGCACACGCTATTTCAAGAGCGGGCCCGACTGATCGAGATAGGCCGGGTCGAACTCGGCCAACTTCACAAGGCCATCGAAGTCTTCAAAGGTAACGTGACCATCCCGAAAGGTCACCAGCCCCGCTTCGCGAAGCTGCCGCAACACGCGGTTGACGTGAACGGCGCTCAACCCCAGCGCATCCGCCAAATGGTACTGCGTCAACGGGCAATCGTACCCCTGCTTGTCGCCCAGCCCCACCAAGCTAAGCCGCGCGCCCATTTCCAGCAGGAAATGCGCCATGCGCGCGTCCGCGTCGCGCCGACCGATTCCGACCAGATGCTCCACGACCATCGCCTCGTCCCGCGACGCGGCCCATAAAATGGCCGTCGCAAGACGCGGTGCGCGCGCGAAAGTATCCAGAAGATCGCTTGTCAGCACCTCGGTGGCCTTGATATCCACGATGGGCTCGAAACTGTGGTCCGAGGTGCGCAACAGGACGCTACGCAACCCAAGGAAATCGCCGGGCACCTGGAAATCCACGATCTGGCGCGTTCCGTCGGGTTGAATCTTGTAGGAACAGACCCACCCCGCCGACAGGATATAGCTGGCCCGTTCCGCTTGCCCCTGGTGCACCATGTCACGCCCCGCCTTGAAGGTACGGCAGCGTCCGTGCAGACGTGCAAGCACAGCAAGCTCGACCTCTGACAACGCGACAAAGGTCGAAAGCTTGCGGGTCAGCGGGTCGTTTGCCACGTTGTTCATGGGCCCCCTCGTAGTGCTGGCAGTTCCATGTACAGGCAATACCGAGAAACTCTCGTCGGATGACTGCTTTAGATCAGTGCATTGTAACACATTTGCTGACACAAGTGGCCAATCACACGGCGCACCACGGCTATGCACGCCAATTTGCAGCGAGGAATATCCACGATGCCCAATCCGACAGACCATTCAGGCATGGCCGCACTTTCGATTTGCGAAGCGCTTTTGCTGGCGCTGAACGATCATGACGTGCTGCCCGAGCACGAGATCATGGGCGTTCTCCGCGATGCGGCGGAAACCCACGAGAAAACCACTGGCCCCGACGCCGAAACCCACCGCGCCGTGGCCGAACTCATCAACCGGATCATCTCTGGCGGCAACTCTGTCCGCAGGCCATGATCCAATTTCCCTCTACAAAGGACCAGCGCTTGCCTTCCAAACCTGCTCTCTCATCGCCCCAGCCACTAGGCCAGACCGCCCGAACCGCCCCTCAGGATCAGGAACTGGCCCAGAACGCGCCGCAACAACAGCCGGCCACGGGCGCATTGTCTGCCGGCGAAACCGAAGCAACGCAGGACAGCCCCCCGCTGCGCGCGGCCGACTGGACGCGCACGCTGGCGCAGTATCGCCAGCCGCTTCCCGCCCGCAGCATTTTCGAACTTGTCGTCACCTTCGTGCCCTTCGTCGCGATTTGGGCGGTGGCCTGGTGGATGCTGTCGATCAGCACCCTGCTGGCCATGGTCCTGGCGTTTGCGAACGCGGCCTTCCTGGTTCGGCTGTTCATCATCCAGCACGATTGCGGGCACGGCTCGCTGTTCCGCGACCGGCGCCTTTGCGACTGGATAGGCCGCGGGCTGGGTATCCTGACGCTGACGCCTTATGACGTCTGGCGCAGAACCCACTCGATTCACCATTCCACCACCGGCAACCTCGACCGGCGCGGCGTCGGGGATGTCCCGACCCTGACGGTCCGGGAATACCGCGAAAAGGGATGGATCGGCCGGGCGCTTTATCGCCTTCTGCGCCATCCGGTCTTCATGTTCGGGGTGGTGCCGTTCTACCTGTTTTTCCTTCAGCACCGATTGCCGGTCTACCTGATGCGGTCCGGTTGGCGCTACTGGCTAAGCGCGATGGCGACGAATGCCGCCATCGCCCTGGTCCTCGGGGTGATCGTCTGGCTGGGCGGTTGGGATGTCCTGCTGTTCGTGTTCCTGCCGACGATGCTTCTGGCCGCGATCGCCGGCACGTGGTTCTTCTACGTCCAACACCAGTTCGAGGAAACAAGCTGGCAGCACGAGGATGAGTGGAACATCCAGGATGCGGCCCTTCACGGCAGTTCGCATTACGACCTGCCCGGTATCCTGCGTTGGATCACCGGCAATATCGGCGTCCACCACGTGCATCACCTGGCCAGTCGAATCCCGTTCTACCGTCTCGGCGAGGTGGTCAGGGACCACGACCTGCTGGCGCAATCCAAGCGTATAACCCTTTGGGAAAGTTTCCGCTGCGCGCGCCTGCACCTGTGGGACGAAAAGCGCGGCAAGCTCTTGTCATTCGCCGAGGCGCGGACGCTTTACGCCTGAACCGCCCGCTGATCTGGGTCAGCGCCGCTTTCGCGTAAACGGCTATGGTCGACAAACCCTCCCGAGGCCAGGTGCGTCTTTCGGTCTGCCCAAAAGCCCGATCGCAGCGCCTTGCTGTCCATGATGAAGGAACACACCATGACCGCATCGACAAGCTACGCGCCGCACGACCCAAAGTTCGAGCAATTCCTCTACGCCCCGGTGGGTGAAGACCGCGGAGGTAGCACGGTCAGCGTGATGTCCGTGCTTGCACGGTTGAAACTTGATCCCTGGGAGGAGGCCGCCGACCTGGCCGCGTTAAGCCGGGACGCCGCAGAACAACGGCTGGATCAATTACTGGCGCGCTGCCGCGACGTGCCCGCGCTTGGGCAGGATCATCAGGCCGTCGCCCAGAGCCTGGCTTCGTTGCTGCCCAAGGGGCGCGTGCGACCCCGGCCAACCACCGACGCCCCGGACAAGCCACGCACGATACCCTGGAGCATCGTCCTGACCATCCTGGCGGTGTTGTTCGTGCTGATCCAGCTTGGGGTCACGGGCGGGTCGGGAAGCGGCCAGTAACCAATAAGCGGCATGGAACCGGCCCAATGACTTGTATCTGCCAAAGGGCCGGGCGGCCGCTCAATCGCGATGATTGCCCTAGGCCGGATCGGTCTCGGTGACCGGCGTCTGCTGGTGCAGGATCCGCTGCCATTTTCCTTGGTCATTCAGGTAGGATGATGTGCAATACGCCTCGTAAATCGGCTGGCCGTCCCGCTCGGCCGAAACGCGATAGGCCAGAACGCCGATGTCCTTTTCCTGATTGAAGCACCGTTCGGAAAATTCGACTGTCCGCCACCGCTGTGCCACCAGGCCTTCGCGCCATATCTGGTCGCCCCGCAAGATGCCTACCGGGTAGGGAAAGACAAAGACGGCCCCCTTGGCCGTCATCGTGCGCGCGCTGTCGGCGCCCTGTATCCAGAACTTTTCTTCCATTTCCCAAAGCGTGTCTTCGGTTGACATGACAGGTCACCTTTCATTTGAAATTCTTGCGTTTCTTCACCCCTGCCGCATTGCGGCAAGAGGGCACAAGGGCATCGTCAACGATGTTGCGACCGTATGCCCATGGTCGTTTTCGGCAGGCCAATTGAAACACTGTATCACATCGCACACGGCCCGCCGCTAATCTCGATCAAATGGCACATGCAGGCCCGTGCGAATAAAGCACCGTGCCGCCGCCGGCCGGTCATCCGGTCACCAGCCCATCGCCCACCACGATTTGCCTGCGACAGAGCGATGCGATCTTTTCATCATGTGTCGAGATCAGGAAAGTCGTGCCCTCGTCGCGGTTTATCTCGGCGATCAGTTCCATCACCTGCATGGCCGACTCGCGGTCAAGGTTGCCGGTTGGCTCATCCGCCAGCACCAGTTCGGGCTGATTCATCAGGGCGCGGGCCACCGCCACGCGCTGTTTTTGCCCGCCCGACAGGTTGGCCGACGGAAAGTTCACCCGGTTCTCCAGCCCCATCCGCACCAAAAGGTCACGCCCCCGCGCGCGTGCCGTTGCCGTCTCGCGCCCCTCGCGCACCGCCGTCGGGAAGATCACGTTTTCCAGCGCCGTGAAATCGGGCAGAAGATTGTGAAACTGGAAGACGAATCCGATATGGCGGTTGCGAAACTCGGTCAGCGCGCGGTCCTCGGCCGCCACCAGGTCCTGCCCCAGCATGGTATAGCTACCCGATGTCGGCTTCATCAGCGTGCCCAGAATGGTCAAAAGCGTGCTCTTGCCCGACCCCGAGGGGCCAAGAAGGGCTGCCATCTCGCCTTCCGCAAGCGTCAGGGACAGGCCGCGCAGCACACGGGTTGCGGCCTCGCCCGTGCCGAAGGTCTTGTAAAGACCGGAAACCTCCAACAGCGCGGTCATTGGCCGATCGCCGTAACCGGGTCGACCCGCGCCGCCGATCGCGCGGGCAGGATCGATGCGAGGATTGCCCCGATCACCGTCAGCGTGATGGCCAACCCGTAAGAGCCTTGAGTTATGTCCATAGGTAGCGTGCCCGCCTCGAACGCGTCGCGCGACGGGAAGGGCAATAGTGCCAGGTATCCCAGCGCCGCACCCGACAGCCCGCCCATCAAGCCCACCAAGGCACCCTGGGTCACGAAGACAAAGATGACAAAGCCCCGTCCCGCACCCATCGCTCGCATGATCCCGATTTCGGGGCGGCGGCGATAGGTCGAAAGCAAAAGCGCCGAGGCGACCCCGATCACGATGGTGACAAGCGCAAAGGATTTCAGGAAATACCCGGTCTGTGCCTGGGCATCGAGTGCCTCCATCAACTGTTCGGCACCATCGGTCCAGGGCACGGCATCCAGCCCCGTCAGCGCCGCGATGCGCAGCGCGGTGGCATCGGCGGCATTCAGGTCGGTCAGCTTTATCTCGATCCGCGTCACGCCCTGTGGCAAGGCAAACAGCGTGCGGGCGGTGGGCAGGCTGACATAGACGCTGCTGCCGTCGATCATGCCGTTGCCGGTGTCGTAAATTCCCCCGACCGTCAGCACCGCCAAGGCCCCGGTGGACGATTGCAGCCGGACCGTCTGCCCCAGCCTGAGCGACAGCTCGTCGGCCAGTGTTTCGCCCAGCACGATCACCCCCGAGCCAACCCTTTCCGACCCTTCGACCATGTAGCCCCGCAGGTTCAGGATCGCGGATTCGCGGCCCGGCTCCAGCCCGGTCACGCTGACCTGTTCGACCTGCGCACCGCGCGCAAGGAACCCTGCCCCGCTGATCTGGGGCGATACGGCGACGACCCCGGGCACGGCCTCGATCAGGGGGATATAGGTTGCCGCCTCGGACAGGGTGGCGGTTCGCAAGCGGCCACGCTCGATGGCCGCCAGCACGTGCCCGTCACCGCCCACCAGCACGGCCGGGTCCGGGTCTTCGGCCTCGATCGTGACATGGCTGATGTCGCCCACGGTGCGCGACAGGATGAACTCGGCCAACCCCCCGATAAGCGCCGACATGAAGATGAAGATGAACACCCCCACCGCGACGCCAAGCACCAAAAGCGCGGTCTGCGCCTTGCTTGCGGTCAAGTAGCGGGTGGCGATCTTCAGCGCATACAGCATCAGGGGCCCGCGACCTTTACCGCCTGCCCATCGCTCAACCTCGCGGCGTCGGTGATCAGCATGTCGCCGGGTGCCAGCCCCTCGGTCACGATCAGCCGCGCGGCGGGCCAGTCCATCACGGTCACGGGGCGGCGCGTGGCGGTGTCGTCAACCACGACAAAGACCGCGTCGCCATCTATGGCAGACCGTGGCGCGGTGATGGCAGACTCCTGCTGGTCCACGATTATGTTTGTTGTCACGGTCAGCCCGACAGGCGCGCGCACCGGCGTGTCAAAGGACAGCTCGACCGCCAGACCGCCGGTGCCGGCATCGACCCGCTGCGACACGAAGCTGACCCGCCCCGCGCGCGACTTGACCTCGCCCGCCAGTTGCAGAACGGCGGGTTGGCCCACGGCGATCTGGGTTGCATAGACCTCGTCCACATCGGTTTCGACGATCAGTTGATCGAGGTCGGCGACCGTCATCAAGACAGTCGCGGCGTCGATGGTCTGGCCCGGCTCGACGTTCAGCGAAAGGACCGTGCCCGACATCGGTGCGCGCATCGTGTGGTTGTCCAGCTGCACCTGCGCCTGATCGACCTGCGCGGTGGCGCGGGCCACCTCTTGTGCGGCAGTCAACAGCGCTCGTTCGGCTGCATCGCGCTCGGTGCGCGCAATGTTGGCACCCAGTGCCTCGGCGCGTTCCAACGCGTCGCGCGCCCGCGCCTCGGCCACCAGCGCCGCGTCGAGCCCGGCCACCGCCTGCCGGAGGATGGTTTGCTGGCTGGCCGCGTCGATCCGGGCCAGAACCTCGTCTTGCTCAACGGCGTCGCCCTCGGCAACCGGAAGATCGCGCAAGCTGCCCCCCACAAGCGCGCGAATATCTACGGAATGCAGCGCCGCGATGCGCCCGTTGACCGCCAGAACTCGGGTTGCAGGCCCCGGCTCGACGGTTTCCACCATGACGGGGACAGGCGCATTTGACCACGGTTGGAAATAGAGGCCGACCCCGCCCGCGATGATAAGGGCAAATGCCATCGCCCAGGGCCAGATACGCCGCCGCTCTCGGGCCGGTGCGCCAGGGGATTGAGCCGATGGGCGCAGCGCCGGCAGGCCGGACCCGTCTGGTGCCGGCGTGACCGGGTCTTTGGGCTGGCTCTCTTTCGCGTCCATCAAGTTTCCATCACCCCCAGTTCGGGCGGCTTCCGCTTGTCCAGAATGGCAAGCGGGCGCCCCATGTCAAAGTCATACGTATTCGGAGGGACATAAACCCTGATCTGGGTCAGATGGGCACGCGCATTTCAATTGATTGCCATGTAATTCAGCGGATGCCGGGGCGAAACCGTGTTTCGCGGTGCCGTGCCTTGGGGCGCGGTATGCACCCGGCACGCATGGAACGTGCCGGGTGCAAGGCCAACTGGCGCCGTGGCCGGTTATTTAACCAGCGGCGGCGGCTTCGCCCGGTTTTCGCGGAACAAGGGCGCGCACCAGGTCGCGCATGTGCAGCACGCCGATCTGTTGCCCGTTCCGCATCACGATGTAGTTCTTGGTCGTGTCACCCTCGGACAGCGCGATCACGTTTTCCAGCGTGTCGTCATGATCGACCTCGCCGCCGACATTGTCGGGCCTCTCGCTTGTCTTTTGCATCACCGACCGAACCCGCAACACCCGCGCGCGGTTGATATCGCCCACGAAGGCTTCGATGTACGGGTCTTTCGGGTGCAGCAAGATGTTCTGCGGCTCGCCCTGCTGGACGACGTAGCCATCTTTCAGGATCACCAGATGGTCGGCCAGCTTCAGCGCCTCGTCAAGATCGTGGGTGATGAAGACCACGGTCTTTGCCAATTCGTCCTGCAGCTCGATCAACAGGTCTTGCATATCGGTCCTGATCAACGGGTCCAGCGCCGAAAACGCCTCGTCCATCAGCATGATGTCGGAGTTCGAGGTCAACGCGCGCGCGATGCCGACACGTTGCTGCATCCCGCCCGAAAGCTGTGCAGGGTATTGATCGGCCTGTCCTTCAAGGCCGACGCGATCAAGCCACTTCGTCGCCTCCTCGGCATAGGCGCGCTTGCTTTTGCCTTCGATCGTCCAGGACATGCCCGCGTTCTCCAGCACCGTCCGGTGCGGCAGAAGCGCGAACTTTTGAAAGACCATCGACATTTCTTTCTGGCGCAACCTTCGAAGGCGTCGCTCGTTATAGTCGAGGATGTTCTCGCCGTTCACATAAACCTCGCCGGCGGTCGGCTCGATCAGCCGGTTGAGGTGGCGGATCAGGGTCGATTTCCCCGAGCCGGACAACCCCATGATCACCGTCGTCTTGCCCGCCGGCATGTCGATATTGATGTCGTTCAGGCCGAGAACATGCCCCGTTTCGGCCTGAAGTTCCACCTTGCCCATGCCAGCGTGCACCTTTTCCAGCGCTTCCTGGGGGTTGCCGCCGAAAATCTTGTACAGGTTGCGTACCGAAATCTTGACATCATCACTCATGATTTCTGCTCCGCGTTGATCCGCGCCAGCGCGGCCTTGGTGACCCTGTCAAGAATGATCGCAAGCAGCACGATCCCCAGCCCGGACAGCAGCCCGACACCCAGTTCAAGGCTGCGGATACCGCGCAGCACCAGCACGCCAAGACCCGGCGCCGATACCAGCGAGGCGATAACGACCATCGCGAGGCTCATCATGATCGTCTGGTTCACACCTGCCATGATGTTCGGCAGGGCCAGCGGAATCTGGACACCGAAAAGTTTCTGCCGTGAGGTCATGCCAAAGGCATCGGCGGCCTCGATCACATCCTTGTCCACCAGCCGGATCCCAAGATCGGTCAAGCGCACCACGGGCACGATGGCGTAAAGGATGATCGCGATACCGTACAGCTTGGGCTCGGTCACCGAGAACAGGAAGATCAGCGGAATGAGGTAGACGAAAGGTGGCAGCGTCTGAAGCATGTCGAGTATGGGTATCAGCGATTTCTGAACCCGGTCATTGCGCGCCATGGCAATGCCTATGGGCACGCCCAGCAAAACGCAGATGAAGGCACAGACAAAGATGATCGCCAGCGTCTGCATGGTATGATCGTAAAAGTCTATGAAGGCGAGAAAGCTGAAACAGGCGGCAACCAGTGCAACCAGCTTGCCCGATCGGCCGACGCCCCAGGTAACAAGCATCAGGAGCGGGATCATCATCCACCAGGGCGCGGCCTGCATGATCCAGAGCGCGTTTTCCAGCGCCCAGCTCAGCGGTTGGGTCAGCGGATCGACAACCACCTTGAGGCTGTCCTTGATGTCCAGAAAGCCCCGTTCAAGCCCACGCGTCAGATCGCGCGATTGCGGGATCGTGTTGCAAGAGTCGTGCAAGGCATCGAGCGACGGAAAGGGCGTATCCCATAACGTGTCTTCCGTTTCTTCGCCTGCCTGCCCCATGAGGTCGGACATCGAACTGAGGCCGCCGCCCTCGTCTTCGCCGCACCAGCCACGCAGGCCAAGATTATCGAAAAGAAAATCGTAATTCGCCATCTTTCGCTTTCTCGTTTGCGGGTCGGACCGCCCTGTTCGTGCCGGGCTGAATGATCATCGCTCCTTGGACCCTTGGTTGCACCGTGACGAGGGAGAGGACGCGACCTCAAGATGGATAAGCGTGCATCCTGGCCGAGGGAAATGGCCCATCGTCACGCATGCCACGGTAATCGTGCATCACAACCGCTGGCCGGGATGGCGTGAAGCGGTTCAGGGGCGCCATTTGGCGCCCCTGTCGATGTCACGCCGGACCTGTCGTCACTGCTCCAGCAGGTTGGACAGGTTTGCGCGGGCGTCGTCGTTCAACCACTCGCTCCAGGTATCGGTATTGTTCTGGAGGTAGTAAACGGCGGCTTCTTCGGTCGATGCGTTGTTCGCATCCTGCCAGGCGAGAAGCTGGCTCATCTCGTCGGTCGTGAACGAGACGTTGCTGAAGAAATCGGCGATCTCGGGATGGCTGTCATGGTAATCCTTGGTCATGACAGTCAGGATCGGTGCGATCGGGAAGGCCGACGGCTGCGGGTCGGGGTTGTCGGCGTTCTGGTTGGCCGAATGGGCCGCTTCGTCGTATTCACCCAGGTCGACGCTGGTCATGTCGAATTTGCCCAGCGGCGTGGTCGGGCCCCAATAGTAACCGAACCAGGGTTCTTCGCTTTCATAGGCCGACGCCATCGAGGTTGCCAGCGTTTCGCCCGAACCGTGGTTGAACACCTCGATCCCGTTGCCTTCAAGATCGTAGGCGCGCGCCAGGTTGTCGCTGACGATCCGGCAGCCCCAGCCATCGGGGCAGTTGTTGAACATGCTGCCAACAAGCTCGGGGTTTTCGAGGATACCGTCGATGGTGGCCAGTTCGGGGTGTTCCTCGACCAGGTAGGTGGGAATCCACCAGCCTTCGACGCCGCCCGGGTTAAGCACGCTGGTCAGTTCAACGATCCGACCGTTTTCCTTCAGCTTTTCGTAGGCGTCGCCGGCCGAGTTGGGCCACATTTCAGGCACAACGTCGGGTTCGTTGTTCTCGGACAGCGAGGTGACCGCCGGGGTCGTGTCCGACGGTACCACCGTCACGTCGCACGAATAGCCCTGGGTCAGCAGGAAATCCGAGACCGCGACAACGATCTGCGCGGAGGCCCAGTTCATTTCGGCAATCGAGATTTCGCCGCAATCCTCGGCAGCGGCCGCGGCCATGGGCATGCTTGCTGCTAGTGCGGTTCCAAGTAGGTAACGTTTCATATCAAATCTCCCTTTCAGTGCTCGCCTCGAACCCGGGAAACCGGGGTCTTCAGGCGAAGCGGTCGCCGCCACGCAAAGCATGAAGGGTAAGTAGCAACCGATCGGTTGCCTCAATCCAAAGGGCGCGAGCGGCATTTGATGTGCAGAATCAAACAGGTTCAAAGGCAAAGTGCAACATGTTTGCCAAATGGCCGCTCCTGGGGATGTGGCCAACGGTTTTGCCAAGGCAGATCGCGGCCTGCACCGGGCGGCCTGAACCCGCCATGAAGACAGGGTATTGGCACGCTACGCCCACAAGCGCCCTCCGCGCCATGCAACGCCGCATGCATTTGGCGCCTCCAGCGAGTCTTGGCCCCCAGTGGAATTAAAAATCGCCATAACCTGGGTATGTGTGTCACGATTTCGTGATTATCATTCACGTTCATGTGATTGCTCACATCCTCAGCAACCCTGGGGTGTCACGGATTTGTGATTTAATGCTGTTTTTTGCATATATGCTATCAAAACGACTGTTGACAAACTTAATCGGCAGACACGTTTCGAAGCCGGCTATCGACACTCGAAGGGCCGCGCGACGACGCGACATGCGCAACCTCCAGAAGCCTTGAATTACCACAGCCCCAAGCATGTCGCCAAGCGCCGATTCCGACACGGCCCAGGTCTGCTCGCCCTGTAAAATAAGGGCTATAGCCCCTTTAATATATATGTTTTTTCATACTTCCGCCGCGCGACAAACAGGATACGGCCCACCTGAGAGCCTGGTTAGACTCGCGTTTCAGCATCCCCCTAAAATGTGATTTAGACCGGCTTTTTCCATGCCTTGCCTTGCAAAATTCGGCACCTGAAGGAACCCGGTTCACCAATTGCCAAAACCGGCGGCATCTCACTTTCGCCTACAATTTAACCTAAATGCGCCCATTTTAACTGTGGTAATACTCATGTACCTTGATCGTGGATTTTCTCGACTATTTCCGTGTGAGGACTTCTTAAAGACGAGTAACTGAAGGGGTGTCGTCATGATTTATCTACTTTTGCTGATGATACCACTCATCGGTTTGACGGCACTGGGGTCGGATGACCCCGAATCGGTCGATGATGATGAAGAGCCGGATGAAGACCCTGTTCCCGACGAAGACCCCGACCCCGGCCCTGTCGTCGACCCAAACCCCGATCCTGGCGTTGACCCTGACCCCGGTCCCGTCATTGATCCCACGCCTGACCCCGATCCGGTGGTCGATCCTGATCCTGATCCTGATCCCGACCCCGTGGTTGACCCCGACTCTGATGAAGACCCCGACCCCGCGTCCCCGATAACGCGCACGGGGCATTTCGTGTCGGAAGACCTTTTCGGCGCAAATGCGATCTACAGCGTCAACACCGATCAAGGCACGCCAACCGAAACGCTTGAAAGCTCGATCGAAGAGTTCGAGCTAGACACGTTCCGGTTTCCGGCGGGCCAGGCTGAGCCTGACGGAGTTGACGGCGAAGATTATCTCGACATCACGCAGTTGACCGAAGATGGCGAATTGCGCCCCGAGCTCACCGACTTCATGGACAATATCGAAGGGGGCGTGACACTCGTTCTCCCGGTAGTCGGAGCTTCGGTCGAAGAATACGGCGAAGGCATGTCGGAATGGGCCGAAAAGGTCATGAACGAGTACGGCGACAAGATCGACGCCTTTGAAATCGGCAACGAATACTGGGCGCGCATGGGCGAAACCGAGTATGGCCAGAAGGCCAATATCGCCATTCAAGAACTGGCCAGCGGCATTTCCGCGGCTGACGCGGGAGACCCCGACATCCTTGTGCAGATGGCCACGCCGACCGGCCAGTCAGAGTTCCACTCCAGCGTCGATGATCGTGGATACATGGACCGTCTGACAGACGCCAACAACACCATCATCGACCAGTTGGACGAAGATTCGCGCACGCAGGTCGACGGGGTGATCGAGCATTATTATTGGAACGACTTCGATTTTCCGTTCGACCACGATGCCGCTGAAAGGCGCCACATCGATGCCGATTACGAGGTATGGGAAGAGCGGTTCGAGCGTGAGCTTGATCTTTACATCACCGAATGGAACGTGAAGACCACCAACACGACGTGCAACGGCCTGCGCAGCCTGCCCATCATGACCGAGTTGGTGGAAAACATGGTCGAGATGGACGTTGACGTGGGCCATGTCTGGCCGATCAACCACAACACGATCAACGATATCGGTGGCAGTTTCGACGACCCCGAGATTGTGACAGACGACCAGGGCCGCGTGATCGAGAACGTGCGCGGCGCGATGTTCGACCTGATGTCAACCAACCTGCCCGGCAAGGAGCTTGTCGAGATCGAAACCGACGACCTGCCCGACTCCACCGACCTTGTGGCCTTTGAAGGTGACGGAGAGTTGATAATATACATCCGGAGCTATGTGTTCGATAAGAACGATTTTACCCTTGATGTCAGCGACCTGGTGGCTGACTTCCAGTCTGCAACAGGTGTGCAGGTCGGCTATGACCCGGACACGTCCGATGGCATGGCCTATGTTCCCGGTGAGGGAGTTCAGCCCTCGGCATCTATCGAGATCGACGGTGAACCCTATTACCTGACCGAGCATGACACGCAGGCCGAGTTGACCGACTACACTTATGACGACCCCCGGATCGATATCAGCCTGCGGCCCTTCGAGGTGCTGCAACTGACCATTCCAACGGCTTGAGCGTGTCGATTGCGCGCCGGGACGGGCCTGACACCTGGCATCCGGTCACGACAAAGGCATAGCGCGACCGCGCGAATTCCGGCCCGAACCGCGCGGACGCCTGTCACAACTTTGTAATCATTTCTTCGCATCAGCGATTCAAAACTGTCGCACCAGCTTTGCAATTTCCCCGTAGCCACCGCTGCAACACAAGGGGAATACGATGCTGGAGATCAAATCGCTGACAAAACGGTTCGGTGACAAAACCGCCGTCGACGCGGCCACCTTCACCGTGACCGAGCCGCAGATGATCGGCATCATCGGGCGATCGGGCGCTGGCAAATCGACGCTTTTGCGCATGCTCAACCGTCTGAACGATGCCAGCGACGGACAGATGCTTTACGAAGGCACCGAGGTCACGCGCCTCACCGGCACGGCCCGGCGCGCATGGCAAGCGCGTTGCGCGATGATCTTTCAGCAGTTCAACCTGGTGCCGCGAATGGACGTTGTATCCAACGTCTTGCATGGCACGCTGAACCGTCGCTCGACTTTTGCGACAATGTTCAACCTTTACCCGCAAGGCGATATCCACAAGGCGATCGAGATACTCGACCGGCTGGGCATCGCAGAGCAGGCCTCCAAGCGGGCCGAGGATCTGTCGGGTGGCCAACAGCAGCGCGTGGCCATCGCGCGGGCCCTGATGCAAGACCCGGCGATCATCCTCGCGGATGAGCCGATCGCCTCGCTTGACCCGATGAACGCCCAGATCGTTATGGATGCGCTGCGCCGCATCCACGAAGAAGACGGGCGCATGGTGATCGCCAATCTGCACACGCTGGATACCGCGCGGCGATACTGTGACCGGGTCATCGGCATGCGCGACGGGCGCATCGTGTTCGATGGCACGCCCGCGCAACTGACAACCGGTGTCGCGCGCGACATCTACGGTGCCGGCGCCGATTTTTCCGAGGCCGCTACCTCCACCGCAATCGAAACGCTGGGCAAGCAGGGCGATCTCGCACCGGCCTGATCCAGGGAAGCCTCCGCCACGGGGCGGAAAATCAACCTTTCATCGAACCCAATGGAGAGACTGATGAAAAAGACCATTGCACTGGCGCTCGCTACAACTGCCCTCGTGGGGGCCGCCCAAGCACAGGAAATAAGCGAATTCCGCATCGGTATCCTGGGCGGCGAGAACGCGCAGGACCGGATGACATCGAACGAATGTTTCCGCGCCAAGACAGAAGAACTGCTGGGCGTTCCCACCAAGCTTTTCACCCCGGCCGACTATGACGGCGTGATCCAGGGGCTGCTGGGCGGCACCATCGACATGGCCTGGCTGGGTGCATCGGCCTATGCCAAGGCGTACCTGACCGACCCCGAGTCGATCGAACCCATCATGGTCAAGACCAACATGGATGGCTCCTACGGCTACCATTCGATCGGTTTCGCGCGGGCCGATAGCGGCATCACCTCGCTGGCCGACATGGAAGGCAAGGTCTTTGCCTTCGGCGACCCCAACTCGACCAGCGGCTACCTGATCCCCTCGATCGAGATCCCCGGCGAAGTCAACGCCAGCATGGACTCGGGCGATTACTTTGGTGAGGTCAAGTTCGTCGGCGGGCATGAGCAGACCATCGTCGCCGTCTACAACGGCGATGTCGATGCCGGCGTGACATGGGCCGACGGCATGGGCGCATGGGAAGACGGCTATAACTCGGGCGCGCTGCGCAAGGCCAGCGATGCCGGCCTCGTCGACATGAACGAGCTGGTGGAGATCTGGAAATCCAAGCCGATCCCCGAGGGTCCGATCGTGCTGCGCAAGGACCTGCCCGAGCGCGTCAAGCTGGACATCACCACGCTGACTGCCTCGTTGCCCTACATGGATCCGGATTGCGCCTATAACTTCATGGCCGGTGATGCGCTCGGCTTCCAGCCGATCGACCACGATGCCTACACCTCGATCATCGAGGCGCGCAAGTCCAAGATGTAAGGCCGGATCACAGGCCATTTCACCCGGTCCCTGCAAGGGGGCCGGTTTTTTTTGCAGGGGATGACAGACATGACGGATGTTTCACTGGGCGGGGGCGGCACGACAGCCGATATCCAAAGCGCCTACATGGAGATGACCCACCGCAAACGCATGTATGGCGGTATCTTGCTGGTCGTTTTCGTCGCGCTCATGGCGTCGGGCTTCGTTGTCGCGGACGGGCGCAACGCCGGTGGTTTCTGGAACGGTATCACCAATGTCTTCGACTTCCCCTCCGAAGTGGTCGCGGAAGCGGCCGAAAACGGCGCGAATATTCCGGGCCTGATGGTGAATTACCTTCCCTCGCTGATCGAAACCCTGAATATCGCGGCGGCCTCGACGCTGATCGGGGCGCTGGCCGCCATCCTGCTTTCACTCTTGTCCACGCGCGGGCTGGCCCGCTGGCCGCGACTGACAGGGCTGTTTCGCCGGATGATGGATATTTCGCGCGCCGTGCCGGAAATCGTCATCGCGCTTGTGCTGATCTTCGTCCTTGGCGGCGGGCCGGTTCCGGCCATGATCGCTATCGCGATTCACACCGCCGGGGCGCTTGGCAAACTGTTTTCCGAGGTGAACGAGAACGCCTCTCTCAAGCCCGTCGAAGGGTTGGAATCGGTGGGCGCCACGTGGGGGCAGCGCATGGTCCTGGGCGTGATACCGCAGGTAGCACCGAATTACCTCAGCTATGCCTTGCTGCGTTTCGAGATCAACATCCGCGCCTCGGCCATCCTTGGTTTCGTCGGCTCGGGCGGGATTGGGTACGACCTCAAGAACGCCTTCAGCTGGGGCCAGGGCCGCTATGACGAGGTGGCTGCGATTTTCATCCTGCTGTTCCTGACCATCGTCGCGGTCGACCAGATTTCAAGCCACTACCGCAACCGCCTGACCGGGAGCCACTGACATGACAGCCACCCTCGCAGCCCCCGACATCTCGGCCATGCAGCAAGGCGCGGTGCGCCGCATCGCCGGCAAACGCTGGGCCGCCTTCGGCTTTCCCGCCGTCATCCTGGCCTACATGGTCTACGTCTTCTTTGCCTTCGACGTGCCCGGCCTGGCCGAACGCGCCCGGATGGACAACGCCGCGGTTCTGGTCGCCGACACGTACAGCTACAAGACCCATGTCACCCGTGACAATCGCAACGGCGGAATGCGCATCGCCGTCGAAGGCGAAAACAAGGGGCTATACCCCGAAGGCAAAACCCCCGACTGGGTTGAACTGACCGGCCCGGAAAGCGCGGTTGTCGATCTGCCAGAGGGGCACCGGGTAAGCATCGACGGGCCCAACACCCGCTTTGATGTGCCCGGCTATGGCACGATCGCCATCACCGCCGCGCGCAGCGGGATCGACCTGCAAGTGCCGGGCCAGGATGTGCCCGACTGGATCAACGCCAGCAATGCGCGCGTGACCATCACAACAGATGCGGGCCGCGTGATCGTGACGAAAGCCCGCACCGAGGTTTTCCGCTATTCGCTTGGCTGGGAACTGTTCTGGTTCGGCCTTGATAGCCCCTATCACGGGCAGGGCCTGGGTCAGATCCTGTTCGGCGACCGCATCGACCCCGAGCGCGGCAACCTGGCCGGAGCCTGGCAGGATTTCTGGACCAACCCGATGTGGCGCCATGCCGACGTGGCCTGGGCTATTGGCGAAACGATCCTGATGGCGTTTCTCGGCACGATGGGCGCCGCCATCGTGGCCTTGCCACTGGCCTTTCTGGCTGCCAAGCGCTTTGCCCCCCTTGCCGCGACCCGCTTTGCCGTGCGCCGCGTATTCGATTTCGTGCGCGGGGTCGATGCCCTGATCTGGACGGTGGTCCTGGCGCGCGCCTTTGGCCCCGGTCCGATGACAGGCGCGCTGGCGATCCTGGTGACCGATACCGGCACCTTCGGCAAGATCTTCTCGGAAGCGTTGGAAAACGTGGACGAAAAGCAGATCGAAGGAATCAACTCTACCGGGGCCAACCCGATACAGCGTTATCGTTTCGGCGTGATCCCGCAGGTCATGCCGGTTCTGCTCAGCCAGGTGCTGTATTTCCTCGAATCCAACACCCGCAGCGCCACCGTCATCGGGGCGATCACGGGCGGTGGTATCGGCTTGATGCTGACACAGGCGATCCAGACCCAGAAGGACTGGGAGGAGGTCTCGTATTACATCGTGCTAGTGATCGCCATGGTCATGTTGATGGACTGGTTCTCGGGCTGGCTGCGCGG
This sequence comes from Lutimaribacter degradans, assembly GCF_023703375.1. GTDB lineage: Bacteria > Pseudomonadota > Alphaproteobacteria > Rhodobacterales > Rhodobacteraceae > Lutimaribacter > Lutimaribacter degradans. The sequence continues at coordinate 815,917 of NZ_JAMQGO010000001.1, forward strand.
CCGCTTGATCGGGCGAAGGGGCTGAAATGGCACGGCTGAAACCTGACGCACCGGTCATACATGACGGCTGCACCATCACCGAAAGCCGCTTTGGCGCCTATTGCGAAATCGGCGCCGGCAGCCGCATCGCACACAGCCAGGTCGGCGATTACAGCTATTGCGACCGCTACGCCGACATAGCCAATGCCGAGATCGGAAAATTCGCCAATATCGCCAGTTTCGTGCGCATCGGCGCCACCGATCACCCGCTGGACACGGCGGCTTGCCATCATTTCCTTTATCGCTCCGCCGATTACTGGGACGACGTGCAGAACGACGCGACTTTCTTTGCGCATCGCACCTCACGGCGCGCGCGGATCGGGCATGACACCTGGATCGGCCATGCGGCCATGATCAAGCCCGAGGTCACGCTGGGCCACGGCGCGGTTGTGGCCGCGGGGGCGGTCGTGACCAAGGATGTGGCGCCCTATACCATCGTCGCGGGCAACCCGGCACGCCCGTTGCGCGACCGTCAACCGCCCGAAATCGCGGCGCGCCTGGTGGCGCTGGCCTGGTGGGATTGGCCGCATGATGCGCTGCGCGCGGCACTGGACGATTTTCGCAAGCTCGACGCCGAGACGTTCCTGGAACGCTACGAGCGATAGCGCGGCGTTCAATGCTCAAGCGTCAAGGTCACGTGATCGCCCGCGAACCAAGTTCGGCCATACTCTACCGGCTGGCCCGCGGCATCGACATTGACGCTGGTTGTTCGCAACAGCGGATCTCCCTCGCGCAGATGCAGATGCAAGGCCTGGGTTACATCGGCGCGCATCGCCGTCAGCCTGGTCGAGGCGCGGGTGTAATCGGCCACTCCTGCCCGCGACAGCGCCTCGGTCACGCTGCTGGTTTCGCCTAAGTGGCGGTCGATTCCGGCCACCCGGTCCAGCGGAAAGACGCTTTCGAACAGCGCGATCGGCGCATCATCGGCCAGTGACAGCCCATGATAGGCGCAGACCGGCGCGCCCTCTTCGATATCAAGCGCGCGCGCCTCGCCAGCGGTTGCCGCGCGACATTCGATATTGAGAACACGCCGGTCGGGGCGACGCCCTGCCGCAAGCAGGTTTTCATGGAACCGCACCCGCTCGCCAATCGGGTAATCGGTGGGCCGTGCGGCGACAAAGGCCCCGGCCCCGCGCCGCGTGCGCACCAGCCCGTCGGCCACAAGCTGCGACAAGGCATGGCGCACGGTGTGCCGGTTCACGCCAAAGCGCGCGGCCAGTTGCGCCTCGGTCGGCAACTTGTCGCCCGCCACGTAGCGCCCTTCGGAAATATCGCCACGCAGCGAAGCGGCGATGGCCTGCCAGACCGGGGTGCGCCCACGCGCGGCTTTCGCATTGTCACGCAAGTTTCACAAATCTCCACTGTTGGCCCGAAAGGAATCTGCTATGATTAGTCTAGTTGTATAGGATAAAGCGAAGTTGTCGAGATGAAAGATACCACCGACACGAACGAAAGTGACCGCAAGGCCTGGATGAGCCTTATTGCAAAGGCGCCGCCGGGCCGGGTTTCCGCGCTGCTCGATGCGGCGATGACGCGGCCTGATTTCACCTGGCTGCGTGCGCCCGAAACCGGCAGCGTCATGGTCCGAGGCCGCGCCGGCGGAACGGGCGCCCCCTTCAACCTGGGCGAGATGACGGTGACGCGCTGCGCGCTGACCCTTGACGGTGGCGCGCTTGGGCACGGCTATGTCCAGGGCCGCGGAAAAGCCGATGCCGAGGCCGCGGCGCTGGTGGATGCGCTGATGCAGACCGGCGCGGCCGATGACCTGCGCGCGCGGGTTCTGGCCCCGTTAGAGGCCGACATGCAGCAGGCCAGGGCCGCACGCGCGGCCAAGGCCGCCGCGACCAAGGTCGATTTTTTCACGATGGTCCGGGGGGAAGACTGATGCAGGCTCAAACGCTTGAAGGTGGCTTTGCCAACCCGCCCGCAGATGCCGCCCACGCCTTTCGCGGCGTGATGGAGGCGATGGCACGACCGGGCACGTTGCACCAATTGGCCGGCGCCACACCGCCCGCGCCCTTGTCGGCTGCCGCCGGTGCGGTGTTGCTGACGCTGTGTGACACCGAAACACCGCTTTACCTGGCCGGAGATGCCGATTGCGCCGCCGTGCGCGCCTGGGTGGCCTTTCACACCGGCGCCCCGCTGGCCGATGCAGCCAATTGCGCCTTTGCCATCGGCACGTGGCAGGCGCTGGCGCCGCTGTCGGGCTTTCCCGTCGGCACGCCCGACTATCCCGACCGCTCGGCCACCCTGATCGTCGAATGCGACACGCTCGACACCAAGGGAGCCACGCTGACAGGCCCCGGCATCCGCGACAGCGCCGCGCTATCTCTGCCCGACCCCCAGGCCTTCCGCGACAACGCAGCGCGGTTTCCACTGGGGCTGGATTTCCTTTTCACATGCGGGGACCGCGTCGCGGCCCTGCCACGGACAACACGGGTGCGCTGATGTATGTTGCAGTCAAAGGCGGCGAACGCGCCATCGCGAACGCCCATTCCTGGCTTGCCGAAGAGCGGCGCGGCGATACCGCAATCGCCGAACTCTCGGTCGCGCAGATCCGCGAACAGCAAAGCCTCGCGGTCAACCGCGTGATGGCCGAAGGGTCGCTTTACGACCCCGACCTTGCCGCGCTGGCGATCAAGCAGGCGCGCGGCGATCTGATCGAGGCGATTTTCCTGATCCGGGCCTATCGCACGACTTTGCCCCGTTTCGGAGTGTCGCAACCCGTGGATACGGGCGCCATGGCCTGTGATCGCCGCATATCGGCGACGTTCAAGGATTTGCCCGGCGGCCAGGTCCTTGGCCCGACATTCGACTACACGCACCGGCTGCTCGACTTCAAACTGGCCGCCGAAGGTGACGCGCCCGAAGCGCCCGAACGCACGGCCACGCCAGAGGCGGTTCCGCATGTCACGGCCTTTCTGAATCGCGAGGGTCTGATCGAAGAGGCGGTGCCCGACGACACGTCACCGCCCGACCTGACGCGCGAGCCGCTGGAAATGCCTGCCGACCGGGCGCTGCGCCTGCAGGCGCTAACGCGCGCCGACGAGGGCTTTATCCTGGGCCTCGCCTATTCGACGCAACGGGGCTACGCGCGCAACCACGCTTTCGTGGGCGAGTTGCGGATCGGCGCGGTCGCGGTCGAAATGGACATTCCCGAGCTTGGGTTCGCCATCGAGATTGGCGAGATCACGTTGACCGAATGTGAAACCGTCAACCAGTTCACCGGCTCGAAAACCGAACCCCCGCAATTCACCCGTGGCTATGGGCTGGTCTTTGGCCAGACCGAGCGAAAGGCCATTTCCATGGCGCTGGTCGACCGTGCGTTGCGCTGGCAGGAACTGGGCGAAGACGATGTCGGCGCGCCCGCGCAAGATGCGGAATTCGTGCTGTACCACGCCGACAACATCCAGGCGACAGGTTTCCTGGAGCACATAAAACTGCCGCATTACGTGGACTTCCAGTCCGAACTTGAACTTGTGCGCAAACTGCGCCGCGAGGCCGGGGCATGACCCGCTCGTGGTCGGAGGATCAAGCATGACCGAATACAATTTTGCCTATCTCGACGAACAGACAAAGCGGATGATCCGCCGCGCCATCCTCAAGGGGTTGGCGATACCGGGCTACCAGGTGCCCTTTGCCAGCCGCGAAATGCCCATGCCCTATGGCTGGGGCACCGGCGGCGTGCAGGTTTCGGCCGCGGTGCTGACCCCAGAAGATCGGTTCAAGGTGATCGACCAGGGCGCGGATGACACCACCAACGCCGTGTCCATCCGTGGTTTTTTTGAACGCACGGCGGGTGTCGCGACGACCACCCATACCGAAGAGGCAACCGTGATCCAGACGCGCCACCGCATCCCCGAGGTGCCGCTACGCGAGGGTCAGATCCTGGTCTACCAGGTGCCGATCCCCGAACCGTTGCGCTTTCTTGAACCGCGCGAAAGCGAAACGCGCAAGATGCACAGCCTTGAGGAATACGGCCTGATGCACGTGAAGCTGTACGAAGATATCAGCCGCCACGGCCATATCGCCACCTCTTATGCCTATCCCGTCAGGGTCGAGGCGCGCTACGTGATGGACCCGTCGCCGATCCCGAAATTCGACAACCCGAAACTTGGCGATTGCGCGGCGATCCAGCTTTTCGGTGCCGGGCGCGAGCAGCGCATCTATGCCCTGCCCCCGTATACGCAGGTTGTCAGCCTCGATTTCGAGGACCACCCGTTCGACCCGAGCAAGGCCGATCATCCGTGCGGGTTGTGCGGTGCGACCAACAGCTATCTTGACGAGGTCATCGTGGACGACGCCGGCGGGCGGATGTTCGTATGTTCCGACACCGATTATTGCGAGGCGCGCCAGGCGCAGGGCCATCGCGGAAAGGATGCGGCATGACACCCCTTCTCTCTGTTCAGGGCGTCACCAAACGCTACGGCGCGCATATCGGCTGCGCCGATGTGTCGTTCGATCTCTACCCCGGCGAGGTGATGGGGATCGTGGGCGAAAGCGGCTCGGGCAAGTCGACGCTCTTGAATTGCCTGGCCGGGCACTTGGCGCCCGATGCAGGTGCGGTGGTCTTTGATACCCGCGCGCCCTCAAGCCATGACGGCAACACACAACAAGACCGCGGCCCGCGCGACACTGTCACCATGTCCGAACCCGAACGGCGGATGCTGTCGCGCACCGACTGGGCTTTCGTCCACCAGCACGCCCGCGACGGGCTGCGCATGGGGGTCAGCGCGGGCGGCAATGTGGGCGAACGCTTGATGGCCGTGGGCGCGCGGAATTATGGCGACATCCGCGAAAAGGCCGTTGACTGGCTGGGCCGGGTCGAGATCGACACGGACCGCATCGACGACCGCCCGACCACGTTCTCGGGCGGGATGCAGCAGCGCCTTCAGATCGCGCGCAACCTGGTCACCGGGCCGCGGCTGGTGTTCATGGACGAGCCGACCGGCGGCCTTGATGTAAGCGTACAGGCGCGCTTGCTCGACCTGTTGCGCGGCTTGGTGCGCGACATGGGGCTGTCTGCCATCATCGTTACCCATGATCTGGCGGTGGTGCGCCTGCTGGCAGATCGGCTTATGGTGATGAAATCGGGCCACGTGGTCGAAAGCGGGTTGACCGACCGCGTGCTGGACGACCCGCAACATGCCTATACCCAACTTCTTGTCAGCTCTGTCTTGCAGGTGTGATCCGATGATTGACCTTTCCAACGTTTCCAAGACCTTTACCCTGCACAATCAGGGCAGCGCCGTGATAGAGGTGCTTCACGATGTCTGCCTGCGGGTGGAACCGGGCGAATGCGTCGCGCTCACCGGCGCCTCGGGCGCGGGCAAATCAACCCTGATGCGCATGATCTACGGCAATTACATGGCGCAATCCGGTTCGATCGTTGTCGGCGGCGTCGACCTTGTGCAAGCCGAACCGCGCGAGGTCATCCGCATCCGGCGCGAGGTTCTGGGCTATGTCAGCCAGTTCCTGCGGGTGGTGCCCCGCGTATCCACGCTTGACGTGGTGGCCGAACCGCTGCGGATGCTGGGCCAGCCATCCCGGGCGGCGCGGGCCCGCGCGCAAGAGCTTTTGACGGGGCTCAACATTCCCGAGCCGCTTTGGGCGCTGTCGCCGACCACCTTTTCGGGCGGTGAACAACAGCGGGTGAATATAGCGCGGGGCTTTGCCCACCCCTACCCCGCGATGCTGCTGGATGAGCCGACCGCCAGCCTCGATGCCGCCAACCGCGAGGTGGTCTTGTCGCTGATAGAGCAGGCCAAGGCCCGCGGCGCCGCCATCATCGGGATTTTCCACGACGAGGCCGCGCGGGCGCGCGTCTGCGACCGCGAGCTGGACGTCAGCCGCTTTACCCCGGCCCGGGCAGCATGAGCAGCGGGCGTCTTATCGCGGTCGTCGGGCCATCCGGTGTCGGCAAGGACAGCGTGATGGCGGGGCTGGCCCGTGCCTGCCCCGCCTTGCGGCTGGTGCGCCGCACCATCACGCGCGCGCCCGGGCTGGGCGGCGAAGAATATGACGCGGTCACCCCCGAGGCATTCGACGTCATGGCCCGCGCCGGCGCGTTCTGCGTGCACTGGTCGGCGCATGGGCTGCGTTATGGCATACCTGCCGACGTGCTTGACGATGTGCGCGCGGGCACCGATTGCCTGGCCAATTTCTCACGCGGGGCCCTGGCCGACGCGGTGCAGGTGTTTCCCGCGTTGAGCGTTCTGAACATAACCGCCTCGGCCGACACCCTGGCGCACCGCCTGGCCGGGCGCGGGCGTGAACCGCAGGCCGAAATCGCCGCGCGCCTGGCACAGGCGGAAAAACCGCTGCCCGCCGGGCTTGCCGCCATCACGATCCGCAATGACGGCCCGCTGGACGACACCGTGGCCCGGGCGCTTGCCGCGCTTCAACCGCGAAGGTCGTAACGTTGGACAAGCTCGAACATCCCGTCCGCGCGCTCTCCCACAAGGGCGATCTGGTCCAACCGGAAGGGGCGCGGCATGTCGGGCAGATGCGCCTGCACGGCCTGTGTCCAATGCGCAGCCTGGTCGGGCGACAGGCGCCCGGTCAGGGTCATGTGAAAGCGGAATGCCTCCATCACGTAAGGGTAGCCCCAGCGCAGCAACAGCTCGTCCTGGCGGGCCGACAGGCCGGGCTTGCGCCGGCGCGCCAGGTCCTCGGCACCGGCGAGCGCGCGGAAATCATCCAGCGCCTCGACGCATCGCGCGGCGACACGCGACACCGCGCTGGCATCGCCATCAAGCGTCAGGGCAAGAAACCGGCCCAGCCGCGACAAGGCCAGACCATCGGCCAATGCGGGGGCCGTGGTGGTGGCCAGCGCCTCGACGGCGGATCGCAATTCCACCAAGCTGCGCCCAGGCGCCAGGCGAAATGGCGGTTTGAGCGTGGCATGAAAACCGTATTTGCGCGGTGTCATCGTCACGTCATCAAGTCCGGGCAGGTTGAATTGCGGCGCCTCGCGGCCCGTACCCACATCCCATCCCAGCCACCGCGCACCGAAATCCGCCAGCCCGCCCTCGGGCGGCACAAAATAAATCGCATAGCGAGTGAATGACATGAACTCTCCTTTCGTTTCATCCCATGTGGCACAGGCCCATGACACTTCCATGTCAGAGGTTCTGCACCTCGCCAATGCCCGGTTGGTGCTGCCCGATCGCGTGATCACCGGGCAGATCATCATAGCCGATGGTCGAATCGAAAGCATCGTCGAGGGTGACGACGTGCCGCGTGGCGCGCTTGATTGCCAGGGCGATTACGTGATGCCGGGCCTGATCGAGCTGCATACTGACAACCTCGAACGGCACATCGAGCCGCGCCCCAAGGTCGACTGGCCGCATGTGCCCGCGTTGCTGGCGCATGACGCCGAGTTGGCCTCGACCGGGATCACCACAGTCTTCGATGCGCTGCGCGTCGGGTCGATCCACAGTGCAAAGGCGGGCTATGGTGCCTATGCGCGCAAACTGGCCGACGAGTTGCTGGGCCTGAACGCCTCGGGCCATTTCAAGATCAGTCACTTTCTGCATTTGCGCGCCGAGATATGCTCGGAAACGCTGCTGCAAGAGATGGCCGCCTTTCATGCCGATGACCGTGTCGGCATCGTCAGCCTGATGGACCACACGCCCGGTCAAAGGCAGTTCCGCGACATCTCGGCGCTCAAGACATACGTGACGAAAAAGCGCAACATGAACGACGCCGAGTTTGCCGAACACGTGGCCAATCTCAAGGCGATGCAGGCCCGCCATGGCGACGCCCATGAAAAGGGCGCCGTGGCCGAGGCCCGGCGCCTGGGCGCGGTTCTGGCCAGCCATGATGACACCACCGCCGCGCAGGTTGAGCAATCTTTCGCGAACGGCGTGGGATTTGCCGAGTTCCCCACCACGCAAGAGGCCGCGAGCGCCTCCCACGCGCGGGGTATCCCAGTGATGATGGGGGCGCCGAACCTGATCCGGGGCGGCTCTCACTCGGGCAATGTTGCGGCCGGGGACCTGGCCCATGCGGGGCTGCTTGATATCATCTCGTCCGATTACGTGCCCTCGGCGCTGCTCTTGTCGGCCTTCCGACTTGCCGAAATATGGGATGACCTGCCCGCCGCGATCCGCTGCGTGACGCATAACCCGGCACAGGCCGCGGGGCTTGCCGATCGCGGTCGCCTTGAACGCGGGATGCGCGGTGACGTGCTCAGGGTATGCAGCGTGGGCGACACGCAGTTCCTGCGTGGGGTCTGGAGCCGCGGCCATCGCGTGGCCTGACGCGGGCGTGTCGCGCGACCCCGGCTCAGGCCCTGTAGGCACCGGATTCCAGAAGCCGCTTTTCAAAGCTCATGATGCGGTCCGGCGCGCTGTCCGACCTTGCCACCATCGCGGTGACGATGGCCTCGGTCAGGGCAAAGGCCGTCAGCAGGCTGGGCAGATGTTGCGGCCCTTGCATCTGCGGGCAGATCAGCACCTCCGCGCCAAGGGCGATGGGTGATGCCGGGCCATCGGTGACGGCGATCGTGCGCGCGCCGCGTCGCTGCGCCAATTCATGCGCGGCAATGGTTTCGACCGAGTAATGGGGAAAGGTGATCGACATCACCACGTCCTCGGGCGTGGTTGCGCCGATCCGGTCACGGATGTCGCCCGGCGCGCCGGCCCTTTCGCCGAAATTGTCAAAGGCCATGCGCGCCGTGTAGAGCATGTAATCGGCAACCGCGAAACAGCTGCGCACACCGATGACATGCACATGCCGCGCACCCAGCATGAGTTCAGCCGCCCGATTGATCGCGGCCTGCCCGTTCGCCGAGAACAAGGCATCGAGATTCTGCCGCCCCGCCTCGTGGATGCGGGTCAACACGCCATCGCACCCGCCTTGCGACAGGGCCTTGGCGCGCTGCCCGTACACCTCGGACGTATTTCGCAAGGCATCCTGAACCGCGCGGCGGCACTCTTCGTATCCGGCAAAGCCCAGCGTGCGTGACAGCCTGACCACCGTGTTGGCATTGGCGCCCGACTGTTGCGCCAGCGAGCGTACCGAGTTGAACGCCAGCTCCTCGGGGCGCCCGGCCAGCCATTGCGCCAGGCTGGAGACACGGGGCGAGGCATTGGCGGCAAGCTGCAATAAGGTGCGGCGCAGGTCGTCGATGGTGGTAAACGCGGTGGGCAGGACAAGCTCCGGTCTGGCTGAGTTTTCTTTGATACATTTGTATTGCCGGCTTGACGAAAAGCAATGACTTGTTTCATCTGGATGTGTCACCGAAGAAAGTTGTCTTTACTGGGAGTGAAAATATGACCAAACCAATCATTGGCGCGCTTGTTGCCGCCGCCACCGCGTTTGGCGCCACCGGCGCCATTGCACAGGAGCAGACCTTCATCTCCATCGGCACCGGCGGCGTGACCGGCGTCTATTATCCCACCGGGGGCGCGATCTGTCGCCTGGTGAACCGTGGCCGGAGCGAGCACGGCATTCGCTGCGGCGTCGAGTCGACGGGTGGCTCGGTGTTCAACATCAACGCCATTCGCGGCGGCGAGCTGGAATTCGGCGTGGCCCAGTCCGACTGGCAGTACCACGCCTATAACGGCACCTCGCGCTTCGAGGAGCAAGGCGCATTCGAAGGGCTGCGCGCGGTATTCTCGGTGCATCCCGAACCCTTTACCGTGGTTGCGCGGGCCGATGCAGGCATCGAGAATTTCGAAGACCTGAAAGGCAAGCGCGTGAATGTCGGCAACCCCGGCTCGGGCCAGCGGGGCACGATGGAAGTGCTGATGGCCGAAATGGGCTGGACCATGGATGATTTCGCCGTGGCCAGCGAATTGCAGGCCGCAGAACAAAGCCAGGCGTTGTGCGACAACAACATCGACGCGATGATCTACACCGTGGGCCACCCCTCGGGATCGATCCAGGAAGCGACAACCGCCTGTGACAGCGTGCTGGTGAATGTCGAGAACGACGCCACTGCCGCGCTGGTCGAAGCCAACCCGTTCTACCGCGTGGCGACCATCCCCGGCGGCATGTATCGCGGCAATGACGAGGACACGACGACCTTTGGCGTCGGCGCCACTTTCGTCACCTCGACCGACGTTTCCGAGGACGTGGTCTACGAAGTGGTGAAAGCCGTGTTCGAAAATATCGATCAGTTCCGCAGCCTGCACCCGGCCTTTGCCAACCTCGACCCGGCGGAAATGGCCAATGACGGCCTGTCGGCCCCGCTGCACGGCGGCGCCGAGAAATATTTCCGCGAGGCCGGCCTGATCGAATGATCCGGCACGCCTGACGGCATGACATTTTCCCGGGCGCGCCCCGCGCGCCCGGGTTTCAGGGGATGTGTAGCGCAAGGGCTGTTTTTCATGTCGGACGACCATCAGCGCCAGGGGCGCCAATTCAGCGACGACGACCTGCAGGATCTTGTCGCCAGCACCGATAGCGGCGCGCGCGCGCCATCCAACAAACTGGTGGCGGGGCTTATCGCGGGGCTCGCCCTGGCGTGGTCGTTGTTCCAGCTATGGATCGCGCAACCGCAGCTATGGTTCGCCGAGTATCTGCCCGCGCTTAATTCGTCCCAGACACGGCCCATCCACCTTACATTCGCGATCGTTCTGGCTTTTCTGGCCTACCCCGCCTTCAAGTCCTCGCCGCGCGACCGCATTCCGTTGGTCGATTGGGCGCTGCTGATCATCGGCGGCTCTTGTGCCTTTTACATTTTCCTTTTCTCGGACCAGTTGGCGATGACGGCCCGTTCGGGCCTGCCCACGCAAACGCAGGTCTGGATCGGTGCCACCGGAATCCTGATCCTGCTCGAGGCAAGCCGCCGCGCGCTTGGCCCGGCCTTGACCATCGTCGGTTCGCTTTTCCTGCTGTATGCCTACATGGGCAGCGGCTGGCTGATCCCCGAACTGATCGAGCACGAGGGCCTTTCCTTCACCGGGCTGATCAACGCGCAATGGCTGGATACGGCGGGCGTATTCGGCATCCCGCTGGGCGTGTCCACGGCCTTTGTTTTCCTTTTCGTCCTGTTCGGCTCGCTTCTCGATAAGGCCGGGGCGGGCAATTACTTCATCAAGCTGGCCTTTGCCGGGCTTGGTCACCTGCGCGGCGGGCCCGCCAAGGCAGCCGTGGTGGGCAGCGCGATGACGGGCCTGATTTCCGGCTCGTCCATCGCCAATGTTGTCACCACCGGCACCTTCACCATCCCGCTGATGAAACGCGTCGGGTTTTCCAGCGAAAAGGCCGGCGCGGTCGAGGTGGCCAGTTCGGTGAATGGCCAGATCATGCCGCCCGTCATGGGGGCGGCGGCCTTTCTGATGGTCGAGTTCATCGGCATTTCCTATGTCGAGGTGATCAAGCACGCCTTCGTCCCGGCGGCGATTTCCTACATCGCGCTGGTATACATCGTGCATCTTGAAGCGCTGAAGAAAGACATGCCCGCATTGGGCGAGGCCCGGTCCTTCGTCGGGATGCTGGTCAAGTTGTTCATCGGTTTCGCGGTGGCCGGCGCCGCCTTTACCGCGCTGATATACATTGTCAACGGCTTGCGGGCCGTCCTGCCCGGCCTGACCGGCCCGATCATGATGCTGGCACTGGCCGCGGTCTACCTGTTCCTGATCGCCGTGGCCGCGCGCCGCCCCGACCTGGAGGAAGACGACCCCAACGACCCCGAGATCAAGCTGCCCACCGTGGCCGAGGTCTATGCCACCGGGTTGCATTACGTGCTGCCCATCGTGGTGCTGGTCTGGTTCCTGATGGTCGAGCGCCAAAGCCCCGCGAAATCGGCGTTCTACGCGACCTCGCTGATGCTTCTCATCATCGTGACGCAGCGCCCGCTCAAGGCGATGTTCCGGGGCCAGGCAGGCCAGCTCGCGTCCGAATTCGCCGCCGGGTTGGGCGACCTTGTGCAGGGGCTGATCGCCGGCGCGCGCAACATGATCGGCATTGGCGTCGCGACCGCCGCCGCCGGCATCATCGTGGCCACCGTAACGAAAACCCCCATCGGCACGGAACTGGCCGGCCTGGTCGAGCAACTGTCGGGTGGCATCCTGTTCGTGATGCTGGTCCTGGTCGGGCTGTTCAGCCTGATCCTGGGCATGGGGTTGCCGACAACGGCCAACTACATCGTCGTCAGTTCGCTGATGGCCTCGGTCGTGGTGTCGCTTGGCGCACAAGAGGGGCTGGTGGTGCCACTGATCGCGGCGCACCTGTTCGTGTTCTATTTCGGGATCATGGCCGATGTGACGCCGCCGGTCGGGCTGGCCAGTTTCGCCGCCGCCGCCGTGTCGGGGGGCGACCCGATCCGCACCGGCTTTACCGCCTTTTTCTACAGCCTGCGCACGGTCGCCCTGCCCTTCTTGTTCATCTTCAACCCGACGCTTATCCTTTACGGTGTCGATCTGGGCACCACGGCGGGTGTGTTGCAGGCGGTTTTCGTCTTCGTCATCGCGACATTTGCCATGCTTTTGTTCGCCGCCGCAACGCAAGGCTATTTCCTGGCCCGGTCGCGCATCCATGAAAGCGCGGCCCTGCTTTTGGTGGCCTTTACGCTTTTCGTGCCGAATGTCTGGCTGAACATGGTGCAACCGCCTTTTGTACAGGTTGACCCGGCCCGCTTCGAAGAGGTGCTGGCGGACGTGCCCAATGGCCAGGAACTGCGCCTGCAGATCGCGGGCCCCGACTTCAACACCGGCGCGATGACCGAAACCACGCTGGTGATGACCGTCGAGGGCGCCAGCGCGCAAGAGCGTATCCAGAACTCGGGCCTCATGCTGCTGCCGGAAGGCGATACCGTGCGGATGGAGGAGCCGATGTTCGGCACGCCCGTGGCCGAGAAGCTGTCGAGTTTCGATTTCTATTCCGACACGCCCGTGAGGCTTGCCAACGTGCAGATGCCACGCGACCGGATGCCCGAACAGGTATTCTATATCCCCGCGCTGCTGCTTTTGGGCCTTGTGATCGTCTTGCAGCGCCGCCGCCAGACCAAGCCCGCTTTCTGAGGAGTGCCGCACATGTATGAAAAGATCCTTCTGCCCGTCGATCTGTCAGCGGAGCAAAGCTGGGCACGCGCCTTGCCCTCGGCCTTGCAACTGGGCGGCCCGAACATCGTTCTTCACGTGATGACCGTGCTGCCCGATTTCGGAATGTCCATGGTGGGCAGCTACTTCGACAAGGGCTTCGAGAAGAAGGCCCTGCACGACGTGGGCGAAGCCCTGTCGGACTGGGTCAACAAGAACGTGCCGGACGAGGTCGATGTGCACCCCCATGTCACGCATGGCCGCATCTATGACCAGATCATTGCCGCAGCCGACAAGCTGAAGGTGGACGCTATCGTTATCGGGGCGCATACACCGGAGCTGGCAGATTACCTGCTCGGGCCCAACGCTGCGCGCGTGGTGCGCCACGCGCGCCAATCCGTTTTCGTCGTTCGTGGAGAATAATAAGACGATGACCCATGTTTTCGGGCGCTCCGGCGCCTCTCTGCCCAAGGCCGTGCGCGGCGAAGGGTGCTATATTCACGATGCCCGGGGCCGTGCCTACCTGGACGGGTCTGGCGGCGCAGCTGTGTCGTGCCTTGGCCATTCCGACCCGGATGTGCGCGCGGCGATCCATGCGCAGCTCGATCAGCTTGCTTTCGCGCATACCGGCTTTTTCACCTCGGACCCGGCCGAGGATCTGGCCGACCTTCTGGCCGCGAACGCCCCCGAGGGGATCGAGCGGGTCTACCTGCTTTCCGGTGGGTCCGAGGCCGTCGAGGCCGCGATAAAGCTTGCGCGGCAGTACTTCCTGGAAATCGGTCAGCCGGGGCGGCATCGCGTGATCGCGCGGCGGCAAAGCTATCACGGCAACACGCTGGGTGCGCTGGCGGCAGGCGGCAACGCATGGCGGCGCGAGAAATACGCCCCCCTGCTGGTGGAAACCAGCCATATCGCCCCCTGTTACGAATACCGGTTCCGCGAGGACGGCGAAACCGCCGAAGCCTATGGCCAGCGCGCCGCCAACGAGTTGCAGGCCGAGATCGACCGGCTGGGCGCGGATAGCGTCATGGCCTTCATCGCCGAGCCCGTGGTTGGTGCCACGGCGGGCGCGGTTCCGGCGGTTGACGGCTATTTCCGCCGCATCCGCGAGATTTGCGATGCCAACGGCATATTGCTGATCCTTGATGAAGTCATGTGCGGAATGGGGCGCACAGGCACGTTGTTTGCCAGCGAGCACGACGGCGTGGCCCCCGACATCGTGACCATAGCCAAGGGCCTGGGCGCGGGTTACATGCCCATCGGCGCCATGCTGTGCACCGGCACAGTTTACGACGCGATCGCTCAGGGCTCGGGCGCGTTCCAGCACGGGCACACCTATCACGGCCACCCGCTGGCTGCCGCTGCCGGAAGGGCGGTTCTGACCGCCATACTGGGGCGCGATCTGCTGCCGCAGGTGCGTGCGCGGGGCGAGATGCTGCAACAGGCGCTGACCTCCCGGCTGGGGCAGCACCCGCATGTCGGCGATATCCGCGGCCGGGGCCTGTTCCGTGGTGTCGAACTGGTCGAGGATCGAGCCACCAAGGCCACGTTCGACCCGGCGCGCAAGATCAACGCGCGGGTGAAATCTGCGGCGATGGAAAACGGGCTGATCTGCTACCCGGCGGGTGGAACGGTTGACGGGAAACACGGCGACCACGTGCTGCTGGCCCCGCCCTATATAATTTCCGAGGATCAGATCGACGAACTGGTGGACAAGCTCGCACGGGCGATCGACACGGCCATCGCCGCTTAGGCGGCCCCTGTCCAGGCATCACGCAAGGGGCCGGATGAACCGAAATTCGTGATTGACCAGATCGACCACCGGCGTGAACAGATGGCTATCCCGCCGCACAGCCCGCAAGGAAGCGCCATGAAACTCGCACTGTACCAGGGGCCGTCGCCCGCCGGCGATACCGCCGCGGCCTTTGCGACGATAGACACCACGCTTGCGGCCGCCGCGGCGTCCGGCGCGCGCATGGCCATAATGCCCGAACTTTTCCTGCCCGGCTACAACCAGACAGATGCCATGGCCACCCTTGCCCAACCATGCGACGGCGAATGGCAGGCGCGGCTGGCGCAGCTTTGCCGCAGGCATGGCTGCGGGTTGACCATTGGCTGGGCCGAGCGCGCGGGCGACACGATATACAACACCGCAACATCGCTTGATGATACCGGCACGGTATTGGCCCACTACCGGAAGATACAGCTTTTCGGACAGTCCGAAGCCGAGATCTTTACCCCCGGCGACGCCTACGCGCTGTTCGATTTCGCGGGCCACAGATGCGCGCTGCTCATATGTTATGATATCGAATTCGCCCATCATGTGCATGCGCTGGCCGATGCGGGCGCAACCTTGCTGCTGGTGCCAACCGCCAACCCGGCCGGGTTCGACGCCGTGCCCGATGCCATGGTGCCCGCCCGCGCGGCAGAAACCGCGATGACCATCGCCTATGCCAACCTGTGCGGCAGCGAAAACCGGCTGCGCTATGGCGGCAGATCCGTGGTGGTCGGCCCCGACGCCCGGCCACTTGCCAGCGCGGGGCGCGGCCCCGCCTTGCTTGTCGTCGATCTTGAAGAGGTTGGGCGGATAGATCCGTCCACGCTCAGCACGCAGGCGCGCGACCGGCGCCTGGTCTGATCCTGCGTTCTTGCCCGGTAAGCGCCAGGACGGAGGCCGAGGGGGCAAAGCCCCCTCACCCCGGATCAGGTCAGCCGCATAAGCAGCGCGGCCAGCAACTTGCCCCGCTCGGGCAGGCTATCGACCTGGATATGCTCGGTCAGGGTGTGCAGGCCGTTGCCGCGCACGCCAAGCCCGTCCAGCGTCGGAATACCCATTGCGCCGGTGAAATTGCCGTCCGATCCGCCGCCCGCGCTTGCGCCTTTCAACTCAAAGCCAAGATCGCCTGCAATATCCTTGGCAATATCGAACATCGCCATGGTGCCGGGTTGGTCGGGTTCCCAGACCGGGCGGGTCACGCCGCGGGTGATGCGGAATTCAACGCCATTTTCCTCGCCTGCAAGCGCCAGCATCCGTGCCACGCCGTCGTCGAGATCCTCTTGCCGCTTGGCCATGCTCAGCGCCTGGCCCTCGCATAGCGACGACACGCAGTTCACCCATTGGCCGCCATTGACGACGCCCACCGAGAACGTGCAGTCATCGCCGGTCATGCCCTCGATCTCCAACAGCTTGCGCGCCATCATGGCGATCGCGCTGCGCCCTTCCGACAGGCGTGCGCCCGCGTGGCTGGGCTGGCCCTCGGCCACCAGGTTGAACCGTGCGATGGCATATCGGCCAATCGTCGCGCCCCCGTCCTGGTGCGAGGGTTCGGGCACCAGCACGTACTTGTTGCGCGCGGCCTCGGCCTCGATCAGTTCGCGGGTCGAGGGCGTGCCAACCTCTTCGTCGGGCGTGAACAGAACTGTTACCGGCAGTGGCGTTTCTGCGCCTGCGCGCAGCAATTGCCGCACCGCGTCGACGGCGGCATAGTTGCCGCCCTTCATGTCCATGATGCCGGGGCCATAGCAAATGTCGCCCTCGCGCTTGAAGGGCAGTTTGGCCAGCGTGCCGACCGGGTGCACCGTATCCATGTGACCCAGGATCAGGATTCCCGGTTCCCCTTGCTTGGGATGCGGAAACCGGGCGCGAAGGCACCCGCCGAAACCCATCCGGCCGGGGATGCGCTCTATCTCGGCCATCTGTGCCAGGTCATAGGCCGCCAGGTCCATCATCCGGTCAACGGCGGCCGCGTCATGGGTGGGGCTTTCACATTCGATCCAGGGGCGCAGACCGGCCAACATTTCGTCTGCATCGAAAGGCAGTTTCAAGGGATCCATCGTTCACATTCCTCCAACCGGCATCCGCCGTTCCACGATACGCGCCATGATCGACGCGCCCACCGGCAAGATACCCGGGTCCAGCACGAATCCGGGGTTGTGCAGCGGCAACGTGCCCGCGTGGCCCACCCGGCAATAGGCGCCCGGCACCACTTTGAGCATGTCGGCAAAATCCTCGGAGCCGGTGGCCGGCTCTTCGGCGTCATTGATGTTTTCCTTGCCCACGATGTCGGCGGCAGCCTCGAGATAGGCGTCCGACAGTTCGTCGTTGTTCATCAGCACGTCGAAGATGTTGCGCAGATCGACGGTGATTTCCACGCCATAGGCCTGGCCGATCCCCTCGCACAGCTCGCGCAGGCGGCTTTCGGCCAGTTCGCAGACCTCGTCCTTGAAATAGCGAATGGTCCCGGCCAGCGTCGCGGTATCGGGCACCACGTTATAGGCCGACCCGGCATGTATCTGCGTCACCGAGAACACGCAGGCATCCAGCGGGGCCACGTTGCGCGCCACGATGGTCTGGATCTGGGCCACCAGCATCGAGGCGACCACCAGCGGATCGCGCGATTGCTGCGGCATGGCCGCGTGGCTGCCCTTGCCCTGGATCGTGATGTCGAAGAACGACGCCCCGGCCATTGCCGCGCCCTTGCAGATGCCCACGGTGCCCGGCTCGCCATTGGGCGAATTGTGCATGCCATAGACCTCGTCGCAGGGGAACTTGTCGAACAGCCCCTCGGCCAACATTCCGCGCGCGCCGCCCAGACCCTCTTCGGCCGGCTGAAAGATCAGCACAGCGGTGCCGTCGAAATCGCGCGTGGCGGCCAGGTGCTTGGCTGCACCCAGCAGCATGGTTGTATGGCCGTCATGGCCGCAGGCATGCATGACGCCATCGTTTTTCGACGCGTAAGCAAGGTTGGTCAATTCCTGGATAGGCAGCGCATCCATGTCGGCGCGCAGCCCGATCCGGCGACTGCCACCGCCCTTGCCCTTGATGATCCCCACGACGCCAGTCTTGGCGATGTCGGTGTGTACCTCGTCGACGCCATAGGCGCGCAGTTTCTCGGCCACCACCTGCGCTGTGCGCTTTTCGGTGAACCCGATCTCGGGGTTTGCGTGCAGATCCTTGAAGATCTCGGTCAGTTCGTCGGTGCTGTCTTCGATAACGGGAAGAACAGGCATGTATTATCCTTTCAACTTTGATTGGCCGGGGTCGCCGCGGATGCGGGAGCCTCGGAAAACGGGCGGAAATTGGCGAAATCCCAGTGCCGCCCCGGCGCCGCAGCGATCAGCGCCTTGGTATAGTCTTGCTTCGGATTGCCCAGCACCTCGCCCGCGGGGCCGTATTCGATCACCTTGCCGGTCTGCATCACCATCACCTCGTCACAGATCTGCGCGGCGACGCCCAGGTCGTGGGTGATGAACAGGATGCCAAGGCCAAACCGCTCCTGGAGATCGGCCAGCAGATCAAGCACCTGCGCCTGCACGCTGACGTCAAGCGCCGAAACGGCCTCGTCCGCGACCAGGATATCCGGGTCCATCGCAAGGGCACGCGCAATGGCGACACGCTGACGCTGACCGCCCGAGAATTGGTGCGGAAAGCGGTCGATCGCGCTGCCGGGAAGGCCCACAAGCTCCAGCAAGTCGCGCGCACGCTCCATTGCCTCGGCGCGCGACACGCCGAAATTCAGCGGACCCTCGATGATCGACTCGCCGATCTCGCGCCGCGGGTTGAGCGAGCGCATCGGGTCCTGGAACACGATCTGGAATTTCTTGCGCCGCGCTTTCAGGTCGCTTTGCTTCATCACGGCGATATCTTCGTCGCCCACCATGATCTTGCCCGATGTCGGGTCGATCAGGCGCATGATGCAGCGTGCCACGGTGGACTTGCCCGAGCCACTTTCGCCCACGATACCCAGCGTGCGGCCATGGGTCAGCGTCAGGTTCACATCCTGCGCCGCGCGCACCTCGCGCCCTTTTCTGATCAGGCCGGTGCCGCCATAGGTCTTGCACAGGTCCTCTGTGCGCAGCACCACCTCGTCCGAGGCGGCGGGGCTGGGCGGGCGTGGCACTTGGCTGGGCACCGAGCGCAACAGGTCGCGCGTGTAATCGGTTTGCGGATGGCGCAGCAATTGCTCCACCTGCTGGGTTTCCATCACCTCGCCCAGTTTCAGCACGGTCACGTCATCGGCGATCTCGGACACCACCCCCATGTCATGGGTGATGAACAACACCGCCGTGCCCTGCTGCTCGCGCAGTTCGCGGATCAGCGACAGGATCTGAGCCTGCGTTGTCACGTCCAGAGCGGTGGTGGGTTCGTCGGCGATCAACAATTGCGGACGCATGATCAGCGCCATGGCGATCATGATGCGCTGGCGCTGCCCCCCCGACAATTGGTGCGGGAAAGAGCGATACATCTTTTCCACGTCGGGCAGATGCACCGCCTCCATCATCTCCAGCGTGCGTTTCTTGCGGGCGCCCTGGCTCATGTCGGAGTGGAACTCCAGCACTTCTTCGATCTGTTGGCCGACGCGCGCAACGGGGTTCAGCGCGGTCATCGGTTCCTGAAAGATCATCGACATGGCCGTGGCGCGCAAGGTGCGCAACCGACCCGGCGAAGCGGTCAACACCTCTTCGCCCTTGATCTTGATCGAACCTTCGATGGTCTGCAGCACCTTGGGCAGCAACCCCATCGTGGCCAGCGCCGTCAGGGATTTCCCCGAGCCGCTTTCGCCCACCAGACAGGTGGTCTGCCCGGGACGGATCGACAGGTTCAGCCCCTTGACGACCTGTTGGTCGGGGTTGCCATCCAGCGCGATGCGCAGGTTTTCGATTTCCAGAAGTTGGTCGCTCACCGGTCGATCCCCCGTTTTGCCATGCGCGGATCCAGTGCGTCGCGCACTGCGTCGCCCAGAAGGTTGATGGCCAGGATCGTGACGGACACGACCAGACCGGGCCACAAGACGATGCCGGGGTTGATCTGGAAGTAGATCCGGCCCTCGGCCATGATGTTGCCCCAGCTCGGGGTCTCGGGATTGATGCCCGCGCCGAGGAAGGACAGGATTGCCTCGACCAGGATGGCCGATGCGCAGATATAGGTGCCCTGGATAATCAGCGGCGCGATGGTGTTGGGCAGCAGGTGCCGGCGCATGATCAGAAAGGTCGACGAACCCGCGGCGATTGCCGCCTCGACATAAGGTTCTTCGCGGGCCGACAGCACGACCGAGCGCACCAGGCGAACCACGCGCGGCACCTCGGGAATCGTGATGGCGATCAGCACCGTCCACAGACCGGCCCCCCAAAGCGACACGATCGCAATGGCCAGCAGGATGTTGGGAATGGCCATCAAGCCGTCGACCATGCGCATCAGCACGGCGTCAAGCCAGCGGATATAACCCGCCATCAGGCCCAGGAACAGCCCAGACAGCACGGCAAACACGGCCGCGCCCACGCCCACGACCAGCGAGATGCGCCCGCCGTAGATGATGCGCGAAACCAGGTCGCGGCCATAAGCGTCGGTGCCCAGCCAATAAAGCTCGCTTGGCGGTTTCAAACGCTCGGACGGTGTCAGGCGCACCGGGTCATGCGGAGACACGACAGGCGCGAAGATCGCCGCCAGAACGATGATCGTCACCAGCACTGTCGCGATGAGAGCGATAGGGCTGGAAAACACGACCTCGCGGACCTTGGTCAAGGCTGTTGGGTGCGCCGGACCCGGCGCCGTGTTGGTTTGATCGGTCATGAGTAACGGATCCTCGGGTCAAGCAGCACATAGGCAATGTCGATCAAAAGGTTGACGACGACGTAGATCAGCGAGGCAAGCAGGATCACCGCCTGGATCACCGGGTAGTCGCGCGCCAGCACCGCATCCACGGTCAGGCGGCCCAGCCCCGGCAGGTTGAACACGCTTTCGGTCACCACAACGCCGGAAATGATCAGCGCGAAACCGATGCCGATCACCGTGATGATGGGCACCGAGCAGTTGCGCAGCGCGTGCCGCATCAGCACCCGCGCCTCGGGCAGGCCCTTGGCACGTGCGGTACGAATGTAATCATCGCCCAGGATCTCCAGCATCGAGGTGCGCGTGATCCGCGCGATAAGCGCGATATAGAGCAGCGTCAGCGTGAAGGTGGGCAGCGCGATACGGTGCAGGAACTCGCCCAGCCCGTCGCCGATGGGGCGGAAGCCCTGCACCGGGAACCAGTTGAGTTGCATCGAAAACAGCGAAATCATCAGGTAGCCGATCACGAAGACCGGAACGGAAAAGCCCAGAACCGAGATCAGCATGACGAACCGGTCGATCAGCGTGCCGTGTTTCCACGCAGCGATCACACCGAGCGGCACCGCGATCAACACGGAAAGGATGATGGTTGTCAGCGCCAGGCTGATCGTGGGTTCCATCCGGGCTTGGATAAGTTCGATTACCGGCTTGCCGGAAATCACCGAAGTGCCGAATTCGCCCTGCAACAGGTTGCCGATCCAGGTAATGAACTGGATATGCAGCGGGTCATTCAGGCCAAGTGCTTCCCGAATCCGGTCCAGCTGTTCGGGCGTCGCCGTGTCACCGGCGATGATCGCCGCCGGGTCACCCGGTGTCAGCCGCAGCATAAGGAAGACGAACAGCGCGACGAACCCCATCACCGGTATGGCGGCAAGGATGCGCTGGATGATGTAGCCAACCATCGTGACGACCTTTCAATGCGCGGTTTGGACTCGCGCGGTTTTTCGTTGAATCAGTGCGGTTCCGCGCCGCAAGCGGCGCGGAACCCGTGACAGGCGATCAGTTCTTGGAGATGTTCCAGAAATACGGCGCCGGCCCGTCGAGAACACCTTCCAGGTTGCTCGTCCAGGCGGAGGGCACGAAGTACTGCCCGATGGGCGCGTACATGCCTTCGTCATAGGCGAGTTCCTGGATCTGCGCGGCGATCTCTTTTTGCTCTTCGAGGGTCTCGGCAGTGGCATAGGCCGTCCGCAGTTCCTCGATCTCGGGCACCTCGGGCCAGCCAAACCAGCCGCCATCCGGGCCCTTGCCGTTCACCATGTTGTTGACCAGCGGGTTGAACACGTCGGCACCGACCCAGTTGGTCGCGAACATGTGCCAACCGCCTTCGTCGACCGGTGCCTGGCTTGCACGGCGGCCCACAAGGGTTTGCCAATCCATCGCTTGCAGGTCGACCTCGAAGCCAACGTCGCGCATGGCTTGCGCCACGACAACGGGCTGCGTGCGCAGGGTGCCGACATCGGTGGGGTGCATCAGCACGATGGGCGTGCCGTCATACCCTGCCTCTTCCAGCAGTTCCCGGGCCAGGTCCTGGCCGTTGCCTTCGGTCAGCGTCTCCGAGCCGACATCAGTGGCCAGCGGCGTGCCGCAGACGAACATGGCACCGCAGAGTTCATAATACTCGGGGTTGCCGATCAGGGCATCCAGCACGTTCTTTTGATAGATCGAAGCGATGGCCGCCTTGCGGATCAACGGGTCATCCATCGGCGCATTCAGCGCGTTGGGGCGAATGATCGTCTGATAGCCCAGCGTGTTGGTATTGCGCACGGTCACGTCGGGGTTCGCCTCGAGGATCG
This sequence comes from Lutimaribacter degradans, assembly GCF_023703375.1. Taxonomy (GTDB): domain Bacteria; phylum Pseudomonadota; class Alphaproteobacteria; order Rhodobacterales; family Rhodobacteraceae; genus Lutimaribacter; species Lutimaribacter degradans. Next base: position 838,353 of record NZ_JAMQGO010000001.1, read on the forward strand.
GAAGCAGGTCGATAGGCGGTTGCTCCCAGTAGTCGAGTTCGCCCGACTGGATCGCGTTCAGCGTGGTCTGGTCATCGGGGAACACAACCCATTCGACGCGATCGACCTTGACGACCTTGCCACCGGCGGCCCAGCTGGCGGGTTCGTCGCGCGGCACGTAGTCCTCGAACTTCTCGTAGACAGCCTTGACGCCGGGCTGGAATTCATCGGCCACCCACTTGAACGGGCCCGACCCGATCTGCTCGGGCACCGGCTCGGTCGAGGGAGTCTCGGCCAGCCGCTTGGGCATGATGAAGGGCACGTTCGACGACGGCTTGGCCAGGCTGTCGATCACCAGGCCGTAAGGCTCTTTCAACTGGATGATGAACAGGTTGGGATCGTCGGACGATCCGCTCATCGTGTCGACATATTCCATCAGCACCTGGCCCATGGAATCGCGCTCGCCCCAGCGGGCGATCGACGCGGCGACATCTTCGCCAGTCACGGGTGCGCCATCGTGGAACATCAGCCCGTCACGCAGGGTGAAGGTATAGGTCAGGCCATCATCCGACACTTCCCACGTATCCACCATCTGCGGCTGCGGCGTCACGTCTTCGTCCAGCGCGAACAGGGTGTCATAGATCATGTAGCCGTGGTTACGGCTCATGTAGGCGGTGGTCAGGATCGGGTCGAGCACGCGCAGTGCCGAGTGCTTTGACGCGATAATCGTTTGTGCGCTTACAGGCGCGGCCATCGCGGCAAAGGCCAGGACCGAGGCGGTCATGACCGAAGTGCGCATGACGCGGCCAAGCGAGACCGGCCATTTTACTAGATCAAGTGGTTTTGTCATTCTTCAACTCCCGTTGGTTGCTTGGGGTGCGCCGGGCTTGTCACCCTTTTATGGCGCGGGTTATATTGTTGTGGACCACACGGATGCGCGGGTCCAATGATTTTACGCGGTCTGCGTGGCAGCGCCTCCGGTCGATTTTTCCGGATCGAAGACCGCGCCCAGCGGCTCCAGCCGCATTCCGGGTGCCAGCCGCGTAAAGGGCAGGCTTGCGGGGCTGACGGGCATCGGCCCGGGCGCCACGCAAGTCAGGATGGTTTCGGCAATGCTGTCGAAATCGGCCCGAAAGTGAACAGAACTCTTGTTTACCAGGATCGGCTGTTCGGTCGGTTCGATCCCGACGAAACGATACATTTCCTGGTCGGCCATCTGCGCCTTGTTCGTGGTCACGACCACGCGCACATCACCGATACGCAGGCAGGCCGACGGCCCCATGTCCAGCGGTGCGCCCCCGTAAAAAGGGCCCGTCGCCACCAAGTGACCGTCAGACAGGGTTTCGACCGTGAAACGCCCGGCAAAGGGGGCATCCCCGGCCACTCCGGAAAACCCGCCCAGCTCTATCTCGATCTCGGCGCCCTGCCCCGCCGCGTGTGCGGCGGCCGCAGCCTTTGGGTCAACCATGTTGCCCATCGCGCCGTGGGCGTTGTTGGCGACCATCGCGCGCAACATGCCGGTGGTATTGCTATCGCCACCTGCGCCCGGGTTATCCTGCGTGTCGGCGATAACGATGGGCTTGCTGGCGGTTTGCGAAAGGCGCATGGCCTCTTTCACGCCTGAATCGGGGTCGTATGTCTTGCCGGCGAAATCAGCCTCGGCGGCCAGTACCGCGGCTTCGATACTGTCAGCCGCTGCGTCGGCATCGGCTTGCGTGTCACCATAGCATATCACGGTCGGACCGCAGCCCGGGAAATCGGCAGCCGGGAAACCGAAGAAGAAAGAGGTCGAGCTGACGCCGCCCTCTTCCAGACCCGAGACCAGGTCGTAAAGGCCGCGTGCGGGCTCGGCCCGGGTGCTTTGCCAGGCGATCGGCACCAGGAACGGAATACGCCGGAATGCCTTTGCAAAAGGCGCACCGCGTTCCATCAGCCGATCAAGCTGCACCGCGGCGCGGCGGCCTGTCTCGCCCATGTCGACATGCGGATAGGTGCGAAAGCCCACCAGCACATCGGCCGCATCGACCATTTTCTGGGTGATGTTGCCATGCAGGTCTAGGGCGCAGGCAATCGGCACGTCCGGGCCGACAACCTCGCGAACGCGGGCCAGGAAATCACCTTCGCCATCATCCACGTGCTCGGCCACCATCGCGCCGTGCAGATCAAGGAAAACCCCATCCACAGGCCCGGCATCGCGCAGCGCCTGGACGATCTCGTCGGTGATGGTGTCATAGGCGTCTTGCGCGACATGAGCCGAGGGGATCGCCCCTGCCCAGACCAGCGGGACCATGTCCCAGCCGGCCGATTCGCCGTGCAGAACAGCGCCACCGATACCCAGGTTGATACCCCGTCCACGGTTCAGCACATCGGCACCACGCGCCATCGGCATATATCCACCGCCCTGCTCGAAATCCGACATCTGCGCCCGTGTCGGTGCAAACGTGTTCGTCTCGTGCAGAAAGCCTGCCATCGCGACCTTGCGCGTCATCCCCCGTCCCCGCTTTTTATCGGCCGGCCCATACGGCGCCGCCCGCTTCCAATTGATCTTCAGCAAGTCGAATGTATTGCATTGCGATACGCTTGCATTGTAACGTCAAACTAGAGCCGCACTTCATACTCTGTCAACGCCCTTTACCTTGCGGAAATTTATTCATGGCCCGAAACACCACCCGCGCCGAACCCGGATTACGCGACCTGAACGAAGACCAGCGCGCCGACCCCTTATTCGTGCGCTCGATCGAACGAGCGATGCAGGTCTTGTCGGCTTTCAACCATGCCGATCAACCGATGTCGCTTTCACAGATTGCCGAAGCCGCCGGGGTCGATCGCAGCGCGGCGCAGCGTATGGTCCATACACTGCGCGTCCTTGGCTATATCGAGCGCGACGATATGGGGCGCGGTTTCGTGCCCGGAATTCGCATTCTCGACCACACGCTCGATTTCCTGCGACTCAACCATCTGGTGCGCCGCGCGACACCCGTATTGCAGGAATTGCGCAAGACCGTGCGCGAGCGGGTCGATCTTTCGCTATTCGATGACTTGCGCGTTGTTTACGCGGTTCGCCTGCAAAGTAAGCGACAAACATTCTACACCACGCTTGTCGGGCACAGCGTTCCGACCTTTTGCAGCTCGGGCGGCTGGGCGATTCTGTCGAAGCTGCCCGAAGACCGGGTGCGCGACATACTCGACCGCTCCGACCGGCGTCCGTTCACGCCCGAGACGATCACCGACGTTCCGGCGCTCATGGAAAAGATCGCCGAAACGCGCGAGCAAGGATACTCGCTGGCCGTCGGCCAGATCCTGACCGGCGAGATCGCCGTCGGCTTTCCCGTGCTCGATGCAGATGGTGCGCCGGTGGCCGCTATCCACGTCGCCGGCAGCCAGTCGGAATGGACGCCTGCGGATTTTACCAACCGTTTCGTGCCGCTTGCCTCCGAGGCAGCGCGCGCCATCAGCCAATATTGACCCTCGAAGGAGACCCCATGACTCATATCACCCTGCCCGGCCTGCATGAGCCCGCCACGATCCGTGTCGATCGCTGGGGGCTGCCGCATATCGGCGCCGCCAGTGCGCGTGACGCGTTCTTCGTGCAAGGCTTCAACGCTGCGCGTGACCGGCTGTGGCAGATTGACCTGTGGCGCAAGCGGGGCCTGGGCCTGCTGGCGGCCGATTTCGGCCCCGGCTACCTGATGCAGGACCGCGCCGCGCGGCTGTTCCTGTATCGCGGCGACATGGCACCGGAATGGGCCGCCTATGGCGCGGATTCCCAGGACATCTGCACCGCATTCGCGGCCGGCATCAACGCCGGCATCGACATGGTGTTGGCCGGTGACCTGCCCTTGCCCCCCGAATTCGCCGAGTTGGGCACCAAACCGGCCCATTGGGCGCCCGAGGACGTGGTGCGCATCCGCACCCATTGCCTGTCGCGCAACGCGGCATCGGAACTGGCGCGCAAGATCGTGCTGGGCCTGGCCGACCCTGAAACAGACCTGCTGCGCGCACCGCTTTCCCCGGACGTGCCCGACGACGAATGGGCCGTGACCCACCCTGCCGACCTGCCGCCGGACGCACTGGCCGTGTATGAACTGGCCACCGCGCCCGTTACCTTTTCGCCCGAGCGCCTGTCGGCCACGCTGGAGGACGCCGCCCGCTGGTCGGCCGTCGATGCGCGCAAGGCGGTGATCGCGCGCGACATGCCCGACGGATCGAACAACTGGGCCATCGCGCCGGGCAAGACCGACACGGGCCGCGCCATCATGGCCAGCGACCCGCACCGCGCCCATGCCGCGCCGTCGCTGCGCTACATGGTGCACATGACCGCACCGGGGATGAACCTGATCGGCGCGGGCGAGCCATCATCGCCCGGCATCATGGCCGGCCATAACGGCACGGCCGCCTTCAGCCTGACGATCTTTTGCGCGGACCAGGAAGACGTCATGGTCTATGATACCCTGCCGGACGCACCGCGGACCTATCGCTACCGCGGCGCAACCGAGGATATGACGCGCGTGGACGAGGTGTTTGCCGTAAAGGGTGCCGCTGACCAGGTTCTGCCGCTGTACTTTACCCGGCACGGGCCGGTCGTCTGGCAGGAACAGGCACGCAACCTGGCGCTGGCCGTGCGCACCGTGTTCACCGATCCGGGCAGCGCGCCCTACATGGCCAGCCTGAAATCCATGCGCACGACCGACATGGCCAGCTTTCGCGACAGCCTGACAACCTGGGGAGCGCCCACGGTCAACATGGTCTATGCCGACACCGCGGGCGACATCTGCTGGCAGGCCGCAGCCTATGTGCCCCGCCGCACGGGCTGGCGCGGGCTGACGCCCGTTTCGGGCGACGGGCGGTTCGAATGGGCGGGCTACATGACCGCCGCCGACCTGCCATGCATCGAGAACCCAAAGGATGGGTTCGTCTACTCCGCCAACGAGATGAACCTGCCCGACACCTGGGACCACGCCGCACAGCCCGTGGGGTTCGAATGGCTGGAAGATCGCCGCGCGCACCGCATCGCCAACGTGCTGGGATCGGACAAGGCGCAAGACGTGGCCGCCTCGTGCGCGCTGCAAACGGATACGTTTTCCGATTACGCCAGCCGGCTCGTGGCCCAGATCCCCGACGACGCCCCCGCCGCGCCGCGCGACCTGCTGCGACACTGGGACGGGTTCGCCGGCCCCGACAGCACCGCCGCGTTGCTGGCCGAACTGTGGCTCAGCAGCCACCTGCGCCCGACCCTGCTGGCGCGGGTCGCCCCTGACGCGGGCCTGCGCCGCATGTTCGGCCCCGGCCATATCGCCACCACGGTGCGACTGCTCGAAGGGGCGCATCCCGGCCTTGCCCGCCGCGCGGGGCTTGATGATGAAACGACCCGCGCTGCATTTTTATCCGAAACCCTGGCCGCGGCATGGGACGACGCCACCGCGCGGTTTGGCCCCGATCCCGCGCATTGGCGCTGGGGCGACCTGCACAAGGGTTGGTTCGATCATGCCGCCACGCCGGTGACATCGGACTTTGACGTGGGGCCGTTCGACAAGGGCGGCAGCAACACCACCGTTATGCTGGCGGCCTACGAGGCGTCGGATTACCGCGTGCGTCACGGCGCGTCGGTGCGGATGGTGGTCGACGTGGGCGCGTGGGACAACAGCCGCTGGATCAATGCCCCCGGCCAGTCGGGCGTGCCCGGCAGCCGCCATTACGACGACCTGACCCAGAGCTGGGCGCGCGGCGACTATGTGCCGATGTGCTATTCCGAGGACGCGGTGGCCGAGGCCACGGTCGAAACCATATCGCTGCGCCCTGTCCCGGCGGGCTGACCCCCGCCACCGATCCGCCCTGCGGCGTGCAGGTCGCGCAGGGCCTGGGCCATCTGTGCAAGGTAGGGCGCCAGGGGTGACTTCTGGCGCCACACCATGCCGATACGCCGCTTGGGTCGTGGCGCGGGCAAGCGCGCCACCGCCACCCGGGCCGAGGGCGTTTCGGTCGCCACCGCCATTTCGGGGATCAGCGTCACGCCGATCCCCACGCCCACCATCTGCACCAGCGTGGCCAGCGTGCTGCCTTCCATAAGGTCGCGCGGGGTGGATTGGCCGATATTGCAATAGGACAGCGCCTGGTCGCGGAAGCAGTGCCCTTCTTCCAGCAAGAGCAGGCGCATTTCGCGCAATTGCTCGGCCGGCGGAACCGGCTTGTCGGCATCGGTCAACGGGCGCACCAGCACAAAATCCTCGTCGAACAGCGCCTCTTCGTGCAGCCCGGCCTCGGACACCGGAAGCGCCACCACCGCCACATCCAGCCGCACATCCAGCAATTCTTCGACCAGCGTCTGGGTCACCGCCTCGCGCGGGCGAATATCCAGCCCCGGAAAGCGCACGGCCAGGTCCTGGATCAGCACGGGCAACAGGTAAGGCGCGATGGTCGGGATCACCCCGATGCGCAGCCGGCCCGACATCATGTCCTGCGCCGCGCGGGCCAGATCCTCGATCGCGTCGACCTGGCGCAGGATATCCTCTGCCCGTTCGGCCAGCGCCTCGCCCAGGCGAGTCAGACGGATCGCGCGTGTCTTGCGCTCGATCAGCGGGGCGCCCACCAACGCCTCAAGCTCTTTCATCTGCACCGACAGGGCCGGTTGCGAGATCGAACAGGACTCGGCGGCATGGCCGAAATGGCGATGCCGGGCCAGCGCCGCGAAATAGCGCAGGTGTTTCATGGACAAACCGTTCATAATCCAGCCTTATCAAAACTATTACATTTTCCAAATTCTTTCTAATGCAATGCAATGCTAATGTCCCCTCAGATCGAGGAGGAATCGGGGACGCAGCACTGTTCGCGCGCACCCCGCCCGGCCTAATTTGACAGTTTGAACCGAACAACAGCCAAGAAAAGGAGAGCCAGATGGATGGCAATGATACGCCCCAAGGCAAATGCCCGGTCATGCACGGTGGAAACACGGCAACCGGCAATTCGAACATGGAATGGTGGCCCAACGCCCTGAACCTGGAAATCCTGCACCAGCACGATTCCAAGACCAACCCGATGGGCCCAGATTTCAACTACCGCGAAGAGCTGAAAAAGCTGGACGTTGACGCGCTCAAGAAAGACCTGCATGCCCTGATGACCGACAGCCAGGACTGGTGGCCGGCCGATTGGGGCCATTACGGCGGCCTGATGATCCGCATGGCATGGCACGCCGCCGGCTCGTACCGCCTGGCCGATGGCCGCGGTGGTGGCGGCACCGGCAACCAGCGTTTCGCGCCGCTGAACTCGTGGCCGGATAACGCCAACCTCGACAAGGCCCGCCGCTTGCTGTGGCCGATCAAGAAGAAATACGGCAACAAGATCAGCTGGGCGGACCTGATCCTGCTGGCAGGCAACGTGGCCTACGAGTCGATGGGCTTCAAAACCTTTGGGTTCTCGTTTGGCCGCGAAGACATCTGGCACCCCGAGCTGGACACCTACTGGGGCGCGGAAAAGGAATGGCTGGCACCGTCGGACGAGCGTTACACCGACGTCGACAACCCCGCCACGATGGAAAACCCGCTGGCCGCCGTACAGATGGGCCTGATCTACGTGAACCCCGAAGGCGTGAACGGCACCCCCGACCCGTTGAAAACGGGCGAGCAAGTGCGCGAAACCTTTGCGCGCATGGCGATGAACGACGAGGAAACCGTTGCCCTGACCGCAGGCGGCCACACCGTCGGCAAATGCCACGGCAATGGCGATGCAAGCATTCTTGGACCCGAGCCCGAGGCAGCGGATGTCGAGGAACAGGGCCTGGGCTGGATGAACCACACAAAGCGCGGCGTTGGCCGTGACACCGTGACCAGCGGCATCGAAGGCGCCTGGACCACCCACCCCACCAAGTGGGACAACGGCTATTTCCACCTGCTGCTGAATTACGAGTGGGAGCTGAAGAAAAGCCCCGCCGGTGCATGGCAGTGGGAACCCGTCGACATCAAGGAAGAGGACAAGCCGGTTGACGTCGAAGACCCGTCGATCCGCCTCAACCCGATCATGACCGATGCCGACATGGCCATGAAGATGGACCCCAAGTATCGCGAGATTTCCGAGCGGTTCTACAACAACCCCGAGGAATTCGACGATGCCTTTGCGCGCGCATGGTTCAAGCTGACCCACCGCGACATGGGCCCCAAGGCGAACTATTTCGGCCCCGAAGTGCCGCAGGAAGACCTGATCTGGCAAGATCCGATCCCGGCGGGCTCGACCGATTACGACGTGGCCGCCGTAAAGGCCAAGATCGCCGAAAGCGGCCTGTCGCAGGCAGAGATGGTGGCAACCGCATGGGACAGCGCCCGCACCTTCCGCGGCTCTGACCTGCGCGGCGGTGCCAATGGCGCGCGCATCCGCCTGGCCCCGCAGAAGGACTGGGAGGGCAACGAGCCCGAGCGCCTGGCGCGCGTTCTGGGGGTGCTGGAAGGCATCGCCGCAGACACCGGCGCCAGCCTGGCCGACGTGATCGTTCTGGCCGGCAACCTGGGCGTCGAGCAGGCCGCAAAGACCGCAGGTTTCGACATCGAGGTGCCCTTTGCACCGGGCCGTGGCGACGCCACGGACGAGATGACCGACGCCGACAGCTTTGACGTGCTCGAGCCGCTGGCCGACGGGTTCCGCAACTGGCTGAAGAAGGACTATGTCGTTTCGGCCGAGGAAATGCTGCTCGACCGTGCCCAGCTTATGGGGCTGACCGCCCCGGAAATGACCTGCCTGGTCGGCGGGATGCGGGTCATGGGCACCAATCACGGCGGCACCAAGCATGGTGTCTTCACCGACCGCGAAGGCGCGTTGACCAACGATTTCTTCGTCAACCTGACCGACATGGCCAACAAGTGGGAGCCGACCGGCAAGAACAGCTATGCCATCGTCGATCGGGCCTCGGGCGACACCAAGTGGACCGCCACGCGCGTTGACCTGGTGTTCGGTTCGAACTCGATCCTGCGGGCCTATGCCGAGGTCTACGCCCAGGACGACAGCCAGGAGAAATTCGTGAAGGATTTCGTTGACGCCTGGACCAAGGTGATGAACGCCGACCGCTTCGACCTGGCCGCGTAAGCGCCCGGTTCACGACCACAAAGGCCCCGCGGGAGCGATCCCGCGGGGCCTTTTTTTAATGCCCGGCTGCCCGTAGCCCTGTTTCAGCCTTGCGAAAGTGCCGTATGCGCCAGCCCCGCAAGAATGGGGCAGTCGGGCCGCTCGTCGCCGGCGCAGGCCCGCACCAGGTGGGCCAGCGTGGCACGCATATCCTGCAACTCGGCAATCTTGGCGTCGATCCGCGCCAGGTGATCTTGCGCCAGTTGCTTGACCTCGGCGCTTTCGCGGCCCTCATCCTCGTATAGCGCCAACAGGGTGCGACATTCGTCGATGGTGAACCCAAGCGCCCGCGCCCGCCCGATAAAAGCCAGCTTGTGCAGGTGGGTTTCGGCAAAGTCACGATAGCCATTGTCACGCCGGTCGGGGCAAATCAGGCCGATTTCCTCGTAGTAGCGGATTGTCTTGGGCGGCAGGCCCGCGCGGCGGGCGACCTCTCCGATGTTCATCGCCGCCCCCTATTCCGCCGGGGCCGCGACGGGCCGCGGGGTTGGCCGCGTCGAGGCGCCGGGCTTTTCCTGCAAGGCCGGGCGCAACCCCCGCAGGCGCAGCGCGTTCGACAGCACGAAGACCGATGACAGCGCCATTGCCCCCGCCGCCAGCATCGGCGACAGCATCAACCCCGTCAGCGGGTACAGAACACCCGCCGCCACCGGGATCAGCGCCACGTTATAGCCAAAGGCCCAGAACAGGTTCTGCCGAATGTTGCGCATGGTGCGACGCGAAACTTCGTGGGCATTCACCACGCCGCCCAGGTCGCCCGAGATCAGCACGACGTCTGCCGCCTCGATCGCCACGTCGGTGCCGGTGCCGATGGCCACACCGATATCGGCCTGCGCCAGCGCCGGGGCGTCGTTGATGCCGTCGCCCACGAAGGCCACGGTAGCGCCGCCTGCGCGCAAGTCGTCGATGGCCGACAGCTTGCCATCGGGCAGCACGCCCGCGATCACGTGGTCAATGCCGGTTTCGCGGGCTATGGCCTGCGCTGTTTCCGCCCGGTCGCCGGTGATCATCGCCACTTTCAGCCCGCGCTTGTGCAGCGCTTCGATGGCCGCAACGCTGCCCGGTTTCACCGGGTCGGCAACGCCGATCACGGCGGCAAGCTTCCCGTCGATGGCCGCAAACAGCGCGGTGCGTCCGCGTTCGGCCAATGCGCGGGCAATCTCGCCCTCTTGTCCGACGCTCACGTCATGATCGCGCATCAACGCCTCTGTCCCGATCAGCAGGTCTGCCCCGTCCACGGTGGCGCGCAGGCCCGCGCCGGTGATGGTGTCAAAAGCCGTCACCTCGGCAGGTGTCACGCCCTCGGATGTCGCGGCACGCAGGATAGCGGCCGCAATCGGGTGCTCGCTGCGGCCCTCGGCCCCGGCCAGCAGGGCGAGCATACGGGCCCGCGACACGTCGCCGAACAGCTCCAGCTCGGTCAATTCGGGACGCCCCTCGGTAACGGTGCCGGTCTTGTCGAGCGCCACGACATCCACGGCCGCCAATCGTTGCAGCGCGTCGCCCTTGCGAAACAGCACACCCATCTGGGCCGCGCGCCCCATCCCCACCATGATCGAGGTGGGCGTGGCCAGGCCCATCGCGCAGGGGCAAGCAATGATAAGCACGGACACACCGGCCACCAGCGCCAGCGTCAGCGCCGGGCTGGGGCCAAGCACCAGCCAGACAAGCACCGTCAGCGCCGCGGCTGTCATCACGGCGGGCACAAACCACAGGGTGATCCGGTCGACCAGCCCCTGGATGGGCAGCTTGGCGCCCTGTGCGTCCTCGACCATGCGGATGATCTGCGACAACGTGGTGTCGGCACCCACGGCGGTGGCCTGGATACGCAGGCTGCCCGCGCCGTTGACCGTGCCGCCCGTCACCGTGTCACCGCTTGTCTTGGCCATCGGGTCGGGCTCGCCCGTCAACATGCTTTCGTCGATATAACTGTCACCCTCCAGCACCGTGCCGTCCGCAGGCACGCGTTCGCCCGGGCGGACAACGATCACGTCGCCGGCTTGGAGAGCATCGGTGGCCACTTCGACCAGCGCGCCCTCACGCTCGACGCGGGCGGTGCGCACTTGCATATCCAGCAAGGAGCGGATCGCCGCGCCGGTGCGCCCCTTGGCGCGCGCCTCCAGCCAGCGGCCCAGCAGGATCAAGGTGACGATCACCGCCGCCGCCTCGAAATACACCGCGCGGTTGGCCGCGGGCAAAAGCGCCGGGGCAAAGGTGGCCACCACCGAATAGAGATAGGCCGCAGCGGTACCCAGCGCGACAAGGCTGTTCATGTCAGGCGCGCCCTTGAGCAGCGCCGGAATACCGATGCGATAGAACCGCCGCCCCGGCCAGACCAGAACGGCCGTGGTCAGACCGAACTGGATCAGCCAACTGGTCTGCATCCCGATCGTGCGCATGATCAATTCGTGCATGCCGGGCACCATATGCGCGCCCATCGCCAGCACGAAAACCGGCAGCGTCAGCGCTCCGGCGATCATCGTGTCGCGTGCCAGCGCGCGTGACTCGGCCGCCTTTTCAGCGCCGCGATCGCGCCGTGTGTCATCCTGCCCGGCTTGGGCAGGATACCCCGCGTCGGTCACGGCGCGCGCCAGCGCGGCCGGTGCCACCACCCCGTCAAGATAGCGGACATGCGCGGTTTCGGCAGCCAGGTTCACGCTGGCCGATACCACGCCGGGCACCGCCGTAAGCGCGTTTTCCACGCGCCCAACGCAAGAGCCGCAATGCATGCCGTCGATCTGCAATGTCGCCTCGGATGTCCGCGCAGGATACCCGGCGCTGTCCAGCGTCTGCACAACCAGCGGCAGGTCCGCGCTGTCGCCCAAGGTGACATGGGCCGATTCCCCGGCGAGGTTGACGCTGGCCTCCTGCACGGCATCGTTGTCGGACAGCGCGCGGTCAACGCGGGCTGCGCAGCCCCCGCAGGTCATGCCCGAAATCTGCAAAGTTGTCTGGAACGACATGGCGGCCTCCTTTCAAGGTTGCCCATGATATAGGGCTTCCAGTCACGGGAAGGTCAAGGGCCATGACGCGGATCAATCACATGCGGCGGTCACGATGATCTCGACCTTCAGCTCGGGGCGTGCCAGACGGGCCTCGCCGCAAGCGCGGGCCGGTGCGTGGCCCACGGGCACCCAGGCGTCCCAGACAGCGTTCATTTCGTCGAAATCGGCCATGTCGGCCAGCCAGATCACCGCCTGCAACATCCGCTCGGGGGTGCTGCCTGCCTGCTCCAGCAGCGCCTCGACGCGGGCCAGGCAATCTTTCGTCTGCTCGGCCACGCTGTCGCCCGCGCCGACCTGACCACACAGGTAGGCCACGCCGTTATGCTTGACGATCTTGCTCATCCGAGCGCCGGTTTCGATACGGTCGATCATGGGCCTTGCCCCCCTTTTCATACATGCACGCGCGCTGGCCTAGCCTGCGCGGCCAAGGCCCGCAAGCGGTACGGTCATGGTCCGACGGAAGGGATTGGTGGGTGATGAGAGACTCGAACTCCCGACATCTTCGGTGTAAACGAAGCGCTCTACCAACTGAGCTAATCACCCCTGCTGCGCGGATTTAGCCAAAGAGCGCGCGGCTTGCAAGCCGGGATTGACATGCGCAAGCCCAAAGGCACTGATGGCCGGAAAAAAGGAGAGTGCCCTTGACCTTTGATCCGACCAGCCACGCCATGTTTGCGCCCCGTCGTTTTGCCGATTTCTGCGTGGGCGAAGTATTCCGCGCGCCCTCGCGCACGATGACCGAAGGTGTATTCACCGCCTTCCAGGCCGCCAGCGGCGACAATCACCCCATCCATTACGACCGGGCCTACCTGAAACGGCTGGGCCACGCCGACCTTATGGCGCATGGCTATCAAACACTGATCCAGGCGGCGATCGGCGCAAGCCCCCTGGCGCACGAGATGGGCGAGGCGCTGATCGGCTTCATCGCGCAATCGAGCCGGTTCCTTGCCCCGGTCTATTGCGGGGACACGCTTTACCCTACCTTCGAAATCACCGACCTGTTCGCCCAGGCCACGACCGGCGTGATGACGCTGAAGGTGACGATTCACAACCAGGACGGCGTGCAAGTCGTTGAAGGCGAACAGCAATACCTGATGCGGCTTTGAGCGGTCAGCGGTGGATGATCTCGCGACCGCCGCGCAGCTCCCACACCTCGCCCTGCGCGCGGCTCATTGCCTCCATCTCGGGCATGCCGACCTCCAGCACCAGCCCGCGCAGCACCGTGAGGGAAACACCGTGGCTGACGATCACCGCCGGCCCTGTCAGATCGTTCAGAAAGGCACGCAGCCGCACGAAAAGATCGTCGGCCGTTTCGCCCGGCCCCGACATGCACAGTTCGAACACCGATTTGCCCCCGAACCCTTCGGGGTCATTCTCTGCAAGATCGGCGTAATACCGGCCTTCCCAATCGCCCAGGAAAACCTCCTTCAGACGGTCATCGAACCGGGGCACCAGGCCTGCGCAAGGCAGGGCGATCTCGGCGGTCTGGCGGGTGCGCCGCTGGGGTGAACACCAAGCCTCCACCTCGGCCGGCAGATCCAGCTCCGCCAAGATCTGCCCCTGGCGCGCGGCATGGGCGCGGCCAGCCTCGGTCAGGTCTGATTCAAGCTGGCCCTGGATGCGCCGGTCGCGGTTCCAGTCGGTCTGGCCATGGCGCAACAGGTAAAGCGGTGGAAGCATGGGCTGCCCCTGACATGAAAAAGGCGCGTCGATCCTGCCGACGCGCCCGGAAATCTGGTGGGTGATAAGAGATTCGAACTCCTGACATCTTCGATGTGAACGAAGCGCTCTACCACTGAGCTAATCACCCGGTGCGGGCGTATTTAGACTTACTCGGCCGCATCCGCAAGAGGGTCTTTGCCAGGTTTTTCATCGGGCTGATTCTGCCGCAATTTGCACATGACCACCCGCGCATTCGACATCTGCTTGATGCGGTTGATCTTGATCTTTCCAAGCGGATGCAGGTTCATCTCGCGCCCGTCGGACAGCTCTTCGCCCAGAACTGCCAGCATCGCCTCGATCACTGGCTTGGCGTCTTTCTTCTTGATGCCCGAGCGGGTCACCACCGTGTCGATCAGCTCTTTCTTCTTCAACTCGGGCGATGTCAGCTTGGGCGCCTCCGAGGTTACCACCGTGGGCGTCGGGGCGGCCCTTTCCGCCGAGGCGATCGCTGCCGATTTTTGTGCCTCGGCGGCTTTCGTCGCGCTGGTTTTGCGTGCGCTGGTGGTTTTCGTTGTGCTCTTGCGGGGCGTCGCAGAAGACTTTGATGCGGTTTTGCCGGTTGTGGTGGCCATCGCCTGTACTGCCTTTCAAGTTTACTACAATTGGCAACACCCTAACCCGACAGGCCCCACAACTCTAGGAATCTCTTGGGTGAGACCGGCATTTGCCCGGAAACGTGGCCGCACTGTTCCACCTTCGGGGGGCGGCGTGCCCGGAAAACAAGCATTTGACGGGCCTGGCCGGTGCGCACCGACGATCACGGGGCGGGCGTGATCGTGCAAAGAAAAAGGCGCGCCCGAGGGCGCGCCTTGCCTGTTCGTCTGGCCACCTGTCAGTGTGCGACGGCCCCGTGGGCATCGCCGGCACCGGCGGCGGCGCGGGCGGCGGCCGCTTCTTCCTCGGCAGCCTCGTCCCATTCAACAGGGGTCGGCTGACGCACCAGTGCCCGTTCCAGAACCTCGGACACGTGGGTGACGGGGATGATATCCAGTCCCTCTTTCACGTTGTCGGGGATCTCGGCCAAGTCCTTTTCGTTCTCTTCAGGGATCAGGACCGTGGTGATGCCCCCACGCAGCGCCGCCAGCAGCTTTTCCTTGAGCCCGCCGATGGCGGTGGCGTTGCCACGCAACGTGACCTCGCCGGTCATGGCGATATCCTTGCGCACCGGGATCTGTGTCAGGGTCGACACGATGGCCGTGACCATCGCAAGACCGGCCGAAGGCCCATCCTTGGGCGTGGCACCGTCGGGCACGTGCACGTGGATGTCCCACTTGTCCATGCGCGGCGGCTTGACCCCGATCCTGGGCGCGATCGAGCGAACGTAGCTGCTGGCCGCGTCGATCGATTCCTTCATCACGTCGCCCAGCGTGCCGGTGGTTTTCATCCGGCCCTTGCCCGGCAGGCGCAACGCCTCGATCTGCAACAGGTCACCGCCAACCGACGTGTACGCCAAGCCGGTCACGACGCCCACCTGGTCTTCTTTCTCGGCCAGGCCATAACGGTATTTCTTGACCCCCAGGAATTCATCCAGGTTCTCGGCCGTCACATCGACCGACTTGACCTTGCCCCTCACGATCTGGGTCACGGCCTTGCGGGCGACCTTGGCCAGCTCGCGCTCAAGGTTCCGCACGCCCGCCTCGCGGGTGTAACGGCGGATCATCTCGTCCAGCGCATCGTCGCTGATCGAGAACTCGCCCTTGCGCAGACCGTGGTTCTTGATCTGCTTGCGCACGAGGTGCTGTTTCGCGATCTCGCGCTTTTCATCCTCGGTGTAACCCGCCAGCGTAATGATCTCCATCCGGTCCAAAAGCGGCCCCGGCATGTTGTAAGAGTTCGCCGTGGTCAGGAACATCACGTTCGACAGGTCGTATTCGACTTCGAGGTAATGATCGACGAAGGTGCTGTTCTGCTCGGGGTCGAGCACCTCGAGCATGGCACTGGCCGGGTCGCCCCGGAAATCCTGGCCCATCTTGTCGATTTCATCGAGCAGGATCAGCGGGTTGTTGGTTTTCGCCTTCTTCATCGCCTGGATGATCTTGCCCGGCATCGAACCGATATAGGTTCGGCGGTGGCCGCGAATTTCGCTTTCATCGCGCACCCCGCCAAGCGAGATGCGGATGAACTCCCGCCCGGTGGCGCGAGCCACCGATTTGCCAAGGCTCGTCTTGCCAACGCCCGGCGGGCCCACAAGGCACATGATCGGGCCCTTCAGCTTTTTCGACCGCTGTTGCACAGCCAGGTATTCGACGATCCGTTCCTTGACCTTTTCAAGCCCGTAGTGATCGTCATCCAGCACGCCCTGCGCCTTTGACAGGTCTTTCTTGGTGCGGCTTTTGACGTTCCACGGAATCGACAGCATCCAGTCAAGGTAGTTGCGCACAACCGTGGCCTCGGCGCTCATCGGGCTCATGTTCTTGAGCTTTTTCAACTCGGCCTCGGCCTTTTCGCGCGCTTCCTTGGACAGCTTTGTGGCGTTGAGGCGCTCTTCCAGCTCGGCAATCTCGCCTTCGCCGTCTTCGCCGTCACCCAGTTCCTTCTGAATGGCCTTCATCTGCTCATTCAGGTAATATTCGCGCTGGGTCTTCTCCATCTGGCTCTTGACGCGGGTCTTTATCTTCTTCTCGACCTGCAGAACGCTGATTTCGCCCTGCATCATGCCATAGATTTTTTCCAGCCGTTCGCTGACGCTGAGCGTTTCCAGCAATTCCTGCTTTTGCGCGACCTCGATGCCAAGATGCCCGGCGATCAGGTCGGCCAGCTTGGCGGCGTCGGTGGTTTCCGACACGGCCACCAGCGCCTCTTCGGGGATGTTCTTCTTGACCTTGGCATACCGCTCGAACTCTTCCGCGGTCGAGCGCAACAGCGCCTCGATCACGGCGGTGTCGCCCTCGGTTTCCTCAAGCGGCTCGACCGATGCCTCGAAGAACGAGTCGTTTTCAAGGAACTCGGTGATCCGCACGCGGCTTTGCCCTTCGACCAGCACCTTGACGGTGCCATCGGGCAGCTTGAGCAATTGCAGAACATTGGCCAGCACGCCGTTGCGATAGATGCCGTCGGCATCCGGATCATCGGCGCTGGCGTCGATCTGGCTGGACAACAAGATCTGCTTGTCATCCTGCATCACCTCTTCCAGCGCGCGCACCGATTTCTCACGGCCCACGAAAAGCGGCACGATCATATGTGGAAAAACCACGATGTCGCGCAGCGGAAGAACAGGATAGGAAGGGTTCAAATCTGACATGCTCGGTCCTTTATTGCGGCAGGCGATGCGCGCCCCGTTCGCGGCGGCGCGCCCGTCTCCTTGGGTTCACGGTATATTTGGGGCACACCCGCCGGGGTTTCAACCATATAGACGCGGCACCGCGCCCTCTGACCGCGACACCAAGGCGGGGCATTACAACGGGTCGATATCCCCCTGCGCGCGCATGGCGTGAAAATCGGCCTCCCACGCGGCAAAGCGCCCCTGTGAGATGGCTACGCGCATGCCGGCCATGATTTCCTGGTAATAATGGAGGTTGTGCCAGGTCAGGAGCATGCCGCTGATCATCTCGCCCGCGCGGAACACGTGGTGCAGGTAGGCGCGGCTGTAATTGCGGCAGGCCGGGCAGGTGCATTGCGCGTCCAGCGGGCGGGGGTCGTCGGCGTGGCGGGCGTTCTTGATGTTGACCTGCCCCCGCCGCGTCCAGGCCTGCCCGGTGCGGCCGCTTCGCGAAGGCAGCACGCAATCCATCATGTCCACGCCACGCTTGACCGCGCCTACTATATCGTCGGGCTTGCCCACTCCCATCAGGTAGCGGGGCCTGTCGGCGGGCAATTGCTCGGGCGCGAAATCGAGGCAGGCAAACATCGCTTCCTGCCCCTCGCCCACGGCCAGGCCGCCGATGGCGTAGCCGTCAAAACCGATCTGCCGCAATGCCTCGGCCGATTCCTCGCGCAGGTCGGGCTCCAACCCGCCCTGCTGGATGCCGAAAAGCGCATGACCCGGCCTGTCGCCGAACGCCTCTTTCGAACGCTCGGCCCACCGCATCGACAGGCGCATCGACTCGGCGATCCGCTTGCGGTCGGCCGGCAGGGCGGGACATTCGTCGAAACACATCACGATGTCGCTGCCCAGCAGCCGTTGGATTTCCATGCTGCGTTCCGGCGTCAACTCGTGTTTCGAGCCATCGACGTGGCTGCGGAACGTCACGCCCTTTTCGGTCAGCTTGCGCAGCTCGGCCAGGCTCATCACCTGGAAACCGCCGCTATCGGTCAGGATCGGCTTGTCCCAGTTCATGAAACGATGCAGCCCGCCCAGCCGGGCCACCCGCTCGGCGCCTGGGCGCAGCATCAGGTGATAGGTATTGCCCAGCAGGATATCGGCGCCGGTGGCCGCCACGCTTTCGGGCATCATGGCCTTGACCGTGGCAGCCGTGCCCACTGGCATGAAGGCGGGTGTGCGGATGTCGCCGCGCGCGGTGCGGATCACGCCCCGGCGCGCCCGGCCATCGGTGGCCTGCAATTCGAATGTGACACCGGACATGGCCGACCTTTCGCTGTTTGGCCTCCTTCTATGCCGCGCGGGGGCCAATGCCAAGGCTTGCCGTGGCGCCCCGGCAGCGGCACACTGCCCCAAACGGAGGAGATACCATGAACCAGATGCAGACAGAGCCGCTTGTCACCCACACGCTTTCCGATGGCGTGCGCCGGATCGTGCTGGGTCGCCCGCCCGCGCATCCGCTCTCGTCGCAGGTGATCGCCGCACTTGACGCGGAATTGCAAGACGCCGCCACCGATGACGCCACCCGCGTCCTGGTGATCGACGGACCGGGGCATATCTTTTGCGCGGGTCACGATCTCAAGGAAATCGCCCGCCACCGCGACGATGATGACGGCGGCCGCGCCTTCCTGACCGACCTGTTCGAAGCCTGCGCGCGCATGATGCTGTCGCTGGCCCGTCACCCCAAGCCCACGATCGCCATGGTCGACGGGATCGCCACCGCGGCCGGGCTGCAACTGGCCGCCTCGTGTGACCTGGTATTCGCCTCTTACAGGGCAACGTTCTGCCTGCCTGGCGTCAAGAATGGCGGCTTTTGCACAACGCCCGCCGTGGGTGTGTCGCGCGCCGTCGCCCGCAACCACGTAATGGAACTGGCGTTGTCAGCCGAACCGCTGGATATTGACTGGGGCCTGCGCGCGGGGCTGGTCAACCGCGCCTTTTCCGCACACTCGCTGGAGGCCGAGACACTGGCCTTTGCCGCAACGCTGGCCAGCCGCAACCCTGCCCCTGTCCGGGCGGGCAAGGCCGCGCTTGACGCGCATCTGCCCTTGTCGCTGGAAGAGGCCTACGACCTGGCCACGCCCGTGATGATCGACCATTTCATGGACGAAGCCCGGCTGAAAGCCGAGCGCGAGGGCAAGGCCGGGCTCAAATCCTGACCTCATGCCGGGCGCGGGGCTGGACGTAGGGCCTGGCATTTCCTATATGTTCAGTCAGGAAATCCGCAGGATCGAAGGCAGGATCATCATGACCAATACCGCCGAACAGATGGAAGGCGCACCGCTTATCAAGCCGTCCAGCACCGAGCATCCTCTGTATGACAAGATCGTCGAGGCCTGCCGCAGCGTCTATGACCCTGAAATCCCGGTCAATATCTACGATCTGGGGCTGATCTACACGATCGAGATCGACGATGAAAACGCGGTGCATATCATCATGACGCTGACCGCGCCGGGCTGTCCCGTGGCCGGCGAGATGCCCGGCTGGGTCGCCGACGCCGTCGAACCCGTCGATGGCGTCAAGCAGGTCGATGTCGAGCTGACCTGGGAGCCGATCTGGGGCATGGACATGATGTCGGACGAGGCGCGGCTTGAGCTTGGCTTCATGTAAGGCAGGCCTTTTGGCTTGCTTTTGCCATTAGCAAGCCCTTAAGCTTGCATTAGGCAGTTACAAGCCCGGGGGTCTGAGATGCAGGCCGACACGATCGACCACGAATTCGCCGCCGTGCTGACGGGCGACTTGCGCAACTCGCGCAAGCTGGGGTCAGGCAGGTTGGCCGCGACGATGCGGCATATCGTCGACGCCGCCCGTGACATCGGGCGTGACTGCAAGACATCCGTGCATTTTGACCGCCACCGTGGTGATGGGTGGCAGATCGTCCTGCCAAGGGCCGAAACAGCCCTGCGCGCCGCTTTGCGCATCACCGCCGCCCTGGCCGCGCAAGACGGGCCAGCCACCCGCATCGCCATCGGTATCGGGGCTGTGCACCTGCCGGGCAGCGGTGACCTGGGCGCCGCCGACGGGCCGGCCTTTGTCGCATCGGGCGACCTCCTGGACAGCATGGAACGGCAGCGCAATATCGTCATCGACGCGCGCACCGGCCCCTGTATCCCCGCGATGATCGGATTGCTGGACTGGCAATCCCGGCATTGGTCCGCGCCACAGGCGCAGGCCCTTTACGACGCGTTGCGCAGCAGCCCGCCGACACAGGAAGAGATCGCGCAGGAATTTGGGGTGTCCCGTCAGGCCATACAACTGCGGCTTGCAGGCACCGGGTTGGCCGCGATACGCGATGCCGTGGCGGTTTACGAAAATGATCTCGGGGTCATCTGGCAAAAGGCGTCAGCATGACGCCCAGCGTGATTGAAACCTTTACCGCCCTGCTTTTCGCCCATGTGCTGGCCGATTTCGTTTTCCAAACCCGCGCCATGATGCATCTGAGGCGCTCTGCGCCCATGACGGTGCTGCATGGCGCCATCGTCCTGGTCTCGGCGCAAGCCACCACGGGACAGGTGGCCGCGCCCGAATTGCTGGCCCTCGCGGCCGCGCATATTGCCATTGATACAGTCAAGACCATGGGTGGGTTTGACCGGATCGTTGGCTTCTCGGCCGACCAGGCGGCGCATCTGGCAACGCTTGGGGCGGTATCGCTTTACGCGCCAACCCTGTGGAAAACCGGGTTTTATGCGGCCCATGATTGGGCGTTGCCGCTGATGGCGCTGGCGGCCGGACTGATCGTGACGATCACCGCCGGCCAACATGCCGTGGGCCTTTTGATGCGCCCCCATGGCGCGCGGGTGCGCAACAACGGGCTTCGCGATGGCGGGCGGTTGATCGGGATGCTGGAACGCGGGCTGATATTCCTGCTGATCGGGCTGGGCCAGCCGCTGGGCGTGGGTTTCCTGGTGGGGGCAAAATCCATCCTGCGCTTTGGCACCGCGACACGCGATCAGCGCACCGCCGAATACGTGATCATCGGCACGCTGGCCTCGTTCGGTTGGGCGATCACGGCAAGTTATGCGACGCAGGCCCTGCTTTCGGCCCTGCCCCGGCTTGAGATCATGCCCCATCTGCCCTAGGTTTGTACCAGAGGCGAAAGGAGTGCCACCCATGTTCTCGATCCCCGGCAAACAGGCCGTGACAATGACCGACAAGGCTGCGGCGCAGATTCGCAAGCTGATGGAGCGCGACAGCCACAAGGGCCTGCGCATCGGCGTGAAGAAGGGCGGTTGCGCGGGCATGGAATATACCATGGATTACGCCGCCGAGATCGACCCCCATGACGAGGTCGTGGAGCAGGACGGTGCGCGCGTGATGATCGCGCCCATGGCACAGATGTTTCTGTTCGGCACCCAGATCGACTACGAGGTGTCGCTGCTGGAATCGGGGTTCAAGTTCAACAACCCCAATGTCGAAGATGCCTGCGGCTGCGGCGAGTCGATCAAGTTCAAGGATGTCGACGACTTGCAGGCCGAGCGCGAAGCCCAGCAATAGGCCCCCTGCGCCCCCGGCCGTTCATGTCCGACGGTACAGATCGAAGGCATCCAAGCCTTCGGCTTGACCGCTGCGAACTTATGCCGATTATGCGCCGAAACGAAAATATCACGCGGGGACGATCGGCATGAGGCGCAAACTGGCGGCTGGCAACTGGAAGATGAACGGGCTTATGGCGGACCTGGCGCAAGTGGATGCGCTGATGGCCGCGCATCCCGACCCGCAGGTTGATTTGCTGCTGTGTCCGCCGGCCACTTTGATCCAGTCAGCCGCATCGCGGGCGCAGCCCCACCCCATGATGATCGGCGGGCAGGATTGCCATTCATCGCAATCCGGCGCGCATACCGGCGACATCTCGGCCGGGCAACTGGCCGATGCCGGCGCGCGCGCGGTGATCCTGGGCCATTCCGAACGCCGCGTAGACCATGCCGAAGACAGCGAAACGGTACGGGCCAAGGCCCGCGCCGCGCATGAGGCGGGGTTGATGACGGTGATCTGCGTGGGCGAAAGCCTGGCACAGCGCGAGGCGCTGAACACTTTGGACATCATCGATGGGCAATTGTCCTCGTCGGTGCCCGACACGGCCACGGGCGAAAACCTGGTTATTGCCTACGAGCCGATATGGGCCATTGGCACCGGGCACGTTCCCGGCCCCGACCAGATCGGCGAAGTGCATGATTTCATCCGCGCACGGCTGGAACGGCGCTTTGGCGCGGGCGTGGGCCGGTCCGCCCGGCTGCTTTACGGCGGGTCGGTCAAGCCGGATAACGCCGCGCAGATATTTCAGGTATCGAATGTCGACGGCGCGCTGGTGGGCGGGGCCAGTCTGACCGCCGCGGATTTCGGCCCGATCATCGCCGCGCTGGAAAACGCCTGATCCGCGCTTGTCCTTGAGCGCCCGTGGCTTACTTTTCGCGCGGCCCTACCCAACCAGGAGCACCCGATGCCCGCCACTCCGAGCATGAGCGAGCTTGCACGCGTCTTTGGCCGCATCGGCATGCTGTCCTTTGGCGGGCCCGCCGCGCAAATCGGGTTGATGCACCGTGAACTGGTCGAAACGCGCGACTGGCTGGATGAACAGACCTATCTGCGCGCGCTGAGTTTCTGCATGATGCTACCCGGCCCCGAGGCGATGCAACTGGCCACCTACGCAGGCTGGCGGCTGCGCGGCACGCTTGGCGGGTTGATTGCCGGCGGACTGTTCGTGTTGCCCGGTGCGCTGGTCATCGCGGCATTGGCAGCGCTTTACATCCTTTTCGGCGCCCAGGATTGGGCGCAGGCGATGTTTCTGGGCATCAAGGCGACGGTTCTTGTGGTCGTGCTGAACGCACTGATTACCCTGTCGCGCCGCACGCTGACCGCGCCCGACAAATGGGTGCTGGCAGCCGGTGCTTTCGTGGCGATCTTTGCGTTTGGGCTGCCATTTCCACTGGTCATCGCGGTGGCGGCATTGTGGGGTTTTGCCACCTCGCAAGAGACACGGGCCGCGCCGCCCGCGGCAGTGGCGCATCGTGACACGCTGCGCACGGTTTTGATCTGGGGCGCCATCTGGCTGCTGCCGCTGGCCGCGTTATGGCTGTCGGGCGCCGCGTTCCTGACCCAGCTTGCGCTGTTCTTTTCGCAGTTGGCCGTGGTGACATTTGGCGGCGCTTACGCGGTTCTGGCCTACATGACCCAAACCATCGTGACCGATCATGGCTGGCTGACCACCGCCCAGATGATCGACGCGCTTGGGCTGGCCGAAACTACGCCGGGGCCGCTGATCCTGGTGACGCAATTCGCGGGGATACTGGCCGGGCATGGCGCGGGCGGCTGGGGCCTGGCCATCGCCGCGGGGCTCGTGACGCTCTGGATGACCTTTGTACCCTGCTTCCTGTGGATCTTTGCGGGCGCGCCCTACATCGAGTGGCTTGCCGCGTTGCCGCGCCTGTCCGGCGCGCTCAAGGCGATCACCGCAGCCGTCGTAGGCGTCATCCTGTCGCTATCGCTGTGGTTTGCACTGCATGTGCTTTTCGCGCAGGTCACCACCACGGCATTCGGCCCCCTGCCCGACTGGGCCAGCATCAACCCCGCCGCGACGGCGCTGACCGCGCTGGCGGCGGTTCTTTTGATACTGGCGCGCCTGCCCCTGCCCTTGGTCCTTGCCGCGATGGCCGCCGCCGGGCTGGCAAGCACGCTGGCGTGACTGGCATCATTCCACGCAAGCCCCCCCTTTTGTTTCGCCCCGAATCCCCTATGATCCTCGGTAAGCGAGGAAAGAACCGCCGATGTCCGATACCATCGATTATGGCAGATTGATGCACCGCGCCATGCGCGGCCTTATCCAGGAGGTCCTGGGCGATGTTCAGGCCCATGGCCTGCCCGGAGCGCATCATTTTTTCATCACCTTTGACACCACCCACCCCGAGGCCCAGTTGGCCGACTGGTTGCGTGACAGGTATCCGACAGAAATGACCGTTGTGATCCAGCATTGGTACGATGGGCTGGAGGTCACCGATGACGGGTTTGCCGTGACGTTGAATTTCGGCGACAGCCCCGAACCGCTGTACATCCCCTACGACGCGATCCAGACCTTCGTCGATCCGTCCGTTGAATTCGGCCTGCGCTTTGATTCCCATTCCGACGAGGAAGACGACGATCCGGGCCCCGACGACGGCACATCGCTGGACACCCCGGAAGAGGCACCCCACGATGCCGAGGTCGTCAGCCTGGACAGTTTCCGCAAGTAGACATGCCCCTCGCGGGCGCAGGGCGGTACCCCACGGCATACATCATTGAACTTTCCGTTCGGTCAGGTATGAGAAGCCAAACCCGAAAAGGAGAGCCGTTCCATGACCCAGACCCGCAGCGAATCCGACAGCTTCGGCCCGCTAGAGGTGCCCGCCGACAAGTATTGGGGCGCCCAGACCCAGCGCAGCCTGATGAACTTTCCCATCGGATGGGAAAAGCAGCCCACGGCCATCGTGCGTGCGCTTGGCGTGATCAAGATGGCCTGCGCGCAGGCCAACAAGCAACTGGGCAACCTTGATGCCACGCTGGCCGATGCCATCATCCAAGCCGCGGGCGAAGTGGTCGAAGGCAAGTTCGACGACAATTTCCCGCTGGTCGTCTGGCAAACCGGATCAGGCACGCAGTCGAACATGAATGCCAACGAGGTGATCGCCAACCGCGCGATCGAGATCCTTGGCGGCACCATCGGCACCAAGGACCCGGTGCACCCCAACGACCACTGCAACATGGGCCAGTCGTCGAACGACACGTTCCCGACCGCCATGCATATCGCCACCGCGATGAGTGTGCGTGACGTGCTGCTGCCGGGGCTGGAAAAGCTTGCCGAGACGCTGGAAAAGAAATCGGACGAGTTCAAGGACATCATCAAGATCGGCCGCACCCACACGCAGGATGCCACGCCATTGACCTTGGGCCAGGAATTTTCGGGCTATGCCCACCAGATTCGGCAGGGTATCGCGCGGGTCAAGACCGCCCTGCCCGGCATCTACGAACTTGCCCAGGGCGGCACCGCCGTTGGCACCGGCCTGAACACGAAAAAGGGCTGGGGTGAAATGGTCGCCGCCAACATGGCCGAGATCACCGGCCTGCCCTTCGTCACCGCGCCCAACAAGTTCGAGGCGCTGGCCGCCCATGACGCGATGGTATTCATGTCGGGGGCGCTCTCCACCGTTGCCGGCGCCTGCTACAAGATCGCCAACGACATCCGTTTTCTCGGCTCGGGGCCGCGCTCGGGGCTGGGCGAGCTGATCCTGCCGGAGAACGAGCCGGGCAGCTCGATCATGCCGGGCAAGGTCAACCCCACGCAGGCCGAGGCGCTGACGCAGGTCGCAGCGCATGTGATGGGCAACGATGCTGCCATAAAGTTTGCGGGCAGCCAGGGCCATTTCGAACTGAACGTCTATAACCCGATGATGTCCTACAACCTGCTGCAATCCATCCAGCTTTTGGGGGATGCGGCCGACAGCTTTACCGAGCGGATGCTGAAGGGGATCGAGGCCAACGAGCCCCGGATTGAAAAGCTCATGCGGGAATCGCTGATGCTGGTCACCGCGCTGGCGCCCGAAATCGGCTATGACAACGCCACCAAGGTGGCCAAGACCGCCCACAAGAACGGGACCACCCTCAAGCAAGAGGCGATTGCGCTGGGTTTTGTCGATGCGGAAACATTCGACCGTGTCGTGCGCCCAGACCAGATGATCGGCCCCAAGGACTGAGCCCCAATGGCGGGATGACACCCGCTCAGCGCGCGTGCCACTGGACGGCGCGCGCGCTTTTCGTCACTCTGGCGCCATGAAGCAGGTCGTGAATCTCAACAAGGCGCGCAAGGCACGCGACAAGTCGCGCAAAAAGGCGCTGGCCGATGAAAACGCGGTGAAATACGGTCGCAGCAAGGCCGCGAAGCAGCGCGACACGGCTCAATCGGCACGTGACGCCCAGCGGCTTGACGCACATAAGCGCGACGAATGAGCGACCGGCCCATAAAACGCTCGGTGACGTTGCAGGGGCATCGCACTAGTGTGTCGCTTGAAGAGCCGTTTTGGCAAGCCTTCCGCGACATCGCCCGCGAAAAGGGAAAACCCGTCAACACGCTGGCCGCGGAAATAGATGCCGCCCGCACACCCGGAACAGGTTTGGGCACGGCCATTCGGCTGTATGTTCTGGCCCATTACCAGGCCAAGGCCGATCGCGCCGAATGATCAGGCGGCGGCCGTTTCGCGGATGCGCTGGATCATGGCCTTGACCCCGTTCGACCGCTGCGCGGACAGGTGGTCTTGCAGCCCCAGGCGGCCCAGTTCGGCCTGAGCGTCGATGCGCGCCACATCCTGCATGGGCACATCGTTGTAAAGCGCGCGCAAAACGGCGATCAGCCCACGCACGATCAGCGCGTCGCTGTCACCATCGAAATGGAACTTTCCGTCCTTCGGCGTGATATGCAACCAGACCTGGCTGGCGCAGCCATCCACCTTGGTGGCAGGCACTTTCAACGCGTCGTCCAATGGCGCCATTGCCTTGCCCAACTCGATCACATGGCGATAGCGGTCTTCCCAGTCTTCCAGGAATTCGAAATCTTCCACGATCTCTTCGAATGCTTGCGTGGCCATGCTGCCCTCTGTCATTTCGCGTTGTTTTCCGACAGGTAGGCTGCCAACTGCAAAAGGTCCAGACGTGATGCGGCTTTTCAACCTGCCGCGTATGCTCTAAACCCGGGACAAGGCAAGGATAGGCAGACCCATGCGCAAACCTCTCGTGGCCCTTTTGGCCCTGACCCTGACCCTGACCCTCAGCGCCTGCGGCACGGTGCGCGAGTCGCGGCTCAACCCGTTCAACTGGTTCGGCGCCAGCCGCGAAGTGCCCGCACAGGCGCAGGAAAGCACCAACCCGCTGATTCCCCAGCGGCGCAATCTTCTGCGTCGCCCCGAAGCGGAATTCGTCGGCACCCCGCTGGAGCAGGTAACCGCGCTCAGCATCGAGCGCGTGTCGGATGGGGCGATCGTCCGGGTGCAGGGCATGGCGCAACGCGCCGATGCCTATGACATTCGCCTCGTGCCTCAGCCGACCGAACGGGCCGACGAGCTGCACTTTGAATTGCAGGGGGCCTTTCCCGAGATGACACGCAGCACCGCGCGCCTGCCGCGCCCGGTGACGGTGGCCGAACACCTGACCACGCAAGACCTGGCCGGCATCCGCCGTATCCGCGTCAGCGCCGCCAGCAACGCGCGCGAAACCCGCCGCTAGGCACCGGGGTCATACCAGCAAGCGGATCGCGCGTTTTCACCAACGGTCATGAACGGGGCGCAGCGCGCGCCACCCGGCGGCGACACGCATCAAGGCTTGTTGTCAGGCGTCGAGCCGCAGGATCTTGACCGACTGGCCCTTGGCCGTCAGACCGATTTCCCCATTGCACAGCCGCTCGGCGTCGGCGCCGAACACCTCGCGCCGCCACCCGTGCAGCGCCGGCACATCGCGTTCGCCCGCGGCCATCGCATCGAGATCTGCCGCACTGGCTATCAGCTTGGCCGCGACGCCGGACCGTTCGGTCTTGGCCTTCAACAGCACGCGCAACAAATCTGCAAGCGCCGGGTTGACCTGCAGCTTTTCACGGCCCTTGGGCGCCTCGGGGTAATCCTCGGGGCGGCAATTCACACCCGCCTCGACCGCGGCAATAATCCCCTCGGCGATATCGCCCTTGCGGGCCTCGCGCAGCAACAGCCGCGATTTGGCCAGATCGCCAAGGTTGCGCGGCTTGGTCGAGGCCAGCTCGACCGCGGCATCATCCTTGAACACACGGTTGCGCGGAATATTGCGCGCCTGCGCGTATTCTTCGCGGAACCGCGCCAATTCGCGCAGGACGGCCAGGAACTTGCCCGAATTCGTGCGCGTCTTGATCCGTTGCCAAGCGTCTTCGGGGTGGGACTTGTAGGTTTCGGGGTTTGTCAGCATGGTCAGTTCCTCGGCAACCCACGGCGCGCGGCCCTTTTTCTCAAGCTCGGCGGCCAGGAACTCGTAAATCTTGCGCAGATGCGTCACATCGGCCAATGCGTAGGTCTTTTGCGCCTCGCTCAGCGGGCGGCGCGACCAGTCGGTGAATCGGCTGGATTTGTCCAGGCTTTCGCGGGCGATCTTGCGCACCAGCGTTTCGTACCCCACCTGCTCGCCAAAGCCGCAAACCATCGCCGCAACCTGGGTATCGAACAGCGGCACCGGAAAGACCTCCGCATCAACGTAAAAGATTTCCAGGTCCTGCCGCGCGGCATGGAACACCTTGACCACGTTCTCATCGCGAAACAGCGTGTAAAGCGGCTCCAGCGACATGTCGGCGCCTTCGATCGGGTCCACCAGAACCGCGTTGTCATCGCCCTCGCCGGGCATGGCCAGCTGGATCAGGCACAGCTTCGAGTAATATGTCCGCTCACGCAGAAACTCGGTGTCCACGGTCACGTAATCGTGGCGTACAGCCTCTTGGCAAAATGCGGCGAGGTCTTCGGTGGTGGTGATTGTTTTCATATGTCGCGCTCGATACTGTCGCGCGGGTCATCCGCGCCCTGCCAGATTGGATGGGTCCATATAGGACAGCCGGGTCGGAATGGAAACCCGTGCCTTCTAAAGTTGCAAAAGGCCGCGTTCACCCTGGGCGAAGCGGCGCAGGACGGCCGGGTAAAGGCGGTGTTCCTGCTCCAGCACGCGCGCGGCAAGACTGTCGGGCGTGTCATCGGGCAGCACTGGCACGCGCGCCTGTCCAAGGATCGGGCCGCCATCCAGCTCGGCGGTGACCTCGTGCACCGTGCAGCCGGCCTCGGCGTCGCGCGCCTCGATCGCGCGGGCATGGGTGTTGAGCCCGCGATATTTCGGCAAAAGCGATGGGTGGATATTCAACATCCGGCCCGCGAAATGGTCGATGAACAAAGGCGTCAGGATGCGCATGAAACCGGCCAGCGCGATAATGTCGGGTGCATGGCCGTCAATTCGCGAAATCAACGTCTTTTCAAAGCCTTCCCGATCGCCCTTGAAGTCACGATGATCGACCACCTCGGTCGGCACACCCAACGCCTGCGCGCGGGCCAGCCCGCCCGCGCCCGCCACGTTCGACAACACCAGGCAGGGCCGCGCCGGGTGGTCACCCACCATGCTATCCACCAGCTTGACCATGTTGGAGCCGCCGCCGGAAATCAGGATGGCAACGCGTTTCGTCACGCAAGCGCCCCGCTATAGGTCACGCCCGAGCCCGCGCGTACGTGGCCCAGCGTGTAAACGGCTTCGCCCATCTCGGTCAGTTGGGCCGCCAGCGACTCGGCCCGGTCGGGCGCCACGGCCAGCACCATGCCGACGCCACAGTTGAAGGTTTTCAGCATCTCGGCCTGGTCCATGTCGCCCGTCTGCATAAGCCAACGGAACACGCCCGGCAGTTCCCACGCGCCAAGGTCGATCTCGGCGCCCATACCCTCGGGCAGGACGCGCGGCAGGTTCTCGGTCAGGCCACCGCCGGTGATATGCGCCAACGCGTGAACGCCGCCGGACCGTACCGCCGCCAGCGCCTGCTTCACGTACAGGCGCGTCGGCGCCAAAAGCGCCGACCCAAGCGCCCCCTCGCCCCAGGGGCAGTCGGCATCCCACCCGAGGCCCGACAGCTCGACCAGCTTGCGCACGAGGCTGTAACCGTTGGAGTGCACGCCACTGCTTGCCAGCCCCAGCAATACATCGCCCGTCGCCACGCCCGCGGGCAGGTCGGCGCCGCGCTCCATCGCGCCCACGGCAAAGCCTGCAAGATCGAAATCACCGTCGGAATACATGCCCGGCATTTCCGCCGTCTCGCCGCCGATCAGGGCGCAGCCCGACAGCTCGCAGCCCTGTGCGATGCCCGTAATGATGTCTGCCGCGGCGTCCAGTTCCAGCTTGCCGGTGGCAAAGTAATCCAGGAAGAACAGCGGTTCGGCCCCCTGGCAGACAAGGTCGTTGACGCACATGGCCACGAGGTCGACCCCGATGGTTGCGAAATGGCCGGTGTCGATGGCGATCCGCAGTTTGGTGCCCACACCGTCGGTTGCGGCCACCAGCACCGGGTCGGTGTAGCCCGCGGCCTTGAGGTCGAACAGGGCACCGAAACCGCCCAGCCCTGCCATCACACCGGGGCGCGCGGTGCGCCTTGCCGCGGGTTTGATCCGCTCGACCAGCTCATTGCCCGCGTCGATATCGACGCCCGCCTGCGCATAGGTGATGCCATTCTTGCCACTGGTCATGGGATGCCCCCCTGTTGCCGTTTGAGCGCGAGGTAATCCATCACCGCGACCAAGGCAACGGCAAAGCCTTGACGCCTGCCTGCTTCCTGATACGAAAGCGGCAGGCCGGGCCTGTAGCTCAATTGGTTAGAGCAGAGCGCTCATAACGCTTTGGTTGGGGGTTCGAGTCCCTCCGGGCCTACCACCTCGCCAGGAAACCACCCGTGGGTGACGCGTCCGCGCGGCCCCGTCATGTCGCAATGAATCAAGCTCCGCAGAAGTTACCGCGCGATCACGATATCGGCGCGCAACCCACCCAACCGGTCGCTTACACCCAGCCGCAACACACCGCCATGGGCCCGCGCGATATCGGCGGCTATGGCCAGGCCCAGCCCCACGCCCGAGCCGCGATTCTGATTGCGCGCGCTGTCGAGTCGTGTGAAGGGCCGGATCGCGTCGCCCCGCTGGTCGGCGGGAATACCGGGGCCGTCATCCTCGACGCGAATGCGCAGCGACTTGTCGGACAGCGTGACCGAGACCTCGGCCCTGTCACCATACCGCACCGCGTTCGAAACCAGGTTGTCGACCGCGCGCCGCAACGCCACCGGGCGTAGCGCCACTTCGCCCTGCCCTTCTGCCGCGATCAGCGTGACCGGCGCGCCATTGCGCCGGTGATCGTCGACAAGATCGCGCACCAGCGAAATCGGGTCGGTCGGCTCGGCCTCGCCCTCGGCGATACCCTTGGCAAAAGACAGGAATTCGTCGATCATGCGCTGCATGTCCTCGACATCGCGCTCCAGCGGTTCGCGCTCGTCATCATCGAGAAACGACAACCCCAGTTTCAACCGCGTCAAAGGGGTACGCAGATCATGGCTGACCCCGGACAACATCAGCGTGCGCTGCTCGATTTGCCGCTCGATCCGGGCGCGCATGTCGAGAAAGGCATTGCCGGCGGCCCGCACCTCTTGCGCGCCCGATGGATGGTATTCGACATGTCGCCCCCGCCCAAAGGCCTGCGCCGCCTTCGCCAGCCGCGTGATCGGGCGCAACTGGTTGCGCAGGTAGATGAAGGCGATCAAAGTCATCAGCCCGCCGAAAAACACCATGTTCACGAACAGTTGGTGGGGGTTGCGGGCAGACAGCCGCGCCCGGCGCAGCGTGATCTCGACCGCCGCCTGGCCGCCCTCCTCGGGCCGCAGCGTCAGTATCGCCTGGCTGGTGTCGGGCAGCGCCACGGCCACGAGCCCGGGCAGCGCATCGTAAAGCGCGCGGCGGACAATGGGCGCGGTCAGGTCATACCAGACCAGCGCCCCGTCGACGGGCTCGGGTGCGGCCGGCGCCAGGCTGAACTCCAACGCCTCGGCCATGGCCTCGCGCGCCGGGCCGGGCGGCTGCGCCATCAACAAACGGATTTCGCGCGCCACCTCTCGCGTCATCTGGATCGACACGTCCTCGAAATGGCGCTGAATGAACACGACCGACACGACAAGCTGCACCACCACGACCGGCAGCACCAGGATCAGAGCGGCACGGCCATAAAGGCCACGCGGCATATAGGGTTTGAGCCATTGGAACGACATGCGCTAAACCTATCCTTGACCGAGCAAAAGAGGAAGCGCCATGGACCTGCCCGAACAGTTTGACCCGCCCATCGGCGTGGCCGAAAGGCTGGCCCCGGGGCTGCGCCGCATCGTGGCACCCAATCCGTCGCCCATGACATGGCGCGGGACAAACACCTACCTCGTGGGTGACAGCGCAATCGCGGTGATCGACCCCGGGCCCGATGACCCGGCGCATCTGCAGGCAATTTTGTCGGCCATTGGCCCGGGCCAGCGCATCACGCATATCCTTGTCACCCACGCGCACCTGGATCATTCCCCCCTGGCGCGCCCGCTTGCGCAGGCCAGCGGCGCGCCGGTTCTTGCTTACGGCGATGCACGCGCGGGCCGCAGCCGTGTGATGGACATGCTGGCCGCGCAGGGATTGGCCGGGGGCGGTGAAGGTGTCGATACTGCGTTCACGCCCGATATCATGCTTGCCGATGGCGACGTGGTCGCGGGCGATGGCTGGCAGATGCGCGCGCTTTGGACCCCGGGGCATTTCGGCAATCACCTGTCCTTCATCTGGGGTGACGCGGGGTTTTCCGGCGACCTGGTGATGGGCTGGGCCAGCTCGCTCGTCTCGCCACCCGATGGCGACCTGACCGATTTCATGACCTCTTGCGAGCGGCTGCGCGCCGAGGGCTGCGCCGTGCTGCATGCGGGCCACGGCAGCCCGGTGGCCGATCCGGCAGCCCGGATCGACTGGCTTCTGGGCCACCGACGCATGCGCGAGGCCGCGATTCTGGCCGCGCTGGCGGATGGCCCCACTGACCCCGCCACGCTGACACGCGCGATCTACACCGACACGCCGGCAGCCCTCTTGCCCGCCGCCGAGCGGAACGTCTTTGCCCATCTTGTTGACCTCGTTCAAAAAAGCGCCGTCACACCGGCGGGGCCCCTGTCGCAAAAGGCGGTTTTCACGCTGAACGGTTAGTGCGCCCAATGAAAACCGAAAAAATCACCAAATCCCTCTGGACGAGCGGAATCCCTTTTGCTACATCGCACCGCACAGTGTTCCGGCGTAGCTCAGCGGTAGAGCAGTTGACTGTTAATCAATTGGTCGTAGGTTCGATCCCTACCGCCGGAGCCAAAAACCCCAAGAAAATCAACAAGTTACAACCTCGTCGCGTTGAGGCTCTTGGGGGAATTTTGGCCTTGTCACCGGATTTGTCACCGGATTTCGTGCTGCATTTCAGTGGGCCAGAATCAGAATTTGTGCATCCAACGGCCCGACCACGCGCGGAGGGTGATTACGATATGAGATGTCTCTCTACTCAGTTTGCATGAGGTTCTTAATGCACGTAACGCAAATACTATTCCGACACGAGAACGGCGATGTGCTGGCAACGCCCCCAGCCGGTCAATTGAAGCCTGTTGTCCGCATAGCCTATCCGCATTCCTCGGAAACTACCCCGGAGGGAACGAGATTCTGTTGGGGGGGCGATGAAAGAAGAAAATCACTCGCTTTGATCGATACGGGCGCAGATAACTGCTTGGTGGACTCGGGTCTTGCGGATCATTTGAATCTGACAAACAGCAGCGGCAAGGTAGTCTCAAATCGGGGTGTTACTGGAACCCGTGAGACATATGATATGGACACACAAATTTTCCTTATTGATTCCAAACACGCGATCAAAGTTCCGGCGTTTAAGGCGGATTTCAGTGGACAGCCTTACTCGTTTTTACTTGGCATGAACTTTTTACGAACCGGTGTGCTTACACTCGACTTCCAACGCGGAATTTTCCAGTTTGAGTTTTTCGGTAATGCCGCAGGTGGAAGTGATATCAGATAAAATCCGTCGCCATTTGTAGCACCAAAGTCCGCGCGAAGCTCCGTTTCGATTTTGGCAATAGCGGAGTCGGGGCAGTCGCTCATTGCCGCCGCGCCCCCTCAGCTTCCAGCCGGGCACGTTCGCGGGTCATCTGGATCAGCAGGCCTTTGACGTGATCCTGCGCCGCTTGTGCGGCCTCTGTGGCGCTCTTGCCTTCGGCGCGGGCCTTGGCCTCCATCGCCGCGCCTTCACGCTTCACAATGCTGTCTGTGAGCGCGTCCCATGCGTCTAGCATCGCATCATGCGCGGCGCGGGCGTCGGGTGGCAGGTGGTCATTCATTTGAAATATTCCTTCGCTGCATCATCGCCGGGCAGATCGGGCAAGCCCTGCACCTTGGCGCGGGCCGATGGTGTCAGGCCAAATTCAGACAAGAGCGATTGAACACGGCGGGCTGCATCATTGCGCTGCGCAA
Source organism: Lutimaribacter degradans (assembly GCF_023703375.1). Lineage (GTDB taxonomy): Bacteria > Pseudomonadota > Alphaproteobacteria > Rhodobacterales > Rhodobacteraceae > Lutimaribacter > Lutimaribacter degradans. Next base: position 872,489 of record NZ_JAMQGO010000001.1, read on the forward strand.
CCGCCGGATGCGCGCGATACATCACCGCCCCGGCCTCTGTCGTAGCCTCATAGGTCGCGCCCTGCGCCGCCACCGTGTCGCGGGCCTCGATCCATTCGGCCAAGGTTTCACAAAGCAGCCCCAAGGCGATTTTGTCGCCATCGGTGATTACGTTCATATCGGTCAGCAGGTCAGCCAGTTCGGGCCAATGTTCCCTTGCACGATCCGAGACAAAGGCGGGCGGCATTGTGCCGCTCAGGCGCGCTTGTGTGGCCTGTGTGGCCTTACCGCGCGTTGTGCCGGTCACGGCCTTTAGGTGCGTCGGTTTCGGCTTTCGTGGCATGGGCTTTTTTCCTTCGGTTTCAGCATCGGCAAACTTAAACGTGGACCGCCGGTTCCTGCATTGCACTTTGTGAAGTCTGATCCGCCCCCTCCCCTTATGGTGTGGGGAAGGTCGGCACCGCGCGATCCGGTCAAGGTTCGCCGTGCCGTGTCGGGGTTGCTAACGTGACTGCCCGACTGAAACCGGATCGCATGGGCGGAGATTGCCCGCGCACGATCAGCGCCCGGACGGCAAGAGCAAGATGGAAAGACTGCCGCCCGAATTCTCATTAGGTGCCAACCCTCAGAAGCTTGATCGCTTCGCTGTTGTAGAGGGCGCCGCCGACGCGTTTTGTGGTGTAGAACCTCACGTTCGGCTTGTCGGTGTAGGGGTCGCGCAGCAGGCGCAGCCCGATCCGGTCAACAATGATGTAGCCTGATGCGAAGTCACCGAAGGCAATGGGCCGTTCGCCTGCGCCGATGTCCGGCATTTCCTCGTCCAGCGCGACCGGGAAGCCCAGCAGGCGCGGCGGTTCACCGGCTGCGAGGGATTCGGCCCAGAGAAAGCGGCCTTGCCCGTCTTTCAGCTTGCGCACCGTTGCGGCAGTCTTGCGATTCATGATCCACGACGCGCCCGCGCGATACTCGGGCTTGATCGCGTAAATCAGACTGATGAGGGAATCCTCGTCAATGTCCGCCGCCTCGCCACTTGCGATGGTCTGCAACGTGCCCCAGTCCCGTGTATCGTCGTCGTCGTCAGACACGTCATAGGACAGGATGCCACGCGGCTTGTTGATGCCATCGCCGTTGATAAAGGCGTTGCCTTCCTTTCGCGCGAAGCTTTGCGAGATATTGCCGGTCAGCCAAGTTGCCAGATCAAATGTAGAGTCATCCAACAATTTTTGCGTGACCTTCGGCATGGCGCTGATTTCATGCACCGGCACCGAAAGCTTATGCAGCGTCGGGCTTGCCGTATCGCCGCGCGCCTCGCGTTCCGTTACCCACTCGGCCCCGGATAAGCTCGTGTCTGCGATTTCCTCGAAAACATCCGTGGCGATAACCTCGGTTCGAGCCAGTTGACGCATGGGCGAAATCGCGTGCAGGCGCTCGGTCATCACCGGCGATAGATACGGCACCACGGTAAACCCGCCGTCCGGGTTGCTGTCCGTGCTCATGCCCGCGTTGATCCCGGTGTGCAGCGACGCCAGCGGTGCATCGTCACCGTCGCGGATCAGCTTGCGCAGGGCGCTGTTGACCTCGGTGCGGTCACGTTCAGAAGCGCCGCCCGATGCCGGGCCACCGCCGCCGATGCGAAGCGCCGAAAGGGTTTGGTTGACTTCATCCAGCCCGGTCTGCAATTCGCGGACCTCGGCCTTGTGGTCTTGTTTGAATTGGCTGAAAGCGTTGGTCATTTCGGCCAGGACTTGCTTGGGATCGCCCGACGCGTTAGCGCGCACGGCCATAATCCCACGGATTTTGCGTTCATGTTTCATCTGAACACCTCATATGATGCCCCGAGGGGCGTTGTGATTTTGGGATTTAGACGCCGCTACGGCAGGCGCTTCGCTTGATCTTGCATTTGACGGGCGCGCTTTGTCGCTACGGCAGACGCGGCGCGGGCCGCTTGTCGAATCAAGCCTCGTCATCAATGGCAGCGTCCTGCGTGCCTCCGGTGACGGGATCAAGGCGCAGCGTCCTGCGTGCGCCTTGGTGGTATCATAATACCTCATTGCATTGGCCCGTTCAAGGATTTCTCGCCTTGTTCGATTGCGTCTGCCAGATCGCGCAGCCATTCCGCTGCACCAACCGCGCCGTTGTGGCAGGCGGCAATCGTTGCCCCTGTCATCACGAAAGCGGTCGCAATTTCGGCCTCGGGCAGAACATCGCCCCGGCTCAGTCCGTTTGCGGTTTCCATGAGCCGGGCGGCGAGATGCGCGCGGATTTCATTTTGCGTTGTGTCGGTCATGTCGTGGTCCTTTCGTGGTGGTTTCAAATTTCTGAATTGCGGATGCGTGAATTGAGCGGGGCGGTCGATTTCAGTAGCCACGGCCTCAGCCTTCTGACCCACCCCCTGCCATCGCCTCGGCGTGATCCCAGACGGCTTCAATCGCTTCCGGCGTCCGCGCTACCCCGTCCGGGTCTGCCAGCGCGGCGATGCGGGCTTTATGGAAGGCAAGGTCGCGGGCGAGTTCCTCGGGCGTAACTTCATGATCGGAAGCGCGCACCGTTCCTACTTTTCCTACAGTTCCTACTTTTTCGGTCCCGGCGGGGTGATCTGTAGGAAGTGTAGGAGGTGTAGGAAGGCCCCGGCATTTCCGCGCTTGATGCAGCGCCGCCTTTGCGTCGAAAGCAAAGCCGGTCATGACTGCACCTCGCGCACGATCAGCCACGCTTCGCGGCGCGGCTTGCCTTCCACCTCTGCGCCGTTCGCCTCGATCAACCAGCCGTGCGATTCCAGCTTGCGCAGCGCCTTGCGTGCGCGATCTGTCACCTTGAACGGGCCACGCTGCGCCGCCGCGCGGGCCGATATGCACGGCTCGCCCCATGAGCGCAGAAGCCAAAGGCGTATCCGCTCGGCGTCGGCCACCTCGGGCGGCACGATTGCAGCATCCGCGAGGCGCGCTGCCTCGTTCGCGTAGAAGGTCGCAATCTCCGTTGCACCGGCCATTGTCTCGCCCGTTACCTCGTGTGCATCCGGGTCCGCGTAGATCGTCAGCACCGCCGCAAGGCGCGCCGCGTGCTCTGCGGTCTTGCTGGCGAAGGCGCGCGCATCCTCGAAAGGTCCGCCCGGTGCCTGCGCTGTTTCAACCTCGCGCGCAAAGTCGGTCAGCACGTCCCGCGCTTCTGCCGACAAGGGTAGGACCGGCGGCGCAAGTTCGTTTCGGGTGCCCTCCGCAAGAGGCAGATCGCGAGACAGAAGCGAACGGATGCGCGCGGCGAAGCGGGCAATCTCAGCATCGGCGGCGGCGTCCTTTTCCATGCGCAGGCGCGTCCCGATGCGCGAGGCGGGGCGGCACGTCAGGAAGCGGGCGAGAAGCCCTTGCCCGTTCGCCATCGGATCAGATAGCAACGCCTCGGCGGCGACCGGCTGCACAAGGATATGTGCTGAGAACCTGCGCCCGGTGTAGCTTTCGACGCCATCGCCTGCGCGCCATCTGTCCAGCGGTGATCCGTCCCACATGGCGCTGAAGCTGGCGCAGGTGGCGAGGCGGTTTTCGGCCTTCATGCTATGCCCGCCGATTAGCGCGCCACCTTCCTCGGTCATTATGCCTATGCTGGCGCGCAGTTCGGGCAAGTGCTTCACGATCCCCTCTATAGTAGGCGAGGATGCCACGATATGCGGCTTCAGCGGCGCAGGCGGTTCTTGTCCAAGGGCTTGCAGGTCAGCCCGTTTTGCCGCGCTGTCGGCTTTCTTATCCGCGACGATCTTTGCCCGCGTTGCCTTGTAGACTTCATGCGCATCGCGCCAATGATCGCGCTCAATATCGTAGTCTGTGCGCAATTCAGCCTCAAAGTCGCGCACGCCCCGCATGGCGAGGCGGTCAGCCGTTGATTTGCGTTCGCCGCTCTCGGCCACCGTCAGCAGAAACAGGCTTGCAGGCGCGGTGCCGTTCAATGTCTCTGCGTCCCGATGCCCCTGCGCGGCCAGCGCCGCCGAAGCGAGAACCGAAGCCGCGCACATGGCAACGGGTGCCTCGGTCGCGCGGGCAATGGCCTCTGCCGGTTCGCGCAACGGCCCCAGCGCCGCCACCGGATAGGGTCCGGCCTCGGGCATTTCGCGTATCAGGGGCGTTGGGTCCGCGCGGTCTAGGCGGTTCTGGTCGCGCTCCCATTGCACGCGCTCGGCTTCGTCGCGGCCCGTCCCTGTCTCGACCGAATAGAGACCATGCCGGGCGAGGTGCCCGAGGCGCAGGCGGCGCAACGTGTTCTGCACGCGCTTGCGCAATTCCCGCTGCCCCCGCTCAGAGGTCCAGCGATCATCGCCTTCGGTCTTATGACAAAAGCCCGAATAGGCGGCGTCAAAGATTTCCTCTGCGGTCGGGTCCGCTCCTGTCTTGCGCTGATACTTTGCGAGTTCGGCAATCACGATCTGTCGCCAGAAGGCTTCGCGGCCATCCGTGACCAGCCCGGCGGCGTTGCGGATGATCTCGCCCGGTCCGCCATTGCCGCCCTTGCCGCCTTTGTGTGCCGGTTGCCAGCCCGGCATGGGGGCGAGGCGCGCGAGGCGGTCAAGGTCTGCGGCGGGCACATCCTCAGTTATGACGGCGGTCAGCTCGTCAATGTAACCCTTCGCGTGCTTTGCCGGGTCGGTGATCCAGTTGACCGTGCCGCCTAGGCGCAGCACGCGGGCACTGTCCCTTACCTTCGCGTCGGCCCCTACATGCGCCACCAGCGCGCCCAGGGCTTCGGTATAGGCGTCCGGATCGTCGCAAAGTTCGCGCAGCGGCAACCAGTGATGCACGCGCTTTTCGGGTTGCTGGCCCGTCCTGACGCGGATCGCGCCTTTCAGGTCAGCCGCTTCGATCCGCTCGGCCACCTTGTCCGCGTGTTCGTCCGCCTCGCACCCCGCGAAGGCGGCGGCGTAGAAGTCGAGCGTCGCGCCGCGCTTGTGCGGGTTTGCATCCGGCGCACGCAGGGCCGCGCCGATGTAGATATTTGCGCCTCGGGCGTTCTCTTGCGCGGCGAAGTTGGCGGCGTCGTCGAGGTCATCAAGGGCGAACATCCGGGCGCGGTCGGGTGCTGCGCCGCCCGGTGCGGTATAGGCAATCTCGCAAAGCCCGTCCTCGTATTCGGTTCCGATGTAGGGCGCGGCCCATGCGGCAAGGTGCTGCCGGATCATGGCGAGGTCAGGGGTGAGAATGGTTTCTTGCATGTTCATGACGCCCCCCAGAACAAAGCGGCCACGATCCGGGCCTGACCTTCGGTCAGTCCGTAGCGGTGCATCAGGAATTTGATTTGAAGCTGCCTCATTGCGCGCCCTCCACCAGTTCAAGCGGATCGTAAAAGCCCGCCCCTTGGACGCGGGCCAGAACGCGGCCCCGGTCATCCATCAGGATGCGGTCGGGATTGCAGCAGCAAATGCGCTCTTGTGAGTAGATCGCGCAGGCCGGATCGTGATGGAATTGGACGTGATAGACGTGACCGCGCTTGATATGTTTGCGGCGTGCTGCGGCCCATGCCCGGCGGGCCTGCCGTTTGGATTGTGACATTCGCTCTTACCTCGGTTCTTGCCCGAGGCACGCGGCGGTGCTATCTTTAAGGTTGAAGCTTCCCCGCTTCTTACCCCAAAACTGCCCCGTCCGCGTGCCTGTCGCGGGCGGGTTTTATTTTTCCAGTTCGATGATCTCGGCCCCGCCGTTGCGGCGTCGGCCTTCCGCTTCCAGTTCCTTCGCGTGCTGTTCAAACCAGCCGCCCATATCGCGGATCGCGTCGACAATCGCGGGCACGGCCTCGGGATGCGCCTCCAAACGCTGCAAGAGGAATTGAAGCTGGATACCCGGAAAGTCGCCTGCGCCTTCCAGCGTGCGGCGCACGATCTGTTTTTCCCAGTTCATTGCGCCGCCTCCCCAGCTTCACCGCGCGCGGCGGCGATTTCCTCGGGTGTTACGCTGGTGCTTTCGCCGCCATGTCCCACCCATTCCAAACCGTGCGCCTTTTCGGCTTCAATCAGCTTGCTTTGCGTTGCCGTGATGAGCACAAACAGGCTTTCGATTTCGGGCGAGTTCGGCAGGTTTGCGGCTTCGGCCATCGCTTCCACCGCACGCAGCATGGCGCGCGTTTGAAATAGCAGGTGGTCGGTTGCCTCGTAATTGTGGCGAACGTGCTGGGGGATATTTGTGGTCATCATGCGGCCCCCTGCTTTGCGCGGGGTTGCGCTTTTTCCTGCGCCAGCAGCCATTGCTCGATTGCCGCCGGGCGGTAGTAGATCATGCGGCCCAGCTTGATGAAGGGCGGGCCGATGCGCTGCGCGCGCTCGCGCTGCACCGTGCGAAGGGAAACGCCACGCGCAGCGGCGTAATCTGCTTCCGTAATCAGGTCTTGAATGGTCATTCAATGCCTCACTTTCACTTGTGGCGGGGCAAGTGAGGCTTGTCGTTCTGTGGCCTCACTGTGCCGCCGGTTGCGGGGTTAGTGAGGTGAATGTCGTTTAATGGTGGGGTTTGAAGCGGGTGGGCATTTCCAGAAAATCAGCCCTTGAAACCCGCCCCTTTTAGGATCGTGCGCAGGGCGTCCTTGCCTATCTCGGGTTTGTCGGTCTGCCCCAGCGCAATGTTGACCACGGCGAAAAACGCGCCATCCTCTTTCGCGCTCGGCCTGCGTTCGAAAATGCGGTGCCAGCCTTCGGCCATATGATGCACAAGAAAGCGCGCGTGTCCGCCCGGTCGCGGATCGTGCCCGCCGCGCGGCATTTTCAAAGCATCCGCCGCACTCTCGGCTTGTTCTCGCACCTGCTTCACGTCCTGCGCGAAAGCGGCAAGCTGCCCGCTGCGCCCATGCTCGATTGCGGCGCGCTCGGGCTGTTCCATCAAATTCAGCGCCCGCTCGGCCTCGATCAGCGCGTTGTGTAGCGCCCCGATGCGCTCTTGTGATCTGTGCGGGTCCGGGCGCGCGTCCTTCCGCGTGCTCAGGTAGGTCAGCGCCCCCTCGATCCGCTTTAGAAAAGCGTCCTGTCGGTCTCGATCCTTGAAAACCGCAAGCCGCCGGTTTGACAATTCGTTACGGATCATGTCGCGCTGTTCATCGGTCAGCTTGACGGGTTCGGCCCATCCGCTCGGTGCTCTTGCCCATCCGGCCTTCATGCCCTCGCCCCTTCCAGCTTCACCACGTTGTCGGCCTGCGCCGCGTCCGGGTCTTGCCCCGCCACGATCCGCGACAAGCGGGCCTCCCATGCCTCCCATGCGGCCTGTCGTTCGGCGTCGAAACTGTGGTGATCGTAAACGGCGATGATCCCGCCCTTCACATGCCCGATAGTCATTTCGGCAATGTCCGGCCTCACACGACAAGCGGAAAGCCCGGTGCGCATCGTGCGGCGCAGATCGTGCGGGGTCCACCGCCCCCAAGGCTGCACTACCTTTGCGCCTAGTGCGACGTTTTGGCGGTCAACCGCACGGCACAAGGCGGCGTTTGTGATCGCCCTGCCCGGTCTGGCCTCGAATATGAAACCGCGCCAAGGTTCATCCCTACGCCGTGACAAGCGGTCAATCTCGGCCTTGGCCTCCGTGATGATCTGCAAGGCGGTATCGGTCAGGTAGACGGTATGCGCGGAATCAGTCTTGCCGCGCCGGTCGGCTGGAATGGTCCACCAGCGGCCCGAGATTTCATCCTCGCGCATCCCGGCAACCTCGCCCGGCCTTTGCCCTGTCACCAGCACCAGTTTAAGGGCAAGGGCGGTCAGCCGGTGCAGATCGCAGGTTTCGGCATTGGTCCAGAAAGCGCGGATTTCGTCATAATCCAGCACGCGGCCCCGCACCTTGGCTTTGAGCGGGTCGCGCTTGCCCTTCACGGTGATACTGGACGGTTTCAACCCGGCCAGCGGGTTCGCCGGAATATAATCGCGGTCGGTCGCGTAATCCATCAGGCGGCGGGCGTATAGCAATACCTGAGCGGCGGCGCGTGGCGTCTTTTCGGCCTTGGCCTCGACAACCTCAATCACGTCGCGGCGGCGTATGTCGGAAACCTTCATGTTGCCAATGGCAGGCACAAGATCGTTGTTAATGTATCCGCGAATTGCCTTTTCGCTCGCCAGCCCGGATGCGTGCTTGTCCAGCCATTCCCCCGCAAGGTCTTTCAGCAGCGGTTCCTCGCGCCTGCGCCGCTTGGCTTCCAATGGGTCTTTGCCTTGGGCAATGTCGCGGGCCAGTTCGCGCGCCTCGGCCCTTGCCGCTTCAAGGGTCCATGTCGGCCAGTCGCCTATCGTCTTGCGGCGTTCGCGCCCGTCGATGGTGTATTTCAGAATGAAGGCTTTGCCCCCGGCAGCGGTGATGCGCAGGCCAAAGCCGCGCGGCGCGTCCCGGTGATCGTCAAAGATCAGGCGTTGCCCTTTGGCGGGCGGTTCCGCCTTGGCAATCGTGCCCCGGTTTCCGTCAGTGATTTTTGCCATTTAAGCCCCCTTTAGGTGACAAATCCGGTGACAAATCCAGAAACAGGCGGTTTTTCGGGTCGGGTTGGTCGCCTTGGCCTCCCCTACCTTCGGCCTTGCAATTGGTCGCCCGTCAAAAGCTTGTCACCGGATTTGTCACCATTTGTCACCGGATTTGTCACTGTTTGAACAGGTAGCGCATGGCAGCTTGTGTCGTCAACTGTCAATTGGTCTGCGTGTTATGTCGTTATAAACATGATACTTTCTGGGATGAATTTCCTAAATTTGTCACCTTTTCAGGGCCTTGATTCAGTCGTCAAAAATCGCCTGTTAATCAATTGGTCGTAGGTTCGATCCCTACCGCCGGAGCCAATATCCAAAATCACCCTTGATTTCATTGGGAAATCCAGAAGCGGAGTCGCAGGTTCCGCCTCTGCTGCCCGGTTAGTGCACGAAATGGTGCACAAATCGGTGCACAGACCCGTGCACGACCCGGTTCATGCCCGACTCCACGATGCCCTGCAATCGCATCGGAGGCCGTCCGCCCATGACCGGAATCGCACATGTCCCCTATCTCGAGCATCGCAAGCCCGGGTTTCTCTACCGGCGCCGCATCCCCGGGCGTCTGTTGCGCTCAACCGCCCGAAACGCCGGGAGTTTATCCCCGTCACGCAACACCAGTCCGGGATTCTGCCTGTGTGTCTCTCTGCGAACGCATGTCCCCGCCGACGCGAAGGCTCTCGCAAGCCGCCTGACGGCGCTCTGCGATTTCACCTTCGCCCTGGCGATGGAGACGGACATGCAGCACCTGGGCGACACCGAGATCCGCCTGCTGGAACACCTGGCCCGGTTCGAGGTCGAGGCGCACGCTGCCGCGCGCGCACTCGCGGCGCCGCGGTCGGAGCAGGCGGCCCGGCAGGCCGCCGCAAGCCAGCAGGCCACACAGGATCTCCTGCGCCGCGCACTGGCCACCGGCGACTGCGAGATCGCACGCGACCCGCTGCGGGCCATGGCCGCGCAGCTCGGTGTCACGCTCGACGAGTCCTGCGACAACTGGCGCGTCCTGGCCTTCGAGGCCACGCGGGTCCTGCTCGATGTGAGCCGGGAGCGCGAACGCCAGGAACTCGGACAGTTCGAGACGCCAAGCCCCATCTTCATCTCGGCCCGCACCACCGCGACGCGCCTGCAGGGCACACATGCCCCGGCCGAGACGACCTCGACGCTGGCGGCCCCCGCCCCGGTCACGAGCGCGATGGCTTCCGCGGCAGCCGCACCGGCTGCAGCGCCCCTCGCAGAGATCACGCGGGGCGCGCCTTGTGCACCCGCATCTGCATTCACCCCATCAGGAAAGGATAAAACGATGGAATTCACCACACATACGCACACACGCCGCACCGATGGTTCGACGTCCGGCAGCCCCAGCGCCGCGCATCATCACTGTGCGGCAGACGCACCCGCGATGCCGCTCCAGCCGACCCCGGTTGCGGCGACGCGATCCGCTGCCACGTCCGACATGCAGAAAGCCTCGACCTCGGTCCCGACATCCGATCCGGACGGCGCGCAGGTCTACGAGGCAGCCGGATGGACCGGCCTCGACGCGGACACCGCGCGCCGCGTCGAAATGCGCCCGCCGCGCCTCGAGAACATCGACCTGCGGATTCTCAGCGAGAAAAGCCGGAAGGCCCTGGAGAAACCCCGCGGGATCACGCTGGAGGAGGCCATCGACCTCTTCTGCGAACTCAAATGCGCGGGCTACGGCTCTGATTTCACCAGGGAACAGGTGGCCGACCCGGCAGCCGGAAGGAATTGGGAACGCGACAGTGGCAGCAAGCCGAAATTCGCGCGCTCATTCTGGCCAGAGTTCCTCGGCACCGGCCCGGTGGAGCAAATCGCAAAGAATGATCTCCGCGACGCCTTGGCTCTTCTGCCGCGCATCCCCGCCAAGCACGGCAAGGGCCAGGCGAAATACCTCGCCGATAACGGCTACCAAGAGCTTGTCGAACGCATCGACTCGGAAGAGGAATCCGATACAATTATCAATCTTGAGGCGCTCGCGGCGCGCACGGATGTGACCGAGGCAGATCGCGAAGATGCGCGGCGTAAGGCACTTCAAAAGCGTCTGCGGGCGGAAACGCAGATCAAGCATCGCCGGTTCCTGCTCTCCGTGGGCACAATGTGCATGGAGCTGCAACTCGCGGACAAGAACCCGTTCGAGATCCTCTCGGTCTCGAACGTTGACAAGAAGCGCATGGCGGCCTCCGAAGAGAAGCGGGCCCGGACCGTCTGGGACGACAGGATTTACACTCTGTTCACCTCGCCAGTCTTCCAGGGCAAGATTGAGGAGCCCGGCGAACCCCTCTTTTGGCTCCCGCTGCTTGCGCGGCTCATGGGGCTGCGCGAGGAGGAAGCGGCGCAGTTGTCGCCCGATGATTTCGGAAGCGACCGCGGGATCCACTTCATCGACGTGAAATGCACCGATGCCAATCACGTCAAGACCGAGGAGTCCCAACGCCGGATCCCTGTCCACCCGCAGCTGCTCGAGCTCGGGCTGCTCGAGCTGGTCGAGATGCGCCGCCGGCAGGGCCAGAGCCGCCTCTTCCCGCACATGACGCGCGGCAAGACCAAGGGCAAGTTCTCCGAGAATTTCTCGAAGACCTTCACTTATTACCGCCAGACCAACGAGTGCTACTGGCCCGGCCTCGATTTCCACGCCTTCCGGACCACCTTCAACGGCGATCTCATGAACCGGGACAAGTCGGACGAGATCCGGTGCCGCCTCATGGGCCACGAGGCGCGCGATGAGGGCGCCCGGAGCTACGACCAGGGTCTTGGCCTCCAGGTGCTCTACGAACGGATCTGCGATGTCGAGATCGACATCTCGATGATCAAGAGCCCGTTCGCGTCGGCCCCCTCCGAGACGCGGAAACGCGCCGAGGAGCATGGGCTTAGGCTCGTCGGCGAGGGATGATGCCGTGCGACGGCAGAACTGCCGTCCCACGGTTCCTCCTTCAAAGGAGCCTGCGCAAGGTTTGCTCGGCCCGGAGACGATCACGTGCTTCCTCGCGCACGGCAAGCAACGCCTCGAGGAGTGAGATCACCTCGTGCAGGACAACTCCACGGTCGCTCAGGACCGGGATTTCGCGGACAATGCCCACATCCCCGGCTTCGGGATCGTGGTGACCCTCGAAGCAGCGGCGATACCCGACGGTCTCCGACAGGATTGCCGCCTCGAGTTGCGCCTGGAGCGTCTGCAGGCCGCCATTGAGGTCGTCGCGCAGAATGTTGCCAGTCTGCAGCGCCTGAAGGATGCGCGTCGCCGTTGCGGCCTCTTGCGCGGTACTGCCGCAATCGATGCCAAGGGCGGCCGCGCAAAGCCGTCGCGCCCGGCTTGTGGCCTCGGTGAGAAGGTCTTCGAGAGTCGTGTCCTGTGTATTCATGATCGGTTCCTTCAAGTATGGCCGGGCGGAATGCCCGGCCGTCAGACCTGGCTTTAAAGCGGGAGCCGGGGGCATCGATCATGCCGGGTTGCGGAACAGTGAGTTGTCGGCGCAAGAGACCGATCCGACGAGGGACTGCAGACGGTTGTTAAGCTGCCGAATGTCCTCTGCGTGAGGATCCGACCCATCCGTGTGCAGGCATCGGCGCGACGCGCAAAGCTCCGTGACACACGCAACGTGAGCATGCAGAAGCACGAGGACCGCTGTAATCTCGCGATGACAGGCACGCGGCGACAATGCGCCGATGGACATGTCATAGCGAAGCTGCATCACGCGTCGTGCCCATCTCGGCCCGCCCAGAAAGCCGGCGGCGTTTTCGAGCGCGACCCCGTGTTCCTCGAGGAAGTCGCGCAGATCTGACAGGAACTCCTGCTCACGTGTGCGGGCTCCTGTTGTGTCTGAGTGGGTGTCGATCATGTGTCTCCTATCGACCTGCCCTTCGTGGCAGTGTCAGCCCGCCATGGCCTCCTTTCATGTGTTGGCGGGGATAGGGGACCACCGGCTGTCGTGACAGCAACAGGATTGGAAATCCGCCGGCAGTCCGGGCAAGCGCCGCGACGTGTGGTCCGCGCGCGCTCACGAAGAAGAGCGCGCGGACCACACCCTGTGGCAGCAGGATTCATGAATCGGCTATCGTTGTTAATCAGCACCACTCCAAAGAACCGAGCGAATGCAGATCCGGACGTCTCAACCGCTTGGTTGCAGATCGTGATACCGCTCGCTATCTCACAGTGCGAAAAGGACCATCGGCCAGGCCAACAGCCCTTTCCAATTCGTGATGCAGTTCGCGGCGGAACTGATTGCAGGCATGACGACCTGTCAAAACACGCAACCCGAAGATATATTTGAGAGCCGCTTGCACCATAGGTCGGCTTGGTGGACATTTTTGCCTGTTCCGCCGAGAGCACTCAGTTTTGCAGCGACCGCCACGACCATCGGAAGAAAGCAGCGCGGGGACCTACCATTCGTCGTGGCGCTTATAAATGCACGGAATGTGCTGCCCGCGGGCGTTCATCGCAGGTCGTACCAATGGCGGCTGGGTCGCGCGATTGAATTATGTCATGCGCTTTTCTGCAGCTTGGCTTTGCCATCACAGTCTGGGAAGCGGACACAGCTGAGGAATGCGCCGTAGCGGCCGCGGCGCTCGACGAGCCATCCTGCTTCGCACCTGGGACAGGCCCGCTGGGCGTCGCCGCAATCTCCGCAAACCAGATCTCCACTGGTGCGGGAACGGACCGGAAGGCCGACGCCACAGGCCGGACAAGCCGGCATGCGACTGCCGCACAGCTTCACATGCTCACAGCGATACCAGTCGCGACCGTCCTTTCCAGCCATGTGGAGCAAACGCCCGCCGCAACCCGGACAGGTGTGCGTGTGCTTCTGAGCCTCCAAGGGCACGGCCACGCCGAATTCGGGCTCTTTTATCAGCTCCTCGACGAAGACGGAGGGGCGCGCTTCGGATGCAAGTATGGTCACGGTCCGCCGGGCCCGGGTCACGGCCACATACATGACGCGCCGTTCTTCGGCATTCGGATATGGTTCCGCCTCGGGCGATACCATGCTGAGCAGGGGGTCGTCGACGATCATCGAGGGGAAGCCCATCTTGGCGTTGTCGGCACCGAGGATGATGACGTGATCAGCCTCGAGGCCTTTCGAGGCATGGATGGTCTTGAAGGTGATCGTCGCCCCGGAGTTCTGACGCTGAAGCCGCCCGACATCGGGCCTCAGGAACCGATATCGACCCAGGATCAGGATTGACGGTTTCCCGCCCCCCTTGCCTTCTGTGGCGGCAATAGCAGTCACGGCGTCGTTCAAAACCGTCTCACCGGTGTCGCGGCGCGTCCAGGCGATCCTGATCGAAGGCTCGTCCGCCTCGCCCGCCGGTATTACCGTCTTGGTGATCTGTGCCGGGTTGCGGAGAACAAAGCGACGGGCAGCCAGAGCGATTTTGTCCACCGAACGGAAAGTCCGACCGAGATCAACGATCCGATGAACGCCGGTGGCTCCTGCATAGGTGCCGCCGAACTCCGCGCCGAAGTTGCGCATGATATGGATGTCCGACCCGGCGAAGCGGTAGATCGACTGCCAGTCGTCGCCTACGGCAAACACCTTGGCGTCGGAATGTTGGCGTTTGAGGGCCTGGATCAGCTTCGCCCGTCCGGTGGATATGTCCTGGAACTCATCCACGAGGATATGCCGGAACGGGCTCTGGTAGCGTCCACTTTCGACGAGAGACGTGGCGCGATTCACCATGTCCTCGAAGTCGATCCGGTCGCCCAGGCGGGACTGGTACTCTCGGAAGACGGCCCCGAAGATCGTCATGAACGCCTCTGCCCGTTTGCCCATCTTCAGCGTTTGCGCCTTGTCGGAGCAGTCCTCGACCCGGTAGCCGCCGTTCTTGAAGTGACGCAGGAAGGTGCCCATCAGCGAGGTGAATCTGTCCACCACCCCGACCTCGGCGACGCGATCGTAGATCTCGATATCGGGGATCGGCCGCAGCGTGACGTGTGGCTCGAGTTTCTCGGCAAGTGCGTCGAGCAGCCGGCCCTCTTCACGCTCCCAGCTGTAGGTTTCGACCAGCACCGTCCCGTGCTCGGCATGGACCTGCCGTTTCCAGTCCATGCTCTCGAGGTATTCCTCACGATCGACGTAAGGGGCCGTCGTCAGCTCCTCCTTGCCGTCCCTGCCGCGTTTCTTGCGCACGCCGAAATGCTCGATGTAGACGCCGCTCTCTGTCAGCCGGAAATCGGGCGTGTAGACGCGGCGCCCGGTCTTCTGGAGCTTGTGCTCGTAGCTCGGCTCATATTCGTAGGCGATGCCGTTCCGGAACAGCCAGTTGGCGATCAGCAGTTCTTCGAAGCTGTTCACCGTCTCGCCTTGCAGCGTCCGCAGGTTGCGGCTTTCGATCTGCGCGTACCATTCATGCTTCGTCTTGAAGTCCCACTCTAATGGGAAGTCGTCGAAGAAACCGGCGAACCAGCCAATCACCGTCTGCGCGATGTCACTGGCAGTCGCCACGACGTGCCGCAGGATCTGCTTCATGAGCGACAAGAATGCTTTGTCGTCTGTCGCGGTCGGCGCCAAGGGCGGCTTCTCTCCCTCAACTTCCCCGATGATCTCGTAGGCCAGCGCGTGAAAGGTGCGTGCCGTCACGGGGACTCCGCACCTGGCCTCGATCCGCTCGGACATCTCGGTTGCGGCATCTTTCGCGAAGGCCAGCAGGAGGAGCTCGCTCGGTTTTCTGATCCCCGCTTTCACGAGGTAGGCGGCCTTGGCGGTGATCACGCTGGTCTTGCCCGATCCCGCCCCGGCCAGAACCAGCGTCGCGTCTTCGTCGACGACGACCGACAGCCGCTGTTCCTGCGTCAGTGGCATGGACTCGACCGTGTCGAAGAAATCCTTCCATCGAAGCAGCTGAGCTTCCACGAATGCCTCGATTGACGCGTCACGGGCGGCATTCGGATCGGATGCAAACGCCGTGATCGGCGCAATTCGTGACATCACCTTGTCGCCGACGGCCTCCGGGTTAAGCTTGGACAGCACCCGGCTATTCAGAGAGACAGCGTCGTGCGCCAGCGGGGCCACGTGGCATGCGGCGGGGTAAGCATCCGGCACCATGAGCGCATCGAGCGCTTGCAAGATGCGCCGGACCGCGGCCTCCTCCTTTTCCAGCTCGGCCCGATTGAATTCCGTCCAGGCGGTCGTAGCCGCGTCTGCGAAGATTCTGGCCGCAGACGCGTTCACCGCTGGCAATGACAGGTTTCGATCGCCCTCGAGATCGAGGCACAGAGAAGACGAGAGAACGCCCTTCCTCACAGATGGACGCGTCGCGATAGCTTCAAGTCCTATCCAAGGCGAACCCGCCCCGCGCGCCGCAATCCCCCCTTCTTGCAGGGTCAGGGACCTTGGATGTCGGCCGAGAGGGTCAACGAGAAACCCCAAGAAGGATTTTGAGGCGAGATTCATGTGCACCGAATTGCCAGTCTTTCCCGAGGTATAGCAGATATCAGACAGCTGGGAACCTTGCCGGCGCAATTTCAGGCGCGGTTGGGTTCCTATGGTGTCCATTCATGACCGACGATGGGTACAGCGTCACGCACAAGAAGCTCGAAGTCTCCCCGGTGGCCCATGAACCAGCCAGGTCGAACAGGCCTCTGTTGATGACTTTTTCGGTATGCGTGCGCTTGTATTTGATGAGTACGGGATACCCGTTCTCATCTATACCGGGAGTGGTAATGCGGCCAACGTGGGTCGTAGACTACAGACGACCCTCCTTTACGACCCCTGTAGCGGACTGATCAGAAGCTCCCAGAGATACTCTGCGGCGCCTTCCTGGGTAAGGCTCGCATCCCGAGCGGGGCCGCCGAACGGCATCCCCATGGGCGAAAGGAAGAGCTTCTGATCGTCGTTTCCGACAGACAGGCTCTCATTGTAAGAACCTGATGATGGGTTGTCCTCGGCCAGCCATGTGATTTCAGTACCGGTTATGCTGCCGACCCGGACAGTCCCCCCGGCTACCTTGGCGCCATGGCGGTAGATCGTGGCGGTGAAACAGTCGCCATTGACCCTGCGAAAGCGAGTTTCTATGCCCTCGTTTCGGGCTTGGAGCTCCTCCAGAGAACCCTTGAAGAACTTCGCCAGAAAATTGAATGTCTCAAACAAGAAGGTGTCGCGGTCAGCTTGCGAGAATTCCTTCTTGAGGCGGAGATTCGATGATCTGGGCATTGCCGGAGGTTCCGGGGCCTCTTCGACAATCTCGGTTTCTGCGGCCTCGATGAAGTTGTGGACGACGTTGGGTTCTCCTGCGACTTCCAGTGCCTCAATCGCGCGGCGGATTTGTCGCGTGACATCCAAAAAGGCCTCATCACGGTCCGGCCATTGGGTAAGCGGCTTTCCATCCGTGGGTGTGACCAGGAACTGCGCCAGATCGGTATTCGTCCAGTCGCAAGGCCGGAGGATGACGGAGATCAGCCGTGCCGTTCCTTCGTGGTGCCGCTCCAAGGCACGGCCCTTCTCGATCTTATAGCAGTAGTCCGAGGCCAGAAAGTTCGGGCTGACAAGAAGCAGAATGACATCTGACTCATCGAGTTCTTTCGAGATCGTCCAATCCAGGTGGTCCCCGGCGAGCAGGCGCCTGTCGTGCCAGACATCCACGAGGCCCTGCCGCTTGAGCATCGCAAGGTGGACTTCGAGCTCGTCCCGAAGGCCCTCGTCGGCGTGGCTGTAAGAGATGAAGACGCGGGCGCCCATTTCATGTGCTCCTTTTCTGGCGGGTTGGATCTGTCACGCTTTAGTGCCGCTCCAGATTATCATTTATGCGGCCTGGACCTCGAAGGCCAATAGGCTTTTCCAACCCAGGGCTGAGTGACGTCGACGCGGATTGTAGAAAGGTTTCCCGCACGGATGGACACCTACAGATTGCTCAATTGATGCTCAGAAGCAATTTTGACAGCGGTTGAAAGAAATTGAAGCAGCCCGCGGAAATTGTTGAAAAAGGGACCATTCCATCCCGTGCGGATGATGGTGCCCCGTTCTCAACAGGCGACGGAAACAGGCGAAAACACGGCAAGGGGCGGAAGTGGGCAGAACACGATCAGCGGATCAGTTCCGCGTGGACGGTGCGACGTGTCTCGATGAAATCTTCGAAGTCCGCAGCAGCCTTCAGCCCTTCCGAATGATCATAATGCCGCCGCGTGATACTCTCATCCACATGGCGCAGAAGTGTCTTCGCGGCATATGCTCCACCGATCATGTTTTCCGATGCTTCGGTCGCGACGTTGTCTCGGAGCCGGTGAATCGGAATCCGAACCCCGAATTCACGCTCTGTCAAATTGCCGGTCAACACCCCCAGCTGGCTGGCCTGGATGGATTCTGGCTTGCCATGGACCGAGGCAAAGAGATGAAGACCGTCGTCGAAGATAGGTCGGAAGTCCCTGCGATAGGCGTGCAATGCCTCCGCGAGACCCTTGTTCTGGAAAATCACGTCATAGCCTTCCTGCACCTTGCGCGCTTCCGGATATTTCAGGGCTTTCCCTGGCAGCTCCACATGGATGTGCGTCCGGTCGATCAAGGTCAGCGTCCGGTCGAATTCGAGCCAAGTCAGCGCGCGGGCCCGTTCCGGGAGGGCGGAGCCGAGCGCAAGGATGAGCCCATTCCGGAAGATCTTGGCGGCTTCCACGCCGCGCATGGGCCGCGCGTGCGCCTCGGCCATCAAGGAAAACCCGAACGCGTAGAGCGCGCTGGCACCGACCAGCTGGCTGCCAGTCTTCGTGGAGGCCCCCTCCGCTCTTCCCCGCTCGCGCCAGTCCGCAACAACAAAATCGCAGGCATCGGATCGAAATCGCCCGCCTGTGGCGACCGCAAGACCTGTCATGATGCGCTGGAGGTAGTTCGCGGCCGTCCCCGTTGTCGTCGGCGGTACATCGGAACTCGGCTGCACGAGGTTCAGGGCGTAGGTGTGGAGCGAGGCGGCCGTCGGGAGACTGTCCTGCCTTTGGGACGCGCAGTATGCGGTCCAGCGCCCGAGCGCAGCCAGAACCGACTTCGTGTATTCGACGCTCCAGAGCGTCCTGCCGAGAACCGCCTGCCCCGTCCTCGAGATGGAGATCTGTTCCAGCAGCGGCGCTCGCCACTCGACGGGCAGCGATCCGGCAAGGCGCTCCGCGATCTGCCAAGGGCACCGGTCGCGCTTCTTCGGTGCAACCTTTGCGTCCCTCAGGACGCGTGCGAAATGCGCGGTCTTTTCGGCGCCCCAGACCTTGGCGGCTACCCGTTGAAGATAGGCGAACTCCGCAAAGGCCGTGTCGCCGACCTGATCCATACGCGCCGCCAGATGGCCGGCCAACGCCTCCCGTGAGGGAACCGGGTCGAGGGGAGATGCTCCGCGAAGCTTGCGCAGCAGTGCAAGATGGTCGTTCAACATGTTTTCTCCGATGATTTTCTTGAGCGCGGGACGGCCGCTCACGCGGCCGTCTTCGTCCCGATCTCGAGGTAGGCCTGCCACCCGTCCATCACGAGTGTCTCGTCGAGCTCGGCATAGTATTCGACGGTCGTTTGCAGGCTCTTGTGGCCCAGAAGGCGCTGGACACGCGGCAGGTTGTCCATGCTTTCCTTCAACCAGATCCATCCAATGAGGTGCCGGTAGAGATGCGGATGGATCTGCACCCCGACATGCTGATGCAGCAGGCGTGTGACCCGTTTCAGGATCCCGCGATACGGAGCGTTGATCTCGAACATGCCGCCCTCCTGACGCGGAAACAGGTGTGGATTTTCCTTGTCGTCAGGGTGGACGAGCTTCGGACGGATCTTCTCGATATAATTTCGCATAAGCCGGGTGGCGCGTTCGCCCAGCCGAACGACGTAGTCCGGATCGCCCGCTTTCCGCCCTTTCACCTCTGGCGCAGGAATCGAAAGAACCGCCTTGCCGTCCTGGAACGCAATCCAGTCGAGCCGCGCCTCGATGACATTCGAGCTGCGCGGCGCGCGCGTGAGCAGGATGTCATGGGCCAGCACGGCCGCGATGTCGCGGGCCAATTCAAGGTCGATTGCGTCGAGGCGATCCGGCAGGATCCCGGTCTTCTTCCTCTTTGCCTTCCGCCGCCGGTCAATCTCGGCGTTGATCCCCGTCATCACGGTGCCAGACAGATCAATCGTCGCCTGGATACGCGGCTCGGTGAATTCCCGCAGCTTCGTCTTGTTCTTAGGCGCAATCCCTCGGCGGCCCGTTTCGTAGAACCGGATCAGCGCACGGATGTCCTCGACGTCCTGCTCGGAAGCGGCGGCATAGCCGACGGCGATCTTCTTCATCGCTTTGAGCAAGGAAACGAGATAGCCGGTGTCCTTTCGCCCCCCGTTGGCTTCGAAGAGAGCTGCGGCCGCCGCCTGCAAGACCTGGTAATCCGTGAGAGTACGAATGTCGGGCACGACGATGTCGTGCGACGCTGCCAGCGCCTTTGCCAAGGAGATGACATAGCCGCGGCGGGTCGCGATGGTATCGCGGGACCAGCGGTCATCCGCGGTCAGGAACCCGTATTCCCGCATCTTGGATTCCCGGCGCTCCACGCGCTCCGCCTTGGAGGATTGCCCAGGCAACTTTGACTTTTCGGCAATGCTCTTTTGAAGCTTGGCCTTAATCTCGGAAAGCTGATCCGCGTCCTGCCTCTCTTCTCGATCCAAAGCTTCGAGGAAGGCGTTGTAGGTCAATCCATCGCGGGAGATCTCTCCCGCCGCCCAGGGGACGACTCGGGTGTCGAACTCGTGGAGGAGATCCGCCAACTGTTCTGTGCCAACGCCAAATTTATCACGGCGGTCGGAGAGTGGCGAGGCCACGGCAGCAAACCCGAGATGCGTGGTGGACGGATTGGTTCCGAGATGGCGAAGAAGCGTGACGACGTTGGCAACATGCTTGCGACACTTTGCTTCCGTCACCGTACCGGTTTCGAGCCGGTGAGCGTAGTAGTCCGCCAGGGTCGCGCTCGTCACCTGCTCAGGTTTGAGCCCACGATCATGGATAAAGACGAAGAACGGCCCAGCTTTCAGCCTGCAATCCTCAGGAATATCTGCTTCTTTTGCGGCTTTGTATGCATCAGCCCAGATACCGCCGATGTCAGCCACACCATGAGGGCGATTTCTCACGCCATGGCGGTCAATTGCCGAAAGGATGTCGCTCTTGTATGTCGACCGGCTTCCCTTCGAGATGCCAAGGCTTACTGGATTGTGACGCGCGAAGAAGTCGATGACATCGTGTCGGCAGACAATTTTGTTATCGTACCAGTTGGCCTTGCGCATAATCCAGCGGATCCGGCTTGCCTGGGTCTCTTTCTCAGACTTTTCGAGTTTCTCGACCAGCTCTCCGAAGGTCAAAGGCTTCCCACCACTTGCGGCACGCAGGAGATCCCTGCCTGTAGCCTCTGAAAGGGCGACAAGCGTCGTGTATCGCGGCTTCAGGCCCTCGATGCAGAGGATGTCGGAGACAGCCTTGGCACTGAGACCGGCTCTCAGGGACAGCGAGCGCCTGGACTCACCTGTCTCCGAAATATGGGCTTGCAATTCGTCTTGAACGGTCATGGTCACTCCTGATGGCAGTTCTGCGACCGTCACTCGTCATCGAGCTCGAGATCCGGCCTTCCATCATCAGAAGGCCGGGATCGATGCTCGAAGAGGACGACATCTTCTTCGGTCGCAAACCACCGTCTGCCGAGCTTGCGCGCGGGGAGCGTCACCCTCCCCTCTCCTGTGGGGCAGCCATGCCGTATCCAGTCGGTGATGCACCGCGGCGTGCAATGAAACCGCTTTGCAAGATCCTCTGTCGTAAAGATTTTTCGTGCCATTTCCGGGCTCTCCTTGTTCGGCATGACCGGAAATAGGGACATGACCGGAAGATCCAAAAAGCCGCCGCAGATAATGTTCTGCGGCGGTCTTGCTTGCCGGACACACGCAAAAAAAGCGCCTTGGTTCAACTTGTCCCGGTCATCGGCAGAATGATCTGAACCACGTTGTCGTCCTGATCCTGCAAAGAGCCATGATCGCCGCTGCGTGATGGATCCTGTGCGGCGCCGCGGCGGAGCTCACGCAAGCGCCGCTCGTTTCGCTTGCGCTCGTTGAGAAGAAGTCGCGCCTGGATTTTTTCCCGGGTCCCCTGCATCTCGAACCGGTTCTGACTTTCATTGCTGGGATCTTCGAAAAGTCCAGGCGTCTCCTCGATCTTCTGAATAATCTGCAGGATCTCAGCGATTTCTCCGCGCACGAATTGATCGCGCTGCTTCTTGCTCAGCATGCGACTGATTTCACGGCCAGTGACGGGTTTGCCTGCGTCGGACAGCCGACGGACGGCGGCCGCGATGATTTGGATGCGAGATGTGTTTTTGCGATCGTATTGCTGGACCACATGGAGGGCGGAAAGAAAATGGTACTCTGCAAAACGCGTCGCAAGTTCGGCGGTTTCAAGGTCTATCGGCCTGCGCGATTTCCCGAGGAGAAAATGCAGCACCATGAGATAACGCAGCACTGAAAACCCGATTCTCCTGATAAAAGATTTCGGCAGAGCCGTCTTTCCCCAGGATTCCCTCAGGCTGCTCCACCATGCTTTCAGATAGGGCAGAACATCATCGTTCAGGGTATATTGGCCACAGGCCTCCTTCTGCGTGCAAAGCGCATCCCATGTGTCAGCCAGACGGTGGCGGCGTTCCTCGACCTCCTCTCCCTCGAAATAAAGAAAATGGTCGAACATGTCGGTGTCCTGGCGGGGATTGGCGATATAGTAACTGAACCTCTGACAGAAGCCATCAAGCATGCTGGTGAGATCGATATCATCATGCCAGGTCTCATCGACGGAGAGGCCGTGAAACGTAAAATGCGGATTTTCGATGACCAGCTTGTTTTTCTCGCTCTTCAGCCGGTTTGCAATGGCATTGTATGAATAGGCGTTCAGAACCCATTCCTTGATCCGGACGTAGCTGCCCTGTGTCAGAATCTTATTGAATGTCTTTCCGACTTCATCCTGAAACCAGAACGCGCCGTTGTTTTCGTGCAACTCGACGATCCATTGCGCATCCGTGCATCCGGTTGCAAGTCTGGTGACCGTGTCGGTGGTTCCTCTCGAAATGATCCGATCAATCTCTTCTGAAGCAAAGGTTTTTGAGGATCCCGAACCGGCAAGCCCCACCAGCCAGAGTGTCGGACAGATTTCTCCTACCCCAGGAATTCGTAACGTCGCTCCATTCTGGGTCAGATACGACGCGGCAATCATGACGATCTGCATGATCGGCAACGCGTGGGAGATGTCCGTGTCCTCAAAATGTCGCGCTATAAGATCAAGGATGCTCCCGCGCGAGATCAGGTTACGGATATCGAAGGTCTGCGCGTTTGCCTTGACGGCGAAAAGCTGGATCGCGTCTTCGCATTCGGCCCTTGTAAGGCGGCGTGTTCCCTGCGGGGTCTTCACGGTCAATTCGCCAAGAAGAACGTGGTCTGCGGTGTCGTGTTGCTTTGATGATGTGGTCATGGTCTCTTCTGCCTGTGATGCAGACACGAAGTGCTTCCGTCGATTTCCGCGCGGAAACGATGACCGACAGGAATTTTCTAAACCACTAACATAACTACATAAAAAACCTCTTGGCACAACCGACATAGAGCCGACAAAGTTGTTGGTCGTCCTTCGGCTGAAACCTTGTCAATGAGGGTCGAGAGCATCGCCACCGTGGCGCAGGATTGCTTGTGAGCATCAGTCAACGCGATGACGATCATAGTCAACCATAACAAATATCGTAACCGCGCCATTGGCACCGCCTGCCTGACCTTGGCGTCCTGCTCTAAGACACGTGTTTAGCGACGTCGCTTGCGACGTGTCTTATGGGGGATCAGCGATGCGGGGCGAAATTCTGGGGATTGAGCGGCGGCGACTTTGGCGTGATGAGGACAAGCTCGAGATGGTCCTGTCGGTTGGGGTTGGCGGGGCGACAGTGACGCAGGTGGCGCAACGCCACGAGGTGACCCGGCAGCAGATTTACAAATGGCGGCATGAGCTGAAGAAGAAGGGTCTGTGGTCGCCTGATGCCGGGGCCCTTTTCTTTCCGTTGGACATGCCAGTGGCGGCTGCTGAGGCGCCTCCAGCGATTGCGGTTGAATTGCGCCTGCGGGGTGGGCGCAGTTTGCACTTTGACAGTGCAGTGGAGCCGGTCGCCCTGACGGCACTCATCCGCGCCGTGGAGGCCGCATGATCGGCCCTGGCACCGGAGTTCGCGTGTATCTAGCCTGTGGTGTCACGGATATGCGCAAAGGGATCGCGGGATTGGCGGCGCTTGCCCAGGATGTTCTGCATCAGAAGCCCGCCAGTGGTGCGGTATTTGCGTTCCGGGGACGGCGCGGGGACCGGATCAAGTTGCTGTATTGGGATGGTCAGGGATTTTGCCTTTACTACAAGGTTCTTGAACGAGGGCGCTTCCCTTGGCCGAGTGCGGCGGATGGGTCGGTACGGCTGACTTCGGCACAGCTTGCGATGCTTTGGGAGGGGATCGACTGGCGGCGTCCAGATTGGGGAGCGCCACCGGTGCGCGTGGGGTAATTTTGCGTCCAAATATGCGTTATTTATATGGTGCTTCAGGCTGATTTTTGGTAGTCAGGCGCATGTCGAAACCTGCCGAAAACCTCCCCGATGATCCCGCCGAATTGAGAGCGATGATTGCGGCGTTGCAGGCAGAAAATGCCCGGATCGAGGCAGAGAACGCCAAGATGTCGGTGACATTGCGGGTTCATGATCAGCTGGTTCAGGCGTCGCACCAAAGGTGCGCAGCTTGAACGCACGCCTCTGGCGTGACGCCTGCGGATCGCCAAGCTCCAGAAACTGGCCTTCGGCAAATCCTCGGAAAAGATTGAGCGTGAGATCGAACAGCTGGAACTGGCGCTGGAAGACCTATTGGTCGCGGTGGCTGAAGACGATGAAGCCCCCATCGACGAAGGTCCGAGCGAACCGTCGCCGGAGACTTCTGATGCACCCACGTTGCGGCGTCGGCCACGTGTCTCGGATGCGACGCCGCGCGAGCGCCGCGAGCTTGATCCTGGTGCCTGCTGCCCTGACTGTGGTGGTGACCTGCGCGTGGTAGGTGAGGATGTCAGCGAATTGCTGGACATGATTGCTGCCCAGATGAAGGTGATCCAAGTCGCTCGCATCAAGAAATCCTGCCGCCGCTGTGAGCGGATGGTGCAGGAACCGGCCCCCAGCCGCCCGATCCCGGGCAGCATGGCAGGCCCGAACCTGCTGGCGCATGTGCTGGTCTCAAAGTTCGACGATCACCTGCCTTTGTATCGCCAGCACGAGATCTTCGAACGCATGGGGGCAGACATCCCAGAAAGCACGCTGGTGGGCTGGTGTGGCCGCGCCATGAAAACCCTACAGCCGCTTATCGAGCGGATCGAGGCGGACATCATGGCCAGCGACCTGTTGCACGCAGATGACACGCCGATCCGGGTGCTGGACCGGTCATTGCGCGACAAGGGACTTGGCAAAGGGGTCAAACAAGGGCGGATCTGGGCCTATGTGCGCGATCAACGCCCTTGGACGGGGGCATCGCCGCCAGGTGCTGTTTATCGGTTCGCGCCAGACTGGAAGAAAGAGCATGTCCTGAGCCACCTGGCCAACGCCCGCGGCATCCTCCAAGCGGACGGCTACACAGGCTACGGCAAGCTTTATGAGCCTGCTCCCGACGGCACACCCCGTTTGCGCGAAGCGGCCTGTTGGGCGCACCTGCGCCGAGACTTCCACGACTTCTGGATCTCGACCAAGTCCGAGATCGCTCGCGAGGCGCTCGACCGGATCGGCAAGTTCTACGATGTCGAGCGCGACATCAACGGTCAACCCGATGACGTGCGTCATGCGGCGCGGCAAAAGTTGAGCCGCCCGCAAGTCGAGGCCTTCTTTGCCTGGTCCGAACAGCAACTCCTGCGCATTCCAGGCAAAAGCGATCTGGCCAAGGCCTTCCGCTATGGCCTCAGTCGGCAGGAGGCCTTCAGCCTGTTCCTGACCGATGGGCGTGTGGCCATCGACAATAACCCCGCTGAGCGCGCCCTGCGCCCGATTGGAATAGGACGTAAGAATTGGTTATTCGCAGGGGCCGACACCGGTGCGGAAACCCTGTCCCGCGCCATGACCATCATCGAGACCGCTAAACTTAACGGCCTCGACCCGCTGGCATATCTCGCTGACACCCTCGACCGCATCCATGATCACAAGATCAACCGGCTGGATGAACTGCTGCCTTGGCATTGGGCACCACTGGTATCTGTGACGGACAGTCAAGCCGCATAACCTGCGGTCTCAACGGGGCGCTTACCAAATATCGTATTGAAGCGAAGGATAGACGCGAAGCCCTACGTGCTAAACGAGGTCTTCAAGGAACTCTGAAACCCGGCCAGCACCCGACACCCATAAGCGTTCCCTCGCCCTTGTCGCAGCAACGTAGAGAAGATGACGCTCTGTTGCCATAATCTCCCCAATCATCGCCTCGTCGCGAGCCTCGAGAAGGCGCTCTTCTTTGGGAATTGCATCTTCATCACATGCCATTACCGCGACCGCACGATACTCGGCTCCCTTTGCGTCGTGCATTATACGGATCTCTGGTTCTGCGCCGCTTCCTGTCAGCGATCGGAATGCGTCTCTGACCGCGCTGGCACGTGGGATCTCATCCTTGCTGCGAACCAGGAGTGCAATCTCTGAAGCCTCGAAACCTTGTGAAGCCAAGTCGGCGAGCCAGCCGGCGACAGCCTTGATCTCTGCATCGGCATCAGGGAATTCAGCGATTTCCGGTGCCGGTCCGTCGAAAAGCGACACGACGCCGGTGCGCCTATCCTCGTTGCCGTCTGCCTCGGTCAAGCTGGGGGGCAGCAGGCGGTCGGACTGGCTACGAATCTGTTGAGACGTCCGGTAATTGACCTTCAGGCTGCGTGATCGTCCCCGCACGTCCACCCCGGCAGCCTTCCACGGGAATGGCGCACGGAAGATCCGCTGGCCGATGTCACCGGCGAAGAAGAGGCCGTTCGACCGGTCTCCGGCAATGGCGGCCAGAAAATGCAGTTCCGGAACAGAAATGTCTTGTGCCTCGTCCACCACCGCATGGGTAAACGGCCGCCGCGCGCCTTCACGATAATGGACCGCGAGAGCGTGGAGCATCTGGGCGCGTGTTCGCTTGCCCCGTGTCTCCAGCGCGGCGCGCGCATCGGAGAAGACGTCCCACAGCGCATCCCGGCGCGACGCCGCCATGCGCGTGAGCCGACCCAGGCGCGGCAGATCTCGGTATGCATCTCGGTCGGTCACCGCCCAGGCGTCCACGACGAGACGCCATTCGTCATTTAGGAAGCCAAGGTCCACGCTCACATCTGCCGCCGCGGCGGCGTCGGCCAGTGCCTTGGCGACATCATCGGACGTTGCCTCCTCGACCGGGCTGAAGGCTTCGCCGTAAAGATCGTGCGCCAGAGGCCCCAACGCGCGGGTCGTGACACGGTCTCGAACTGCCGTGTCCGGCAGCAGCATGGGAAGCTTCGCCGAAAGGCCATCGGCGAGCCGCCGGTTGAAGGTGGTGAGCAAGATGCGCGCCTCGGCATCTTCGCGGGCCAGACGGGCCGCCCGGTGCAGGGCAACGACCGTCTTGCCGGTCCCGGCCGAACCTATCACTCGGGCCGGGCCGTTGAAGTCCCGGTCCACGAATTCCTTCTGGGCCGGGTGCAGCCAGACAGCCCATCTCTCCCATGGCGCCTCGAGTGCAGCGGCAAGGTCGGCTTCTGTTGTCGTGAGGCGGAAGCGGCGCACGGCATCGGGGTGCTCGTAGGGATCCTCGGCCTGCGGCGCAGGCGCGGGGCGCTCGCCCGTGGCCGCCTGCAACAGCGCCTCGCCGGCTTCCGCTGGAAGGTGGCCGGCGATGTCCAGCAGCGTGTCCTCGGTGGCATCGCGCACCGTGTCCAGCCAATCCTCAGGCACGCCCCAGGACAGCAGCGCATCGTCGGCCTCGTCGGCGAAGAGACGGGGTTTCTTCACCGCTTCCTCGACGTAGCGCTGGATAATTACATCCTCGACGGTCTCGCGGATCTCGACGATCTGCGCCGCACCGGTCCGGGGGTGAACATCGATCCGACGTCGCTCAGCCCAGCGGTAGGCGTCATCATGGTGGCCGACCCAAGCAAGCAGCGTGGCGCCGTCCTTTTTGTGCAAGACAAGCCGAACGTCGCGGTTCACCCGCGCAGTCCAGAAATGCGGGTCCTTGGCCCGTTCGACCCGGTGCATCTGGAGGCCCGGATTATCCGGGTTCATCTGCGCGTCGAAGGCGGCAGTCTTGGCTGCCTTCTGTTCTTGGCCAGAAAGCTTGGTGAGCGCGTCAGAGAAGGTGTCGGCGATGCGGAAGGTCATTTCGAGTATTTGGATCGAAGGGCTGCAACGAGCTCGGCATACTCCGTCAAGGGCTCATTCGGTTTGCGAGTGGCACGCTTTATCTGAGTGCTCTTCTTCGAAGACACAATTGTCTTTTTGGAAGCAGACTTCTTCCTTTTCTTCTTACGTTTTTGCGATTCAAATCGCTGAATTGGTGCCAGCCTGAGACCTTCGGGCACTTCTAATCCTACTGCGGAAGCGTCTTCGGTCCAGGCTTCGAGGGCTCCTTTCTGAGGGCCCTTCCGTCTGGACAGCTTTGGGCGGGTCCGAATAATCGTCGATCCGCCGAGATAGCTACCTTTTCCCATCGTCAAACCCCCACCACCTTCATCACCTCGTCCCCCAGGTGGTTGATCACCTTCACCGCGATCCGGCCGGATTTCGGCCGGGCAAAAGCGCGCGACTCCGTCCGTTTCAGGCTCTCCCAGGCCTCCTCGTCGATCTCGGCCTTCAGCGTCGTTTTCAGCTGCTTGTAGGGGATCTCGGCCCCCGGGAAATAGGCGTGGCGGACAAAGAAGCTCTGCTCGTCGTAATCCGTGTCGATGAACCAGCAGGCAATGTCCTCGGGGTCCGAGGACGACACCTCGCCGGTCGCGGGGCGGAAGATGTCGACGCCCAGGAGGCGCACGCGCAGCCGGTCGCCGTCTTCGACGATCTCGATGTCGGGCTCGCCGAAGACCACGAAGAGGTTGCCACCACCAGCCTTCAGGTCGCCTGCCATGTGCAGGTCGGCGTTCATCCGGGCCTGCAGGACTGTGATGCGTCCCAGCTTCTGGAACTCGGCGGTGTGGGCGTCGAAGTTGAAGGCGCAAGCGATCACAAGGTCGAACCCGGCATCCGCCGCCTCGCGTGCGGCGGCCACGAGGTCGGCGCGCTGGAGGGTGCCGTATTCGGGGCCGATCAGGATGCCGGCGCGGCGCTCGGTCTCGCCCTCCATGTAGCGCCCTTCGGCGGCGAGCCATTCGCCGGGCCAGGCGGAAATGGACGTGAAATCAATGCGATCCTCCCGCCCGGCCTGCTGCACCCCGGCCTTGGACAGGTTTTCGAGGATCGCGGTGAGGTAGTTCTCGGCCTCCTGCTCGCCAGCCTTGCGGCGGCCAGCGGCGGCGTCGGTTTCGTCGATGATCTCGCCATGCTCATTGACCGCCTGGGTGCGGTGGGGCGATAGGCTCTCGACCGTGAAGGGCCCGGCGACGCGGACGCGCTTCTTGTCCTCGTAGGGCTTGTCGTAGAGGTATTCGTGATCGGCCTTCGCGGCGATGCTGGCGTCGATTTCGCGCTGCCGGGCGATGCGCGCTTTCCAGAAGGCCGCGAGCGCCTCTTGCGCCGCCTCGGGCCAGCCGTCGGGGGCCTCGCGGGGGATTTCCCATTCCATGAAGCCGTTTGCCGGGGCGATCTCTCCGCTTGGCAATTCGACCTCGCCGGAGGCGGTGAAGTCGATGACCTGCCCCTTGCGCCCGCCGGTCTGCACCTCGTATGGCACGGGGTGCCCGGCGAGGGCGCCGTTGAGGGCGGCGAGAGCCGCCTCGACGGCGGGCTGCATCTGCTCCCAGATCGTGTCGATCTCGGTGTTGTTGGCGATGCTTTTCAGCGTGATGTGGGGCACGCGGCTGTAGACGAAGCCGTGGCGGATGTCGTTATAGGTGGCGTGGGTTGCCGGGGCGGATCGCGTGACCTCGGCCTCTTTCCTCTGCCCCTCGGGGGAATCCTTGAGGAGATACCAGGGGTATTTCGCGCCCATGATACGGGCACGGGCAAGGGCGAGGGCCACGCGCGAGGTGTCGATGGTGATCCAGCGGCGGCCCCATTGCTCGGCGACATGGGCTGTGGTGCCGGAGCCGCAGGTGGGATCGAGCACCAGATCGCCGGGATCGGTGGTCATGAGGAGGCAGCGTTGGACGATTTTTGTGAGTGTTTGGACAACATAAATCTGGTCGTCTGTAAAACTCCCGGACCCAGCATCCGTCCAAAGATTCGAAAGCGGTATGCTGGGGTTGTCTGAAAGCTTGTAACAGTATCGAAGGTTCTCACCGGCGGGGAACACTCTGCCAGCATTCTCCAGACGGGTTAAGCCATCCTCCCCAACACTCCATTGCCTGTTTCTTGGAGGCTTGAATATATTTCCTGTGTGAGACCAATTACCGGATCGCGTTGCACTTTCGTGCTGCGACGACAGCGAAACACTCTGGGCTAGGCTCAGGACTCATAGCCAATAAATGACGAGCGCCGCGAGTGCGATGGCGGAGAGGAAGACCTTTGGGCATCTGTCGTATCGGGTCGCCACACGT
>NZ_JAMQGO010000020.1 GCF_023703375.1 Lutimaribacter degradans
GCGCCGTGGATAGCGCGGGGTTCGGCTAGGGCTTTGACCCTTAGGCCAAAAGGAAACCGCGCCCGTGGGGCGCGGTTGCAGGTTTTGCGGGGGCCTTGCCCGCGCCGGGGGCAGGGGGCGCCGCCCCCTCTTGGCCCATGCCGGGCCAATTCACCCCCGGGGTATTTCCGGCAAGAGGAAGCGGGGCGGCGTTTGCCCCGCCTCCCATCGGTTACGCGGCCTGTTGCCCCTGCGGGCCGAAGCGGCCGTAGAAGCTCTGGCCCTTGTCGGCCATCTCGCGTAGCAGGTCGGGGCAGGCGAAGCGGTCGCCATAGGCGGCTTGCAACTGGTCGCAGCGTTCGGCGGCATATTCGGCTCCCAGGATGTCGAGCCAGCTGAACGGGCCGCCCGACCACGGCGCGAAGCCCCAGGCCAGGATTGCGCCCACGTCGCCTTCGCGGATGTCCATCAGCACGTTTTCTTCCAGCGCGCGGACCGCTTCGAGCACCTGCGCGAACATCAGGCGGTGTTGCACCTCGGTCAGGTCGGGCTGGGGGGCGAGCCGGGGGTAGAGATCGGCCAGGCCCGGCCAATACCCCTGCCGCTTGCCGGTTTCATCGTAGTCGAAGAACCCGGCCTTGGCCTTGCGCCCCAGGCGCCCGCGCCCTTCCATTTCAAAGATGATCTCGTCGACCTCGCCATCGGGATAGGCATTGCCCATCGCGGCCTTGGTGGCGCGGGCGATCTTGGCGCCCAGGTCGATCGAGGTTTCATCGACCAGTTGCAGCGGCCCCACCGGAAAGCCCAGCATCCGTGCCGCGTTGTCGATCAGCGCGGGGGCCACGCCTTCCTTGACCATGCGCATCCCCTCGTTGATGTAGGGGATGATGCAGCGGTTGCAGTAGAAGAAGCGTGCATCGTTTACCACGATGGGCGTCTTGCGGATTTGCCGGACGTAATCCAGCGCCTTGGCGGTGGCACGGTCGCCGGTTTTCTCGCCCTTGATGATTTCCACCAGCAACATCTTTTCGACCGGCGAGAAGAAGTGGATGCCGATGAACTGTTCAGGCTTGTCGGACGCCTTGGCCAGTTCCGTGATCGGCAGGGTCGAGGTGTTGGAGGCATAGATGCAATCTGGGCCCACGGAGGCGAGCGCCTTTTTCGTCACCTCGGCCTTGACGTCCATGTCTTCGAACACGGCCTCGATGATCAGGTCGCAGCCTTCGAGCGCGGCGTAATCGGTGGTGGGCGTGATCAGGCCCAGCATCTTTTCCTTTTTCTCTTCGGTCACCTTGCCGCGCTTGATGCCCTTTTCGAGATACGTCTCGGAATAGTCCTTGCCCTTTTCGGCGGCTTCTTGCTTGGCGTCGATCAGCACCACCTCGATGCCGGCCTGCGCGCTGACCAGCGCGATGCCCGCACCCATCATGCCTGCGCCCAGAACGCCCAGCTTTTTCACGCGCTGATCGGGGGATTCGGGGCGGTTGGCCCCCTTTTCCAATGCTTCCTTGTTGAGGAAGAGCGAGCGGATCATTGCTGCCGAGGACGGGTTCATCAGCACGTTGGTGAACCAGCGCGCCTCGATCTTGAGCGCGGTGTCAAAGGGCACCAGCGCGCCCTCGTAGACCGCCGACAGCAGGGCCTTGGCCGCCGGGAAGGCGCCCTTGGTCTTGCCGTTCACCATGGCGCTGGCGCCGACGAACGTCATGAAGCCCGCGGGGTGATAGGGCGCGCCGCCGGGCATCTTGTAGCCTTTGGCATCCCAGGGTTTCACCAGGTCGGCATCCTTTGCGTTCAGCACCCAGTCGCGTGCCGCCTGCACCGGGTCATCCACCACCTCGTCGATGATGCCGGCGGTCTTGGCCTTTTGGGGCTCGACCAGCTTGCCTTCGAGCAGGTAGGGGCTGGCCGCCATCGCGCCCAGTTTGCGCACCAGCCGGGTGGTGCCGCCGGCGCCGGGGAAAATGCCGACCATGATTTCCGGCAGGCCGATCTTGGCCTTGGGATTGTCGGCGGCAAAGACGCGATGGGTGGCCAGCGGCAATTCCAGCCCGATCCCGACCGCGGTGCCGGGCAGGGCGGTGGCGATGGGTTTCCCGCCCTTCTTGGTCTTGGAGTCCATGCCGGCCAGCTCGATCTTGCGCAGCAGGGCATGCATTTGCATGATCCCGTCGAACAGCCCCTGCGCCGGGTTGTCACCGGCCTGTTCCTTCATCTCGGCCAGCACGTTGAGATCCATCCCGCCGGCAAAATCCTTCTTGGCGCTGGTGATCACGATGCCCTTGACGGCGGTATCGGCCAGCGCGTCGTCGATGCATCTGTCAAGCTCTTCCAGCGCCTCGCCGGTCATGACGTTCATCGACTTGTCCGGGCAATCCCAGGTGATGGTGGCGATGCCCGCGGCATCCTTCTGAATTGTGAAATCTGTCATTTGTCCTGATCCTCTTGGTCGGGGTCGCGCGGGCGAAAGCGGTTGTCCACGATGTCGGCGCGCCCCAAAGTCCAGTTGATATGCCCCAGCGAGCTGCGGATGATGGTGATGCGCCACTCATCCCCGGCCGGCTGAAGCACGAATTGCGTCTTGAACGGGTCGACCACGCGTTGGGCGCCGCGCAGCATGTCGGTTGTCACCAGAACCTCGATCCAGTCCGGCTCGATCACTTCGAACGCGACGAGCCCGCGAATGATGTCGGTGACGCCCTGGATGGTTATCGCGTCGCGGTAAAGCGCCCAGTCATCGCGCAGGCTTGCCCGGTCCGCCAGCACGTAGGATTGGCCATTGCGCGGCACCACCCGCAGCGGCAGACGAAAGGCCGACGCGTAGACGTCGAAATCTCCGTCAAGCAGCCCGCGGGTGATCCGCTCGGCCAGTCCCTCGAACTGGGCGGCATCCATCTTGCTCAGACCCGCTCGATGATGGTGGCCGCGCCCATGCCGGACGCGATACAAAGCGTGGCAAGACCGGTGCCCTTGCCGGTGCGCTCAAGCTCGTCCAGCAGGGTGCCGATGATGATGGCCCCCGTGGCACCCAGCGGGTGGCCCATGGCGATGGCGCCGCCGTTGACGTTGACCTTGTCGGCATCCACGT
Source organism: Lutimaribacter degradans (assembly GCF_023703375.1). Classification (GTDB taxonomy): domain Bacteria; phylum Pseudomonadota; class Alphaproteobacteria; order Rhodobacterales; family Rhodobacteraceae; genus Lutimaribacter; species Lutimaribacter degradans. The sequence goes on from NZ_JAMQGO010000020.1 coordinate 3,068, forward strand.
CGAATGCCTGCATGAAGCGCAGCACGACGCTGGCAAAGGCCTCGTTCACCTCGAACAGGTCGATATCCTTGATCGACATGCCGCTTTCGGCCAAGATCTTCTGGGTCGCGGGCACGGGGCCCGTCAGCATGATCGTCGGGTCGGTGCCGATCTTGGCAGTCTGCACGATGCGCGCGCGGGGCTTGAGCCCGTATTTCTCGCCGAACGCCTTGGAGCCGATCAGCACCCCGGCCGAGGCGTCGACAATGCCGGACGAGTTGCCGGCGTGGTGAATGTGGTTGATCCGCTCCAGGTGCGGGTATTTCATCAGCGCGACGGCATCGAAACCCGGCATCACCTCGCCCATTTCCTTGAAGCTGGGCTTGAGCGCGCCAAGCGTCTGCATGTCGGTGCCGGGGCGCATGTATTCGTCTTGATCCAGGATCGGCAGGCCGTTCTGGTCGGTCACCTCGATGATCGACTTGGCGAAACGCTTGTCCTGCCACGCGGCTACGGCGCGCCTTTGCGACTCGACGGCCAGCGCGTCGGCCTGGTCGCGGCTGAAGCCATACTCGGTGGCGATGATATCGGCCGAAATGCCCTGCGGCACGAAATAGCTGTCCATCGCCACGCTGGGGTCGACGGCGATGGCCGCCCCGTCGCTGCCCATGGCCACGCGGCCCATCATCTCGACGCCGCCGGCGATATAGGCCTCGCCGGCACCCCCGCGCACCTGGTTGGCGGCCAGGTTGACCGCCTCCATGCCGCTGGCACAGAAGCGGTTGATGGCCAGACCGGGAATCGATTCATCGAGTTCCGAGGCCAGAACCGCCGTCCGCGCAAGGCAGCCGCCCTGTTCCATCACCTGGGTGACGTTGCCCCAGATCACGTCCTCGACGGCGTGACCCTCCAGCCCGTTGCGCTCTTTCAGCGCGTTCAAGACCAGCGCCGATATCCGGACCGAGGTCACTTCGTGCAGGGCGCCATCCTTGCGGCCCTTGCCGCGCGGCGTGCGCACGGCATCGTAGATATATGCATCTGTCATCATGGTCTCCTTTGTCACGCCCGGTCCGACGGATTGCCGGGCATCAGGTCGTAGGGGTGTTTCCAGCCGTCCAGGCCTTCGATATTCGAAAGCCAACGGTCGATATTGGTCCATTCGCTGCGCTCGAACCCGAATGGCTCGGGGTAGAAAAGATAGCCGCAGCAGGAAAAGTCGGCATTGGTCGGCCCGTCGCCCACGATCCAGTCGCGCCCGTCGAGATGGGCGTTCAGGGTCTGGTAGGCTGTTTTCAGGCGTCCCAGGTTGAAGCCGATCACCTCGGTCGGGCGCTTGTCCTCGGGCAGGAAATTCATCATGAACCGCGTCATGCCGGCCATCGATGACAGCTTGTGGTTATCCCACAGAACCCAGCGCAAAACCTCGTATTTCTGGTCCGGGGTGCCGCCGAACTTGCCCGTTCTGTCGGTGATATATTGTTGGATCGCGCCCGACTGCGTCAGGCGCATGTCGCCATCCTCGAGCACCGGGGCCTCGCCCATCACGTTGAGCGCGCGAAATTCCGGCGCACGCGAGGCGCCGCCGAAGAAGTCGACATGGACCGGTTCCCAGTCCAGCCCCGACAGCTCCAGCGGCAGCGCGGCCTTGTAGGCGTTGCCGGATTCCCCGAAACAATGCAGCTTGATCGTCATATCGTTCCTCCCTTTGGCCGGCGGAGCGGTGGGGGTTTTGCACCCCCACACCCCCGCAGAGTATTTTCGGCAGCAAGAAATCCTGGCTTCGTTTACTGCCGGTCAAGGTTAATCGCCCTAGCGTCGTCCTGCGCCACAGGCTGGAGAGCCGATGGGCGTGCAGTGAGAAGTTCCCGGCCCGACATATACGGTAGCCAATCCGGTGGCGCGGGTCGGGGCATTTCGCGCCCCGACTTCTTGCTGCGAAAAGTACTCCCGCCGGAGGCTCCCGTACGATCCACGGCGTGCGCAGTCATCGTTTTCGCGCGTCCAGCTCGGAATTGAACAGCCGCAGCCGGTGGCCGAACGTGTCTTCGTCGATCACACTATCGAAGTTCTCGAAAAGAAACGACAGCGCTTCGCCCTCGTCCAGCCCCGCTTCACTGGCGAACCTTCGCAACCGGCGATAGCCGTCTTCGGTCATCGCGGCGTTGAAACGGCGGGTCAGGCGAAAGCGTTTCGGCATTGGCGGCCTCCGTGTCGGACTGGGTGGGGTGGGCAGGCCTGCCCACCCCGCTACTCAGAAATTGGCGGCTTCAAGCTCCATCACCGGCTCCGCGCCCGAGTTGATGCGTGCAAGGTGCATCGTCGTGGCGGGCAGGCGGCGGGCCATGTAGTAACGCCCGGTTGCCAGCTTGGTACGGTAGAAGGCTTGGTCCTGCGTGCCGGCCTCAAGCGCCTCATGCGCGGCCTTGGCCATCTGCGCCCACATCAGGCCCAGGCAGACATGCCCGAAAAGATGCATGAAGTCATAGCTGCCCGACAGCGCCGCGTTGGGGTTCTTCATGCCGTTCTGCATGAAGAACATGCCGGCCGATTGCAGATCCTTGGACGCGGATTTGAGCGGATCGAGGAAATCCTTTTTCAGCGCTTCGTTGCCTTCGTTTTCCTTGATGAAATCCTTGACCAGGTCAAAGAAGGCCATCACGTGCTTGCCGCCATCGGTGGCCAGTTTGCGGCCCACCAGGTCAAGCGCCTGCACGCCGTTGGCACCCTCGTAGATCATGGCGATACGCGCATCACGGGCGAATTGGGACATGCCCCATTCCTCGATGTAGCCGTGCCCGCCATAGACCTGCTGCGCCAGGATCGTCATGTCAAAGCCTTCGTCGGTCAAGAAGCCCTTGATGACCGGCGTCATCAGGCTGATCAGCCCGTCCGCGTCCTTGTCCTGCATCCGGTGGGCCCGGTCGATCAGCGAGGCGCCCCACAGCATGAAGGCGCGCCCGCCCTCGGCAAAGCTTTTCTGATCCAGCAGCGCGCGGCGGATATCGGGATGCACGATCAGCGGGTCGGCCGGGCCATCGGGGTTCTGGGCCCCGGTCACGTCACGGCCCTGCAGGCGGTCCTTGGCATAGTCCAGCGCGTTCTGATAGGCCACGTCGGCCTGCGCCAGCCCTTGCATGCCGACGCCGATCCGCGCCTCGTTCATCATGGTGAACATGGCGCGCATGCCCTTGTGTTCTTCGCCCAGCAGGTAGCCAGTCGCCTCGTCATAGTTCATGACGCAGGTGGCGTTGCCGTGGATGCCCATCTTTTCTTCCAGCTTGCCGCAGGACACGCCGTTGCGCGCGCCAAGGCTGCCATCTTCGTTCACCATGATCTTGGGCACGATGAACAGCGACACGCCCTTGATGCCCTCGGGGCCGCCGGGAATTTTCGCCAGAACCAGGTGGATGATGTTCTCGGCCATGTCGTGCTCGCCCGCCGAGATAAAGATTTTCTGCCCCGTGATCTTGTAGCTGCCATCATCCTGCGGCACGGCCTTGGTGCGCATCAGCCCCAGGTCTGTGCCGCAATGCGGCTCGGTCAGGTTCATGGTGCCGGTCCATTCGCAGCTGACCATCTTTGGCAGGAAGGTGTCTTTCTGCTGGTCGGTGCCATGTGTCAAGATTGCCGAGGCCGCGCCATGCGTCAGGCCCTGGTACATCGTAAAGGCTTGGTTGGCGGCCGAAAAGAATTCGCCCACCGCGCTGCCCATCACGTAGGGCATGCCCTGGCCGCCATATTGTTCGGGCATGTCCAGCCCGGGCCAACCACCTTCGCGTACTTTTTCGAACGCGCCCTTGAACCCCGTGGGCGTGCGCACGACGCCGTTTTCCAGCCGGCATCCCTCGGTGTCGCCCACCTGGTTGATCGGCGCCAGCACCTCGGAGCTCAGCTTGCCGGCTTCTTCCAGGATCGCATTGGTGAAATCGGCCTCAAGCTCGGCATAGCCGGGCACGTCCTGGCCAGTCACTTTCAGAACGTCGTGCAGGATGAACTGCATGTCTTTCACGGGGGCTGTATAGCTGGGCATCTCTCTCTCCCTGGTCGATACTGGGGGCGGGCCGGGTTACTCGGCGGCCCGTTTCTGGGTCTTCATCGAGGCGATGATCTTTTCGCCCCATTTCATCTGCTCCTGCAGATCGGCAATCGCGGCGTTCAACTCTTCGCGCTGCCGGATCAGGTCATCCAGCCGCTGCTGGGCAATCTCGTAGGTGCGGGTCAACTGGGTCTGCTGCTGGTCGCCCACGTGGTAAAGGTCGAGCAACTGCCGTATTTCTTCCAGGTTGAATCCAAAGCGCTTGCCACGCAGGATCAGCTTGAGCCGGGCCCGGTCGCGCCGTGTGAACAGGCGCCTTTGCCCTTCGCGGATGGGAAACAGCAATTCCTTGGCTTCATAGAATCGCAAGGTGCGCGGTGTGACGTCAAAAGCGTCGCACATCTCGCGGATGGTCATGGTTTTCTCGGTCATGGGTCAAACCTTTGGCACTGGTTTCATGTGCCCCACCTGTGTGCAGCGACGCCTCGTTACAACAGCTAACAAGGTTGACGTAACAGGGACGCAACGTCACTTTTGGCTTTACGTAAGATCACGTTGCGTAAACCGCGATCCCGCGCAATATCCTTACGTGGATATCACCCGCGTCAGCCGCGCCGAGGACATGAAACCCTGCCCCGGCAAGCGCCCGGCCGGGCGTGGCCTCAGTCGATTCCCAGCTTTTTCGCGGTATCGTCGCGCAGCGCGTGCAATTCGGTGATCGCCTCTTTCAACTGGGCCTGTTGCTCGGCCAGTTCCACGAGCTGGCGGTCGGCCATCTCGATCCAGGCGTGCATCTGCGCTTCGGTGCCTTCCTGCTCGTAGATCAGCAGCCATTGCCGGATCTCTTCCAGCGGAAAGCCGAACTTGCGGCCACGCAGGATCAGCGTCATGCGGGCACATTCGCGTGGCCCGTAAAAGCGGGCGCGCCCTTCGCGGTCGGGCGAAAGCAGCTCGATATACTCGTAGTAACGCAGGGTGCGCGGCGTCACGTCGAACTTGGCGCACATTTCCTTGAATGTCAGTCGGTTGTCGGACATCGGGCTCCCCTCCGCTCAGGCTGCAGACCATACTCCTGCCGAAACCGGCGTCAATGCCGTAACGTCACATCGTGAAGGGCGGCGCAGGGCACGCGCCCAGATAGCACTTGAACCCCGCCCGACAAGGCCGAATAACTGGTCGCGCTGAAACGAACCGGCCACAAGGGAAACGCGATGATCGACAAGGTAAAGACGGCGCGCCAATTCACCGAGGCGATCCCCCATGCCAAGGCGCTTGGGATGAAGTTCACCGATATCGGCTCGGGCACCGCGGAAATGCGGATGCCCTATGACGAACGGTTCATCGGCGACCCTGAAACGCGGGTGATTCATGGCGGCGCCGTCTATGCGCTGCTTGATACAACCTGCGGCGCCGCGGTGATCGCGCACCCGTCGAACCCCGGCGCAACGGCCACGATCGGGCTGCGCATCGACTACATGCGCGCCGCCACGCCCGGCCAGGCGATACGCACGCGGGCCACATGCTATCACCTGACGCGCACGGTGGCCTTCGTGCGCGCCGAGGCGCTTGACGACGACGACACCAACCCGGTGGCTACCGCCACCGGCACCTTCACCGTGGAGGGCGTGAAATGAGCCGCAAACGCCCCGAACCCGTTCAGGTGGTCAAGCAACGCCGCGATGACGCGCTGGCCGCGCTGGTGCATGGCGTGCCCTATATCCAGTTCCTCGGCATAGAGTTCGACCGTCGCGGCGACGAGCTGACCGGTATCCTGCCCTATGACGACAAGCTGATCGGCAACCCCCTGCTGCCCGCGCTGCACGGTGGCGCAACCTCTGCCTTTCTCGAGGTGACGGCGGTGATCGGCCTGTCTTGGGCCGTGCTGTGGGAAGAGTTGGAACGCGGCGAGCTTGATCCCGACGAGCTGATCGCCGGCCATCTGCCGCGCCTGCCCAAGACGATAGATTTCACCGTTGACTACCTGCGCTCGGGGCTCCCGCGCGATGCCTATGCGCGCGCGCGGGTCAACCGTTCGGGCCGGCGTTACGCCAGCGTCCATGTCGAGGCATGGCAAGACAATCGCGCGCGCAGCTATGCACAGGCAACGGGTCATTTCCTGATGCCCAACCGCGATGGATGAGGCCGCAAAGCCACTGACCCACGCCCGCGTGCTCAAGATCGCGATCCCGATCATGCTGGCCAACGTGACCGTGCCGATCCTGGGCGCGGTCGATACCGGCGTGGTGGGGCAACTGGGCCAGGCCGCCCCGATCGGCGCGGTGGGCGTGGGCGCGGTGATCCTGTCGGCGGTCTACTGGATCTTCGGGTTCCTGCGCATGGGCACCACCGGCCTGACCGCGCAGGCCGTGGGGCAGGGCAACCGGCCCGAGGTCGCGGCCCTGCTGACCCGCGCGATTGCCATCGGCCTTGCCGGGGGGCTGGCGCTGATCCTGTGCCAGTCGCTTGTCATCAGGGGCGGCTTCGCCGTCGCGCCCGCCAGCGCCGAGGTCGAGGCGCTGGCCGCCACCTACATGCGCATCCGGGTATGGTCGGCCCCCGCCGCCATCGCCATCTACGGCATCACCGGCTGGCTGATCGCGCAGGAACGCACCCGCGCGGTGCTGGGGCTGCAACTCTGGATGAACGGGCTGAACGTGGTGCTCGATCTTTGGTTCGTCCTGGGGCTGGGCTGGGGTGTTGGCGGCGTGGCCACCGCCACCTTCATCGCCGAATGGTCGGGGCTTGCGCTGGGCCTGTGGCTGTGCCGCGCGGCCTTCCGGGTGCCCGACTGGTGCGACTGGGCCCGGGTTTTCGATTCCGTGAAACTGAAACGCATGGCCGTGGTCAACACCGACATCCTGATCCGCTCGCTCTTGCTGCAGACGATCCTCGTGTCCTTCCTGCTGCTGGGGGCACGGTTCGGTGACGTAACGCTGGCCGCCAACCAGGTGCTTTTGCAATTCATGAACATCACGAGCTACGCGATGGATGGGTTTGCCTTCGCGGCCGAGGCCCTGGTGGGCCACGCCGTGGGCCGCCGCAGCGCCCAGCTGGTGCGGCGTTCGTCCATCATGGCGGCGTTCTGGGGCGTGGGCACGGCGGTGCTGATGGCGGCAGGCTTTGTCGTGCTCGGCCCGGCCATCATCGACACCATGACCACGGCCGCGCCGGTGCGCGCCGCCGCCCGCGACTACCTGCCATGGATGGCGGCGGTCCCGCTTCTGGGCGTGCTTCCCTTCATGCTGGACGGGATATTCATCGGCGCCACGCGCAGCGCGGACATGCGCAACATGATGGCGGTTTCCGCGGCGATCTATGCCTTGGCCGTCGTCCTGCTTATCGGCCCGCTGGGCAATCACGGGCTGTGGCTGGCGTTGCTGATCTCCTTCGCCGCGCGCGGGTTGACGCTGGCGCTCCGCTATCCGGCACTGGAACGCGCGGTGGTCGCCGGCGCGACCTGATCTTCCTCTTGCCCGAAATACCCCGGGGGGAGTCGCGCTTTGCGCGACGGGGGGCAGCGCCCCCCACGCGGTCGGACAGGCGACGCCTGTCCGAAACCGCTTACAAGAGATCCAAGACCGCCTCGGGCGGGCGGCCGATCACCGCGCGGTCACCGGTGATGGCAATGGGCCGCTCGATCAGCTTGGGATGGGCGGCCATGGCGGCAAACAGCGCCGCGTCATCGGCCTCCGGGCACAGCCCGGCCGCCTTGAACTCGGGCTCTTTCCTGCGCACCATCTCGATCACCGGGCGGTCCAACAGGGCATGAACGCGGCGCAGCTCGGCCTCGTCGGGCGCGTCTTCCAGGTAGCGCCGTAGCTCCACCGGCCCGCGTTCCTCCAGCAGCGCCAGCGCCGCGCGCGATTTCGAACAGCGCGGATTGTGCCACAGCAAGATCACAGCCACGCCTCGCGCTGCGTGCCCACCGCGTCGGCCACGTTGGTAAAACCGTCGCGCGCCAGCAGCTCGTCCAGCCCTCGCGCGATGCGGCCGGCCAGCGACAGCCCCTCGTAGACCAGCGCGGTATAAAGCTGCACGGCGCTCGCGCCCGCCCGGATCTTGGCATAGGCATCCTCGGCCGAACCGATGCCGCCCACGCCGATCAATGGCAGGTCGCCGCCGGTCAGTTGGCCCAGCCGCGCCAGAACGCGGGTGGACTTGTCAAACAGCGGCGCCCCCGACAGCCCGCCCGCCTGGTCGCGCAGCGGGCTTTGCAGCCCCTCGCGCGACAGGGTGGTGTTGGTGGCGATGATCGCGTCGACCCCCGTCGTTCGGGCCACATCCGCGATTTCCGACAATTCGCCATCCGACAGGTCCGGCGCGATCTTCAGGAACACGGGGATGCGCGCGGGCAGCCAGTCGCGCGCCTCCATCACCCCCGCCAGCAGCGCCGACAGCGCCTCGGCCCCCTGCAGGTCGCGCAGCTTCTCGGTATTGGGCGACGACACGTTCACGGTGGCAAAATCCAGCCACTTGCCGCAACGGGCCAGCACGCGGGCGAAATCCTCGGCCCGGTCGGCGCTGTCCTTGTTGGCGCCCAGGTTCAGCCCCAGCACCATGTCGCGCGGGCGCTGCGCCAGCCGGGCGGCAATCGCCTCCATCCCCGCGTTGTTGAAACCGAAGCGGTTGATCGCCGCGCGGTCCCGAGCCAGGCGAAACAGGCGCGGGCGCGGATTGCCCGGCTGCGGGCGCGGCGTGGCCGCCCCCACCTCGACAAAGCCGAACCCGGCACGCGCCAGCGGCGACAGCGCCTCGGCGTTCTTGTCGAACCCGGCCGCCAGGCCAACGGGGTTGGGCAGGGTCAGCCCGGCCACCGAGCAGCGCAGCCTGTCCGAGGTGACTAGCCCCGGCAGCGGCACCGCGCCCATCCGCAACCCCAACAGCGCCAGGCCATGCGCGCGCTCGGGGTCGATCCGGCGCAGCGCCGCCAGGCCCAGCCTTTCCAGCGTGCTCATGCCAGGCCCTCGGGGAAACGGTGCAGCCCGTCGACCAGCGGCAGCGGCGCCGACCAGGCGACATCGTCAAAACGCATCGGCCGGTACAGATGCGGAAACAGCGCGCCTCCGCGCGATGGCTCCCATCGCAAGGCCTCGCCCATCGCCTCGCTTTCACAGGCGACCAGCACCAGCGCGTCCTCGCCCGCGAAATGCCGCGCGGCGGTTTCGGCGACGGTTTCGGCGGTGGAAAAATGCACGAACCCGTCGGCCACGTCCACGGGCGCTCCGGCGGTTTCGCCGGCTTCGGTCAATTGCGCCCATTCATCGGCGCGGAATATCTTGTAGATCAGCATGGCGCCGGTTTGCCCCCAATAGGCGGTGGCGGTCAAGCGGCATCGCCGCGCAACGCCTTTGACAGTGCCCGCGCCGCAGGGCACCCTTTGGACAATCGAAAGTTTCATGCCGGAGGTTCGCATGCCCATCCGTCTGTTCACCGGCGCGGCGGCGCTGACGCTTTGCGCGGGCATCGCGCAGGCCGATTATACCCTGACCATCCTGCACACCAACGACTTCCACGCCCGGTTCGAACCGATCAGCAAGCATGACAGCGGCTGCGCCCCCGCCGACAACGCGGCGGGGGCGTGTTTCGGCGGCACCGCGCGGCTGGCAACGGCCATTGCCGCGGCGCGGGCCCGCGCGAACAACACCGTGCTGTTCGATGGCGGCGACCAGTTCCAGGGCACGCTGTTCTACACTTATTACAAGGGCCGGATGGCGGCCGAGTTCATGAACAAGCTGGGCTATGACGCGATGACCGTGGGCAACCACGAATTCGACGATGGCCCCGAGGTGCTGCGCGGGTTCATGGATGCGGTGGATTTTCCGGTGTTGATGTCGAATGCCGACGTGTCGGACGAGCCGAAGCTGGCCGGCGTCTTGCAGAAATCCACCGTGATCGAGCGCGGCGGCGCCCGGCTGGGCCTGATCGGCCTGACGCCGGAGGATACCGATGAGCTCGCCAGCTCCGGGCCCAACATCGCCTTCACCGACCCCGTGGCCGCCGTGCAAGCCGAGGTCGACAGCCTGTCGGCGCAAGGCGTCGACAAGATCATCGTGCTGTCGCATTCGGGCTATGGCGTCGATCAGCGCGTGGCGGCGGAAACCACCGGCGTTGACGTGATCGTTGGCGGCCATTCCAACACCTACCTGTCCAATCAAGGCGACCGGGCCGAGGGGCCGTATCCCACGATGGTCAATGGCACGGCCATCGTGCAGGCCTATGCCTATGGCAAGTTCCTGGGCCAGCTTGACGTGACATTCGACGACGAAGGCGCGGTGATCGCGGCCATGGGCGAGCCACTGATCATGGATGCCGCGGTGCCCGAGGATGCGGCCACCAGGGCACGTATCGCCGAACTGGCGCAGCCGCTCGATGAAATTCGCAACCGCGTGGTGGCCGAAACCGCCCGGGCCATCGATGGTGAGCGGGGGGCATGCCGCCGGGGCGAATGTAGCATGGGCAACCTGGTAGCAGACGCCATGCTTGCCCGCGTGCGCGACCAGGGTATACAGGTCGCCATCCAGAACGGCGGCGGCCTGCGCGCCTCGATCGACGCGGGGCCCGTCACGATGGGCGAGGTGCTGACGGTTCTGCCCTTCCAGAACACGTTGTCGACCTTCCGGGTAAAGGGCGCGGTGCTCCGCGCTGCGCTGGAGAACGGCCTGTCCCAGGTCGAGGACGGGGCAGGGCGCTTTCCGCAGGTGGCGGGGATGGAATTCACCTATGATCGCGATGCCGAACCGGGCGCCCGCGTGCTGTCGGTTCGGGTGATGGGGCCGGATGGCTGGGCGCCGCTCGATCCGGCGCAAAGCTATGGCGTGGTGTCCAACAACTATGTCCGCAACGGCGGCGACGGCTACGCCATGTTCGCGTCCGAGGCGGTCGACATCTACGATTTCGGCCCCGACCTGGCCGATGTGACGGCCGATTACCTGGCCCGGAACGGGCCCTACATGCCCTATCTCGACGGGCGGATCGCGGCGCGCTAGCGCCACGTTTCGCTTTCCCATGCTTCCGCTTTCCCCTAGCGTCCCCGCCAAAAGGGAGGCCACAGATGAAAGCGATCACCTATTCCGAATTCGGTCCTGCCGCGCAGGTGCTGGCGCTGCACGAGCTGCCCACGCCCGACCCCGCCCCGGGCGAGGTGCTGGTACGGCTCAGCCATTCGGGGGCCAACCCCTCGGATGTCAAGGCGCGCGCGGGCAGCCGGCCGGGCGTGACGAAACCGCCATTCCCGCAGGTCATCCCCCATTCTGACGGCGCGGGCGAAATCGTGGCCGTGGGCGAAGGCGTCGATGCGTCGCGCGTGGGCCAGCCCGTCTGGATCTGGAACGGCCAGTGGCAGCGCCCTTTCGGGACCGCGACCGAACATATCGCGCTGCCCGCCGACCAGGCCGTGCCGCGCCCCGACTGGATCAGCGCGGAAACCGGCGCGACGCTGGGCATTCCTGGCCTGACGGCAGCCCATGCGGTGCTTGGCGGCGGCGACGTGGCGGGCAAGACATTGCTCGTTTCCGGCGGCGGCGGGGCCGTGGGGCATAACGCGGTGCAACTGGCCGCCTGGGCCGGCGCCCGCGTGATCGCCACCTGCTCCCCCCGCGACAAGGCCCGCGTGCGCGCCGCCGGTGCGCAAGAAGTGCTGGAGTATCGCGACCCGGACCTAGGGGGAAAACTGCTGGAGCTGACAGGCGGGCACGGCATCGACCGCGCGGTTGAAACCGAGTTCGGCATGAATGCCGCGATGCTGGGCGAGGCGATGGCGCCGAACGGCACGGTGGCCGCCTATGGCTCGGCGCTTGACATGACACCCACGCTGCCCTTCGGTGCTTACCTGTTCAAGGCGATCAGCATCGACATCCTGCTGATATACCTGTTGCCCGACGGGCCCCGCCAGGCCGCCATCGACGCGCTGCACCGCGCGATCGGGGAAGGGGCGCTTTCACCGGCCATTCACGCCGCGTTCCCGCTGGCCGACTGCGTCGGGGCGCATGAATGTATCGAGGCGGGCAACCGCGCCGGGGCGGTCTTGCTGACGATCTGACTGGTGGCAGGCCCTCAGTCGCGCTGCATCAGCTTGCGGCGCGCGGCCTCCACCCCGTCTTCGAACCCTTCGCCATCGCCGTAGTCCAGGAACTCGGCGTAATGGTCATGCCGCCCGTCCACCCGCGCGGCGTGCTTGATCGGGCACCAGTAGGCCTCGGTCCGGCCGGCGATTTCGCGCACATAGGCAATCAGCCCGTTGGCATAGCCGCAATAGACGCAGTTCAGCTTTTGCAGCCCGTTGAGATAGGCAAGGTGGTGCCGGTCGATCCGGATATGATCGGCGCGGCGCACCTTCGGGATGCCGTAGACCGGAAAGCACACCGCCTGGTAGACCGTCACGAACAGGTCCAGCAGCACGAAGGGCACGATCATCGCGTAGATCAGCGGCGCGGTCAGCACCACCATGGGGCGCGTGCGGCGCAGGAAGGTGCCCAACCGCACGCGCATCTCGCGGTGCCGCCTGCGTGCCTCGTCCTCGAACTCGACCCGGCCCTGCCGCAGCGTGTAGCGGAATTTCTCGCCGCGTTGGCCGATTTCCTCTTCCAACTCGTCTTGCAAGGCCCGGATACGGGCGATCAGGGTTTCGATCGTGCTTGGCATTGTGCTCTCCCTACGAGTCGTGCCGGAGACTAGCAGGAAAAATAGGAACGCGGCAGTCGCTTGCAAGCTGGCCAGGCGAACAGGATGCGCGCAGGCCAGCCGGGCCATCGGGGCCGTCACGCGGGCTCTTCATGAAAAACGCCCCTGCGCTTGTGCGCGGGGGCGTTTCAATCTCTACGGCGGGCAAAGCCGCGCCCCGTGTGGGCGCGTGCAGGTGCCGGTATGGCTCAGGCGATCTCGACCAGTTCGATGTCAAAGGTCAGGTCGCGGCCGGCCAGCGGGTGGTTGGCGTCCAGCGTCACTTCGGCCTCGGTCACTTCGGCCACTGTCACGGGCATGACCTGCCCCTGCGGTGTCTGCACCTGCAGTTGCGTGCCGATTTCCAGCGGGATATCCGCCGGGATCTCGGCGCGGGGCACCGACTGGCACGCGCCCGGGTCGGGCTGGCCATAGGCCTCGTCGCAGGGCACTTCGACGGTTTTCTTTTCGCCCACGGCCATGCCGGGCATCGCCTTGTCGAGGCCGGGGATGATCTGGCCCGAGCCCACGGTGAACTCCAGCGGGTCACGCCCTTCGGAGCTGTCGAAAGTGGCGCCGTCGGCCAGTGTTCCGGTATAGTGAATGCGGACGGTATCGCCCTCTTTGACTTGCGTCATTCCAAGTATCCTATCTTTCGGGGGTTAAGTTCAGAGGCCGCGTATCTGCGCGGGTGCTCTTGCGTTCGAAGGCAAGTGTAGCCGAACCCGCCGGGCCACGCAAACAGGTCGCGGCGGGGCGGCTTTTTGCGCTTTTCCAATCGCGGCGCGCGTGCCAGTCTGCCCCGGCGGACAGGAAGGGAACAGCATGACCATAACCACTTGTATCTTTGACGCCTATGGCACGCTTTTCGATGTATCGGCCGCCGCGCGCCAGGCCGCCGAAGGCCCGGATGGCGACAAACTGGCCCGGCACTGGCCAAAGCTGGCCGCAGATTGGCGCGCCAAGCAACTGCAATACAGTTGGCTGCGCGCGATCACCGGCGATCACACCGATTTCTGGACCGTCACGCAGGACGGGCTGGATTGGGCTCTCGAGGCGCAGGGGCTGGACGATGACACCGCCCTGCGCGATCGGCTTCTGGAACTTTACTGGCAATTGCAGGCCTACCCGGAAGTGCCGCAGATGCTTGCCGCGCTCAAGAAGGCGGGCCAGAACACCGCGATCCTGTCGAATGGCAGCCCCGACATGCTGTCGGGCGCGGTGCAATCGGCGGGCTTGGGCGACGTGCTTGATGACGTGCTTTCGGTCGAAAGCGTGGGCATCTTCAAACCCGCGCCACAGGTGTATGACATGGTGCTGCAACGCTTTGGCGTGGACAAGCGCCACGTTCTGTTCGTGTCCTCGAACGGCTGGGATGCCGGCGCCGCCGCCGCCTATGGATTCGTGACCGCCTGGGTCAACCGCGCGGGCGAACCCGTCGACCGCCTGCCGGGCCGACCGCACCACATCCTGCCCGACATGACCACGATTCCCGAACTGGCGGGGGCCTGATGTCCGACTTCACCACATCCGACGGGCTGCGCCTGCATTACGAGGACGAAGGCACCGGCCTGCCGCTTTTGTGCCTGCCCGGGCTTACCCGCAACGCGCGCGATTTCGATTTCGTGGCGCCGCACCTGGGGCACGCGCGGCTCATCCGCATGGATTACCGCGGGCGCGGGCAATCCGAATGGGCCGACCCCGCAACCTACACCGTCCCGCAAGAGGCGCGCGACGCGCTTGAGCTGCTTGACCACCTGGGCATTGAAAAAGCGGCCGTGCTGGGCACCTCGCGCGGCGGGATCATCGCCATGATGCTGGCCGCCACCGCGCATGACAGGCTGCTGGGTGTCGCGCTGAACGATATCGGCCCGGTGGTCGAACCCGCGGGGCTCGACGCGATCATGGATTACCTCGGCCGCGAGCCGGGCTTCGACGATTTCGACCAGATGGCACGGGCCCGCCAACAGGCCACCGCGGCCACCTTTCCCGACGTGCCGCTGGCGCGCTGGCGCCAGGAGGTGACGCACACCCATGTCGAAACCCCCAAGGGCCTGCGCATCAATTACGACCCGAACCTGCGCCGCGCGGTCGAGGCGGCCGCCGCCAAGGGCACGCCCGACCTGTGGCCCCTGTTCGAGGCCATCGCACCGCTGCCCGCGGCGGTGATCCACGGCGTCAACTCCGACATCCTGTCAACCGCCACCGTTGACGAGATGGCCCGCCGCCACCCCGGCCTGGTCGTGGCCCGCGTGCCGAACCGCGCGCATATCCCCTTTCTCGACGAGAAACCGGCCCTCGAGGCCCTGCAGGCGTGGATCGCGAAAATGCAATGAACATCGACATGATCCGCGCCGCCGACGCGCGGCTGGCCGGGCAGAAACGCATCACGCCGCTGCTCAACGCCCCGCTGCTCGACCAGCAGATCGGCCGCAAGCTCTTCGTCAAGGCCGAGTGCCTGCAACGCACCGGCAGCTTCAAGTTCCGCGGCGGCTTCGCGGCGGTCTCGGCGCTGGCCGCGGCCACGCGCGAACGCGGGGTCATCGCCTATTCCAGCGGCAACCACGCGCAGGGCGTGGCGCTGGCCGCCGCGATGCACGGCGCGCCCGCCGTCATCATCATGCCCGCCGATGCCCCCGCCATGAAGATCGCCAACACCCGCGCCTACGGGGCCGAGGTGGTGCTCTATGACCGGGTGGGCGGCGAAAGCCGCGAGGATGTGGGCGCGCGCCTGACCGCCGAACGCGGCATGACGCTCATCAAACCCTATGACGAGCCGCAGGTGATCGCCGGGCAGGGCACCGCCGGGCTGGAAATCGCCGTGCAGGCCGCCGAGGCCGGCGTGGAAGAGTCCGACGTGCTGGTGTGCTGCGGCGGCGGCGGGCTGACCTCGGGCATCGCCCTGGCCCTCGCCGCCGAGGCGCCCGGCCTGCGCGCCCGCCCGTGTGAGCCCGAGGGCTTCGACGATGTCGCCCGCTCGCTCGCCGCCGGCACGATCCAGTCCAACGCCAATCCCGCGGGCAGCATCTGCGACGCCATCGTGACGCCCGCGCCGGGCGACCTGACATTCCCCATAATGGCCGCGCTCTGCGGCCCCGGCCTTGTCGTCACCGATGACGAGGTGCTGCGCGCCATGGCGCTGGCATGGCAACACTTCAAGATCGTGGTCGAGCCGGGCGGGGCGGCGGCGCTGGCCGCGGCCATCTTCCACGGCGAGGCCGTGCCCGGCGAGGCCGTGATCGCCGTCGCCACCGGCGGCAATGTCGACCGCGCCATGTTCACCCGCGCGCTGGACACGCTGGAGGCGTAGGGGGGCGGGGCGGTCTGGGCGATTGGGGTGGGGAGTGGGTGTTCGCTGAGCCCTGCAACAACGGCTGCTCTGCGCAGAATGCGGATTTTGCAAAGTTTGGCCGAGCCAACGGTGAGTGCTGTCATTCGTAGATTGTACGCTTTCTGGTTCAGCCAGCGCATTTTCGATTTTACGGTTGCAATTTTTCCCTGTTACTTCAATCTTGGAGCGAAATCTGAATGAGGACTGGCTTTGAAACTTGTATCGTTCTCCGTCGAAAACTATCGGAGCATTACTACCGCCCGAAAAATTCCTTTGTCCGACTATTCTTTGCTCGTGGGAGCTAACAATGAAGGGAAATCCAATATACTTCATGCTCTCACACTTGCGATGGATGCTCTAATCGCATGGCATAGACAAGTCCGAAGAACTACAGATGGAAAGGTGATACGAACCACGGCAAGCGTCGCTTCAGGTAGATATCGGCGCATGGGCTACGACTGGGAAACTGACTACCCTATTGGGAAACAGGGAAAGTCCTCTAGGGTCAGGACCCATTGATTTCTGCGAGGCGGCGTGATTCACGGTTCGAAAAACGAGCGGTGAACATGTCTGATCTCTTCTGGTTGACCGACGCC
>NZ_JAMQGO010000021.1 GCF_023703375.1 Lutimaribacter degradans
GGCGTCGGTCAACCAGAAGAGATCAGACATGTTCACCGCTCGTTTTTCGAACCGTGAATCACGCCGCCTCGCAGAAATCAATGGGTCCTGACCCTAGATCGACGTTAACGCCCATACCAACCTATTCAAGCGTTTGATCGGCGAAGCCCGCGACCGGCGCGAGGTTTGTCTTCGCAGAAATTCAAAACCTATCATGCGAGTTAAATCGAAGGCCCCGCCTCACGCGGACAACTACACTAGTGCAAAAGTCGTGCCAACTTCCGGCAGATCCACACATGAGGAAACATTGTTCGATTGGTCGCCCAAAGCAGCGAAGTCAGGCTAACTCAGGTTCCTACACTGAACCCGCAACACCCAAACAACATGAAAATCAAACCACTTGAAACCATATGATGACAATTTCTTATTCATCGAACGCCGATTGAAATAAAGCATTTGAGTGCTCCAAAAAACGTCGCGTCGTTGGGCGACCTGTGCGATACAACACAACCAGAGAATCTTCTAAGACACCTAGGTTCTCGGACTCAATATCTTGCCAAGCGTTTTTTCTGTGTGGGATTTTATGTGGGATCGCCTTACGTGAAGATATTTTCTTCATAAAAATTAAGGCCTAATGGCGGAGACGATGGGATTCGAACCCACGAGACCCTTCCGGGCCTACTCCCTTAGCAGGGGAGCGCCTTCGACCACTCGGCCACGTCTCCGCCGACGGGTTTATCCATCGTGCCCGGCAGGGACAAGGAGAAATTTTCATAACCGTGCATGCGAGGCGCCGCGCGGGAATGTGGCAAAACTCACGCGCCTGAAGATCGGCGCCGCAAGCATTGGCGTGGCCAATAGACAGGGCGTGCGAATTATCCTAGTCATGAGGCAACCGAACTTTAACGGACAGCAATGTAAATGGCCTTTCCCTTTCTTAAAGCCACCTCTCGCGCGGACCGGGCGGCAGCAGGGGGGCGGCGTTGGTTTGCGGTCTTGGCCTCGCTTTGCGTCGCGCCAACAGCACTGGCCGGTGATACGACCGAGATGCGCCCGACCTATGGCACCTTCGGCACACCGTCGCTGATCGACATGCCCACGGCCGAAAGCGCGCCCGACGCCGAGTTGGCAACAACGGTTTCCAATTTTGCCGGCACCACCCGAACGACACTGAGCTTTCAGATCACGCCAAGGCTGAGCGGCAGCTTCCGCTATTCCGCGATCGATGGCCTGCTGGTGCCCGGCTATAACGTCGATGGCAGCTACAACCCGCTGGTGCCCCTGCCCGCCGGCGTGAACCCGAACACCTATTATGACCGCAGCTTTGATTTGCGTTTCCGTCTCGTCGACGAAACCCGCTATCGGCCTGCCGTCGCAATCGGCCTGCAGGATTTCATCGGCACGGGGCTGTATGGCGGCGAGTATGTCGTGGCCACCAAATCACTGTCCCCGCGCCTGCGTGTGACCGCGGGCTTGGGCTGGGGGCGGCTGGGCAGCCACAACAGCATAGGCAGCTTGGGCAACCGACCCGTCAACGTGATTGGCGAAGGCGGCAAACCAACCTTTGATCAATGGTTTCGTGGCGATGTCGCCCCCTTCGGTGGCATTGCCTGGTCGCCGACCGACAAGTTGACGTTAAAGGCAGAATATTCATCGGACGCTTATACCGATGAGGTTCGCAGCGGGATACTGGATCGCAAATCGTCCTGGAACTTCGGCGTCGATTACATGGTATCGCGCAACCTGCAGCTTTCGGTCTACTCGCTTTATGGCAGCGAAGTGGGTGCTTCGTTCACCTTCTTTAACGATGTCCGCAAATCCACTGTTCCCGGGGGCTCTGAAAAGGCGCCGCTGCCCGTGCGCCCCCGCACCGAGGCCGACATGCGCGACCTTGGCTGGACGACCGACCCGCAGGCCCCCGCCAGTATTCGCAGCCGTTTGAAATCGGGCTTGGAGACGGCCGGCCTGACCTACGAGGGGCTGACGCTTGATGCGCGAACCGCCACCTTGCGCCTGGTCAATACGCGTTACAACAACGAACCGCAGGCATTGGGACGTGCAGCCCGGGTGATGTCGCGCATCTTGCCCGGTTCGATCGAAACGTTCCGCATCGTGCCCATGGTCAACGGCATGCCCATAAGCGCGGTCACGTTTCAACGCAGCGACCTTGAACGCCTAGAGCACGAATCCGCGGATGAATTGCTGGCACGCACCCAGGTGACAGACGGTTACCGGCTGTCTCCGCCGGCCGAAGCCGATGCCTATCCGAAATTGCTTTGGTCGCTTGGCCCTTATTATCGGTTGTCGCTGTTCGACCCTGACCAGCCGCTTCGGGGTGATTTCGGTTCTCGCCTGCAAGCCACCTACAAGTTGCGGCCCAATATCGAGATATCCGGCTCGCTGACCAAGAAACTCTTCGGAAACCTTGATGAAGCCACGCGCGTTGTTCCGTCCAAGCTGCCGCGTGTCCGCACCGATTCTTACCAGTATTCCAAGCAAGGCGACCCCGCGCTGGAACATCTTACAATCAGCGGGTTTGGTCGACCCGGGCCCAACTTGTATAGCCGCGTCACCCTTGGTTACCTGGAGAAAATGTACGGCGGCATCTCGGGTGAATTGCTGTGGAAACCCACTGACAGCCGCCTGGGTCTGGGTGCAGAACTGAACTGGGTAAAACAGCGGGATTTCAACCAGCGTTTCGGTTTCAGGGATTACGACACCGTCACCGGGCATCTTTCGGCCTATTACGATTTCGGCAACGGGTTCCACGGGCAACTGGACGTGGGCAGGTACCTTGCGGGTGACAAGGGCGCGACCATAGCGCTGGACCGTGAATTCGCCAATGGATGGCGCGTGGGGGCCTACGCCACGTTTACCGATGTGCCCTTTGACGATTTTGGCGAAGGCTCATTCGACAAGGGGCTTCGCATAACCGTCCCCGTGCAAACCTTGCTGGGCCAGCCCACCAGGACCGAATCGACCGTCTTGGTGCAGCCGTTGACACGCGACGGCGGGGCGCGGCTCAACTTGAAAGATCGCCTGTATCCACGGGTGCGTGATTATCACCGGCCGGACCTGGCACGGGAATGGGGGCGCGTATGGCGATAAGCTTGCGACATAAGGGAAAACTGCGGCTGGGTGCAGTGCTTACAAGCATCACGTTGGCCGCGGCCTGCGGCAACGACCCCCTGACGCGCAATCCGGGTTTGGAGTTGGTCCGCGAGATTGCCAACAATCGCTCGAACGAGACTCAGGCACCGCCTTCCGAGGAACTGATAGCGCAGGCTCTCTCGGAAACCGAAGGACCGCTTGAGCTGGTCATGCGCGAGCAGAACAAGGCGTGGGTCTTCATGCTCAAACTCGAAGAAAACCGCGGTCATGAAACCTTTGGCAGCGCCTTTCGGCAGACGGCCACGATGCGCAACGGCATCCTGACAGCGACGCGCGGCTTCGGCGGTGATTTGATGTCATCCGATATATCCGGCGTCATGCCGTTTATTTCCGGGCGCAAGGCCGGTGAAGGCATACGGATCATGCGCATCATCGGCGATGAAGACAAGACACGCGAATTGCGCCTGTCCTGCAAGATAACGCCGGGCAAGACCATGCCGGTGAAAAGCGGGGCGGTGAACACCACGGCGCAAACGGTTACGGAAAACTGCCAGGGCGAAGGCTATGACATCACGAACACATACGTTGTGGATGGCAACGGCCGCTCGCTTGGCGCGAAACAGTGGGTTAGCCCGCTGAACGGGTATTTCCTGACCCAGACCTTGCGGTAAGGCGCCGGCGTATCAGTCCGGTATCCAGAAACGAAAAAGGCGCGGGACCAGCCCGCGCCTTTTGTATTTTTTGCGATCCGAGATCAGCTGCCGGGGGTCGACCCGGTGGAATCCGAGCTGCCGGCAATTGCAACGGTCGCCAGCAGGATCGTGCCGATAGCAATACCCGTAGCTGCGCCACCTGCCAGCAGGGCTCCGCCGCCCTGAGTGGACACAAAGGGATCATCCGAAGTCTTCTGATCCGCCATCGCCGGAGCGGCCGAAGCCAGCGCCATTGCGGCAGCGGCTGCGATCGTAAACTTTTTCATAGTGTCTCTCCAAACTTGAAAAACTGACGCGGTACGTCCGAGTCCAACTCTAATATGCACATCTCGGCTGATTTGAAAACATTTGTCTCCCAAGAGATCAGTCGAAATCCCGCAAAAACCCGGGAAACGTGTCAATTATGCACTTTTTTGCCAAGAAACCCGGCACTCTTGCTGCCTAGGTGTTGAACAGGAAATGCAATACGTCACCGTCCTTGACGATATATGCTTTGCCCTCGGCGCGCATTTTCCCGGCCTCCTTCGCCCCCTGTTCGCCGCCGCAAGCGACGAAATCGTCATAGGCGATGGTTTCGGCACGGATGAACCCTTTTTCGAAATCACCGTGAATCACACCGGCGGCCTGCGGGGCGGCTGTGCCTTGCCGGATGGTCCAGGCACGGGCCTCTTTCGGGCCGACGGTGAAATAGGTTTCCAAGTGCAGCAACTCGTATCCAGCGCGGATCAGGCGATCCAGCCCCGGTTCTTCCAGGCCCATCTCGCTCAGGAACATTTCGGCTTCCTCGGGGTCCAACTGGCTGATCTCTTCCTCGATCCGTGCCGAGATGATGACGTGGCTGTTGCCCTCAGACGCGGCCATTTGGGCCACTTTCGCGGAATGCGCATTGCCATTGGCGGCGTCTTCTTCTGACACGTTGCAGACGTAAAGCACCGGTTTGGTCGTCAGAAGTTGCAGCATTTTCCACGCCTTGGCATCTTCGACATCGACCTCGACCACGCGGGCAGGCTGGCCGTTTTCCAGCACGGCCTGCGCGCTGGCCAACAGGCGATCTTGCTGCTGCGCTTCCTTGTCATTGCCCTTCAGCTTGCGCACCAGCCCCGCGCGGCGTTTCTCGATCGACTCCAGGTCGGCCAGCATCAGTTCGGTCTCGATCACCTCGGCATCGGCCACAGGATCTACCCGGCCTTCCACATGGGTCACGTCGCCATCCTCGAAACAGCGCAACACGTGGGCGATGGCGTCAACTTCGCGGATATTGGCCAGGAACTGGTTGCCCAGCCCCTCGCCCTTGCTTGCGCCCTTAACCAGCCCGGCGATGTCCACGAATGTCATGCGGGTGGGGATGATACTGGCCGATTTCGCGATTTCGGCCAGCTTTTCCAGCCGCGCATCCGGCACGTTCACCTCGCCCACGTTGGGCTCGATCGTGCAGAACGGGAAATTGGCCGCCTGCGCTGCGGCGGTTTTGGTCAGCGCGTTGAACAGGGTCGATTTGCCCACGTTGGGCAGACCCACGATCCCCATCTTGAACCCCATTGCGGCCTCCTTGGTGCGATGTTGCCGCGCTTCTAGTGCGCGCGGGTCACGGGCGCAAGGCAATGCAGGTGCAGCCGGCGTGCGGGGCATTGATTTTCCCGCGCGCACGCGGCACATGGGATCGGACGAACGAAAAGGACGCGCCCCATGACCAGGATCGACGATAAATTCGCCACGCTGCGCGCCGAGGGGCGCAAGGCTTTTGTCGCCTATATCATGGCGGGTGACCCGGATTACGACCGCTCGCTTGAAATCATGAAGGGCCTGCCGGGCGCCGGTGTCGACGTGATCGAACTGGGCATGCCCTTCACCGACCCGATGGCCGATGGCCCGACGATCCAGTTGGCAGGCCAGCGCGCGTTGGCGGGTGGGCAGACCCTGCAAAAGACTCTGGACATGGTGACGGAGTTCCGCAAGGGCGACACGGAAACGCCCATCGTCCTGATGGGGTATTACAACCCGATCTACTCACGCGGGGTCGACACCTTCCTGGCAGATGCCACCAAGGCCGGGATCGACGGGCTGATCGTCGTCGACCTGCCCCCAGAAGAGGATGACGAGCTGTGCATACCCGCGGCGAGGGCGGGGATCAATTTCATCCGCCTGGCAACCCCGACCACCGATGACAAGCGTCTGCCCAAGGTTTTGGAAAACACCAGCGGCTTTGTCTATTACGTGTCGATCACCGGAATCACCGGCGCGGCCGAGGCGCAGGCCGACACCGTCGCGCCCGAGGTGGCACGTATCAAGTCACAGACAGATCTGCCTGTTATCGTTGGTTTCGGCATCAAATCGCCTGACACCGCGCAGGCGATTGCGGGCGTGGCCGATGGCTGCGTGGTGGGCTCTGCCATCGTAAGCGAGATCGCCAGCGGCAAGCCTGTTGCCCAGATCCTGGACATCGTGCGTGGGCTGGCAGAGGGTGCCCATCGCGCCTGAAATATATTTGAAGCTTCGCTAAATATGCAAAAACCGCGCGGTTCCAGGTGGGGACCGCGCGGTTTTATTGATGCGTTACAGGAAGGTCAAAACGGGCCGACCCAGGGGCGTGACGATCATCCGGTCAGGCCCGCGCCCTCGTCGGTGCCCAGCATGATGTTGAGGTTCTGCACCGCCGCACCCGAGGCGCCTTTGCCCAGGTTGTCGAGCGTTGCCAGCAACACCACGCGGTCGCCCTGCTCGCTGGGAAACACGGTCAGTTCCATCCGGTTGGTGCCGTTCAGGCGCTGCGGATCGACGCGGGGGCCGATTTCGCCGGGCGCGACCACCTGCACAAAGCGTTGGCCGGCGTAGTGATCTTTCAGGCAGGTTTCCAACTCCGCCACCGTCTGGCCTTCGGGCAGATGCAGCGGAATCTGCACGATCATGCCCTGGGCATATTTTCCGACCGAGGGCACGAAGACCGGCGTGCGGGCCAACCCGGCGCTGCGCACGATTTCGGGGATATGCTTGTGCTTGTGTTCCAACCCGTAGACGAAATGATCGGGCGCGGTCCCGGCCTCGTATTCGGCGATCAGCGCCTTGCCACCGCCGGTGTAGCCTGACACCGCGTTGATCGTGACAGACGCACCCGCCGAAAGCAGCCCGGCGGAAACCAGCGGGTAAAGCAACGCGATCGCGCCGGTAGAATAACAGCCGGGGTTCGACACGTATTGCGCCTGCGCGATCCGGTCGCGCTGCGCGGCATCGAGCTCGACAAAGCCGAAGGCCCAGTCGGGATTCACGCGATGCGCGGTCGAGGCGTCGATGATCCGGGTGCCGTGGGGCCGGGCCAGGTCAACCGCCTCGCGCGCGGCATCGTCGGGCAGGCACAGGATGGCCACGTCGGCCTGCGCAAAGGCGTCGCCCCGCGCGTCTGCATCCTTGCGCAGATCATGGGGCAGCTGCACCAGCGTGATGTCATCGCGCGCGACCAGGCGCTCTCGGATCTGCAGACCCGTTGTTCCCGCCTCGCCATCGATGAACACTTTCCACGCCATTGCGGCCTCCTGTCTATGAAAGTCGCGCCCGCAATACGCGCCCCGGCGGGTTCGCGCAAGCGGTCAGGCCGGTTTCAACCCAGGATCACGTCAAGCAACATCATCAGGATCAGCCCCACGATCAGCCCGGTGGTCGCACGGTTCTGGTGGCCGTGGCGGTGGGTTTCGGGGATGATCTCATGGCTGATGATATACAGCATCGCACCTGCGGCAAATGTCAGCCCCAAGGGCAGGACATAGACAGACAGATGCACCAGCGCGACGCCCAGAAGCCCGCCCACCGGCTCGACCAGCCCGGTCAGAAGCGCGATGACGAACGCGCGCGGCTTGGAATAGCCCTGCCCGCGCAACGCCAGCGCCACGGCCAGCCCCTCGGGTGCGTTTTGCAGGCCGATGCCGGTGGCCAGGCTGATTCCGTTGGTGACATTGCCACCGCCAAACCCGATTCCCACGGCCATGCCTTCGGGGAAATTGTGAATGGTAATGGCGATGATGAACAACCAGATCTTGGGCATCGCGCCGGGGTCGGCGCCTTCGCGGCCGATGACGAAATGTTCGTGCGGCAGGTTGCGGTTGAGCCAGGCCACCAAGCCCGCGCCCAGCGCGATGCCAAGCGCCGCGAGGAAAGCCGCCGCCGGGGTTGTGCCATAGACTGCCTCACCCGCCTCGATCCCCGGCAGGATCAGCGAAAAGAAGCTGGCCGAGATCATGACGCCCGCGGCAAACCCCAGCATCATGTCGTTTGTCCGGCGCGATACCTGCTTGCCGAACAGTACCGGAATCGCGCCCACCCCCGTCATCAGCCCCGCGCCCAGGCTGGCGATGGTGCCGATCAGGATGATGCTCATCAAACGGGCTTTCGTTTCAGGATATGGGTGGCGGCATAGGTCATCACCACGTCGCCAGACTGGTTCAGCACGTCATACCGGATTTCCGTCCGGCCCCGGTCGGCGCGCGATTTCGAGGGTGTCGCGGCCACGACCTCGGCGCGAACACGCAACGTGTCGCCGGGGCGCACCGGGTGGCGCCACTGGATGTCGCGCATGCCGGGCGAGCCCATCGACGCCTCGTTCCAGACATCGGCCGCAAGGACAAGGTTAAAGGCAACCAGCATGGTATGAAAGCCGCTGGCGATGATCCCGCCATAAATGGATTGCGCCGCGGCAGGCGCGTCGATGTGGAAGGGCTGCGCGTCGTATTGACGGGCAAAGGTAATGATCTCGTCCTCGGTCAGGGTGGCCTGGCCTGTTTCGAACACGTATCCCACCGGCAGATCGTCGAAATACATGGGCGTCTCCTTTTGCGCTTCACCATAGGCACGGGGCGGGCCGCGTCCATCCCCCGAGGCATCAAAGCCAATTGCGGAAAACATGCGCGATTGGTAAGCAAACCTCACCAAAACCGCAAGGAGTGTGCCATGACCGTCATCACCTGCATTGATGATCTTAAACAGATCTACCGGCGGCGCACACCGCGCATGTTCTACGACTACTGCGAATCCGGCAGTTGGACGGAACAGACATTTCGCGAGAATACCACCGATTTCGACAAGCTGCGCCTGCGGCAACGCGTTGCGGTGGACATGTCGGGCCGGTCGACGGCCAGCCAGATGATCGGGCAGGACGTGGCGATGCCCGTGGCGCTGGCACCTGTCGGGCTGACCGGGATGCAGCACGCCGATGGCGAGATCAAGGCCGCCCGCGCCGCCGAGAAATTCGGCGTGCCCTTCACGCTGTCCACGATGTCCATCAACTCGATCGAGGATGTGGCCGCCCAGACCAGCGCACCCTTCTGGTTCCAGCTTTACACGATGAAAGATCAGGGGTTCGTGTCGTCGCTGATCCAGCGGGCAAAGGATGCCAAGTGTTCGGCACTGGTGATCACGCTGGATTTGCAGATCTTGGGCCAGCGCCACAAGGATTTGAAAAACGGCCTGTCGGCCCCGCCCAAGCTGACGTTGTCGACCATGGCCGACCTGGCGACAAAGTGGCGCTGGGGAATCGAGATGCTGAGCGCCAAGCGCCGCCATTTCGGCAATATCGTCGGGCACGCGGCCGGTGTCAGCGATGCCGCCAACCTGGGCGCCTGGACGGCCGAGCAGTTCGACCCGACGCTGGACTGGGACAAGATCGCCAGGATCAAGGAAGAGTGGGGCGGCAAGGTGATCCTGAAGGGAATAATGGAACCCGAGGATGCCGAGATGGCCTTGCAGGTCGGCGCGGATGCGCTTGTCGTATCGAACCATGGCGGGCGGCAGCTTGATGGCGCGCTGAGTTCGATCCGCGCGCTGCCCGCCATCCTGGACGCGGTCGGAGACAGGACCGAGGTGCATATCGACAGCGGCATCCGGTCGGGGCAGGACGTGCTCAAGGCGCTCGCGATGGGTGCCAAGGGCACCTATGTCGGGCGGGCCTTCGTCTACGGGCTTGGCGCGATGGGCCAGCAGGGCGTGACAAAGGCGCTGGAGGTCATCCACAAGGAACTGGACGTGTCCATGGCCCTGTGCGGGCGGCGCCGCATCGACGAGCTGGGCCGCGACATCCTGAAGATTCCCGCCGATTTCGAAGGCCGCTGGGCCGAGTGACGCAGGGCGCGCGCGGGGCTTATGCCCCGCCCCGCAGCGCCATGGCCGCGATATAGGCCACGTAAAGCGCCAGCAGCACCGCGCCCTCGGCACGCCTGATCCGCCAGCCGGTCACGGCAACGCCGATCAGGGCCAGGGTGGCGGCCAGCATCACCCACACGTCGACCGCCGCTATGCCCGCGGGCACGCGCAACGGGTGCAACAGCGCGGTTGCGCCCAGAATACCCAGCAGGTTGAAGATGTTCGAGCCGACGACATTGCCGAAGGCGACAGCCCCCTGCCGACGCAGCGCCGCCATGACCGATGTGGCCAGCTCCGGCAGCGAGGTGCCCACCGCCACCAGCGTCAGGCCGATCACCGCCTCGGGCACTTGCCAGCCGCGCGCCAGCGTCATCGCCGCGCCCACCAGCAGGTGTGCCCCCCAGACAGTGGCCGCAATGCCGCCCACCACCAGCAAAAGCGCGACCGCGGGATGGCGCGGCCTTGGCAGCACGGCATCTGTATCCTGGGGCGCGAGGACGGCCTGCGCGGTGTTGCGGCGATCCGAGACATAGGCCCAGACCAGGTAGGCCGCCATGCCCACCAGCAGCCCCGCCCCGGCCCCGCGGCCGATCACCCCGACCTGCGCCAGCCCCAGCCCCACCAGCGTTGCCGCGAGTAGCCAGACCGCGTCGCGCCGGAATTCGCCCCGCGCCACCGAGATCGGCGCGATCAACGCCGCCAACCCCAGGATCAGCCCGATATTGGCGATGTTCGAGCCCACCACGTTGCCCAGCGCGATACCGGGCGCCCCCGCAAGCGCGGCATTGATCGAGGTGACAAGCTCGGGCGTCGAGGTGCCGAAGCCGACGATGGTCAGGCCGATCAGCAAGGGCGACAGGCCCAGACGCGCGGCCAGCGCCACGGCGCCCCGCACCAGCAGGTCACCGCCCAGCAGAAGAAGTACCAGCCCGGCGGCAAGTTCAAGATAGGTCATGGGAATTCACGTATCGGCAGGTTGCATGGCTCGGGGGCGACATCGCGGGTGGCCGACATACCCGCCAGAGGGGCCCGGCCCCGGTCGCGTGAATATCGGTATGCGGCGCGCGGGTTCCAAGCCCACGCACCACATTTTTCGCCATCAGCCCAGCACGGCCTGTACGGCCTTGGCGGTCTTGCCCACGACCTCGTCGGCCTCTTCCCGCGTCAGGCAGAACGGGGGCGCGAAACCCAGGATATCGCCTTGCGGCATGGCGCGGGCGATCACGCCCTGCTCCAGCAGGGCCGCCGCGATTTGCGGGCCGACCTTGTCGGAGGCATCGAAGAACTGCCGCCCGTCGCGCTGCTTCACGAACTCGACCGCGCACAGCATGCCTTCGCCGCGAATGTCGCCGACATTGGCATGATCACCCAGCGCATCGGCCATCGCCTTGTTCAGGTATCCGCCGACCTCGTGGTTATTGGTGATCAGGTTCAGGTCATCCAGCAGCTTGAGGTTCGCAACACCCGCCGCCGCGCCGATGGGGTGGGCCGAATAGGTCCAGCCATGACCGATGGGGCCGTTTTCATCGGTGCCCTGTTCCAACACCTGCCAGACCTTGTCTGACACGATCGAGCCCGACAGCGGCGCATAGGCGCTGGTCAGCCCCTTGGCGATGGTGATGATGTCGGGGCGCATACCGTAGTGATCGCTGCCGAACATGGAGCCCAGGCGGCCAAAGCCGGTCACGACCTCATCCGCGATCAGCAGGATGTCGTGACGGTCCAGCACCTGCTGGATCGCCTCCCAGTAGCCAGCGGGCGGAGGTACGATGCCACCTGTGCCCAGCACAGGCTCGCCGATGAAGGCAGCGATGGTGTCGGCACCCTCGCGCTCGATCAGTTCCTCGAGCGAGGCGACGCATTGCGCGACGAACTGCTCTTCGGTCTGGTCGAGGTCATCGCGGCGGAAATAATACGGCGCGTCGGTGTGCACCACCTGCGCCAGCGGCAGGTCGAACTTCTTGTGGAACAGCTCCAACCCGGTCAGCGAGCCGGTCACCAGCCCCGAGCCGTGATAGCCGCGCCAACGGCTGATGATCTTTTTCTTTTCCGGCCGACCAAGGATGTTGTTGTAGTACCAGATCAGCTTGACGTTGGTTTCGTTCGCGTCCGAGCCGCCCAGGCCGAAATACACCTTTGACATGTTGTCGGGCGCGCGGTCCAGGATCATCTTGGCCAGCGTGATCGACGCCTCGGTGCCATGCCCGACATAGGCGTGGTAATAGGCCAGCTCATGCGCCTGTTCGGCGATGGCATCGGCAATCTCGGTACGGCCATAGCCCACGTTCACGCAGTAGAGCCCGGCAAAGGCATCCAGCAGGCGGGTGCCCTCGCGGTCGGTGATGTGGCAACCCTGCCCACCCGTGATGACGCGATTGGGCGCCTCGCCCCGGGCGAACTGGCCCAGATGCGTCGAGGGGTGGAAAAAGTTGTCACGATCCCATTGGTCGAGTTGGTCGTTCTTCAGCATGGTCTTCCTTTCGGTTGTTCAGGGGGAGGAATTTTCCCCGAAAATTCCTCCCCGAAATATTTGAAGTATTTCGGGCGTTTACGCCCAGTCGCGGCAGACGTACTTGATCTCGGTGAACTCTTCGAGCCCCTGGCGGGCGCCTTCGCGGCCCAGGCCCGATTGCTTCATCCCGCCAAAGGGGATGGGCGCGCCGGTGACCTTGGTACGGTTCACCGCGACCATGCCGAATTGCAGCGCCCGGCTGACACGGTAGATGCGGCGCGGGTCCATCGTGTGGAGATAAGCGACGAGCCCGTACTCGGTGGCATTGGCGCGGGCGACTACCTCCTCCTCGGTATCGAAGGGCGTGATGGGCGCGACGGGGCCGAATGTCTCGTCATGCATGATCTTTGCCTCGGATGGCACATCGGCCAGCACCGTCGGCTCGTAGAACAGCGAGCCCAACGCGTGACGCTTGCCGCCGGTCAGCAGGCGGGCGCCTTTTTCCAGTGCGTCGGCAACCTGTTCCTCTTGCTTTTGAACGGCCTTTTCGTTCATCAGCGGGCCGATATCCGGGTCATCCATACCGACCCCGACGCTCAGGGCCTGCGTGGCCTTGGTGAAGCGGTCGCAGAACTCGTCATACACGGCGCGTTCAACGAAGATGCGGTTGGCGCCCAGGCAATCCTGCCCCGTCGTTGCGAATTTCGCCTTGATGGTTTCGGCAACCGCGTTGTCCAGGTCCGCGCCCTTGAACACGATCACGGGCGCATGGCCGCCCAGCTCCAGCACCAGCCGCTTCACCGTGTCCGCGGATTGGCGGTACAGCAGGCGGCCAATCTCGGTCGAGCCGGTGAAGGACAGCGCGCGCACGCGGCTGTCTTCGGTCCAGGGCTTGACCACCTCGGGCGCGTCGCCGGTGATGACGTTGAACACCCCCGCCGGCAGGCCCGCGCGCTCGGCCAGTTCGGCCAGGGCCAGCGCCGAGAACGGCGTTTCCGCGGATGGGTGCGCCACCACCGTGCAACCGGCGGCCAATGCGGCGGCGGCCTTGCGCGTCAGCATGGCGCTGGGGAAATTCCAAGGCGTGATCAGCGCGGCCACGCCCACCGGCTCGCGCCACAGCTCGACCTCGGCATCGGGCAGGTGGCTGGTGACGCCCTCGATATTGGGGCGGCGGGTTTCCTCGGCGTAGAATTCGACGAAGCTGGCGGCATAGTCGATTTCGCCACGCGCCTCGGAGATGGGTTTGCCCTGCTCCAGCACCATGATGCGGGCCAGGTCTTCCTTGTGCTGCATCATCAGGTCGTACCAGCGGCGCAGCAGCGCGGCGCGATCCTGCGGCAGGGTCACCGACCAGCCGGCAAACGCCTCTTGCGCGGCATCCACCGCCCGCGCGGATTCATCGCCCGACAGTTTCGCCACCTCGCCCAGCCAGGTGCCATCGGCGGGGTTGGTGACGGCAAAGGTTTCGCGCGCGGCATTGTCGACCCATTTGCCGCCGACATAGGAAAACTGCCGCGCCAGGCGCGGGTCGTCCAGGTCGGCCAGGGGCGATTTGGGCAGGCTGTTATGTAGGGACATTGGCGTTCCTCCTGTTCGGGGTCTGCCCGCAGGATCGCCGTTTTTCACAGGCGCCGAGACCGAATTTCACCACCTTGGCAGAAGATTCCTCTGCCCCGGCGGGATTTCAGGCCCGGTTCAGTCTGCCACGCCGAGAAGCGCCGCGAAGGGGGGCGTGGCGCTTTCCTTGACGGTCTTGGTCACGATGTAGGTGTAGTAGCGCGCCAGCCCCACCCGGCTTTCCAGCAGCGCGTCGATCAGGCGTTGATACGCGTCGATATCGGGGGCAACCACCTGCATCAGGTAATCGAACCCCCCGCCCAGCGACCAGCAGGCGGTGATTTCGTCATGCCGGGCCACGGCCTGCTCGAAGGTGCGGAAATGGGCGGCGGTGTGCCCTTCGAGTTCGGCGGCGACGAAGATGGTGACCGACGGGCCCAGCTTGCGCAGGTTGAACCGCGCGCCGTAGCCCGCGATCAGGCCCGCGCGTTCCAACTTGCGCAGCCTTTCCCAACAGGGGGTCGGCGACAGGCCGACACGGTCGGCCAGCGCGGCCTTGGTGATGCGTCCATCGGTGGCCAGCACCTGCAGGATGGCGATATCGCGAGGGTCCAGTCGTGTCATGCGCGTGGTTATAGCAGCTTGTCGCGCGGGCGTAAGGCCGCTTTGACAAGGGCGCGGCGCCGGGGCATCGTGCGCGGCACAAGGGTCAGGAGCGCCACATGCTGGTTTTCGTCGATGCCAATCTCGTCTTGTTCGCGGTGCCGAAAACGGGCTCGACCGCCTATCACCTGGCGCTGCGGGGCCAGGCCGATATCAGCCTGGCCAACAAGGCCGGGCTGAAGCATATGACCGCGCGGAAATACGACCGCGACTTCGGGCCCTACCTGGCACGGGCGCACGGGCTGACGCCCGAGCGCGTGGCGGTGATGCGCGACCCGCTGGAGCAGCTGCGCAGCTGGTATCGCTACCGGCAAGACCCCAAGCGCAAGGGCGCGGGCAACAGCGCGGCGGGGCTGTCATTCGACGCGTTCGTTTTGGCCGCGATCGACGAGAAGCCGCCCCAATTCGCGCGGGTGGGCAGCCAGTTCGCCTTTGTCACCGATGACGCGGGGCGGGTGCGCATCGACCACCTGTTCGCCTATGAAAAGCAGGCCGTTTTCCGGCGCTTCCTCGAAGATCGGCTGGGCCAGAAGATCGACACGAAAGAGCGCAACGTGTCCCCCCCCGCGCCCACGCCGATCAGCCCCGATGTCGAGGCGCGGCTGCGTGCCGCGCGGGCCGACGATTTCGCGCTGCACGACGCGATACTCGAGGCCGATGGGCACCTGGTGACGGTTCTGGACTGAGGCAGGGCGAAAGCGGCAATGCCCCGACGCGCCGGGCGGGGGCTTTGCGAAATTTTTGCCAAGCGTTTGACAGAAACCGTTCGTATAAAGTGCAGCGAATTCGGGGTGAGCGGCCAACCAAGTCTTCGACATCTTAGCTCTCAAGATAGCTTACTTAATATCGCCCAAGGCTACTCTCTCGGTGATAGACTTTGGCAACGTCGAGAATCAGAAAACGACTGCTTTGTACAGACCACCCAAAGTGGCCTAGGCTCAGGACTCATAGCCAATAAATGACGAGCGCCGCGAGTGCGATGGCGGAGAGGAAGACCTTTGGGCATCTGTCGTATCGGGTCGCCACACGTC
>NZ_JAMQGO010000022.1 GCF_023703375.1 Lutimaribacter degradans
GAACCTCGTCAGCCCCGGTAGGCGCCCCAACGTCCGCCTCAGCAGCGCCGGTGAAGGGGCTTTTACGGATAACAACAAATACCCGCAACCCCTTTTTTCACCAAACGGCGCTTTTTTTTAGATCTCGCGCCGAAACACCTTAAAAACAGGCACTTCACGGATGTGAGCGGGTAGCAGCATCATGAAGAGACTGTTCCGCCCTGCCCTGCAGCCCTACGAAAAATGGCCGGCGCGCGGACTCAGGAGACTCGCCCCAGATCGTACGTCTATCTTTCGGCATCACGCGGCATCGCTTTTTTCAAATCTGGTCTGGACAGCGTTTGCTCACTCGCCTATTAGACCGCCACCCGCAGTTAATCTGCACCCGTGCCCGGGTAGCTCAGGGGTAGAGCAGTGGATTGAAAATCCTCGTGTCGGTGGTTCGATTCCGCCCCCGGGCACCAAAGAACTCCCAAGTTTTAACGACATGAATTAGCACGGGCAAAAATCTTCCCGCCGTCGACCGTCGTGACCAAAAGTGGGGCTTTTTTGTTCGCTGTATGCTTCCACCTGCACCAATCTGCCAATGGCACGGCTCGCTGGTTATGCATCAGAGGCAATTGACTTCGACGCCTTGGCTGTCCACCTTCAGCCGCTTGGCGAAGTCATGGCCAAGTCCGACAAGACTATCGCGAGTTTCAATGTGAACGCGCCCACCTTGTCTGACGGGCTTGGAAAACGAACACGGGTTCCTCCCTGGCGCGTCGAGATCTACTCGCTTGTCGGCGCACCGATGTATCCGTTTTGGTGGTCACGTATATTGGCTGCTGCTCAGGAGGGTCTCCACGATCATCATTTTGAGCCTGCCGTTTTTCACGATGCCCGTGCAAATCACCGGTTATGGCGTCATGCGATTCTACGGTCACGTCACGTTGCTCCGTCAGACACGATCAAGCAGGCCGTGGGACTCTGACGTGGTGGCGGCTCCGGGCGCCGTGGTTTGCGGCACCACGCGCGGAGTTCCGAAAAGCAGCGGGCTGGCCTGGTCATGGGCTGCAACGAAATGGCCGTTTGCGACCTCGAGCATGCGGGCGCGAAGCGGGCTTTGATCCGTGGGCAACAAGAGGTCGGGCGGTTGCAGCGAGGGAAAGTCAGGACGCGGATCAAAACGGCGGGCCGGGTCCGGCACCGGAACGGCGGATAACAGCCGCCGGGTATAGGCGTGTTGCGGATTGAGCAGAACCGCTTTCGTCGGACCAGTCTCGACGATCTGCCCCGCCCACATGACCGCAACCCGGTGGCTGACCCGCTCGACAACCGCGATATCGTGAGAAATGAACAGGAATGAGACACCGTCTTCGGTCTGCAACCGGGCCATCAGATCCGTCACTTGGCGCGCGACAGAAACGTCGAGCGCCGAGACCGCCTCGTCGGCAACGATCAATGCCGGGCGCACCGAAAGCGCTCGGGCGATACAAAGCCGCTGGCGCTGTCCGCCGGAAAACTGGTGTGGGAACCGGTCGGCGGCATCGGGTTCCAGCCCAACCTTGGTCAAAAGATCCTCGGCCAGAGCGCGCCGAATGCGGCGTGACATGTGTTTATGGATCTGGGCCGGCTCGGTGATCAGGTCACGTACCGACATCCGCGGATTCAGGCTGGCAAACGGGTCTTGGAACACCATCTGGGCACGTTGGCGCAACGGGCGCATCGCGGCGCTGTCGAGGCCGGAGATCTCCTGCCCATCCAGGTGAATCTTCCCGCCGCTCGGCGCGACGAGGCGCAGCACCGCTCGGGCAAGCGTGGACTTGCCGCAACCGGATTCGCCGACCAGCCCCAGCGTCTCGCCGGGCGCGATCGAGAGAGAGACACCATTCACCGCATGATAGTCCAAGTGATTCCGACGGTGCAGACCACGGCGCACTGGAAAACGCACCGAAAGGTCTTCGACTGCCAGAACCGGCGCGCCCGGGCGGCGCAACGGTTCTGGCGCGCCGCTTCCCAGTTTCGGCGTGGCCGCCATCAATTGCTGCGTGTAGCGTGCACGCGGCCGCGAAAAGACCTCATCGACCGGGCCATCCTCGGCCTTTTCACCCCGCTTCAGAACGACGACCTGGTCAGCAATCTTTGCGACGACGCCCATATCATGCGTGATAAACAGGACGGCCATGCCGATCTCGTCCTGTAACCCCCTGATCAGGGCCAGTATCTCGGCCTGCGTGGTCACGTCCAGCGCGGTAGTCGGTTCGTCTGCGATCAACAGGTCGGGACGGCAGGCCAATGCCATCGCGATCATCACGCGCTGGCGCAGCCCGCCCGACAATTCATGCGGGTACTGGTCCAGCCGGCGCTCGGGTTCGGGGATCTTGACCCGCGCCAGCGCCTCTGCGGCGGCCCGCCGGGCGGCAGCCGGGTCCAGCCCCTGGTGTAGTTGCAGGACTTCGGCCACCTGTTCACCCAGCGGCATCACCGGGTTAAGCGCGGTCATCGGTTCCTGAAAGACCATCGAAACGCGGTTGCCCCGCACGGCCTGCATCTGGCGTTCCGTCAGCGTGGAAAGCGGCAGGTCGGGCGCACCATGCAACGTGATGCGACCGCTGGCAATATGCCCCCCTTCGCGTTCGATCAACCTTAGCACGGCCAAGGCGGTGGCCGATTTTCCGGACCCGGATTCCCCGACCAGCGCCACGGTCTCCCCCTTGCCTATATCGAAGGAAAGGTTCCTGACGGCTGCGTGAGAACCGAAATTCAGGCACAGGTTGTCGACAGTCAGCAGGGGGGCACGGGTCATGAGTCAGCTCGCGGTTTGGGTGTGACGGGCGCGCATTTCAGGGTGTGCGCGAAAGTTCGGCAATGCGGGTGTCCAACGCCGCGCCGAGGGCGTGAGCCGGGCGTTGAAAGGATCGTGGCCAACCACGTCCCACATGACGGTCTCCCCCAGCTCGATCACCCCCATCGCGGCTGCCGGCCCGCCTTCGGTGGTGAAACTTTCGGTCAGCGATTGCTGGGTGAGGTGCGGGATGCCATCGACGGTGGTCACGGTGTTCCAGTGCACATGACCGGCCAGGCAAACAACCGGCACACGGGCCTGGGCCAAGGCGGCGCGGGCGCGCTCGGCCATTGGATACGTGGAAAGCCCCGGGTTGTTCTGGAAATAGTAGTTGCCGGTCTGCGAATGGCCGGAAAGTGGAACATGGCTGACAACCAGCAACGGGCGGTCGGCCGCCTGTGCCACGCGCGACAACCACAACAAATCCGGTTCGCGCAGCACGAAGCCAGAGTGATCGGCGCCGCGATGAATGCGGCTATCAGCACGCCACAACACGATGCGCCAGCCACCGATGTCGTGTGTCTCGTGCCCCAAGGTTTGGCCAAGTATTTCCTCGTTCTGGGCAACGCTCAGGTGATCGCGGTCATGATTGCCATTCATGTGCCAGATCGGTTTTTCAACGGCGCGGAACGCCTCGGCCACCTCGGCCTCCAAGCGCAGATCGGTGTCGTGGTCCACGTCCGAGATCCGATCGCCCAGGTCGAGCACGTGGCTTACATCCGCATCGCGGACGTAGTGGGCGAATTCCTCGACAAGACCAAGCGCGGCGTCGCCGCGCTTGGTGGCTGACGGCGTCCCGTGGTGAATGTCGGCGACGATGGCAAGGCGAACAGTCATCATTAGGTCTTTCCTGAAAATTCATGGGGGGCGGCCCGCCACACCGGGGCGGCGGGCCGCAGATCGCTTAGTTGGATGCGAGAGAGATGGAACCTGCGCGGAAGTCCAACACGTAGGGAATGTGCCCTGGCTTTGGCGCCCAGTTCACGTCCTTGCGCATGGCCCAGCTTTCATACGGGCGATAAAGCGGCAGCACCGGCGGGTCTTGCTTGATGCGTTCCATCAATTCTGCATAGGCCGCCTTGCGGGTTTCGACATCGCTGGAGAAACGGAACCGTTCCCAGATCTCGGCATAGTCGGCGTCAGTATTGAAACGCCCCTCGCCCTCGGATGGGCCGTTCGGCGCCCACATCACGCCAAAGGATCCGAACGGATCGGCAAAATACATCGGGTTCGACCAGTTGCGGGCCATCATCTCGGGCGCGCCGCCCGACCATTTCTCGACAATGTTCACGCGGCCATTGATGCCAACCTCTTTCCACATCTCGGTAATGGCCTGGGCGGCCAGCAAACCGTTAGTGTAATAGGTCGGATGGGTGTCGAATGTGATCTCGAACCCGTCATAACCCGCCTCTTCCAAAAGCTCCCTGGCCTTTTCGGGATTGTACTCGAATGTCTCGAGCTCAGGCATATAGAGGTCGCCGAATTCCTCGAGCGTGTGGGTCGAAGGAACGACCGCCTTGCCGAGCCAAAGCGCCTCGTTCAGCGTGTCGCGGTCAATGGACAGGCTCATTGCCTGACGGATGCGCGGGTCCGTCAACTTGGGGTGGTTCACGTTCATGATCATCACGTGAAACAGTGGCGTGGCGCTGCCCACGGTGCGCAAATCCGGATCGGCCTCGGTCAGTGCCAACTGGTCGGGGGCGATATTCGTGATGATGTCGGCCTCGCCAGTTTTCAGCGCAGTCAGGCGCGAAGCGGTTTCCGGGATCTGTTGAACGGTCACCTTTTCCAGCGGTGCGGCGTCGCCCCAGAAATCGTCGAAGCGTTCCCAGACCAGGCGTTCCCCGGGCACGAACTCGGCCACGCGATAGGGCCCTGTGCCGACCGGGGCCAACGAGAAGGCCTCGAAATCGTCATGCTCGGCCACATTCGGGTCGCCGGTCAGGCCCTTGGTGTAATCTTCCGGGATGATCATGACCTGCTGCAGGTTCAGCAGGGTCTCCCAAAGCGGTTCTTCCTTCTCGACGCTGATGCGCACGGTCAGGTCGTCGACCTTCCGGGCCTCGACGAAATTGCCCAGCCGGTCGCGCGACCGCACCACGTAAGGTGGGAAATCGGCCTGGTACATGCGGTTGAGCGAAAAGACGACGTCATCGGCCGTCATTGCCTCGCCGTTGTGAAAGGTGACGCCCTCGCGCAGCTTCAGTTCCATGACCTTGGGTTCGACCAGCTTCCATTCAGTCGCCAGCGCCGGCACCCATTCGGCATCAAGCGTGTCATGGTTCTTGCCGATCAGGGTGTCGAAGGCGTTGTAGTAGAATTGCGAGCCAACATTGGAATGGTCGCGACCGGGGTCGAGATAGCTCGACACGTTGGCTGCGCCGACGGTGATTTCCTGGGCCGAGACAGCCGAGGCAAGCCCGGCAGCCAGGGCGGTTGAAAGCAGAAGTCTGAACATGTCTTTTCTCCGTGAGCATTGGTTTGATGGGTGAACGGGATGGGCGTTTGCGCCTCTGTTGTTGGTATCGGGGGTCATCGGGCACGCAGCCGGACGTCGGCACCATCGCGCAGCCAATCACCAAGGATCTGCACCGCGAATGTGATCAGCAGGATCATCAGCGCCGGGGCCGCCACGATCCATGGCGCGGTGGGCATGTAGTCGCGGCCAATGCCGACCATCGCACCCAGTGTGGCTGTGGGCGGTTGCACGCCAAGGCCCAGGAAGGACAACGTGCTCTCCAGCAACACGATATTCGACAGCGACAGGGTGAACTGCACCACCAGCGGTGAAACGATGTTGGGCAGCAGATGATACCGCGCGATCCGCAAGGGCCCGGCTCCGGCGGCGCGGGCGGCCTCGATAAAGGGCATTTTCATCAACCGGCGCACCTCGCCGCGCACGA
The DNA here is from genome assembly GCF_023703375.1 of Lutimaribacter degradans. Taxonomy (GTDB): domain Bacteria; phylum Pseudomonadota; class Alphaproteobacteria; order Rhodobacterales; family Rhodobacteraceae; genus Lutimaribacter; species Lutimaribacter degradans. The sequence goes on from NZ_JAMQGO010000022.1 coordinate 5,710, forward strand.
TACGGGCATATTGCTCCCAACCGGCCAGGCCCAGCACAAGAACGATCACCTGCAACGAGCTGCCAAAGATGGCCAACAGGAACAGCGCAACCAAGGTAAAGGGCACGGCGATCTGGGTATCTACTGCCGCCATTATCACCGCCTCGGTGCGCCCACCGGCGATGCCCGCGATCAACCCCAGCACGCCGCCGAGCATCAGGCCAAGCGTGGCGCCCAGCGCCGCGAGCATCAGCGTCAGGCGCAATCCATGCAGGCTGCGCGAAAGCACATCGCGGCCCAGTTCATCGGTGCCCAGCACATAGCCTCCCTTGGCCCGCTCAAAGCCCAGCGGCGGGCGCAGCCGCGCGATCAGGCTTTGCGAATTGGGGTCGAACGGGGCGATGATCGGGGCCATCACCGCAAGGATGACAAGCGCCAGCCCAATGATGATCGCGGTTTTCTGGATAAAATCGGCCCCACGCCAAAGCGCAAGCAAGGTAGCGGGAAAAGAAGCGGCAGGAACAGCAGTCATGGACATGGTGGTTCAGCCTTTCATGCTTTGGCGCAGGCGCGGATCGGCCCAGGCATAGGCAAGGTCGATAACGGCGTTGATGACGATCACGGCAAGTGCCACTGTCAGCACGCCGAATTGCAGCACCGGGTAATCGCGGCGCAGCGCCGAGGTAACCAGCAGATCGCCGATCCCCGGCCAGGCAAAGATTGCCTCGATCACAACAGACCCGGCCGCGGCAAGCCCGGCGACCTGCAGCCCGATTACCGAAAGCAGAGTGATGCCGGCATTGCGGAGCCCGTGCTTTACGATGACCCTGCCCTCCGGCAAGCCCTTGGCCCGCGCGGTACGCATGAAATCCTGGCCCAGCACGTCAAGCATGGCATTGCGCGTGAACCGGCTAAGCGCGGCAATCAAGACCCCGGCCATGGCGATGGTCGGCATGATGAAATGCAACGCGGTGCCGTTGCCAACCACCGGCAACCAGTTCAGCCAGTAGGAGAAGACCAGCACCATGCCGATTGCCAGAACGAAGTTCGGCACCGCATAACCGAGGAAGGCCGCGACCATGGCCGCGCTACCGACCCAGCTGTTGCGCCAGATGGCCGCCGCGATACCCAGCGGAATCGACACCAGCAATGTCAGCGCCATCGCCGACAGCAGCAGTTGCGTCGAGGGCCAGATGCGCTCCAGCACCATGTCGACAACCGGCCGCCTTTCGATGAACGAAAGACCAAACTGCCCGTCTGTGAAGGCGCGCAGGAAAGCCAGGTATTGGGTAAAGATCGGTTCGTCGAGTTCGTAATAGGCTATCAGCAAGTCGCGATCCTCGCTGGTAATCCCCTCGCCGATCACGAAATCGACCGCGTTACCCGACAGGCGTGTCGCGAAGAACACGATGGTCACGATTACAAAGAAGGTCAGGACCATCCGGGACAGGGTGCGCAAGACATAGCTCAACATGTGCAGGCTCCGTTCACGGAAGCATTTGCCGGGGCTTTACCCGGACGCATCAATTGGACGAATTCGACACCGGCGGCGGCGGCGGCCAAGCCGTCGGTTTCCGCGGTGTCCCCGATGAAGACCGCAGCCGCCGGCGCAACCCCCGCCCGGCGCAATGCCTCGCGCGCAAGATCCGGCGCCGGCTTTCCAAGGCTGCTCATGCGCGCCTGCGGCACGACGGCGTTCACAGCTGCCCAAAGCGCTCCGGTTTCGGGCACCGGCGTGCCGTCGGCGGCTGGGTGGCTGCGGTCGGGGTTTGCCAGGATGACGGGCAACCCGGCATCGGCAAACGTCGCGATACGTGCAATATCGGCAAACCCTATCGCGGGATCACGCGCCAGCACGACGGCCTCCGGGTGCTCGCGGTCGGGCCACAGCCCCAGGTCGCGCGCCAGGCCCTGCAGCGGTTCCGCTGCATAAAGTGCGATCCGTGCGCCAGGCCGGGTCGCCTGTAAAGCGCGCAATGTCATCTCTCCAGCCAGAAGAATCCGCTCGGGCGGGACTGACAGGCCGAGCCGGGCCAGCCGCGACGATAGGCTTTGCGCAGTGTCGGAAGAGTTGTTCGAAACGATCCACAGCCGGTCGCGGCAGCGCGCGAACAGTTCGGGCACGTTGGGCAGTATAGCCTCGCCAGACACAAGACAGCCGTCGAGGTCGGCCAGGATGGCAGACCGATCCGGCAAGGGGCCGTCTAGAAAATGCCGCAGTCGGACCGGCTCGCTCATTTCAACACTTCTCCGTTCGGGGAAATTCCCCGTTTTCGCCGTTTCGGCGATGTCTTGGCTTTTCATTGAACCGGATCAGCACCGGTCGTTGGCGCCCTTTTGGCGGTCGACTGTAACCGTGCCGTTACAGGTGAAAGCCTATATTGCATCACATGAAGGTATCGGTTTCAGAAACGGCCAAAGGTCTGTCTCTTTCGCGTTTGCGTGCCCTCACAGCCGTGGCCGAAGAGGGCTCATTTTCGGCTGCCGCGCGTCGAATCGGGATTTCACATTCGGCCGTTGCACAGCAGGTCCGGGATCTGGAGCGCGCCTATGACATCCACCTGTTCGACCGCGTGCGCGGTGTTCTGCGTGCAACGCCTGCCTGTCTTGAGCTTTGCGACATAGGCAATCGCATGCAGGACGCGATGCACGACGCCGAACGTGTGCTGGCCCGCCGCGGCCCGACCGGCAAACACCGTCTGAGGGTGGGGCTTGGAAATTCGATGCCGGGCATCGCCATTGTCGGACGCGTTCTGAGCCTGCACCCGACGCTGACGGTGTCGGTGGAAAGCGGATCACATCAAGACATCATGGCAGCGGTCTCAAGGCGCGAGGTAGACGTTGCCGTCTTGCCCGATCTGCCTGCCGATACCCGGTTTCGGCGAGCGCCCGTCATCTCGCAAGAGGTGGTGGCCATCGTGTCGCCCGACAGCCCTATGGCAGACCAGGGCGAGGTTTCGCTGGAACGTTTGGCGGCCAGCCCGCTGGTGTTCCGGTCTCATGGATCATCCACCCAGAAGATCGTTGACCGTGGCTTTCGCCAGGCTGGGCTTGCGCCCGAACCACGCCTGACAGCCGACACGAGGGATGCCGTCTACGAGGCTGTCGCCCTCGGTATCGGGGTCGGTTTCATGTGGCGCTATGGAACATACCGGTCCGACACCGTCCGCCGCATACCTGTTCCCGAGTTCCACTCGACAGTTGACGAGGTCGTGTTCGCACTTGCCGATGAACGTAACGCGCTGATCGACCTGTTCTTTAACGTGGCGGCACAGCTCAGCCCGAAAATGCTGCGGACCTGACGTTTCGCGAAACAAGAGATCGGCAGGCTACAAGCGTTTTTCATCTTGGCCAGCGCTTGGCCCGGACTACGGTTTTGGCAGGGTGGGTTTTATGCCCTGCAGGCCGCCGCCAGTTCATAGGCCAAGCGCATCTTGGCCGCGACCCAGGTTAAAGCGGCGTAGTCCGTACGCTCGAATGACGCCCCCATCGGGGCACGCGTATGTCATGAGTGTCGCGCTGCGGCCGGTTCCGTCGTGCGTTCCCAGATTCGTGTCCAGGCGATGCGTTCGGCAGGCCGCACCAGCCCGTCGCGCTCCATGCGCCGCAACAGGTGGAGGATTCCGCTGTTGCTCATCCCCAAGGCATCGCGCAATTCCGCCTGTGTCCTCGGTCGCTCCAGCGCGTCGAGGATAAAACGCCGACGCGCTTCAGCCGGGCCGTGCCTGCGGCGCTGCGCGCGATGTGTATGCCTGCCGGTGCCTGGCATCATGCGTCCTCCCGGTTTGTGGAGACGCCATCGCGCACCTCTGCCAGCGCTTCATCGACCGTGGTCGCATAATGGACCAGTGGACGCTTCAGGCCGTGGGTCACGAAAACGCGCTGAATGTCGCGGTTCGCCCCAGTAAGCCAAAGCGCGACACCCTGTTTTCGGGCCTCTTGGGCAAGGCCATCGATCATGTTGGCGCCGGTCGAGTCGAGAAAAGGCACCGCGGAAAAATCGACGATCAGCGCCTTATGCGTGTCCTGGATACGATCAAGCACGGAACCGATGGACGCGGCGGCACCAAAGAACAGCGCCCCGGTGATCCGAAAGATGACGACATCTGGGTTTGCTGCCTGTTCTTCGTGGTATTCGCCGCGCGGGTTCGCGGTGTCGGGCTCATCACGGCCGACGAAGGCACTGTCTGTCGCCACATCTGTCGTCCGGCTCATACGATGAATGAAAAGAACCGACCCCAGGGCAAAGCCGACAACGATCGCCTCGGTCAGATCGCGGAATATGGTCAGGAAAAACGTTGCACCAAGAACGGTCGCCTCCCCCCAGCCCGAGCGGACAAGGACAGCAATGGCCGGTTTCTCGATCATGTTCCAGGCAACGATCACCAGAACGCCGGCCAGCGCGGCCAACGGAATGTAAGATGCCAGCGGCGCAGCAGCGAGCATGAACAGCAACAGAAACAGCGCATGCAGCATCCCCGCGACCGGCCCGTGCGCCCCGGCACGAACATTGGTGGCAGTACGCGCGATGGTGCCGGTCACACAGAAACCGCCGAAAAGCGACGACCCCACATTGGCGACACCCTGTGCCACCAATTCACAGTTCGACCTGTGGCGCCGCCCCGTCATGCCATCCGCAACAACGGCCGACAAAAGCGACTCGATCGCGCCCAGCAAGGTGAAGGAAATGGCCGCCGGTAACACCTCCACGACATTCTCCATCGAGATCCGCGGCAGCTCCGGCACCGGCAGCGACGAAGGAAGGCCACCGAATTTCGTGCCGATGGTCGGCACAGGCAGTGCAAACATGGCCGTGGCGCCAGCCGTTGCCCCCACCGCGATCAGCATCCCCGGCCAATGCGGGCGCCAGCGTCGCAGGCCCAGGATGATGGCCATCGTTACCACCGAAAGGCTCAGCGCCGCGGGTGTCAGGCTTGTTCGCGCATCCCACAACGCCGGGATCTTCTCCAACAGTTCACCCGGTTCATGTGCCAGCGTCAGCCCGAACAATTCCTTGATCTGGCTGGCAAAGATGATGACAGCGATGCCCGCCGTGAACCCCACGGTGACTGGAAAGGGGATGAACTTGATAAAGGTGCCAAGCCGCAAGAACCCCACCGCGGCCAGCATCAGCCCCGACAGGAAAGTTGCAAGGATCAAACCCTCTATCCCGTGCTGGGCCACGGTGGCGGCGACAAGCACGATGAAAGCCCCCGCGGGGCCGCCGATCTGAAACCGCGACCCGCCCAGCAGCGAGACAAGGAAACCACCGACAATGGCGGTGTAAAGCCCCTGCGCCGGGGTCGCACCGGATGCGATGGCAATGGCCATCGAGAGCGGCAGCGCAACAATGGCGACTGTCAGCCCAGCGATGGCGTCTGCCCGCAGCTGCGCCGCGCCGTAGCCTTCGCGCAGGACGGTTACGAGTTTCGGGGTGAAAAGCTCGGCAAAGCGTGCAGTCTCGCCTTGCCTGTTGGTCTGATGTTTCATCTATGGCCGCACCTTTGAGGGTAGCGGCGGGATCGTCGGCTTGTTGTCGGCGGTCGCCGTCGCGGGTTGAGAGATCAGGGCTTTGGCACAGGCACCTTCAGGCGCACGCCGCGTCCACGTCCAGCGCTGGAAGCGCCTTCCGAAATGAGTTCGACGCCAGCACCTTCAAGCGCTTCGACCACCTTGGTCAGGCTGTCGACGACACCGCGCACGTTGCCGGTGCTCGCCTCCATGCGCTGGATTGTCGGCACGGAAAGCCCCGACAACTCGGCCAGGGCCTTTTGGTCGATACCAATAAGGGCGCGCGCCGCGCGCATCTGAGGGCCAGTAATCATGAGGCATACCCTGCATTCGATAAAGACAGTTTGGAATATGTATGATGATATGTCAAATATCAGGCATAAAGCTTTCAAAATAAAATCATGACCCCACGCCCGTCCATGCGCGCATAGGCAAGTGGGTGCTGCCGTTTCCGATATTGTTGCGGCAAGTGCTCAGAGCGCGTGCATTTGCCCGCACCTTTGTGCCGGCGCGACGCATGGCGGTTTCAGTCACCTCATCGCCAATCGACCGAAACGCCGTCATGAACACCATGACCTGTTTCGATCAGAGCCAACTGTGCCTGTGGCTTTGTCCGGTGACCGGGTTAGGGGCTGGCGCCCCTGACCCGGTGGTTTGCCTATTCCACCTTGATGACCTTGCGCGCGAGCACGGCCTGGTTGGCCACGTCAAGAAAACGCAGTTCATAGACACCGGCAGTTTCGGGCAAGGTGATACGCACAGGCGGGCCATCGCCCGTCTTGACCGCCTCGATCCAGGTAAAGATCGCCTGGTTGCCGCGCGCCAGCGTAACCCGCTGATCGGCGCTTTCGCTGTCCACGTTCCAGGTCACCTCGATCGTCGCACCCGGCGCGCCCGTTTCCGGTGCATCAATGCTTGCCCCCTTCTCCAACGCCGCGTCCTCGGCCAAAACTTCGATCGACGTGCTGGCCATGACTCGCTTACCCTCGTTCAGGATGTAGCGCAGTTCGTAAAGCCCGGTGGTTTCCGGGGCGCTGATGTCGCTCTGGCTTTTGTCGCCGACACGGAAATAGTCGCCCGAGTCGCCGTCGCTGCCGGCGGGCACAATGGTAATGTAGTCGCGTGGATGAACCGTGCCTGCCCACTCCACACGGATCGTATCACCGGCGCGAATCTCGTCTGGTGCCGAAATCGTCACCTCGGGTTCGGTCACCTCGATGGTCTGGCGCGCCATCGTCCGCCGACCCTCATCCAGTATGTAGCGGATCTCGTAAAGCCCGGTGTCGGCCGGCGCCGTCAGGCTCTTGGTGCCGTCCCTTTCGCCAACGCGGAAGTAGTCGCCGTAATCG
>NZ_JAMQGO010000023.1 GCF_023703375.1 Lutimaribacter degradans
CGACGTGTGGCGACCCGATACGACAGATGCCCAAAGGTCTTCCTCTCCGCCATCGCACTCGCGGCGCTCGTCATTTATTGGCTATGAGTCCTGAGCCTATGGCTCTAAGAAATGGCGCAAATGAACTGGTTAAACGTAAAACTCATTTGTTCCACTCAATAAGTTTGCCATTTTTCTAATTCTCTTTAATCTGCTCCGAATAGATCTCGAGTGAACACCCTGTCAACTACATCCGATAGTTCATCAGTCACACGATTGGCTATAATCACGTCGACTTCAGACTTAAAACCTGCGAAGTCATTGACCACTCTCGAGCCAAAGAACACTTCCTCCTCCAACTCAGGCTCGTAAACCACAATTTCAATGCCCTTGGCCTTGATCCGTTTCATTATTCCCTGGATCGAACTTTGGCGAAAATTATCGCTGTTCGCTTTCATTACCAAGCGATAGATACCGACAACCTTCGGCTCCATCGACACGATCTGCTCGGCGAGAAAATCTTTCCTCGTACGATTGGCTTGCACAATGGCACCAATCAGATTCTGTGGAACCGACACGTAATTCGCCAAAAGTTGCTTTGTATCTTTTGGCAAACAATAGCCACCATAGCCGAACGAAGGGTTATTGTAATGGTTACCGATCCTGGGATCTAGCCCAACACCTTCGATTATCTGACGCGTGTCCATGCCATGGGCCATCGCATAGCTATCAAGCTCGTTGAAGAAAGCCACGCGCATCGCAAGATAGGTGTTGGCAAATAGCTTGATCGCTTCTGCTTCATCAGGGTCAGTGAATAGTACCGGCACGTCGTCATCCAGCGCGCCATCGAGCAGCATATCTGCGAACACGCGCGCTCGATGAGACCTTTCGCCAACGACGATACGGCTAGGGTGCAAATTGTCATAAAGAGCCCGCCCTTCGCGAAGAAATTCGGGGCTGAAGATGATCCTGTCTGAGTTCAAATTTCCACGTAGTTCGCGCACATAGCCAACCGGTATCGTCGACTTGATAATCACCACGGCGCGTTCGTTCAGCAACAAAACTTCGCGAACGACCTTATCCACCGAAGATGTGTCGAAAAAATTGTTCTGCGGATCGTAGTCCGTCGGCGTGGCAACCACCACAAAGTCAGCATCATTTACCGCGCTCGCTAGATGGGTGGTAGCCGTAAGATTCAGCGCACGATGCTTGAGATAATCCTCAAGTTCCGTATCCACGATCGGGCATTGTCGCTCACTTACCTGCTTAACCCGCTCGGGATTCACATCCACCGCCGTCACCGGAACTCGCTGAGCCAACAAGACGGCGTTCGAGAGGCCCACATACCCCAAACCAACGACAGCAACGTTCATGCTGATGCAACCTCTTGCCCACTACGAAAATTTAAGTATGAGAGTTTACTTGGCATCTTGTCTTCGTCTTGGCCTTCTTCGTGTTGTGTCCACAAGGTAGATGGTTGAACCACTCGACTAGTATCCGGCATTCTTTCTGCCGGCAAGGGTCATACATATTCCAGTCGCCAGAACGACCGCTGGTGTACGTATCGAAACTTCTAAACATCGGCTGCATATGGTATGGCTCAACCGGCGTTCGAGGTAGGTCATCCATTCTGCATTGAGTTCCATCAGATTTTTCTTTCGGCTTCGAGTTCTGCGAAAATTTCAGCGACGGTGCGCGCCGGCTTGGGCTGGCCGCCGTCGTCGCCCCGCCTTTGCTGGCTTGGTTCGAGTTTCGGCGCGGCCTTGAGGCCGGCGAAGTCGCTCATGGCGCGGTTGAAGTATTTGAATCTGGATTCCGGGCCATCGTGTCGCTGACGATCTGCACCACCTCGTCGGGCGTCAGGCCCAGGTCATCGACCCATGCCCCGGCGATGCGCATGTCGGCCATGCCGCCGATCATCTTGCCGTTCGGCCCGGTCATCCCCCGAAACCGGGTCGGCTCCCATCGCGGTCAGCAGCGACGTTTGACCTGCCCCCTTTTTGAGGGCCACTCGTAGATCGAGCCTGTTCTCCTTTTGTGTGCCATCATTCGGCGGCGTGAGCAATGGGCGCGGGCGCGGAGCCATCAAGTCGCTCAAGCGGCTGCGCCCATTGCGTTTTGTCGAAGGGCCTCGCGGCTGCGAACTCCCTCGGCGTTTGATATTTCAGGCTGCTGTGCGGGCGCTCAGCGTTGTAATCGATCCTCCAGGCCTCGATGATTTCGCGTGCCTCGCGGATGCTGGTAAACCAGTGCTGATTCAGGCATTCCTCGCGGTATCGCCCGTTGAAGCTTTCGATATAGGCGTTCTGGGTGGGCTTGCCGAGATCGATGAAATAGAGTTGGACGCCGTGATCGTCGGCCCATCCGTCGAGCGCGCGGCCGCGTAGTTCCGGGCCGTTGTCGACAACCAGGATATCGGGGTATCCCCGCTCGCGGGCAACGCGCTCCAGCATGTCCACGACCCGCTCGCCGGGCAACGAGAAATCCACCTCGATCGCCGGGCACTCCCGGGTGCAGTCGTCCTTGAGATTGGCGGTGCGGAATTTGCGGCCATTGGCCAGCGCGTCGCCGGTGAAATCGAGCGACCATCTCTGGTTGGCCGCGATGGGGCACCAGCTGCCTTCGCGGGCCTCGCGCGGGATCTTCTTGCGCTTCGTGCGGCGCAGCCACAGCCGTTCTTCGCGATAGATCCGCTCGACGACCTTGACGTTCACCCTGAAGCCCTCGCGGACCAGCTTTGCATGCAACATGCGGTAGCCATACCTCCGGTGCTTGCCTGACAGCGTGATCAGGCGCTCTCTCAACCGCGCGTGGCGATCTGGCCGCGCCTGATAGGCCAGGCTCGACCGCGAAATCCCGACCAGCCTGCACGCCCGCCGTTCCGTGAACTGATGTTCATCCATCAGCTTCCTCACCGCGGCACGGCGGTGCGCAGGCGTCAGGAGTTTTTTGCCAGCAGCCCCCCTTCAAGCCCGCGTTGTCGAGCATCGTGTCGGCCAGGAGACGCTTCAGCTCGGCGTTCTCGGCTTCGAGATCCTTCAGCCGCCGCAGCTCGGACACCGTCATGCCGCCATACTTGGCCTTCCACTTGTACAGCGTGGCGTCCGACATGCCGTGCTTGCGGCACAGCTCCGAGACCTTCGCCCCGGCAGCATACTCCTGCAAAATCCCGACAATCTGCTCTTCGGTGAAACGTGATTTGCGCATCGTCTGTTCTCCTCGTCGTTTTGAACGTTACAAGAACAAACTCTCATTCTGAATGGCCCAGTTTTGCGGGGGCAGGTCAATCTGGGTCTACGGCCCGGGCGACGACAGCGTCATCGCCTTCACTCGGTTCGGGATCGAAAACCTGCAAGAGCTCATCGAAATGGACCGTGAGCACGCGCGTTGACCTCGCTGTGGCCTACGCCGGATGCTTACACTTTATCCAAGAATTATCTGAGCTTCAGATATCGCTTAGGCCAAACTGACGCGCCCCGCCGAAAGGTCACATCGGCACCGTTAGCGAGAGCCAAGCAACCCTGTTCCTTCATGGCTGACGCCTACCTCAGAGCATTCAGCTCGTTGGTCGCCACATCCGGTACCGCCCCTGCCCAGTCACCTCGCGGATCAGGCCGTGCGTTTCCATCCAGGCGAGGTTGCGCTGAACGGCGGCGCGGCTGGTGCCAGTCATGGTCTCCGCCATCGGAGCGGACACGAGCGGCCATTCCGTCAGCACAGTGCGTAAGGCCGGGGGCGTCCTGCCAGAGAGCGGGGTCATCATGGTTTCCGCCCGCGTTGACCATGCCTCGATATCGTCGAGGTGCCGCATTGCGGTCAGACATCCGTTCTCCATCCCGTCAAGCCAGCGCGCTAGACGGTCAGCCGGTGGGCCACCGGCACGCAGGCCCCCTGCCCCGCCCATGGCCAGAGGCGCAAAGACTGCGCCTCTCCCCTCGCTTGCCGCGATCCGTGCGGCCGTGACCGCCGCTTCTATCTGGTCGCCGTACTGCCCAAGGCCTGCGAGGCTCCAGAGGTGATAACCCATGCAGGCGCGGGTTATCGGGTGAAGATCGGCGACTTGTGCCAGCAGGTCGAGCCAACCGCCCGCGCGGTCCGCAAAGGGCTCGGCTTCATCTGCCATATTCTCGGGATCGCGGCGGTCGAGAAAGGCGGCCAGGTCCACCTCTGGGCCTGGCCCCCCTGTCAGACGACGTACCGCCCAACCGACACGTGCAAGGGCAGCGGTGTCGTCGTGCGCGCCGGACAGGCGCATGGAGATCCAGAGCGCCAGTCGATCCGGGCCGATGCGGTCACCCGCGAACCAGCTGAGGTCGGCAGCCTCGATCAGGGCAAGCCTGTGCCGCCATCCTTCCGGGCTGCGCTTCAGGCGATCGTCCAGCGCACCGACGCGACCGGCCACACGGGCAAGACGCGCGGCATGACGCGCCTCTGCTTTCCGCCAATCGTCGAGGACCTCGGCTTCATGTGGTTCGGCCCGCGGTCCGGGCGGCAAATAATCCGGCTCCTCTTCCATGGGACCGGGCAGAAACCAAAGATCGTCCTCGGACGACTGTTCCACCTCCTCAGCGTCGAGGAAGAGAGCATCAGATTCATTAGAAAAGGCAGGCGGGTGAGGCTTCATATGTGCAAAATACTGGCATTCTGCACTTTACCCAAGGGTTTTGTGAGAGTGCATTTCACACTCTATATAGCACGCGTGGGCGATGGTCGGCGAGGTCTCCCTCATCGCGCTCAGCCTAAGCAAACCAACGGTATTGCGCTGAGGCGAGCCACAGAAAGCGACCTTGCATCCGTTTACAAACGGTCGTTTAATAGCGATGTATGAAACTGCAAAAAGACTGTTTTGATGCCCATGATTGGTTATGCGCGCGTATCTACCGAGGATCAGACCCCCCTGCCCCAGTCGCAGGCCCTGAAATCCGCAGGCTGCGCCGAAATCCATGAAGAACAGGCCTCGGGCGGTAACCGTGCGCGGCCGGTGCTTGCGCGGGTGTTGGAGCGCATCGGCAAGGGCGACACGCTGGTGGTCGTGCGGATTGACCGCCTCGCGCGATCCCTGTCGCATCTGCTGGAGGTGATCGAGCGGCTCGAGGCCAAGGGCGCGTTTTTTCGCTCGATCCAGGACCCGATCGACACTGGATCCCCGCAGGGCAAGTTCACGCTGCAGGTCTTGGGCGCTGCGGCCGAGTTCGAGCGCGCCTTAATTAGGGAACGCACCAAGGCCGGCCTTGCCAGCGCACGCACAAAGGGCCGCGTGGGCGGCAACCCTGGGCTGCGGGCCAAAGACCCTGCCGCTCTTCGCAAGGTGCGGCTGGCACGACAAGACGGCTACATGGAGCGTCTGAACGAAACGGCACAAGATTGGGTTCCTCATGTGCGCCGGTTGCGACCCGACTTGGCCTGGGAAGACGTGTTACGCATCATCAACGGCCCCCTGCCCGAGGCGCGTCGCTGGACCCAAAGTCGTCTCTTGCGCGCCGTGAAGGCCTATGTCCGCGACGGCTTTCTGCCCGAGGCAGTTTTGGCCCGCGCCGGGCGCCGCGAAACCGACGACCGCCTGCCCGCCATCGTCGCCGCCATCAAGGGCGCGGACCCCGACATCACGCTTCAGGCGATCTGTGAACGCCTGGAATCAATGCGGGAACGCACACCACGTGGCCGAACAAGATGGCAGCCGTCTTCGGTGAAAATGCTGTTGGAGCGGGCCGAGAGGCTAGAGTTGCTCGACTGAATTAAGCGACGCTTGCCCTTGTGCCTGTGTGGCTGAACCACACCAAATCTAGAAAGAGCTTGCACGAATCTGATAGCTCGGGCAATAGTCTCGATAAATAACGCGCGATCACATAAAAAACGCGCCCACGAATCGAGGCAGAGATGAGCGAAGCTGAGCAGGACCTGGACATTGCCATCGGGCACTACGCAGAGCTTCTTGCGTCCAATCTTCATGCGCAACGTGCTGCCCACTTCCCTCCCGACGCCAAAAAAGTCATGCGCAGCCTGACCAGCGGCGAGGCGGCCGAGTTGCTTGGCGTCGATCATACCTACCTTCGCAAGCTTCATCGAGAAGGAAAGATCGCTGACGTCGAAACCACTGCGGGCAGCCACCGGCGATATACCCTCGATGATATCTGGGAGATTCGCCATGCCCTTGAGGCAAACGCGAAGAAGCCTGGAACCTACGTTCCGGGGCGTCGTGCCGGTGACGAGCTTCAGATTGTTTCTGTTGTGAACTTCAAAGGCGGGTCCGGGAAAACGACAACATCCGCTCACCTTGCACAGCGCTTGGCTCTCAAGGGATATCGTGTCCTTGCGATCGATCTGGACCCCCAGGCATCCCTTTCCGCGCTGCATGGCATCCAGCCTGAGCTGGACCTGATGGAGGGTGGCACGCTGTATGATGCGGTTCGCTACGATGAACCGGTCCCGATCTCGGACGTGATCCGCAAGACCTACATCCGTGGTCTTGACCTGATTCCCGGGAACCTCGAGCTCATGGAATTCGAACATGAGACGCCGGCAGCCATCCAGCGTGGCGGCGCCCGCGCATTCTTTGCCCGTGTGCGTGACGCGCTCGACAGTGTCGAAGCGGACTATGACGTCGTCGTCATCGACTGTCCGCCGCAGCTTGGCTTCTTAACCATGTCCGCCCTTTCAGCATCTTCAGGGGTGCTTGTTACCGTTCACCCGCAAATGCTCGATCTGATGTCCATGTCGCAGTTTCTGCGAATGACCGCTGATCTGCTTGGCGTCATCCGTGATGCTGGCGCAAACCTTCGCTTCGACTGGCTGCGCTTTCTGCCGACCCGCTACAAGGTGGGTGATGCCCCGCAGACCGAGGTCATTGCTTTCATCCGGGGTCTGTTCGGCAGGTCAGTGCTGACCAACCACATGGTTGAGTCGACTGCGATCTCTGATGCAGGGCTGACGAAGCAGACGCTCTACGAGGCCGACAAGAAGGACTTCACGCGTCAGACTTTCGATCGTGCAATCGAATCCATGAACGCCGTCAACGACGAGATCGCGGCGATCATCCAGAACACGTGGGGACGCAATGGCAAGAAAGCCTAAACTGGGACTGCCACTGCAGACCCTGCGCAACGCGCCCGACGCTCTTGAGGGGCGCAGGCTGCGCGGCGGCGTTTTCGAAATCGAGCCTGACCAAATCGAAACCACAGGTCGGCTCGATGACCGGCTGCAAATCGAGACTGAGGGCCTCAAGGCGTCAATTTCCAAGAACGGACAGCGAGTACCAATCCTCGTCCGGCCGCTTGAGGGTGATCGCTACAGCCTGATCTATGGCCGTCGTCGGCTGGAAGCTTGCAGAGAACTTGGGATCAAGGTCCGCGCCATTGTCACAGAGATGGAGGGCGATCAGGCGCTTCGTGATCAGCTGTTAGAGAACCAGGAGCGACGGGATCTAAGCTTCATCGAACGTGCGCTTGTTGCCTCCGCCTTGCTCGACGGTGACCATTTGAGCGCATCCGAACGTACCAACAAGGGTGTCGCCGAGGTTCTCAATCTGACCGAGGCAGGAGTGTCGCAGCTGTTAAGCGTGGTCCGCACCGTTGGGGAGGACCTAGTTCTCGCCATCGGTGCCGCTCCGGGCATTGGTCGGCCCAGGTGGGAAGAGCTCAAGAAGTTGCTGGGGGCTACGGATGCCGATCGCGAACTGCTTGCAGCTTTGGCCGGTGAGGCCAAGACATCCTACCAGGGCGGTCTTGACGAGAAATCCGATCATGCATTTTTGGCCGTCCTCTCTGCTGCAGGGAAGCCCGAACAGACCACATCCTCGTCTCGCCCTCGCGGGCGGCCCGGCACGGTGATTCCGGGGGTCGGTGCCGCCACTGTCACGACCGGACGTCGTGGAAAGCAACTCAAGCTCGAGTTGAAGGCCGAGGAGAGCGATTTTGTCAGCTGGCTTGAGGGCAACGCCCCGCAGCTGATCGCCGAGCTTCACGAGCGCTGGAAGCGTTCGGAAGACTGAGGAAGAGCAACAATCAAAAAGGAGGCACGAGACAGGCAGAAAAGAAAAAGGCCCCGAGAAGCAAGCTTCACGAGACCTTTCTTAGGTTTCGCATGGGACCAGCCCGCTACAAAACTTCAGTTTTCGCACCTCTGAATGTAGCGATCTGGCCCCTTTCCCGCAAGCGCAAAGCGATTCGCGGGCCAGGGAAATTTTGCCTTCGTGAATGACATCATGGATTACACACCGATTTCGCCGTTTATGCGGCCGATATCGCACGCCCATCTGCGCGTGGTCGAGCGTCCTGAGGCGTCTGTTCCCGGCAAGCCCGTCAACAAGTGGGAACTCCTCCGCGAGCTGTCCAAGGCACAGGCGGCCTTTGGGGTTTCCGAGCGCGATCTGACCGTCCTTCAGGGACTTCTCAGCTTCTTTCCGGACGACGCGCTTGGCGGGAACACAGAAATGGTCGTCTTCCCATCCAACAAGGCGATCTGCGAGCGGCTGAACGGCATGCCTTGCTCGACGATGCGCCGTCACCTCGCCCGGTTGGTAGAGGCAGGCTTGCTCATGCGCCGCGATAGCCCCAATGGGAAGCGGTATGTGCGCAAGCGTGGCGAAGATCGGGTGGCCTTCGGCTTTGATCTCTCCCCGCTCTATTGCCGGGCAGAGGAAATTGCACGGGCCGCAGAGGCTGTGCGTGAGGCCGAGGACCGTGTGCGGCGACTGAGGGAGGTGGTGAGCCTTATGCGTCGCGACTTGGCCGCTCTGGCGGAGTTCGGCGAGGAGATCCAGCCCGGGCTTGGCCTATGGGACCAGCTCCGCGACACGGCCGCCCTCACAGCTAGCGCTCTTCGCCGCAAGCTTTCGCTTGAGGATCTTTCGGCATTCCGGACTGAACTGGAGACCCTTCTTGACCAGGCGCGTAATGTTATTGACGGTCCTGAAACAGAAGAAATGAACACCAATGATGCCCAATTTGAGCGTCACCATCATAATTCAAATAAAGAATCTATAGATCTTGAACCTGCCTTAGAAAAAGGCGGGGTGGCGGGCGGCGCGGCTGATGATGATACGGGTGAGCCCGTGGCTGACCTTGAAGAGCCTGACACGAGGCGGGTGCCGAAAATCCCACTCCACTTGGTGATCGCCGGCTGTCCTTCGCTCAAGACTTTCTATCAGGGCGAAGTTCGACATTGGCACCAACTTTTTGACGCGGCATGTCATGTACGGCCGGCCATGGGGATCAGTGCGTCCGCTTGGAAAGAAGCGCAGCGCTGCATGGGACCAGAGCAAGCCTCGATCGTCGTCGTGGCCATGCTGGAACGTTTTTCCGAAATCAGGTCACCGGGTGGATACTTGCGGGCGCTGACGTCCAAGGCCGCGGCGGGCGAATTCTCTTGCGGTCCGATGGTCATGGCTTTGATCGGTCGGCGAAGTGCGGCTTAACAGCTGTTAAGTTGCGACGTCTTCGGTGCTCGGTTGGCCTGACTTAACAGGTGTTAAGTCGCCTCTTGGCAACCATACGATCATCGAGAGCGAAAGGAGTGTTGGTTTGAGGGTGACGGGAAGTGAGATCGGGAAAGTGGCTTCGTTCCTCGGGCTTTCGTTCCACTGGAACGAAACCTTTCCCTCGAAACCCCGTCGTGGAGAAGATCTGATGACCAAAGCTGTCCAGAAAATCACCCTGTCCCCTTCACGGGATATCCCTTTCGACAAGCTGGTGCTGAGCCAGTCCAACGTGCGGCGCATCAAGGCTGGTGTGTCCGTCGAGGAATTGGCCGAAGACATCGCCCGCTGCGGCCTCTTACAGAGCCTGAGCGTACGGCCCGTCTTGGCTGACGATGGCACCGAGACCGGCAAGTTCGAAATCCCGGCCGGGGGCCGCCGGTTCCAGGCATTGTCCTTGCTGGTGAAGCAAAAGCGGTTGGCGAAGACTACGCCCATTCCTTGCATCGTGCGCGATGCTGCGTCCGACATCCTAGCCGAGGACGATTCCCTTGCAGAAAACATGCAGCGCGTCGGCCTGCATCCTCTCGACCAGTTCCGCGCGTTTGCGTCCCAGCGCGACAAGGGCCAGAGCGATGCAGAGATAGCTGCCGCCTTCTTCGTGACCCCGCAGATCGTGAAGCAGCGCCTCAAACTTGCCTCCGTCGCCCCTGCCCTGCTTGAGGTCTATGCCGAGGTGGCATGACGCTGGAGCAGCTCATGGCCTTCACCGTGAACCCCGATCACGCGCATCAGGTTCAGGTCTGGGATGTGATCCATTCATCCTGGAACAAGGAGCCATTCCAGCTCCGGCGCATGCTGACCGAGACCTCGGTCCGGGCGTCCGACCGACGCGCGGTCTTTGTGGGTGTTGAGACCTATGAAGTGGCGGGAGGCGCGTCGCTGCATGACCTCTTCCAAGGCGATGACGGCGGTTGCGGTTGAGGGCTGGAAGTGGATCGAGGTCGCGCTTGACCTGCCCTACGGCTACAGCCACGGGCTGCGGTCCCTGTCCGGCGACCCGGCACCAATGACGGATGATGAAGGTGCGGCCCATGCCGAGCTGCTCGGCGAGTATCGGGCGCTGGAAGGGGACTACATGGGACAGGATGAGATGCCCGACGAGGTCGACACGCGACTTGGCGTGTTGGAAGCCGCGATGGAAAAGATCGAAACCCAGCCGGTGATCTATCATCCGACAGAGATCGGACGGGCAGGGGCGTTCGTCACGCTCGATCGCTACGGCGCGCTGGCAGTCTATCGCGGCTACGACCACCTGACCTCGGACGAGTCCATCGAGGACGGCATCATCGCCAATGAATACACCTTCACGGAAGGAGGGCGGCGGTTCGGATGACAAAGGGGAGGGCTCAACCCATCTCTTGCAGAATATCCAGAATGTATGTATATTCTGCACAAATGGAGACCCCGATCATGCATGAGCTTCCCGAGTTCAAGGCGGCCGACCTGACGCGGCATACAAGTGACCTGTTTGACGCGGCCATTCGGTCGCCGATCGCGATCACCAAGCACCGCAAGCCGAAATTCGTGCTGATGAGCATTGACCAGTACCAGCAGCTCGCGCGGGGGGCCACGCAACAGGCTCATATGGTTAACGAGATGCCAGAGGATCTCAAGGCTTTGATGATTGAAGGGCTCGAGCGGGACTTGACGCGGGCGGATGACTAAGCCGAGTGCTGGAGAGGTTTTCCGCTATCCGTTCCTTTGGAAACGCGAGCAGATGGCGGGTGAGACCGAGGGCCGCAAGACGCGGCCTGTCTGTATCGCCGTCACTGTCGCCAAGTCCGATAGCGAGACCGTGGTGTTCATCCTGCCGATCACGACGCAGCCGCCCTTGCCCTCGCGCAAATTTATCGAGGTGCCACAGATCGAGTCGCAGCGCGTGGGGTTAGAGACCCATGTCCGCAAATGGGTCATGCTGGACGAGATCAACACGGATATTCTGGAGCGGTCCTATGTCTGGGAGGACCGCACGCCCATTGGCACTTTCAGTTCCGTCTTCACATCCAAGATCCAGTCCAGCCTGATCGCGCTTGCCAGGTCCAGCAAGGCATCCGTTGTCGATCGGCTGAAGTAATCTCGATCACCGCAGGGTCTGCCCAGCTTCACTTGTTCCCGTCGATCCACTTCGACATCAGCCCCTTGTCGCGGAAACATTCATCCGGCACGGCGCGGCGCTTAATGCGGGCGAGACGCTCGGCAAAGGCGACCTGCTTTGATGTCGGGCGGCTGTCTTGCGCGCCCGGGTTCATCTTTGCCTGTGCGTCGATCCAGGCGCTCAAGGAGCGCCGATCTTGCTGAACCTCCCACGGCAGAAGCGTCTGGTTGCGCAGGGCCAGCGCGCGCGCATAGGCGATCTGCTTGGGCGTCGCGGGCAGGGCGTAAGTGGTGCTTTCCATCGGGGATTTCCCTTCTTAGGGTCAGGACCCATTGATTTCTGCGAGGCGGCGTGATTCACGGTTCGAAAAACGAGCGGTGAACATGTCTGATCTCTTCTGGTTGACCGACGCCC
>NZ_JAMQGO010000024.1 GCF_023703375.1 Lutimaribacter degradans
GATCCGCGCACCCTTGAGTGGCTGTTCCGCCCCGTATTCCTCGCGCAGCGCCATGAGGCCCGGCATCTCCGTTTCAGCGATGTCCAGTTCCTTGCGGCCATAGTCCGTTAGGGACAGGTCGCGAACGACGTGGTCCACGGCTGTTACATTGTCAGGTTTGTTCATTGTGTCGTTTCCTGAAATTCGTTGCGTTTACTGTGCGGCGACGGTGTCGCCGAAGCTGCGGGCCAGTTCATCGGCGAGGTCGGTTCTCTCCCACGAAAATCCGCCATCGTCCTCGGCATGGCGTCCGAAGTGACCGTAGGCTGCGCTGCGGGTATAGATAGGTCGCAGGAGTTGCAGGTGATCACGGATGCCGCGCGGGGTCAGGCGGACCATCTCGCGCAGACGGCCCGACAGGTCTTCTTCGGAGACCAGACCGGTGCCCAGGGTATCCACATAGAGCGCCACGGGTTCCGGCACGCCGATGGCATAGGCGAGCTGGATCTGGCATTTGTCGGCCAGACCCGCGGCCACGACGTTCTTGGCGAGATAGCGCGCGACATAGGCCGCGGAGCGGTCCACCTTGGTGGGGTCCTTGCCGGAAAAGGCGCCGCCGCCGTGGGGCGCCGCTCCGCCGTAGGTGTCCACGATGATCTTGCGACCCGTCAGCCCCGCGTCGCCGTCGGGGCCGCCGATGACGAAATTGCCGGTGGGGTTCACGATCAGCTTGTCGTCGGCGGGCAGATCCCAGCCTTCGTCCTTGAAGACATCGGTGATGTAGGGCCTGACCATCTCGCGCACCTCGGCCTGGCTTAGGCCCTCGGCATGCTGGGTCGAGACGACGACGGTATCCAGACCCACAGGCCGGCCATTCGCGTATTTCAGGGTCACCTGGCTCTTGGCGTCGGGGCCGAAGTTCGGCTGTTTGCCGGACTTCCGGTCCTCGGCCATGTGGCGCAGGATGCGGTGGGCGAACTGGATCGGCGCGGGCATCAGCTCGGCGGTCTCATTACAGGCATAGCCGAACATGATGCCCTGATCGCCGGCGCCCTCCTCGCCCTTGTCGCCCTCATCGACGCCCTGCGCGATATCGGAGGACTGGGCGTGAAGGCGGCAGACGATTTCGGCATTGCGCCAGGAAAACCCGGCCTGATCGTATCCGATGTCGCGGATCGCGTCGCGCGCGATCTGCTCGACATCCTTGAGCACGGATTCCGGGCCGCGCACCTCGCCCGCGATGGTCACATGGTCGGTGGTTGCCAGTGTCTCGCAGGCCACGCGGGACTGCGGGTCTGCGGCCAGGTAGGCGTCTAGGATGGCATCCGAAATCCGGTCGCAAACCTTGTCGGGATGTCCTTCGGACACCGATTCACTGGTAAACAGCCAGGTCTTGTCGCTCATCTCGTTCCTTTCTCCACTGCTGTGGGGTGAGTTTCTATTGGCAAGTGAACTTGCGGGGTCAGGCGATCTTGCGATCCGCCTGTGACTTGTCAGGCCGATAGGCCAGGCTGGGGGCCAGCCAGGCCTCGACCTCGGCGACCTCCATCCCTTTGCGCGCGGCATAGTCCGAGACCTGGTCCGGTCCGATCCGGCCGATCCCGAAATAGCGCGACTCGGGGTGCGAGAAGTAGAGGCCCGAGACCGCAGAGGCGGGCCACATTGCACAAGAGTCCGTCAGGGTGATGCCGGTTTGCGCGGGCGCATCCAGCAGGTCGAAAAGTGTGCGCTTCTCGGTGTGATCGGGGCAAGCGGGATAGCCCGGCGCGGGGCGGATGCCGCGGTATTGCTCGCGGATCAGCGCCGTGTTGTCGAGCCCTTCGCCCGGAGCATAGCCCCAGAGGCTGCGGCGCACGCGGGCGTGCAACGCCTCGGCAAAGGCCTCGGCCAGCCGGTCGCCCAAGGCCTGCACCATGATCGAGTCGTAATCGTTACCCTCGGCCTTCAGGCGGTCGGCAATATCGTGCACCTCCTGCCCGGTGGTGACGGCGAACCCGCCCACCCAGTCCGGCGTGCCCTCGGGCGCGATGAAATCGGCCAGGCACATCTGCGCTGTGTCGCGGGTCTTGTTGCGCTGCTGGCGCAGCTGCGGCATCCGTGCGCGCAGATGGCCGCGCGTCTCGTCCGTCCAGACTAGGATGTCATCGCCGCGGCTGTTGGCGGGCCAGAGCCCGACCACCCCGCGCGGGGTAAACCAGCCTTCCGTCTCGATCCGATCCAGCATCGCCTGCGCATTGTCGAAAAGCTCGCGCGCCGTCTCGCCCCTGTCGGGATCGTCGAGAATGTCGGGGAAGTTGCCCCGCATTTCCCAGGTGGAAAAGAACGGCGTCCAGTCGATGTAGTCGCGCAGCGCGGCAATTTCGATATCATCGATCACGGTCAGACCGGGCGTCTGCGGAGCGGGCGGCGTATAGTCGTCCCAGCCGCCATCAAAGGCATTCGCCCGCGCCTGCACCAGCGGGGCGGTGGGCCGGTCGCCGGTGCGGTCGTCGCCCGCGCGCATCTTCTCCTGCCCCTCGGCAATCTCGGCCAGATAGGCAGGGGCCGCCGTTTTCGACAGCAGTTTGGACACCACGCCCACCGCCTTTGAGGCATCGTCCACATGGATCACGCCGTTTTCATACGCCGGCGCGATCTTGAGCGCGGTGTGTTTCTTGGAGGTGGTCGCGCCCCCGATCAGCAGCGGCAGGTCGAGCTCCTGTCGGGTCATCTCTCCCGCCACCTCGACCATGCGGTCGAGTGATGGGGTGATGAGGCCGGACAGCCCGATGATATCGGCCTTTTCTTCCTTGGCCCTGGCGATGATATCCTCGGTCGGGACCATCACGCCCATGTCCACGACATCGTAATTGTTGCATTGCAGCACGACGCCGACGATGTTCTTGCCGATATCGTGCACATCGCCCTTCACCGTGGCCATCAGCACCTTACCCTTGGCCGAGGTGTCGCCTTGCAGGCGCTTTTCCTCTTCCATGTAGGGCAGCAGATGGGCCACGGCGGTCTTCATCACGCGGGCGGATTTCACCACCTGCGGCAGGAACATCTTGCCCGCGCCGAACAGATCACCCACCACGTTCATGCCGTCCATCAGCGGCCCTTCGATCACATGAAGCGGCTTTTCCGCGCGCAGGCGGCATTCCTCGGTGTCTTCGACCACGAAATCGGTGATCCCGTGGACGAGCGCGTGTTCCAGCCGCTTTTCGACCGGCGCCTCGCGCCACTTCGGATCTTCCTTCTTGGACGCCTCGCCGGTGCCCTTGTATTTGTCCGCGATCTCCAAGAGCCGCTCGGTCGCGTCGTCGCGGCGGTTGAACAGCACGTCCTCGACCCGCTCGCGCAGTTCCTCTGGGATATCGTCGTAGACGGTGATCTGGCCCGCGTTGACGATGGCCATGTTCATGCCCAAGGGGATCGCGTGATAGAGAAAGGCCGAGTGCATCGCCTCGCGCACCGCGTTATTTCCGCGGAAGCTGAACGACACGTTCGACAGCCCGCCCGAGATATGGGTGTCGGGCATGTCCGCCTTGATCAGCTTGATCGCGTCGAAAAAGGCGTTGGCGTAGTCGTTGTGGTCCTCGATCCCCGTCGCAACGGCGAAAATGTTGGGATCGAAGATGATGTCCCAGGGCTGGAAATCCGCCTTCTGTGTCAGCAGGTCGTAGGACCGGCGACAGATCTCGTATTTGTGCTGCGCTGTCTCGGCCTGGCCGTTCTCGTCAAAGGCCATGACCACCACGGCGGCGCCGTAGCGGCGGACGGTGCGGGCCTGTTCCAGGAAAGCCGCCTCGCCCTCCTTGAGCGAGATGGAGTTGACCACCGCGCGGCCCTGGACGCATTTCAACCCGGCCTCGATCACCTCGAACTTGGAACTGTCAAGCATCACCGGCACCCGGCTGATGTCGGGCTCGGAGGCGATCAGGTTGAGGAAGGTGACCATCGCCCGTTCCGAATCGAGCAGGCCCTCGTCCATGTTCACGTCGATGATCTGGGCGCCGTTCTCGACCTGGCTGCGCGCCACGTCGAGCGCGGTGGCATAGTCGCCCTCCATGATCAGCTTCTTGAACCGGGCCGAACCTGTGACATTCGTGCGCTCACCGATATTGATGAAATTGGCAACTCCGCTCATGCCGCGTCCTCCTGAATCGTGCCGGGGGCCTCGAACATCTCCAGTCCCGACAGTCGCATCCGCCGCACCGTTTCGGGCACCGCGCGCGGAGCCTTGCCCGCGACGGCTTCGGCAATGGCGCGGATGTGGTCGGGCGTGGTGCCGCAGCAGCCGCCGACGATGTTCACCAGCCCCGCATCGGCCCATTCGCCCAGATGCGCGGCCGTTTCCTCAGGCGTTTCGTCATAGCCGCCCATCTCGTTGGGCAGGCCGGCGTTGGGATAGGCGCTGATGCGGGTATCCGCGACCTCTGACAGGGTGCGCACATGCTGGCGCATCTCGCCCGCCCCCAGGGCGCAGTTCAGCCCCACCGAGAAGGGGCGCGCATGGCTCATGGACACCCAGAAGGCCTCGGGCGTCTGGCCCGTCAATGTGCGCCCGGACCGGTCTGTGATGGTGCCAGAGATCATCAAAGGTGGCACATCCAGCCCTTCGTCTTTCAGGCTGTCGATGGCAAAGAGCGCGGCCTTGGCGTTGAGCGTGTCGAATATCGTCTCGACCAGCAGCAGGTCGACCCCCGCCTGGATCAGCGCGCGCGCGGCTTCGCCATAGGCGCGGGCCAGGTCGTCGAAGGTGACCGCGCGAAAGCCTGGGTCGTTGACGTCCGGGCTTAGGCTGGCGGTCTGGTTGGTTGGCCCGATGCCGCCGGCAACCCAACGTGGGCGGTCGGGTGTGGACATGGCGTCAGCCGCTTCGCGTGCAAGGCGCACGCTCTCGGCGTTCATCTCGGTGACAAGGCTTTCCATGCCGTAATCAGCCTGGCTGATCGCATTTGCGCCAAAGGTGTTGGTGCACAGGATGTCCGCGCCCGCCTGAAGAAAGGCAGTGTGAATGTCGCGGATCATCCCGGGCTGGGTCAGGCTCAGCAATTCGCTGTTGCCGCCCACATCGCTTTTCCAGTCGGCAAAGCGGTCCCCGCGATAAACGCTCTCGTCGGGCTTGTGCTGCTGGATCATGGTGCCCATGGCCCCGTCCAGCACCAGGATGCGGCGGTCGGCATGGGCGATGAAGTCTGTCTGGGTCATCTCGTCTCTCCTCAGGCGGCGCTCTCGGCCGGGACTGCCGGCGTGATCCCGAGCGCGCGGCAGACCGCCAGGCTGACCTCGGGCCGATTGAGCGTATAGAAATGGAACTCGGACAGCCCCGCCTCCATCAGAAGGCGGCATTGTTCCGTGGCGACGCTGGTGGCGACCATGGCGCGGCTCTCGGGCGTGTCGTCCAGCCCCTCGAACATCCGCGACAGCCAATCCGGCACCGTCGCGCCGCACATGGCTGAGAATCGCTTGAGCCCGGCGAAATTGGCCACCGGCATGATCCCCGGCACGATCGGGGCGGTGATGCCCGCCGCGCGGACCCGATCGATGAAACGCAGGATCACGTCCGTGTCGAAGGTGAATTGCGTGATTGCCCGGGCCGCACCCGCATCCAGCTTGCGCTTGAGATGGTCCAGGTCGGCCGCGGCACTTGCGGCCTCGGGGTGAACCTCCGGGTAGGCGGCCACCGAGATGTCGAAATCCGCCACTCGGCGCAGCCCCGCCACCAGCTCGGCGGCGTCGCCATAGCCATCAGGTGCGAGGCTCTGTCCCTCGGGCAGGTCACCGCGCAGGGCCACGATACGGGTGATGCCCTTGTCGTGCAGACCCCGGGCCAGATGATCGACCTCGCCTCGGCGCGCGCCCACGCAGGTCAGGTGATGGGCCACAGGACGCCCGGTGCGGTCCCCGACCATATCCACTACCCGGGCGGTGCGGTCGCGGGTGCTTCCGCCCGCACCGTAGGTCACCGAGAAATAGGCCGGATCGGCACTGGCCATCTGATCGACGGCGCGCGCCAGCGTCGCTTCGCCAGCGTCGGTCTTTGGCGGGAAAAGCTCGAAGGACACAGAGGCGGGGGGATCGGGATTGGGCCCGGTCATGCAATACTCTCCAATGATGGTGGCGAATTATTGAGGCAAGGGCCGGGGCGCGCGGCGGCGCCCCGGCATGTCACATCACGCCGGCTTGCGGAAGTGCTGGACGCCCCAGGCGAGGTGGCCGTCATCGGCGGCCTTCACCCAGTTCTCCAGCCCCACGGCCATCTTGTCGAGATACTCCGACGAAGCCCCGGCCTCGCGCAGTTTCTCGTAGTTGGCAAGCAGCTCCTCGCGAACACGGAAATAGTGTGTGCGCAGGTCGCTGACGGCCTCCTCCTGTTCCACCGTCTCGAAACCGATCGCCTCGGCCGCCTCGCGGTAGAACCGGGGCGAGCCCAGGTCGTTGAGTTGCAGACGGTCATAAACGGGCTGCAGCACGGCGGGGTCGGCATCGTCGGCCTGCATTGGATCCGTGAAGATCAGGTGCCCGCCGGGCTTGAGCACGCGCCACGCTTCGGCCAGAACCTTGGCGCGCTGGTCGGAATGCAGAAAGGCGTCCTGGCTCCAGACAACGTCGCAACTGGCGTCGGACTCGGGCACGTCCTCGAACACGCCGTGGCGCACCGTGATCTTGCCGGTCAGCTTGGCGGCGCGGATCTTGCCCAGGTTGTACTCGTTCTGCGTCTCGGAAATGTTGAGGCAGACCGCCTCGCAGCCGGTCTTGCGCACCAGAGTACGCATGGCGCCGCCATAGCCCGAGCCCATGTCCAGCACCCGGGCCGAGGCGTCCAGCGGCGGAAGCCGGTCGATCATCGAATCGATGGTGCGGTCCGAGGCGGTGCGGATATCGGGCGTTTCGGCATAGCGGCCGATATGCAGGTCCTCGCCGCCCCAGATCGTGGAATAGAACGTGTCCGCGTCATCGCTGTCGTAGTAGTCCTCGGTGATGTCGCGGATGTCCTGCTTTCCGTCGTCCGAGGTACCCCAGCGCACCAGGTGCATCGCCGACTTTTCGGCTACGTGGATAAAGAAATCCGGGTCATCCTCGGCGTAGGTATCCTGAAAATCGCCGTAAGTGCGCACCCGTTCGAACCCGGCCTCCGACAGAAGCCGGCGCATGTAGTTCTTGCGGATCGGGCACATGTTGAGCGTATATTCCGAGCCGTCGGGGAAGGAATAGCGCATCCGGCACAGCCCCTCGTCCACGTGGTCGGGCTCGGCGGTCACCTGCTCTCCGCAGTAGTAGTACTTGTGCTTGGTCGAAAAACCCCGGTCGAGCATGGCGTCGTAGTTGCGCTGATCCAGGATCAGCAGACCATCATGCTTGAGTGCGGCATAGAATTCGGCCAGCGCGCGGCGTCGTTCGGATTCCTTGTGCAGATGCGTAAAGGAATTGCCCAGGCAAACGATCGCATCGTACTTGCCGTTGATGGCGCTGTTGAGCCAGCGCCAATCGGCTTGCGCGGTCTTCAGGATCAGCCCGCGGCGTCGGCCATTTTCGAAGGCCTTGGCGACCATCGAGGCCGCCCCGTCCGAGGCAGTCACGTCAAAGCCCGCCTCGGTCAACCGGACCGAGTGAAAGCCGGTGCCGCAGGCCACGTCGAGCACGCTCTCCTTGCCCCGGGCGCGCAGGATGTCGATGAAGAACTGGCCCTCGCTCTCGGCGCGGCCGGTCCAGTCGATCAGCTCGTCCCACTTGTCGACGAACGCCTTGACGTATTCCTTGCGGTAATGGTCGGTCTCGCGATCGGCGAGCGGATCGTCGCTGTAAACCTGATCTGTCATGGTCAGTTCAGCGTTTTCGGCCATCGTGTTGCTCATTTCCGTCTCCGTTCCAAGCTGTCCCGTCACCGGCGATGCGAATGCTCGCCGGTCGCGCAATATCTCCGCGCGAGCCTCGAAAGGCTGTAATGACTTTTTGCCCACTTCGGTATTTGCCACAGCCGACGTGATCGCGCCGCGGGTGGTGATGTGGTCAGATCCAGGTTTTACGCAGGTCGGTGCCAAGCGGTTCGTCGGCTTGGCACCGACACAAATCGTCCAGAGTGCTACCCAGTGTGCCAGACACATGTTCACGAACAAATTGCGACCATTCAACCCCCATTTGCGACATTTTTCTGATATAATGATTCAAACGGGCTAAATGCTGGTTCGTTGAGGTTCTCTGCTGCGAAATGTATCGTCGCCGACATCGGGTACCACGATGATGAAACACCCACATGGTGGGAGCGGATCCGCGGGCGGCGCACATTGGACCGTTGGGTATGACGAAATGAAATGGGCCCGGCCCGTTCAGGCCGCGTCCGTGCCCAGCTCGTCTTCGACCGTAGCGATGGAGCCTTGCAGGTTGATCCGTTCGGTCAGCTTCAGGATGCACCGCTGCTTGCCGCCGCCCAATCATGCGATAGGTCGGAACGGACCAACCCGCCGGTGTAGCCAACACGATAAGGATTCTGACTCTGCGACCGGTGTGCAGTGAACTATATGTTCCGACCCACAAGATGTTCCGACCCACAAGGCAAATGGCAGAAAGTCCGGCTCTGCCGTCATCACCTCATCGAAAATGCTGCAAAATGCACGGACCGCAGGAATGCGAAAGCTTCGTTGCGGCGTCGCAACTGGCCGCGGAGGTCGTTCTGGGCCGTCCGTGAAGACGGCCCGCTTCCTTAAATTTCATGGCCTCTGCAATCGCAAGAGAATCTTCAAGCTCGACGCCGAGGTATCTGACGGTGCTGTCCATCTTCGTGTGGCCCAACGCGACGTTGACGGACCATTGTGTCACAAGATGCTACGCTGCCTCTGTGGTCGGTTCTGAGCCCCCTTACGCCCTTCATCGGCCTACCTATATGCTACAGCGAAGCCCGCCCATTCTGGAAATTCGCGGCAGAGTATCCCCACCGATCCTTGTGCTGACCCCGCCGATGAAGTTGCAAAATCGGCTTGAAACGCCGCCCCGAGGCTCAACATGGAGATAGAGTGACTATATGCCTTGGCGGGAATCGCCTGCGTTATTGCATGCCTTCTATGATCAAATCGGCACACGAATCAGCCACTTCCGACTGAAACTTTTCGCTCACGTTGTCGACCCAGCCAGCCTCGACCACGAAGTTGTCACGCTGATAGCTCCGTTCTTCTTTCAACAAGGCGATCTGTTCCGGCTCTTGTTCGGCCTTGGCGACGCAGAGGGGTGTGAACGCCTGAACGACGGCTGATTCCGCACTGGCGGATTGCATCTCGGACGCTGTTCCACCAGTCACCCATCCGCCCCAGGCAAATCCGATCACGATCGCGACGATGGCGCCACCGATGGCACCCCAAACTGCGGGTTTGGTAGCTTCGGGAACATTCATTGCTGATCCTTTTTATGTGAGCCCCCGCCCGTGGAGGAGCTGCCTGCAAAGACGGGAGTCTTGAGCAATAACGCGTCTTACTCTCTGACGTGGTCAAAGAGGATCATAAAGAAAATGCGAGCACACGACTGTTTATGACGTTTCTGATGGCGACGCGCGCGAGGCGTGCATCGCACGATCCCAAGCCTGCTGGGGGCTTAGATGAAACGCGGACGCGGCCAAACGTCAGCATCCGGCTCATCGACCTCAAGTCCTTGGCGGTCCAAAAACCAGCGCGCCTTCTGTCCTGCCGGACACAAATGGTCCGGCAGGGCCATACGGTAAAGAACGGCCGTCTTTCCGGTCGCTGCGGTGGCGGGATCGCTCTTCACATCGGCGACGCCTCGGGTGTCGTTAGGCATGAAGGGTCTCCTTCGTCTCAGGGTTCAGTTCGCGGAGTTCCGGGGGCCGCATCACCGTCGGTTTCGATGTCCGCGATGTATCGCTGCATTTCCGCGATTTCGCTGCGCTGCGCCTTTATGATCGCATCAGCCAGTTCACGAACACGCGGGTCGGAAATGTTCGCGCGTTCGCTGGTAAGGATCGCGATGGAATGGTGCGGGATCATAGCCTTCATCCAGGCGACATCGCCCACCGTGTCCTGCGACCGGACGAGGTAAAGACCGGCGGCGAATGCAATGGCTGCACCGGCGAAGATCGCGATGTTTTTTCTCCGGTTGGAGTACATGCCCAGCATGAAGGCGAGCATGATAATCGCCATCATCCCGCCCATGTAGAGCGCCATCCACATCCGGGTCTGCGAGAAGAAGACGTGATCGAGCGCGTAGGTGTTGAGATACATCAGACCATACATCACGACCGTCGAGGTGCCGATCATGGCGAAGAACCGGCCATAGCCGCTGCCTTTGTTTCGCTGATGCTTGTCGTTTGAATCCACGGTATGGTTCTTCTGAGGTAGCATTGTCTGTCTCTTCTATCGTTTCACTACGTTGTAGAACGAGAATGACAGCCCTATGGTTCCCGAAAGCGGGTTTCGTCTATTCGCTCTTCCCGTGCCCATAGTTCGTCTCTTTTGCTGCACATTATGCTATCAAAGGAGCGGCACCAAACCGCGACTGGTTCAGATCAAGCCAGATGCAGACTTCGGGAAAATCGGTTTTGCGCGCGGTACAGATTTGCGAATTCTTCCTGGAAACACATCATTACGCGACGGCGAAACAGATCGCGGCGGGGCTCGGAATTCCACAATCCGCGACAGTCGCTTAATCGATGCATTGAACTGGCTGTCGGATCAAACGCTCGAGGCCGTGGTCGTCGCGTCACGGATCGGGACATTCACGCACAGGGCGGTGCGCCATCACACGAAAGGACTTTTGAGGCCGAACCTGTGCCAGGCCTGACGCTCACCAACCGAGCCGGGCGGGACATTCCGACCCGCTGGATCAGTTGGCAGAATGTCAGGGAATACTGCCAAGGCCGCATCCCGAGAATGGATGACTGGCTTCGGTGGATGCAGCCTGAGGCCTGGATGCCAATAATCATATCGCCCCACAAGCGCCCTCATTTCGATGATGCCTCCCTCTGCAAAGGACCCGATCTTGGGTCTTTCCGGAAAAAACCCCGCCAACTGATGTCGATCAGTGCGCCTTGCAGAGTCTGGGGCTAAGGGCTCGGAACGATCATCCGACCTTTTTTGTCGGATGAATGGAGTGCAAAACATAACTTGGAGAGGGAATTCTCATGATCCGCGCAACCCTGCTTGCGATGACGCTTGCAACCCCGGCCATGGCCGAGGTGATGACCGTTCAAACGACGAAGTATGTTCCAGCCGCCATGGACGCGCTGGAGGCTGCGGTGCGACAGGCCGGGGGCAAGGTCTATGCCCGGGTCGACTATGCCGCCGAGGCCAACAGCGCGGAGATGGAACTTGTCCCGGCCCAACTGCTGATCTTTGGCAACCCGGCCGTTGACACGGCCGCGATGCAGGACGACATTCAGACGGGGTTGATGCTGCCTCTGCGCGTGCTGGTCTATCATGGCCCAGATGGCGACACTCAGATCGCGTATCAAAACGTGACCGATATGTTCGATGGCATGAGCATCAACGTTAGGGCGGACTACGTGAACGAAATGGAAGACACCTTGCAAATGCTGATCAACAAGGCCATCGACTGAAATCTTTAACCGACATTCCACAAGTAAAATGCCCTCTGAATTCGATGCCACGGGGCCTTTCTATAGCCCGTGTCCCAAGGCATTTTGACCGAACCCAATTTGGCCTTCCATGACGGGGCCATTTCAAGTCTGGTCGATCCTAGTGTTCCGAGTCTGACGCATGCTACCGGTTTCCGCGAATTTCATCGAGGGCGTTCAGGGCGCGGCTCTCTCGGGCGAGGATATCGTCGGCGGTTTT
>NZ_JAMQGO010000025.1:5000-9212 GCF_023703375.1 Lutimaribacter degradans
AAAATTGTTTGTGTTTGTTACCTCTGGGCCCCGATTGCTCGAATGCCCAAAGAAAAAGTTGCAAAGATATGAAAACTCCACAGTGTGTTGTATTGAAACGGTTTTAATTGTCCTATAACAAAAGCACAGAAATCTCTCACCGTTTGGAATAGCAAGAAAGAAACTTACAAGCCTAGCAAGACCGCGCACTTAAGCGCAGGCCCGGCTGGACTCTCCATCTCTTGTCTTCTTGCCCAGTAAAAGCTCTCATGCTCTTGCCAAAACAAAAAAATCCATTTTCAAAATTATTAAATTTCTTTAATGATCCTTCCGCAGGTTCACCTACGGAAACCTTGTTACGACTTTTAGTTCCTCTAAATGACCAAGTTTGTCCAAATTCTCCGCTCTGAGATGGAGTTGCCCCCTTCTCTAAGCAGATCCTGAGGCCTCACTAAGCCATTCAATCGGTACTAGCGACGGGCGGTGTGTACAAAGGGCAGGGACGTAATCAACGCAAGCTGATGACTTGCGCTTACTAGGAATTCCTCGTTGAAGAGCAATAATTACAATGCTCTATCCCCAGCACGACGGAGTTTCACAAGATTACCAAGACCTCTCGGCCAAGGTTAGACTCGCTGGCTCCGTCAGTGTAGCGCGCGTGCGGCCCAGAACGTCTAAGGGCATCACAGACCTGTTATTGCCTCAAACTTCCATCGGCTTGAAACCGATAGTCCCTCTAAGAAGTGGATAACCAGCAAATGCTAGCACCACTATTTAGTAGGTTAAGGTCTCGTTCGTTATCGCAATTAAGCAGACAAATCACTCCACCAACTAAGAACGGCCATGCACCACCACCCACAAAATCAAGAAAGAGCTCTCAATCTGTCAATCCTTATTGTGTCTGGACCTGGTGAGTTTCCCCGTGTTGAGTCAAATTAAGCCGCAGGCTCCACTCCTGGTGGTGCCCTTCCGTCAATTCCTTTAAGTTTCAGCCTTGCGACCATACTCCCCCCAGAACCCAAAGACTTTGATTTCTCGTAAGGTGCCGAGTGGGTCATTAAAAAAACACCACCCGATCCCTAGTCGGCATAGTTTATGGTTAAGACTACGACGGTATCTGATCATCTTCGATCCCCTAACTTTCGTTCTTGATTAATGAAAACGTCCTTGGCAAATGCTTTCGCAGTAGTTAGTCTTCAATAAATCCAAGAATTTCACCTCTGACAATTGAATACTGATGCCCCCGACCGTCCCTATTAATCATTACGATGGTCCTAGAAACCAACAAAATAGAACCAAACGTCCTATTCTATTATTCCATGCTAATATATTCGAGCAATACGCCTGCTTTGAACACTCTAATTTTTTCAAAGTAAAAGTCCTGGTTCGCCAAGAGCCACAAGGACTCAAGGTTAGCCAGAAGGAAAGGCCCCGTTGGAAATCCAGTACACGAAAAAATCGGACCGGCCAACCGGGCCCAAAGTTCAACTACGAGCTTTTTAACTGCAACAACTTTAATATACGCTATTGGAGCTGGAATTACCGCGGCTGCTGGCACCAGACTTGCCCTCCAATTGTTCCTCGTTAAGGTATTTACATTGTACTCATTCCAATTACAAGACCCGAATGGGCCCTGTATCGTTATTTATTGTCACTACCTCCCTGAATTAGGATTGGGTAATTTGCGCGCCTGCTGCCTTCCTTGGATGTGGTAGCCGTTTCTCAGGCTCCCTCTCCGGAATCGAACCCTTATTCCCCGTTACCCGTTGAAACCATGGTAGGCCACTATCCTACCATCGAAAGTTGATAGGGCAGAAATTTGAATGAACCATCGCCAGCACAAGGCCATGCGATTCGAAAAGTTATTATGAATCATCAAAGAGTCCGAAGACATTGATTTTTTATCTAATAAATACATCTCTTCCAAAGGGTCGAGATTTTAAGCATGTATTAGCTCTAGAATTACCACAGTTATACCATGTAGTAAAGGAACTATCAAATAAACGATAACTGATTTAATGAGCCATTCGCAGTTTCACTGTATAAATTGCTTATACTTAGACATGCATGGCTTAATCTTTGAGACAAGCATATGACTACTGGCAGGATCAACCAGATAACTATCTTAAAAGAAGAAGCAACAAGCAGTAAAAAAGAAAGAAACCGAAATCTCTTTTTTTTTTTCCCACCTATTCCCTCTTGCTAGAAGATACTTATTGAGTTTGGAAACAGCTGAAATTCCAGAAAAATTGCTTTTTCAGGTCTCTCTGCTGCCGGAAATGCTCTCTGTTCAAAAAGCTTTTACACTCTTGACCAGCGCACTCCGTCACCATACCATAGCACTCTTTGAGTTTCCTCTAATCAGGTTCCACCAAACAGATACCCCGGTGTTTCACGGAATGGTACGTTTGATATCGCTGATTTGAGAGGAGGTTACACTTGAAGAATCACAGTCTTGCGACCGGCTATTCAACAAGGCATTCCCCCAAGTTTGAATTCTTTGAAATAGATTGCTATTAGCTAGTAATCCACCAAATCCTTCGCTGCTCACCAATGGAATCGCAAGATGCCCACGATGAGACTGTTCAGGTTAAACGCAAAAGAAACACACTCTGGGAATTTCTTCCCAAATTGTATCTCTCAATACGCATCAACCCATGTCAATTAAACACGCTGTATAGAGACTAGGCAGATCTGACGATCACCTAGCGACTCTCTCCACCGTTTGACGAGGCCATTTACAAAAACATAACGAACGACAAGCCTACTCGAATTCGTTTCCAAACTCTTTTCGAACTTGTCTTCAACTGCTTTCGCATGAAGTACCTCCCAACTACTTTTCCTCACACTTGTACTCCATGACTAAACCCCCCCTCCCATTACAAACTAAAATCTTACTTTTATTTTCTTTTGCCCTCTCTGTCGCTCTGCCTTAACTACGTATTTCTCGCCGAGAAAAACTTCAATTTAAGCTATTCTCCAAAAATCTTAGCGTATATTTTTTTTCCAAAGTGACAGGTGCCCCGGGTAACCCAGTTCCTCACTATTTTTTACTGCGGAAGCGGAAGCGGAAAATACGGAAACGCGCGGGAACATACAAAACATACAAAATATACCTTTCTCACACAAGAAATATATGCTACTTGCAAAATATCATACCAAAAAACTTTTCACAACCGAAACCAAAACCAACGGATATCATACATTACACTACCACCATTCAAACTTTACTACTATCCTCCCTTCAGTTTCCCTTTTTCTGCCTTTTTCGGTGACGGAAATACGCTTCAGAGACCCTAAAGGGAAATCCATGCCATAACAGGAAAGTAACATCCCAATGCGGACTATACCACCCCACCACACTCCTACCAATAACGGTAACTATTCTATGTTTTCTTACTCCTATGTCTATTCATCTTTCATCTGACTACCTAATACTATGCAAAAATGTAAAATCATCACACAAAACATAAACAATCAAAATCAGCCATTTCCGCACCTTTTCCTCTGTCCACTTTCAACCGTCCCTCCAAATGTAAAATGGCCTATCGGAATACATTTTCTACATCCTAACTACTATAAAACAACCTTTAGACTTACGTTTGCTACTCTCATGGTCTCAATACTGCCGCCGACATTCTGTCCCACATACTAAATCTCTTCCCGTCATTATCGCCCGCATCCGGTGCCGTAAATGCAAAACAAATACCATCTATGTCTTCCACACCATCATTTTACTATGCCTGCCACCATCCATTTGTCTTTTGCACCATATCTTCATAACCTGTCACCTTGAAACTACCTCTGCATGCCACCTACCGACCAACTTTCATGTTCTGTTTCGACCTACCTCTTGTAAATGACAAATCACCTTTTTCATCGTATGCACCTTATTCTCCACATCACAATGCACTATTGCTTTTGCTTTTTCACCTGTCATATCCTATTGCTATTAGATGAAATATAATAAAAATTGTCCTCCACCCATAACACCTCTCACTCCCACCTACTGAACATGTCTGGACCCTGCCCTCATATCACCTGCGTTTCCGTTAAACTATCGGTTGCGGCCATATCTACCAGAAAGCACCGTTTCCCGTCCGATCAACTGTAGTTAAGCTGGTAAGAGCCTGACCGAGTAGTGTAGTGGGTGACCATACGCGAAACTCAGGTGCTGCAATCTTTATTTCTTTTTTTTTTTTTTTTTTTTTTTTTTTTTGTTGTTTGTTTGGG
>NZ_JAMQGO010000026.1 GCF_023703375.1 Lutimaribacter degradans
ATCCTTGCGAAATTCTTCCGTTCGTCCTGTTCCCATAGCTCGTCTCCTTTGCTGCACAATATGCTATCAAAGGAGCGGCACCAAACCGCGACAGGTCCACAGTTGTCCGGTCGAAAGCGGGGCCAGCCACACTCTTACACAAAAGATCAGACGCTCTCTACAATTCAACTCAAGAGCAACAAAAGCTCTCTACCTTTTCCTGTGAAACCCTCAGCGAACTTGATTTTGGAGCTTGCGAGAGGGTCCCACCATGATGTCTCTACTTTTGATGATGATCCCACTCATCGGCTTCGCGGCTCTAGGCTCCGATGATCCGGAAACCGTCGAGGAAGAGTATACTGAAGAGCTGGACGAGGATCCGGTTTTCGAAGGCGAACCGTTGCCCATCACTTTGGTTGACCAAGAGTCAGCCCCAGTCGATGACCGCGAGGAAGACGCCGACCCCGTGTCGACGATAACGCGCACGGGGCATTTCGTGTCGGAAGACCTTTTCGGAACGAACGCTGTCTACAGTGTCAACACGGATCAAGGCACACCAACAGAGACGCTGGAAAGCTCGATCGAAGCGTTCGACCTTGAAACGTTCCGGTTTCCCGCGGGACAAGCCGAGCCCAACGGTATCGATGGCGAAGACGCTGATGTTGACGGCGAAGATTACCTGGACATCACGCAGTTGACCGAAGATGGCGAATTGCGCCCCGAGCTCACCGACTTCATGGACAATATCGAAGGGGGCGTGACGCTTGTCATCCCAACGGCCGTCACCTCTGTCGAGGGATACGGCGAAGGCCTGTCGGAATGGGCCGAAAAGGTGATGAACGAGTACGGCGACAAGATCGACGCCTTTGAAATCGGCAACGAATATTGGTCACACATGGGCGAAACCGAGTATGGACAGAAGGCCAATATCGCCATTCAAGAACTGGCCAACGGCATTTCCGCAGCCGAAACAGGTAATCCTGACATCCTTGTGCAAATGGCGACGCCGACCGGCCTGTCAGAGTTCCACTCCAGCGTCGATGACCGTGGATACATGGACCGTCTGACAGACGCCAACAACACCATCATCGACCAGTTGGACGAAGAATCTCGCACGCAGGTCGACGGGGTGATCGAGCATTACTATTGGAACGACTCCGAGGTTCCGTTCGACGACGATGCCACCGAAAGGCGCCACATCGATTCCGATTACGAGGTATGGGAAGAGCGGTTCGATCGTGAGCTCGATCTTTACATCACCGAATGGAACGTGAAGAACTCCAACACGACGAGCAACGGCATGCAAAGCCTGCCCATCTTGACCGAGTTGGTAGAAAACATGGTCGAGATGGGCGTTGACGTGGGCCATGTCTGGCCGATCAACCACAACACCCTCAACGATATGGGTGGAAATTTTGACGACCCCGAGGTTCTGACAGACGACCAGGGCCGCGTGATCGAGAACGTGCGCGGCGCGATGTTCGACCTGATGTCGACCAACCTGCCCGGCAAGGAGCTTGTCGAGATCGAAACCGACGACCTGCCCGAGTCCACCGACCTTGTGGCCTTCAAGGGCGACGGAGAGCTGGTGATTTACGTCAGAAGCTATGACCTTGACCGGGTCGATTTTTCTCTCGACGTCAGCGACCTGGTGCCTGACTTCCAGTCTGCAACAGGTGTGCAGGTCGGCTATGACCCGGACACGTCCGATGGCATGGCCTATGTTCCCGGTGAGGGAGTTCGGCCATCTGAATCCGTGGAGATCGACGGCGAGCCTTATTACCTGACCGAGCATGACACGCAGGCCATGTTGACCGACCACGCCTATGACGCCCCCCGGATCGATATCAGCCTGCGGCCCTTCGAGGTGCTGCAACTGACCATTCCAACGGCTTGAGCGCGGCAAGTTCACACCAGGCCATTTCGGAAAGCCGGGTCCAAGATACCCGTGACCGCCAGAGTTTCGAGGATGCGACACATGCCAAGAAAGTAATCTACAGATGAATGGCAAGGCAGGAGATTGAGACCATGGATCATTTGGTAGTTGTGAGCCTTATGTCAGTTGCCGCGGCCACTGCCTACGGCGCCGCCGGGGAAGAGGTTGTAGCTTTGTTCGAAACGATATCCCAGGCGATAGCCTCGGTACGGATTGCCGCGGTATGAGCTAATGGGATGAACTGCTTTCCCACCAAACCACTGCTATTGTGTCGGGCATAGGTGGAGAAAAGAGCATCTGATGGACATCAAGGTTCTGGGACGTGACCTGGGAAAGACCGTTTGCAGCTTCGCTGGACTGGACGCCGCTGGTGCTGCGGTGTATCGTAAACGCCCCCCGAAATTAGGATACTGACACAAGCTACGATTGGCAGTCTGCTGACCTTCTCCTCGGCCGAATACTGTTTTGGGGGTCGCATGGCGGATGCCCTTGACGGCTTTCTCGCCGTGGTTCTTCTTGGTTCCGGGCTTCTGTCTCATCTCCACGCCTTGGTGGCTACGATGTGCCAGAAACCTTCTCTTATCAAATCAATATAAACTGTCCCATTGGCGCTGACGTCAGACACTCGTATATGGGTGAAGTGAGTACGTCGCGCTTTCGTGAAACAGATCGGGACATCTCCCGACATTCAACTCATCTGGCAGGAAGGCAAAATAATGCAGGACTTGGTGGGTATGGCCTATTGTTCAAAACCGACGGGGTTCACCTTCGATCAGGTGGATGAGATACTGAAAGTCTCGCGTATCAACAATGACCGTGATGCGGTGACGGGTGCGTTGATCTACGATAACACTACCTTCCTGCAATGGCTTGAAGGCGGCGAGGAGGAAATCCGTCAGGCCTTCGGGCGCATATCGCGTGATCCGCGGCACACCGAGATCAAGCTGATGACGGTGCGCAAGTTGGAGGATCGCTGGTTTCCGGACTGGTCAATGAAGGCGGCGGTAACACAGGACCAAGTACTGCGCGGTTTCCAACTGGTGCCGCATCTCTCGTTGTCCAGATTCGAGCCGTACGGGTGGTCCGATGAGGACATAACGAGTTTCATGACAGCTTTGAGTGACTATCTGACCCGACGGCCCGCGCCGAAATCGGAACGGTTGCAGGAGCCAGTCACTCCGCGCCAGCCACTCACCGACCCGATGACGAGCCTTGACCGCCACCTGCGCAGGGTCACCTGAGCACCGCCCCAACGGCGCCCAAGGAGACGGCACAAACAAACAAACGTCAGCGCTGATCGAAAGGCGGGGCGGAAAGGAAAGCGACCTTTCTGGTTTGTGACTCCCTAAGCGCGGAACAGCCGCAGGATGCAGTCGCAGGGCTGTCATTGGTTGACTGTTCCCGAGACGAGGCTTGAACAGCAGAGCGGCAAGGAGAACCGAGGGAACGCAGTTCCCCTTTTGCTTTGTCGGTGTGGGTACGGGATGATGCGATAACTATCTGGCTCGGGCCGTGTGTTGCGTTCGGCGCAGACCGGTCGCTCAGCGTCACCAATTCCGCCGGGCGTGTATTGTCGCGGAATATCTCGTCTGGAACGTTGGAACATCAGCAGCAACGCTAGACGCGCTATTCCTGAATTGCGTCAGGTGGCGGGTATCACCAGAAAACGCGGCTATTTTTGCAACAGCGTCAGCCGCTAATCATCCAGTACGCTGCGGACCTTCGCAAGCAACTCAGCACGGCGATAGGGTTTGCCCAACAGGGTCACGCCGGGATCGAGCCGACCCTGATGCACGATCGCATCCTCGGTATAGCCGGAGGTGAAAAGCACCTTGAGGTCGGGCGCCCGCAGCAAGGCGGCATCGGCAAGCTGCTTGCCGTTCATGCCGCCCGGCATCACCACGTCGGTAAACAGCAGGTCTATGGTCTGATCGCCGTCCAGCACCTCCAGCGCTTCGACTGCCGACGCTGCCTGCCTGACCGCGTAGCCGAAACTGCCCAGTTGCGTTGCAACATGTTCGCGGACCATGTCATCATCCTCGACCACGAGGATGCGCTCTTTGCCACCCGGCAATTCGACAACGGCCGCCTCCGGTGTCGTGTGCGTTTCCAGGTTCTTCACGGCAGGGAAGTAGAGCTTGACCGTCGTGCCCTCGCCGGGTTCCGAATGGATCTGGGCGTGGCCGTTCGACTGTCGAACGAAGCCCCAGGCCATCGACAGGCCAAGCCCGGACCCCTTGCCGACCTCTTTTGTCGTGAAGAAGGGCTCAAACGCCCGTTCCGCGATGTCACGCGGCATACCGCATCCATTGTCGGACACGGCGATCATCACGTAGCAACCGGCCTGCATTCCGTCATCGCGCGGAAGATCGTCCGCCGCGAGC
Organism: Lutimaribacter degradans; assembly: GCF_023703375.1. Lineage (GTDB taxonomy): Bacteria > Pseudomonadota > Alphaproteobacteria > Rhodobacterales > Rhodobacteraceae > Lutimaribacter > Lutimaribacter degradans. The sequence goes on from NZ_JAMQGO010000026.1 coordinate 4,300, forward strand.
GTCACGTTCGTGACCTCAATCAACAATCGCCCGCCATCGGTCATGGCGTCGCGCGCGTTGACCACGAGGTTAAGAATGGCATTCTCGAGCTGGCCCGGATCGACCTCGATCGGCAACACGCCGTCCGCGGCGCTGATCCCGATCTCGATATCCTCATTGATCGTGCGGCGAATCAGCCCTTCGAGGCCGGTCAGCAGCTGACCCGGGTGCAAATGTTGCGGCTCAAGCGCTTGACGCCGTGCGAAGGCGAGCAGGCGATTGGTCAGGTTCGCCCCGCGTTCCGCGGCCTGCATCGTGGTTTCGGCCAGTTTTCGCGCCCTTTGGTCGGTTTCGTGGAGTTCCACGAGAACTTCGGCATTGCCCATGATGATCGTCAGAAGGTTGTTGAAGTCGTGGGCTATACCGCCTGTCAACTGACCCACGGCCTCCAGCTTCTGCGCTTGCCGCAGCTTCTTTTCCAGGTCCCGCAGTTCCGTGACATCGGTAGTGCTGCCTATAACCCTGAACGGCTCGCCCGCGTCATCGCGCAGCACAAGGCCACGGTTGACCACGTCCAATGTCCGGCCGTCCGCGCAAACGAACCGGTACTCGCTGGTCCAGTTGCTTTCGCCGCTGTCGATCACGGATTGAAGGCTTTCGACGACCCGGTCGCGATCCTCGGGGTGAATCCAGCTTTCCCAGGCGTTCAAGTCATTGCTTGGCGCTCGCGGATCATAGCCGTAGGTGTCGCGCAAGGACTCGCTCCACCAGATCTTGCCGGATTTCAGATCGGCGTCCCAGATAAGATCCTTCGTCGCAAGACCCAGCAGCCTGAATCGTTCTTCGCTCACCCGCAGCACGTCGGCGGTTCGTTCAGCTTCCTCTGCCATGGCCGCGTGCTGAACCTCCTCGTCCCGGTGCCGAGAGAACACGCCAATAAAGAGAGCAAACGCATAGAAACTGGCGAGAAACGTCAACACTGCGTCGAGGACGCCGATGGCGATCGGCTCCGTCAGATTGCCAAGCACATACCCCGAGATCGGCAGCGGGCTCAGGCCAACAAGGATGTTGATGGTTCGCTTGTAAAACCCGAAATTCGTCAACTGGTGAAACACGACCAGTGGAAAAAACCAGACGACATAGGGGATTATGCGCACGATATCCCCTGATGATCTGAAGCCGATGATAGCTCCGGCATTGAGGTGGAAGATGAAATAGATGCTCAACACGCCAGTGATCACGCTCGTCGCCATGGACGGCTTGAAATATACGATCACCATCATGCCACCGGTCACGGCGGCAGTTAATCCGATGACCCATGCTTCGGGGCCGGTCACAGCGCCCAGCGTCATGCCAAAAACGACGCCAAGCATGGCGCCGAAGAATGCGATCAACAGAGCGGTTAGAACGACATTCCGTGCCTGTCTCTGGCGACGGTCTGCGCTCGTGTCCTGGGTTGAAGCCATCTTCCAGAGCGCCTTCTATTCAATTCGCCGGATCGGCGGCCGTTCCTGCCCAAGCCACTCCATACCGGATTGCCGAAGCGAAGTCAGGACTCCGCCGCCTTGGGTCCGGCCGTTACCGACATGCGCGCTTGGAAGGATACCCGGACAACCATGGGCTTGTCACTGCCTGAGCCGACATTTGTCGCAAGCGCAGCCAACGTTGCATGTATGGACGTATATGGACCCCGCCTTATTGCAACGGCCTGTTTTGGTTCTGGTTTCGAGGTCGCGATTGCCGATGGATTTCCGCTTGCTTCTACCTCACGAGGTGCCCCTAGTTTCCTAGACACATGCCTCGTTCAGTTTCTGCTGTCTGATCCCGAAGTCAGCGGGCGAGAGCATGCCCTTGGTCGTGTGCTTGCGTTTCGGGTTCTAGAACATCTTGATGTATTCGAACATGTCCTGCCTTGCAGCGTCGCGTGTGCGGTATGTGCGGCGTTTGATCCGTTCCCGTTTCCGCAGGTGGAAGAAGCTCTCGGCGACCTCGCTGATCGCATGGCCCCGATCAACAATTTGCGCCACAGCGTCCCTTTTGAACTCGTCCGTAAACCGATTTTGTGATGACATCCGCGTCTCTCCCTGGTTCCAAAATTGCCCAAGCAACGCGTCTACACATCTAGAGGCACCTCGAGTCGCCTGCGAGCGCGCTTCTGGGTTTGTCGCTCAAGCGCGGAAGGCAACTCCGAGCACGAAGCGGAGGCTCAATTTCGTCAGCGGCTGCTTTCCCACTCAAGCCAATGTCACTCCCTAGTGTTCGCCACCTGACACAAGATTCCCATCGGCGGCTTGATGTGCCATATTCGGGGCATGAGACGCAGTGACATCTGCCTTTACCTTGGCCCCGC
>NZ_JAMQGO010000027.1 GCF_023703375.1 Lutimaribacter degradans
CTGGTTGCGGGGGTAGGATTTGAACCTACGACCTTCAGGTTATGAGCCTGACGAGCTACCGGGCTGCTCCACCCCGCGGAGGTTTGTTTGGATCGTTTGAGAGAAAGGAGGTTTTTTCTAGGTTTGGCGGTGACCTACTCTCCCACGTCTTGAGACGCAGTACCATTGGCGCGACGGCACTTAACTTCCGAGTTCGGGAAGGGATCGGGTGTTTTGCTCGTGCTATGACCACCAAACCGAGGAAAAACCTCATTATTTCGGCGATGCTTAAGTATCGCCGAGAGGTATCAACAACCGTTGTCCGAGTATTTTGGGATATGTTTGCTTTGATTTTGTTTCAGTCTTTCTTTTACTGGATCAAATCAAGCCTATCGGGCCATTAGTACCGGTCAGCTGAACGCATTGCTGCGCTTACACCTCCGGCCTATCGACGTGGTGGTCTTCCACGGCCCTCGGGGATACCTTGTTTTGAGGGGGGCTTCCCGCTTAGATGCCTTCAGCGGTTATCCTTTCCGATCATAGCTACCCTGCACTACCGCTGGCGCGATAACAGGTCCACCAGTGGATCGTTCACCCCGGTCCTCTCGTACTAGGGGCAACTCCTCTCAAGTATCCTACACCCACGGCAGATAGGGACCGAACTGTCTCACGACGTTCTAAACCCAGCTCACGTACCTCTTTAAACGGCGAACAGCCGTACCCTTGGGACCTGCTCCAGCCCCAGGATGAGATGAGCCGACATCGAGGTGCCAAACACTGCCGTCGATATGGACTCTTGGGCAGTATCAGCCTGTTATCCCCGGCGTACCTTTTATCCGTTGAGCGATGGCCCTTCCACTCGGGACCACCGGATCACTATGGCCGACTTTCGTCTCTGCTCGACTTGTCAGTCTCGCAGTCAGGCTGGCTTCTGCCATTGCACTCAACGAGCGATTTCCGACCGCTCTGAGCCAACCTTCGCGCGCCTCCGTTACTCTTTAGGAGGCGACCGCCCCAGTCAAACTACCCGCCACACAGGGTCCCGGATCCGGATAACGGACCGCGGTTAGACATCAAGCGATGCAAGGGTGGTATCTCAAGGGAGGCTCCACAGGAACTGGCGTCCCTGCTTCGAAGCCTACCACCTATCCTGCACATGCATGGCCTGATGCCAGTGTGAAGCTGTAGTAAAGGTGCACGGGGTCTTTCCGTCTAACCGCGGGAAGCCTGCATCTTGACAGGCAATTCAATTTCGCTGAGTCGATGTTGGAGACAGCGGGGAAGTCGTTACGCCATTCGTGCAGGTCGGAACTTACCCGACAAGGAATTTCGCTACCTTAGGACCGTTATAGTTACGGCCGCCGTTTACCGGGGCTTCAATTCAAGGCTCTCACCTCTCCTTTTAACCTTCCGGCACCGGGCAGGCGTCAGACCCTATACGTCGTCTTGCGACTTCGCAGAGCCCTGTGTTTTTAGTAAACAGTCGCCACCCCCTGGTTTGTGCCCCCAGCCAAAACTTGCGTTGAAGCCGGGCCTCCTTCTCGCGAACTTACGGAGGTATTTTGCCGAGTTCCTTCAACATCGTTCTCTCAAGCGCCTTGGTATTCTCTACCAGTCCACCTGTGTCGGTTTAGGGTACGGTCCTACGGAGGGCTATTTCCAGGAACTGATCAGCGGCCCCTCCAATCCGATAAGGAGGAACAACCTTCACAATCCGTCACCATCTCCTGGCCCAGGAATATTAACCTGGTTCCCATCGTCTACGCATTTCTGCCTCGACTTAGGGGCCGGCTTACCCTGCTCAGATTAGCTTTAAGCAGGAACCCTTGGACTTTCGGCGAGAGTGTCTCTCACACTCTTTGTCGCTACTCATGTCATCATTCTCGCTAGTGATCTCTCCACCGGATGGCTCACGCCCCGGCTTCACAGAAAGCCTCTCTCCTCCAATACGCCCCGAAAGGCGTGAAGGAGGAATGAGACTATGTCACACTACGCTCCGCTACCATGCACTATGTGCATCCCTAGCTTCGGCTCATGGCTTGAGCCCCGTTACATCTTCGCCGCAAGACAGCTTGTTTAGACCAGTGAGCTGTTACGCTATCTTTAAAGGATGGCTGCTTCTAAGCCAACCTCCTGGTTGTTTTGGCCGTCTCACCTGCTTTCCCACTTAGCCATGAATTGGGGGCCTTAGCTGAGGGTCAGGGTTGTTTCCCTCTCCACGACGGACGTTAGCATCCGCCGTGTGTCTGCCATCTAGTACTCCCGGGTATTCGGAGTTTGGTTAGGATCAGTAAGCCTGTGGGGCCCCATTACCCATCCAGTGCTCTACCCCCCGGGGTATTCGGATGACGCTCTACCTAAATAGATTTCGCGGAGAACCAGCTATCTCCGAGTTTGATTGGCCTTTCACCCCTAGGCACAGTTCATCCCGATCCTTTTCAACGGATGTGGGTTCGGCCCTCCAGTTGGTGTTACCCAACCTTCAGCCTGACCATGCCTAGATCACTCGGTTTCGGGTCTGATCCCACGAACTCGACGCCCTATTAAGACTCGCTTTCGCTGCGCCTACACCTATCGGCTTAAGCTTGCTCGTGAGACCAAGTCGATGACCCATTATACAAAAGGTACGCCGTCACCCCGCAAGGGGGCTCCGACTGATTGTAGGCGTTCGGTTTCAGGTACTGTTTCACTCCCCTCGTCGGGGTGCTTTTCACCTTTCCCTCACGGTACTGGTTCACTATCGGTCAGCAAGGAGTACTTAGCCTTCGAGGGTGGTCCCCCGATCTTCAGACAGGATTTCACGTGTCCCGCCCTACTTAATACGTCCGATCATGCTTCCCATACGGGGCTGTCACCCACTATGGCGGACCTTTCCAGATCCTTCTGGTCACATTCACGGCTCGGCTGGTCCCCGTTCGCTCGCCGCTACTAGGGGAGTATCAATTGATGTCCTTTCCTCCGGGTACTTAGATGTTTCAGTTCCCCGGGTTTGCTCTTCAAACCCTATGTATTCAGGTATGAAGTACCTGGTTCAGAAAGATATAAGCTGGCCAAAGCCAATTATATCGAACTGTCAGGTGGGTTGCCCCATTCGGAGATCTCGGGATCAAAGCCTATTCTCGGCTCCCCCAAGCTTATCGCAGAGTATCACGTCCTTCATCGCCTCTTGCTGCCAAGGCATTCACCAAACGCCCTTCTCGCGCTTGATTTGATCCAGAAAGAGAAAGACTTCTTGCCGCGACACCGCGTTGCGATGCCGCAAAAGCCTTGTGCATCCCGGGCTGGTTCGTCCGGAACGCTCACTTTCTGGTCAAAAGCAAACTATCCCGCTCCCGCCAATGTCGGTCGGCGGGAACATTTGGCCGATCCTTACGGACCGACCGGGTTAGTTGTACTTGACTTGGACAACGTTGCTCTTTTTCCGCGGGCCGAAGCCCCCGGAGGTCACCTGTCACTCCAGGCAACCAAGCAAGTTGTTGATTTCTCTCTAAACGATGTCAAAGCGTGACCCTTGCGGATCACGTGTCCGATTGGACGGCGAAGCACTTGTACAGTGCTTGGCGATCTAATCGGGAAGGATGGTGGAGCCTAGGAGGATCGAACTCCTGACCTCCTGAATGCAAATCAGGCGCTCTCCCAGCTGAGCTAAGGCCCCGGATTGTCCTCAAGAACCGACAAACAGTGGACTTGAGAGTGTTTGGTGGGTCGAGGAGGACTTGAACCTCCGACCTCACGCTTATCAGGCGTGCGCTCTAACCACCTGAGCTACCGACCCAAGTTGACTTGCCACAGGCAAATCGACGTTGCCCGACAGGCGATTTTACCCAATCACGAAGGGCGTGCAAAATCTGCCGAGAGGGCCAGCCCTCACGCGAGGCCAGGCAACCGATACGAGCCGGCGGCTCGCATTATTCGACTGAAGAGATATGAGGACGGCCTGGCCCTGAGTTTGACCAACTTTGATTGTTGATCTTCTGCTAAGTGATCTTCGTGACCGGCAAGCCGATCATCCCGATCATCCTTAGAAAGGAGGTGATCCAGCCGCAGGTTCCCCTACGGCTACCTTGTTACGACTTCACCCCAGTCGCTGAGCTTACCGTGGCCAGCTGCCCCCTGCGAACAGGTTGGCGCACCGTCTTCGGGTAAACCCAACTCCCATGGTGTGACGGGCGGTGTGTACAAGGCCCGGGAACGTATTCACCGCGTCATGCTGTTACGCGATTACTAGCGATTCCGACTTCATGCCGTCGAGTTGCAGACGACAATCCGAACTGAGATAGCTTTTTGGGATTAACCCATTGTCACTACCATTGTAGCACGTGTGTAGCCCAACCCGTAAGGGCCATGAGGACTTGACGTCATCCACACCTTCCTCCCGCTTATCACGGGCAGTTTCCTTAGAGTGCCCAGCCGAACTGCTGGCAACTAAGGACGTGGGTTGCGCTCGTTGCCGGACTTAACCGAACATCTCACGACACGAGCTGACGACAGCCATGCAGCACCTGTCACTGCGTCCCCGAAGGGAACCATCCATCTCTGAATGTAGCACAGGATGTCAAGGGTTGGTAAGGTTCTGCGCGTTGCTTCGAATTAAACCACATGCTCCACCGCTTGTGCGGGCCCCCGTCAATTCCTTTGAGTTTTAACCTTGCGGCCGTACTCCCCAGGCGGAATGCTTAATCCGTTAGGTGTGTCACCGAATAGCATGCTACCCGACGACTGGCATTCATCGTTTACGGTGTGGACTACCAGGGTATCTAATCCTGTTTGCTCCCCACACTTTCGCACCTCAGCGTCAGTATCGAGCCAGTGAGCCGCCTTCGCCACTGGTGTTCCTGCGAATATCTACGAATTTCACCTCTACACTCGCAATTCCACTCACCTCTCTCGAACTCAAGACTACCAGTATCAAGGGCAGTTCCGGGGTTGAGCCCCGGGATTTCACCCCTGACTTAATAGTCCGCCTACGTGCGCTTTACGCCCAGTAATTCCGAACAACGCTAACCCCCTCCGTATTACCGCGGCTGCTGGCACGGAGTTAGCCGGGGTTTCTTTACCTGCTACTGTCATTATCATCACAGGCGAAAGAGCTTTACGACCCTAGGGCCTTCATCACTCACGCGGCATGGCTGGATCAGGGTTGCCCCCATTGTCCAAGATTCCCCACTGCTGCCTCCCGTAGGAGTCTGGGCCGTGTCTCAGTCCCAGTGTTGCTGATCATCCTCTAAAACCAGCTATAGATCGTCGGCTTGGTAGGCCATTACCCCACCAACTACCTAATCTAACGCGGGCCGATCCTTCACCGAAATTCTTTCCCCCGAAGGGCGTATACGGTATTAAACCCAGTTTCCCGGGACTATTCCGTAGTGAAGGGCACGTTCCCACGCGTTACTAACCCGTCCGCCACTAAGCCCGAAGGCTTCGTTCGACTTGCATGTGTTAGGCCTGCCGCCAGCGTTCGTTCTGAGCCAGGATCAAACTCTCAAGTTGAAACGCCGTTGCCAGCGTATCCTTGACAGTCGAACCTCTGCACATCCATCGATCCGGCTAAGGATCAATGAGTCATCTGTCTGATGTACATCGCTTCCAAAGAAACGTTGCACGCTCAAACAGTGAAGCTGACACTCAATCATCGGGATAAATCCCTAAGAGCGCGATATACAGACATCCAATCCGTCGAAAACAGACCAAACCGCCCGCATATCTCTTCAGTTACTATCAATGTCAAACAGCAGGAGACAAAATAACAACCGGTTGCGCCCTAACTTAAACGACGCGCCCGCCCGTCACTTGCCTCAAATCTAAACCGCCTCCAGAACCTCGTCAGCCCCGGTAGGCGCCCCAACGTCCGCCTCAGCAGCGCCGGTGAAGGGGCTTTTACGGATAACAACAAATACCCGCAACCCCTTTTTTC
>NZ_JAMQGO010000028.1 GCF_023703375.1 Lutimaribacter degradans
CCAGCAGAGGCCGAGGAGAAGTTCTATGAACAGTACAACGAGTTCGATAAAGTCGCGTAAAACGGAGTAATCAGCCTCCGGCAAAACCGGGGCGGTTCAATGCGTCGGTTACTTGAAACCAAACTCAGAACATTGCTAACTGAATGCCGTCTGGCGCCGCGAGCATTTCTGCGGTAGTCATCCGACGCGAGAGAAACCATTGAGGCATAACTGTGACCATGGACAACCTATCTCTGAACCTTGACGCCGAAGTAAATCATACGCTTGGCTTGCTCCGTACGGAAGCAAGTGACGAAGAGTTGAGCAATGGACTTAGGCTTGCACCCGGTGCCTTAATCTCGATTGATCCCAATGGCGAGATCGAGGGGAGAAGCGTCACCGGCGGCGACAATATTTTGAGCTTGAACTACGTTGTTCAGCAGCCAGTAAAGTGGATGGCATTGCATCTCTCTGTTGGCGGGATTGATCTAAGAAATGCCGCCGTATTTGGTGTTGCCTGCAAGACATTCGCAGCAGAAGCTACGACTTTCCGCGTCTGCTTGCGCTCGCAGACCGCTGATGGATTTGTGGACGCATTTTTGCCAAAACACGTCGTCGCCTATGGCCAACCAAGCACGCATGTAGATCTCTTAAAGGTAGAAGAACGGGAAGATGTGCCTATAAAAGCAAGCTGGCGAGAGTTGGTATTGTTTTTTGCGCCCCAATCAGCAGCCCTAGATCTGATTGACTTCCGAGTATTCATTGTTTGAGACTTAAAATTTGTAAAAAGGTACTTAACTTTGTTTCACTCGCTGCAAGCTCGTTGGGAATTTAAAGAATGAAGCTTTCAATAGTAATTCCAGTCTGGAACGATCCAGAGGGTCTGGGCAGGCTATTGACGCAAGTTGCTGAGTTAGGTTTGTTCTCTGAGGTAATCGTTGTAGATGACGCGTCTGACGATCCACTTGGACCGGAAACGGTTCCTGAAAGTCGAGCCCTGACTGACAGCGTTATCTGGCTAAGGAGTTCCGAACAACGCGGTGCGGGTCACGCCCGGAACATTGGGTTGGACCGGGTAACCGGCAGCCATGTCATCTTTTTTGATTCAGATGATCTTTTTTCCGACGAGTTTTCAGCGATCATCACGTCATGCGAAACTGAGGCCGAAGCCTTCGATTTTTTGATCTTTCGCCATGACGATACGCGAATTCTTGAAGAAGGCGGCAGAGGTAGCTTTCCAACGGAAGAAGCCCGCTGGAAAGCTCTATCTGTAGATGACGAACCGGCAAGGCTCACCACGAGAGAGGCGGCCAACCTATGCCAAATATCAGCCTATCCTTGGAACAAAATTTATCGGACAGATTTCTTACGAGACAACGCAATTCGCTGCACCGAGATACCTGTGCACAATGACTTGGAGTTACATTGGAGCAGCTTCATCGTCGCGCGCAATATTTGGGCTACTACCCAAATCGGGGCGGTACACCAATGGCATCCAAGTGGAACACGTCTGACAAACCGACGCGGTGACGAGAGGTTGGCGGTATTCCAAGCATTCGAGAACACCTTGTCGAGGATCACAAGCGAACCTGATCTAGAACGACTGACTTTCTTGCACCCCTTTTTTGACTTCAACTTTAGACTTATCAGTTGGATCAAGGAAAACATGGACGATGTTTACCTCGACGTGCTGCTTCGGAAAAGTAAGGACTACGCCCTGTCCGCCATCGATAAACGGCTAATGACGCTGATTGCCTATCGTGATCCGGCGCTAGCTCGTAAAATCAACAGGATACTTTTTGAGGGAACATTACCATGAGCGTATCCTTTATTGTCACCACTTATAACATCGAGCCGTATATACGGCAGTGCCTTGAAAGCCTTCGTGACTGCGTGCGCGAAGGAGATCAGGTCATACTCGTAGATGATGGCTCCACCGATTCCACAGAACAGGCAGTACTCGATTTCGTAGAAGAGATTGGGTTTGGCAACAATGTTAACTGGACGCCAATTTGGTTGGGAACCAACACCATTGGTGGCGTGGGAATTGGTGCCAATATTGGAATGGACCATGCCGAGTGCGACACAATATTTTTTGTTGATGGCGATGATTACATGCTTCCCGAGGGATTCAACAAGGCCCGCAATGCATACGAATCCCATCCGGCCGACATTAGCCTGTCTGACTATCTAGAATATGATCAACGGAACAATCGCACGAAACCACCAGCCGATACCAGAAAATGGGACGGGCTATCGGCAACCATGGACCTTGAGTCATCGAGAATTGCAGCGATTGATCTCATTGCCGTACCTTGGCGGAAATTTTATCGAACTGCCTTTCTTCGCGAAAACCGTATTCGATTTCCCGAGGGTGATTTCTTTTTCGAAGACAACCCGTTCCATTGGTACGTCTGCACGAGGGCAAAAAGCATCCATTTTTCGCGTCATATTGTCTGTCATCACCGAGTCAATCGCCCAGGACAGACCATGGCTTCTACCGGGGTCGAACTTACTGCATTCTTCACCCACTACTCTATAATAACTTCAAACCTACCTGATTTATCCACCGAGCTACGCATTCAGGCAGCCAAATGGCTTGTAAACCAAGTCTCGTGGCACATTGGGCGCTTGCAGCCGTCAGCGTTTCGACCATACGCTGTGCGAGCTGCAGCCACGCTACAACAAATCTCGGAAGAAGTATGGCAGGAACTTTCAAAAGAAATGTCGGAAAAAATGGTCTGGCATTATGCGAATAGTTTGCGTGAAGGCAAGGTATTTGAGGTGGTTGAGAGTTGGATGGCCATTGCTGATCGCAGACTATTGCAACGGGTAGATCAAGGCATAAAAGACTTGAATCGACTTCTCCGTGACATAGAGAGGCAAGTCAAAATGTCACGAGAAATAGCGCAATCAAAACAGGCGCTCGATGAATTTACTGCTATTAGCGATATCGTTAATGCATACTAAGTGGCGTTAGCATGATGAAATTAGCAAGCATCAAACTATAGAACTGGACACCCAAAAAGGAAAACCGGCATGACACAGAAGCTAAGAATGAACATTGCCACATCGTGTAACGACGCTTATTCGCGTTTTGTGTTTGTAAACCTTCAAAATGTACATGAAATTTTTGGGAAAAAGTATGATTTGCATTTTTACTTAATCCAATCCGATATTGCCGATCAAAATATTGAAGAACTTACAGACTTCTCAGATAAATTGAATCTGACATTCCACAATGTTATGGTTCAAGATGATGACTTTTTAAAGAAAGTTGTTCGCTATTCTCGCGCGCATGATACCGCGCGCTTTTTCGATGGCGCCTGCCATCTTTTCTTACCTGAAGATGTTGATAGAGTTTTGTTTGTCGATACAGGTGACTTCCTATTTTTATCAAATGAGTACGACTTCTATTTCAAGGACTTTGAGGGAAAATCTCTACTTCTGTCGACTTACTGGAGATTGGAGAAAGATCCTTGGAACTTCGATCGACTCACCGGAATGTGGGGCGGCTTTAATTCTGGTCACATGCTTATTAACTTAGACCGTCTACGAAAGAAAGAAATCTCCGCAGACGATTACGTTAAGTACGCAGAGTCTTGGGCACGACACTTTCCGGAACAGAAAGTTTTATATGGGGGTGATCAGGCATTTTTGACTGGCTTCTTTGCTGGTGAAATGGCGACAATTGAGCGCTCAAACCCTTACAATGTTAAAGTTGTAGATCTTAATGGTGAAGCTCCTACCTCGCCACCAAAATCCGTACATTTGAATGCGCTTTTTGGGAACATTAAACCATGGGAAATACCATTCAATACTCCTAACGACTTGAAAAGTTATAAAATGATAGTCCCCAATGAAATAAATTCAGATCATGGACAAGTATATTTTTCAGATGTAGAGAATTCATTCACACTTAAATGGTGGGATATTTGTAGCAGAACGCCTGTTTACAATGAGCTGAAAGAGTATTCCTTTCACAATCTTAAGTTGACAAAGCTTTTCTCTAAGAAACTAAATAGTTTATCCACTTCACACAGTTCTTCGGCATCACGAGCCGAGCGTGGATCTAATGATGAACGAGTGAATAAACAAATCGACCAAACGCTAAATGAGGGTTCTTTGCAGATGACTGATGAATTGGAAAAGATAAAAGCTTCGTATAATCGACCCGACCCTGAAATCGCGTATATTTGTTCCGGTTTAAGGCGAATTTCCGTTGATCCAAGCGATCGCAGAGTGAGAAAGATATTGTTGACGCGGGGAGTTCGAGGCAGATCGCGGGAGCAACATTTCTTTTTTCGAATGATGGATGAATTCGATATCGATCTATTTTTAGATATTGGTGCCAACTATGGTGAGTGTGCGATGTCAGCGCCGTTGTACTGTTCCACAAAAATTGTCGGTTATGAGGCCAACAGTAAACTTATTCCCTTCTTGCAAAAGTCATCGTTGTATAATGATGATATAAAGAATCTCGAATGGCGAAATCTTGCAGTGGGCAACACGCCTGGCGAAAATCTAAGCTTTTTCATTGATGAAGATTGGTCAGGTAAATCGAGTGTCGTTCGCAGTAGTGAATCTGAACTGACGAAAGTGAAAGTTCTTTGCACAAGCATTGACCATGAAATGGAAAATTTAGGTGGAGGCAATGAATCACTGCTAATCAAGTTGGATATAGAAGGATATGAACCGGCAGCACTCGATGGCGCAAAGCAGACGCTTCAAGGTTCGAAGAACATCGTAATACTAATGGAGTTTGATAGCGAATACATTGAAGCTGGCGGGCAAAATTCGGAAATGTTTTTTAATGAGCTGAAGGAAAATTTTAATGTTTTTGAACTAAAGAATAATGCGGATATTATAACCGCTGACTCGTATCATCACTTAAACAGAATCCACCGCGGCAAAAAGGTTCATACAGATTTAGTGCTTACTAGGAACCTCACACCTTCATTCTATGGAAAGTTTGTCAATTCCTTTGTTGGGAAGAATATCTATAGCTAGCTCCTGTAATTTGGTATCAGGGTATTTCAAATTTGTAGTGGGTGCCAATGTAAGGCTACGTTATAATCTTACACTGGCACCCACTGAATGATTTTCTTAGAATTTGCCAAATCCATAGGATCAGATATACTGGTATGACGTATCTAGGGTCAGGACCCATTGATTTCTGCGAGGCGGCGTGATTCACGGTTCGAAAAACGAGCGGTGAACATGTCTGATCTCTTCTGGTTGACCGACGCCC